>CAZCVE010000001.1:0-9600 GCA_964502175.1 uncultured Sandaracinaceae bacterium
TCGTCGAAGACTCCTTCCTCGACTCCCGCTCCAGGGGGAGCTTCACTCCCCCGCCGCGAGGCGCCCCATGCGGTTTGCCCGGCGAAACGCCCGGCCCTATTCTCTTTCGCCGCGTGGACGCCCGCCTCTTCCGCGCAGAGGAGCTCGAGATCGATGCCGCCCCCCGATAGACGTCGCGACGATGGGCACGGGAACCTTCAGTGCTCTTTCTGCGGCAAGTCCCAGAAGGAAGTGAAGAAGCTCATCGCGGGCCCCACGGTCTACATCTGCGACGAGTGCATCGCGCTCTGCAACGACATCATCGCGGAGGAGGTCGATCGCGACGACGCCTTCCCGCAGGGCGCGCCGCTCCCGAAGCCCTCGGAGATCAAGGCAGTCCTCGACGAGTACGTGATCGGGCAGGACCGCGCGAAGAAGGTCCTCTCCGTCGCGGTGCACAACCACTACAAGCGCATCGAGACGCCGCGCACGGGTCACGACGACGTCGAGCTTCAGAAGTCGAACATCTTGCTCATCGGGCCCACGGGCACGGGCAAGACGCTCCTCGCGCAGACGCTCGCGCGCGTGCTCAACGTGCCCTTCGCGATCGCCGACGCGACGACGCTCACCGAGGCCGGCTACGTCGGCGAGGACGTCGAGAACATCATCGTCCAGCTGCTCCAGAACGCCGATCACGACGTCGAGCGCGCGCAGCGCGGCATCGTCTACATCGACGAGATCGACAAGATCGCGCGCAAGGGCGACAACCCCTCGATCACGCGCGACGTGAGCGGCGAGGGCGTGCAGCAGGCGCTCCTCAAGATCATCGAAGGCACGGTCGCGAACGTGCCGCCCAAGGGCGGCCGCAAGCACCCGCAGCAGGAGTTCCTGCAGGTCGACACGTCGAACATCCTCTTCATCTGCGGCGGCGCGTTCGTCGGCCTCGAGCAGGTGATCGAGCGACGCGTCGGCGAGAAGACGCTCGGCTTCGGCGCCGAGGTGCCGAGCAAGAAGGAGCGCAAGCTCGGTCAGGTGCTCGAGCAGGTGCAGCCCGAGGATCTGATCCGCGCGGGCCTCATCCCCGAGTTCATCGGCCGCTTGCCCGTCGTCGCGACGCTCCACGAGCTCAACGAGGAAGCGCTCATCGACATCCTCACGCAGCCGAAGAACGCGCTCGTGAAGCAGTACCAGAAGCTCCTCGACCTCGACGGCGTGCGCATGAAGTTCACGCGCGGCGCGCTCGTCGCGGTCGCCAAAGAAGCGCTCAAGCGTCACGCGGGTGCGCGCGGTCTCCGCGCCATCCTCGAGAACGCGATGCTCGAGATCATGTACGAGATCCCCTCGCGCGGCGGCGTGAAGGAAGTGCACGTCAACGAAGACGTGATCCTGCGTGGGGAGAAGCCCCTTCTCGTGTTCGAGAAGGAGACCGGGACGGGCTGATGTTCTTCAATCGATCGGACGACGGGGACAAGAAGACACCGGCCGCGCCCAAGACGCGGCCGATGCCGCTCTTGCCGCTCCGCGACATCATCGTGTTTCCCTACATGGTCGTCCCACTGTTCGTGGGGCGTGAGAAGTCGGTGCGGGCGCTCGAAGAGGCGATGGCGGACGACAAGGAGATCCTCCTCGCCGCGCAGAAGACCGCCAAGACGAACGACCCGAGCCCGGAGGACATCTACACGATCGGCACCATCGGGACGATCGTGCGCCTCCTGCGCCTGCCCGACGGCACCGTGAAGGTGCTCGTCGAAGGCAAGCGGCGCGCGCGCATCAAGCGCTTCGTGCCGAGCGACGACATGTTCCTCGTCGAGCACGAGGCCATCGCCGACATCCTCCCGTCGGATTCGAGGGGGCCGGATTCGCGGGCCGGCGACGCCAAGGACGCGAAGGGCGGAGGGAGCGCGGAGCTCGAGGCCATCGCGCGCTCGGTGCAGTCGACGTTCGACGGCTACGCGAAGCTCAACAAGCGCGTGGCCCCCGAGGTGATCGTGCAGGTGCAGGGGATCGACGATCCCTCACGCCTCGCCGACACCGTGGCCGTGCACCTCACGGCCATGAAGCTGCAGGACCGTCAGGAGGTCCTCGAGACCTTCGACGTGAAGAAGCGCCTCGAGCGTCTCTTCGAGCTGATGAACGCGGAGATCGAGATCCTCAACGTCGAGAAGAAGATCCGATCGCGCGTCAAGAAGCAGATGGAGAAGACGCAGAAGGAGTACTACCTGAGCGAGCAGATGTCCGCGATCCAGAAGGAGCTGGGTGAGCGGGACGAGTTCAAGAACGAGATCCAGGAGCTCGAAGAGAAGCTCGCGAAGAAGTCGATGACCGTGGAGGCCCTCGACAAGATCAAGAAGGAGCTCCGCAAGCTCAAGATGATGCAGCCGATGAGCGCCGAGGCGACCGTCGTGCGCAACTACATCGACTGGGTGCTCGCGCTGCCTTGGGACGAGAAGACCGAGGAGAACTACGACATCCAGCAGGCGGAGACGATCCTCGACGAGGACCACTACGGCCTGAAGAAGATCAAGGAGCGCGTCCTCGAGTACCTCGCGGTGCAGGCGCTCGTACGCAAGCTCAAGGGCCCCGTGCTCTGCCTCGTCGGTCCCCCCGGCGTCGGCAAGACCTCGCTCGCGCGCTCCATCGCGCGCTCGACGGGCCGCAAGTTCGTGCGCCTCTCGCTCGGCGGCGTGCGCGACGAGGCCGAGATCCGCGGCCACCGCCGCACGTACATCGGCGCGCTGCCGGGCCGCATCGTGCAGTCCCTCCGCAAGGCGGGCGCGAACAACCCCGTGTTCCTCCTCGACGAGATCGACAAGATGTCGAGCGACTTCCGCGGCGACCCCGCGGCGGCGCTGCTCGAGGTGCTCGATCCCGAGCAGAACAAGCAGTTCAACGATCACTACCTCGACCTCGACTACGACCTCTCCGACGTGATGTTCATCACCACGGCGAACTCGCTCGGCGGCATCCCCGCGCCGCTCCGCGACCGCATGGAGATCATCGAGCTCAGCGGCTACACGGAGTTCGAGAAGCTCAACATCGCGGTGCGCTACCTGGTGCCGCGTCAGCGCGAAGAGGCGGGCCTCGGCAAGATCGATCTCGACATGACCGAGAACGCGATCCGCACGGTCATCCATCACTACACGAAGGAGAGCGGCGTCCGAAACCTCGAGCGCGAGATCGGATCCATCTGTCGCAAGATCGCGCGACAGGTGCTGCTCGACAGCAAGGCCGACGGCACCACCGCGGAGTCGGGCGAGGCCATCTCGAACCGTCAGTACCGCGTCGCCGCGAAGAACGTCCCGCAGTACCTCGGCATCCCGAAGTACCACTCGACCAAGACGAGCGATCACGACGAGATCGGACTCACCAACGGCCTCGCGTACACGCAGTACGGCGGCACGCTGCTCGAGTGCGAGGTCTCGGTGGTGCCCGGCAAGGGCAAGCTCGTGATCACCGGCCTGCTCGAGAAGGGCATGCAGGAGTCGGCACAGGCGGCGATGAGCTACATCCGCTCGCGCCAGGCGATGCTCGGCCTCGAGGAGGAGTTCCACTCGAAGTTCGACGTGCACGTGCACTTCCCCGAGTTCGTGCCGAAGGACGGCCCGAGCGCCGGCGTGACGATCGCGACCTCGATCGCGAGCGCGCTGATGAAGATCCCCGTGCGCCGCACCGTGGCGATGACGGGCGAGATCACGCTGCGCGGCCGCGTGATGCCGATCGGCGGCCTCAAGGAGAAGATGCTCGCCGCGCATCGTGCGGGCATCACCACGATCCTCGTGCCGAAGGAGAACCGAAAGGATCTCCGCGAGATCCCGAAGCGCGTGCTCCAGACCACGCGCGTCGTCCTCGTCGAGCACATGGACGAGGTCCTCCGCGAGGCGCTCGTGCTCTCCGATCCGGAGAGCGTGTTCGGCAAGCGCCTGCCCGCGATGGAAGTGCTCCACGGCAAGGTCATCGACCACGCCGCCGATCACGACGACGCGAGCGTCCCGCCCACCAGCGTCCCCGCGCCAGGCGCGCAGCAGTGATGGGTTCCGCTCTTCGTTCGTCGGGGCGCCCTGCCGGCGGGGGAGCGAAGCTCCCCCTGGAGGCAGCGAGGATGGAGGAGCGAAGCGACGAAGGACGAGCGGGGGGTATGGGGTGCCGGAGGTCCCCCGACGCGCAGCGCCGCTAGGCGCTGCTGTGACAGGGCGGATAGCTCAGCGGCAGAGCTGCGTCTTTACACGGCGCTGGTCCTCGGTTCGATCCCGGGTCCGCCCACTCGGTTCAGCGTCCGGTTCCACTCTCGGAACCGCTTCTTGATGGGACGTTCACTACCCGGATTTTCCACGTGTATCGGCTGGAGACGGAACTTTCATCCGGCCCATCAGTTCCTCGATCCGAACCTTGAGGAGTTCGCCACTCGAAAAGCGGGCCGGGGAGTACAGCCATTTGGTGTGGAGACCGACCGTGAACTCCCTCACGTGCGGCTGAACACTCACGTCTCGTCGCTCTGTCGGCCCGAGTTTCCACCTGCAGAGTTGTCCGGCGCGGCGTCCCTCTTCGTCGTCCAGAACGCATACGATGTGGTTCAGCGTCACCACGAGCCAGGTGTGTTGCCTCAAGGTTTCGAACACCAGCAGGGCTTCCATCGCCGGGTCGGGTTTTGCCTTTGCGTCGATGTACCTGGTCGCCACCTCATTGATCTCATCGAGCGTCAAGAACCTGTTGGGATGTCTCGCACTCGCAGCGCGTGTCACACCAATGACGGCCGGCTGAAACTCGAGTGCTGCGTCGCCGAACTTGAGCGTTCCAATTCGTTGCAGTAGCCCTCGCAGTTCGTCGCTGAACATGAGCGCGACGCATGCAGCCACCACGGGCCAGACGAGAACCTCGGCGAGCTCCGTGACGAAGTTCAGTACGGTTTCCACCCATTCGCGCATTCGGCCTCCGTCGGCGGATCGTACACGCGCGCACGGGTTCCCAGCGATCCGTTATGCTGGCGGCGATGTCCTCGCCGTACCTCCGCGCTTCGATGGTCCTCGGTCTCGCTTCTTCGCTCGGTGCCTCCGTGTTGGCCGGCTGCCCCGGTCCCGAGGTGATGCCCGACGCCGCCATCACACCCATGGACGACGGCGGGAGCGATGCGTTCCGCGCGCCGGATGCGTTCGTGCCCGACCCGTTCCCCGCGGAGTGCGAGAACATCAACAGCCTCCACTGCCTCGCGCCGTGGCCGTCGAACCGCTACCTCGTCGACGATCCGAACACGCGCACCGGGCATCGACTCCAGATCCCGCAGGCCGCGATCCCACCGAACCGCCGGACGATCCGCGCTGATCCCGCGCAGTGGAACGTGATGGACGGCTTCAGCCCCGCGACGTCGATCGTCACGGTGTTCGACGAGGCCCTCGATCTCACGCTGCTCGCCGACGAGCGGCACATCGAGGACTCGCTCGACATGGACGCGCGCACGGTGATCCTCGAGATCGACGACGGCGGCACGGCCACCCGAATCGCGCACTTCGCCGAGATCGACACGTGGGGCGACGTCGATCCGGACTTCGTTCCGTTCTACATCCGGCCCGCGACGCGCCTGCGTCCGAACACGCGCTACGTCGTCGCCATCCGTGGCCTCGAGACGACCGCCGGCGCGCCCGTCGAGCCGTCGGACTTCTTCCGCGCGCTCCGCGACGAGACTCCGCTGCCGGAGGCCGAAGACCTCGAGGGACGTCGCGCGCACTTCGAAGAGGTCTTCACGATCCTCGAGGGCGCGGGCGTGACGCGCGCGAGCCTCATCGAGGCGTGGGACTTCAACACCGCGAGCGACGAGAGCCTCTACACGGACATGATCACGATCCGCGACGAGGCGATCCGGCAGAACGACACGGCCGGCAACTGCCGCATCACCGTCGAGTCGATCCAAGAGACGCCCGACACCAACGTGTACCGCCGTCTCTACGGCACGGTGCGCGTGCCGCTCTTCGTCAACGGCGTCGAGCCCGGCGGCTCGACGCTGGAGAGCGTCGATCAGTCGCGCATCCATCGCGACGCGATGGGCCGACCCACCCAGAACGACGAGATCCCATTCGCCGAGGTGCCGTTCATCGCGACGATCCCCGCGAGCGTCGCCGCGCGCATCCAGGCCGGCGGCGAGCCCGCGCGCCTGCTCACCTACGGCCACGGCCTCTTCGGTCACCGCGACGAGACGGAGAGCGGCTGGTTCCGCGACACGATCGAAGAGCTCGAGATGGTCGGCATCGCGGTCGACTGGTGGGGCATGTCGGCGGACGACGTCGTGCGCGTCACGCGCTCGCTCAGCGAGTTCAGCACCTTCGTCGCGACGCCCGAGCGCCTCCAGCAGGGCCTCCTCAACTTCCTGATCCTCACGCACTCGTTCATCAACGCAGGCATCTCGCGCTGCGAGATCGTGGGCACGACCGACGTGCCGCAGCCGCTCCACATCACGCCCACGGCCGGCGGTGATCCGGTGCTCTCGTACGATCCGGACGAGCGCTACTACTACGGAAACAGCCAGGGCGGGATCATGGGCCTCGCGCTCGCGGGCATCTCGACCGACATCGTCCGCTTCGTGAGCGGCGTGGGCGGCATGAGCTACTCGACGATGATCCCGCGCTCCACCAACTGGCAGACGTACGGCGCGATCATGGGCAACAGCTACCGTCAGCAGGTCGATCGTGCGGTGCTCATGACGATGGGCCAGTCGCAGTGGGACTTCGGCGAGCCCTCGACGTACGCGGCGTTCATCCACGAGGGCAACACGCTCCCGTGCTCGCTTGGGGAGACGTACTGCCCGGGCGGCGTCACGCCGGGGCACCACGTGCTGATGATGATCGGCCAGGACGACGCGCAGGTCGCGAACATCACCGCGGACATCGCGGCCCGAACGATCGGCGACGTGCCGGTCCTCGTGCCGTCGCCCTACATGCCGTTCGGCCTCGACACGACGTCGGGCTCGGACGGCAAGGTCGAGGTGCTCGACGCGCTGGCGATCTTCGCGATCCCCGGAACACCCGCGCTGCCGATCGGCACCCGTGACCCGATCGACGACAACCCGGCGCACGAAGGCGTGCGTCGCTCGGCCGCCGGCCACCGCATGATGGACGGCTTCTGGCACCCCGACGGCAGCATCGTCCAGACGTGTGATGGCGTCTGCGATCCGGACTGACGCACCTCGGCTGACGTACCTCGGGGGGCGGGTGACGCGCGATCTGGCAGGCGGGGACGGCCCGGATGTATCCTCGCGTGCCCTCGACGGGCAGGCCTGAACGAATGAGCGGCAAAGTACTCGGGATCGACCTCGGCACGACCAACTCGGTCGTCGCCATCGCCAACGGGCGCGAAGCGCGCGTGCTGCCCGACTCGGAGGGACGCCGTCTCATTCCGTCCGTCGTGTCGTTCCATCCGGACGCGTCGATCCTCGTCGGGCACGAGGCGCGCGAGCGCCGCCTCGTCGACGCGAAGAACACGGTCTACTCGACCAAGCGCCTGATCGGACGCCCGTACTCGAGCTCCGAGGTGCAGCGCGCGAAGGAGCGCTTCGCGTTCGACCTCGAGCCGACGAAGGTGGGCGGTGTGCAAGTGCGCGTGCGCCGCGGGACGTTCGCGCTGCCCGAGATCAGCGCCATGGTGCTGCGTCACCTGCGACGCGTGGCCGAAGACTCGCTCGGCGAGCCGTGTGGTCGCGCCGTCGTCACAGTGCCTGCGAACTTCAACGAGCTGCAGCGCTCCGCGACGCAGGCAGCCGGCAAGGTCGCGGGCCTCGACGTGCTGCGCATCCTGAACGAGCCCACGGCCGCGACGCTCGCGTACGGGCTCACGAAGGAGAAGGCCGAGAAGGTCGCGGTCTACGATCTCGGCGGCGGCACCTTCGACATCACGCTGCTCGATCTCGACAAGGACGTCTTCGAGGTCGTCTCGACCGCGGGCGACACGTTCCTCGGTGGCGACGACATCGATCTCCTCATCGCCGAGAAGATGGCCGACGCGTGCCTTCGTCAGCACCGCTTCGACGCGCGCGTCGACGCGCAGGCCTTCGAGCGCATGCGCGCCGCGGCCGAGTGGGCGAAGTGCCAGCTCTCGTCCGTGAAGGAAGTGGACGTCACGCTCGAGGAGCTCTTCAGCGACGGCTCCGGCAAGACGGTCGACTACACGTTCCACGTCACGCGCGCCGAGCTCGAGGCGCTCGTCACGCCGCTGATCGCGCGCACGTTCGACGTGGTGAACGACGCGCTGCGCGCCGCCGGTCGACGCCCCAAGGAGGTCGACTCGGTCGTGCTCGTCGGCGGCTCCACGCGCATCCCGATGGTGCGCGCGATGGTCGACGAGTTCTTCCAGCGACCCGCGCGCATCGACATCGACCCGGACCTCGTCGTCGCGCAGGGCGCGGCGATCCACGGCTTCACCATCGCCGGCGAGAAGGCCGCGACGGATAAGGGCAAGGCGCTCGCGCGCGTCGCGCTGAAGAAGGTCACGCGGCAGATCGCGTCGATCAAGGAAGAGCGCATCCCGCGTCAGCCCGCGTTCGCGCCCGACGATCGCGACGACCGCATGGCGCGCGTGGTCGATGACGGCGAGGTGCAGGGTCTGCCTCCGCTCGCGCGGCCGCCGACGTCGCCCGGCATCAAGGCGCCCACGGCCATGTCACCGCTCGCGCGCGCGGCTCAGGGCCTCGAGCCGAACAAGAAGCCGAGCCAGACGGGCATGCCCGCCGTGCGTCCGCAGACGTCACCGCCGGCACCACCACCGCCGATGCCCGTCGCGTCCGCCAAGCTCGGCAGCGACTTCGAGCTGGGCGACGAGCCCACGCAGGTGGGGGCCCGCCCCGACATCCAGAAGCTCCTCGCGCGCGAGGCCGAGGATCGTGCGCGCGAGGCCTCGGAGCTCGAGAAGCGCCCCGGTCGCGCGGGCACGCAGCCCGGCGCGGGACACTCGCCGACGTCGAACGCGCGGCCCGACGCGACGCCGCTCAAGGTGCTCACGGGGCGCGGTGATCCGCAGGCGCCTCCGGAAGAGACGACCGCCAACGTCGCGCTCACCGCGCCGCGGAGCGAGCCGAGGGCCGAGCCGCCGTCGGCGCCCGTCGCCGTGATCCGATCCGTCGGCGTCCTCGGCAGCAAGACGATCTCCGACCCTCTCGACGACGCGCCGACCAAGGTGTCGGAGCCGCCGAAGCCGCCGCCCGATCGCGAGCGCAAGAAGCGGCAGCCCACGCTGATGGGCAACCTCGACTCCGCGGGCGCGTTCGGGGATCGCGCTGCGCCGCCCCCCGCCCCGGTGCCCGCCGCGCGCGCGGACGGACCGCTCGATCTCCCCTCCGCGGCGTTCCGCATCGACGACGTCGACCCCGAGCTCGCGCAGACGCTGCGAGAGGCCGAGGCGGCGCTGAGCGCGCAAGAGCCCGTGCGGCCTGCGAGCAAGCCGCGCGAGGCGACCAAGCCGTTCCGTCACGGCTCGGGTGAGGCGCTGCCGATCCCAGGCTCGGAGCCGCTCGCGCCGCTCGAGCTCGCACCGCCTGCACGGCCCCAGCCTCAGCACACACAGCCGCTGGGGACCGCGAGCGTCGCCGCGCAGCCGCAAGCCTTCGGACAGCAGCCGCAAGCCTTCGGACAGCAGCCGCAAGCC
>CAZCVE010000001.1:9700-34957 GCA_964502175.1 uncultured Sandaracinaceae bacterium
GACAGCAGCCGCAAGCCTTCGGACAGCAGCCGCAAGCCTTCGGACAGCAGCCGCAGCAACAGGCGTTCGGCCAGCAGCAGGCGGCGCCTTTCGCACCACCGGCACGCCCTCAAGCGCCGCCGCCTCAAGCGCCGCGACCTCAGCCCGCGCCCCAGCCGGCGCAGCAGCAGCTCGCGCCGCGACAGCCCGTCGTGGCGATGCCGGATCGCCCTGCGCCGCTCTTGATGGACGTCACCCCGCTCTCGCTCGGCGTCGAGACCGCGGGCGGCTACTGCCAGCAGATCGTGCACCGCAACGCCCCGATCCCGACCGAGAGCTCTCGCGTGTTCGCGACCGCGAAGGATGGTCAGACCGAGGTCGAGCTCAAGATCTGTCAGGGCGAGTCGAACCGCTTCGGCGAGAACCAGTCGCTCGGCGCGCTGATGATCGGGCCGCTGCGACAGGCCAAGCGCGGCGACGTGCGCATCGAGATCACGTTCATGATCGATCAGAACGGCATCCTCGACGTGAAGGCGACCGACATGGACGCGCGTCGCGCGCAGGCGATCCGCATCGCGCTGCGCGGCGGCGTGGACCTCGGCGAGATCGACGCGATGCGCCAGCGCCAAGAGGGCCTCTTCCAAGGCCAGCAGTGACGCATGTCCGCTGATCGTCTCGATCAACTCGACTACTACGCGTTGCTCGAGGTCGAGCAGGGCGCGAGCGTCGATCAGATCCGCGCGGCGTTCCGGAAGTTCGCGCTCAAGTTCCATCCCGATCGACATGTCGACGGCGGCCCCGAGAAGGTCGCGCGCGCGACGCGCATCTACCGACGCGGCAGCGAGGCGCTCGAGACGCTCGTCGATCCGATGAAGCGCAAGGCCTACGACGTGGTGCTCGCGCGTGGCGAGCTGCGCCTCACGGCCGACGCGCAGACCGTCGCGCGCACCGCGAGCGCGAAGGGCGGCGCGAAGAAGTCGACGTCGGGCGCGAAGAAGTCGTCGGCTGGCAGCCGTCCCGGTCGCAAGTCGATGGTGCCCGGCGCGCGCGCGAAGGCCTCGGCGCCGCGAGACATCCAGAGCCCCACGGCCAAGGCGTTCTACGCGCGCGCGCTCCAGTCCTCGAAGGCCGGCGACTACGCGGCCGCGCTCCGCATGATCGAGTCGGCGCTCCAGCAGGAGCCCGGCCACCCGATCCTGCTCGAGGCCAAGAAGCGCCTCCAGCCGTACGTGCTCGACTGACGCAAGACTACTCGCGGAGGAGCACGTCGCAGTAGTAGCGGAGGCGCTTCACGAGCTTGCCGTGCGGGCGCTCGTGGATGTCCTTCTTCAGCGCGAGCATGACCTTGCGCTGCACCGTGTACGCGTTGATCACGGGCTTGGGCGCTTCGACGCCGCCCGCCTCGCGCAGGGCGTCGAACACGCGCGCGCGGGGCCAGCCCCACTGCTCGAGATCGGCGTCGTCGAGACGCTCGATCATCTTCTCCGCGAGCGCCCGCTTCTTCTCGTCCGAGCGCAGCTCGGCCGCCCACTTGTGGAGCGAGTCGGTCACGGGACGGTTGTGCTGGCTCACGGTGATCGGATCGCCCGGGCCCTTCTGTCCCTTGAAGCGCTCGCCGTAGTTCACGGCCTCCGGCTCGTTCTCCACGTCCATGTACGCGAAGACGCGCTCGAGGTGCTGCTCGGGCGACGCGACGACCTCTTCGTACTTCACGTGGCAGAGCGGCACGGGTCGCTCGCGCAGCATCGTCGCGATCGCGGGCACGTAGCGCTCGACGAGCGGGTTGAACTCGTGCGCGCGCGCCCAGTCACCGTCGAAGAAGCTGTTCGCGAAGCTCGAGAAGATCGCGAGCGGGTGGCGCGTGAGCACGACGTACTTCGCGCGCGGATAGAGCTTCGTGAGGAACGGCAGCACCAGCGCGTACGCCGGTGTCTTGTCCATGAAGTAGCGCTTGCCGGACGGCTCGAGCATGCGGCCGTACATCGTGTCGGCGTAGGCGCGCAGCGCGTCGAGGTAGTCGTCTTCCTTCTTCGGCAGGTTCGACACGAAGAGGCGGATCGCCTCGGCGCTGTTGATGTGGTCGTACGGCGCCTTGTCGACGGTCTCGTAGAAGCCGAGGTGAGCCATCGGCGTGATGAGGTGCGGCTCGGGGTGCGTGAACACGCTCGGGTGCGAGCCGATCATGCGCTGCACGAGCGTCGATCCGCTGCGCGGCGGGGAGACGACGAAGAGGAGGCGGTCCTGCACGGCAGTGGACGACATCGCGAGCGGGTGTGTCGGAGCGCGATCGGAGTGTCAACAAACCGACCCGCCAGGTCGGCCTCGATCCTCACCAGCGCTTGCTCGCGCCGCCTCCGCCGAAGCCGCCTCCGCCACCGCTGTACGACTTGCCGCCGCCGCCGCCACCACCACCCGACCGCGAGCCGCCACCCGACGACGACGATCGGTGACTCTCGCGCGTGCGACCTCGACTTCGTCCACCCGAGCCGCCGTTGGAACGACCGAACACGGCGAGCACCGCGAAGAGCACGAAGGCGCCCATCGCGATCAGGAAGAACGAAGGGACCGACCGGGACAGGGTGAAGACGAGCGCAACCATCGCTCCGACGACCACGACCGCGACGAGCACGACGACGAGCTGGCCGCCATCGATGTGCGCACCCGAGCCGCCGTACGACGCGCTCGAGCCGCGCGCGAAGAACACGACGAAGCCGACGATCAGCACCACGAACACCCCGAACACCATCAAGCCGTGGCTCGAGGGCTCTGTGTCTCTGGCGTGCCGCTCCGCGTACGCCGCGTCTCGCGCGCGTCGCTGCTCGGGAGTGTCCACTTCGTCCCGCTCGTCCTCGGACGCGCGCGCGGTGTCGACCGGTTCGTGACCTGGCTCGGGCATCGGCGCGGCCGCGAACGACGGCGGCGTCGGCACGGACGATCCGCCCGTGCGCGCGATCAGCTCGTCGCTGACGACCCACGCGGCCGCGTCGACGCGCTGCGCGCGCAGGAGCGGGACGATCTGGTCGAGGATGCGCATCGAGATCGCGTCGGTGAGCACGGCCTCGAGGCCATAGCCGACCTCGATGCGCATCTCGTGATCGTCGAGCGCGAGCACGAAGAGCACTCCGTCGTCGACGCCGCGGGTGCCGCCTCCCCACGCCTCGGCCGCGCGGTTCGCGTAGTCGGTGATCGGCACGCCGTGGGTCGTGTGCACGACGAGGATGGCGATCTGTGCGTGCCCCGCGTCGTGGTGCGCGGTGAGGCGCGCCTCGATCGCGGTGATCGCCTCGGGCGACACGATGCCCGTCTCGTCGGTCACCGGCCGCGTGATCGCGGGCTGTGCGCGCGCGATCGACGACGCGGCGAGCAGGCCGACGACCAAGAGGATCACGGAGGCGAGCAGCGTGGAGAGTCGATGCGTCATGGCGCTCCGGTGGAGAAGGACGTGATCTCGGACGCGAGCGGCGCGTGACAAGGCACGCCGACGAGCGCGCACATCGCCGCGTGAGGCAGGCCCGAGGCCGCGGCGTTGTAGGCCGCCGCGGCCTCGTCGTAGCGGCGTCGCTCGATGCCCACACGGTTCTCCGCGCCCGCGAGCTCCGCGTCGCGATCGAGGCTCGGCTCACGATCGCGCCAGATCGACTCCACGCGCGCGCGTCGCTCGATCACCGTCTCCACCTGCGAGCGCGCTCGCTCGACCTCGACCCACTGCGGCGCGAGGGTCGAGCGCGTCCAGAGCCCGCACGCCGCAGCGATCGCGACGAGCGCGCCGATCACCGCGCTGACGCGCACGGCCCACGCACGTCGGCCCGCGGCCGCGCGCGCCTCGCGTTCCGCCTCTTCTCTTCGGCGCGATGCGAGCGTCTCGATCGCCGGCTCGACGTGCTTGGGATCGATCGCGAGCTCGGCCGCGATCTCCTTCATGTCCTCGACCCGGACCCGCGCCAGCTCCGCCTCCGCGAGCTCGCTGGCGACGCCGACCACGTCGTCGACGTCGTCGCGCGGGATGCTCTCGGGCTCACGCTCGCCCTCGCGCTGGGGCGCGCTCACGACGTGCTCACTTCGTCGGGCAGCTCGTTGCCACGCGCGTCGTCGTGATCGGGCACCGCGCGCCGCAGCAGCTCGCCGATGCTGTCGATCGCGCCGATGAGGCCCTCGGCCGCGCGTCCCTCCGCGAAGCCTCGCCCGACACGATCCACCACCTCGTCCCAGAAGCCCTCGTTCGCCGCGCCGTGGATGCCCTCCCCCGCGAACACGCAGGCCACGCGCGGCGAGAGCGCCACGTAGAGCAGCACACCGGTCGCGTCGGCGGTGGCGTGCATGTTGAGGTGCGCGAACCGATCCCGCGCACGATCGAGCGGGTCCGCGCTGGGGCACCGACGCTCGAGGTGCACACGCACCTCACCGCGCGATCCCTTCTCCGCGCGCGCGATCGCCGCGACGATCCGTGCGTCGTCGGTCGCCGTGAGGAGCTTGGTTCCGAAGAGGGGGCCGAAGGGCATGAGGTCCGCCGCGCACGCGGAGGATAGACCACCTGGGTCGTGCGGGCCGGTCCGTTGGGCGCCTCGGACGGCTGTGCTATCTCGCCGCCTCCCCAGGAGATCCCCCATGGAATCGCTGCCCGTTCTCAACGAGACCAGGAACGTCAGGCCGCCGGTCGACCCGGCGACGCTGTCGCATCGCAACCTGCTCGAGGGCGACTTCTGGAGACGCATCCCCGCGTACGCGAACGTGAGCGAGGCCGAGTTCCTCGATCACAAGTGGCAGATGAAGCAGTCGATCACGAAGGTCGACAAGCTGCTCGCCGCGCTCCAGGGCATCGTCTCGCCGGGCTTCATCTCGGACGCCGAGGCTGGCTTCAAGGCCGCGCCGATGGCCGTGCGCGTCTCGCCGTACCTGCTCGCGCTGATCGACTGGTCGAACCCCTACGAGGATCCGCTCCGTCGTCAGTTCGTGCCGCTCTCGAGCTCGATCCTCGCGGATCACCCGAAGCTCAAGTTCGACTCGTTGAACGAGCAGGGCGACGCGCCGGTGCCCGGCCTCACGCACCGCTACCCCGACAAGGCGCTCTTCCTCGCGCTCGACACCTGCCCCGTCTACTGCCGCTTCTGCACGCGCAGCTACGCGGTCGGTCCGGACGTCGAGCAGGAGGAGCTCGAGAAGGTCTCGCTCAAGGCCAACAAGGACCGCTGGGAGAACACGTTCGCCTACATCGCGACGCGCCCCGAGCTCGAGGACATCGTCATCTCGGGTGGCGACTCGTACAACCTGCGCGCCGACCAGATCAGCGAGATCGGCAACCGCCTGCTCGACATCCCGAACGTGCGCCGCATGCGCTTCGCGACGAAGGGCCCCGCGGTCATGCCGCAGAAGCTGCTGACGGACGACGAGTGGTTCGGCGCGCTCGTGGGCGTGGTGAAGCGCGGCCGCACGATGGCCAAGGAGGTCGTGCTCCACACGCACTTCAACCACCCGAACGAGATCACGAGCATCACCAAGCGCGCGCTCGATCGCCTTCACAGCGAGGGCGTGATCGTGCGCAACCAGAGCGTCTTGCAGCGCGGCGTCAACGACACCGTCGAGGCGATGCAGACGCTCGTGAAGCGCTGCGCCTACGTGAACGTGCAGCCCTACTACGTGTACGTGCACGACCTCGTGAAGGGCGTCGAAGAGCTGCGCACGACGGTCGAGACCGGCGCGATGCTCGAGAAGTCGGTGCGCGGGACGACCGCTGGCTTCAACACGCCGACGTTCGTCGTCGACGCGCCCGGCGGCGGCGGCAAGCGCGGCGTGCACAGCTACGAGCACTACGACCGCACGACGGGCATCAGCGTGTTCATGGCCCCGAGCGTCAAGCCTGGTCAGTACTTCCTGTACTTCGACCCGCTTCACCTCCTGCCCGAGGCAGGCCAGCGCCGCTGGGCCGACCCGGCCGAGCACAACAAGATGGTCCAAGAGGCCCTCGACAAGGCACACGCCAGCCGACACTGACACTCACGCGATGGGGGGCGGCGGATGAAGCTGCAACACGTTCGGTGGATCGTGATCATCGCGGGCGCCCTTTGGCTCGGCCGCGCATCGCATGCCGCCGCGCAAGAGGGTGCGATCGAGGCGAGGTCGACGACGAGCCTGTCGGCGCGCGTCGATCGTGACGGCATCCCGATCGCCACGCCGCGGGGCGTGCACGTGCGATCCGCGATCGCGCCCCTGGTCGGCGCGACGTTCACGTTCAGCACAGTGCGCGTGGCCGCGGGCGCGCTGACGGGGATCGAGCTCGTCGTCCATCCGAGACACGAGGTCGGTGTCCGCGTGTCGTACGCCGCGAGCTTCGTTCCGGGCGAGCCTGCGCCGTCGACGACGTCCTGGTTCGGGTTCGCGATCGACTACCGCTGGCACCTGGAGCTGACGCCAGAACAAGTGGTCCCCTACTTCGAGATCGTCGGTGGGGTCGCGCTCGCGGACGATTGCTCCGGCGACCTCTGCGGCACGATCGGCGCACACGGCTCGCTCGGCGTCGGTGGGGAGCTCGAGCTCGAGCGACACGCGTCCTGGTTCTTCGGTGCGCAGGTCGCCTTCTTCGCGGGGCTGTTCGTGTCGCCGATGGTCCAACCCGTCGCGCTCACGGGCATGCGCTTCGGCTGATCGCCACGATCACGCGCGTCGGATCGCCGCGATCACGTCCGTCATCACTCCTCGAAGCGGGCTTGAGGCACCAGCGCACACGAGAGCCCTGATTTCGCCGCTGTTGACACGATCATTCGGGGATCTCTAGGCTTCGTCGCGGGGCGCATGCACGAGCGTTCGAACGATTGGCTGCTGCACGAACCCGGGGCGAAAGACTTCGGTCGCGTCTACGGGCAGGTCAGGACGCAGATCTTCGACGCCATCGAACAGTCGCTCGTGAGACGTCCGCAGTTCGCGGGGCTCTTGAATCACTCCGAAGCGCAGCGCACGGCGCGGCGTGAAGAGGCTTGGGGGCGCGTCGAGCGCGCGCTCGCGGGCGATTGGAAGCCGTACGTCGCAGCGCTCCACCGCGACGGCGCGGCCTACGGAGCGCTCGGGATCGAGTTCGAGGACTGGTACGAGATCGGGACGATGTGGGCGCGCGTGCTCGTCCCCGCGATGGTGAACGAGCTCCACGCCGACCCCGCTCGGCTCAGCGCCGCGCTCTCCGCGATGCACGCGTTCCTCGACGCCGTGATGGCCACGCTCGGTCGTGCCTACGTGCGCGCGTCCGAGCAGCGCGTGCGAAAGAACGAAGAGGACCTCGCGGCGACGCTCGAGTGCATCCCCGACGGCGTGCTGGTGAGCGACGAGCACGGGAACATCACGCGCCTGAACCCCACGGGCGTGCGGTTGCTCGGCATCCCCGAAGACAAGCTGCTCGGGATGCCGGTGACCACCGCGGTGAAGCTCGCGAAGGACCCGCTGCTCGAGCAAGAAGACGCGCTCCTGCTCGAGCGAGGCAGCGACCGCGTGCCCGTGCTGGCGGCCTTCTCCGCGATCATGCGGCAGGACGGCACGCGCACCGGCGAGGTCATCGTCCTCAAGGACGACCGCACGGCGCGCGAGCGACAGGTGACGCTGCTCCGCTGGGCCGCGGTGTTCGAGCGCGTGTCCTGGGCGATCGTCATCACGGACGACGTGGGCGTGATCGAGCTCGCGAACGAAGCGTTCGGTCGCTCGTACGGCTGCGCGCCGGAGAGCGTCGTCGGCAGCGTGATCCACTCGCTCTACGCACCCGGAGAGATCGATCGCATCCGCAGCGAGCGAGGCGACGAAGCCCGTCGCACCGGTCGCATCAGCGTGGAGGCGAACCACCGCCGCACGGACGGCACCGAGTTCCCCGTACGCGTCGACGCAGCACAGATCCCCGGGCACGGAGGCGCGTCGGCGTGGGCCGTCACGATCCACGACCTCAGCGCCGCGCGCGAGGTCGAGTCGCTGAAGAAGCGGAGCGAGGAGCTCGAGGTCGAGAACCGCCGCATCGAAGAGGCGAGCCGCATGAAGAGCGAGTTCCTCGCGAACATGTCGCACGAGCTCCGAACGCCGCTGAACTCGATCCTCGGCTTCTCGGATCTCTTGGCGCGCGCCGAGGTCGGCCCGCTGAGCGAAGAGCAGCGCGACTTCGTCTCGGACATCCACGCCAGCGGCAAGCACCTGCTCCGCCTGATCAACGACGTGCTCGATCTCTCCAAGGTCGAGGCGGGCAAGCTCGAGCTCCACCCCGAGCCGATCCGCATGACGACGACGCTCTCCGAGGTGACGAGCGTGCTCAAGGGCATCTCGCGCGATCGACGCATCACGATCACGGAGACCGTCGCGCCCGACGCCGACGAGCTCCACCTCGACCCCGCGCGCCTCAAGCAGGTGCTCTACAACTTCCTCTCGAACGCCATCAAGTTCACCGCCGAGGGCACCACCATCGACGTCGACGTGCGTCGCGAAGGGCCGGCGGCGTTCCGCTTGTCCGTACGCGACCGCGGGCCGGGTATCGCGCCGAGCGACATCGGGCGTCTCTTCGTCGTCTTCGAGCAGCTCGACTCGGGTCGCACCAAGGCGCACGCCGGCACGGGCCTCGGCCTCGCGCTCACCAAGCGCATCGTCGAAGCGCAGGGCGGCACGATCGGCGTGGACAGCACCCTAGGTGAAGGCAGCACGTTCCACGCTGTGCTCCCGATGCGCGCGCTCGGCACGAGCTCGCTCCCGCGACCGCGTCAGATCCCCGGAGCGTTCGCGAGCGCGCCGCGGATCCTCGTCGTCGAGGACGACGCTGCCGATCAAGAGCGCCTCGTGAGCACGCTCGTCGGGGCAGGCTTCGCCGTCGACACCGCGGTCACCGGTGCGCAGGCGCTCGAGGCCATCCACGCGCGCAGCTACGACGCGGTCACGCTCGATCTCCTCCTCCCTGACGCGAGCGGCCTCTCCGTGCTCGCGGCGATGCGCAGGAACCCGGCGACACGGACCACGCCCGTCATCATCGTCTCGGTCGTCACCGAGCAGGTGACCGGCGGCTTCATCGTGCACGACGTGCTCGAGAAGCCCCTCCTCGAGGGACAGCTGATCGCCTCGCTCGGACGCGCCGGCATCGTCGCGGCGGGCAGTGCGCCCATCTTGATCGTCGACGACGACGAGCGCTCGGCGAAGCTCGCCGCGGCGACGCTCGCGGCTGCCGGCTGGCGCACCGTGACCGCGTGCGACGGTGAGGCCGCGCTCGAGCTCGTCCGCGACGAGCGACCCGCGGCGATCGTGCTCGATCTCGTGATGCCGAAGCTCGACGGCTTCGGCTTCCTCGAGCGCTTCCGCGCCGATCCGCGCTGGCAGACGATCCCGGTCTTCGTGTGGACCGTGAAGGACCTCGACACGAGCGAGATGCGCGAGCTCGCGAAGCGCGCC
This sequence comes from uncultured Sandaracinaceae bacterium, assembly GCA_964502175.1. GTDB lineage: Bacteria > Myxococcota_A > Polyangia > Polyangiales > Sandaracinaceae > JAFLCL01. The sequence continues at coordinate 19,073 of CAZCVE010000001.1, forward strand.
GAGAGCGTGCTCCCGAAAGACGGCAGCGGCGCGCGCACGCTCGTCGATCAGATCCGCGGGCAGGTCGATCGCCACGTCGCCGAGCGCGTGAAGACGCGCACCGAGATCGAGCCCACGTGACGCGGCCCGTCGTCCTGGTGGTCGACGATCACCCGATGAACACGAAGCTCGTCTCGTTCGTGGTGCGCTCCCGCGGCATGGACGTCGTGACGGCCGCGTCTGCGCAAGAAGCCCGCGACACGCTCGAGCGCGCCGTCCCCGCCGCCATCCTCATGGACGTTCAGCTGCCCGAGGTCGACGGGCTCACGCTCACCCGTGAGCTGCGGCGTGATCCGAGGTTCGCGACCGTCCCGATCGTGGCGGTGACGGCCTACGCGATGGCGCGCGATCGACTCGCCGCGATGGACGCGGGCTGCTCCGCGTTCGTCTCGAAGCCCATCGACACGCAGGCCCTCGGCGACCTGATCGTCGAGCTCGTCCAGGGTCGTCGCCTCGGCGAGACGTGACGCGCAGCGAGCCGCTCAGCGCTCGGCCGGGAGCACGCGCTCAGCACCACGGCAGCGGCGAAGACCACGCGCTCGACGGCCACGCGCTTCATCGACGCGCGCGCAGTCGGCCAGCGCTGGCCACGAGGATCTGCGACTCGCAGTCGACGTGCTGCGGCCCACGCTCGAAGTCGCCCCAGCGATCGCGGATCGCGAAGCCGTTGTAGTGCAGCAAGAGCTCGAGCTCCTGCGGGAAGAACTGTCGATGGGCGAGCGGCTTCACGTACGCGCGCGGCATCTGATCCGCGGCGGACACGCGCTCTCTGAACGTGCTGGTGATCATCTGCACCTGCGTCGCGGCGTCGTACTGGAACATCTCGGCCGTGTCCCAGAGCGAGCCGTCGCTCGGATCACGCAGCGGAGGACACTTGAACGCGCGCGAGGGATCGCGCGTGAACGAACGTAGGTCCGGCATGCGCACGTCGAGCACGAACACGCCGCGGGGCGTGAGGTGCTTCCGCACGCACGCGAGCATCTGCTCGAGATCGTCGCGCGTGTAGAGGTGCATCAGCACGTTGAACGGTGCGATCACGAGCGGGAAGCGCTTCGACGAACCGACGCGGATCTCGAAGCGTCGGATGTCACCGCGCACCAGACGCACGCGCTCGCGCACCTCGGCCGGCTCGCTCGCCAGTCGAACGCGGAGCTTCTCGAGCATCGGCGGCATGCGCTCGAGACCGACCACCCCGTGACCATCGCGCGCGAGCGCGAGCGCGACGCGGCCCGTGCCCACGCCGAGCTCGAGCACCGGACTGCCGTGCTCCGCGGCGATCTCCCGATAGAACGCCACGTCGTGACGTCGCATGCGGTAGGTGCGGTCGTACCGCTCCGCGTCTTCGTAGTGCGCGTCGGTCGCCCAGCGCAGCGCCTCGCGCGAATGTCCCAGAGCCCCATCGCTTCGAGCGCGCGTCACTCTTCACCTCGGAGCAGCGCGGGGACCTCGGTGAGCACTTCGCCGTTCTCCATGCGTCGCACCCGGAAGAGGCGCTGCTGCCCCTCTTCGGCGGTCTCTTCAGCCGGCACGACCTCCCACCGCACCGCGCGACGGTACGGCGAGCCCATGAACTGGTAGGCCGCGATCCCCGAGAGCGCGATGGCGCTGCCTTCGAGGTTCTCGCTGCCCGTGAACTCGACCTCGAGCGGTGCGCCCGCGAGCCGCTCCCACACCTCGCGCGCCATCGCACGATCGGTCGGGTCCATGTCCTGATCGAGCTGCTTCTTGTGCAGCGCGCCCTCGTGAGCCTCGCCGATGGAGATGCGCGCCGCGTCGTCCCACGCGCGACGTCGCCACGCGTCGAGGTAGCTCTCGGCCGCGGCCTCCGCGGTGCGATCGTCGAGCACGAGCGCAGCGAGCACGGCGCGCTCCTCGTCTTCTTCTTCGACGTTCGCGACCGTCTGGACGCCCATGAAGGCCACGAGACCGATCGCGATCATCCCGCTCGAGGCCGCGAGCACGAGCGGCGTGGAGATGCGCTTGTCGCGCGGGTCCGTCATCGCGAGCCTCGGAGCGAGAGGAGATGTGACGCGAGCTCGGCAAAGCCTCGGCCGCGCGCCTCGCGGGTGACGAAGCGCGGCGGTGTCGGGATGCGGCCCAGGTTCTCGCGCACGTTGGCGACGCCGACGCTCGTCTCGAAGAACGCGAAGGCCTCGGCGTCGTTGCCCGAGTCGCCGACGAACGCGCACGACACGCGCGCCTCGTCGCGAGTCATCGCGAACCGATCGGCGAGCGCGCGCAGTGAGCCGCTCGCCTTGTTCCACGCACCCGGCACGGCGTGGAGATGGACGCTCGAGCACGGCGCGCCCATTCCGGCCGCGCGGATCAGCGCGGAGGCGCGCGCCACGTCGTCCTCGGGCGCGCGCCACGTCTCGCCCACGTCCCATGCGACGTCGCAGCGACGAAGCGCCTGATCACCCGCGAACGGGAGCGAAGGCACCGCGCGCGAGATCTCGGTCGTGATCGCGTCGAGCGCACGACGCTGCGCGACGCGCGTGTCTTCGTCTTCGAACCACCGCGTCACGAAGCGACGACCGTCGCGCCACATCCAGCCCGCACCGTTCTCTCCGATCGCGAGCTCGACGGGCCACGTCCACGCGATCGTCTCGGCCCAGCCGAGCGGACGACCGGTCACGGCGACGGTGTGGATCCCGCCCGCGCGCAGCCGCTCGAGCGCGCCGATCGCGACGGCCTCGACGCGACCGTCGGTCGTGACGGTGTCGTCCACGTCGAAGAGCAGCAGGCTCGGCCGCAGCGTGATCTCGGAGATCGAGCGCATGCTCATCGCACCACGCGGAAGAACGCGCACTTGAGGTAGCGGCCCTCCGGAAACGCCGCCGGGCTCGGGTGATCGGGGCCCTGCGTGCCGATCGCGAGCAGCGTCAGGTCGGCGTTCGCGTCGCGCGCGCCGAGCGTCGCCGTGCGCACGAAGTCATCGACCTCCATCGCGGCGGAGCACGAGCACGTGACGAGGATGCCGTCGGTCGCGGTGACCTTCACGCACTCGGCGTTGAGCTTCCGGTACGCCGAGCGCGCGCGCTCGAGGTGCTTGATCGTCGGCGCGAGCTTGGGCGGATCGGCGATGACGAGATCGAAGCGCTCGTGCTTGGCGTGGAGCTCCGTGAGCACGTGACGCACGTCGCCCTTCTCGGCGGTGATGCGGCCCGCGAGCCCGTGACGGTGCGCGTTGCGGGCCGCCATCGCGACCGCGGGCGCAGAGCTGTCCACCGAGAGCACGCTGCTCGCGCCGCCCCGCGCCGCCGAGAGACCGAACGCGCCGACGAATGAGTAGAGGTCGAGCACGCGCGCGCCGCTCGAGAGCTCCTCGACCCGCGCGCGGTTCTCGCGCTGATCGAAGTAGAAGCCCGTCTTCTGCGTGATCGCGCCCTCGACCTCGAACGAGAGGCCCCGCTCGAGGAGCTCGATGCGCTCCGGATCGGGGCCTCGCACCACGCGCGTCGTCGCCTCGAAGCCCTCGCGCTCGGCGGCCTTCTCGCTCGCGACCTCGATCACCGTCTTGACGCCCGTGACGCGCGCGACTTGGGCGAACACGTCGTCCTCGCGCCGCTTCATCCCGAGCGTGAGCAGCTGCACGACGGCCACGTCGGTGAGGATGTCGATCACGAGGCCGGGAAGACCATCGCCCTCCGCGTGCACGAGCCGGTAGCCGGTGGTGTCTTCGCTCGGCAAGCCCAAGCGCTGTCGCATCGCGGCAGCGCGCTCGAGCTTCTTGCCGATCGAGTTTCCATCGAGGGCGTCGGTGCGATCACGCGTCGCGATGCGCACGGGGATCGCGGACTTCGGCGAGTAGTACCCACGCCCGAGGTGGCGCCCCTCGGGGTCGACCACATCGACGACGTCACCACCGCTGGGCGCGCCTTCGATGCGCTCGATGGCCTGCGCGAACACCCACGGGTGCCCCGCCCACACCGGCTGCACGCGGCCGCGCTGGAGGATGATCGTCGCCACGCGCGCTTTCTCGCACGCCGCCGCTCCATTGCCAGTCTCGCCGCCGGCCAGCCGTGTCGAGCAGGCGTGCGCCTTGCCGGCCGCAGGGGGCCCACGTACGCTCGACCTCATGCCGAATCTCGGAATGGGCGAGCTGATCATCATCCTGCTCATCGTGCTGCTGGTGTTCGGCGCGAGCCGACTGCCGCAGATCGGCGAGGGCCTGGGCAAGGCGATCAAGGGCCTCAAGCGCGGTCTCAACACCGACGACGACATCGAGGTCACGCCCAAGGACAAGCGCGTGGGCGAGAAGTCGAGCGCCGAAGACGTGAAGGCGGCCGTGGCGGACGCGGAGATCGTCGACAAGCGCTGACACCTGCGGGCTGCCCCGACACGAACGCCGTGGTCCCCTCGAGGCGACCACGGCGTTTCGTCTTTCCGTCGTGCAGACGGCGCGCGTCGCTCGGTCTCGGTCAATACATCTCGCCGCCGAGGCCGAGGACCACCGTCGTGACGAAGTCGTGCCCGACCCACGTCGGGTGGGCGTCGATCGACAGCACGAACGCGTGACGACGACGGCCCGCGTAGTCACCGAACAAGAGCGCCGCGCGGAAGTCGCTGCCGAAGTACGCGCCAGTGTGGCCACAGCGAACGGGGCCGTTGCCGTCGTCGACGCAGCCGAGCATCACGTCGACGGAAGGGCCCGCGCCGAGCTGGAGGAAGTCCGCGATGGTCACGTCGACCATCGCCGAGTGGAACGCGAACGCGGACACGTCGAGCGGCCCTGCGTCCGGCAGGTAGGCGCCGAAGAGCGCCTGCGCCTGGAGATAGAACGCGAGCGTGTCGTTCATCTGGAGACCCGCGCGCACCGAGGCGCCGCCGAGCGCGCCGTGCACCGCGCCGGCGAAGCCACCACCGTGACCGCTGAAGCCGAGTCGCAGACGCGGGCGACGCATCTCGCTTCCGCGCATGTCCTCGCGCATCTCCTGCCCCACGCTCTCGCGCTGCGCGCTCGCCACGCTCGTGGCGCTCGCGCCGCACACCACGGTGGCGAGCGCGAGCGCGCAGCCCAGCGCGCGGGTGGAGCTCGTTCGGTTCGTTGCCTTCGGGTCCATCGCATCCTCCACGCAGACGATCATCACGCTCACGGGCGACGTGCTCTTCGAGACCGATCGCGCCGAGCTGCGTACCGAGGCGCGCTCGCGGCTCCTCGCCGTGGCCGATGCAGTCCGCGCGACGGGCGTGACCGCGACGATCGTCGGCTACACGGACTCGCGCGGCTCGGACTCGTACAACCGTGATCTCTCGCAGCGCCGCGCCGAGTCGGTGCGCGCGTTCCTCATCGGCGAGGGCGTGCCCGCGGACCGCATCCGCGCCGAGGGCCAGGGCGAGATGAACCCCATCGCCAACAACGGAACGGCCGAGGGTCGCGCGGAGAACCGCCGCGTCGAGATCTCGCTCACGCCTTCGCAGATCGCGTCGACCACGACCACCACGGTGGGCGCCGTCGCCTCGCGCTGAGCTTCGACTCTTCTACGCACGCTCGCGTCCGGGCAGGAGCGACGACCCGCGTCGTCCTTCTGCCCGGACGCTGCGCGTCGCGTGTGTCACGGCGCGGCGATCGCCACGTAGGCCAGGTGTGCAGCGACGTGGATGCCGGCGAGCTCGAACCCGGCCTCCACCACGCGCGCAGCGTCGCGACGAGACCAGCGCAGCGAACCCACCGCCGTGCTGCGGTGCACGCGACCGAGCAACCAGCCGAGGTAGCGCGCCACGTCCGTGAGCTCGCCGTCGGCGACCGTCGTCGGATCGACCTTGTCTTCTTGCGGCGAGAGCCTGCGGACGAGCATCGATCGCGCACGGCCGCGCAGCGTGCAGCGGGTCACGCCGAGCATGCGCGGCTGGAGCGTGGTGGCCTCGAGCGCGCGCATCACGCGCATCGCGCCGAAAGGTCCTCTCGCGCCGACGAGCGCGCCCGCCGAGGACGTGCGTTCTTGCTCCTTCATGTCGAAGAGCCACTCGCCGCCCGAGCCGCCCCGCGTGAGCACGACGTAGCGCTCGACGCCGAGGCTTCCCGTGCCTGCGATGCGACGCGCGACGTCGACGATCTCGAGCGGCGCGCGATCCTCGGGCAGACGCGCCGACGTGCTGAAGACGGTGCTCTCGAACGCCGCCGAGACGTGCTCCGCGGTCGATCGCGTGATCGGCGCGGCCTGTCGCCCCTCGCGGAACCGACGTCTGCGATCGCCCTCGACGTAGCTCGCGAGGAGGTCGGTCTTCGTTCGCGCGCTGACCGCGGTGACCAACGAGCTCACCGCGGCAGGCACCGCGGGCCTGCTCCGGCCGCCGCCCGCGCCTTCGGCCCAGCCCTCGACGATCGCGCGCGCAGAGACGACACGCGCCTCGGTGCTTCGATCCACGAACGCGAGCAGCCAGCTGGTCACGAACCTCGAGACGTCGAGGCGCACGGGCCCGATCAGCGCCTCGTCGAAGTCGTTCGGACCGAACGTGACCTCGGTTCCATCGGCCGTGTCGATGCGGAACGCGCCGAAGTTCTGGATGTGCAGATCGCCCGTGAGCCACGCCTCGCCAGGGCCTCCGACGTCGAGCCGCGGCGTGCGCCGCAGGAGCTCGTAGAAGAGCGGCGCGCTGCCGCGGAGGAACGAGAACGCCGACACCGCCACGCGCGCGCGCTTGTGCGCGGCGAGCCCAGGCGCGGTCTGGTCGAGCTTGGCGTCGTGTCGCCACTGATGACGCGCGAGCGCTCCCGGATCGACGTGGCTCGACGTGGTGCGCGTCACGTCAGTGCAGGGTGCGCGGCTCGAGCGCAGCGCTGCACGCCTCGCGCAGACGCAAGTCGAGCTCGGGGGACTGCACGATCGCGCGCTGCTCCGTCGCCGAGATCTGCGGGACGAAGCGCAGCGCGAGCGGCAGCGGAAGGTTCGGGTTCTTCGTCAGCGCCACGCGCACGCCGTGACGGATGACCCAGCGCGGAGAGCAGCACACCTCGCGCAGCACCTCGGCCTGGATCGGGCGCTGAGCGACCAGCCGCACGACGTCGGGCTCGGTGAGGTTCGGGTTGCCCAGGAGGATCCGGATCACGTCGGGGTGCGGATCGCGGAGCACACGCGCGAGGAGCGCACGATCGCGAGTCCGCGCGACCGACTTCCGCTCACCGAGCGAGAGCGGGCGCCCCTTGCCGAAGTCCGGGACGCGGCCGGTGACCTCGTCGCCCGAGCTCGGCACGGCCTCCATCACATCGGCGAGCTCGACGTGCCCGCGCTTCCGGAGACGACGCGCGATCATCGACGCGAGCTCGCTCTCGATCGGATCGGCGAGCACGATCGCGACGAGCAGCCAGACCTCGCCCGCGCGCGGATCCCTCGCGACCGACGCCGCGTGAACGACGGTGACGAGATCACACACGTCGTCGAGATCGTGCGTGCGGAGGATCGAGCGCACGTAGCCCGACGCCATGGAGGGGTCGCGAATGGCACACGCCACCGAGAGCACCTCCTGCGCGCGAGCGTCCACGGGCCGAGTATGCATGCGAGCGCACGGAGGAGCCCGCGCGGAGGAGGAGCCGGGGCGCGTCAGGCCTTGACGCATCGCGTCGACTCTGGAAACGTCCACGAAACCGGCGAGGCGCGCATGGAGACCCCGAACACCCACGAGTCGAAGAGTCCGCGCGTCATCAAGCGGTACGCGAACCGCAAGCTCTACGACACGCGCGACAGCCGCTACGTGACGCTGCTCCAGATCGCCGAGTACGTCCGTGGTGGTGAAGACGTCACCATCATCGACAACACGACCAAAGAGGATCTGACCAACGCGACCCTCGCGCAGATCGTCTACGAGGCCGAGAAGAACAGCGCGGAGAAGCCAGGCGAGACGGGCCGCCCCAAGACGATGGGCACGCTCCGCTCGCTCATCCAGAACGGCGGCGAGCTCTTCCAGACCTCGAGCGAGCGGCTGATGAGCACGCTGCGCGAAGGCCCCATGGGCAAGCTGATCGCCCGACGCGACGGCGCCGAGCCCGAGAAGGCCGACAAGATCGAGGCGAAGCCCGAGAAGGTCGAGGCCAAGGCCGACGCCGTCGAGGAGCCCACGAAGACCGAGCGCAAGAACCTGCTGCTCGACCCGAAGGGCGCGATCGACGAGCTCCAGCGGCTGGCCGACGAGCGCGTGCGTGTAGTGCTCGGCACCGCCATCCAGTCCGTTCACCAGCTCCAGGGCGAGGTCATGCGCCTCCACGCGCGCATCGAGGAGCTCGAGCAGAAGCTGGTGGACGTCCAGAAGCGCCGGGGCGCCACCGCGGAGAACGACGGAGAAGAAGGTACGGCGAGCACCCCTCGGGAAACCGAGCGGAAGTCCTCGGATCGCTCGTAGCCCCTTCCCAGGCGCGATCGCCTGGTTACACGTGCCGCCATTCGAGCTCACCCCCGTGTCAGCGGGAATGCTCGAAATGGGCTGCGGGTTCGTCCGTAGCTCCAGTCATGAGGCGCCCACTTCGGCGCCAGAAAGACTGCGATGGCCCCCATCGTCTCCACCGTGACCGAGACCTCCGACACCCTCCGTGAACAGTTCGCTGCCGAGGCGCTCTCGCACCTCGACTCGATGTACGGCGCGGCGCTGCGTCTCACGCGGAGCGAAGCGGACGCCGATGATCTCGTCCAGGACGCGTTCCTCAAGGCGTATCGCTTCTACGATCGCTTCGAGCCGGGCACGAACATGCGGGCGTGGCTGCTCCGCGTGCTCACGAACACGTTCATCAACAAGTACCGCCGCACGAACCGCGAGCGCCGCGTCTTCGAGGGCGACGACGCAGAGCCGGTGGGCGAAGGCGTCATGAGCCGTGCGGCGATGCGCGCGCTCCACGAGCCCGAGGGCGACGCCCTGCGGTCGCTCATCTCGCAGGAGATCCAGGCCGCGCTCGACGAGCTGTCGGACGAGCACCGGCTGATGATCGTCCTCGCGGACCTCGAGGAGCTCTCGTACAAGGAGATCGCCGACATCGTCGGCTGCCCCATCGGGACCGTGATGTCGCGACTCCACCGCGCCAGGAAGCAGCTCCAGGTCCGCCTGCTCGACCACGCGGTCGAGCTCGGCATCGTCACGGACGAGCGCGCCACGCAGGCGCGAGCGGACGAGTCGGGGCCGATCGATCTCGAGGCCTACCGACGCACGCGTGAGAGCAAGAAGAAGGAGGCCGCCGGATGATCTCCTGCCGCGTCGTTTCGAGGCACGTCGACGCTCACGTCGACGGCGAGCTCGACACCACCACCCAGGTGGAGTTCGACTCGCACCTCGCGAGCTGCCCTCACTGTCGTGAGGAGGCGGCTTTGACGCGGGCGATCAAGGCGGAGACCAAGCGCGCGCTCGGGGGCACGAGAGCCCCCGACGCGCTTCGTCGCAAGCTGCTCGCGGCGCTCGAGCAAGCGCCTCCGATCGGCGTGGCCGCGGCCCCCGTCGCCGACGACGCGCCGATCGCACCGGTCGGCGCTGGCGCGGTCAGCACGAGCGTGGCGACGAGCGATGGGCGCACGTCCGCGCCCGCCCCGAAGCCTCGTTCCTTGCCCCGCGGCTACGTGGTGGCGGCTCGCTTCGTCGTGCCGGCGGCCGCTGCTGCGGTCGTGTTCGCGGCGTTCGCGACGCAGCGCGGCGATGGCGCAGGAGCAGCGAGCGCGGGCTCGAATCGCGCGATGGCGGCCGCCGTGCCGCTCTTCGAAGAGGTCGTGCGTCGCCATGCGAGCGAGTACCCAGCCGAGGTGCAGGGCAACGAGCGCGAGGTGACCCGCTGGTTCCGCGGACGGCTGGGCTTCCACGCGCGGCCGGTGGTGTTCGACGGCGGCGACGCCGAGCTCGTGGGCGCGCGCATCTCGAACGTGCGTGAGCAGGACGCCGCGGCCTTCTACTACGACGTCGACGGACACCGCGTGACGGTCGTCGTGTTCGAGGCGCCCCCCGACATGCGCGACGCCCAGATGCGGTGGGGCGCGCAGCGCGCGCGCGTGGGCGATCACGACGTCTACTACCGACAGGTTCACGGCTACACGGTGCCGATGGTCCAGGCCGACGGCCTCACGTACGCCTTCACGGGCGACCTCGACTCGCAGTCGATGATCCAGCTCGCGGCCCACGCCAGCCCCTCGAACTGACGAAACGGGCCGTTTTCCAAGGGGATTCCGGGCAATCGTCGTTGACATCCGCTCGCGCGCTCCCCTATCCTCCCGGGCGCTCGTGAGCGTGTGCCGTCGTGTCCGCGCTCACGTCCAAGGAGCGCCATGGGCCAACGGATCCTGTTCTTCGAGAACGACGCACGCTTCGCCCAAGAGGTGCGCACCGCGCTCACGTCGCGCGGTGTGGACGTGGAGATCACGAGCGACGGCAACGCCGGCGTGGATCGCGCCGTCGAGACGAAGCCGGACCTGATCCTGCTGACGATCGAGCTCCCCGGGGTCAACGGATTCCTCGTCTGCAAGAAGCTCCGCAAGCTCGCGGAGACGCAGTCGATCCCGATGATCATCCTCTCGAGCGAGGCGACCGAAGAGGTCTTCGAGCAGCACCGTCGCCTGCGGACGCGCGCCGAGGACTACGTGCACAAGCCCATCGCGAGCGAGGCGCTGCTCAAGCGCGTGCACGCGGTGATGCCGCTGCCTCCGCCGAAGGACGACGAGATCGGCTTCGACAGCCCCTCGACCGACATGCATTCCGCGGCGGAGGTCGAGGCCGCGGCGGGCGTCGATCAGGAGATCGAGGCGTTCGCCGACTCGGCGTTCGACGCGCTCGTCGTGGGTGACGAAGAAGCCACGACCGTGGGTGTGCTGCCTGCCGCAGCCAAGCTGGCCGCGCTCGGAGCGCCGCCGCCGCCGCCTCCGCCGCCGCCCTCGCGCCCCGCGACGCAGGCACCCCCGCCGGCGCCGGGACCCACGCGATCGGTCGCCGACGAGGCGTTCCAAGAGCGCGTGCGCGATCTCGAGTCCGCGCTCGACGAGGCCGAGCGGCAGGTGGCCTCGGAGCGTGCGCGCGCGAAGCAGCTCGAGACCGACCTCGCGGCCGCGAAGGAAGCGGGCGAGGCCGCTGCGCGCGAAGCGAGCGAGGCGACGCAGCAGGCCGCCGACGCATCGCGCCAAGCCGCCGAGGCCCGCGAGGCGACCGACGCCGCCGTCAAGCAGGCACGAGACGCCGCGGCTGCGAGCGGATCGTCAGGCGCAGCGGAAGGCAGCGACGGATCGTCGAGCGCAGCGCTGGCGGACGCGAACGCGGCGCTGGCGGACGCGAACGCGGCGCTCGAGACCGCGCGCAAGGAAGCGACCCAGAAGGCCTCCGACGTGACGCGCCTCGAGCGCGAGCTGGCGGACGCGAAGAAGAGCACGACGAGCGCGGGCGGGACGAAGGCGGGCTCCGGCCGCGACATCCTCGACCTCCAGGCGCAAATCAACCGCAAGGACAAGGAGGCGCTCGAGCTCAAGGATCAGCTCAGCGCGAAGGAGAAGCAGCTCCTCGATCTCCGTGATCGCAACCTCGAGCTCGAGCGCGCCCAGGCAGACGCGAACGATCGACAGCTCGATCTCGAGCGATCGCTCGTCGAGCAGCGCGAGGCGGGCGAAGCGCTCGCCTCCGACAAGGAGACGATCACCAAGCGCGCCGACGACCTCAAGTCTCGGCTCGAGCGCGCGGAGACGCGCGGCAAGAAGCTCGAAGAGGATCTCGACGGCGAGAAGGCGCTCCGCGCCGCCGACGTCGCGCGGCTCAACGAGGATCACCAGAACGCGACGACGGCGCTCGAGGCGCGCAACAAGTCCGCGTTCGACACGGCGACGAGCGAGGCCGAGAGCGCGCGCACGGCGCTCGAAGCGGCGCACGCGGCGGCGATCGCGAAGCTCACCGGCGACCACGACACGAAGGTCGAGTCGCTCGAGAGCACACACGCGAGCACGCTCGCGGAGAGGAACGCGAGCCACGAGTCCACGCTCTCGAGCACGCGCAGCGAGCTCGAGGCCGCGAGAGAAGCGGCGCTCGAGGCGCTGCGACAGAGCTCGGCCGCGGAGCTGTCGGAGGCCGAGAGCCGCCGCGTGGGTGAGCTCGCGAGCGCCGCGGGCGCGCACGCAGACGCGCTCTCGACGCTGCGCACCGAGCTCGAGACTGCCGCGAAGACGGCAGCGGACGAGACGTCGCGCAAGCACGGCAGTGACCTCGCCACGCTCGGGCGGAAGCTCGCCGAGGCCGAGAACAACTACATGGTGCAGGGCGAGCGGCTCGAGCAGTCGCAGGCGGACCTCGAGGCCTCGAAGACCGAGGCGACGAACACCGCGGCCACCCTCGCGACGACGCGAGGCGAGCTCGAGGCCACCAAGGCGAAGCTCTCGAGCACCGAAGGAGATCTCCTCGCGGCGCGCGCCCGGATGGCCGCGCTCGACGAGCAGATCGCAGAGCTCGATCAGAAGGGCACGGAGCTCGAGGGCTCGCTCGTGCGCGCGAGAGAGAAGATCGCGGGCGACGATGCGATCCTCGAGCGCGCGCGCCGTGCGCTCGCGATCGGCATGAGCCTCCTCGAGGACCAGAAGACGAACGAGGTCGCCAGCGCCGAGTGAGGGCTGCGGGGGGCGGGTGAGCAGGTGAGGGATCCGCGGGTCGACACGCTCGTGCGCGCTGCGCTCGCTGCGTGTGATCCTCGTGAAGCGACCGAGCGCGCGCTGCGGGCCCGGCCGCTGCGCAGCCCGATCTCGATCCTCGCGTTCGGAAAGTGCGCGGCGGAGATGCTGCGTGGCGCGCTGGACGTGCTCGCGCCGCGCGAGGCGATGATGATCGCGCGACAGGGTCACCACGAGGATCTCGTCGCGCGCGGCGTGATCGTGCGGATCGGAGGTCATCCCGATCCCGTGGCCGAGGCACCGATGCACGCCGCCGACGCGCTGTCGCTCGCGGCGCGCGCAGCACCCGAGGGCACGCTGCTGGTGCTCGTATCGGGCGGAGGCTCAGCGATGCTCGAGCTGCCGGCGCCTGGCGTCTCGATCGCCTCGATCGCCACGATCGCGCGCACGATGATGCTCGGCGGCGCGGACATCGAGGCGCTGAACGCGGTGCGCGCCGCGCTGTCGTCGATCAAGGGCGGGCGTCTCGCCGCGGCCACGCGCGCCGAGGTGGTGACGCTCGTCGCCGAAGACATCCCCGGACGTCCCGATCTCGTCGCGTCTGGACCGACCGTGCCGGGCTCGACGCAACACGCGAGAGACATCCTCGCGGCGCACGGGATCGAGATCGACGTCGTGCTCGAGACTGCGTTGTCGCGACCGGCGGTGCGCTTGGCCGCGGACCCGACGATCGTGAGCGTCGTGGGCAACGACGCCGCGCGCCGCGGCGTGATCGAGGCTGCCGCACGGCTCGGCATGGCGCTGCACGATCTGGGGCCGACCCTCCACGGAGAGGCGAGCGCAGCGGGCGCGCGCCTGGCGGCGCTGGCGCGGTCGGACGCAGGCTTCGTGATCGGCGGCGAGACCACCGTCACGGTGACCGGCCGTGGTCGCGGCGGACGCAACCAAGAGCTCGTGCTGAGCGCCTACCTGGCGGGCGCGAGGCGCACGGTGGCCTCGATCGGAACCGACGGAATCGACGGCGCGAGCGACCACGCGGGCGCGTTCTTGGACGAGTCGGCGTGGGCACGGGTGACCGAGCGCGGCCTCGATCCAGCGCGCGCGCTCGCCGAGAACGACTCGCACGTCTTCTTCGCCGAGCTCGACACCGCGATCGTCACGGGACCCACTGGATGCAACGCCGCCGATGTTGCGTGGCTGCTCCCGAGATGAAGGTGGATGCGGCCCGACGTTCGGTGGCACCATCCGCTTACATGCACGCGGTTCGCGGCTCGTTCATCGCACCGACGCTCGCCCTCGGGCTCCTCGCCGTCCTCCTCTCGTTGAGCGCCACGGCTTCGGCACAGGCGCCGTGCGTGCGATGCAGCACCGCGGACGCGAGCGACGCCCTCCCAGGCCTCGGCACGTCCGCCGTGCCTCAGCTGCAGCGCGCGGTCAGCGCGACGTTCGTGGGCGGCGGCAGCTACGGCGTGAACGTCGATCCGATCGGCCCCGGCTCCCTCCACCACCGCATGAGCGGCTCCATCGCGGGCGCCGTGCACGTGGTGCCTTGGCTCGCGATCGGCCTGCGCATGAACGGCCGCTACGACCTCGTGACCTCGAGCGGCGGGCGCAGCGACGACGGCCTCTTCGGCTATCCCACGCTCGCGCTCCGCTTGTCTGCAGAGCCCATCTCGGGTCTCACGATCGGCCTCGACGCGCAGGCGATGGTGTTCGGTGCCGAGGCGCCCTCGTTCGAATTCGGCTCGACGTCCGCGCTCTTCCGCGCGCTCGGCGCGTACGCGATCGAGCTCGGCGGCGCGCGTCTCGTGCTGCTGCTCAACATCGGATACTTCCTCGACAACAGCCGCGCGGCCGCGCCGCGTGGCGTGACGGACAATCTCTCGGCCGAAGATCGGCTCTCGCTCGGCGTGAGCGACACGGGCGCGATCGTCGCGTCGCTCGGCGCCGCGTACGTGGCCGAGGGCCTCGATGTGTACGGCGAGGTCTCGTCGCGCATCTACACGGATGGCAGCGTGATCGGGAGCTCACCGCTGCGCGTGGGCGTCGGCGCGCGCTTCTGGTTGGCGCCCGAGGTCTTCTTCCTCGGCATCGGCGCCGACGTGCGCGTGACGCCGCAGTCGGCGGCGCTCGTCGGCACGGGCACGATGCCGAACGCGCCCGTCGAGCCCGCGCTCAGCCTGCTGCTCTCTGCTGGCGTGCGGATCGGCGCGGAGACTCCGGCCGACGAGGTCGTCGACGTGGTCGACGAGGCTGACGAGCCCGACGACGAGACGACGGTCGTGCCCGCTGTCGCCACCGCGGGCGTCGCGCTCGGCCGCGTGCTCGAGGGCGAGGCCGCGGTCGCAGGCGCCAACGTGGAGCTGACCAGCGACGGCGACGCGAGCGTCCGCACGGCGACGACGGGCGACGATGGCCGCTGGCGCATCGCCGACGTGCCGCTCGGCGGCGCGCACTTCCGCATCACGTCTGAGGGTCGCGACCCCGTGGAGGGCACGATCACGATCGTCGCCGACGCGCCGGTCGAGACCACGTCGAGCATGTCGCGCGCCCTCCCGCAGGGCGAGATCCGCGGCGTGATCCAGGCGAACAACGGACAGCCGATCGCGGCGCGCATCGTGATCCGCCCGATCGGTCGCGAGCTGACCGCCGACGCAGAAGGAAGCTTCGCGATCGAGGTCCCGCCCGGCGAGTACGACGTCGAGGTCTCTGCCGCGGGTCACCGCACGCAGTCGCGACACGTCACGGTCGCAGAGCAAGGCGTCGTCGTCCTGAACGTCCAGCTCCGCGCCGGCCGCGGCCGCTGAGCTCACATCGCGTCGCACGCGCGCACGACGTCACGCGCGCACGACGGCGATCGTGCCTCGCGTGACCGTGCCTCACGGGTGCATCGTCGCGACGTGTCGTCGACGGGCGTCGGAGAGGACGAACCGCAGCGCAGACGCGACCACGCTGTGTCTCACGGACGTGACGTCTGCGACGCGCACCTCGACGTTGCGGCAGATGCAGCAGAAGTGCCCACGCTACGCGCGCTCGCGGGCGGACCTCACGACGAGCGACTGGCGCGTTCGTGCTCGGCCGCCATCCTCGGCGAGAGCCCAGCACGCGAGTGCGGGTCGCGTCGAGGTCTCGCATCGGCTTCTCTCGGATCGAAGCCGAACCCGGAGGCTCGCGCCGCAACCGATCGTCCGCCGATGCCGTCTCGCGTCGCTCGCGGGGCACATCGCAAGACGTCCTCACGCGAGTGCCGGTCGCGTAGAGGTCTCGCATCGGCTTCTCTCGGATCGAAGCCGGACCGAGAGGC
>CAZCVE010000001.1:35057-184642 GCA_964502175.1 uncultured Sandaracinaceae bacterium
CTCCACGTTGCGGCCGTTGCAGCAGAAGAGCCCACGCTACGCGCGCTCGCGCGTGGACCTCACGACGAGCGACTGGCGCGATCGTGCTTGGCCGCCATCGTGACGAGAGGCAATCACGCGAGTGCGGGTCGCGTAGAGGTCTCGCATCGGCTTCTCTCGGATCGAAGCCGGACCGAGAGGCTCGCGCCGAAACCGATCGTCCGCCGAGGCGGTCTCGCGGCTGTTGAGTCACGCACGCGAGCGCGAGGGTCGTGCCTCGCGGGTGCATCGTCGCGACGTGTCGTCGACGGCGGCGTCGGAGAGGACGAACCGCAGCGCAGACGCGAGCAGGCCGTGCTTCACGGAAGCGACGTCTGCGACGCGAGCCTCCACGTTGCGGCCGTTGCAGCAGAAGAGCCCACGCTACGCGCGCTCGCGCGTGAACCTCACGACGGACCACGCGCGGCTCGGTCGCCGGTCGCAGAGAGGCGAGCACGCGAGTGCGGGTCGCGTCGAGGTCTCGCATCGGCTTCTCTCGGATCGAAGCCGAACCCGGAGGCTCGCGCCGCAACCGATCGTCCGCCGATGCCGTCTCGCGTCGCTCGCGGGGCACATCGCAAGACGTCCTCACGCGAGTGCCGGTCGCGTAGAGGTCTCGCATCGGCTTCTCTCGGATCGAAGCCGAACCCAGAGGCTCGCGCCGCAACCGATCATCCGCCGAGCCGTCTCGCGCCTGCTTCCACTGACGAGCTGTGCGAGCACTCAGACGGGTACGCAGATTCCACCGCGGCAGAGGCCGCTCGTGCCTCGGCACGGGTCGTTGTCCGGGATCTTGAGCACCAACGATCCGCAGCGCGGCGTCGAGCCCGAGCACGAGATCACCTCGCGGTACTCGCACGCGCCGAGGCCGTCGTTGCAGCTCTCGCACACGCGATCGCCGTTGCAGTCCGATTGGCCCGGCGTGCACGCGCACTCGTCGACGCACATGCCGCGGCCGTCGCAGGCGCTGCGGCAGCTGCCGCCGCCGCAGACCGTGCCTTCGGGGATGAACGCGTCGGCGGGGCAGTTCACGCCGGAGACCGCGGTGCAGCGCTCGGCCACGTCGCACATGGGATCGACAGCGTCGCGACACACCGTGCCCACGGGGAGCGTTCGGTCGGACGGACACGTGGTCGCCACGCCGTTGCAGGTCTCTGCCATGTCGCAGAGACCGGCAGGCGCACGACACACGGTGCCGCTCATCGCGACACGGTCGGAGGGACACGTGACGCTCGAGCCCGTGCAGCTCTCGAGCACGTCGCACGTACCCGCGGAGGCGCGGCACACGGTCGTGCTCGGCGCAAAGCCGTCACTCGGACACGCGGTGCCGGTGCCGGTGCAGCGCTCGATCGCGTCGCACACACCCACGCTGTCGCGGCACGCGGTGGTGCTCGGCGCGAAGCCATCCGTCGGACACGCGGCTGCGCTGCCCGTGCAGCTCTCGGCCACGTCGCACACGCCGGCCGACACGCGACACGACATCGAGCTCGGCTGGAACGCGTTCGCGGGACACGCGGCGCTCGATCCGGTGCAGCTCTCGGCGACGTCGCACACGCCCATCGCCGCGCGACACGTCGTCGAGCTCGGAGAGAACGCGTCCGTCGGACACGCAGCCGCGCTGCCGGTGCAGCTCTCGGCCACGTCGCACGTGCCCATCGCCGCGCGACACGTCGTCGAGCTCGGCGCGAACGCATCCGTCGGGCATGCCGCGGTGCTGCCAGTGCAGCTCTCGGCCAAGTCACACGCACCCATCGACGCGCGACAGGACGTCGAGCTCGGCTGGAACGCGTTCGCGGGACAGCTCGCGCCCGTCCCCGTGCAGCTCTCCGCCACGTCGCACACGCCCGCCGACGCGCGGCACGACGTGGAGCTCGGAGAGAACGCATCGGTCGGACACGCCGCCGCGGTGCCCGTGCAGCTCTCGGCCACGTCGCACACACCGGCCGACACGCGACACGACATCGAGCTCGGCTGGAACGCGTTCGCGGGACACGCGGCGCTCGATCCGGTGCAGCTCTCGGCGACGTCGCACGTTCCTGCGGAGACACGGCACGTGGTGGAGCTCGAAGAGAAGCCATCGGCGGGACACGCCCCGCTCGATCCGGAGCAGCTCTCACCGACGTCGCACGCGCCCACCGACGCACGGCAGCTCGTGCCCATCGAGACGAACGCATCCGACGGACACGCGGCCGCGCTCCCCGTGCAGAGCTCAGCCGCATCGCACGTCCCCGATGCCGCGCGGCACACCATCGTGTTCGGGCGAAGGACATCTGCGGGGCAGCTCGCGCCGAGGCCGTTGCAGCGCTCGACCACGTCGCACGGGCCCGCCGCGATGCGACAGTCGTTGCCTGTCGCGAATCCATCCGACGGACAGGCGGCCGCCATCCCGGAGCAGGTCTCCGCGAGATCGCACGGACCCGCCGTGGCGCGACAGACGAAGCCCGTCGCACGCAGCGCATCTGCCGGGCACGCGGTGCTCGAGCCAGAGCAGACCTCCGCCGCGTCACAGCCGCCGCTCGCGACACGACACACGGTGCCGGCGCTCGTCAGCGCGTCGGACGGACACGCAGCGCTCGAGCCGGTGCACGACTCGTCTTCGTCGCACGTGCCCGCCGACGCACGACAGACCGTCGTGGGTGGCGCGAACGCGTTGGTCGGACAGAGCGTCGACGCGCCGGTGCACACCTCGGCCGCGTCGCAGACCCCGGCCGAGGCGCGACAGACCACGCCCGCCGGGCCCGGGCCCGCGCTCACGCAGCTCGGCACGCCGGCGGTGCAGCGCACACGACCGAGCTCGCACGGGTTGCCCGTGCCGCACGACGCGCCATCCACGCAGTCCGACTCGCACATGCCGAGGCCGTCGCAGAAGCCGCCGCTGCACGCGACCCCCGCGACCGTGAAGACGTCCGCGGGACAGGCCGCCGCCGAGCCCGAGCACTGCTCCGCCTGATCGCACGTGCCCGTCGCTGCACGACACACCGAACCCGCGGCCCGTGTCGCGTCGGCAGGGCAGCTCGGCGAGCTCCCCGTGCACGTCTCGACGACGTCACACAGTCCCGCGGATGCGCGGCACGTCACGCCCGTCGCCTCGAGGACGTCGGACGGGCACTGCGCATCGAGACCGTCGCAGACCTCGGCCGCGTCGCACTCACCGCTGGCCGCGCGACACGATGCACCTGCGGCGCGAACGGCGTCGGACGGACACGCCATGCTCGTTCCGTCGCACACCTCGGCGACGTCACACGCGCCGCTCGACGCGCGACACTCGGTGCCCGCGCTGGCCGCAGACGATGCCACGCACACGGGCGCGCCGGTGCTGCAGTCGAGCATGCCCACCGAGCACGCGTCCGACGTCGCGCACGGCTGCCCGCACTCGGGCGGCAGCGACGACGCGCACACACCCAGGACCGGCTCGACGACGAACGCCTCGTAGTCGGGGTCGTCCGAGCGCACGTCGAAGCGCACCTCGAACGGCGTCGACCCATCGACGACTCCGTCGTCCAGGCCGCACACGCGGATCGTGCGGGTGGTGGCCCAGTCGGCGCTCGTCGCCACGATCTCCGCGGGATCGACGCTCGCCTCCGTCGCCGGCGCCACCTCGAGCGCGATGCGCACGCTCGACGCGGGCTCGCTCTCGAGCGTGATCGTGAACGTGTCGCACGCGCCCGACTCGTCGACGCTGAGCGGGCCGCCCGCGGTGGCGATCCCGACGGGAACGATCGGCTCGCAGGCTCCGTCGGCCGTGCACTCGCCCGTGCCTGCGCACGTGGAGCCGTCGAAGCAGAGGAGCCCTTCGTCGCACGGCAGGCCTTCTCCTGCGCTCGCGCCGTCGAGCTCACACTCGAGGCCCGTCTCGGTGCAGCGCGATGTGCCCGCGTCGCAGCCGATTCGGCACGCCGTACCGTCGACGCAGGGCATGCACACGCCGCCGCCGTCGCACACGCCGCCTGCGCACGGATCGCCCGGCGCGCGATCGAGGAACGGCACGCAGACCATGCTCGCGCCCTCGCAGCGCCAGCGACCCACGCCGCATTCGCCCAGATCACAAGGCGTTCCGCACGGATCCATCGTGAGCGGGTCGCGACAACCCACCTCCGGATCGCACACCTCGTCCGTCGGGCAGCCGTCCTCGAGAGGCCACGTGAAGCACACGCCGTCGACACACTCGCCACGCGCGCACGCCGCCACCACGGGGCAGTCTGCGTTGCTGCGACAGAGCGCGAGCTCGTCGGGGCAGAGCGTCGGATCGGCCACGCACGCAGGGCTCGTGCAACGGCCGCCGAGACACTCCGCGCCATCGCCGGTGCTGCCGGGACACTCGACATCCACGCACGCGCGATCGAATCGGATGAGCACCGTGCGATCGACGAGCAGCTCCACGTCGAGCCGACGCGAGAGGAGCGGGCGCACCGCGTCACGACCCATCAGCTGCACGACGAGGCGATACAGGCCGGGCGTCACCGGCAGGAGTCGCGCGATCGTGAACGGCGCGCGGAGCGGCGTGCCGATGCGGAGATCGGTGCGCGCCGATCGAACGAGCCGCATCCGCTCTCCGTCCGACGCTGCCGTGAAGAGCGCGACCTCGGCGTAGTGGATCTCCACGCCCGGCACCGCGTCCGTCACGAGCTGCACCTCGAGGCGCGGCGGCGACGAAGAGCACGAGCCCGCGGCCAGCGCGACGAGCGCGGCGGAGGCCAGGGCGATCGCCCAGCGCGTGCTCATGGCGTGCTGCACGAGCCCTCCCCGTCGCACACGCCATCGCCGTTGCAGCTCACGCCGCTGTCCTTGAACGACACGATGCTGCACCGAGGCGCGCCGTCGTCGCACGCCCAGATCCCTGCGGTGCACGCGCCCTCGCAGAACTCGCCGCACTCCACCTCGCCCGGCTCGATCGGCGACTCGACGCTCGTGCACCCGTAGATCGGATGGCAGTACTCCGCGGTCGCGCACACGCCGTTGAGCGGCTCTTCGATGCAGATGCCTTCGGCGCACGCCATCTGCGCGCACGACGCCACGCTCGGACAGTCGGACGCGTCGTTGCAGAACGTGAGGCCGGGGCAGTACGTGGGATCAGGCGGCTCGCAGCGCGGATCCACGCAGTGCCCCGCGAGACACTCCGACAGCGCCGCGCTGCCGCCTGGCGAGGGACACACGACATCGCCGACGCAGTCGCGCGTGAGGCGGAACGTGGCCACGCGCGCACCGCCTGCCGTGACCGACACGAGCAAGGACATCGCGACGAGCAGGCGGCGATCGGCACGCAGGAGACGCACCGTGATGCGGTGAACGCCGGCCGGCAGCTCGAGCTCGTCCACACGACGGCCGGTCGCGAAGTCGTCGCCGAACCGCGCGTCGAGCTCGCGGTATTCGAGGCGGTTGCCTGCCGTTCCGTCGGTCGAGTCGAACACCTCGACCGTGACGAACCGGAACTCGGGGCCGGGGACCAGGCCGGTCCGGACCGCGACGGTGACGATGCCCAGCGGCTCGGCCGCGCACGCTGCGAGGGAGAGGCAAGCGAGAGCGACGCAAACGGCCGCCGCACGAAAAGGCATGCCCCACAGTCACCCGAAGTCCGACGGACAGGCAAGGGCCCGCGCCAGGTTCTTTCCTGGGCGAGCCCTTCGCTGAACGTTGCCCCGCGGGCTCAGCTCACATCGACGCGGACGCAGGCGCCGGGATGAACGGCACGGCGTCGGTCGTCACGATGATCAGCTGGTTCGGGTCGATGTCGGGCGTGTTCGGGTCGATCGTGGTGACGACGCGGGTGGTGCCCGTCTCGTACATGTCCTGACCGATGCACTCGCTCGCCGCACGGTCGAGGACCACGAGGTTCTGACCGAGCACGATGATGACCGTGTACTCGTGGTTGCGGCGTCCCTCGTCCGCGAGACGAACCGCTTCCTGCAGGGCCTCGACGCGATCGCCGAGCGTGCGCACGTGAGCGTTGACCTGCGTGAGCTTGTCGTCGAGGCACGTCACGCGGAGGACGTCGCCCTCACGTCGCGACTGGTCGAGCATGCCCTGGACACGCATCGACAACGACTGGCCGTTCCCGAGGAGACGCTGCCCCTCCGCGACCTGGTCGGCCGGCGTCAGGTCCGACGCGCGCCGCACCTGCATCGAGGCCTGCTCCTCGCCACCGTCGTCGTCGTCCGACGCTTGCGCGAACGCCATGCCGCCGACGGCGAGAGCCAACCCCGCTGCACCGAGCAGGGTGGCGACGATTCCAAGACGAAGTCGAGCGCTCATGGAGTCTCCAGAGGAGGGTCGAATGTATCGGGGGGGGTGGGGGGTGTCAACGCAGCGAACCCCGACCTCACCCACCGTTGCCGGCCTCTTCGCCAGCGTTCACGTCGAGGTTCGAGCGGCGTCGATGCTCTCAGCTCTTGCGACCGAAGAACCGCGAGAGGCGACCGAGGATCCTGCCGAGCGGGGTCTCCGGCAGCTGCCAGGTCTCGACCACCGGACCCTCGAACAGACCGAGGTCACGCAGCACCTCCTCCACCGGTCGCGAGCGATCGAGGCGCACGGGCAGCGGCGCCCCAGTGCGATCGTCGCGCGCCTCGACCGAGAGCTGACAGTGCTCGTCGAGCGCCAGGGTGAGGCGCACCCGACCCCGATCCCACAGCGCTCGATCCTCCACGTACACGGTCGAGAGGTACTCGCACTGCGACACGTCGGTCGCATCGCCCTGGAAGAGCG
This sequence comes from uncultured Sandaracinaceae bacterium, assembly GCA_964502175.1. Taxonomy (GTDB): domain Bacteria; phylum Myxococcota_A; class Polyangia; order Polyangiales; family Sandaracinaceae; genus JAFLCL01. The sequence continues at coordinate 41,778 of CAZCVE010000001.1, forward strand.
GCACCTGCACCGTGCCCAGCACGTCCGCGTCGAGCACGATCTCCTTGCGAACGGGCAGGCGCGCGTGCCGCTCGACGATCGGCTCGAAGCGACGCTGCGGCGCGCCGCGACCCACGGCCATCGGCAGGATGTCGAGCAACGTGGGCGTCTTGCCCAGCTCGTCCGCGAGCAGCGCGGCGCCGTGCGCCACGGCCTCGTCGGGGTTGATGCGCTTGCTCGGCCGGCGACCGAAGAGCTCCGCCACGGCCTGCTGGACCGCGGGGATGCGCGTGGAGCCGCCCACGAGCAGCACGTCGTCGACGTCCTTGGGCGAGAGGCCGCGCGTCTCGAGCACCTCGGTCGCGATCGCGATCGTGCGATCGATCAGCGGCTTGGTGATCGCGTCGAAGCGCTCGCGCGTCACCGTCACGCGCAGATCGCGCCGAGGTGTGGTCGGCGTGGCCGCGACGATCTCGGGCAGCTCGACGAGCGCCTCGTCGTCCGCCGACAAGAGGCGCTTGGCCTCTTCGGCCGCGCCGCGGAGCCGCGCGATCTGCTGCGGGCTCGCCTCGAGGTGGATGCCCTCGATGCGCTGGAGCTCCTCGAGGAGGTGGCTCGCGACGAGATCGTCGAGGTCCGAGCCGCCCACGAAATTGTCGCCGCCGGTCGCGACGACCTCGAGCTTTCCGTCCGAGAGATCGACGACGGAGATGTCGAACGTGCCGCCGCCGAAGTCCCACACGACGACGCGCGCGCTGCCCGACTGCTTGTGCCCGTACGCGACCGCCGCCGCCGTCGGCTCGTTCACGATGCGGTGCACCGCGAGCTTGGCCTGGGCCGCCGCGCGCCTCACGGCCTCGCGCTGCACCTCGCTGAAGTACGCGGGCACGGTGATCACGGCCGCGCCGACCGGCTGCTCGAGGAACGCCTCCGCGGTGGAGCGCACCTCGTCGAGCACGCGCGCGGCGATCGTGTCCATCGCGATGACGCGATCGTCGATGCGCACGCCGAAGCGCTGACCATCGGCCTCCGCGAGCTCGTACGCGAAGTGTCGCTGGAGCTCGGCCGCGAGCTCTGGACGAAACGTGCGACCGACGAGGCGCTTGCTGCCGTACACGGTGCGCGCCGGGTGCATCACGTGTCGATCCGCCGCGCGCTGTCCGATGTGGAACGTGCCGTCGGGATCGAACGTGATCATCGAGGGGATCGTGCTCGTCCCCGTGCGGCCGGGGATCACGCGCGGGTGTCCGTCGAGCACGTACGACGCGCACGTGTTCGTCGTGCCGAGGTCGATGCCGATCACGATGCCCTCGCGCTTCACGGCGAGCTGACGCCGCTCGACGGGCGCGGCCTCTTCGACGAGATCGTCGGCGGCCATCGGAAACTCGGACCTCGCGCGCGCAGGCAGCGGCGGTGGCGCACCCAACCGTCGAGAGAGCGCGGCCCACTCGCTCGCGTCGAGGCCGTACGCGACGACACGCGCATGGAGCTCCCGACCATCTCCGCGCAGCACGCGCAGCGCGCCGACGGCGATCGCCACGTCTCCATCCTCGGCCTCGCCGTCGAAGATCTCGAACGCGATCGCGTCGTCCGCGGAGACGTCGAGCGAGGCTCCGTGGCGAGGCACGAGGACGAGCACGTCCTCGTCGAGCCCGGAGACATGCGCCTCCCAGCGAGACCGAGCGAGGTGGGCGACGAGGCGAAACCGATCGTGCTGCATGATCCTCCGCGGAAGGCGTGTCGTCCCCACTCTAGAGGAACGCGACGACGAAATGGGGTCGCGTGACGTCGAGGCGCGCGCGTCGACGCGTGCGTCACTCGCGTCGTGTCGACTGCCGCGGGCCGAACGAGGCATCCTCGCGGCGGATGCACAGACACTCTCTCGTCCTCGTGCGAGCGCTCCTGGGCGTCCTCCTGACGATCGGCGGCTGCAACACGGCGGAGGCGCCCGATGCGAGCGCGCCTGATCCGCGCGTGAGGCGCGACGCGGCGCTCGATGCGTCGCCTTTCGACGCGGGGCCGGTCGACGCACACCGGGCGCCCGATGCGTTCTGCGCGCAAACGGAGCCCGATCCCGATCGGTCGGTGCAGTGCAGCCTCTGCGAGCCGCAGTGTCTCGTGACCCGCGAGCAGCCCCGCGAAGGGGACACCTTCGACGATGAGGTCGAGCTCGACGCGACGCTGGGCGGCCTGCGGCTCACGCAAGCGGAGGACGGCACCTACGCCTCGGAGGGTCGTCACGAGCGCACCCACGACAGCACGATCTCTTGCGACCCGCTCAGAGACATCGTGATCTGGGACACGCTGCGTTACGAGGTCGGGCTACCGGAGGGGACCTCGGTCGACGTCGAGCTCCGCGGGGCGAGCTCGGTGAGCTCGATCGCCACGGTGAGCCCGGTGATCGTTCCGCTCCGCACGGGCGTCGGACAGCTCGACGTCTCGGACGCCCTACTCTTCGAGCACGGCCCTTCGTCGCCGCCGTACCTGTCGATCACCGTGGTGCTGCACGCGAGCGCAGACGGCCTACGCACCCCGCTGTTCCACCACTACGACCTTCGTCACACCTGCGTCGGCGGACTCTGAGGGCCATGCGAACGAGCGCTGGCCGCATCACATGATTCGCTCGTCGCGAAGAATGGGTCTTGTCTCGTGTCCGCCACCCATGTCCCGAAGCGCCGCCGGATCATGATCACTCTCCATCGATCGCTGGTGGCGGATTCGGTGCTGTTCGAACGGTCTTGACGAAGGTTCCAGCACCGATGCGCATCAATGCCCGAAAGTACGCGACCGAGCGCATCGGTGGGCATTGGAGCACGGCCTCGACGAAGTGATCATCCGGGCGAAACCAGTGAGCCCCGATGCTGTGAACGATCAGCGCTGGCGCCACGTACACGACGTCTGTTCCCGGAATGAACAAAAACGCGCCCCCGCCCGCTCCCGAGTCGTGGCGGCGAGCGAACTGGCAGACCGTGCATGGGTCCGGAGGTCCCGCACGGACGAACGGCACCCAATTCTCGCGAGCGAGAACCGAGAGCTTCTCGTGGAACGCAGCCGTGACTGACCCCGTGGGGAAGCCGTCACGACCGTCGAAGAAACCAACCGTCTCGGTGTCGGCCACGAGCGCGCCTCCGAAAGACCATTGGCGTGGTCGACTGGCCACCATCAGAGCGGGCCTCCCCCGCCGTGCTTGGTGATCCAGCGCCTCAGTCGGCTGCGGTGGATGCCGAGGGCGCGGGAGGCGACTGACACGTTGCCGGCGGCGGAGGCGAGGGCGATGCGGATGTCTTCGTCGCTCGGATCCGCTTCGTTGCTGGTCGTTTCGGCGTCGTCGATGCTCTCGTCCGAGGGCGACAGATCGTTCGGCACGTCCGAAGCGAGCAGGCTCGCGCGGCCTTCGGCGTGCGCGGCCAACGAGGCTGCTGCGACCGATCGGCGCAGCTGACGCACGTTGCCCGGCCAGGGTGCGGACAAGGCAGCTTCGAGGAACGCGACGCTCGCGCGGACTGGCACGTTCGCGCACGCAATCTCGAGCTCGACGAGGTGGGGAATCTCTTCACGACGCTCGCGGAGAGGGGGCACCACGAGGGCGGGAGTCGCAATGCGGTGGAACAAGTCCTCTCGGAAGCGTCGCGCGCGGACCTCGGTCGCGAGATCGCGCAGCGTCGCGAAGCACACACGAACGTGGGCGCGCTTCGGGCGCGTGTCGCCGACGGCGAAGTACTCCTTGGTCTCGAGGAAGCGGAGGAGCTTCGCCTGCACGCTCGCCTCGAGCTCGCCCACCTCGTCGAGGAAGAGGGTGCCGTGCTCGGCCGCGCGCACGTAGCCCTCGGCGTCGCTGTCGGCGCCCGTGTACGCGCCGCGCCGCGCGCCGAACAAGAGACGCTCGGCGAGGCTCGCAGCGATCGTCGCGCAGTTCACCGCCACGAACGCGCCCTTGTTGCCCGCGCCGTCGTGGAACGCGCGCGCCACGTGCTCCTTGCCTGCGCCGCTCTCGCCGGTGACCAGCAGCTGCTCCATCGCCGACATCGCCCGCGCCTTGACCATCACGCGATCGAGCGTTGGACTGCGGACCTCGCCCTCGACGACGCGCACCGTCGCGCGCACGAACGGCGTCACGTCTGCGCACGCCAAGAACAGAGTGCGGCCGCAGCGGACGACGTCGCCAGCTTCGATCGCGGTCGGCGTCTCGATCCTCAGGCCGCGCACGAACGTGCCGTTGCGGCTCTTCTGATCCTCGACCAACAGCGTCTTCGCGCGCGGCCCCGCGGCCACGGTGAGGTGCACGCGGCTCAGCTGATCGTCGAGCAGGCCGAGCTCCGCGAGCGCGTCGCGTCCCACGCGCGCGCCGATCGGGAACGGCACGGCGATCGCTCGTCCCGAGTGGACTGCGAGCAGACCCGGTCGGGCCTCGAGCTCGAGATCCTCACCGACGTGGTCGTCGAGGGGAGCGGTGCGGGTGAAGTCCACCATGTCGGGTCGAGAGAGACGCGAACGGGTATCCTACGCGTTCCGTGGCGGTCCCGGTCCATGCGTCGAGCCCTCGAAGCGACGAGTCGTCGGCGTTCGAATCACTGCGCCTCGGCGAGCGCTTCGAGCCGAGGCGCGCGCTCGGTCGTGGTGGCTACGGGCGCGTCGTGCTCGTGCACGATCGACTCCGGCGCGAGGACGTGGCGCTCAAGATCCTCGACGAACGCGACACGCGATCGCGCGCCGACCTGAAGCGAGAGTTCCGCGTCTTGAAGGACGTGGTGCATCCGAACCTCGTCGCGATGCTCGAGCTGGTGCTCACCGACGAGCTCGAGTGCATCGCCCTCGAGCTCGTCGACGGGACCGACCTCCTCACACATCTCCGCGGCGCGACCTCGAGCGACCAAGACGCCGAGACCCACGCGGCCACCGCGACCCGCTCGACGCTGACCTCCGACGCGCCCTCGCACGAGCGCGAGATCGTGCTGCCCGCGGTGGAGATCGAGCTCCAGAGCGCGCCTCTGTCTCGCGTCGCGACGACGTTCCTCCAGCTCCTCGACGCGCTCGAGGCGCTCGAGGCGCACGACCTCGTGCACGGAGACCTCAAGCCAGCGAATGTCTTGGTCGAGCGCGGCGGACGCGTGGTCGTTCTCGACTTCGGCATCGCGCGCTTGCGCGGCACCACGCTCAGGCCGGTGGGGACGCCCGCCTACATGGCTCCCGAGCAGTTCGCGAGGGAGAGCACCGTCGCCCCCGCGACCGATCGCTACTCGCTCGGCGTGATGCTGCACGAGGCGCTCACTGGCTCTCTGCCGTTCGTCGGCCTCCCCGCGCAGATCATGTTCGCGAAGCTCCACGGCGCGCCGCGGCCGACCCCGGGCCCGCTCGGAGCGCTCGCCGCGGCGCTGATGAGCGTCGATGCCACCGCGCGCCCGTCGATCGCAGAGATCCGCGAGGTCCTCGGCGCCTTCGCGCCGATCACCCACCGCCATGGCACGACGCGCTCGTTGCCCTTCGCCCTGCGCGAGCGGACCGTCGTCGGACGCGATCGCGAGCTCGCGCAGCTCGAGGCCGCGTGCGGCGCCGTCGCGCCTCCGATCGTGCTCGTGCGGGGCGCGCCAGGGCTCGGCAAGACCACGCTCGTCGACGAGCTCGCGCGCCGACGTCCCACCGCCGTGGTGCGCTCGCGCTGCTACGCGAGCGAGACGATCCGATGGAACGCGATCGACGCGATCGTCGACGCGATCGTGAGCGACGACGCACCGTTGCTCGCCGCCGATCCGCTCCAGCCGATCACGGCCGCCGCGGATCGGTCGGCGCTCGCGCTCCTCTTCCCTGCATCACGCGCCGACGCATCGAACGAGATCGCCGTCGACGTGCTCCCGATGACCGAGCTCGTGCGCGGCGCTGCGCGGGCGCTCGCCGCGATGATCACCCGGCGCGGCGCCTCCATCGTCGTGATCGACGACGCGCAGTGGGCCGACGCCGACTCGCTCGGCTTCTTGCTCGAGCTCGCGGACATCGCGCCGTCGCTCGCGCTCGTGCTCACGGCTCGCGAAGACGACGCGCGCACGGGGCAGATGCTCACCCGTCTCGGCGCGGGCCGACGCGAGGTCACGGTCATATCGCTCGCGCCGCTCGACGCGCACGACGCGGCGTCGCTCGTTCGCGCGCGCATGGGCGAAGGTGTCGACGCCGAGCGCGTCGCGGAGCTGACACGCGGCGTGCCCTTCCTCGTCGAAGAGCTCGCGTTCGCGCTCGGCCTCACGGGCGCCACGACGATGGACGACGCGCAGCGGCTCGTGGCGGCGCGCCTCGCAGACTTGCCGCCGCTCGCGCGCCACGTGCTCGAGCTGCTCGCCGTGCACGCCGGGCCGCTCGACACGGCCGTGCTCGCGGAGGCCGTTCGATCGCCCCACCGCGTGGCGCTGCGGGCCCTGGCCACGCAGAGGCTCACGCGCGTGGAGCACGAGGCGATCGCGACGCTCGAGCGCGTCGACGTCTATCACGACACGATCCGCCAGCGCGTGCTCGGCTCGATCGATCCCGAGCGCCGGAGGAGCGCACACGCGTCGCTCGCCGATGCGCTCATCGCGCTGTCGGGATCCGCCGGCGAGATCGCGCAGCACCTCCTCGCGCTCGATGACACGCGCGCCGCGCTCTGGGTGTCGCGCGCTGCCGATGCCGCCGAGGAGGTACGCGCGCTCGAGCAGGCCGCGACGTGGGTGCGGCGCCTCGTGGCGCTCACGCAAGATCGAGCCGCGCGGCACGCGCTGCGGCTCCGGCTCGCCGCGCTCCTTCGTCGCGTGGAGCATCACGCCGAGTCCGCGAACGAGCTCGAGCACCTCGCGCGCGAACAGAGCGGCCGCGACGCGATCGAGACGCGCCGTCAGGCGGCGGAGCAGTGGCTCACGGCGGGCGAGCTCGAGCGAGGCGCGGCGATCCTTCGTCGACTCGCGGACGAAGACACGCTCGAGGAGGCGAAGCTCATCCGGCACACGGGCCTCGATCTCCTGCTCCAGCGCGCCAAGGTGCGTGCGCTCGGGACGGCCATCGGTCGAAGCGTCGCGGCGCGCGTGCGCCCTCCCCGCCCGCTCCATCACATCGACCTCGCGTGGACGATCTCGGGCGGCTTCATGCTCGTCGATCCCACGCGCGCCGGCGCAGTGGGGGCGCGGCTCGTCTCGTGGGCGCGCAGCGTCGACGACCCGGAGCGCCTGCTCCGCGCGCTCTGCGGCGAGGCCGTGTACCAAGGCATGTTCGGTGAGCTCGGGCGCTCGGCATCCGACGGCGTCCTCGACGAGATCGACGCGCTGCGCGACCGCGTCGACGACCACGCGCGCGCGATCGCAGACGGCACGCGCGGCATCGTCCACATCCAGCGCGGCGAGATCGCGCGCGGCATGACCGCGCTGATGCCCAGCCTCGCGGCGCTCTCACGACACCACAAGACGATCGGGTTCGAGCTGATGTCGATGCGTCACTTCTACACGTACGGCCTCTACTACATGGGCCGCTTCGACGAGCTCGAGCGGCACGTGCAGACCGAGTACGACGACGCGCGACGGCGCGGCAATCCTCACCGCGAGAGCGACGTCTGCTTGAACCACGCGACCCTCGCGTGGCTGTTCCGCGGTGGGCCGACGCTCGCGAGATCGCGCGCCGCGAGCGCGATGTCGTTCTGGTCGGGCCTCGGTCCGAGCGTGCAGCGCTACTACGCCGTCGTCTCGGAGGTGCTCACCGCGCTGTGGGAAGGCCAGGCCGAGACCCTCGACGCCGTCGCCGCGACCGCGTGGACCCGCGAGGTGCTGCACCCCGTGATCGCGATGGCCGAGGGCATGCGCGCCGACCTCGTGCACACCGTCGGCCGGGTCCACGTGGCGCGCGCGTCGATCGACCCGAAGCCCGACACCGTGGCGCGCGCGTTCGCGTGGACGTCGCTGCTGGCGGCCGACCCTGCCGTGCACGCGAGGCCACTCGCGACCCTCCAGCTCGCAGGTCTCGCGGCAGCGACCGGTCGCACGCGGGAGGCCGATCGACTCGCGGCGCGCGCGGCGATCGCGCTCGAGCGATGCTCGCTCGGGGGCTATGCCCGCATCGCGCGGTCGGTGCGCGATGGTCGCGCGCGCGACGAGTCGGTGCGCCCCGAGCTCGTCCGGGTGCTCGCCCCCGGCCTCGAACATCGCTGACGCGACAGGTGGTCGGGGGTGGTCGGCCAGTGGTCGGCCAGCGGCGTGATCGCACCGAGAACAGCGCTTTCGTGGCTTTTGGGGTGGTCGCCGCGGGGCACGTCGGTTGCTCCGTCGTCCACATGCTTCAGCCGAGCCCCACTCCCTCACGACCCACCCGGCTCACGGACGACAGCGTCCCCTTGCGCGGCGCGCCAGCGCGCGCTCCCGATCGGGCGTCGCTCGATCGCGCCCTCGATCGAGGTGTCGAGGCGCTCCGCGGCGCGCAGGAGTCGACCGGGGCGTGGAAGAGCGATCCGGACATGGGGCCGGTCGGTCTCGCGATCACCGCGCTCGTCGAGTCGTGGCTCGGTGTGCTCGGCGACGACGACGCGCGCCGCTACGCCGTGAGCCTCGTGCGCGCGCAGCGCGAGGACGGCGGCTTCGAGATCCACCCGCTCGCCGACGCGAGCTCCCTCGGCGCGACCGCCACGTGTCGGGCCGCGCTCGCTGTGTGCGGTGTGGAGGACACGCACCGCGCGGTTCGAAGAGCCGAGCGCTGCATCGCGACCCTCGGTGGCTACGAGGCGGTGCGAGCAGGCCTCGCGTCGCGCGGTGAGCCCACGACGCTGTTCTGCGTGATGGCCGGCCTCCTCCCTGCGACCACGCTCCCGCCCCTCAGCCCCGACATGGCCGCGCTGCCATGGAGCGAGCGCATGCTCGACGGCCGCGTGCACGGCGGCGTGCCGGTCATCCTCTATGCGTGCGCCGCGGTCCGCGATCGACTCGCGCCCACGAGCGTCGTGCCGAAGTTCCTCCGCGGCCCGACGCGCACGCTCGCGCGCACTCGCCTCGCGTCGTTCATCGGTCAGTTCCAGTGCTCCAACGGATCGTGGAACGGCATGGTCTTCTCGACGGTGTTCAACCTCCTCGCGCTGAGCGGTGTGGGCATGGGCGCGAGCGATCCGATGGTGCGTCGCGGCCTCGACTGGATCGAGACGCGCAAGCAGCGACGCGGCAAGGGCGTGTTCGTCTCGGTGTTCGACGGCGAGGTCTGGGAGACGGCGTTCGCCCTCGAGGCGCTCGCGGTGTGCGGCACGCCGAACGAAGACGACGCGATCCTCCGCGGCGTCGACTACCTCGAGCGCGCGCAGTGCACCGAGCCGCAGCCGCGCATCAACCAACCGCGGGCAGGTGCGCCGCGCACGGGCGGGTGGGCGTTCCAGCTCGGCAACCACCCGATGGCCGACTGCGACGACAGCGGCGTGGTCCTCGCCGCGCTCGGCCGCTGTCGCTCCGACACCAAGGGTGCAGATCCGATCGCGCGCGGCGTCGCATGGATCGAGGGCATGCAGAACCCGAGCGGCGGATGGCCAGTCTACGTGCACGGCCTTCCCGACAAGCCACCCGGCAAGCCGCTCTACCTCTCGGCGTCGATCGATCTCACGAGCCCGACGACCCTCCTCTCCGCCCTCGTGTCGCCGCCTCCCGAGCTCGGCGATCCGGCCACGGCCGACCTCTGCGGACGCGTGCTCTGGGGCCTCGGCGCGTGCGGCCTCACAGCGGAGAACGACACCGTGCGGCGCGCGATCGAGTTCCTCGCGCGCGATCAGAACGCAGACGGATCCTGGTGGGGCGCGTGGAACCCCGCGTACGTCGCGACCGTGTCGTTCGCGCTGATCGGCCTCGCCACGGTGTCGGTCGATCCCAAGATGCCGATGCTGTCCCGCGCGATCGCGTGGCTACTCCGCGCACAGAACGAAGACGGCGGGTTCGGAGAGGACGCGAGATCCTACGCCGATCCGTCGCACGCCGGGCGCGCGAAGAGCACACCTCCGCTCACGGGGATCGCGCTGCGTGCCCTCGCGGAGCTCAACGCATCACGCGCTGCGACGCCTAGAACGCGCGCCGCCGCGGATCGCGCGGCCGCCTACCTCGTGCGCACCCAGGGCGCCGACGGCTCGTGGCCGAACGAGGGCTACCTCTTCACGATCATCCCGCCGACGTTCTACGTGTGGGGTCACCACCGCCTCTACTACCCGCTCTTCGGCCTCGGACGTCATCGTCAGGTGAGCACCGCGCGCGCTCCTCGCACGCGCGCCGCCACGCGCGCGAGCACGCCGCCCGAGCGTGCGACACGAAAGATCGCGAAGAGCACCTCCGTGCGCAGCGCGCGAGGTGTCCGATGAGCGGCGCTCTCGCCGCGGTGCGCGAGCCGCGTGGCACGTCGAAGTCGAGCACGAGCGGCGTGCACCGGATCAGCCCGCAGCTTCGTCGGCAGGCGCCGCGCTGGCTCGACCGCGCGCAGCGCATCGGCGATCCGCTCGTCGACGTGCTCGTCGCGCGCACGCTTCGCGAAGCGCCGAGCCCCGAGCTCGACGCAGCGCTCGGTCGCGTCTGCCGCGATCCTCGCGCGCCGCTCGACGGTCTGCCGGAGCCGCTCGTGCGCTACTTCGAGACGCAGGGCGTCCCCGAGTGGGCCGATCGCGCACGGCTCCGTAGCGCCGCGCAATTCGCGGAGCGCCACGCGGTCGCGATCTCGACGGCCCTCTTCTGTGCTGCGCTCCCCGCGGCCTTCACGGGCGCAAAGGGCGCTGCGGTGCTGCGCTCGACGGGATGCCTCGAGAGCGATCTCGACCGCCGCGTGAACGAGACGGGCCGCTTCGTGTTCGACGTACTGATGCCGGGGGGCTTCGATCACGGACGCGCCGTGCGATCCGCGCAGTGCGTGCGCCTCGTCCATGGGGTCGTGCGGGCGCGCGTGCTCGAGCGGCGCAGCACCGAGCGCGACGCGAGCGACGAGCTCGAGATGCCGATCAACCAGGAAGACCTCCTCGGGACGCTCGCCTGCTTCTCGATCGTCGTGCTCGACGCGCTCACGAAGATGGGCGTGTCCGTGACGCGCGCGGAGGCCGAGGACTACTTCCACCTCTGGCGTGTGGTGGGGTCGATGCTGGGGATCCGCGAGGCATGGCTGCCAAAGGATCTCGCCGCCGCGCGTCGGCTCTCGTCGTTCGTGCGCGCACGTCGATCGGCCGCGAGCGCCGATGGCCGCGAGCTCGCGCGCGTGCTGGTCACCGGCATCGAGCAGCACCTCCCCGCGCGAGGCCTCGGGCTGCTCGCGCCGAGCCTCGTCCGCTACTTCCTCGGCGAAGACGGCGCGCGCGATCTCGGTGTGCGCGAGGCGATGCGCGCGCCCGACGTGGCGGAGCTCCTGCCGCGCGTGACCGCGTTCCTCGGACGCCTCGGTCACGGCGCGTTCGGCGACGCGCTGCCAGCGATCGGCCGCGCCATCCTCGAGGGCGTGATGGCGCACAAGCTGGCCGGTCGCGAGCCGACCTTCTATCGACCGCTCTCGCTCGCCACCATGCACCGCGGCGCGTGCCCCTACCGCGGGCGCACCGGCACCGCGGCGTGATCGCGACCCGCTCGGGTTCAGTCCCAGTCGAGGTCCGAGACCTCGGCGCTCCCTGGCGCGTTCGCCTTGGGGCCGTCGGCCGCGTTCTCGTCTTCGCGCACGGCGTCCGCGATCCACGTGTAGCGCTTGGGCTCGAAGAGCGTGAAGCCATCCGCGCTCAGCGCGGCGAGCAGCGCGCGCGACGGCGGATCCTCGGGGCGAGCGCGCGCGAACGCGGTCGCGATCACGTCGCCCACGTCCGAAGGCAGATCCGCGCGCATGACGAGCACGTCGCTCGGGATCGGATCGCTCACCGCGAGCACGGCGAGCTCCGCGTCCTTGGCGCCGAGGTGCCAGAGGCTGCCGTCTTGGTTGCGCCAGCCGAAGATGCCGCCGAGATCGGCCGTGCCTGCGCGGAGGCAGTCGAGCACGGCCTCGTAGCTCATCACGCTCGCCTGCGCGCGCAGCACGGTGTTCGGATCGATGCCCTTGCTGCGGAGGATCCTGCGCGGCATCAGGTAACCACCCGCCGACCACCGATCGACCCACGCCGCGCGACGACCGCGGAGCGATCGCGCATCGAGCTGTGGCGCGCGGCTCTTGTGTCCGAGCAGCACCGACACGTAGCTGCTCTGCCCGCCGCGGAGCACCGACAGCGAGCCGCGCGCGAGACCTTCGGCGTTCGCGCGCACGAACGCGACGGGCGACATCCACGCGGCCTCGACGCTCTTGGTCCGCAGGGCCTCGATGAGCTCGTCGTAGCCGCCGTACCGAAGCACCACGACGGGCACGCCCATCGGTCGACCGAGCGCTTCGCCGATCGAAGGGTCATCGAACCCGATCGCGGTGGGCACGACGCCGAAGCGGATCGCGCGGAGACCGTGCTTGAGCAGCGTGCGCGACGCGCCGTAGTTGGCCGTCTGGAGACCCGGATCCTTCGGCTTGCTCGCGCCGGCAGGCGCCGGCTGCGGACGGCTCTTGCGCTCGACGCTCGCGGGATCTTTCGCGTCGAGATCGAGCTCGACCTCGACCTCGATCTCGAGGCTCGGCGCGGGCGCCGAGCCCCACGTGTCGTCGTCGGCGGTGAAGGCCGGCGGCGGTGGCGCCAACGACGGCGTGGACAGCGCCACACCGACTGCCTTGGCGAGCGCGACGCGCATCTCGGCGATGCTCTGCCACCGCGCGGCACGGTCGTGCGCGAGGCTCTTCTCGATCGCGTCGGCGATCGCGTTCGGCAGCTTCGGCGTCATCGATCGCAGGGACTCTCGCTTGCCGGCGACGACGCGCGCCGCGACCTCCGCGGGCGAGCGTCCGTCGAACGGCAGCTTTCCGGTCAGGCACTCGAACCACATCACGCCCATGGCCCAGATGTCCGAGCGGTGATCGACCGCCTCGGGCTCGAAGAACTGCTCGGGAGACATGTACGCAGGCGTGCCGATCACCATGCCCGCGGTCGTGATGCGCACGTCGTGACCCACGAGCTTGCTGAGACCGAAGTCGATCAGCTTCGGCTCGACGCTCTTTCCCACGCGCGTGAGGAAGACGTTCGAGGGCTTCACGTCGCGGTGCACGATGCCCGCCGCGTGCGCCGAGCTCAGCGCGTCCATCACGGGCAGGAGGATCTTGCCGAGATCGCGCGGCGCGAACGGACCCTCGCGCTCGAGCTTGGTGTCGAGGTCCTCGCCGACGAGGAGCTCCTGCACGATGTAGATCGAGCCGTCTTTCTCCATGTCGGCGTCGATCATCGCGACGACGTTCGGATGAACGAGACGACCCGCCGTGCGCGCCTCGCGGAGGAAGCGCTCGCGCGACGGTGCGTCCGCCGCCGCGCTGCCCGAGAGCACCTTCAGCGCGACGCGACGGTGCGTCCACGTGTTCTCGGCTTCGTACACGACACCGACCCCGCCGCGACCGACCTCGCGGACGACCCGATACTTGCCGATCACGCGCTCATGGGGCTCGGGCGACATGGTCCGGAGACGAGAAGATGACGACTCTATCATCGGCGCACACGCGTTCGTGCACGCATCCGCATGGTACGTTCGCGCGCATGAATTCTTCGCTCTCGGAGGGGAATCCGTCGTCGCGTGCCGCGGGACGAAGCGCGCTCTCGTTGGCCCTCGCGCTCGCGAGCGCCGGCTGTCCGAGCCCGACGGCCACCGATGACGCGGCGATCAGCACGCTGGACGCGGCCCGCGATGACGACGATGCGTTCTCTCCTCCCGCGGACGACACCGGTCCGCGTCGCGACGGCGGCAACGTGGGTGACGCGCCCGCCACCGACGACGCGCTCAGCCTCGACGACGCGGCGCTCGACGCGACGGCGAGCGATGACGCTGCGAGCGGCGACGCGGGCGAGTGCACCCCGCTCGCGGACGAGATCTGCAACGGCGTCGACGACACCTGCGACGCCGTCGTCGACGAGGGCTGCGCGTGTCGTCCAGGCGCGCTCGTCGGGACGAGCGACGGCTTCCACGCCGCGCTCGCGCGCACGAACAGCGGCGAGCTCGTCACGGCCCACGAAGAGTTCGGCGTCGGCTACGCGGTCGAGCGTCACACGACGCTCTTCGCGCCGATCGGCGACAGCATCGAGCTCGTCTCGGACGACACGCGTCCGTCGAACGATCTCTCGCTGTTCGCGCTCGGCAACGACGTGGGCGCGCTGTGGCGACAGTGGCCGTCGTCGTCCGTCGCGGCCGACGAGCCGACGTTCGCGCGCGTGGACGCCGCGAGCGCGAGCCGCGCGATCGGTCCCATCAGCCTCGCGCCCGGAGCGGGCGGGCCGCTCGGACAGTCGGGCACGGCGTTCGCGGGTGGGTTCGCGGTCGCGCGCGTCGAGTCCGCGCCGCTCGGCAGCGGCGTCGGCATCCGCATCTTCGATCGCGCGGGCGTGGCGACGCTCGGCCCGACGCCGCTCCTCGAAGATCGAAGCGTCGGGTACACCGCGATCGCCGCGACCTCGGAGGTCGTGGGCGTGGCCTACCAAGCCAGCATGGGCTCCGATCCGTTCGAGGTCCGCTTCGTGCGCTTCGACGATCACGCAGACGTGGTGGGGAGCTCGCTCTCTCTCGGCGCCGGCGTGCGTCCTCGCATCGCGTTCTCCACGACGGGCGCGTGGGGCGTGATCTGGGAAGGCTCGAGCGGCCTCATGTTCGCGAGCGTCGACGCGAGCGGCGCGCTCGATCTCGCGCCTCGCATGATCGCCAGCGGCTCGGCGCGAGGCGCGTCGATCGTGGGCGAAGACGAAGGCGGCGGCTGGGCGATCGTGCACCGCACGTCGACGGGCACGCGCTTCGTGCGCCTCGACGTCGCGGGCGGCCTCGTGGGCGAGTCGCTCTCGCCCGCCGGCTTCTTCGTCGATGGTGTCGACGTGCTCGCGCTCGACGTCGATCGCTTCGTGACCGTCGGCCTCACCGCCGGCGGAGGCAGCGCGTTCTGGGTGCCCTGCGAGCGCTGACCCGATTCGCGGGCAGTCGCGAGCGCGAGCGCGCTGGTCTATCGTGGCGTGCATGCGTCCTCTTCGCCTCGCTTCCCTCACGTCGCTGCTCGCGCTGTCGGCGTGTGATCCGATGACCTCGCCCGCCGACGCGGGCGTCGACGCCTTCCGCGACGAGTCGTCGCTCGACGGCGGTCCGCGATCCGACGTGGGCATGGACGCTCCCGACGCCATCATCGACGAGTCATCCGAGGACGGTGGTCCGCGGTCCGACGCGGGCGTGGACGCTCCCATGGTCGACGACGCGGGCCACGACGCGGGAGCGATCATCTTCGAGGACGTGCTCGCCTCGCTCGATGCCGGGAGCGACGCGTTCGTGGAGCCCGACGCCTTCGTCACCCCTGATGCGTTCGTCTCTCCCGATGCGTTCACGCCGCCCGACGCGTTCGTGCCCGCCGATGCGTTCACGCCGCCCGACGCGTTCCGCCGCTACCCGCTCTGCAGCGCGCCCGATCTCGCAGTGCCGTCGAGCCCCACGCCGCCTGCGCTCGTGATCTCCGAGATCGATCCGGGCACGTTCATCGAGATCTACAACACGACGAGCGCAGACCTGCCGCTCACCGGCACGGCCTACCAGCTCTGCTCGCCGTTCGTGTACGCGTCGCTCGCGTCGCTCGGCCCGACGGTCACGGTGCCCGCGCATGGCTACGCGATGCTCCCGTGGCCCGGCGGCTTCGCGGACACCGAAGCCGGTGGCGAGGTCAGCCTCTACACGTCGGGCGCGTTCGGCGATCCCGCCGCCGTGATGAGCTTCGTGTGCTGGGGCACCAACCCGCACGGCACGCGCAAGACCACCGCCGAGATGGGCGGGCGCTGGAGCGGCGCGTGCGCGGGCGCGATCACCGCGGGCCGCTCGATCGCGCGACGCCCCGGAAACACGGGCTCTACGGCCGCGCACTACGCGACCGACGCGACGCCATCGCCGGAGACGTGTGGCCCGTGACGTCGCGCGCGGCTCGCTGATCGCAGCGAGCCTCGCGCTCGCGTCGTGTGTCGCAGCGCCTGCGAGTGAGCCGGACTCACCGATCACGCTGGCCGTCGGCTTCACCCACGCGTGCGTGCTCCGTGCGAGCGAGGTGCACTGCTGGGGCGACGACCGCTTCGGTCAGCTCGGTCGAGGTGAGGTCTCGGACACGCCGCGAACGCCAGGCCCTGCGATCACGTCGGGCGAGGTGATCGACGTGGCCGCGGGCGGATCGAGCACGTGCGCTCTCGATCGCGAAGGCGCCGCGTGGTGCTTCGGCCTCGGTCGTCACGGACAGCTCGGCGACGGCACGCTCGACACGCGCGCGATCCCAGCGCGCGTCGCCTCGCTCCCGCCCGCGAGCGCGATCAGCGTGGGCGCCGATCACGCCTGCGCGATCGCGGGCGGCGACGTCTACTGCTGGGGCTGGAACGGCACCGGCCAGGCCGTGCCCGCGCAGAGGCCCACGGCGCCAGGCGATCCGTCGGACGTGCTGGTACCGACGCGCGTCGAGGGGCTCGCGCCCATGCGCGCGGTCACGGCGGGCTACCTCGACACGTGCGCGCAGACGCTCGAGGGCGAGCTCGTGTGCTGGGGCGCGCTGCATGGAGAGCCCACCTCGCTGGGTAGGGCGCGCGCGGTGGCGATCGGCGTCGACCACGTCTGCGTGGCGCGCGAGGCGAGCACGACGTGCTTCGGCGCAGCCCCCGGCGGTGCGCGACCTCCGCTTCCCATCGAGGGCGTGACGTTCGAGCTCACGGGACCGAGCGCGCGCGGGGCGGTCGATCACGTGTGCATGCTCGACGACGCGGGGACGCTCCGCTGCATGGGCAAGAACGAGCACGGACAGCTCGGCCTCGGCTCGCAGCGCTTCGTCGAGTCTCCGACGGTCGTGCCGTTCGATCGTCCGATGCGCGCGGTCGGCGTCGGCGTCGCGTTCAGCTGCGCGCTGACGGACGGCGACGTCGCGTGCTGGGGCGACAACGAGCACGGAGAGCTCGGCGAGCCAGGCGCGCTCGACGCGTACTCTCCGATCGTGCTCCCGCGCTGGTGATCAATGCAGACTCGTACACAGGACCCGGCCCGACACCCCCACCCCTGACGTGAAGTGAATGAAGACCTGCGCGAATCCAGTCCTCGTCGGGCTCGGTTACGACCTGCCGTCCGATCCATCGGTGGCCTACGATGGCGGCGAGCCGAAGGTCGGCTGCAATCACCTCGTGTGCTCCGCGTGCAACACGGTCGTCCGCCACGTCGACGGTCGACGCAAGACGAGCCACTACCCACCGAGTCAGCCCGAGCTGACCCGACTCCATGAATCGAGCGATCCGGCAGCCTCGCCCTTGCTCGAAGCGACGCCCGATTCCCGTACGTACCTCTGCAAGTGCGACTGGTACACGGCGGGGATCGGCCCTGCGATCTACACCTCGCGCCTCGACCAGATGTGGCATTGCGCGGGCCACGGCCCCGCGCTGACGGAAGCCCGCGCCGTGCGCGCCGCCGCGGCGCAACACGTGATCGACGCGGTGATCGCGGCGACGGTGCCGATCTTCGTGCCCGCGACCGGCGCGAAGATCCAACTGTACTGGGCACGCGACGTCGAGCCCACGTTCGCGAGCGCGTCCGAGCTGCGGGATAGCCTGCTCGCGTCGTATCCCGAAGCGAAGGAAACGGGGCTCCCGCTCGTCCGCGTGAATCGCGAGGACACACTGCCCTCCTGGGGCTGGGTCAAGGAGCTCGTGCTGAAGCGTCGGGACTGGTGGCCCGCTCTCGGCATCGCGCTCCAACACGCGGCGACCGACGGTGGGGAGATCGCTCAGACGGCGCTCGCAGAGCTCCTCGCCCACGTCTTGGAGTCGATGGTGCTCCTGCCGTGGACGGCGCCCATGGCGGAGCTCTGGCCGGAACGTCGCACGGTCAATTCCGCTGCCACCGGCTGGGGGGGACCCGACTATCGTCTCGACGCGCTGATTCGCGACCAGAAGAAATCCCTGGCCGAGGTCGGCGGGAGTCGCACCGCGTACCTCGTGGGGTACGGGATCGGTGGACAGCCGATCAAAGGGCCGCTCTCGAACGAAGCCGAGCTGCTCGCGCTGCTGCGCGAGAGCGCTCGCGCCGGCCGATCCCCCGGCGGAGACACGGGGCCTTGGAGCTGGGTCGCATTGAGGACCCTCATCAACGGTGACTGGCTGCACCAGGCGCTCGAACGGATCATCCACACCATCGATCACGATGACCACACAATGGTGTTCGCGATGCTCGACTGGTTCTTCGAAGAGCAGGATCTCTGGCGGTTCGCCGAGCTTCTCGATGGGTGGCGCACCCATCCGCCGTCATGGTGGACGATCGCGGCAACCACGACACCGACCGGTTGGCAACGAAACATGCGCAGCGCGCACTGGCCGGGGGTCAGCACGCTCGGCGACGTGGCCATCGAAGCCCTTCGGCGCGCGAAGTGGCAAGTCGTCACACCTTCCGTCCTCGACCTCCCGCAGCTCTACGGATCGAGCAACTCCTGAGCGCGTTTCCGAACCCGGGCTGATGCGTCCGCGAATAGGCTTCTGTGGAAGTGCCTGCCGACCAGATCCCGGCGGATGACGCCGCACTCGAGGCCCTGCTCCGAGCATGGCGACGTGGGCCGCCGGCGCCGCACGAATCGACGCCGTGGGACTTCGCGCGCAACTGGGGCGACCAGAGCCTGCGTTCGCGCGTCTGGCCGATCGTGAGCCGGATGCTCGAGGACAGCGACGAGCTCGCGCGGGCGCGCGCCGTCGAGCTCGTGCGTGTCTGGCACGCTGGCGCCGACCTGACGACGCCGCGGTTGCTCGAGGTGGCAGCGAAGCGTCCCGAGCTCTACGCCGATCAGTCGCCCGAAGGGACGACGCTCCGCCACGAGCTGGCGTTCGCGCTCAGCAACTGCGCGCGGCCCGAGAACACGGCGCAGATCGCCGCGCTCTTGCGCGACATGTCCAAGCACGAAGCGCTCGAGACAGCGTCGGTGCTGGTCGGTCGCCATCACCCGGACTTCGTCATCGACAGGGCGAAGGTGTGGGGCGAGCGGCAGGCGCGATGGTTCGCCGACGCAGCGAGCTCGATCGCGATGTATCGCCGCGACGAGCTCATCCCCACGCTGCAGGCGTTTCGCGGGTTCGGCGATGCTGCGAAGGAGCGCATCCTTCAAGAGGTCGAGCGCTACATCCAACGCGACGATGCGGCCGCGACCCGTGTCGCCCAAGGCCAGCGCCTGCCGCCGCCGACCCGCCCTGCGCCGTCGGCGAACACGTGCCGGAAGGCGATCGGCCTCAGCTGACCAACCGCGATGACGCCCCGCCTCGTCGCCGCAACGACGCGATGTACAGCGCGAGAAGCAGCCGGGTTTCAGCCTGGAGGGAGCGCACGACGGTCGCGGTGTGCGAGGGACTCGACGGAGGGCTTCTTCGGCGGCGTCGTGGCGCGGACCCGGCGGATGCGCTCGCGCCCGCGATCAGATCACGAAGGCCAGCGCCGCGGAGATCAGCGCCGCGGCGATCGCGCCGAGCACGCCGTCGCGCCAGATCGTCGTGGCGACCTTGCGGCTCGCGGCCGCGAACTCCTCGTCGACCTTCGTCGTGGAGAGATCTTCGTTCTCGAACACGCCGGTCGCGGCGTGCGCCACGCACGTGTTGCGTCGCACCTGGAGCTCGCTGATCAGCGCGCCGCCCACCGGCACTCCGAGCAAGAGGCGAATGGGCCACGCCACGTCGAGCGCGATGAACGCCACGAGCATCACGACCGCGGTGATCGCCGCGCCGATCGCGACGTTGCGCCGCCGACGACGCCCCGCGCCGCTGAAGTTCGGACGACACGACGCGCCCATTGCGAGGTCTTCGCTCATGCGCCGGAGCCTGACACATCGAAGGGCATGTGTTCCCCGGCGTTGGCGTCATGGAGGCGGTGGGAGTCGAACCCACAAAAGACCAGATTTTAAGTCCGGCGCGTATGCCTGTTCCGCCACGCCTCCCGATCGAACGCACGCGAATCTCGCATCGCGATCCGCGAGGGTCAACGCAGCGCCGCGCTCGCGGGCTCAGTCGTGGTGCTCGATGGGCTCGCGCAAGGACAGCCACGGGTGCTGACGCGTCTCGTAGATCGACACGACCGGCGCCGCGAAGCTCGGATCCGCGAACGCGCCGAGCGCCACGACGACGAAACCCGGCAGTCCATCGGGCTGCCAGGTCACCGTCGATCCGCACGCCGCGCAGAACCGAAAGCGGATCGTCCCGCCACTGTCGCCGCGACGAACGAACTCGGTGCCAGCCTCGGCGCCGCGCACGCGCTCCTTCGCGAACCGCGCCTGCACCCCGAACGCGCTCCCCGTGCGCCGCTGACACTCGAGGCAGTGACACACCGACACGCGCACCGGCTCGCCCTCACAGCGCACGACGAACCGCCCACACGCACACGCAGCCTCACGCACCCGATCGCTCATGCCGCCATGCTCGCACGGGGTGCTTCGCTCGCCATCCCGCGCCGACCACGTATACACGGCCGCGTGTCCCGCCCCCGTCACACCCCGCGTCGCTCGCCGGGCTCGAACGAGCCCGCGCGCGGCATCGCGCCCGAGCTGCTGGTCTCGCAGGTGAAGAACACCGCGCCGTACGTCTTCGACGAGATCCCCGACGCCGCGGCGATCCTCGCCACGCCGCCCGCGCGCTGGGTGCGCGAGTTCTCCATCGTCGACGAGCCGCTCGCGCACCTCGCGTACTTCCGCCTCTGTCTGTCGTCGCACTACCTCACGTGCGCCACGCTCGTGCCGACCGACGTCGACAACCAGATCCGTCACAAGCTCTGGTCGCCGAGCCTCCCGCTCTCGACGACGATCGCGATGGCCGAGCTCGTGCTCGAGAGCCGACGCTGGGACTTCCTCCCGCTCACGACGCGAGAGTCGTTCGGCGCGAAGGGCAGCGCGAGCGAAGGCGTCGCGATCCACGGCCACCTCGGTGAGTGGTTCACCGTGGCGGCGGGCGCCTACGCCGCGCTCGCGCGCTTCGAGAGCGCCGACGCGAAGGCCCTGCGCGCCACGCTGCTCGCCCACATCGGCGAGGTCACGCGCCAGCACTCGGACGTCTTCGGATCGCTGTGGCGCGCGAAGGATGGCGTCGGAGCGCTGCGCGCCGCGGCCACGATCGCGCACGACTTCGGAGACCTCGATCGCGTGATCGAGATGTGGAACCTGCCGGTCGCCGATCCGCTGCGGCTCGGCTTCAAGGGCCTCACGCTCTCGCCGTTCGATTCCGAGCGGCGCCTCCGCTACGAGGGCCGGCTCTGGGCCGCGGGTGAGCTCTACAAGTCGATGATCGACGGCTCGTCGCTCGCGCTTGAGAACCACCGTCACTTCGCGCTCCGCAAGCCGCGCGGCCTCCGGAGCCACCCCGCGCTGCGCGTGCCGCTCGGCCCGTTCTTCGACGCATGGGGCCACGAGGTCGCGACGCGGCTCGAGGGCGAGTCATTGATCGAGGTGATCGCCGCGCTCACGTTCGGCTGCGAGCGCATGCCCAAGACGCAGAGCTACGCCCGCGCGCTCTACGTGATCCGCGCCCAGCACCCCGAGCACGACGCCCTCTCCGCCTCGGTGATCAAGTCGCACCGCGCGGTGATGAAGCGCTCGCGCGAAGAGCACGAGCAGCTCTGGAGCGAGAAGGCCATGGCGCTCCTCGACGAGATCCCCAGTCGCGCCTGATCGACTCGATCAGCGCCGCTTCTTCCCCGCGGCGAGCGCTCGCTCGAGCCCGTCGAGGATCATCTCGAGCCCGAAGTCGAAGTCCTGCAAGCCGTCGTGTCGACCGTCGGCCACGTGCCGCGCGAGCTCGTGCAGGAACGGGAACGGGCCCATCGGCGTGGACTCGATGTACTGCTTCGCCATCGCCGCGTACTGCGCGGGCTCGAACGGGAAGTTGAGCTTCTGAAGCGTGTGGCCGTAGACGTGGCCGTCGATCACCTGCCACGCGTGATCGGCCATCGGATACGTGAAGCCCGCCTCGACGAGGCAGCCGAGCGTCGCGTTCACGTACGCGAGCATCTTCGGCCCCACGTTCGGACGCGACACGAAGAGCATCGTCGCCCAGCGGTGCTTCATCAGCACCGCGTGTGAGCTCCGCGCGCGACGCTGCATCTGCTCGCGCCAGCTCGCGCCGATCACCGGCACCTCGATCTCACCCGCCGCGAGCTCGACGAGCCCCGCGAGGATCTCTTCTTTGTTCGCGACGTGGTTGTAGAGCGACATCGCCTCGACCCCGAGCGCCGTCGCGAGGTTGCGCATCGAGAGCGCGTCGAGCCCTTCGGTGTCCGCGAGGCGCATCGCGGCCTCGAGCACGCGCTCCTGGCTCAGCGGCTCGCGCTGCTTTCCGCGGGGCTTGCTGGACCTGCCTGTCGCGGGCTTCGTCGTCTTGCCGGGCATGGCCGCAGAGAAACATACGGCGTAAGTCTTGACAAGCTTACGGCGTACGTCAGAGTGGACTTACGGTGTACGCACGAACCGCGACGCCGACTCGAACGGAGACAGGGACCATGAAGATCTGCATCGTCGGCGCCTCGGGAAAGCTCGGCCACTACATGATCCAGCACGCGCTCGATCGCGGACACGAGGTCGTCGGCGTCTGCCGCCCCGAGAGCGTGGGCAAGCTCGATCGCTTCGCGGGCCGCATCACCGTGCACCCGGGCATGACGAACGATCGCGAGGTGATCCGCCGCGCGGTCGAGGGCTGTGACGGCGTGCTCGTGGTGCTCGCGCCGTGGGGCGTGCAGCAGTACTCGTCGGGCACGGCGCAGGCCGTGATGGACTTCGCGAAGCCCGGCGCGCGCCTCGTCTTCTCGTGCGGCTGGCACATCACGCGCGACGGCCAGGATCGCTACTCGATGTTCTTCACCGTGCTGGTCCCGATCATGTCGTGGATCGCCCGCCTCTTCCGGCTCGCGGAGCTCGACGATCAGGTCGAGGCGTGCCGCCGCATCTTCGAGAGCGACACGCGCTGGACCGTCGTGCGCGGCAGCGATCTCGAAGAGGGCGAGAGCCAGGGCCTCCCCGTGTGGAGCCGTCACGTCGGTGACCCCGTGCTGAAGTCGAACCTCACGCGACGCATCGACTACGCGCTCTTCATGGTCGCCGCGCTCGAGGACGACACGCTCGTGCGCGAGTGCCCCGCGATCGTCGGCCGCCAGACGGCGTCGGCCCTCGCCCACGCCGTGCCGCAGCTCGCAGCGTCGTGATCGCGTCCTCGAACGAGCGCTGAGCACGCTCGCGCACACCGGCCACGCGAGACACAGTCGCGCCGATGTCGTCCTTCGTCTTCGGCGCGTTCTCCTCCGCGTCCCTCGTCCTCCTCGTCGCCGCCTGCGGTGATCGCGTCGAGCCCACCGTCGATGCCGCCGTGTCGAGCGTCGACGCAGCGTCGGCCGATGCCTTCACCTCCGCCGACGCGCCGCTCTCGCCGGACGCGGTCACGCTCGCGGACGCGCCCGTCGCGCTCGATGCGCCGATCGCGCTCGATGCGCCTGCCGATCTCGACGCGCGCGCAGCCGACGATGCGTTCACCAGAGACGCCTTCGCGCCCAGCGACGCGTTCACCTCGCCCGATGCGTTCAGCGCCGACGACGCGCTCATCACGCGTCGCACCGTGATCGCCGATTTCTGCCCGAGCACGGCGACGAGCGCTGGCCTCTACCGCGGCACGCTCGCGTCGAACCTCAACGACATCGCGGGCGCGTGCACCGTGACCGCCCCCGGTCGCGACGGCTCCGTGCGCGTGATGCTCGCCCCCGGTCAGACGATCGTCGCGACGTACCGTCACGCGGGCGACGGCATCGTCTACCTGCTCGAGCGCTGCCCCGTCGTATCGAGCTGCGTCGCGAGCGCGGACGCGTCGAGCTCGGGCGCCGAGGTGCTCCGATACACGCACACCGGCGTGGCGGCCGCGCCCTACTACCTCGTGCTCGACAGCGACTCGATCGGTGGCGCGCAGACGTTCGAGCTCGACCTCGAGATCACTGGCCCCTGAGTCACGCGAGCACGCCGACAGCGGCGCTCCCGCACACCCGTGTGTCGCGCGCGCCTCACGATCCTCGGCCTGCGATCCGCGGATCGCCTTCAGCTCGTGGTGCACGACCTGCCCGCGGCGAGGCGGTTCTACGTCGCGCTGTTCGAGGCGCTCGAGGTGCCGATGGGCGGCGAGACCGAACAGTTCTTCTACTACGACGAGCTCTTCGTCTCGACGAAGGACTCGAAGGCCGCGGCAGGCGAGACCACGGGCCGCGTCCACCTCGCGTTCCAGGCCCGCGACAAGGCGATGGTGGAGTCGGCCTACGCCGCAGCGATCGCAGCCGGCGGAAGAGACAACGGCACCCCAGGCCCGCGCCCCTACCACCCCGGCTACTTCGCAGCCTTCATGCTCGACCCCGCCGGCAACAACATCGAGGTCGTCTTCCACGGCCCGGCGACACGCTCAGTCGACTCGGTGAAGATCACGTTCTGATCTCCGACTCGCAGACAAAAGAGCGATGAGATTCCGTCGTCAGGAGTGCGCGCGTGCGACGTCTTGCGCGACCATGGCATCCCGAGCTCCGCATCGAGCCTCGTTCGACGTCCTCGATGGGTCCATTCCCACGACCGCGGACCAGGCCATCGCGTGGCTCGCGTCGCGCGGTGCGCACGCGTGGCTCGTGCGTCATCACGAGCTGGTGGTCGAGGCCGCCGAGGAGTTGCTCGACGGGCTGCGCGATGCGCTTCGTCTGACAGTCGACCGCGATCACGTGCTTCTCGCGACCGCGCTCCACGACGCTGGAAAGATTGAACACCCGAACGAAATGCGCGCGCCCGGTCATGCGCACGAGGCGGCGGGTGAGGCCATGCTCGCCGCCGCGGGCTTCCCGCCGCACCTCGCCCGATCCTGCGTCACGCACGCGTCGTGGTCGGATCCGCGCGCGACCCTCGAAGACCGACTCGTCGCGCTCGCCGACAAGCTCTGGAAGGGAAAGCGCGACGAGGCACTGGAAGACGCTCTGCTCACGGAGCTCGCCGCGCGGCTCGGACGCGAGCGATGGGACGTGTTCGACGCATTCGACACGCTGTGCGAGCGCGTGGCGAGCGACGCCCCTTCGAGACTCCGACGCTCGAACGTCTAAGTGAGCTCCAAGGCGTTGCCGTCGGGATCGACGACGACCACGCGCCCCGAAGACCGCGCCTCGGTCGGCGACGACACGAGTCCGAGCGCGACGAGCGCGTCGATCGCTCCTCTCACGTCGACGAGCCGAAGGCCCAAGCGGATCGGCGATGGCAGCTCGTCGCCGCGCAGCGGATAGAGCTCGAGGACCACGTCGCCCTCCAAGGTCGCCGCGTGGTGGACGACACCCGCGCCGTGTTGCTCGCGCGCGAACGTCAGCCCGAGCGCCGAGTAGAACGCGAGCGAGCGCTCGAGATCGCGACACCGAAGGACCAACAGCGACAGGGAGGCGGAGGTCACGCGAGCGTCAGCCGCCGTGGAGCTCGATGGTGCGCCCTTGCACGTACGCGTCGATCAGCGCGTCGATGACGATGCACTGCGTGGAGCGATCTTTCGTCAGCGCGAGGCCGAACGTCACGCTCTTCGCGAGGAACTCGGGGTCGAAGCCGCCGATCTCGCACTCGACGCCGTCGATCTCGTCGCGGCCGCCGTGACCTTGCTTGAGCGACACGGTCACGGGCACGTACGGCTCGTCGCGCCAGCGGCGCCACGCCACCTGGAACATGCGCGCGCCAGCCTCGGTCTCGACGTATTCGGTCTCCATACCGCGAGCGTACACGGGGCGCGTCCGACTCGCGTCACGCGCGATCGTGCAGCGCTGACGCGTCCCGCGTAGGCTCGACCACGATCATGCTCGACGACGACGCGCGACGGCTCGTCCGCCTCGCGATGACGAGCGTGGCGCTCACGATCCTGATGGGATGCGGAGCTCGCGCCGGGCTCGATCGCGACGGCGTGGTGGACCCAAGCGATCTCTGCCGCGACGCGCGCGAGGACCCGAACGGCGTCGACGACGGCGACGGATGCCCCGAGACCACGCAGGGCGATCGCGACGGCGATCACGTGGCGGACTCCGTCGATCGCTGCGTCGACGATCCCGAAGACGTCGATGGCTTCGACGACACCGACGGATGTGCGGATCCCGACAACGACGCAGACGGTGTCGCCGATCGCGCCGACCGATGCCCGTGCGAGGCCGAAGATGTCGACTCGTTCGCAGACGACGATGGC
Source organism: uncultured Sandaracinaceae bacterium (assembly GCA_964502175.1). Classification (GTDB taxonomy): domain Bacteria; phylum Myxococcota_A; class Polyangia; order Polyangiales; family Sandaracinaceae; genus JAFLCL01. Next base: position 68,014 of record CAZCVE010000001.1, read on the forward strand.
TGTCCCGATCCCGACGACGACGGCGATCACATCGCGGATGCGTGCGACCTCTGCCCGCATGAAGCGGAGACCTACGACGGTGCGTGCGACGAAGACGGCTGTCCCGACCGAGCTCGCGTCTGCGTGGCCCCGTCGTTCGTGATCACCGTGCAGCGCGTCACGTTCACGCGGAACAGCGCGCAGATCCGCGAGGCGCCGCAGGCTCTCCTCGCGATCATCCAGACGACGCTCACATCGAGCCCTGAGCTCCGGCACATCCGCATCGTCGGCCACGCCGAGCTCCACGAGCGACGTCCGATCGCGCTGTCACTCGCGCGCGCCGAGACGGTCCGCGCGGCGCTCGTCACGCTCGGTCTGCCGAGCGAGCGACTCGAAGTGACGGGCGGCCCACCTGCGCTCGCGACGGAGGAGCTCGGCGACGAGCGCTACGTCCACTTCGAGATCGTCGACGACGCGGATCCGCGAGTGCAGGGACAGCTCTTCTTCAGCGTCGCACCCAACGACGCGTGTGGACCGCCGAGGTGTCGCCCCGTTCCCGCGTGCGCGACGCCCGCGCCGCTGCGTCCTGTCTGCTGAAGAGCACCGTCGACGGGATTCGAACCCGCTTCACCCGGTTCGAGAAACCGGTGACCCACTCCAGACGAGTCTGCGACGGCAAGAGAGACCGAGAAGCGAATGACGGGCATCGAACCCGTGTCCCCACGCTGGCAACGTGGCGCTCTTCCGCTGAGCTACATCTGCGAGAGTCCTTGGACCCTGAGTCGGGGTGGTGGGGATCGAACCCACGACCTCTCGGTCCCGAACCGAGCGCGCTTCCACTGCGCCACACCCCGAATACTCCCTCGTGACGGAATCGAACCGTCGCGAACGCCCGTATGAGAGGCGCCGGATCGCCAGAGCCCGAGGGGCAAGCGCACGACGATGTGGATCCGAGGGGTGTCGAACCCCTGACCTCCGCGATGCAAGCGCGGCGCTCTCCCAGCTGAGCTACAGACCCGCTCATCGAGACGTGCGCCCTGCGGAGACCTGACGCGCGATGTTGGAGCGCGATGATCTCGGCGATCTCGAGAGGTCCAGTCTGGCGTCAGCGCTACGACTGAGCGTGTGAAGGAGAGAGCGCGCTCATCGGGGTGAAGCGGCCTGCGCGGTAGTCGTGGAACATGCGCGCGATGCCCTGCTGACTGCCTGCGACGAACGGTCCGTGCTGGACCGTGGGCTCGCCCTGACGCTGGCCTGCATAGAGCACCACGCGCGCGCCTTCGTCACCCGCGGTGAGCGCGAGTCGTGTCGTGCCCTCACCCGAGCGGCGATCGAGCCAGCCGATCTCGCCGACACCGAGCGGCGCGTCGCCCTCGCTCACGCGCACCGATCCGCGGAGCGGATAGAGGAAGCCGTCGTAGCCGACGGGCAGCTCCTGCTCGAAGCGCGCGTGCGGCGCGAGGTGCACGTCGACGAGCGTCACGGGAACATGGTTGAGCGTCCCGGACTGGAGCCCGTTCGTGCTGCCGCTGTAGAGGCGCGCCTCGACGCCTTCGGCGCGATGCACGGGCACGTCCGCCGCGCGCACGATCTCGAAGCGCGGCTCCGCGCCTCGCTCGGCTTCGGGCAGCGTGACCCAGAGCTGGAGCACGCGCGTCGGCACGCCGCTCGAGTAGACGTGCTCGCTGTGCACGATGCCGCGACCCGCGGTCATCCACACGAGGTCACCCGCCCGCAGCGTGCCTTCTTCGCGATCCTCCATCTCGCCTTCGATCGCGAACGTCACGGTCTCGAGGCCCGCGTGCGGGTGCGCCTCGCCGACCTTCTGCCCCGAAGGGAAGTCGATGCGGTCGTCCATCAGCAGCACGAACGGATCGCTCTCCGCGAGCCTGTCGGGACGAATGACCTCGATCGCCGTGTGCCCCGGCCCGAGGAAGCCCATCGACGGCGCAGCGAGGCGTCGACGACGCGCGAGGGTGCGACGCTCCGACACGGTGGCGTCGCGCGTGGTGGTCGTGGTGTGCATGGCGAGAGAGCGTGAGGCCCGCGTCGAGCGGTTCAAGCCGAACGACCGCGCACATCACTTGCCCGTTCGTGATCCAGCTGGCGCGTTGGGCTTCGTGCTCCCCCACCAACGAAGTCGTGAGCGAGACGCACGGTGTGAGCGTCCATCACGGTCGAGTCGTGCCGCCAACGCATCGATCCAGCCGATTCGCGCGGCACGCTGATCGCATGGACGAGCGGCATGTTCTCTCGGCTCGCCCTCGTCGTCGCGCTCGCGCTGCTCGCACCCGCCGAGGCGCGCGCGCTCTATGAGGACGAGCCCAGCGCCGACCTACCGCCGCCGCGGTACCGCCTGGAGCTCATCGGCCCACTGCTCGGCGCAGGCGGCTTCCACGCGCCCACATCCGGCATCGATCGACAGATCTACGCCCTGTCGCTCGAGGTGCGCTTCGCGGATCGAAGCGGAAACGGGTTCCTCGCGCGCGGCGTCGGAGGGACGACGATCCTCTCGGGCGGCGGGACGGCCGTCGAGCTGGCCTATCTCCGGCGGTTCCGACTCGTGGGTAACGATCGATCAGGCTTGGGACTCGACGTGTCTGCAGGGCCGACGCTGGCGGTGATCGTCCACGGCAACGAGGCCGTCCCGTCCGGCAACGCGTTCGGGTCCCACGTCGGTATGTCGCTCGATGTCCGACTCTGGGGCATGACGATCTCGCTGGCGGCGCAGTACCGGGCGCTCATGCCATGGCGCGGACCTCCGGACGGCAGCGCGTGGGGTCTCGAACACGCATGGACGATCATGGCCGGCGCCGGTCTCGCGTTCTACGAGGTCGAGCACAGCAGCTCGCGACACGAACCGCGCTGAGACGAGTCATCCGATCGCCGAGGCCGAGTGCGTCACGGTGAAGGCGGCTGCGCACTCGCGACACGGCTGTTCCGACCTGCGAGACCCGGTCACGCTCCGCGAGCCGAGAATTCTCGCCGAGCTGGCACGAGAACTCTCTCGGGACTGACAGTTCTAGGTTCCGTCGCGCGTCGCCTACGCTGGAGCCATGAACAGGGCCCATCACGCCGTTCGGTTCGCTCGCGCCATCGCGCTGCTCGGCGCAGTGTCGGCGGGGTGCGAGAACCGGGAGCCGCTCGTGGACGCGGGTCCCTGCGGACACTGCACGTGTTGGTACGGCGACGTCGGTCCCCCTCGCGAGCTCGACGCCTACTTCGGCGACGCGGGCGCGCTACCCGATGCGGGCCCGCCATGCGCCTCGGTGAGCATCGAGGCCTCGCGGTGCTGTCCCATTGCCGGCCCACTGTCCCCGCCCGATCTGTGCGTCGTCTGAGGGACTGGGGGCGAGTCACGTCGGAAGCGACAGCACGAACTCGATCCCCGCGCGCACTGCGGCGACCTGCGCTGCGTTGCACTGCTCGGGGGTGGCGCGCGGGCTGTCGGGGTAGACCTCGGTCGTCGTCCGGTACGGCGCGCTCGTCATGCCGGCGCACAAGCCGAGCGAGACGAGCGGATAGCGGATCACGCCGGGGCTCACGACGGGGGAGCCGATGATCGTTCCGTCCGGATCGGCGGGCGCGATGTGCGTGACCTTCGCGACGGCCTCGATGATCGCGGCTTGGAACTCGGGCTGCGGGTGCTCGGTGTCGTCGACCAAGTAGAAGCCGTCGGGGATCGTGCCGGGCTCGGAGGGCTTTCCATCGCGCGCCGCGAGCGCGGGGCGGAACTCGGTCTCGTCGGTGTCGGTCGTCTCGTGGAGGTCGACGTGCATCACCACGCGGCCCGCGAGCGACGCGACCATGCGCATCACGGCCGACGACTCACCCGCGCGGCCGTCGGCCTTGAACGATCGGTTCGGATCGATCGCGTCCGCGTTCCAGCGCTGGATGCGCTCGTACGCCCACGGGCTCACGCAGGGCGCGACGAGCAGGTTCGCGCGACCCGCGTAGCCGTCGCCGTGCTCGACCACGAAGCGGAGCGCGCCGTGGACGCCGCTCGTCTCGTAGCCGTGCACGCCACCGGTCACGAGGAGGATCGGCAGGCGCTCGTCCCAACGGCGTGAGCGGATCGCGAAGAGCGGGAACACACCGTCGATGCCGTAGTCGAGCTGCCCGTACTCGCTCACGTCGAAGCGCGCGCGGAGGGAGTCGATCACGGGGAGCACATCGTCTGCGTAGCTGCGCTGCTTGCGCTGCTTCGCGCGCCACTCTGCTCGCTCGAGCTCGCCCCAAGGGGTTCCCGGTGTCCCGATCGCGTACGTCATCGCGCGAGCGTGCGACCGCGCGCGCCGCGAGGCCACCACCCCGACGCGGGACGGTGCGCGACGCACCACAAGGGCACGACGACCGAGGCGTCCGCGCGACAGCGACGCGCAGGTTTCGCGACTCCGTGTGCTGCACGACGCGTGCTCATCACGACTCGTGAACCCCGAGATCGATCGACTGCAGCGACTGGCCGCCCAGCGCGGTGTGCTCTCGCTGGCCGGGGGCATGCCGGACCCGAGTCTCTTTCCGCGCGCCGAGCTCCAGGCCGCGTGCGCGAGCGCGATCGCTGCGCCCCGCTCGGAAGCGCTCCAGTACGCGTGGCCCGAGGGCAGCACGAAGCTCCGCGCGTGGATCGCGGAGCGCCTCTGTCGACGCGGCGCGCGCGTCGGCGCCGACGACGTGATCGTGACGAGCGGCGCGCAGCAGGCGCTCTCGATCGCGGTCTCGCTCCTCGTCGGCGCGGGCACGCGCGTGCGCGTCGATCGCGCGTGTTACCCGAGCGCCCTCGATCTCTTTCGTCGCGCGGGCGCGACGCTGACCTCGTCGGCCGAGCCCGCACACGTCGTCTACCGCATGCCCGGCGTGAGGAACCCGACAGCCGTCGCGCGCCTCGCGTCGGCGCTCGGCACGTACGCCTGCAGTCGACCGACGCATCCGGCCATGTCACCCGTCAGCGGATGAAGCCGACCGAGCTGCGGATCGCGACCTGTCGTCCGCTCCCCGAGCCCGATCCCGACGAGCCCCTCTTGCTCGACGCGCTCGCCTCGCGCGGCATCACCGCGCGCATGGTCGCGTGGGACGACGCGAGCGAAGACTGGTCCGCGCCGATCCCGACGCTCGTGCGCTCGACGTGGGACTACGTGCACCGTCCCGAGGCGTTCGCGCGCTGGATCGACAAAGTGCGCGGGCCCATCGCCAACCCCGCGGACGTGCTGCTCGAGAACCTCCACAAGCGCTACCTGCTCGCGCTGCGCGATCGAGGCGTGCCCACCGTGCCGACGCTCCTCCTCGCGCATGGTGCGTCGATCGACGCGCTCCCGATCGACGGCGCGCTCGTCATCAAGCCCGCAGTCTCCGCCGCGTCGTTCCGCACCGCGCGGTTCGCGGTGCAGCAGCGCGACGACGCCCTCACGTTCGCGCGCGAGCTCGTGGGCGAGCGCGACGTGCTCGTGCAGCCGTACCTCGAGGCGGTGGAGCACAGCGGCGAGCGCGCGCTCGTCTGGATCGACGGCGAGGTCACGCACGCCGTACGCAAGTCGCCGCGTCTGTCGGGAGGCCACGAGGAGGTCGTGCTCGTGCCCGTCGCGGACGACGAGCGCGCGCTCGCGACCCTCGCACTCGCCCCGTTTTCGTCACGCATCCTCTACGCGCGCGTCGACGTCGTGCGCGACGCGACGGGTCAGCCCGTGGTGATGGAGCTCGAGCTGCTCGAGCCCTCGCTCTTCCTCGCGCAGCATCCGCCGGCGCTCGCTCGCTTCACCGATGCGATCGCACGCTGGCTCGCGCGGTGAGGCACCGCGCCTCGCTGGACGCGCTCGCGGCGATCGCTCGCGCGGCACGCTTGGTGCGATGCACGCTCACCACGCTCCATCGGAGGATGAGATGACCATCGATCACCGAGAGAAGATCTACCCGCACCTCTGGTACGCGAGAGACGCAGAAGCCGCCGCGCGGCTCTACGTGTCTCTCTTCCCGGGCTCGAGCCTCGACCGCGTGACGACGATGCACAGCGAGTCGCCGAGCGGCCCGCCCGGCTCGGTGAAGGTGATCGACTTCACGCTCTTCGGACGCTTCCAGTGCATGAGCGCGGGACCGCACCACGACTTCAACGATGCGATCTCGATGGTCGTGGCCTGCGACGACCAGGCCGAGCTCGATCGCTACTGGGACGCGCTGCTCGCGAACGGTGGCGAGGCGCAGGCGTGCGGGTGGCTCATCGATCGCTTCGGCGTGCGCTGGCAGATCGTTCCGGGCGCGCTCGACGAGATGCTGGCCGACCCCGACACGACGCGCGCCAAGCGCACGAGCGACGCGATGATGAAGATGGTGAAGCTCGACATCGCCGCCCTCGAGCGCGCCTACGGCACCTGAGGAATGCGCGACTTGCACCTCGGGCCCGCCGGGCAAGGTTGCGCGTGATGACCGAGGAAGCACCGAGCTCGCGCACCTTCTTCCACGGCACCAAGGCGGAGCTCGCCGAGGGTGATCTCATCGAAGCGGGACGCGTCTCGAACTACGGCTCGCGAAAGCGCGCGCAGTTCGTCTACCTCACCGAGACGCTCGACGCGGCCACCTGGGGCGCCGAGCTCGCGGTCGGCGTCGGACCCGGTCGCATCTACGTCGTCGAGCCGACAGGCGCGATCGAAGACGATCCGAACCTCACGAACAGGCGCTTCCCCGGCAACCCGACCAAGTCGTACCGCACGCGCGACGCGCTGCGTGTGACGGGCGAACTGAAGGAATGGCTCGGCCACACCCCCGAGCAACTCCAGACGATGCGCGACCGCCTCGCAGCCCTTGCCGCGCAAGGTATCGAGGCGATCGAGGAGTGACGTCGGTCCCGCGGCACGCGAGCGCAAGCTCAGTTCTCTCGACGAGGCGGGAAGACGAAACCATACGACCGCCACGAGATCGGCGAAGATGACGCGATGGAGCCTGGTAGCCTCGACGACGCGATCGCTGCCGCGCTGGCTGCCGTCGAGAACGACGATCGCGCACCGAGCGACTGCTTGTCAGTGCCCAGCTACTACTTCGGCTTCCCAGCAGTCTCCCGCTTGCGGTTCCACGATCTCCCAACCGTCGAAGCTCGCATGCGCGAGCTCTCGACGGATGCGCGATGGCACGCGCGTGCGCTGGTGCCCGAGTTCTTTCGGGGCGTCGCCGCCGATTCCGTCTACGGGCCACGAAGCGCGCAAGGGATCGAGCGCGCCGCTCTTCTCTTCGAGATGGCAGCGCGCGAGGGCGACTCGCGCGTCCTCGAGTTCGTCCTCCTCGCATTCACGGAGCTCAGGGTCGACGTCGGCGAGGCCGCGACGCTCGACTTCGTGCTCCCTTACGCGACGCGGCCCGAGCCGGAGATCCGCTCGACCGTCGCGATCGTGCTGCGCGCCGGTTGCCCTGTTGATCCCGTCGCCGTCCAGGCGCTGATCACCCTGTCGCGCGATGCCGATACCGACACGCGGTACTTCGCCACGGAAGGTCTCTTCGACGCACTGCCACTCCCCGGATTGAGCCTCGACACCCGTAGCGAGGAGAGCCTCACGGTTCGCGACGCTCTCGCAGAACGCCTGACAGACGCGGACCCGCTGGTCAGCACGCTCGCTCTCACGGCTCTCGCGTGCATGCGCGACGAGAGGGCGCCGCCCGCGATACGGAGCGCGCTGGCGACGGGCGAGCCGGAGCCGGAGTTGCTCGAAGCCATCGACGCGTGGCCGTCGCCCGATTACGTCGAAGCGCTCGAGCACATGGTGGCGCCGAGCGGGTACGACCCGCAGAGGCTTCGCGACCTCATCGCTCGCTGCCGCGCGGCTTGATCGACGTGCGCACGCCGCGGGCACATGAAAACACCGTCGGCGTTCGGCGCCCGGTCTGCCTCTGCCGCGCCCGCGACTCGCTCAGCCGTGGATCACGGCCTCGACGTTGTGTCCGTCGGGATCGAGCACGAACGCGCCGTAGTAGCCCTGGTGGTAGTGGGGACGCAGGCCTGGAGGTCCGTTGTCGCGGCCGCCCGCTGCGATCGCGGCGGCGTAGAACGCGTCGACCGCGGCGCGGGACTCCGCGCGAAACGCGATGTGGACCCGTGGCTCGTTCGGCTTGCCCTCGGCGACCCAGAAGTCGGGCTTCGGCGCGACGCCCATCCCGAACACGACGCGCCCGCGGGTGTGCTCGGCGGGAATCACCATGAGCACCGCGTACCCGAGCGGCGCGAGCGCAGCTTCGTAGAACGCCCTGCTCTTGGCTGGATCGCTGACCGTGAGTCCCGTGTGATCGATCATTTCCGCCTCCTACCACGGGAGATGCGAATCACTGGGGGCCGAAGTACGCGCGGCGATGAGCGACCCAAGCCTCGAGGTTGTCGAAGTCGCCAGCCTTGGCGCACCCACGGATGTACGCGGCCGCCCTGGCGGCCTCGGGGTCAGGGAAGCGATCGAGAAACGCGAGCGCGAGCAGCGCACGGAGGAGCGAGGCGTGGGCCACGTCAGCGCGCGGGTGCATCGCGGAGTAGAGGCTCGTCCGCGTGTCGGGGTCCGAGAGGAGCGCACGCGCCTCCTCCCCAGCCAACCACGCGTCGCTCGGTGTGTTGCCGCGCAGAAGCTCGTCCACACGAACGCTCATCGCTCTTCCTCCCGACGAGGATAGCCCAGTCGCACGCAATGGCGTCGTTCACTCGGACGTCTCCTCGTCCGAGGCGGTGCCAGGTCTCTCGACCTGGCCGCGACTGCTTCGACTGGGTTCGCGACCCTCCCAGACCAGACGACGTCCGCCTCCTCGGTGTTCGCGCCCCTCCCGAACCACACCACGTCCGCCTCCTGGCTGTTCGCGAGCCTCCCGAAGCAGACGATGTCCGCTTCGGTGAGGTCGCGAGGCTCGCTGGAGCAGACCGCCCCTGCTCCAGCGGTGTTCGCGAGCACCCCATAGCGGAGTGAGTGCGCTCGGAGAGGTTCGCGAGCTCGGAACCGCGGGTTTCGCGGGGTGTGGCATGTTGCCCAAGTTTTTTCGAGAACGGACGCAACCGGCGCACGGGGCTGCCGACAAGGGAGCAAACGGGCCGTCGCGTGACGGACCGGAACGGTTCCTAGAAAGAAGGTGTCCCATGAGTGCTCCCGTTCAGAACGCAGTCGTTCTCCTCTCCAGCTACGTCACCCCCTCGCGCTTCCACAGCAGGCACTGCAGCACGCTGGCCGAGCAGCTCGAGTCCGTCGCGCCGGCCGAGCTCACGGCGGATCAGCGTGCCGCGCTCGCGGAGGTCATCGACCTCGGCAACCAGGTCGACGACATCAGCAAGGCGCGCATGCGCGTCTCGCCGGCCGCCGTCCGCGCGCCGCGCGTGGCGACGTGCACGGCGTGGGCGTCGCTCCACGACAGCCTCGCAGCGCTCTCGAGCTGCCCGTCGGATCTCGGACCTGAAGGGCCGGCCGCCGCCGAGCTCGTCGCGGCGCTCTTCCCCGATGGCGTTCCGTTCCTCCAGGCGGACGCCTCGGCGGTGCGCAGCGGCTCCAAGGTGTTGCTCGAGCGCATCGAAGAAGAAGGCCTCGGCGCGCGCATCGACGCGCTCGTGAGCCCGCAGCTCCGTCGCCAGGTGGGTCGCGCGCACATGCAGCTCGGCACCGCGCTGGGCATCGAGTCCCGCGCGAGCACGGCGTCGACGACGAGCGCACGCAGCCTCCCGGAGACCACCGCTCGCTTCGCGTTCGCGGTGAGCGCGTATGCGCGCGCTCTCTCCATCGGCATCCAGCCCGACGACGAGATCGCGCTCGCGCGCTTCGCCGCGTCGCTCGCGCCGATCGATCCGCTGCGCGTCACGGGCAAGGCTGGCGAGGAAGAGGACGAAGGTCCGATTCCGGTCGCGCCGATCCCCAACGACCCCACGCCGTCGCCCTACCCCGGCGCGTGACGAGAGCGAGAGAGGAGGCCCGTCGTGTCGAACACGCTCACGCTCGGACAGCGTCGCTCGCTCGACGGGCGCACCCCACTCGGTCCCTACGCCATCGCACCGGAGAGCCTGCTCACGCACGGCGTGATCGTCGGTATGACCGGAAGCGGCAAGACCGGTCTCGTCACCGTGCTCGTGGAGGAGGCGCTGCGGGCCGAGATCCCCGTGCTCGTCGTCGACATCAAGGGCGACCTGCCGAACCTCGCGCTCGCGTTCCCGTCGTTCGACGAGTCCGCGATGACGCCGTGGATCGAGGCACCGCCCGACGATGCCGACGGCATCGCGGATCCACCGCTCGTGCGGCAAGCGATCGAGCAACGTCGCCAGGGTCTTCAGCGCGCGAGCATCGGCGAGCGAGAGCTCGTGGACTTCGGCGCCCGCTCCCTCGTACGTGTGATCACGCCGGGCTCGGACGCGGGAGAGCCACTGCACCTGCTGTCGTCGCTCGAGCGACGTTCCTCGCGCTGGGATCACGACGTGGCAGGCGCGCGGGCGACGCTCACCGCAGCCATCTCTCTCGTGCTCCAGCTCGTCGGGCGCGAGAGCGACCCCGGGCGGAGCAAAGAGCACGCGCTGCTCTCGGTGCTCGCGGAGAAGCGCCTGGCCACGGGCAAGGACGCGCCAATCGATGCGCTCGTGCTCGACGTGATCGAGCCACCGCTGGTGACGATCGGCGCGCTGCCGCTGGACGAGTTCCTCGGGCCGAAGGCTCGCCGCGACCTCGCGGCCGATCTCAACACGCTGCTCGCGACGCCGTCGTTCGTGTCTTGGCGTACGGGGCAGTCGATCGACGTCGCTCGCTGGATGGAGAAGCAGGACGGCAAGACGCCGGCGACCATCGTGAGTGTCGCCCACCTCGACGACGCGGAGCGAATGCTCGTGCTCGGCGTGGTGCTCGAGGAGGTGCTCACGTGGGTGCGGAGCCTGCCGGGCACGTCACGCCTGAAGGCGCTGATCGTGTTCGACGAGATCTACGGCTACCTCCCGCCGCACCCGCACAGCCCCCCGACCAAGCGTCCGCTCGTGGCCTTGATGAAGCAGGCCCGCGCCTACGGCGTCGGCTGCGTGCTCGCGACGCAGAACCCGATGGACCTCGACTACCGCGCGCTGAGCAACGCCGGCACGTGGTGCCTCGGTCGCCTGCAGACGGACGCCGATCGTGCGCGCGTGCTCGACGGACTCGGTCAGGAGAAGAAGAAGAGCAAGCTCGCCCAACAGCTCAAGGCGCTCGGCCCTCGATGGTTCGTGGTCCGCGAGCCGAAGACCGAAGCGCTGAGCCTGCTCTACCCGCGTCAGACGATCTCGTACTTGAGGGGACCGATGACGCGCGAAGAGATCCGCCGCCTCTCGACGAGCGGGGAGACAGGCGGGCAAGCAGAGCGAGTAGTCGACTTGACACTTCGGGGGGCGCACCGCACACAGGAAGTGCCGTGACGGCGAGCGACGTCGTGTCGGCGCTCACAGCACGCGGTGCGAGCAAACTGCGTCAGAAGGGATCGCACGCCATCTACGGGAGCGCGTGCAGGCAGTGCCAAACCGTCGTGCCGATGCACCGCGGCGACATCCCGACCGGGACCCTTCGCGCGATCGAGCGTCACATGGCGGGCTGCTACGGCGCAGGATGGCTGCTCGGGTGAGAGAACGATGAAACGACGAGGGAGCCATTCATGACCAGCGTTCTGTCGAAGGGGCTCGGTCGGTACACAGCTGTCTACGAGCGGAGCGACGGTCAGTGGATCGTCCACGCGAAGGAATGCGAGCAAGCCCACACCCATGGGCGAACGATCGCGCAGGCGCGTGAACGTCTGAGAGAAGCGCTCGGCCTGTTCTACCGAGACGCCGCGCGCGCCGAGATCGTCGATGAGGTGCGCATGCCTGCGAGGGTGCGCGCTGCCCTCACGAAGGCGGCCGCCGCCCGTGCGGCCGCGGACGCAGCGAACGCCGCGGCGTCCGAGACCTCCCGTGCCGCCGTGCGCGGTCTCCTCACGGACTTGGGTCTGTCCACACGCGACGCTGGCGTGCTGCTGGGCCTGAGCCAAGCCCGGATCGCACAGCTCGCGGCCGAAGACGGCCGGTAGCCTCATGAGCTGACGGGGCCAGCTCTCCGCAGGTCCGAGCGCCCGCCAGCGTTCGCTTCGGCGAGTTCAGAGCTGGCTTTGCCTGTCTCCGACAGCGCCTGCTCGAGGCGTTCTTCGGTGCTGCCGATCACGTTGCCTTGGAGGAACCGCCTGCCGAGCGGGTCGCCGCCGAAGACGAGCATCGTGGTCTCGGCCTCGAGCCGGATGTGGGGCGTGTGGCCTTCGCAGAGCAGCAGCAATGTGCCGACGCCGACGCGCGTTCCGTCGATCGCGCCGATCCCGTCGACGACGTAGAGCGCGTGTCGACCGCTCGATGGCGTGAGCGCGATCTCGCCTACGTTGGTCGTCGTGCGCAGCTCAACGAGCCGCATGTGCGAGCTCGTCTCCACGTGCGAGGGCGCACCGAACGCCTCACCGACGAGCACGCGCACCGACACGCCGTCGACGACGAGCTGCGGGACGTTCACGGCGCGCACGAGCTGAAAGCGAGGCGCGCTGCGCTCGAGCGCTTCGGGCAACGCCGTCCACATCTGCACGCCGTGGCCCACGCCGCCTCGCTCGCGGAACGCGTCCGGCGTTCGCTCCGCATGCACGATGCCCGCGCCCGCGTGCATCCACGCGACGTCGCCGGGCTCGACGATCACGTCGTGGCCGAGATCGTCGGTGTGATGCGTCGCACCCTCGAAGAAGTAGGTGACCGTGGCGAGGTGCGCGTGGAGATGCGGCGCGATGTCGACACCTTCGCCTGGCGCGAGCGTGGCGGGACCGAAGTGATCGAAGAGCACGAACGGCCCGACCATCGGCAGCTCGGGCGAAGGCAAGAGACGACGAACGCGATGCCCCGACTCGATCAGGTCGTGGCCGCGCAGGCGCTTCTCGAACGCGCTCATCGCTGCGCGCTGGCGCCCCAGCCCATGAAGCCGATCGATCGCACGGGGCTCGCGAGGCCCGTGCTCACGTCGATGCGATAGAGGCTCGTGTCGCACGACACGCCGTAGAGCTGTCGATCGACCACCGCGAGGCCCCAGATGCACTCGATGCCGAGCTCGCCGACGATCCTCGTCTCGCCGCTCACCACGTCGATCTCGAGCAGGAGGTCCGGCCCCGACCACTGGAACGAGGTCGCGTGGAGGCGGCCCTCGACGATCTCGAGATCGCCATAGCCTCGAAGGCCTGGCGAGATGGGCGCGACGATCACGCTCGTCCCCGCCGCCGGATCGAGTCGAAGGATCCCGCTCGCCGAACCCCCGTAGATCGTGCCGTCGTCCGTCACGACGACAGCGGTGAGGTCACCGACCACCGGCACGAGCGAGGTGAAGCGTCCCGTCGCGAGGTCGATGCGACCGAAGGCGGGCCACGTCGCGGCGTAGAGCGTGCCGTCGGGCGCGTACGCGAGATCGGTGATCGGCGAGGACATCGTCACGTTCGAGAGCAGCCGTGACTCTCCGCCCGCGACGTCGAGCTCGAACACCGTGTCGGGATCGTGCGCGACGATGGGGCAGCTCGACGTCGCCGTGAACCGACACGCGCCGAGTGAATCGTCGCAGGTGTCTGCTGTGCACGTGCGCGCGTCGTCGCACACGACCGTGTCGGCCACGCAGCCTCGCGTCACGTCGCAGCGCTCGGCCGTCGTGCAGAACCGATCGTCCGTGCAGAGCGCATCGCGTCCGTCGTGCACACAGCGCGCGGCGACGCATCGGTCGACGGTGCACGCGATGCCATCGTCACACGCGTCGTCTCCCCGACAGCCATCGACGCCCGCGTCGAGCCCCGCCGCATCGAGCTCGTAGCCATCGACCTCGAGACCCGTGCGCGCACCACAGCCCGCGACGCACACCTCGAAGAGCGCTGCCGACACGAGCATCACGGAGCGTGCGAGCACGACCGGAGCGTGCGGTCGCCACGCGAGCGAGGTCAACGTGCGCCGCGTGGATCACGGCATCACAAGACCTCACCGCGTCGCCCCATGCCTTCGCGTCGCCCATGTCCCCGACGACCGCGCGCGCACCGAGCGCTTCGACCGGGGGGCGTCCCGCGTCTCGGCTCGTGAGCCCGATCACTTCGGGCCCCGCGCGAACGAGCGCGCGCACCGTCGCGCCACCGAGGAGCCCTGTCGCGCCCGTCACGAACACCTTCATTCGACGACGATACGTGGCGTCGGAGACGTCAGAACGGAGACTCATCCTCGTGATCGTCGGTCGGCAGCTCGAAGGTGCGCGTCACCGCAGCGAGCGCGGGCCACGGATCGATCGCGCCGCGCAGCGCCGACGCGAGCTCGGCGCGCACTCGATCACGATCGTCCGCACCCAGATCGTCGGCCGCATCAACCGCCGTCTCGACGCTCGCGACTGCAGGCGCATGGAGCGCCGGATCGTCCGGGGCGGTGACGAGCTCGAGAGCGACACCGAGGCCCCACGCGACGTGACGGTGAGGCGCACCGATCGCATCGAGCCTTGCGCGCACCGCGTTCGTCTCGAGCGACCCGCCCGCGGTCCACGACTCGCACGCGGAGAGCACGTCCTCGATCGCGCGCGAGAGCGCCGCAGATCGTTCGGCGCTCGTGCCGCTCACACGACCCTCGGCGACGGTGCGCCACGCGACGCAGACGCCGCGCATCATCCAGCGCGGATCCTCGAGCACAGAGAGCGCGATCACCATGCGCTCGGGCACCACCGTCTCGCGCCAAGCCACTTCCGCGTTGGTCGCGCCTTCCTTGCAGAAGCGCGCGAACGCCACCGACGCGGGGACGCGTACGAACGGCACGCGACCTCAGGGGCACATGGCGATGCCGCCAGCGATCTCTCGCGCGGAGCCGTCTGCACACTGCACCGTGCACGACGAGGCTGTGCGGCACTGCACGTCGCAGCTCCCGTTGCAGCGCACCGAGCACGAGGCTTCCGTTCCGCACACGACCGTCGAGCTCGGCCCGACCTCGATGTCGCATTCACCGCCAGTGCAGTTGGTGCCGCAGCGAGCGCCGCACGTCACGGAGCACGAGGCACCCTCGGTGCAGACCGCCGTGGAGTCGTCACCGAGATCGATGTCGCAGCGCTCGCCCCCGCAGTTGACGCCCGACCCGTCCCCCGCGCTGTACGTGCAGTCGGCGTCGGCCTGACACACGAACGTGCACGCTCCGCCGCACGTGGCGGCGCAGTCCGAGCCCTCGGCGCAGCGGAAGCTGCCGTCGTCCTCCGCCGAGAACGAGCATCCGGCCGTGCACACACACAGGGCGTCGGCGCTACACGCGCAGCCTGGCCCCGGGCACGGATCGAGCGGCCGTCCGCTGCGCCCGCTCCCATCGCACGCGGCCGCGAACGCGATCAACCCCCACGCGATGAAGTTCCTCGCCATCGACGGAGTGTCGCTCATTCCATGTAGGCTGGGGGTGGTGTCCACTCCACGCACCCCGGCAGGGCTCCGCGCGACGAGCGCGATCGAACACGCGTGTCCGCAGTGCCACGAGGCGCTGGCGACCGTGCCGAGTGATCGGCTGCGATTCACGCCACACAACCTGTTTCGCTGTCGGCCTGGTCAGCACCCTCGCGTCGGCGAGCTCCGTTGTCGCGGATGCAACCAGCTTCTCATCGTGTGCGAGGTCGGCGGCCGACTCGGCTCGGGAGGACACCTGGAGCTCATGCCGAACCAAGCCAGCGCCCGCGAAGACCTCCGAAAGCGGGACCTCGACGACGTGGCCGAGGCGCTCCACGACCGCTTCGATCGCGGACGATGACGATCTGAGGACCGCCCCGAAGCACGCCCTCAAACACTCGAGCCCTCAACGACAGAAGGCCGCCTCGTTGCCGAGACGGCCTTCTGCATTTTGCGGGGGCAGGATTTGAACCTACGACCTTCGGGTTATGAGCCCGACGAGCTACCAGGCTGCTCCACCCCGCGACGAGTGGGAGGCGCGTTCTAGGGGATGCCTCCGAGGTTGTCAACACCCATCGTCTCGGCATCGAGCTTGCTGGCTCGCGCGCGCCCGCGCGTGTGTGTGCCGATGCGGGCCGGAGGTGTGTGATGGGACGGATGAAGAACGGAGCGCTCGTGCTGCTACTCGCGGGCAGCCTCGGAGCAACGAGCATCGGGTGTGGGAGCACAGCGGCGGAGCCCGACGCGTGGGCCCACGCCGAGGTGTGGCACGGCGGCGGGCTGATGGACACGCCAGCGCCGATCGACGCGGCGAACATCGCTGCGCCCGACTCGTGGGCTCCCGACGCAGACCTGGACGCGCCGCTGCCCGACGCCAACGAAGACGCGCCGTACTACGACGCGCCGTGCGTCCTCGAGTGCGCGCACCTGCCGCTCGGCTGCACCTGGGTGAGGACCGACTTCAGCGTCTGCTCGTGCGGGCTCGCGCTCTGCGAGGACTCGGGCCCTGGCCCCGACGCCGCGCTGCGAGGGTCGGACGCGTACGTAATTGGCGACGTGGGCGGCGTGTACTGCGTCGCGAACGGCGACTGCCCCGAGGGACAGTTCTGCAGCGAGCGCCCCGATGGCTGCGGCGGCGCTGGTGCGTGTCGTCCCGTTCCGAGCTCGTGCCCCGTCGTCGATGGGATGGTGTGCGGCTGCGACGGGCGTGTGTACGACAGCGCTTGCGACGCAGCGCAGGCGCGCGTCAGCGTCGCGGCCAGCGGCCCGTGCCCATGACCTCCGCACCCCAGGGCTCCTGACGCGCTCTCGCGTGCGCGCCTTCGATGGGCGTAAGCTCGATCGCGCGGAGGTGTTTGCATGACGTGGTGTCGAGTCACGGCCCTCGGGCTGTTCGCGTTCGGTCTCGGATGTTCGGGCGCGAGCGAGCCCGTCGACGCGGGGAGTGATGCACCTTCCGCGCTCGCACCCGAAGCGGCGGCGTCGCTCGAGACGGCGAGCTTCGCGCTCTCGATCGCGACTGCGCTCAGCGCGCCCCTCGTGCCGCAGGCAGAAGGCCTTCGAGACGACGGCGGTCGCCTCGACGGACCCGGGCGCGAGGCGCGCACGCGCAGCGACGTCGAAGCCGGTGTCTCGGGCATGTCGGTCGTCACGCCCGAGTCGTGCGCGAGCTACGTCTGGAGCGGCTTGTCCGTGATGGCGACGTTCGCGGGGTGCACGCTCGAGAGCACCGGCGAGAGCATCGACGGTGACCTCGCGATCGCGGTGCAGTTCTTCCCGAGCCGGATCGCGCTGACGTTCACGGACCTCACGGTCGGCGCGACGAGCGTGACCGGGATGCTCTCTCTGAACGTCGGCGGTGCGTGCGGAGGCGCGGACCTCGGCTGCATGCCGTGCCGCGACACCGACGCCGAGTGCATGGCCGCCGCCGAGACGCAGTCCACGCTCACCGGGAGCCTCACCGTCACGAGCAGCGGCACCACCGTGCTCGACGTCGCCGACGTCACGGTGACCTCGGACACGACGGGCATCACGGCGAGCGGCGAGCTCAGCATCGACGGCGCGGCGATCACCGCAGACGCGCTGCACTGGGCCGCGGGCAGCTGTCTTCCGAGCAGCGGCACCGCGACGCTCACGTCCTCGATGACGACGATCACGTTCCTCTCCACCACGCCCGCCGACGGCATCGTCGAGGTCCGCATCGGCGCGCTGCCACCCTTCTCGCAGGCGCTGTTCACGCCCTGCGAGACCTGACGTGGCGTCGCGCGCCGAACCAACAGTGGTCGATGCAGTGATCAACGCGCGGTGGCGCTGAGCCACGCACGAAGGACACGCGCGTCCGCGTCCCACACAGCCGGCTCGCCGCGCTCGAGGACACGCTCGAGCGCATCACGCAGAAGTTGGCTCTCGGCGAAGCGTTCGAGATCGGACACCAGCGTGCGGTCGCTGCGCGTGGGCCGATGGTGGAGGACCTCGGCACGCCCTGCATCTCGCAGGCGATCGACCAGCCACAGAGCGGCCCACCGATAGGCCTGCTCCGACGGGGATCGCAGCGCGCTCACCAATATCTCCGGCGGAAGCCGCAGGTGCCCGAGCGCGTACGCTGCGGGCCAGGCGCGAAGCTTTCCCTCATGGAGCAAGCGATCGATCGCGCGTGGACCGGCAGGCGATCGGGTTCGTCCGAGCGCGAACGCGCACGCACGCGCCATGCCGGGTCGCCGCGTGGTCTCGATCACCTCGACGAGATCCGCGATGGCTCGCTTCTCGTCCAGCCTCACGAGCTCCGCGGCCACCATCGTGAGCAGCGCACGCGGCTGGTCCAGCTGCTCGAGGCACGCGTCGTACGGTCGATTCCGTCGGGACATCGCTTGGAGACGTCCGCGGGCTCACGTGCTGACGTGAGGTCAGTCGTCGATGCCGAGCTGGCCCTTCTTCTTCGCGTTCGCGGGCGCGTTGTCGCGCGCCTTGCGGTACGGCGCGAGGTAGTTCTTCTTCAGCTTCTCGAGCTCGTCGTTGTTGAGCTCGCGGAGCTCGCCGGGGCGCAGACCCTCGCTCGCGATGCCAGCGAAGCTCATGCGCGCGAGGCGCAGGATCGGGTGGCCGACCGCCTCACCCATGCGGTGGATCTGGCGGTTCCTGCCTTCGTACAGCGTGATCTGGATCCACGTGTTGCGATCTTCTTCGCGCAGGACGAAGACGTCGGCGGGCTTGGTCTTCTCGCCGTCGTCGAGCACGACGCCGTTGCGGAGCTTGTCGAGGCTCTCGATCGAGATCATGCCGCGCACCTTCGCGACGTAGATCTTGGGAACCTCGCGGCGCGGGTGGAGCAGCGCGTCGGTGAGCTCGCCGTCGTTCGTCAGCATCAGCGCGCCGCTCGTGTGGAAGTCGAGACGACCCACCGGGTACACGCGCGCGCCGACGTTCTTCACGAGCTCGCTGAGGCTCGGACGCCCCTCGGGATCGCTCAGCGTGCTGACCACGCCGCGCGGCTTGTGGAGCACGAGGTAGATCGGCTTCTCCACGGTGATGCGCTTGCCGTCGACCTCGATGCGGTCTTTGCGCGAGTCCGCGCTCGCACCGAGCTCCGACACGACCTTGCCGTTCACGCGGACCTTGCCGGCGGTGATCAGCACCTCGGCGGCTCGGCGGGATGCGACACCCGCGTGCGCGATGATCTTCTGTAGACGTTCTTTCATGACTTCTCGCTCGTCTCGACGACGATCACGACGAAGCGCGCGACCGGATCACCTGCCCCGGGCGCGCGCTCGTCTTCTGCCAGTGCTTCGGGGTCAGCCGTCCGCGGGCGGCGCCTCGGGCTCGTCCACGGTGTCGGCCGTGTCACCGAGCTGGCTCGCGCCCTCACCCGGCGCGGGCGCGCGCTCGTGATCACGATCCCAGCGATCGACACGACCATCGCCGTCGATGTCGGTGCCCATGCGGACCATGCGGCCGTGCTCGAAGTACTCCCAACGATCGGGGTGCCACTGCGTTGGCGTGCTGCGCCCTGCGATGTCGCGCTCCGCGCGCAGCGCCACGCCTGCGTCGTCGAAGAAGACCTTCATGTCGACGCGACCGTCGGCGTTGTCGTCCATCTCCTGACGCACGATGCGACCGTCCTGGAAGTACGTGATCGTGTCGATCTGGCCGTCGAAGTTGCGGTCCGCTTCTTCACGGAGCGGGCGGCCCTCGTCGTTGTAGTAGCGGACGACGTCCTTGGTTCCGTCGCCGTTCAGGTCGGCCTCGCGACACGTGAGCACGAGTCGGATGAGCGGCGGATCGCCCGCGCGCCGGAACACGCGGCGCACGTCCGGGATCTCGTCGCCGGACGTGTCGTACTCCGAGACCTCGCGATCGTTGCCGTCCGTCTCGCAGCGACCACGATCGTCGACGCGCTCGCCCGGCGACGTGGGGCGGCTCGCGCGGCGGCGCGCGGTGCTGCGCTGCTGGTTGTTGTTGCCGCACGCGGTCAGGGCCACGGGACCGACCGTGAGCGCGAGCGTGAGCAGGACGAGGCTGCGCTTCACGGCGCACCTCCCGTCGTGATGGTTCCGTCCGTCGTGATGGTTCCGTCCGTCGTGATGGTTCCGTCCGTGGTCCCGGCGCCCGAGGTACCGGTCCCGGTGCCGAACGGTGCGGTCGCACCTTCGGAGGCACCAGAGCCCGCGAGCTCTTGCGTGGTCGCTGCCGCGGGCGGCGCGGTCGATTGCGGCGGTGTGGCCGGAGGAGGCGGCGCGGGCGGCGCGGGCGGCGTCGAGCCATCGCACGTCAGCACTTCCTGCGTGCCGCCCGCAGCGTCGGCCGGGATGTCCTCGACGAGCGGCTCGGGGCCGTTCGGGTTCTCGCGACGCACCTGCGTGAGACGTCCGGCGGCGAAGATCTCCCAGCGATCGGGGTCGCCGTCGTTGTTCTCGTCGTAGCGAGCCTCGGTGATGAGGCCTGCCTCGAAGAACTCCCACGTGTCGGGCCGACCGTTGTGTCGACGGTCGCGCTCGCTGCGCTCGAGCAGGTTCGACTGGCACCAGAGCCACGTGTCGATGCGGTTGTCGAAGTTCGTGTCGAGCTCGCTGCGCACGATCTCGCCGTTCTCGAAGTACGCGATCTGATCGAGGCGACCGTCGAAGTCGAAGTCGTGCTCCTCCCGGACGATCGTCTGACCGCTCTCGTCGAAGAAGCGCGTGATGTCGATCATGCCGTCGAAGTTCATGTCGAACTGGATGCAGCGGTCCACGCCGCCGCGCGCGACGTGGCGGATGTCTGGCGAGCCGTCGTTGTTCACGTCGACCGCCCTACCCTCGCCGTTGCACTGCTCGCGGATCGCGGTCTCGCCGCGGCTGCCCTGCGGCACGTCGCTGCGGGGCATCTCCTCGTCGCCGCCGCCACAAGCCGCCAGCCCCAAGAGGCTGCTCCCCAAGACGCCGACGCGCAGGAGGGTCACCACCGGCGACGTTGCAGCTACCCGCGCGGTGGCGCGCCGCGGTCCCTTCGAGAGTCCGTGCATGAGCGCGGCAGCATACGGGACGCCCCGCGGGGGGGGCAACCCGGCGGGCCTGAGCCGGAAAAGGCCGGCAACCTCGGCGATCTGCGCGTTTGACATTACGTGCGGTGGCATGTAACTTCACGTCACGTCAGCGACGACGATCGTCGTGCGAGTGAGAGGTGGTCGAGATGGCGCGCAAGAAGGTCTCCACGACCATCTACATCACGCCCGAGCAGGCCGATCGCCTCAAGCTCTTGCACGAGCGCACCAAGGTGCCGATCGCGGTCTACATCCGCGAGGGCATCGACATGGTGCTCGACAAGTACCAGCACGAGATGCCCGGACAGCTGACGCTCGACGCGCGACCGCCGATCAAGAAGTAGATCGCGACGTTGCGGTGATGGGGTAGCGGTGCGACACCTCGCGCCCCCATGGCCTTTCCCGTCGAGCGCATCCGCAATTTTTCGATCATCGCGCACATCGACCACGGCAAGAGCACGTTGGCCGACCGTCTGCTCGAGTTCACCGGCGCGCTGTCGGATCGAGAGAAGCAGGCGCAGTTCCTCGACAACATGGACCTCGAGCGCGAGCGCGGGATCACCATCAAGGCCCAGGCCGTTCGGCTCCGCTACAAGGCCGACGACGGCATCGAGTACGAGATCCACCTCATCGACACGCCGGGCCACGTCGACTTCAACTACGAGGTGAGTCGATCGCTCGCCGCGTGCGAGGGCGCGATCCTCGTGGTGGACGCGTCCCAGGGCGTCGAGGCGCAGACGCTCGCGAACGTCTACCTCGCGATGGAGAACAACCTCGAGATCATCCCGGTCTTCAACAAGATCGATCTCCCGGGCGCCGACATCGATCGCGTGAAGCGCGAGGTCGAAGAGGTCATCGGCCTCGACTGCTCCGAGGCCGTGCCCGCGAGCGCGAAGGAAGGCATCGGCATCAAGGAGATCCTCGAGGCCGTCGTGAAGCGCGTGCCGCCGCCCAAGACGGCTGGCGCGAACGAGCCCCTGCGAGGCCTCCTCGTCGACAGCTGGTACGACGCCTACCGCGGCGTGATGGCGCTCGTGCGCATCGTCGATGGCACGCTGAGCAAGGGCCAGAAGATCAAGCTCATGGCCACCAAGGCCGAGTACGAGATCACCGAGATCGGTGCGTTCGCGCCCTTCGCGCGCTCGGTCGACTCGCTCGGGCCGGGTGAGGTGGGCTTCTTCTCTGCCGCGATCAAGTCGGTGAAGGACTGCAAGGTCGGCGACACCGTCACCGAGATGCGTCGTCCCGCGACGACCGCGCTCTCCGGCTTCAAGGAAGTGAAGCCGATGGTCTTCTGCGGCATCTTCCCGACGGAGGCCAACCAGTACCCGCAGCTCCGCGACGCCCTCGAGAAGCTCCAGCTGAACGACAGCGCGATCTCGTGGGAGCCCGAGACCTCCGAGGCGCTCGGCTTCGGCTTCCGCTGCGGCTTCCTCGGCCTGCTCCACATGGAGATCGTGCAGGAGCGGCTCGAGCGCGAGTACGACCTCGATCTCATCACGACGGCGCCGAGCGTCGTGTTCCACGTGTACACGACCGACGGGAAGATGCAGCTCTGCGAGAACCCCTCGCGCCTGCCGGATCCCGTGAGGATCGATCACCTCGAAGAGCCCTTCTTCAAGGTCTCGATCCACGTGCCGAGCGACTACGTCGGCGCGGTCATCAAGCTGTGCGAAGAGCGACGCGGCGAGCAGAAGGCGATCCAGTACGCCTCACAGAACCGCGTCATCATCATCTACGAGCTCCCGCTCGCCGAGGTGCTCTTCGACTTCTTCGATCGCCTCAAGAGCGCGACCAAGGGCTACGCGTCGATGGACTACGAGCTGGCCGGCTACCGCCACAACCCGCTCGTGAAGGTCGACATGATGATCAACGGCGACAAGGTCGATGCCTTGTCGATCATCGTGCACAAGGACAAGGCGCAGCACATCGGCCGCGGCCTCGCGGAGAAGCTCCGCGGCATCGTGCCCAAGCAGCAGTACGAGGTCGCGATCCAGGCAGCCATCGGCGGCAAGATCATCGCGCGCGAGACGATCAGCGCGATGCGCAAGGACGTGACCGCGAAGTGCTACGGCGGCGACATCAGCCGCAAGCGCAAGCTGCTCGAGAAGCAGAAGGCCGGCAAGAAGCGCATGAAGGCGGTCGGCTCGATCGACATCCCGCAGGAAGCCTTCCACGCGATCCTCAAGGTCGAGTAATCACGCGCTGATCCCGCGCCCGCGCCAGGACCGACGGTCCGCGCCCCCGCCCGTTCTGCCTCTGCCTCTCCCCCCGCTCCCAAACTCCGGTGTCGAACTGGAGCGAGGGCGAGGATACGCGGCTGGGATCGACGCTCGCCGCGTGCCATCCTCGACGGACGCAACTGGAGGATGGTCGTGCCGACAACCAAGCCCATCGGAGGTCGTCCCATGAACGGCAAGGTCAGCAGCACCCTGAAGGTCCTCATCCAGATCCGCGACGAGCAGTCGGCGATGCGAGCGCGCATGGACGCGCTCGAGAACACGGTCACCGTCGAGATGCGCGCCGTCGCTTCGGTGCTCGTCGACGTGCGCGACCTGCTCCGCGACCGCCTCGATGTCCGCGACGAGGTCCGAGATCACGAGCAGCGCATCGCTGCGCTCGAGCGACGCGTCGGCTGATCGCGACGCGTCAGTCGTCCATGTCGGCTGCGCTCTCTGCCTGCGGGAACCGCAGACCTGCGTAGAGCGACTCGCTCGCGCGGCCCGATGCGTCGCTGCCCTCTTCGAGCACGTCGATGAGCATCACGGCGCTGCGACCGTCGGTCGTGAGGAGCGCATGGCCCTCGTGGAGCTCCCCTTGCGGGACCTCGTCGAGCCACACCTCGAGCGCGCGAAGGCCCGCGTGCGTTCGCATCTCGCGACGCACCTCGCGGCCATGCTCGGGCAAGAGCTCTTGCAGCACCGCCATCGCGCGACCTGCGTCGAACGGCCCATCGCTCGACGTGACGACGTACGCGTACTGACCGCGCGTGTTGCCCTCCGTGGACGCGACCAGCCTGAGAAGGCGGAACCCCGGCGCCGTGTCGGGTGAAGCCACCACGGCTTGGACGACGGGATCCGCGAACGTGATCTCGACGCCGCTCTCCGCGTCCGCGAAGCGACGCTCACCGCTCGTCTCGACGCGCGTGCCGCGCATCCCGCCGCTCGACGCCCCGCCGCACGCCGCGATCGACACGCAGCACCACAGCCAAGCCCATCCATGTCGTGTCATCCCCAATCCCCTTCCCTCTCGTTCACATCAGTGGTCGGAGACCACGCTGCGGAGCGGCCACTGCTCTCGATCGGTCACTGGCTCACCGTCGTCGCACGCGCGCTGACGGTGATCGACGAGCACGAGGCGATCGCTGCCCACGAGGCGCGCTCGTACGCGACGTCCGCAGTCGCCCATGCCGCGGTCGAGCGAGCTCTCGGTGAGGTGATCGCCCTCGACCTCCACGTGCGCGACCTCGATCGTGCTCGCGAGCGCTCCGTGCTCGTCGACGATCGGGAGCGCGAGCGGCGTCACCGCGCCACGCGAGTCGACGGTCACGAGGCGCGCGCTCGGCTGGTAGGCGGCTTGGAAACAGACGACGTGGACGAGCCAGCCGCCGCCTTCGGGGAACGGCCACGCGCGCGAGGCAGGCGGCTCCACTGCGTCGAACGTGGCGATCTCCTTGGTCTCGCCGCGCTCGTCGCAGATCGTCGACCGCTCCGCATCGGCGCGCGTGATGGCGTCCTCACTCGTGGTGATCGACGCGGCGCGAGGCTCGTTCGTGATCGTCGACTGCGTGGAGCTCGTGCACGCGGTCAGCGTGAGGCCGGCGATCGTGAGCGCAGCCAGCGACGTGTGGATCGCCTTCAATTCACGGCCTTCTGCGCGAGCGCGTCGTCGGCGAGCTGATCGAAGCTCATGCGCCGAAAGCGCTCGGCCTCTTCGTTCGTGTAGAGCGTCGCGAGCACGCGGCCATCGACGCCGAGCACGCGCTCGACGATGGGGCGGAACACGCGGCCCACCGTCGCGTCGTCGGCGAGCTGCTGGAGGATCCACGTGAACTTCGAGAACGGGCGATCGGTGACGCCCTCCTTGAGGCCGAGGATCTGGATGCGCTTGAACGCCTCTCGCATGCGTGCGCCCGTGGGGTCGAGCATGTCCATCGGCGCGAAGAAGACGTCGCGGAAGAACGGCCGCGCGTGCCACATCAGGCCCGCGAGCGACGAGGCTGCGCGGAGGCGATCACGCTTGCGTCGCTTGGGCTGCGCGTCGAGCCACGCGACGTACTTGGGCGACGCGTAGTGCTCGACCATGTGGTGATCGACGGCGATGTGCCGCGACTCGTCGCGGTTGATGAGCTTCATCGCGGCCTTGCTCATGTCGTCGTCGACGAAGTCGTCGAGCGAGCGCAGGAGCGCGATGTCGAGCAGGAGCTCGCCCGTCGTGATGTACGTGTTCGCGATGTCGGGCGGCAGCTCCTTCGCGGCCTTCACGAAGTGCTTCGCGAAGCGCGTGAGGTGCGGGTTCTCGCGGTAGTCGCGGTAGTGGTTCACGTCGTAGTGACGCGCGAGCCGCTTCGCGACGAGAGAGTGCCGCTGCTCGTCGACGACGAACGACGCGAAGATGGAGCGGAGCGTCGGGTCTTCGGTCTGATCGCGCTGCACAGCGAACAGCGCGCCCGCGAGCAGCTCGATGCCCGCCATGTCGGTGAAGTACTGGCAGATCGCGATCTCGTGCTCGCGCGAGAGCTGCCGCGGCGCGACGTCCCAGTCGAGGTCGTCCATCGACCACTGATCGCGCTCGCACATCGTCAGCATGCGACGGAGATCCATGCGAACGACACTAACCGATTGCGGCTCAGCGCGGCGGCACGATGTCGAAGCCAGCGATGCGGAAGTGATCGTCACCCGTCAGCGCGAGTGTGAGGCGCAGCTCTTTCATCACGACGAAGCTCGTGCAGTCGGTGAATGAGAAGGCGTGATCGCGCCAGCCGAAGAGCCACGACCGCGCCCGCTCTGCACGATCCGCGTCGATCGCCTCCCATCGCAGGCGCGAGGTCGCGGAGACGATGCCCCACCATCGCTCCGCGGCATCCAACCCGAGGCGCATGCGGAGCAGCGTCAGCGTCTCGTCCGACACGTAGTCCGTCGTCACCAAGGTTCGCCCGTCACGAAGCCAACCATCTCGCCAAGCGACGGCCTCGACATGACGTGGATCCGAGGCGTCGGCCAACATCATCCACCCTGCCGTGTCGACGAACGCACGGCTCGGAGCAGGTGCAGCGCGTCGAGGGGCCTTGGGAGTCATCGGCGCTTGGAGCCGCCGAGTCGCGGGGACGCCGCGGATCCGTACAAGACCGCGTCGTGATCGTCGGAGCTCAGCCCATCCGTCGACCGGCCGAGCGGCCCGGCCCCGTACAGCGGATCCGACTCGAGGGGACTCGTGTCGGGCACGCCCTCGAGCGGAACGAGCTGGAGCACCGGACGACTGCGGTGGAGGAGAGTGATCCGCTCGCCTCGCTGGACCCGCTTCACGACGGACGCGAGAGATGCTCGCAGCTCCTTCGTACTCAGTGTCTTGTTCCGCAGCGGCGATCCCATGGTCACCTCAAGATGACCTTCTGCACCGACGAGAGCAAGGCCGTCAGTAGCTGGCGACGAGGGCGTTCGCGATGACCTGGCCGAGGCGGTCGTAGGCGCGGCGCGTGAAGTGGATGTGATCGCTCGCGCCCCACGCGGGCGAGGCCGCGGACCACTGCATCATGTGGAGCGGGCCGCCGCCGAAGCCGACGAGATCGAAGAAGCCGCAGCCGTACTCGCGCGCGACGCGACGCTGCACGGCGATCACGTCGAACGTGCGCGGGCGCGGCACCGCGGTACCGTCGCGCGCGACGATGGGTCGGTCGCTCGGGCCCACGAGGAGACAGCTCGCGGTGGGCACCGTGCGCTGTGCGCGCTCGACGACCTGTCGGAGCTGAGCTTCGTAGTTGGCGAGCGGCTGCTCGTCGTCGCCGCTCTCGTTCGTGCCGTACGCGAGCACGATCAGATCGGGCATGCGGCGACGCAGGTGCTCTTGGTAGAGCGTCTCCTCCCACTGCAGCTGCGACGCGGCGCGCGCGCCGTTGATGCCGAGCGTGTCGAGGATCACGCCGGGCGCCTCGCGCTCGACCGCCACGCCGTAGAGCTTCACGCGACCGTTGCCGTGCGGGCGCACCTCGAACGTGTGCGGACCGTCGGTGGTCGTGAACGTCTGGTAGGCGCCGATCGCCATGGGCGCGTTCGTCGGAACGCGCGTGACGAGCTGACCGTCGATGATGACGTCGAAGCTGCCGCCGCCGGGCTGCGACTCGTAGAAGAGCTCGTAGCGCGAGGCGTTGTGGTTGTGCGTCGTGACGCGTCCCCACGCCGCAGCGTCGGTCTCGACCGCGACGCCTGCGAGGCCGAAGCGCTCGGGCAGCGCCTGCCCACGGTAGTAGCGACGCGTGTCCCATCCGCGGCGCGGCGACTCGACGATCACGCCCTCGTGGCGGTAGCTGCGCCAGGGCGCCGCAGGGAGAACGAAGCCGTGACCCGCGTCGCCGAAGCGTTGCTGGAGGAGGCGCCGCGTCATGCTCGTCCAGGTGTCGGAGGCGACGTGCGACGCGCCGTACACGACGATGCGCGCCTGGCCTTCACCACGCTCCGCGCGCCGGAGCGCAGCGTGGAGCGAGCGAAGCGAGCTGCCGGTCGGATCCTCGATCGCGACGTCGAGACCGAAGACGGGGTCGCCGTTCGCATCCGCGGGATAGACCAGCGGCGCGGGCGGATACACGGGATACGTCGACGTGGCGCCCGGCGCGGGGTCGGCGGGGATGGTGACGCTCGGCGCGAGCACGACGGGCGCGGGGATCTGCACGGCGTCGCCGCGCTCTTCTTCGACGACGTCCGGCTCGTTCACCGTGCCCGGCGCGACACGAACGGCAGGCGCGAGCGAGCGCTGCGCGTGGGCCGCTTCGGTGCAGCCGTGGATCGCCGGCGCCAACGTGGCGAGGCTCAGCGCGGTGAGCGCAGAGCGGACGAGCACGTGGTGGAGAGAGCGGCGGAGCACGATTCCCCGAGAAGATGGAGAAGGGCCGAGTTCGCGTCAAATTTGCTCGTTCAGAGCCCGTCCGTATCCTGCCCAACACACGGGGCCCCGACGGCGAAGCCGAACACGCGCCGCGCTCGGCGGCATTCCCGCGCCGCACCCAACGCGCGATCCCCCGAGCGCAGTGGGTCAGAGCGTGTCGAGGAGCGTGCGTGCGTCGACGAGGTCGATGGTGTCGAACCCCTCGGTGAACCAGGCGTAGACCGGCGCCAAGAGCGCGCGCGCGCCAGCGCGGTCGCCGCGCGCGACGAGCAGCCGCGCGAGGGTGGTGGCGCTCCGCAGCTCCCACGACCTCGCGGCCTGCGCTCTCGCCTGCTCGACCGATCGCCACAGCTCGGCCTCGGCCTCCTCGTGCCGACCCGCGAGGCTGAGGATCCACCCACGGATGCGGAGCGCCTCGGCGAGCCACTCGCGCTCCTGCCAGCCGGGGCGTGCGATCTGCTCGAGGCTCTCTCCGGCGACCACGAGCGCGCCGTCGATGTCGCCGTCGAGGGCCATCGCCTCCGCGAGCGCCGCCTTGAGGAACGGAACGCGCACGTGCCCTCCCCGACTCGACCAACCGTCGATGCCCTGACGCAAGAGGCGGATCGCCTCGCTCGGTCGGCGCGCGATGATCTCGGCCACGCCCATCGCCTGCGGCACCGACACCAGCGAGATGAACGAGAGCGCCTGCTCCTTCGCGAGCCGATCGGCCTCGTCGAGGTGAGCGACCAGGCCTTCTCGATCGCGCGAATAGGCGTAGGCGTAAGCGCTGAACGTGATCGCCCACACGAGGTTGAACGCGTGGCCGATCGTGCGCGCGTGCGCGGTGCTCGCGTCGCTGTCGCGTCGCGCTCGATCGGGGTAGCCGAGCATCCATGTCAGCTGACAGCCGTACACCTCGACGAACGTGCGGAGGTCGTGGCCCGTGAGCTGGATCCAGCGGTCCGCGCTCTTCGGGTCGTAGCGACGAAGGACGATCTCCTGCTCGCGGCGCGACTCGAGCAGATCTCCTTGGAGGAGCAGCTGGACCATCATCGCCGCGTGGCCGAAGAGCTGGAGGTCCACGTCGGAGGTTGACTCGCCCTCCTCCAGCATGCGCGTGGCCCACTCACGCGAGTCGGCGATGCGGCCCTGCGTAATCGTCGTCGTCCACATCCACCACAGCGCGAGGATGCGACTCTCCGCGTCGCCGAAGGACGACGTGAGCCGCAGGATCGACTCGACGTTCTCGCCCACATCGGGCGCGGCCCAGCCATGGAGGCCCGTGATCGCAGCGTTGAGCGGCTCGCGGATGCTCAGCTCGGCGCGCTCGCGCGCCTCGCTCGCGGGGAGCTGAGCGACGAGCGAGAGGCCGCGCTGGAGGTGCGCGCTCGCCTCACGGAGCGCGACGCGATCGACCGCCAGCACGCCGGCGCGACGCCAGAGCGGGATCGCCTCCTCGAGGTTTCCAGCGTGCGTGTGGTGGTGCGCGAGCTCTTCGATCCCGATGGTGCGTGACGCGAGCTCGCCCTCGAGCGCGTGGGCGATCGCGGCGTGCAGCTCTCGACGTCGGCTCCGGAGCAGCGAGTCGTACGCGGCGTCTTGGACGAGCGCGTGCTTGAAGACGTAGGTCGCGTTCGGCGGCTGGCCGTGCTGCATCGCGAGGCCGGAGTCGACGAGGCGATCGAGCGCCTGCTCGAGGGCTGGCCCGTGCACGGGGGCGACGCGATCGATGCGCTCGTAGCTGAACTCGCGGCCGAAGCAGGCCCCGATCTGGGCGATCTCCTTGTGATCCTCGAGGCGATCGAGGCGCGCCATGAGCGAGTCGCGGAGCGAGACCGGGATGGAGAAGTTCTCCGGAGCGCTGCGCAGGTTGTAGGTCTCGCCTTGCTGCCTCAGCACGCCGGACTCGAGCAGCGACTTCGTGAGCTCTTCGACGAAGAGCGGGACGCCGTCGGTGCGCGCGAGGATCTCGTCCATGACCTCGCCCGGCAGCGCCACACCGCCGGTGACCGCGAGCACGATCTTGAGCGCGTGCTGTCGCTCGAGACGCGACAGCGCCATCGCGATGACGCCCGCGCGGTCGAGCCACACGGGCTCGCGCTCGGGACGATGCGTGGTGACGAAGAGCACGGGGAGGCGCTCGGTGCGCGAGAAGAGGAGCTGGAGGAGCTCGTCGCTCGTGGGATCGATCCAGTGCGTGTCCTCGATCAAGAGGAGGAGCGGACCGCTGCGCGTCCGGGCCAGCGCGAGCGCGGCGACGGCGTCGAAGGTCCGCTCCTTTCGCTTCTGAGGCGAGAGGCGCACCGGTGCGTAGCGATCGGTCGGCAGCGAGAGGAGCGGCGCGAGAAAGGGCGCGTGATCGGCGACGTCGAGCCCGCATCGCGTGAGGAGTCCCTCGAGCTTGTCGAGTCGACGCTCGGCGTCGTCGTCGCGCTGGAGATCGGCCGCGCCCTCGAGCTGCTCGACGAAGGGAGAGAGCGCCGAGTTCACGCCGAACGGAGAGCACTGGTAGTGCAGCTCCTCGCAAGGCTCGCCCCCCACACGACGAGCGATGCGCTCGCGGAAGCCCTGGAGGAGCCGCGACTTCCCGATGCCCGGCTCACCACCGATCGCGACGATGCGCCGGTCACCGCCACGCGCCGCGTCCCACGCGCGCACGAGCACGGCGGTCTCCGCATCACGGCCCACGATCGACGCGAGCTCCGCGCCCGCGTGCGCAGCGTGGAAGCGACCGCCCGTGCGACGTGCGTCTTCGACGCGCCAGAGCTGCATCGGCTCGGCGAAGCCCTTGAGCGTTCGCGCGCCGAGCGACGACAGCGCGAACGCCTCGCCGAGGAGCCGTCGCGTCGCGCTCGTGATCACGACCTGATCCGGCTGCGCCTCGGCCTGCACGCGCGCCGCGAGGTTCGGCGTCTCCCCGATCGCCAGGCGCGCCTCGGTGGGCTCGAGGCTCGGCGCCTCTCCGACGACGACGGTGCCCGTCGCGATGCCGATGCGGACGCTCAGCCGCTGCTCCGCCGCGAGGTCGCGAACGGCGCGGACCACGTCGAGCGCCGCGCGCACCGCACGCTCCGCTGCGTCCTCGTGGGCGACGGGCCAGCCGAAGTACGCCATGAGGCCATCGCCGAGGTACTGCGCGACGTGACCGCCGTAGCGGACGACGACGTCGCCGCACGCTGCGCGGTACCGCTGGATGAGCGCGTGGAGCTCCTCGGCGTCCATGCGGACCGAGAGCGCGGTCGAGCCCACGAGGTCGCAGAACATCACCGTGAGCTGTCGACGCTCGGGCCCACGCACGGCGACCTCCGCCGAGCGCGGCGCCCCGCTCATGCGAACGCCCGGCTCCGACGGCGGGGCGAGCGCGCCCGGCACCGAGCCCGGCCGGCTCGGCGACCGCCCGATCGCGGCGGTCGAGTCACCCACCGCCTTCAGGCGCTCGATGGCGAGGAGCAGCGTGCGTCGCGGGCCGATCGGCAGACCGAGACCCGACAGATCGTTCTCGGTCAGGTGCGGAAGGATCTCGAGCGTGATCTCTTCTTCCTCGAACCGCGCGGCGTACTTCGCGAGGCCTGCGCCCTCCAGCCACTCGCGGATCGCCGACACGCACCGTTTCTACCGGAGTCGGACGCGCGCCAGCAAGCGCGACGCTCCTTGACACCTCAGGCGGATCCGCCGAGGGTCGCGACGACGGAGCGAGCGCCGACGGTACGCACCGTCGATCACGGGGGCGCGCGCGACGCGAAGGACGAGGCACCGATGACGCGACGACAATTCCTCCTCGACGAGAGCCGGCTGCCGAAGGCTTGGTACAACATCAACCCCGACCTGCCCGTGCCGCCGCAGCCCGTGCTGCACCCGCAGACCCTCGAGCCGGTGACCCCCGACTTCTTGTCGGTGCTCTTCCCGATGGCGCTCATCCAGCAAGAGGTGAGCACCGAGCGCTACCTCGAGATCCCCGAGCCGGTGCGCGAGATCTATCGCCTGTGGCGACCGACTCCGCTGATCCGCGCGACGCGGCTCGAGAAGGCGCTCGACACGCCCGCGCACATCTACTTCAAGTACGAGGGCGTCTCGCCCGTCGGCTCGCACAAGCCGAACACCGCGGTGCCGCAGGCCTTCTACAACAAGGAGGCTGGCACCAAGGCGCTCGCGACGGAGACGGGCGCGGGCCAGTGGGGCTCCGCGATGGCGATGGCCTGCAACTTCTTCGGCCTCGACCTCGAGATCTTCATGGTGAAGGTCAGCTACCACCAGAAGCCCTACCGCCGCGTCATCATGGACAACTTCGGCGCGAAGGTCTTCGCGAGCCCGACCGATCGCACGCACTCGGGTCGCGCGGCGCTCGCGGCCGATCCCGAGAGCCCCGGCTCGCTCGGCCTCGCGATCTCCGAGGCCGTCGAGACGGCCGCGACGAGCGGTGGCTCGAAGAAGTACTCGCTCGGCTCGGTGCTCGGTCACGTGCTCACGCACCAGACGGTGATCGGCCTCGAGGCGCTCGAGCAGATGGAGATGGCCGGGGAGTACCCCGACTTCGTCATCGGCTGTGCGGGCGGCGGCTCGAGCTTCGCGGGCCTCGCGTATCCGTTCATCCGCGAGAACCTCACGAACGGAAAGAAGACGAAGATCATCGCCGTCGAGCCTGCGTCGTGTCCGAGCATGACGCGCGGCAAGTACGCGTTCGACTACGGCGACACGGCCGCGAGCGCGCCCGTGATGAAGATGCACACGCTCGGTCACACCTTCATCCCGCCGACGATCCACGCGGGCGGCCTCCGCTACCACGGCATGTCGCCGAGCGTCAGCGCGCTCGTCGATCACGGAGACGTCGAGGCGCGCGCGGTGAAGCAGCTCGAGACGTTCGCCGCCGCAGTGCAGTTCTCACGCACCGAGGGCATCTTGCCCGCGCCCGAGAGCGCGCACGCGGTGCGCGTGGCGATCGACGAGGCGCTCGAGGCGAAGAAGAACGGACAGAAAAAGGTCATCGTCTTCAACCTGTCCGGCCACGGCCACTTCGACATGATGGCGTACGACGCCTACCACCGCGGCCAGCTCGTGGATCACGAGTACCCGCAGAGTCAGGTCGACGAGGCGATGAAGCACCTCCCGAAGGTCGGCTGACCTCACGCCCGCGACAACACCCCTCGCGCCGACAGCCACCGCGCGATCTCGATCCCTCGACGGACTGGCATCCGCGTCACCCACCGCTGCGCGAGCTCGAGGCTCGTGAACGTGGGAGGCAGTCCCTCCAGCAGCTCGGCCAGGGACATGCCCCCCACAAACGCCGTGGGGCCCTCGAGCGACGGGTGCTCGAGGGCGCGCCGCCGCTCGACGAAGCGCTCGCCCAGACAAGGCACCTCGACCCAGCGTGCCAGTGGTGAGAGTGCCAGTGTCGCGTCGTCGGGCGCGGGCGCGCCTGGTTCTTCCAGTGACGGGGACTCGGTCGTCGGTGCTGCCCGCGCGCGCCAGAACGCGCTGTCGAACCGCGACGCCGCCGTCGCGTAGTGACGCTCGGTCCAGGCCTGATGACGCGACGACGCCGTCGTGAGATGAGACTCGTAGAAGCCGATCGCGAGCGCTGAATCGCCTGGTCGAGCGAGGAGCGTGTTGGCGACGATGGCCCCTGCGAGCGCCGTCTGGATGGCCTTCTGCACGCCGCTCGACGAGAGCGGATCGAGCGCCATCGCGGCATCACCGACACGCAGGCGGCTCGACGTGACCGGCTGTTCGTCGAGGTAGGGCGTCGCGTCGACGATGCGCGCGGGCCCATCGAGCGCGGCGCGAGCGACGTGTGACGCCAGCGACGTGCCTCGCAGCCGCTCGATCAGCCACCCATCGAGCGCACCCGTGCCGTCGTCCCGCACATCGGCGTCACGCAGGTCCGCGTCGCGCACGTCGGCGGCATCCACGAACGCCAACGTGTCGTAGGAACCGTCTGGGATCGGGACACCCCACACCCAGCCTCGCTCGCAGGCCTCGAGCGTCGGGAGGGTGGGCAGATCCCGTCCTCGCCAATAGCCGTGCACGGCGAACGTGCGCGGACCGGTGACGCGCCTCTTCGCGGACAACCGCGAGCGACGGCCGCTCGCGTCGACGAGGAATCGCGTCTCGATCGTGCGGGTCTCGAGCGTGCGCTGGCCTGACTCGGCGCTCACCGTCAGCGACCACCCGTCCGCGCGCTCCGTCGCGCGCTCGACGCTGGCGGGCTGGAGGACCTCGACACCTGCTTCGCGCGCGTGAGCGAGCAGCGTGGCGTCGAACGGCCCTCGATCGACGAGGAGGCCGCGGCCGTCGGCATCACGACGCTCGGTGTCCTCGTCTCGCTCCCAGCGTGTGCGCACGGCGTGCACGCGCTCGGCGCCCGCCGCGCACCGACGTGCGGCGCCGATCGACTCGAGCATCGGGAGCACACCGGGCGTGAGCGACTCCCCGAGCGCCCGCCGAGGAAACCGGGCGCGCTCGATCAAGCACACACGATGTCCGAGCTGCGCCAGGCGGAGCGCGACGACGGATCCCGCAGGACCGCCACCGACCACGACCACGTCCCACGTCCGCGCGTCCATCACGTCATCGCGTGAGCTCGCCGGGATGCGTGCCAGTCGCCGCGCCCTCGGTCCGTCCCGCGCGCAGCGGTGTCAGCCGCAGATAGGCACCCAGGCAGTAGTGCAGCCAACCACGGATGTAGTCACACGCAGGACGACCGCGCGCGATCACCTCGTGGTGGCAGCCGCCGCCGCACAGGTAGCGCGCCCAGCACGAGCGACAGGGGTCTTGTCGGTGCACGTGACGCGACGCGAGCCAGTCGTTCCTTCGCGTTCTGTCGATGCCGTCGTCGAGCGAGCCCATCGCGCCGTCGTCGTCGCCGACGAAGCGATGACACGCGGCGAGCGCGCCTTTCGCGGAGACGCCGAGATAGCCCGCGCCAGCCCCGCACGGATAGGGGCGGTGCGTGCCTCTCTCGATCTCCTTGAGCGCGTTGAGCAGGTTGGCGAACGGATAGCGCTGTCCGAGCTGCGTGCGGCGCTCGAGCTCGCGTCCGCACTCGATCATCGCGGCGAGCATGCGCTCGAGGTCCTCGCGCGCGAGCTCGCCCTGGCCCGTGGGCGAGCGCAAGAGCGGAGAGAAGCCGACGCTGTGAAAGCCTGCCTCGACGAACTCGTCGAGCGTCTCTCGCAGCGCGAGGTTGCTCGGCGTCACCGTCACGCGCGCACTGACCTGCATCTGCCGCTGCTTCGACAGCATCGGGCGCACGTTCTTCATGATCCGATCGAAGCTGCCCTTGCCGCTCACGAACGGCCGGAGCGCGTCGTGCGTGCGGCGCGGGCCATCGAGGCTGACCGTCACCGCGAAGCCGTGCTCCTCGAAGAAGTCGGCGTCGGCCTCGGTGACGAGGGTGCCATTCGTCGTGATGCTGAACCCGAGACTGACACCCTTCTCTCGCGCGAGGCGGCTCGCGCGCTTCGTCGTCTCGACGAGCAGGGCGCGGTTCGCGAGCGGCTCACCGCCGAGGAACGCGAGGTTCAGGCGCGCGCCCGGTGCGGCCTCGCCGACGAGCAGATCGACGGCCTTCTCCGCGACCTCGCGCTCCATGTCGAGCGCCTCACCGCCGAACTGGCCTTGTTGTGCGTAGCAGTACGTGCAGCCGAGGTTGCACTTCTGGGCGATGGCCAGAGAGAGCGCGTGAACGGGCGGATCGCTGATCGGCGCGTCATCGACGTAGGGATCACCGAGCACGCCGAGCCGTCCGAGCAGCTGATCGATCGTGCCGCTCGCGATCGCAGACTCGACGCGCGCCGCGAGCCGGGCGTCCGCGTCGAAGAGGCGGCT
This sequence comes from uncultured Sandaracinaceae bacterium, assembly GCA_964502175.1. Lineage (GTDB taxonomy): Bacteria > Myxococcota_A > Polyangia > Polyangiales > Sandaracinaceae > JAFLCL01. The sequence goes on from CAZCVE010000001.1 coordinate 103,784, forward strand.
GCCATCCGGGAGGAAGAGGTGCTCGCCGAGGCCCGTCGAGATGCGATGCACGCTCGGCGAGCGCGGCGCCGAGTCGGCCATGTGCCGACGCGCGAGCGCGAGCCCCTCGGCCTCCTTCGACGGCGAAGCAGTCACTCGCCGGAACCGTCGGGGACGTCACGCCCGCGGACGTTGAAGCGCAGCCACTTCTCCCAGTGGTTGAAGAGGTCGTCGTAGAGCACGAGGCGTGTGTCGACGTAGTCGTCGGGCACGTAGTCTCCGTCGTGGTCCTTCTGGAACCAGTTGTCGCCGACGCTCGCGCCGCTCTCCGACGCGTCCACGTTCACGAAGTCTGGTCGCGCAGAGGCCCAGTAGTAACAAGAGCACTCGCGGTAGTCGTTCTGCCACGGAGAGCAGAGGCCCTGTGTCAGCTCACCGGGCTGCGCGAGCTCGCGGGAGATCATCGCCGTCTCTCCCTCGAAGAACGGCCGGACCACGAACGAGCGGACGACGTAGTCCTCGCGCTTCGCCTCGTCGAACGCTGGGTTGTCGAGGTCTGCCTTCTCCTTCGTGAAGAAGCAGGTGACCGTCCTTCCCGTGCGCTCGTGGAGCATCTTCGCGAGGAGGTTCGACCACTCGAGCGGCGCGACGCCGTTGGGGTTCGCCTCGATGGAGAGCACCACCGACTCTGCCGCGGTGTCGTAGGGATTGGGACCGATCTGCACCGTCGTCGTGTCGAAGCCGCGCACGAGGCTCGAGTCGCCGAGGGCGGGATACTCGACGCGCAAGAGGCGGTGGAAGTGGAGGTCCGCGTGCTGCGGATCCTCGATCGCCATGACGAGGTTGTCGTACTCGCGGAGGAGGATGCCCGTGAAGACACGACGCCAGACGGCGCGGAAGTCGACCTCGAGGCCCGGCGTGCAGTTGCCCACCGAGGTCACCGGCCTCGTGCTCACGGGGTTGCCCGCGGCCGCGTAGTAGAGCTCGGAGGCGCGCTGCGCGGAGCTCCACGCGGACGCGTTGCGCGGGACGAGCCGAGACGGATCGAAGTCGGCCTCGACCGTGAGATCGACGTCCGGCAGCTCGAACGAGCGCGTCGCGGCGCGCGTCACGGTGTCGATCTGGCGTCGCGTGAGCGCGAGGTAGTTGCCGTCTGCCCCCGCCATGAGCGCGGGCATCTTGCGGCGACCCCCGTCGGTGAAGTCGCCGACCTGATCGGGCTTGCGGAGCAGCGTGGGAAACCACGGCGCCGCGCCGGCGCGCAGGGCCGAATAGACGCGGTGATGGAGCGCGAGGATCGAGAGCGTGTCGGCCGTGTGCGGCGCGAAGACGGGACGCTCCGAGCGGTAGACGTCGAACGCCTCTTCCGCAGGCATCGTGTCGATGTCGAGGGGATCCCGGCCTTGCACCGGGTTGCCGTTCATCACCGACACGTTGACGTAGCGGACCGTCTCGAAGCCTCGACGCACGATGTCTTCGGCGCGCGCGCGGGTGATCTCCTCGGCCTCGTCGCGGGGCACGTCGGGCCCGAAGATGGCTTGATCGAGATCGTCGGCGAGGCTGCGCACGAAGAGCGAGTCCGGCACCACGGCGGGAGGCGCGGCGACGATGCGCGCGACCGCCTCGAGCCGACTGCCATCCTTCGCGGTATCTCCATCGAGCGCGGGGACGCGCTGGGTGAGCGCGACCTCGACGGTGCCGTCACAGGCATCATCGAGGTAGCCGCGACTGACTGCCACGTTGTTGTTCAGCCACACGGGGCCAGGCGGGATGATCGCGAAGAGCGCGGGCGGGAGCGTCTCGTCGTAGAACGTGTCGATGTGCGGGTCGGCGTTTCGCACGCCCGGCGGGATCGAGAACTTCCACCATCCCTTGGTCTTGTCGTAGACGGCCTGCGCCTCCGGCACGACGTGCAGGTTGTGCACGCTCGGGTCGGCCTCGCGCATCTCCTCGATCTCTTTCTCCGTCAGCTTGGGGCCGTAGATGAGGCCCTTGGCCGGCATGAAGCGGAGTCGGATCTCGGGGTGCTCGGCAGTCGGCTTGATGAAGCGAACAGAGCCGAAGTCGAGCACGTGCTCGGGAGAGAGGAAGTGAGGGCTGTGGCCCGAGAGCGGCTGTGACGCGTGATCCGAGAAGGGACCCGCGCTCGCCTCGACGCGATCCCCTGGGTGCCCCGTGCGGCGCTCGGCCTTCCGGTTCGCGACGCGCACCGTCCACGACAGATCGGCGACCGACGCACCGTGCGCCGCGAGCAGCGAGAGCGTCAGTGGCTGGAGCTTCTCTTCCCCGTCGACGCGCGCGAACACCTCGAGGAACGGCGCGACCGGACGGATCTTTCCGTGCGCCTTGAGCACGATCTTCTCGGGCGTGTGCACCGAGGCGATCGCGCCCGTCTCTTCGTCCACGACCAGCGTGGGCAGGGGCACGATCTCGCGAAACCCCAATGGCTTCTTCGGATCGCTGACGATCGTGAAGTTGTCCTGGGGCGTCTCGCCCGAGCCCAAGCGTCCGATCGCGAGCGACGGAAGGATGCGGATCTCTCGGATCGTCATGCGCGCCTCTTCTTCGTCTTCTTGCCCGTGAGGCCCGCGAGGATCAGCTCGATCGACGTGCGCGCGGCGACGTCTGCCTCGCGCAGCGCGAGCAGGTAGCGCCTGCCGTCCGGCAGGAGGTGGGGCTGATCGAGCAGCTCTTTCGCGAGGTGATCGCTCGAGTCGAGGAGATCGATCTGGCTGCGCCAGAAGCTCGTCTCGGGCGGCAAGACGAGCGTGTACGGCATCTGGAACGGTGGCCCCGCCCGCTCGGGTTCGTCGGGGTCACCGAGAGGCAGCCGCACGAGCACGCCGGAGATCGCCTTGAGGTTGTACATCTCGCCGAACACCCGAGAGATGACGGCCGCGCGGCGCTGCTCCGCGAGCTCGGGGCGGTCGCGCGGGCCCGTGGACGCGTACGTCAGCAGCGTGAGCAGGACGCGGTAGCGGATGTTGAAGAGGCTGGCCCACGTACACGAGTCGGGCGCCGTGATCGGCGTCGCGCCCGCAGGTGCGCTCGCGCCCGCGGCGGTGACCACCGGATTCACGGGGACCAAGCGTGAGGGAGACCAGCTCGGCTCCACAGCGAGGATCGCCTCGTAGCGCCTGAACATCGCGGCAAAACGATCGAAGTGAGACGGCGCTGCCTTGGGCCTGCGCCCGAGGTGCTCGGCCTCGCCTTGCGACGCGATGTCCCTGAGTGATGCCGCGAGCTCCGTGCGCGTCGCGACCTTGGTCACCATCACCGTGGTCTTGCGCGAGTGTGGAGGTGGGATGTCGGGGTTGGCCGTATAGGGCTTGTGCGACTCGGGGCGATAGGAGCGTCCCCACTCGTCCCAATCCGCCTGAGAGGCATACGACTCGGGATGGAACGACGACTCGGGCACGCGCTTGGTGTCTTCGACCAGGGCGATGATGCGGTCGTAGACCTGACCGACGCGCGCGCCCGCCGAGGACCCGACGAGCTCGTGGACGCGCTGCGCGACGGCGACGTCCGGCCCGCTGATCGCGTCGTCGGCCGGCATCTCCGAATAGACGTACTTCGCGAGCGAGAAGAGCGTCAGTCGCTCGAGCTCGAACGGAAAGGCATTGAACGGCCCGCTCCAGGGGTAGTCGTCGCGCTCGAAGGAGATCGGCGCACCCAGCAGGATGAGCGCGTTCTGCACGCTGAGGAGGTGTCCCATCTCCTCGCGCGCGATCGTGACGAGCTCGTCGTGCCACCCGCGCACGACGTCTACGTGGGCACCGACGCCCGGGCCGCCCAGCGAGTACGCCGCATAGAGGTACTCGACCATCAGCGCGTGCTCGAGCTCCGCGGCGATGTGGAGGAGCATCACGAGGTAGTCGCTCCACGACATCTCCTCGGGCTTCTCGGGGAGAGGCGGCGACTCGCGACGCGCACCGTCTGGCCCGCTCGGGGCGACGACGCGCGAGGTGTCCATGCGGAGGGCGCGCGCCGGAGCCGTCCCCGCCTGCTGCGGATGCTCGGTGCGCGGGAGCACGACGCGAGGGAGCACGACTGCAGGACCGACGTGTCGGTTCGATCGACGGGGCATGCGTGGCCCTCCCTTTGTTGAAAAAGAGCTCGCGGGTCCTTCAGCGCGACTTGCGCGCGGGCTTCGACTTCGCGGGCTTCGACTTCGCAGGCTCAGCCTTCGCGGGCGCAGCCTTCGCGGGCGCGGCCTTCGCCGGCGCAGCCTTGGACGACTTCGCCTTCGTCGAGGCTGCCTTGGTGGACTTCGTCGAGGGCGACTGCGGCACGCTCACGGGAGGCTTGTTGTTGTTCCAGATGTCGCGGAACACCTTCCACTCGCCGTTCGCCTGACGGCGGTAGATGAGGATGCCCTTGCAGTCGTAGTGGATCGCCGGCCCGCCATCGCGCGGCTTGTCGACCGCGGTGTCGTGGCCTTGGTCGTAGCCCCACTCGCCGTCGACCCAGTTCATCTGGACGACCTTGTTCCAGTGCGTCTCGTACGCCTTGAAGTACGAGTCGACGGCCTCGCGCAGCTGCTTCCAGCCCACCGTCTGCGGCGCGTCGGGCGGCATCTGCGCGGCGCCCTCGTCGTACATCGCCATCACGAGATCCGTCTGGTTCGTGTTGATGGCGGCCTCGTAGGCCTTGTGCGCGGCGAGGAGGCCGGGATCGAGCTTGGGGTGTGCCTTCGAACCAGCGCTCTTTCGTGTGCTCATGCGCGCGACGCTAACACGATGAAAAGCGCCGTGTCCTCGGGTGGGGTCGCACGCCTCGTCGTCTGCCGCGCAGCGACCGCGACGTCATGGAGAGGCGCGCACCACCACGGGCTGGTACTCGAGGAAGGTGCCGGCGCCGCGAGCCCGGAGGAGCTCGGCCGCGCGACGCGCGCGCACCATGTCCTCGGCGTCGAGCGCCTCGCCGAGGCTCTCGCAGAGGCCGGCGAACTGAGCGAGGAGCTCCCTGCGCGTGTCGTCGTGGGCGTCGTCTCCGCGGAGCACCACGCGCCGCGCGTGCACCCGCGAGAAGCCCGCGGCGCGAGCGAGCGACTCGAGCTTGCCGCCGACGAACGGATCGCCGCCGAGCGCCCGCTGCACGTCGTTCATGATCGCCATCGTCCGGGTGAGCTCGTCGATCGGCGGCTCGACGACGAGCGTCTCGTGATCGACCTCGCTCAAGTGCGCGACGCCGTCGGACGCGAGGACACGACGGATCTCGCGGAGGATCGGCAGCGGATCGGCGACGTGCTCGAGCACCCAGCTCATGTGCACCCGATCGAAGCTCCCCGTCGCGAACGGGAGCGACGCCGCGTCGGCCTCGACATACGTCGCGATCGGATGGAGGGCGCGCGCACGGGAGAGCTGCGCGGGGGAGACATCCACACCCGTGAGCGAGATGCCCGGGCACGTGAGGACGAGCTGCGCTGCGATCGCACCGACGCCGGTGCCCACGTCGAGCACGCGCGCGCCGGGCGGTGCCTCGAACGTGTCGAGCGAGAACGCTGCGACGAAGCGCGCCTGACGCACGAGGCGCGCGACCTCGTCGTCGTCGGGCTCCCCGTGCACGTAGCCGCTCCGCGCCATCTCTCGCGTATACCGCATCTGCCCACCGACCGACGACGGTGAAAGCGCGCGTCAGGGCGAGCAGTACGCGCCGACCGTCGCGTCGTCGACGCAGCGCTCGGTGACGAGGCACACGGCGGACTCGTGATCGCACGCCTGCGTGCACGCGCGGATCGCGTTGGGACACACGGTGCCCGACTCGCAGTCGAGGCTCGCGATGCACGGCTCGCCGAACCCGATGCGGCCCCCCGGATAACAAGCGCGGCCGCCCGCGAGGTCGAGGCACACGGCGCCGTCGTCGCAGAGGCGAGTCGCGTCGTCGCAAGGGCGCATGCAGCGCGCGCTCGCGAGCGCTGGATCGGCGACGCAGACGAACGTCGTCTGGCAGTCGAGGTCGGTCGTGCAGAGCTCGCCGTTGCCGTTCGCGCTGCACCCGCTGCTCGCGAGCGCGGTCGTCGCGGCGAGACACACGAGCAGCGCGGAGACGCGCGATCTCGCGGGGACGTGCGCATCGAGGACCATGCCGGTAGAAGGCGTAGCTGCTAACAGGCTCGGCTGACAACGGCGTTCGTCGCGGGCGCCGATCGAGGCCACCATGACCGCAGGCTCAGCGTCCGATCGTTCGCCCACGTCTCGCTCGGCTCCGTCGAGGGGAACACCCACGCGCGTCGTCGTGATCGGCGGCGGTCTCGCGGGCGTCGCTGCGGCGACGGTGCTCGGCGAGCGCGGCGTCGAGACCACGCTGCTCGAGGCGGAGACCTTTCTCGGTGGGCGCGCGGGCGCGTGGCCCGACCGACTCGCCGACGGAACCGAGTTCCACATGGAGCGCGGCTTCCACGCGTTCTTTCGTCAGTACTACGGCCTGCGCTCGCTCTTGAAGCGCGTCGATCCGGAGCTCGCGCTGCTCACGCCGATGGACGACTACCCGCTGCTCGGGCCCGACGGTCGACGCGAGAGCTTCACGAACCTGCCGCGTCGCGCGCCGTTCAACGTGCTCGAGCTCGTGCGTCGCACGCCGACGCTCAAGGTGCGCGACTTCACGCAGATCTCCGCGCTGCACGCGGCGGCGATGATGGCGTTCGATCCGGTGCGCACGTACGAGCGCTGGGATCGCGTGACGGCCAAGGAGTACCTCGATCTCCTGCGCTTCCCGCCCGAGGCGCGGCAGATGCTCTTCGATGTGTTCGCGCACTCCTTCTTCAACCCCGAAGAGGAGTACTCGGCCGCCGAGCTGCTCGCGATGTTCCACTTCTACTTCCTCGGCAACCCCGAGGGCCTCGTGTTCGACGTGATGAAGCAGCCCTTCTCCGTCGTCTTCGATCGGCTCGAGCAGTACCTCCGCGACCACGGCGTCGACGTGCGCAAGTCCACGCCGGCAACGCGCGTGCACGCGAGCGCGACGGGCTTCGTGGTGGAGACCGCGACGGATCGCATCGAGGCCTCGCACGTCGTGCTCGCGCTCTCGGTGCCTGCGCTCAAGGCGCTCGCGAGCGTCTCGTCCGACGCGCTCGATCCGATCCTCCGCGCGCGCATCGACGCGCTCGGCGTCACCCTTCCCTTCGTGGTGTGGCGTCTCTTCCTCGATCGAAAGGTGAACGCGGATCGCGCGCCCTTCGCGGGCACCACGGGCCTCGGCATCCTCGACAACATCAGCGTGTACGAGAAGCTCGAGGACGAGAGCCGCGCTTGGTCGGACAAGACCGGCGGCTCGGTCGTGGAGCTCCACGCGTACGCGGTGGATCCGACGTGGGACGAGCCGCAGATCCGCGAGGACCTCCTGCGCGGTCTTCACGCTGCGTACCCCGAGACGATCGACGCACGCATCGTCGAGGATCGTTTCTTGGTGCGCCGCGACTGCCCTGCGTTCCGTCCGTGCGATCAGAGCGTGCGACCGACGGTCGAGACGACGAAGCGCAACCTCTACCTCGCGGGCGACTTCGTGAAGCTCCCCTTCGCGAGCGCCCTGATGGAGCGCGCGGTCACGACCGGCTTCATGGCCGCCAACCGCATCGTCGTCGGCCTCGGCGCGCAGCCCGTCGACATCCGAACCGTGCCAGCCCGAGGCCTCTTGGCCGGCGCTCCCGGCCTGTAGCGAGGCCCATATGGGACGCGTGGATCTTCGGCGTGGTCGACGCGGGGGGCGATCAAGCCCGCGAGAACCGGGGATGACAGCGTGTTAGGCTCGCCCGATGGAACCGGGGCAGAGAACGGACAGGTCGCGCCAAGACGAGCGTGACCGACGGGTCGATGAGGCGAAGCAGGCGCTCGACGCCAGCGAGCAGCGGCTGGTTGCGCTTCGCGAAGAGATGCGGCGTCTCAACGAGATGGACGAGGTCGAGTACGCGGCGCTCGGCGCTCGTCTCGAGAAGTTCTCCGCGGACCTCGAATCCCTCAGCACAAGTCAGGACATTGCGTTCCGTGAGATCCGCGAGGAGATGGAGCGAGAGCGTCTGGAAACGGATCGTGAGGTCGCCTCGGCGCAGGCCGATCTCGACGCGTCCATGCGGCAGCTGGCGGCGGCGCAGGTCAAGCTCGAGCGAGCGCGGCGCGCCGCCGAGGCGAGCCGCAAGATCGCCGATGACGCGAAAGTGGCCGTCACGCGACTGCGGCGCGTCGCACAGTGGTTGTCCGCGGCCTCCATGGTGATGGCCCTGGTCGCCGCGCTGCTCGTCGACAACTGGATCTTGTCAGCAATACTGACGGCGATCGCCGCGCTCACCGGACTGGACCTCTGGCGAGAACGCAGCGACTCCGCGAACGATACGGGCGACAACGCCAAGCACGGCGCGCGGTCCGCGGGTGTTCCGTGAGGGATTTTCTCCTTGCCGACGCGACTTGGGTGTCGGCAGCCTGTATCTTCTGCGTGCTCGCGCTGATCGGCCACTACAGGCACGAGACTGATCACCAGCCCGAGCGCTACGCTGCTGCGGGCGCCAAAGGAGCAGCTGCAGGCGTCACCTGTGTTTCTGCGATTCTGGTCCTCTGCGGGTGTGCCGGCGTCATCAACTTCGCGGACCTCCAGGACAAGAAGTCCATGCTCGCCATCGCAGTCTTCCATCCGCTCGTAACGGCCGCGGCAACAACGATTCGTCAGCTACGCCCGCGTCGGAAGAAGCGCCCGCGCGCGACGACGCCGGATCAGCCGGCGGAGCAAGAGGCGAAGGACCAGGCCGCATGAGTTGGACCCAGCCGTCACTTGGTCTGGGAGGGCATCGGCGTCGACTCAATTGAATCGGCACACGCGAGGCACGCCACGAGGGGTTCGGAACATGACAGCGGATCTGAAACTGAAAGCTGAGCTGCACCCGCCCGAGAAGGCCTTGGTCAAGTTGCTGAGCGTCCTCGAGAATCTTGCGATGGTCGTCATCGAGCCTCTCCAGCGTCGGCGACTGGCGCGCTCAGAGTGGGAGACGAAACTCATCGACGTTGAGGGCCAGCGGAAGGTCAAGCAGCTCAAGGCCAAGTATGCGGAGGAAGATGCTGTGGCCAGGCGGCTTGCAGCCCAAACGGAGGTTGTCGAGGGCCAACTCGTGGAAGAACCAATCCCTCTGATCAGACGTGCCGAGCGGCGCCTCGAACTGCAGAACCTCCAGCGCCAGGTGAATCTGGAGGCCGTCGTGACCGGCGCGGCGCAAGAGCTCACGGACGCAGGCGACGATGAGATCTCCGACATTCCGGTGGAGGACGTCTGGGCAACGAGACTCTTCGAGTACGCCCAGGACGTGTCGGATCCCGAACTGCGGTCCATCTGGTCCAAGGTCTTGGCTCGCGAGATCAAGAGCCCGGCTGGATCGCTTCGAGCCTTGGACATCCTTCGATCGATCAACCGTGAGGAAGCGAGAATGTTCGAGGCCATCGCTCGGTGCGCGACGACCCGGGGCATCGTGCCTCTAAGCGACTCACTCCACTGGCAGAGTGCGTCGGACTATCCCGGCAAGTTGACGTTCGACGAGATGATGCACCTTTCCGAGGCGGGCCTCGTGAACCCTCAGTTTCCCAGCCTGCAGAATCATTGGGATGCGCGTAACGGTGTCGTCGACATCGACTTCGGTGACGTTCTGATGCGCATCGACTGCCCACGCGATCGCCTGACACTCTCGGTTGTCGCGCTCTCCCGCGCAGGCACCCAGATCGCGCAGGCCCTGCAACTGGAAACGAGCATGGACCATCTCACCAACATCGCTGAACGTCTGTGCCACTCTTCGCGGAGCGTGGCCATTCATCGAGTCTCTGCACGAAAAGGCGATGGGCCGACGATCGAAGAAGTGCCTTTCATGAAGTTCCCCTCGGCACCCGGCGTGCTCGAGGTGGCTGACAACGTCGTGGTGGGTCGAACGGATCTGCCCGAGCCGACAGAGAACTAGCCCTGCACTTGGCGGCGCGCTGCTGTTCTGAGCTTCCGCACAAGCAGACGGCGGTACCGCTACCGCGCGCGCTTCGGTGAGCGCCTGGCGGCTGCCGGCGGAACACGACGCAGGCCGTCGACGAGAATCCGTGCGAGCCGACGGCCCTTCTCCGGGCCCGCGAAGATGACCGCACCCTTCACGATGAGAAAGTCGTCCACCGTGACGTCATCTCGCAGCAAGCCCTGGCGTCTGCCGGCTTCGAGGAGAGGGGCGACCGCGCTGCCCATCATCGACAGGCTCTCGGTGAGAGGAGCGTTGTTGCCCATCGCGACGACGGCCAGCATCGCCTCGTTCATGCCGCGCTTCGTGGTCATGTCGTCGATGACTAGGTCGAGGAATCGCTCCAGCGCAACGTCCGGAGCATGCGCTTCCAGGAGCTTGGGGGCCGCAGCACAGAGCTCGGCGATCTTGTTCCTGAAGGCCGCCTCGACGAGCGCCTCGCGCGTCGGGAAGTGCCGGTAGAGGGTCCCGATCCCGACCCCGGCCTCCCTGGCGATTCCCTCGAGGGACGCGTTCGTGTCGGAGGCGAACGCCCGCACCGCGACGGCGAGGAGGTCGGCTCGGTTGCGCAGGGCGTCGCTGCGTCTTCGCGGCTTGGGGTCGGACTCGGCCTTCACGAAACTTCGTTGTGTGTCCGCTGCTTCCCCGTTGCAAGCGGAGGCCCCTCCGCTTACATAACGGAGGCGCCTCCGGTACGGCGCCGAAAGGGAGAGAAGATGCGCCGCACGCCCAGCTCCACCCACTCACCGCGCAGGGTCCGCGCCGGAGTCGTTCGATGACGAGCACCACAGCGCGAAGCCTGGCGGTTCTGACAGGCGTGACGAGCGGGCTCGGTGCGCACGCTCTTCGCCATCTCATCGCGCAGCCCGACCTCCGAGCTCTCATCGGCGCGCGAGGGGTGGGACCCGAAGGAGTCGAGAGTCTCCCGCTCGACCTCGCGTCCCTGGCGAGCGTTCGTGCGTTCGCAGCCGCCGTCGAGGCGCGCCTGGGCGCCACTCCCATCGACATGCTCGTTCTGAATGCGGCGGCGCAGTACCGGAGTTTGACGCGCACCGAGGATGGGTTCGAAGCGACGTTCGCCGTGAACCACCTCGCGCACTACCTCCTCGCTCGCTTGCTGGTTCCCCGCGTCGCGGAGGGCGGTCGGATCGTGATCACTGCGAGCGACATGCACGACCCGGACGTGCTGCCCTTCTTCGTCAAGCCGCTCGCCCCAAAGACTCTGGATCCGGAGCAACTGTCCCATCCAGCCAAGCGCAGCCTCGGCGCCTACCCCGCCTCCAAGCTCTGCAACGTGCTGACGGCTCGTAGTCTCGCTGAGCTCGACATCGTCCAGCGGCGTCACATCCAGGTCATCGCCTACAATCCTGGGTTCACGCTCGGGACGAAGCTCGGGCGGGCCGGCGATGATCGTGATCGGGCTGCGAACGATCCCAGCGCGTTCTCGCGGTGGGCTCTCGGACTCGCGAGTCACCTTAATGCGGTGTTCCATCCCGGATCCCCCGAGCGAGCGGGGGAGGCGCTCGCACAGCTCGCGCTCGGCTCGGTGAGTCCTCCCGAAGGACACGTCTACGCCTCGCTCGTGCGGGGCGAGCTCACCTTTCCCGAGCCCTCAACGCTCGCTCGCAGCGACGACGCTCGCGACCGGCTCTGGCGAGACAGCGCGGCGATGGTGGGATTGTGAGGCGCTTCGCGCTTCGTGGGGAAGTCGCATGAAGAGAATCGTGATCACCGGTGGCACGAGCGGGATCGGCTTGGAGGTCGGTCGCCGACTCGTGGACAAAGGGCATGAGGTGGTCCTCCTCGGTCGCGACGAGAAGAAGTGCAGAGCGGCTGTGGAGCGCTTGGGGGCCACGCGGGCGAAGGCACATGCAGTGGACCTCTCGACACACGATGGGGTGAGAGCTGCCGCGACGATCTTGGGAGGAGCGCCAGTGGACGGCCTGGTTCACTCCGCAGGCGTGGTGACGCTGAAGGACGTTCGTACGAAAGACGGCCTGCACCCCATCTTCTCGGTCAACTACCTCAGTCGCTACCATCTCACGCAGCTCTTGATGCCTCAGCTCAAGGCAGCGAAGGCGCCCAGCGTCGTGATCATCGTCACGGACGTCCCACGCGACACGAAGGTCGATTTCTCTCTCTTTCCGCGCTTCGACCCGTTCCCGGGGATGCGGTCGCTGCCCCAGACACAGATCGCGTTGTTCCACTACGGCGCGTGGCTGGCCAGGCGACAACCGACGATCCGAGTCGCACTGACGAACATCGGACTCGTCGACACCGACATCATGCGAGACACGCCATGGCTCCTGCGTGTGGGCTACAAGCTGCTCGCTCCGATCGTTGGTGTGCCGAAAGAGAGGGCGGCGTCCATGCCCGCTCACCTCGCGGTCGACGACCGTTGGCCGAGTGGAGAGTATTGGCGGAAGCCCGGAAAGCTCGTCTCCGAGAAGCTCTCGATGGACGAGGCGATCGGGGACCGACTCGCCGCCATCGACGCTGAACTCACGGGTGTGTGAAGAGAGGACGACGTGAAATCGATGGAGATTGCCTTAGTTGCCACGGCGGCCCTGGGTACGCTCGGCCTCGCCCTAACGCTCGGATGGTGGGCCTCCGCGGACCCGTACGACGGTCCGGCTGGACCGCACTTTCGTGACGGTAGGTTCCGCAACCTCGAGGACACTCCTCGTGGATTCTGGGGAATGCTCCGCAACATGAGCGTCGACCGTCGGGGTGTCTGGAGTCCGCGCCGTAACGCCCCCTTCGGCGAGCCCCCGCCGGAGCGGGTCCACGACGGAATTCGCATCACGTTCGTGGGACACGCCACGGTCCTGGTCCAACTCGACGGCATCAACATCCTCACAGATCCCGTCTGGTCCGCAGCGGCGGGGCCACTCGGCGTCATCGGCCCCCGCCGCTATCGGCCAGCGGGTTTGAGGCTCGAGGATCTGCCGCCCATCGACGTGGTGCTGCTGAGTCACAACCACTACGACCACCTGGACGTGCCGACGCTGGTCGCTCTGCGGCGTCGCCAGAGGCTCCTCGTCGTGACGGGCCTCGGAAATGCGCCGTTGCTGCGCAAGAACGGGATCGAGGTACTCGAGCTGGACTGGTGGGAGCGGACCGACGCGGTGGGCATGCGGGTGACGTGCGTGCCGGCGCAGCACTTTAGCGGTAGGGGCCTCTTCGACCGGGACCGATCCCTGTGGGCAGGGTTCGTGGTGCAGGGCGCGAGCGGGAGCGTGTTCTTTGCCGGGGACACTGGTTGGGGTCAGCACTTTGCGTCCATCCGCGAGCGTGTGGGTTCACCCACGATCGCGCTCCTTCCCGTCGGCGCCTTTCGTCCTCGCGCGATGATGGGGCCTGTTCACATCGACCCCACGGAGGCGGTGCGGGCCCACGTGGCGCTGGGGGCGACGCGCTCGGTGCCTATCCACTACGGTACGTTTCGCCTCAGCGCCGACGGCGAGACGGAGCCCCTCGAAGCTCTGGACGCAGCTCTCATCGATGCAGGCGTCCCGCGCCGAGAGTTCGAAGCCCTGGGCCACGGGGAAGCGCTCTTCCTCGAACCTGAAGCTGCAGCGAAGGAGTAGTCTCGTGAAGATCGCAATCATTGGCGGAGCCGGAGGCATCGGCTCGCTGACGGCCGCCTACAGTCTCGAAGCCGGTCACGAAGTCACGGTCTTGGTGCGCGACCGCGCACGAGTCACCGTCGCGAATCCATCTCTCCGCGTGATCGAGGGGAGCGCCGAGAACCTAGATGCGATCAAGGACCTCGCGGCGGGGCAAGACGTCGTGTGCGACTGCCTCGGAACCACGCAACTGATCCGGGAGATCCGCGTGTTTTCCACCTGTGCCTCGCACCTGGCGAGTGTTCTCCGAGCGGAACAGGCGCTGATCGCGGTGACGGGCATTGGAGTCGGCGACAGCCGCGGACACGGATCGCTGCTGTACGACAAGTTCTTTCTGCCCGCCGTCCTCGGAAGGATGTACGCAGACAAGGAACGACAGGAACAAATCATCAGAACCGAGACCAGCAACTGGACCATCGTCCGACCAGGTTTCTTGAACAACGGCCCACGAACCGGCCACTACCGAGCGCTCACGAATCTCGACGGGATCCAAGGCGGACGCATCTCGCGCGCCGACGTGGCGGACTTCATCGTCTCCCAGGCCCGCAGCAGAGAGTTCTCCTTGCAGACACCGCTGCTGATCTACTGAGAACGCAGCTGTGGACGATCGAGAACTCGGTGCCGTTCTATGCCTCCCCGCGGTCGCCGCTGTTGTGCGGCTGTGCTTGGCTGACTGGGCTGAGACCGCGTACGCGCAGTGCATGCACGTGACCGGTGAAATGGCGGTGCGTCTTCTGATCGCGTCGCTCCTCGCTACTCCGTTGTCTCGTATGTGGCCACAGGCTCGCTTCGTTCGCTGGCTGCGTGGGCGCCGGCGAACCTTGGGCGTCGCGTCGTTCTCGTATGCAGTCCTCCACGCTGGCGTCTACGGGTTGCACAGAGGGTGGCTCGGCACACTCGAGGACGCGACGCAGGTCACCTACCTGGCGGGGTGGCTGGCTCTCGCGGTCATGCTTCCTCTCGCTGTGACGAGCTTCGACCGCGCACAGAAGACTCTTGGAAAGCAGTGGACAAGTCTTCACCGGCTCGCCTACTTCGCCGCCTCTGCCAGCGCCATCCATTGGATCCTGAAGCCCCAGGGCCACTCGCTTGGTCCGGTGTTGGTGCATTTTCTTCCGCTGGTCGCCCTGGAAGCGAACCGAGTGCGTCTGTTCCTCCAGAGGAGGCGCGCAAAGAATCCGTGACGAGAACTCGAAGACAAGTCTGGAGGTGAGATGTCGGCCAAGGGAAAGTTCGTTCGCCTGCTGTCGGGCTTCGCGCTCGAACGGGCGTCGGTGGAGTCGGTCCGAGCCATCGGCGCGTTTCGGCTCCTCGATCTACGCTGGCGGGTGAATGCCTTCGCGGCGGGAGACAAGGTCCAACTGCTGCTGCCGTCGGACGACATGCGCACCTACACGCCCATCGCCTCGGAGCAGGGGGTCCAGCTGCTCGGCTGGATTCACGGACAGGGGCCTGGCGCGCGCTGGCTCTCGTCCGTTCAGAGAGGGGACGTGATTCCGTTCGTGGGGCCCCAGCGCTCTCTGGCCGTAGCGGGCGCGGTCGTACTCGTCGGAGACGAGACCAGCGTGGCGGTCGCTGCGGCACTCCAACGTGAGAGACCTCAGCAAGTTCTCGCGGTGATCCAGTCGAACGCGCCCGAGACCGTCCACGAAGCGTGTGCATCGCTGAACCTTCGCGACGTCACGGTGCTGGACGCGGGAGACACCGGCGGCAGTGTCGCCGCCGTGCTCGCCGGAGTGACCCGCGTCCCTGGCGCGGTCGTCGCGCTGACCGGCGGTGCGAGTCTCGTCGTGGACGTTCGCGACGCTCTCCGCCGGGCTCGGGTGACGAACGTCGTGACGAAGGCGTACTGGATCCCAGGGCGCTCGGGGCTGGATTGACCCTCCGGGGCGACGCGGCGCGCGTCGGAGGTCGTCGTGAAGCGCCGGAGCCGGACTGGTGACCCGTGAGGCCGGTCCGGAAGCAGGCGGACCGCACCCACGACGCACCTGATCATGACGGCACGGCGAAGTCCACGGTCGGCAAGCTCCGAGGGCAGCTCGGCAAGCTCCGAGGGCAGGTTGGCAAGCTCCGAGGGCAGCTCGGCAAGCTTCGAGGGCAGCTTGGCAAGCTTCGAGAGCACCTCGGCAAGCCCTCGAAGCTCGACGGAAGGGCTCGTTTCGACGGCGGATCGCCTCACGGAGGCGACGGCACGCGTTGCGACGAGCTCGGGAGGGCGCGAGACGGTTGCCTGCCCTGAGAAGTTGGGTTCGGCGTCGCAAGAACCCGTCTCGGCCTACGGAAAGTTGGGGTCGGCGCGTTGGCGGGCGGACTTGGCGCCGAAACAGAGGCCACAGGGCGGACGCGCGTTCCCGTTCCGGCTGGATCGGAATTCTTCCGTCGTCACTCCAACTGCATTCCCGCACTTGCCGTAGGGGATCCTCAGTGTCAGATCCGCGGCGCTTGCGACCTCTCGTCGCACCGCAAACGGGGACCACCAAATGGCAAGACGCAAGAAGCGCGACCTCACGGCCGCGGGCATTTCTCGTGAATCGTTGGAGCTGACGCCAGCGCGCGCGCTCAACCTGATCACCGGCATCAACCAGGTCCCGAGCGTCTCGGCGGCCATGCTCGAGTTCGGCTTCACGAAGGCCGAGGGCCGGCGTGGCTTCGCGCTCATCCAGGTCGCCACCGAGGCCGCCGTCGATGAAGGCGCCATCGACGCCGAGACCGCCTCCGCGATCGCCGCGTGCGACGCGTGGGACGAGCCCAACTTCCGCATCATCGCCGCGACGCTCAAGAAGTGGCCGAACCTCCACGCCCAGGTGTTCGAGGGCGGTCTCGCCGCCGTCGTCGGCACCAAGGCCGTGCTCAACGTGGCCACCATGCTGACGCGCCTCACCGCGCTCGAAGCGACGGACGAAGGACGCGCGGCGCTCGAAGTGCTCGCGGTTCGCAAGATCACGCCGGCAGAGCGTCGACGCATGGACGGCGTGGTGAAGCAGGCCAGCAGCGGTCGTCTCGGGCAGGAAGAAGAGCGCACCGAGGAGAAGTACGAGCAGGCGCTGCTCGAGCTGCGTGAGTGGTTCGACGAGTGGAGCGAGATCGCGAAGGTCGTCGTGCGCCGTCGTGATCACCTGATCCGCCTCGGCCTCGCTGAGCGCCGCACCTCCGGCGGCGACACGGACACCGACATCGACGTCGTCGAGGATCCGACGCCGTTCATCGACCCGACGAAGGACGCGACGTGATGGCGACCAAGAAGAAGCGAACCATCTACGACGTGAAGCCGCAAGGCGATGGCCCCGGCGTGAACACGAAGTGGGCGCTGAAGAAGCGCGGCAACCAGCGCGCGACGGGCGTCTTCGACAACAAGGCCGAGGCCATCAAAGAGGGTCAGGGCCACTGCAAGCGCCGCCAGCCTTCTCAGCTCGTCATCCACAACGCGGATGGAAAGTTCGAGAAGGAATACACGTACGGCAACGACCCGCATCCGCCCAAGGGCTGATCGCGCGAAGAGCCCCGAGGCCCGATGACGCTCTCGTTTCGTTTGGGCGCGCGCCGCACCGTCAGCGGCAAGGCCGACGGGCACTTCGATCTGCCCGCCGACGATCTCGTCACGCATGGCGTGATCGTCGGCATGACGGGCTCGGGCAAGACGGGCCTCGTGACGGTGCTCGTCGAGGAAGCGCTGCGCGCGCAGATCCCGGTGCTGCTCCTCGACGTGAAGGGCGACCTCCCCAACCTCAAGCTCTCGTTCCCGAGCTACGAGCACGAGGGGATCGCGAAGTGGGTCGAGGCGACGCGTGGTGACGCCGACGGCGTGCCCGACGCGCCCGTCGTCGCGAAGGTCCTGGAGAAGCGCAGGAAAGAGCTAACAACGGCCGGGATCGCCGAGGCCGATCTCGCGCACTACTGCGCGAGCACGCACGTCCGCGTGATCACGCCGGGCAGCGACGCGGGCGAGTCTCTGCATCTGCTGAGCGCCCTCGAGCGACGGAGCTCGCGCTGGGATCACGACGTCGTCAACGCGCGCGCGACCTTGGAAGCCGCGGTCTCGATGGTCCTGCGCCTGATGGGCCGCGACCCCGACCCGGCGCAGAGCCGCGCGCACGCGCTGCTCACGGCGATCGCGGAGCATCGGCACGCTACCAAGCAGCCTGCGGATCTCGCGTCGCTCTTGCCCGACATCTTCACGCCGCCGTTCGCCGAGATCGGCGCGCTGCCGGTGGAGACGTACATCGGCGATAAGGCACGCCTCGATCTCGCAGCGGACCTGAACACGCTGATCGCATCGAGCTCGCTCGCGCGTTGGCGACAGGGCCAGGACCTCGACGTCGGCAAGTGGATGGAGCCCATCGACGGGAAGACGACCGCGACGATCATCAGCGTCGCGCACCTCCAGGAGGACGAACGAGCTCTCGCGCTGGGCGTGGTGCTCGAGGAAGCGCTCGCGTGGACGCGCTCGCAGCAGGGCACGAGCGAGATGCGCGGCATGATCGTGTTCGACGAGATCTACGGCTACCTCCCGCCCCACCCGCATTCCCCGCCCACGAAACGCCCGCTGGTCTCGTTGATGAAGCAGGCCCGCGCGTTCGGCGTCGGCTGCATCCTCGCGACGCAGAACCCCATGGACCTCGACTACCGCGCGCTCAGCAACGCCGGCACCTGGATGATCGGCCGCCTCCAGACCGAGGCCGACCGCAGGCGGGTGATCGAAGGCCTCGGCTACAAGAAGGGCGGCGACGTCGACCGGCTGGTGCAGAAGATCGGCCAGCGGTTCTTCGTGGTGCGTTCCCCGGGGAGCAACGAGGTGTCGCTGCTCCAGCCGAGGTGGGCGATGAGCTTGTTGAGGGGCCCCATGACTGCGGCGGAGCTGAGAAGACTTCGACCGCGGTCGTAAGGAGTTCGAACGAGAACGGCTCGTGAGCTACGACCTCGAATGGTAGACTGGGGGCCCGAATGCAAAAAAATATCGGCTATCAGGAGGTCCTCACGCTCACCATGAGCGCGCTGCAATCCCTACCGAAGGGTCAGTTCGAGGAGTTGGCACGTCGCGTATTCGCGGACGCGCAACGGCGCGATCTGGTCGGCGCGTACGACGGCTCCGTGATGGTCGGAGGACGAACCGTAGCCGGCGCACAAGTCGCCGAGCACGTTCGAGAAGCGATGTGGGACTGCCTTCTCAAGCGAATCATCGTCTTCGGAAGAGACAACAGCAATCCCGAATGGCCGTTCTATCGAGTGACCGACCACGGCCGCTCCGTGCTCGCCGACCTGTCCCGACCCCAGCCCTATGACCCAGACGGCTTCCTTAGGTTCTTCGACAGCACGTGTCCGAAAGCTGATCCCGCGGTTCGCAGCTACTTGGCTGAAGCAGTCCAAGCATTCAACGCTAGCTGTGTACGGTCTTCAGCCGTCATGATCGGCTGCGGTTCGGAGAAGCTCCTGCTGCTCCTAGCTGAGACCTTCGAAAGTGCCATCGCGGAGCCAGTGAGCCGGGCCAAGTTCGCGAAGGAGATGGATTCCAAGCGGGGAATCCACTTCAAGTTCGGGGTTCTTCGAGACCATCTCGACGGCCTGAGCACGGCCAAGAAACTGCCGTATCATCTGACGGAGACCGTGGCCAGCGAGCTCCCATCAGGCTTCGAGATGATTCGTCGGTGCCGCAATGCGGCAGGCCACCCAGACGTCCCGGAGAACGTGACGTCTGACACGGTCTTTCTGAACCTGCGAAGCTTCATCGAGTACGCGCGACGCATGCAGGAACTAATTGACCACTTCGCGTCCAACACGGTTGCTCTCTGACGCAACCGTCCCCAGGAACGAGCGATGCCGCGACCCAGAAAACACAACATCGGCGGTAGCGCCCTCGGGGTTCTCGTCGGAGGCCTGATGGGAGGGCCCGGCGGAGCTGCCTTGGGCGCGCTGCTTGGCGCCGCCGGCAATTCGAGCACTCCCTGGACGCTTGAGGAGTCGTTGGCAGCAGCCCTTCGCGATCGCAACCTCGCGCTGATCGCACTGACCCGCGAGACGCACAATCAGATCAAGTTCGTATTCACTCGACAGGCGGGGCAGTACTGGTCGATCCGAGTCGCAGCGGTCGTTGCGCCAGGCGCGTCGCTCGAAAAAGTCGACGACGACCTGTTCGACCTCGCCGTCCAAAAACTCATTCAGTGGCAGGCAGCCCATGGCTGATGTTGCCATCGCGGAGATCACCGCGACAATCCAGCGTCTCGCGCTACTCGCCTACGTCGACGAGCGGACCGGGCTGGAAAACCGAAATGCCCTGAAGCAGGAGATGCACGCGTTTGCATCGTCTCCGCACGCGGTGATGTTCGTCGACCTGGCGGGGTTCAAGGAGATCAACGACAAGTACTCGCACGAGGCCGGAGACGCAGCGCTGCGTCACGTCGGGACGGCGCTCCTCACCCTGGCCAAGAAGCATGACGCCAAGGTCTATCGCTATGGCGGGGACGAGTTCGTGACCGTCGTACCTGTGCAGCGCGCGGACGTCCTTGCGGACGACGCATTCGCTTCCTTGAGTGCAATGAGCTTCAGATACGAAGAGCAGACGCTCACGGTAGGCGCGACGCTCGGCCTCTGTGTCCCGAGCGCTCCTGAGCATATCGAACTGCTAATCCAGCGAGCAGAGAAAGCCTGTGCGGTCGGCAAGTTCGATCTCCACGGCGCAGTTACGCGGTGGAGACCCCAGCTCGAATCGATCAAGCTCGAGTCACACCGGAAGCGGTGCGACAGATGCAAAGCCACCACGACTGTGCTCCACCGAGTCCACCCGTCGTCGCTCCACGCACCCAGGGATTGCGGATCTTGCGGCGCTTCCTTTGCGACCTCGGTAGCGGCCGAGAGTTGGACGACGCGAACGACGCGCAAGATCCAAGATCTCTCGCGTCGCGTTCAGCGCGCGGTACGTGCGGGAAGTCGCGCATTTTCGGACTCCGACGGCATCCGGCCCGGACAGCCAACAGATCAACCCTAGACTGAACTGCCCGGGGCCTCGTCCTCCTCCTCGTTCTCACGAATGGGTTCGATAGCCTCTACCCAAATGAACATGTTCCCAGAGTTTGGCTGAACTTCCTTTCCGACAATTCGAGCTGAACCTCCGAGGACATCCTGGACGATTGGCAGCAAATCCCAATCTGACAAGACGCACCTGATTCGCGTTTTTTTGTCTACCTTTAGACCGAATGTTCCATCATCCAAATCGAGTTGACGCACGGAGCCTTCGCGAATGATTGGCACGGAGGAGAACCCTTCCATTCGCACCATTTTTACGCGTGGCTTCTGGTCCCGATTCAGTCGAATGGGATCTGGACGGCTAAACAGCCGTCCGCCGAGTTCAACAAAATCAACATCGTTGCCCCTGGGCATAAGCCTGAGGGTTTGGGTGGCCACTTTTCCCCGTTGTACGGAGTCAGTGAGCACCGCGGCGAGTTCTTCCACGGCTGCTCCTCCGGCTGCCCACTGAACGGTAGCCGCAACGTCAGCGAGTGCGTGTTGCAGTTCGACGTCGGCAGCGTTCACGTGCGCGGTTGTGACTTGCGCGGGAGGTCGGTACTGAAGGGGCAGAACGACTCGACCCGGCGCTCCGTTTGCGGGCACTACCGAAACATTGGTGAGGTCGAAATCCGTGACCTCCTCTAGTTCCCGAGCGGTTCGACCGGTAGTCTTCTGCCGGAGGATACCACGCAGAGCGCGGCGCAGTTCTTCCAGGTAACCTCCGACTGAGGAGGCGAGTGGCTGACGTGCGCCCTTCTTGAGTCGCAATACGACGGCAAGATCATTCGCCTCGAAAGGATTGTCGGGGTGCATGTCCGCGACGAGCCTAGTTCGAAACTCGAAAAGTAGGTCGCTGAGACTCTGATATGGGTCTCCGGCCAATGGTTGGTTAGCGATTGGCCGGCCGGGAGCGTCTGGAAATTTCTCGGCGACAAATGCGGCCAACGCTTGACGCACGGCTCGCGGGTTATGGCGATCAAATTCGGGGCGGAGAAGGACCGAACGCACCTCCAGCAGAAGGAGTGTCTGAAGTTCGACCGCGAGCGTAGTCCCCCACATCTGTGGCCGACGGGTCAGCGAATCTAGCTGTTGGTCGACGAAGTGGAGCAGATAGGTCTCGTCCATGAGTTTCTCCTACGGCACGAGTGCGTGCGCCTCGGGATAGTAGAAGTGCGTTTGGAGGTAGGAGACGGTCGCCGTACCGTCGACCCCGGTCAATGAACAGACGCAATGGGCGGTGACCTCAACGCAGACGTGGTACGACCAGACCTCTCCGCGCAATGAGACTTTCGGGGCGACCAGAGGTTCCCGCCCCGTGGGTTCAATGCGCCGTGTCCGTGCCGCGCTGTCGAGCACACGCGCATGGGGTAGGACCTCGCTGGCCGTCGCGTCACACTGCCCGCTATCCAGGGAACGCGACGCTAGGGCGTAACTCACTGCGACACGCTGGTCTTCGCTCCAAGAGACGGTCATCGGCAACCCCCGTTGGTTGGATCGGCGTACCGTACCGCAATGTCCCGGATTATTCGAGTGCCACGCGCGCACGCCAGCGTTCTTGGCACCGCCGACTGCCGCAGGAGGTTGCGGTACCCGAGAAACTAGAACAACGAGCCCTGCGGGCCCTTCGGCTTGTCGATGCCGAGGTGTGCATACGCCTTCCCCGTGGCGACTCGCCCCTTGGGCGTTCGCGCGAGGAAGCCGTTCTGCAGCAAGTAAGGCTCGATCACGTCCTCGAGCGTGTCGCGGGGCTCGCTCAGCGTGGCGGCCAGCGCTTCGATGCCGACCGGGCCGCCGTTGTAGAACTCGACGATCACCTTGAGGAAGCGGCGGTTCATCTCGTCGAGGCCGGCCTCGTCGATCTCGAGGCGGTCGAGCGCCTTGCGCGTGGTGCGCGTGTCGAGGCGGCCGTCACCGAGGACCTCGGCGAAGTCGCGCGCGCGGCGCAGCAGCCGGTTCGCGATGCGCGGGGTGCCGCGGGCGCGACGCGCGAGCTCGCTCGACGCGGTGTCTTCGATCTGCACGCCGAGGATGCGCGCGCTGCGGCGCACGATGGTCGTGAGGTCTTCGGGCTCGTAGTAGTCGAGGCGACACTCGATGCCGAAGCGTGAGAGCAGCGGGCCCGTGAGGAGGCCCGTGCGCGTCGTCGCGCCCACGAGCGTGAACGGCGCGATCGGGATCTGCAGCGTGCTCGCCATCGGGCCGTCGCCGTGGACGACGTCGATGCGGAAGTCTTCCATCGCGGTGTAGAGGTTCTCTTCGACGACGGCCGAGAGGCGGTGGATCTCGTCGATGAAGAGCACGTCGCGATCGCTCATCTTCGTGAGCAGCGCGGCGAGCTGGCCCTTGTGCTCGATCGCAGGGCCGTGCGCGAGGTGCAGCGTGACGCCGAGCTCCTCGGCGAGGATGAACGCGAGCGTCGTCTTGCCCAGGCCCGGCGGGCCGAAGAAGAGCGCGTGATCGAGCGCGCTCTTTCGCGCGCGCGCGGCCTCCACGTAGACCGACAGGTTCTCGGTGACGCGCCGCTGACCGACGAAGTCCGAGAGACGCGTCGGACGCAGCGAGGCCTCGACGCGCGCGTCCTCTTCCTGCGGCGTGGGCGCGAGGAGCGCGGGATCCACCTTCGACGAACCGAGCGGCGCGGTTTCGAGCACGTTCTCGACCAGCGAGCCTTCGTTCTTCTTCTTGCGTGCGGCCATCGTGGTTCTTCGTGTCAGGCCGTGGCCGACAGCGCCTCGCGGAGGAGCTGCTCGACGGTCTTGCCCTCGGCGGTGGGCCCGATCGCAGCGACGGCGCGATCGGCCTCGACGCTGCGGAAGCCCATCGAGACGAGCATCGTCGCGACCGTAGCGAGCGGGCCCGAGGCGATCGGCGGCGCAGCGGTGGGCGCGATCACGGTGCCGCCGCTCGTGATGCTCGAGGTGCCCGCGCTCGCGCTCACGAAGCCGAGCTTGTCCTTGAGCTCGAGCACGAGGCGATCGACGAGCTTCTTGCCGACGCCGGGCACGCCTTGGAGCGTCTTGCGATCTTCACGCGCGATGGCGGCGGCGAGCGCGCGCGCGTCGAGGTGCGAGAGGATGCCGAGCGCGAGCTTGGGGCCGATCGAGGACACGGTCATGAGCGTGCGGAACGCAGCGCGATCCTCGAGCGTCGCGAAGCCGAAGAGCGAGAGCGCGTCTTCGCGCACGTGCGTGTGGATGTGCAGCACGACCTCGGCCGGTGGGATCGGCAGACGCGCGAGGCTCTGCAGCGGCACGAGCACGTCGTATCCGACACCGTTCACGTCGAGCACCGCGCTGCCATCGAAGGAGCGCTCGACGATCTGACCCTTCAGCCTGCCGATCACGCGCGCAGGATAAACAGTATCCCCGGACTTGAACAGCCGTTCAGCGCCGGAGCGGATGGGTGGACGGGTTGGGCGGGCGGGGGGCTTCCGCTCCGCGTGACGTCTCCGCGCCGACGGCTGCGCTCCAACCCCCCGCCCGCGCGCCCCTCACGTTTGGCCAGCGTCAGCCGACTCTCTCGCGCTACTCGTCGGTCAGGGGCCAGCTGCCGCGCACTGCGGGGAAGCTGCCCGCGAAGCGGCCGAAGTCGGGGACCTCGCAGAAGAGCGTGCCCTCGAGCTCGTAGTCGATCGTGAACGACGGCATCTCGCCTCGCGACGCGGCTTCGACAGCCGACTGCGCCGCCCACTCGATCACCGCGAGCGCGGGCTCGACGTCGAGCGTGAACGACGCGACGAAGCGCAGCGTCTCGGACGGATCGATCGTGCGCACCTGCAGATCCGCGAAGCGACGCTCGCCGATGGCGACCGACGTGAGGAAGCCTGCGGCGGCGCTCGCGAAGCTCTCGAGATCGCGGATCTCCGGCTCGTCGCTCTCGCATGCGTTGGCGCCTTCTTGCGGACAGCGCTCGCTGCCGCGGCACATGCGCACGCACACCGCGCCGAGGTGCTGCGCGTCGGTGCCCGGGAAGACGCTGAGCGCGAGCAAGGCCTCGACGACGGGCAGCGGCACACGACCCGGGTTCTCGGCCTCGAGCTCGATCTCGAAGGTGAAGCGCAGGTCTTCGCGCGACGGCAGCTCGCCGAACGCACGACACGCGAGCGCGGCCGCACGACCGCCCGCGCGCGTCGCGTGCTGACGGCAGAAGTGCAGCGCGATCTGCTGGTTCGTCGGCGCGTGCACGAGCCGCGTCTCGACGTGACGCACGGTCGGCGGCTGCGGTCGTCGCGAGACGCCGGTGTGGTCGCCGTAGAGCATGTTGCTCAGATCCCCGCAGCCCGCGATCGACACGGCGGCGAGGGAGAGCACGACGACGAGCGCGCGCGTCACGTTCGGCGGCACGACGGTCACTGGAAGACGTTGAGCGGCGAGAGCGTGAGCGCGGGCGCGCCCGCGGGGATCGTCAGCTGCACGAGCGTCGGTCGGTAGCCCTGCGCGACGACGAGCGTGGAGAACGTGCCGGGCACGAGGCCGCGCAGCTCGAACGTTCCTGCGGGACCACTCTGCGCGTGCGTGAGCAGCATCGACTCGAGCTGCTGCGGAAGGATCTGTCCCGACATGAGCAGCGCCGCTGCGTTCGTGGGATCGACGCCGGGACGCGCGACCAGCACGAGCGCCGCGACCGGGCGGCCGGTGCGTCCGTCGATGACGGTGCCGCGCGCGCTCACGCCCGCGCCGACCACGTAGCCGCCACCGCCGGGCGCTCCGTAGACACCACCCGTTCGGCCGTCCGTCGGCGGCGCGTAGCCAGCGCCAGGCGCGTACGCGGTGCCGGGCGCGTAGGCACCGCCGGGCGCGTAGCCCGCACCGCCGGGTCCCGTGGCGACGCGCGCAGCAGCGCCTTCGAACGTGAGGCGCGCCTCGCTCGCGGTGCCATCGGCCGGACGCGGTAGGAGCACGGCGAGCATCGCGCCCGGAGGATCCTGCGCGGTGATCGACAGCTGACCGCGCGCTTCGCGCAGGATGCCTGTCTCGTTGACGAGCGCGATCGGCACGGCGGGCGTCGCGCGGACCATCGCGGGTCGCGTCGCGGGGAGCGCGAAGAACTGGATCTCGGGCTCGCCGTCGAGGCCTCCGGAGTCGCCGATCGCCGACGCCGTCGCATCGCTCTCGGCCGACAGCGTGCTGATGCCGGAGACCGTGACGTCGTCGAGATCACCGCGAGCGAGCGCGTCGAGCCACGCCTGCGGGATGCGCTCTGCGGGGCGCGCGAGCTCGATCGGCTCGAGCGTGTCTTCACCGCTGACGACGGCGGTGGGCACGGCCACGAGACGGCCGCGACGATCGACGAGCATGCCGCCCGAGTTGCCGGGGTTGAACTCCGCGTCCGTGCGGATCCACGCGACCTCGTTGCGCGAGTTCATCTGGAAGCCGGTCGTGTGACCGCCCGTGACGTTGATGGTGCGGACGCCGAGCGGAAAGCCGAACGCCCACAGCGCAGCGCCCGGCTGCATGCCCTCGGTGGACGCGATCTCGACGGTCGGGAACGTGGTGCCGAGCGGAAGCGGTGAGCCATCGGCCTGCGCCACGATGCGGAGGAGCGCGAGATCGAGGCGGACGTCGGCGCGCACGACGCGCGCGATCCATCGCGGCTGCGCGGCGACGCGCGCGGAGTCGACGGTGGCGATCTGGATGTGACGACCGTCGCCGAGGAACGTGCCCGGCATGCCCATCGCGCTCCAGCGCGTCTGACCGACGACGTGGAAGTTCGTGAGGATGTAGCCGCGCGGATCGATCATCGCGCCCGAGCCCGTGGAGCTCGCGCCCCGTCCGCTCGGCCCCGTGACGTCGACCTGCACTCGAACGGCCGCGCGCACGCAGCGATCGACGGCGCGCTCGCTCAGCTCTTGAGCGGTGGCGCTCAGCGCGACCAGGCTCGACAGACACGCGAGCAGAGGGGCGAGGCGAACGATCGATCGAACGCTACGCAGCGGTGAAGCGCGCATCGACCCAGCGTACGGGCCGACCCCTTCGCTGTCACCCTCGCACTCCTGGCGGCTCGCGTTCTTCAGACCGCGGCGCGACGCGGACGAGCCCTGCGGCGCGGCTCGCGGCGGAACGGGAGCACGTTCGACGGACGCACGCGCGGCGCCTCGAGCTCGCTCGCCGCCACCGCAGCGGTCGCAGGCGTCGGCAGGAGACGTGCGCCGCTGTCTTCGAGGCGCGCCTGCGCTGCAGCCGCCGCCGGACGCACCGTCGAGTCGTGCAGCGACGAGAGCGACGTGGCGCCAGCGCCGACGGACAACGCGGTGAGCGAGAGACCGTTCGGACGCGCGACGGTGTCGCCGCGACCCGAGACCGGGAACGGGCTCTCGAGGTAGGCCTCGCGGCGCATGATCGACTCGAGCTTCGCCCACATGGAGCGGTGCTGCGGACGCGGATCGATGCGCGAGTAGCAGTAGCCCTCGACGAGCATCGCGCGCCGCAGCGCCTCGGCGACGAGCGGCGGTGCGTGCTTCTGCGTGAAGTAGAGGAAGCCGCGCTGTGCCTCGAGCGTGAGGTCCGGGTTCTTGCCGGTGGAGCCACCGCCCACGTGCACCACGGCCTCCGGGACGATCTCGAGGTGGTAGCCCGCGTCGCGACAGCGGGCGCACCAGTCGTACTCCTCGTTGTAGAGGAAGAACGACTCGTCGAGCGCGCCGACCCGCTCGATCACGTCGCGGCGGGTCATGAAGCACGCGCCAGAGAGCAGCCACACGCGGCTGGCCTCCTTCACGTCGATCCAGTTCGGCCAGTAGAAGGCGCCGAACACCGACTGACGCGAGCCGTCTTCGTTGACCAGGCGCGGACCGACCGCGCCCAGGCGTACGTCGGTGGCGAGGCGCGCGTGCATCGAGTCGAGGGCCTCGCGCGTGATGAACAGGTCGGAGTTCATCAAGAGCACGAACGGACGGCTCGCGCGCTCGATGCCGCGGTTGGTCGCGTGGGCGAAGCCGTGGTTCTTCTGGCGGAGCAGCACCACGTCGGGGAAGTCGCGCTCGACCATCTCGGCCGAGCCATCGACGGACGCTCCGTCGATCACGATCACCTCGGCCTCGGGCGCGACGCGCTGGAGCGTCGCGAGGCTGCGCGCGAGGAGGTCGCGCCCGTTGTACGAGGGGATGACGATGCTCAGCGATGGAAGCTCGGTCATGGAGGGCTCGCGAGAGAAGCCAGGCAGCGGACGCTCATCCTTGCGATCGAGAGCGTCGGCGGCCGTGCCTTAGCAGATGAACTCGTATCTGCTCGCATTTTTGGGTGAAGTGGGGGCCACGTGGGTTCCGCGGCAGCGCGGCTATCAGGATGCGTGCCATGGGATCGGGGCCTCGTTTCAGGCCACGTTCCGCCATGGTTCGCGTCGGGCACCCGGCAAGGATGCCCGGGCCTGTGATTCCGGCTCACAGGTGCGGGCACTGGCGTGCACACCTGATCAGGAGCCGTCGCGCACGTGGTGGATGACGAAGCGCTCGAGCGGATCGGTGCGGAGGGACCACGGCAGGCCGAGCCAGCTCACGTAGAGGCCCTCGCGATCCACGACGGTGCGCACGAGATCGAGCGGCCCCGCCTCGACGTCGATGATGCGGGCCGGCTCGAGACGGGCGCGGTCCTCGTCCGTGATCCGCTGCGCGTGGAGGCCGAGCGGCTCGACGAGCAGGTCGCCGACGGCCAGCACCGTGTGGCCCGGGACGTACGTCTCGAAGCCCGCGGCGCGGGCGTGCTCCTGCCATCCCCAGTGCCCCACGGTGTACACGCGACCGGTGGGCGAGAGCGCCCTGCTCTGATCGTAGAGTCGCGGTGCACGGTCCGCGTACACACCCGCGATGCGGTGATCGGCGATCGCCGCGCCGACGCCGACCGCCACGGCGAGCGCGAGCGCACCGTGACGGGCGCGGGGCAGCGCGAGCACGTCCGCGCGCGCGAGGAGGAGCCACGCGGGCACGAGCACGAGCAACACGTGACGAGCCGCGAGGAACGGCGTGAGGCCGATCGCAGCGAAGGCGCCGAGCGCGAGCCAGAGCGCAAGGCGTCGATCGACGTCGTCGCCTCCGCGGGCGCGCGACCACGCGATCGCGAGCATGCCGACACCGAGCGAGAGATCGATCACACGGAGTACGGAGTGAGCGATCGGCTCGTTCGCGAGCGCGTCGAGATGGTTCGCACGAGCGACCACGGGGACCAGCGTTCGAGCGACGACCAGGAGGACCACCGCGACGGTGATCGCAGTCATCGCGAGGCGTCGATCGCCGAGGCGCGCGAGGTGCGCTGGCAGGAAAACGAGGAGCGCAGGCGCGATCCCTCCGAGGACGATCACGAAGAGGCCGCTGCGGCCCAGGCCGATGCCTGCGTTCTCGAGAATCGAACGCTGCGTGGTCGGTCCGACCACGTCGAGAGCTCGCGACAGGAACGCGATCTCGCCCACCTCCTCGAGGCTCGCGAGCGCCCACAGCGCCAGCGCGCCGATGGGGATGGCCAGCGAGAGCACGAGCACCGACGCCGAGATCGATCGTGCGCGCCACGCGCGTCCTGCTTCGATCACGAGCGCGACGAGCAGCACGATCGAGCCGAGCTTCACGAGCAGCGCGAGCGCCAGCGCTGCGCCTGCGGCGACGAACGCCGATGGCCTCGGGGCGTGATCCAGCGCGACGAAGAACGCGAGCCACGCGCAGAGCAGCGGGACGTCGAGCATCACGTTCTGCTCGGCGAGGAACGCAGGGCTCACGATCACGAGCGCCGTGATGACCAGCGGCTGGACCTCGTCGTCGGGCCGCGGCGCGTGTCGCTTCGCGAGCGCGTGCGTCAGGAGGATCGCGATCGCCGTGAAGACGGACGTGAGGAGGTGGAGCGCGATCGAGGAGTCGCCGAAGCCCGCGATCACGAGCGCCTGCAGCGCCGGCACCAGCGGCGCGTGGTTGCCGACACGATGGAACGGGAGCGGGGCCGCGCCTTCCCAGAAGACGAGGCCCGACGTCGGTCGATCGGGGTGCGCCGCGATCCAGCGCGCCTGCTCGAGATAGAAGGTGTCGTCGACGTGGTAGGGCTTGCCGACGTTCAGCGCCGTCGCGAGCAGCCAGAGCGCGACGAGGATCGCGCTCTCGCGACGGGACACGTGATCACTCGGGGCGGATGCCGCGGCGCTCGCACATCTCGCCGGTGAGGTAGCCGAGCGCGCAGCCCTGCCTGATCTGCGCTTCGTCGAGCTCGACCGCTTGGCCCTCGACCGCGCCCTCCACCGCCGAGACGCTCGCGGCCGACAGCGAGGCCTGACCGTGCTCGAGCAGATCCGCGTCGGTGGCCGCGAGGTTCGTCTGCTCGCCCGGATCGAGATCGACGCGGAAGAGCTCGGCCGTCGGGAGACGTCGCGGGTTGCCCTCGTTCGCGGTGATGAGCTTGATCTCGTCGGTGCCGCGGCGCTGACGCACGGCGCGGAGGACGTTCCCCTCGTGGCTCTCTTCGGCGAAGAGGCGATCCGATCCCTGGAAGAGATCGCCGCCCTGGACGCCGCCGGGCACCTCGATGCCGCTCTCGCGGAGCAGCGTCGGCATGATGTCGATCGACTGCACCCAGTGGCGCACGACGGTGCCTCCGCGACGGCTCGCGGGGAGCTTCACGAAGAGCGGCACGTGCACCTGCTCGTCGTAGAGCGTGGTGCCGTGGAAGAAGCCGCCGTGCTCGCAGAACTCTTCGCCGTGATCGGCGGTGACGACGATGGTGAGGTCGTCGTAGAGGCCGCGGCGCTGGAGCTCGGCGACGAGCGCGCCGAAGTGCTCGTCCCAGTAGGTGATCTCGCCGTCGTAGAGCTCGGTGAGGTGCTCGGCCTCGTCGGGCGTGGGGTTCGGGTGGGCGGCGCGGCTGTACGCCTCTCCGTTGTACGGGTGCGCGTAGTACGGGTCGTGCGGGTCCATGTAGCCCACGAACATCATCCACGGACGATCGGCGGGCGCGCGATCGATCGAGCCGAGGAGCTCGCGGTTCACGACGGTCGCATCTTGGTACGCGGCGCCGGGCTGCACGCCGAAGGTGCGATCGCGGATCGTCTCGATGCGCTGACGAAGGAACTGCACGAGCAGGAGCTTCGCGGCCGAGTCGTCGGCGCCGAGCACGAAGTCGGGCGAGAGGTAGTGGTACGCGTCGAAGCCCTGATCGAAGTTGTAGTAGGGCCCGATGTTGTAGTTCGTGACCACGCCCTCGGTGTGGAAGCCGGCGCCGCGGTAGCTCTCGGCGAGCGTGGTGAGCTCACTCGGGAGCGCGTCGGTCTTCGCCATCACCGCGTGACTCGAGGGGTAACGGCCCGACATGATCGAGGCGAAGCTCGGACGGGTCCAGCTCGCGTTGGCGAACGCCTGATCGAAGCGGATCGCGTCGCGTGAGAAGGCGTCGAGGTTCGGCGTGCTGCCGGTCTGGTAGCCGTACGCGGGCAGGTGATCGGCGCGCAGCGTGTCGACGACGATCACGAGCACGTTGCCCGACCCCTCGGGCGCACGCGCCGTGACCTCGGGCAGCGCGGCGCGCGCGGGCGCGCCGATCGAGAGCGTCACGGGGATGAGCACGCCGACGACGGCGGTCGCGAAGAGCGGCGTGCCCCACGGCTTCAGCAGCCACGCCATCGCGCGCTGCGAGGTGACGAGGCGCAGCGTCTGCCAGAGGGCGAGGAAGAGCACCGTCGCGGCGAGCGCACACGCGAGCGCGACGCCGAGACCGCGCACGCTCATCAGCGCGAGCTCCTCGTGGAACACGTCGCGGCGGATGCGGAAGAGGCCGATGCCGAAGCCCGCGCCGGCGACGAGCAGGCCGCTGATCGCGCCGAACGCGGACGACTCTTCCGCAGCCTCGAGCTTGAGGAAGCGCTTGGCCCACGCGAAGAACGCGCCCGCGCAGGTGCCTGCGATGGCGAAGAAGAGCGTGTAGGCGATCGCGCCGTACGCGAGGACCCACGCGTCGGTGCGCCCACCGGACACGACGAGGCTGCCCTCGACGAGGCCGAGGATTAGGCCTGCGATCATGCCGCTGCCGAGGCCGAGCTGCGCGCCTCGCGCGATGCGCGGGAGCTTCTCGGGGGCCACGTCGGGGATCGCGTCGTGGATCGACTTCTCGCGCTCGGCGTCGTCGACGACGATGGTCGGCACGTAGCCCGCACGACGCGCGAGGAAGATCGGCGCGCCCGTGATCGAGACCATCATCTCGACCGCGAAGCCGAGGCTGGGGATGAGGACCGCGATCGCCATCGGCACGCCGATCGCGGGGCTCGTGTAGAGCGCGACGGCCGCGGCCTCGCGCAGGCCGATGCCGTTGATCGAGGTGGGGATCATCGTCGCGATGATCTGGAGCGAGCTCCCGAAGAAGACCTCGCCCGCGCCGAGCTGGATCGCGCCGAGAGCCTGCGCGACGCACACGTAGAGGAGCATGTGGCAGGTGTGCGTGCCGATCGCGAGCGCGAGCGCCTGGAAGACGAGCGAGCTCTTGCCTTCATACGCGCTGAGCGCGTCGATGAGCGTCTGCACGCGGAGGCGCGCCTTGGTGGGCAAGCGCTTCGCGACGGCGCCGAAGGCCTTGGGGCGCGCGAGGAACGCGATGCCGCACGCCATGATCACGGCGAACACGGCGTTGATCGCGAGCACGCCTTCGATGCCGATGAAGCGCATGCCGAAGAAGCTGCCGACCATGACGACGGCGCCGAACGCGAGCTGACCGACGATCATCTCGACGGCGATCGTCGCCGTGGCGCGCGCGTACTTCTTGGTGTGCTGGCCGACGTCGTAGATGCGCCAGCCGCCGTAGCCGAGGTGGCCGCCGGGCGTGACGGCGCCGAAGAAGCGCGCGATGAGCAGCGAGCCGATCAGGAAGCGCACGTCGGGACGGATGCCTTGTCCCGCGAGGAGGCGCTGCCAGCGGCCGAGGTTGAAGACCACCTGAAGGAGGTGCACGCCGAGCGCGAGGCCGACCCACTCCCAGCGCATCGTCGCGAGCGCAGCCGCGAGGCCTTCACCGCCGCGGCTCACCACCATCGAGTAGATGTAGGCGACGAGCGCGACGGAGAGCAGCGCCTTGATCGCGAAGAAGATCCACTGGCGACGGTTCGGCGCAGACGGAGCGTTCACCGCGTTGGCAGAGGGCGCGCTCGCGACCGCGGAGCTCGAGGTGGGAGCTTCACGATCGACCGTCTTGGTGGCGGCGTTGTCGGTCGTCGTCATCGGGAGGGTCAGCGTGGAGGGCGGCATGGATGGCACGAGGCCATAGAGAACGCACGGCCCTACCGTCAACAAAACGGCCAGCGGCGGGCGCGAACGCCTACCACCGGCCGTGATGTTCCCAGGTGCTGTCCGTGGAGCGATCCGACGTGCGGATCGCCCACGTTTTCAAGGCAACTGGCTCAGGGCGTCATGGGCGCGCGGCACGTGGCGGGCATGCCGCCGAAGCCGCCTTGGCAGGTGTACGGAGCCGCGCACGCGTTGCCTTCGCAGCATCGCTGATCGAGACCGCCGCACACCTCGCAGAGATCGCTGCCGCCGAAGCCGCCGTCGCACACGCTCCACGGCGCGGTGCAGTCGACGCCGCTGCCGCAGCAGGCCTCGCCGATCGCGCCGCAGCTGCCCGAGCACTCGCCGCGTCCACCCGCGCCCGCCATACACGTGCCCGAGCCGCCGCCGCCGCAGCTCTCGCCGGGCGCGACGCAGTCACCCTCGGTGCAGCACGCGCCGCCGCCGCAGGTGTTGCCTTCGCAGCACGGCTCACCCGCCGAGCCGCACGCGTCGCAGTTGCCGCCGTCGCAGATGACGTCCGCCGCGGTGCAGTAGGAGGCGCCGCCCGCGCCGCCGAAGCCGCAGCAGCTGTCGCCCTCGCCGCCGCAGGTGAAGCCCGTGCTCGTGCACGCGCCGTCCATGCACGTGAGCATGAAGCCGCCGCCGCCACACGAGCCGCCGCTCGCGACGCACGCGCCGCGAATGCAGCAGCCGCCGGCACTGCACGAGCCATCGCCGCAGCAGACCTGACCCGCGCCACCGCACGCGACCGTGGTACCGCCGCTGCAGACCATGCCCGCGCCGCTGCTCTCGCCGGACGCGAGACACGAGCCGCCCGCGCAGCAGCCGCCGCCCGCGCACGTGGTGCCACCACAGCACGCCTCGCCGGGCACTCCGCACACCGAGCAAGAGCCCGCCATGCACGTCGCGGTGCCGCCGCCGCACATCGTTCCTTCGTTCACGCAGCGGTCGGTCGCTCCGTCGCAGCAGCCGCTGCCATCGCAGGTGTCGCCCGCGCAGCAGGGCTCGCCGGGGCCACCGCACGCGGCGCACACCGCGGCGCCGCCGCCGGGGCCGCCGCCCGTGCACGCGAAGCCAGAGTCGCAGCTCGCGCCGCCGCAGCACGGCTGACCGGGGCCGCCGCACGCTCGACAGGTACCCATACCGCAGACCGTCGAGGCCGCCGTGCACGTGCCGCCCGCGCAGCATGGATCGCCCACGCCACCACACGCGCCGCACGCGCCGTCCATGCAAGTGCCGCCGACCGGGCACGTCGATCCCGCGCCCGTGCACGTGCTCGCGACGCAGCATCCCGTGCCGCAGTCGTTGCGCGCGCAGCACGCCTCGCCGGCGTCGCCGCACGGCACGCAGACGTTGGCGCCGTTGCAGAGCCCGTCTGCGCACACGTCGCCGTCGCAGCACGCCTCACCGGGACCGCCGCACGCGACGCACGTGCCGCCTGCGCACGTTCCACCCGACGCGCACGTTCCGTCCGTGCAGCAGGCCGTGCCGAGCGCGCCGCAGGTCATCACGAAGGCGTCGTCGGCCGGCGGGACGGGCGCGTCCTCGCCGGGCGGGGTGAACGCATCGAGATCGGCGTCCGCGCCTGGCTCGATGAACGCATCCACGCGCGGAGGCGAGCCCGTGTCTCGGTCCGTGACCGTGAAGGCGTCGATGCCGCCTCCGCCGCCCGTGTCGTCCGTAGGCACCGTGCCGCCGTCGCAGGCTGCCAGTGCGAGACACCCGAGCGTGCCGATCGCGATCATCCACTTCGAAAAAAAGAAGCTTCGTCCGTGCGTCATGTGCCCTCCTCGACGAGGGAGATCGTATGCGAAGTCGGCCTCCAACGGACCAGGCACGTCCCGAGCAGGATCCGCTACCTTCGGCACGTGCAGCAGCGTCTCCTCGTCGTCGCGATCGGGATCTGCGCGATCGTGCTCGCGCTGCTCGGCGCGCATCGCCTGTGGGAGCGCTCCGGCGCGCCCTCGACGGAGCTCGAGACTGCCCTTTCTGCGCCCGCCGCTGGCCTGTCTGGAATCGAGCTTCCGTCGGGTCTCACCGATGGCTCGCCGGTGAGCGCGATCGACGGCTTCCTCGTCGCGACCGCGACGGAGAGCACTGGCGCGCCCAGCAGCGCTCGTGTCCCCACCACGCTCGGCGAGCCGTGGAGCGCGACCTTCGCAGACGACCTCTGCGATGGCCGCGAGAGCGCATGGGTGGGCCTCGAGTCCGCGATCGCCG
This sequence comes from uncultured Sandaracinaceae bacterium, assembly GCA_964502175.1. Lineage (GTDB taxonomy): Bacteria > Myxococcota_A > Polyangia > Polyangiales > Sandaracinaceae > JAFLCL01. The sequence continues at coordinate 138,819 of CAZCVE010000001.1, forward strand.
CGGCCGACGCGAGCAGGATCGACGCTTCGCTCGCGGCGCGCATCGCCGACGCTGCGGGACACGGCTGCATGGTGCGAGAGAGCACGCGAGCCTGCGCGTTCGCGAGCTCCGCGATCGCCGCGAACGGAGCGAGCGCGCTGCTCGGATGGCACCTCCTCGCGCACTGCGGGGACGAGACGGCGCTGCCGCTGCTCGATCGCGTCGACGCGCCGGCGAGCGCGATCCTCCGCTTCGTGATCGAGCGCGAGGCGTTCGAGCACCGTGCGGTGCGGCTGCCCGCGTACCTCCTCCAGAGCGTGACGAGCGCGCTCGCCGCGACGGGCCCCGAGCGCGAGCAGTTTCCCTTCCACGCGCTGGCCGCGGCGCTCGGTCACTACGACGACCCGAGCGCGACGCACGCGCTCGTCGCGATGTACGAGGTCGCGCCCGGCTACACCCGCGAGGCGATCGGCATCGCGATCCGCTTCGCGGACGACGATCGCTCGCGCGCGATCCACCACGAGTCGTGCGCGACCGTGCCTGCCGGCAGCGTGATCCATGCGTGCAACGACGGCTCGCTCGCGTCGCGCGTGGGCAGCTACGAGCTCGACGTTCACCTCGAGCTCGCGCGTCACCCGGAGCTACGCGAGGAGATGCTCGCGGCGCTCGAGGGCTGCTCGCGCGGGAGCGATCCGCTGGCAGGCATGTTCTGCTTTCGTCGCCTCGCCGAGCTCGATCGGCCGCGCGCCGCGTCGGTCGCGCAGTCGCGCATCACGAGCGGGAACGTGCCGCTCCTGGGCCTGCCTGCGGTCGGCGATCCGCCGCCCTACGTGAGCGCGGTGGAGCTCGACGTGCGCCGCTTCCCGACCGATGGCTCGCTCACCGCCGCGCTCGCGGCGTGTGGCGTGCGTGCGACGACGGTGCGCGACGGCGAGCACCCGGTCAGCATCCTCGACGCGCTCGCTGCGCGAGATCGTGCGCTCGCGCTGGATCCGGAGAGCGGCACGTTCCCCACGCCTCACGACGTGCTGCTGCGTCAGCTGACGCGGCTCGTCGCGCCCGCGCTCGACGAGGTGGTGTTCGAGCAGATCGCGCCCGACGAGTCGCAGATGGCCGTGGGTCGCTACACGCTCCGCGCGTTCGTCCAAGGGCGCGTGCTCGAGACGTACGCGCGCAACTACGGCGACTTCTACGACGTCGAGGCGGTCGTCGGTCTCGTGAACACGCTGCTCGCGCGGCGCGGCGCGCTCGATCGCTGTCGGATCTCGGAGGAGACGCAGCTCACGGCGATCGTGTGCGCGAGCCTCCCGCAGTTCGCGGCGCTCGAGAGCGCGCAGCTGATCAGCCCGCCGATCGCGGCGGCGATGGAGTAGCCATCACTCGTCCCGCTCGATCGCGGCGAGCCCTGCGCCGCTCACGAGGTCCGCTGCGCTCGGAGGAGGCTCGCCACGCGCGATGCGTGGACCGAGGTCGTCGAGCACCGGGGCGAGCAGCGACTCGTGATCGCCTTCCGCGACGATCACGCGCACCGCGGCGTTCCCGGCGGCCACCGCGCGGTAGGCCTCCGCCGCGAACGTGTTGGCCATCTCGGAGCCCTCGATCACGTACGTCGGTGAGGTGATCCCCGAGGTGAAGTGGATCGGCGCGCGGATCCATCGGGCCCGCGGATCGCGCAGCTCGTATGGCGGTCGCTCGAACCAATCGGGCGAGCCCGCCAGGTCGATCGGATCGGAGAGCGGACCGAACGCGTAGAACGACGTCGCGGGCGCGCCGAGCTCGGCGAGCTGGATGACCGTCGTCGCGCCGATCGAGTGACCGATGATCACCACCCGCGCGGGATCGACGCCAGGCATGCGCGAGAGGTGAGCGAGCGCTGCGCGGGCGTCTTCGACCTCGTCGAGCGACAGCTGCAGATCGCCGGGCGCATCGTGCTCACCGCGCATGCACGGCGCGAGCACCACCAGACCCGCATCGGCGAGTCGACGCGCGGGCGCGCCCGGGTCGACGTCGCCGATCAGACTGAAGCCTCCGTGCAGGTAGAGCACGGCCGCGCTCGGAGCCTCGGGCACGGCGTGCGTCGCATACGCGCAGGTCTCACCCAGCGGCGCGTCGTAGCGGACGACGTCGAACACGCCTTCGGGATCGAGCGGCAGCGGCTCGCCCGCGGGCTCGAGGTCGAGGAGCGGCCGATCCGCGTAAGACGCGCGCGCTGACGCGAGATCGAGGGCGACCTCACAGTGCCCCTCGGGACACGCGTGCGGACCCCGCCACGGACGCGCGGGGGCGTGCATGCACGCGAGCGTCGCCGTCCAGTCGTCGCTGACGTGGCCGCCGATCATCATCGCCACGAGACGCGTGCGGCCGAGCTGTCGACGTACGTCCAGATCTCCGCCGCCTCGCCGAGCAGCGGGAGCGCGGGACGGTTCAGTCGCGAGGTCGCAGGGTCGTCTTCGAAGTCCTCACCGAGGTCAGGCACGAGGAAGCGCAGCGTGGGGTGCTCGAGGTAGGCGATGCCGTCAGGCCCGGTGAGGCGCGTGAGCGCGACGCCGTTCGCCGTGGCCTCGATCACCGCGCCCGCGCACCAGCCGAAGCCGGACGTGCAGAGACCGAGGACGACCGTCACACCCGTGAGGACGCCGCCGAGGACCGGGCGACCCGTGCGCGTGATCTGGATCGCGAGCGCGCCCAGCGACACGACGACCACCGCGCCGCTCAGCGCCGTCACCGCCCCGCGCCCCCAGAGCGCCCACAGGAGGATCGCGAGGGTCGCGAGCGTGATCGAGGCGATGAGGAGCACCCTCGATCGGCTCGCCCTCGTGCCCTTCTGATCCGTCATGCGTTCTCTCGATCAGCGCCGTTCCGGCGGGGTCGGGGTCGGCATCGGCGGACGCGCGGTGCTCGCGCCGAGGCCCGTCGGGACCACGCGCGCAGGCCGCGTCGCGAGGTAGTCGTCGCGCCAGACAGACGTCTCGAGGCCGGGCGCGAGGCGATAGCCGTCAGCCTCACGCACGATCAGATCCGCGAGGTCGCCGGCCTTTCGGAGCGTGGAGATCGCCGCGTAGACGCGGTTCGCGCCGGCGGTCGGGAGCATGCGCTCGTCGGGCCACACGCGCGCCACGAGGTCCGTCACGCTCGACGAAGCGCGCGCGTGCGCTGCGTCGGCGAGCGCGGCGAGCAACGCGAAGGGCCGCGGCCGGTTCGCGAGATCGATCCACGTGCCGTCGAGCGCGCGCACCGCGCGGCGATCGACGTCGATCACCAGCGCGCGACGTGACTCTCGATCGAGGCCGAGCGCGACCTCGAGGAGGCGACGACGCGAGCCCACGTCGAGCTCACGCAGCAGGCGACGCACGGCGACCCACACGTGCCACGGGATGCCGTAGCCGTCTTCGCCGCGGCTCGCCTCCGGCGCGCGCATCAGGCGCAGCGTCGCGCGCAGCCACGGCGTCGCGATCGCGTCGAGCTCGGCCGTCGCGAGGCGCCCCTCTCGGTGCGCGACGAGCAGCGCGTACACATCGACCGCGTGCCGCTGCGCGCTCGCGCTCGTGCCCACCAGCTCCTTCGCGCGCGCGAGCAGCGCGGGCGCGGCGCCTCGATCGACGAGCGCGAGGTGTGCGAGCGCCAGGCCGAGCTGGTTCGCGTGGGCGCCGTCGGTGCCGAGCACGTTGCGCGCGGACTCGAGGTGCTCGCGCGCGACGCTGAGCTCGCCGCGCTCGATCGCGAGGTTGCCTTCTTGCGCGCGGGCGACCGCGCCCATGAGGTGATCGCCCGCGCGATCGGCCACCTCGCGACCCCGGGCGTACGCGACGCGCGCGCCCGCGTCGTCGCCGAGCGCGTGACGCACGTCGCCGAGATCGACCATCGCGACGACGATGTTCGTCGGGCTGCCCACGCCGTCGAGCGCCTCGAGCGAGGCGAGGAACTCGTCCTCCGCGGTCTCGAAGCGGAGCACCGTGGTGGCCGTGATCGCGACGTGCGTGCTCGCGATGCCGAGGCCCACACGATCCTGCGCGGCGCGGAAGAGCCCGACCGCGCGACGACCATCCTCGAGGCGCACGGTGCGTGGCGTGCGCGATCGCTCCGAGGGCCAGTGCCCCGCGTGAATGAGACAGAGGTTCGTGAGCACGATCGTCTCGAGCCGCGTGGCCCCCGTGCCGCGGATCACCTCGAGCGCGCGCGCGTACTCCTCCGCGGCCTCTTCGTATCGCTCGCTCCACGCGAAGCCGTTGCCCACGCTGACGAGCGCACGACCGCGCACGCCGAGGTCTTCGCTCTCTGCGGCCTCCTGGAAGTGAGCGCGCGCTGCCGCGTAGTCGCGCTCGATGGCGAGCGCGTGTCGACCTCTCGCCATCGCGAGCTCGGCGCGCGCCGCGGGGCTCGCAGACGACACGAGGTGCGCTGCGCGATCGAGCGAGGCACGCGCTTCGTCGACGCGCGTCGCGCGCTCTGCGTTGCCCGCGCGCTCGATCGCGAGGCGCACGATCGACGACGCGGGCGGCGGATCGAGGCGACGCGCGAGGCGCTCGAGACGCGCCAGCACGTCGTCGGACGTGCCCGTCCCGCGCGCACGTCCGGCCCCCGTCGTGAGACGCACGGCGTCGTCGACCAGCGACACGTCGAGCGCGTCCGTGCGCTCGACCCACGCGAGCGCTGCGTCGACGTCGGGCCCGAGAGAGGCGAGACGCGTGAGCGCAGCGTGCTCGCCGCGGAGCTCGTAGTCCGCGACGTGGGCGCTCACACGTCGCGCGACGTCTTCGACGTGACGACGCGACACCTCGGCTCGCTCTACGTCGCTCGCGCGCTCGAGCACCATGCGGCCGACGAGCACGGGCACGCGCAGTCGCACGCGCCCCGCCTCGTCGCGGTCGCTCTCGACGAGGCCCAGATCGATCAGCGAGCGCATCGCGCCGAGCGCAGGTGATCCGACCGGCGGTGGATCGAGATCGGTGCGGAACGGTGATGCCTCGAGCAGGTGCGCGCGGGCGTCCGACGTCAGGCGACCGAGCATCGGCGCGAACGCGTCTCCGAGACGCCCGTGACGCGCCGGGCGCGGTCCCGACGCGCTCGCCGCGAATCCCGAGGGGCTCGCGAGCGCCGTCGCGATGTCCGCCAGCGAGAGGACCAGCAGGTTCGACGCGATCATCTCGAGCACGAGCGGCAGACCCGACGACGCGACGAGCACGGCGCGCAGCGACACGAGGCCCGCTGCGTCGAGCACCGGCTCCGCGTCGAGCCGACGCGCGGCGGCGAGCAGGACACAGGCAGCGGGCGTGGCGAGCGCGGTCTCGTCGTCATCGCCGAGGCGCGGCACGGCGAGCGGCGCGAGACGCACGAGGCGGCCTTCGCCGATCCCTGCGGAGTGCGTGCCCGCAGAGAGGATCGACACGCCGCGGGCGCGCGCCTGCTGCGCCAGCGGCGCGAAGGTCGTCACCGTCTCGTCGTCGAGCTCGTCGACGAGCACCACGTCGCCCTCTTGCGCGTCCGCGAGCGAGCTCGCGTCACCCCACCGAGCGCGTCGCCGCTTGGACGCGAGCTCCGTCGCCACCGCGCGCAGCAGCGCTGTCTTTCCGACGCCCGGCAGGCCCCCGATCGAGAGCCAGCACGGACCGCCGTCGAGCTCTTCGCGGATCCGCCCGAGCTCGGTCTCCCGCCCCACGAGCGGATCCGTCGCGCGCCTCGCCGTGGCCATCCGCGCAAGTGTCCATGGATGGGGTCGCCGCGTCAGCACCCGAATTTCAGATCGCGGCTCGTTGTTTCAGATCGATTCGGAGCCGTGGATTGCGTGGGCTCGCCATCCTCGCCGTCAGGACCACGTGCGGCAACGTCGCCGCGGCAAGGGAGAGGGACATGAAGACGATTCGCTCGAGGTCGGATGTTCGTCCGACGCATCTCGTCATGCTCGTGATCGTTCTGCTGGTCGCCCTCGCGGGCATCGGCTGCGGACGCGGCCGCTTGATGACCGGACAGACGACCGCCGCGGGCGCGGTGGTCACGTACTCCGCGCCGACGCAGGTGATCGTCGCGCCCGGAGCGACCGACGAAGGCGCCATGCGCGCCGCGCTCGCGCGCACCTTCGAGCGTGAGCACTGGGTCATCACGAGCGCCGACGGCACCGCGTTCACCGCGCGCCGCGAGCACCGTCAGCTCGTGCTGCAGATCGGCGTGACCGTGCGCGGCACCGAGGGTGTCGAGGTGGCCTACATCGACTCGAGCAACATGCCGATCGAGTCGCCGGTCGCGTCGCGTCGCTACGACACGTGGGTTCGCGAGCTCGGCAACGCGCTCGTCGACGAGGTGGATCGTCCGCGCCGCGACGCCGAGGAGCTCGCGCGTCAGCAGCGCGAACAGCAGGAGCGCATCGCTCGCCAGGCCGCGGAGGAGCAGGCGCGACGCGACCGCGCAGCGACGGCCAGCGCACCCAGCACCACCGTGTGGGTCAGCGGTCCGGGTGCGAGCGCGACCGTCAGCGCGCCGGGTGCGAGCGCGGGCGTCAGCGCACCGGGGGCCAGCGCGAGCGTCAGCACACCGGGGGCCAGCGTGTGGGTCGGCGGCCCCGGCGGCAGCGCGTCGGTCTCGGGCGGTGGCGGCAGCGCGACCGTCAGCGGCGGCAGCACCACCGTCACGGGCACGAGTGGAAGCGCGACCGTCAGCGGCAGTGCCTCGATCCACGTGAGCACGCCCGCCGCGAGCGCGTCGGTCACCGCGACCGACGACGACGCGTGGGGCGACGAGTAGTCGCCACTTTCGAACCTCCCCGCTCGCGAGCACGCGACAGCCGCGTACGCGATGCCCCGACACGTCACGACATCCAACGAGGAAGCCATGAGTCAGCGATCCAGGTCTCTCCGCTCCGTCTCCATCACGCTCACGGGCGCCGCCGCGCTCGCGACATCGATCCTCGCGCCCGCCGCGCACGCACAGAGCGCGGCGGCGATCGCAGACGTCGTCGATCAGCGCCTCGACCTCGCGCAGACCGCGATCGCCGCGTGCGACGCGTCGCAAGCCGCACAGCCGCGCCCGACCGAGCCGCTGCGCCTCGAGGTCGCGTACTCGGGCAGGCGCGTCTCGGTGAGCGCGATCGGCACCAGCGCCGCGCCGGGATGGCGACGCTGCGTCGAAGAGGCGGTGCTCGCGGCGGTCCCCGTCGGGGCGCTCGAAGCGGCAGGTGTTCCGCGTCAGCCCGGGACGGTCACGGTGAGCGTCGCGCTCGGCGCGCCGAGCGTCACGACGCAGCCCGCGGCACAGCCTCCCTACGCGGTCGGACAGCGCGTGACGGTGCAGTGGGGAGCGAGCTGGTACCCCGCGACGGTCGTGCGCGTGGAGAGCATGTCGTCGTTCATGATCCGCTACGAAGGTTGGTCGTCGGACGAGGTGGTCGGTCTCGATCGCATCCGCATCCGCGACGGCGAGACAGCGCCGCCCGCGCCGCAGCCGACGGTCACACCGGGCACGCCCGCCCGCTTCACCGTCGAGCGACCGGCCGTCGTCACGCCGCAGATCGTCGTCGTCACACCGCCGCAGGTCGTCGTGACGCCGCCGCCTGCCGTCGTGAACCTCGTGGTGAACGGCAACTTCGAGTCGCCGCAGGTCCCGACCGGGAACATCGCGATCACGCCCGCGCTCCCGGGTTGGCGCGTGGTGGGCAGCAGCGGCGCCGAGGTGCAGGCCAACGTCGCGGGCGCGCCCGCAGAAGGCCGTCAGCACGTCGAGCTCGACGGCGACAGGCCGACGTCGATCGCGCAGGACATCCCGACGCGGCCCGGCCAGCGCTACGAGCTCTCGCTCTCGTTCGCCGCGCGACCCGGCTCGACGCGCGCGAGCAACCGCCTGCTCATCGTCTGGGGCGGACAGGTCGTCGCGCGCGTCGACGCCGACGGCACCGGCCAGACGCGCACCAACTGGGTGACCGTCACGCAGTTCGTCACGGCGACCGGGCGCCGCACGACGCTCGAGCTCCGCGACGAGGGCACCGCCGACACGCTCGGCACCTACGTCGACGACGTCCGCGTGATCGTCTCTCCCTGACCCACCTCGGTCTTGCTTCGGTCGCGCGCAGGAGCCGCTCGGTTCCTGCGCGCGACCGTTCATGCGTCTCGGGCCTCGTGAGCGCGCGCGGGCGCGCACGCTCTCCCGATGCTCGATCCGAAGCGCGCGTTCGATCTCGCGGCCAGCGCCCTCGCGGCCGTCGTGTTCGCCCCGGTCCTGCCGATCCTCGCGGCGGCGATCGCGATCGACGACGGGCTCCCGTTCCTCTTCGAGCAGGAGCGGATCGGTTGTGATCGCAAGGCGTTTCGCGTACTCAAGCTCCGCACGATGCGCGACGGACGCGTCACGCGCGCAGGTCGCTGGCTGCGCGCCACGGGCCTCGACGAGCTGCCGCAGTTCGTGAACGTGGTGCGCGGTGAGATGTCGGTCGTCGGTCCGCGGCCGCTCACCACGGACGACCTCGCGCGCCTCGGCTGGGACGCGGCCGCGCACGATCGCCGCTTCACGGTGAGGCCGGGGATCGTCGGCCTCGCGCAGGTGATCGGTGGCCGCACGGCGCGGCACACCGCGAAGCTCGACGCGCTCTACGCGCGACGTGCCTCGCTCGCGGTCGACGCGTCGATGGTCGCGCTCGGCTTCGTCTCGAACGTCGTCGGCAAGACGCGCATGCGCGCGCTTCGTCGCCTCGTGCTCGGTCTCAGCACCCGACCGCTCACCACGAGGCGCCGACCGCTCGCGAGGCGCGCGCCTTCGGTCGACGCGAGCGCCGCGCAGAGTGGTCTCGCATGACCCACATCGACGCCGACGAGCCGTTCCGCACCTTCGTGAAGCCGCCCGTCGTGCCGCGCGCGATGCGCGAGCCGCCGACGCTCGACGACACGCCCGCGCAGGGCGTCCGCGCACGACACGCGCTCCTGATCAACCCGTTCTACGCGAAGGATCCGCACGCGAGCTACGGCAAGCACGCGCTCACGCCGACGCTCGCGCTCACGAGCGTCGCGGCCGCCACGCCCGAGCGGTGGAGCGTCGAGATCTTCGACGAGAACCTCTTGCTCGGCGCGCCCCCGAGCGATCCGTGCCCCGAGGTCGTCGGCATCAGCGTGCACCTCACGTTCGCCGAGCGCGCGTACACGCTCGCGCGTCACTACCGAGCGCGCGGCGCGAAGGTGATCCTCGGCGGCCTCCACGTGATCTCGTGCCCCGACGAGTGCGCGCCTCACGCGGACGCGCTCGCGATCGGCGAAGGCGTCGCGGTGTGGGCGCGCATCCTCCGCGACGTCGAGGCCGGCGCGCTCGCGCCTCGCTACCACGCGGACTTCGACGGCGACTACACGAGCGAGCCCGCGCCGCGCCGCGATCTCTTGCCGCGCGAGTCGTTCCTCACGACGACGTCGCTCAACGCGACGCGCGGCTGCCACAACCGCTGCGAGTTCTGCTACCTCGCGACCGACGGCCTGCGCATGCCGTACCGCATGCGACGTCCCGCCCAGATCGCCGACGAGATCACGCGCGACGGTCAGCCCTACGCGGTGTTCACCGACAACAACCTCGGCTCGAACCGCGGCTACCTGCGCGCGCTCTGCAAGGAGATCGAGCCGCTCGGTGTGATCTGGAGCGCGGCCGTGTCGATCGACGTCACCGACGATCCGAGCCTCGTGCGCGCGATGGCGCTCTCGGGCTGCACCGGTGTGTTCATCGGCTTCGAGTCGCTCACCGACGAGAACCTGCGTCATGCGCGGAAGAAGACGCCGCGCGCCGAGGACTACGCGCGCCGCGTGCGCTTGCTGCACGAGCACGGCATCCAGGTGAACGGCAGCTTCGTCGTGGGCTTCGATCACGATCGAAAGGACTGCTTCGCGACGCTCGCCGAGTGGGTCATCGACGCGCGCCTCGAGTCGGCGACGTTCCACATCCTCACGCCCTACCCCGGCACGCCGCTCTTCGCCGACATGGAGCGCGAGGGGCGCCTCTTGCATCGCGACTGGTCTCGCTACGACACGGCGCACACGGTGTTTCGTCCGAAGCACATGAGCCCCGAGGAGCTCGATCACGGCTACGGCTGGCTCTACCAGCGCGTGTTCGAGCTGGATGCGGTGTGGGCGCGCAGGCCCACCGACGTACGCGCGGTGCCCGGCTATCTGGCGATGAGCTGGCTCTACAAGAAGAACAACGCGCTCTGGCATCGCCTCATCGAGAACCGCCTCGTGCGACGCGCGTGGAACCCGCTCGTCGAGCTCACGCGCCGACGACACCAACATTTCCGCGCGGAGCTGCGCGCACGCGACGCGAGCGATCCGTTCGCGCCGCGCGACGAGATGCCGCTCCCCAAGCACCTCGCGCCGAGCACGTCGTTCGCGCCGGTGCGCGTCGCGCCCATCGCGCAGCCCGTCGAAGGAAGACGCGCGCTGACCGTCATCCCAGCCGGCGTGTGAGGATCGCCGCGCGAGCTCATCCTCGTGGGCGTCGACGTCCGAGCGGCATTGCAAAGAACGAACGCCGTGAGGGGCACCGGATTGCGGCTCGTCGTCGTCGCGGAACACCCGCCGGACAGCGTCGTACGCGGGGAGTGCATGTCACCGCGCGGGCTCGTGAGATCACGACCGCCGTCGGCTACGCCCGCGTCACCGGTCGCGGGCGGAGCGCGTCGTCCAAGCTGCGGACAGTGCGTCCGCGACTCAGCGTTCGAGGTCGTTCTCGGGCTCGAGCGGCGGGAGATCCACGCCGTAGAGACCACGCCACGCGGCGCTCGCGGCCGCCGCGACCTCCACGCCCGTGTGCGCGCGCGCTGCGAGGAAGATGCGCGCGATCTCCGCGCGCTGAACGCGTCGCCGGACGATGAGGGGGCCGTGGGTGACGCCGAGCTCGCGCGCGAGCAGCTCGAAGATGACGAGCGCCGCGTAGCACTCGGGTCGTCCCCATCCGTCGGGGTTCATCACGAACGTCGAGATCTGGACGAGGTGGCTGCGCGCGCGCGCGGGCTCGCGCGCGACCTGCGACAAGTACGCGGACAGCTCGGCGTTGCTGCGCTCCGCGAGCCGGTTCACTCGGTCCTCGGACTCGGTGCGACCGGTGTACGCAGCGAGCGCATCGGGCACGGCGAAGCGTCGATCGTCTTCGTAGTCGATGCGGTGCTGCACCTCGTGGAGCGCGATCGAGTGGAGCTCGATCTCCTCGAGGGCGCGGTACGTCGCCGCGAGACCGGGCGCATCGAGCGATGCCTGGGCGTCGCGCACCTCGCGACGCGTCGCGGCCTCCGCGAGCTCGAGCGTGCTCGCGGCCTGGACGAGATCCCACCGGTACGTCTCGAGCGCTGGGATGCGCCAGCCGTGCTCGTGCAGCTCGTTCGTCATCGACTCGATCGCGTGCCTGCGCCGGGCCATCGCGGCGGCGAGCGCGATGATCGCGTCGCGCTGTCCGCTCGCGCTCGCGTCTTCGCGCAGCACCTCGTGCACCGCCGTCTCGAACGTGGTCACCCACTCGATGTCTCGCTCGTCGGCGTAGTCGCGCACGATGACCGACTCGTCCGCCGAGTGGATCGACGGAAGCACTTGCTGGACGAGGTAGCTCTCGACGCGCGCCGTGAGCACGAGCGCGTAGCGCACGTCGGGGCGCGTGTAGCCGAGCAGCGACCGCTCGAAATTGAGATCGTCGATGCGCTCGAGATCGAGCGACGTGATGCGACGCTCGCCGCTCCGGAAGACGCGACGCTGACGCACGCTGAAGCTCGACGCGAGGACGCGGCGACGATCGGCGCGCACGCTCTCCGTGAGCACCGCGTCCACGTAGAAGGGCGCGCCGTGTCGCGCGAAGGCATCGTCCAGCGCGACGAGCGCGCCTGTGATGCGCTCGTCACCATCGGCGCTCGCCTCCGCCGAGAACGACTCGGACACGTCGAGCAGACCTCGCATGGCGTCCACGATCTCGACGTCCGCGTGCGCGCTCGCGAGCGCGGTGAGCACCGCCGCGTGCCGCGACGCCACGTCGCCTGGCGGATCGGCCGGCCGGCCCGCGCTCGCCTGGTCGAGCGCCACGACCCACGCAGAGAGCGCGTCACGGAGCACGGGATCGATCGGGTGCCGCACCTCATCGGTCGGCGCGACCTCCGCGGTCGTCGTCGGCAGCGGCACCTCGACGGTGCTCGAGGGGAGCACCACGGTCGGTGTGCGTCGGGTCGCGATCTTCCACGCCGCGCCCATGCCGATCGCGACGCCGACGAGGAGCATCAACGACCCCGCGAGCACCAGCGGAGCCCGCGCCTCGCGCGAGCGGCTGCGATGCTCCGAGAAGGCGCGAGCGACCGCGGCCTTGTCGTCGTGGTTCGGCGGCTCACGACCGATCAGGCGCACGTACGTCACGCGATGCACGTGCGGGACGTCGTCGGCGTGGCTCGACGCGAGCATGACCTCCGACACGCGCTTGCGCGCGCTGCGCGTCGCGAAGCTCCGCACGACCGGCGGGATCGTGCGCGCAGCGACGGGGTAGTCCTCACCGTCGGCGACGGCGGCGAGGTAGCGGAGCTCGTAGCCTCCCAGCATCCAGCGAATCTATGCGAACGTGACGTCGCGTGTCCGCACCCGACGCCACGAGCCCCGCGCGACCTCCATCGCGCGCGGCGTGGATCGCCTCGACGCTCGTCGCGCTGCTCGCCGCGCCGTGGTGGGGATGGCAGCTCGGTCGCCCCACGACGGCGTACTGGGACGAGGGCTTCTATCTCACGGACGCGCACCGCTTCTTCCGCCCCGACGGCTTGCTCAACAACCCCGAGCACCCTCCGCTCGGCAAGTGGCTCATGGGGCTCTCGATCACGCTCGTCGGCGACGACGCAGTCGCCTGGCGGCTCCCGTCGCTGATCGCGAGCGTGCTGCTCGTGACGAGCCTCCCGCTCTGGCTCGAGCCGCTCGGGATCGTGACGAGCAGAACTCCGCGCTGGGTGCTCACCGTCCCTTCGTGTGTGTTGCTCGTCGATCCCACCACCTTCTCCACAGCGCGCATCGCGACGCTCGACGCGCTGCTCGTCCTCTTCTACGTCAGCGCGGCGCTCGCGCTGGTTCTGTCGCGCGGCGCAGGGTTGTCCGAGTCGCAGGCGCGTCGAGCGCGCATCGCAGCAGGAGCGCTCGCCGGTCTCGCGCTGGGAACGAAGTGGACCGCGCTCACGCTGCTGCCGGTCTTCGTGCTCTCGCACGTTCGCTACGAAGACAAGCACGTGCGCCTCGCGGGGCGCGCGATGCTCGAGCTGTTCGCGCCGTGCCTCGTGATCTACCTCGCGTGCTTCGCGCTGCCTGGCGCGACGACGTTCGACCCGCACGCCTTTCCGCAGATCAACGGCCCGCTGGATCCTTCGCTGCCGTGGCCCGCGCGCGTCGCCGTCCTCCACGCGCGCATGGTCAGCTACCACACGTACTACTTCCAGAGTGAGCAGCGCTCGCTCTGGTACGAGTGGCTCGTCGCGCGTCAGGCGACCTTCTACGCGGCGCGCCTCGACGGTGATCACGTGCGCGTGATCACCTCGATCGGAAGCCCCTTCACGTGGATCGCGACCGAGGTGGCGACGCTCGTCGCGCTCGCCCTCGCGGTGCGTGATCGCCATCGTCCGACGATCCTCCTCCTCGCGTTCCCAGTCGCACAGCTCGCGCTGTGGGCTGTCGTCCTGCGCATGACGTTCCTCTACTACATGAGCGCGATCGTCCCGTTCTTCGCGATCGCGAGCGCGCTCGTGATCGCGCGTGGTCTCGAGCGCGCTCGCGAGCCTGGGGTCGCGTCGAGGTACGCCGCTGTGGCGGTCGCTGCGGTCCTCTCGATCGGCGCAGCGTGGCAGCTCTACACGCTCCCGTTCGTGCGCGGTGACGCGCTCACGGAGGCAGAGCTCGTCGCATACGCGAGGGGACCCGCAGGACCGTTCCTGTTCCACGACGCGTTCCCGGTGGAGCGCGTCCTCGAGCTCGTGCACGGCACGGGCTTCGGCGCCGCGCGCCTCGATCCGTGAGACCGCTCAGCTCAGCTTCGCGCGGCGGTGGAGGAGCTCCGCCTGACGCACTGCGTTCTCGCGGACCACGTCCGCGTCGAGCGCGCGCAGCTCGCCGCGCGAGACCACGGGGAGGCCGTCGATCAGCACGTCGGTCACGTCGCTCGCCGTGGCCGAGTAGACGAGGCGCGAGACGGGATCGCCCCACAGGTGGGCGTGGTGCGGCTCGGCGTGGAGGCCGTCGAGACGCACGACCGCCACGTCCGCGCGCTTGCCGATCTCGATCGAGCCGATCTCCGCCTCGAGACCGAGCACGCGCGCGCCATCGATCGTGAGCATCGCGAGCGCGTCCATCGCCGAGAGCGCGGCCGCGTTCTTCTGCACGACCTTCGCGAGCAGCGCGGCCTGCCGCAGCTCCGTGAACGGATCCATGCGGTTGTTGCAGGGCGCGCCGTCGGCGCCGAGGCCGACGATCATCCCCGCTGCGCGCATCGCGACCACGTCTGCGATGCCGCTCGCGAGCTTCAGGTTCGCGCTCGGGCAGTGCACGAAGCGCGTTCCGTCGCGGCCGCACCGACGCATCTGCGCCCGCGTGAGCTGCACACCGTGCGCGAGCACCACGTTCGGACCCGCGATGCCGTACGACGCGAGCGCGTCGACGTCGTCCATCCCGAGCTGCGCGCGGACCTCGTTCTTCTCGCCGGGATGCTCCGCCGCGTGCGAGTGCACGAGCGTGCCCGTGGCCTTCGCGATCTCGGCGGACGCGCGGAGGAGCTTCTCGCTGCACGAGAGGATGAAGCGGGGCGCGAGCGCGTAGCGCAAGCGACCTTCCTCCTGACCGTGCCAGCGCGCGATGAGCCGCTCGGTCTCACGGAGCGAGTCTCTCGTGGTCTCGCGCAGCCCCTTCGGCACGCCGAGCCCGCGATCCATCATCGCCTTGCCGGACACGGCGCGCATGCGCGAGCGACGCAGCGTCTCGAACACCGCGTCCTGGTGATGCACGGTGCCCATGTCGAGGATCGACGTGGTGCCTGCGCGCATCATCTCCGCGATGCCGAGCGCGGCGCTCGCCGCGAGGCTCTCGTCGTCGTGCGCGGCCTCGAGCGGCCAGATGCGTGAGCGGAGCCAGTCGAGGAGCGGCAGCTCGTCGGCCATGCCGCGGAAGAGCGCCTGACAGAGGTGAACGTGTGTCTGCACGAAGCCCGGAACGACCACGCAGCCGGTCGCGTCGATCACGCGAACGTGCGGACGATTGCCCGCCTCGATGGCGGCCTTCGGTCGACGTGAGGGTCGCGCGTCGCGCGGAACGATCGCCGCGATGCGCCCCTCGTCGACGAGGACGTCCGCCTCGATCACGCGGCGCGACGCGTCCATCGTGGCCACGAAGCCACCGCGGATGAGCACGTCGAAGTCGTTCGTGACGCGCTCCATCATCCGCGCCCTCCCGCGAGCACGCTCGGGCCGAAGCCGTGCGGCAGGAGCGCGCCCGTGTCGGACTCGATCATCCCGCCGTCGATCGAGAGACAACGGACGGGGAAGCTCGGCGGAAATTCGGCGAGCACCTGTCGGCACATGCCGCAAGGCGTCGCTGGCGTGGCGCCGCCGGTCACGATGCAGATCGCGCGAAAGCGTCGGACTCCGGCCGTGACGGCCGTGCCGATCGCGCTCCGCTCCGCGCACTGACAGAGCCCGTAGCTGGCGTTCTCGACGTTCGCGCCGAGGAACACGCGACCATCCTCCGCGAGCAGCGCGGCGCCCACGCGGTACTGCGAGTACGGCGCGTAGGCCGACTCGCGCGCTTCCTTCGCCCGCTCCGTGAGCGCGTGCCAGTCGATCGCGAGCTCGCTCGCCAGAGGGTCGCTCACTGCGCCTCGCCGCGACCGACGCGTGCGAGCACCCCGCGGAGGAGGCCCACGAAGCGGCCCTTCACGCGGTTCGCCGTCTCGGTGACCTCGGAGTGATCGAGCACGCCGTGAGAGAGCCCTGCGCCCTTGTTCGTGATGCACGAGATGCCGAGCACGCGCGCTCCCATGTGACGCGCCGCCACCGTCTCGAGCACGGTGCTCATGCCGACCGCGTCCGCGCCCATCGCGAAGACCATGCGCACCTCGGCCGGCGTCTCGTACGACGGACCGAGCAGGCCTGCGTAGATGCCGCGCGCGAGCTGGAAGCCCGCCTCGCTCGCCGCGCTCTGCGCGAGCTCGCGGAGGCGGAGATCGTAGGCGACCGTCATGTCGGGGAACCGGACGCCGAGCCCGTCTTCGTTGGGGCCGAGCAGCGAGCTCGTGCCCGTGAGGTTCAGGTGATCCTCGATGAGCATGAGCTCGCCCGCGTCGAAGCGCGGGTTCGCGCCGCCCGCGGCGTTCGTGATGATGACGATCTGCGCGCCGAGCTTGAGCATGAGGCGCAGGCCGAAGACGACGTCGCTCGGCGGATGCCCCTCGTAGAGGTGCACGCGGCCTTGCATCGCGACGCAGTCGACGCCCTCGGCGCGACCGAACACGAGCTTGCCGGCGTGGCCGTGCACGCCGCTCACGGGCATCGAGGGAATCTCACCGAACGGGATCGCGACTCGGTCCTCGAGCGTGTCCGCGAAGTCACCGAGGCCCGAGCCCAGCACGAGCGCCACGCGCGGAACGCTCGCCACGCGCGTGCGGACGGAGGCGACGGCCGTCTCGAGCCTCGACACCTGAGAGGGAAATGCGTGCGTCATGAGGCGGCCATCGAACGGTGCGAATGCGATCGTGTCAAGCGGATCGACCCGTGGACCGCGGAGGATCGCCCAGCAGGCGGTGCCGAGTCGCATACGATGCGCGCGTGCGTGACCTCCTCGTGCGCGGGGCCCGCGACCCGCTCGTTCACTTCGTCGTCCTCGGCGTCGCGATCTTCGTGGCCCACGCGTACGTGACACGCGACGAGGTCGTCGAGCCCGCGCGCATCATCACCGTCGAGGCCAGCTACGTCGACGCGCTCACGCGGGAGCGCACGGCGCGCCTCGGTCGCGAGCCGACCGACGACGACCGAGCGCTGCAGCGCGCGCGGTACGTGCGAGAGGAGGCGCTCGTGCGGGAGGCGCGTGCGCTCGGGCTCGACGCGGGCGACGCCATCGTGCGCCGAAGGCTCGTACAGAAGCTCGAGCTGCTCGTGCGATCGAGCCTGGAGGCGCGCGAGCCCGACGACGAGGACCTCGCCGCGTTCGTCGCGGCCCACGCCGACGAGTACGTCGCGCCCCCCGACGTGAGCTTCGAGCACCGCTTCTTCTCGCGCGATCGACGCGGCGAGCGGGCCCTCGCGGACGCGCGCGCCTCCCTGCTGCAGACCGACGTCGCGTCGAGCGGTGATCCCTTTCCGCATGGGAATCGCTTCGAGCGTCGCCCCTTCGACGCGGTCGAGGACGTGCTCGGCCCCGAGCTCGTGCCCGCGCTCCGCGACACGC
The DNA here is from genome assembly GCA_964502175.1 of uncultured Sandaracinaceae bacterium. Classification (GTDB taxonomy): domain Bacteria; phylum Myxococcota_A; class Polyangia; order Polyangiales; family Sandaracinaceae; genus JAFLCL01. The sequence goes on from CAZCVE010000001.1 coordinate 156,182, forward strand.
CGATCGACGGGTGGTCCACCCCGATCGAGACACGATTCGGCGTGCACCTCGTCCGCGTGACCGAGCGCCGCGACGCTCGACCGCTCGCGCTCGACGAGGTCCGCGGCGACGTGCGCGCGCGCGTCCGCGAGGAGGCCGAGGCCGCGGCGCTCGAGGAGGCCCTCGACGCGATCGTCTCGGGCTACACGGTCGAGGAGCGCCCATGAAGACGTGGCCGTTCGCGCTCTCGCTCGGCATCCTCGCGCTGCTCGTCGCAACCTCTGCGTCGGCGCATCCGCAGGAGTTCGGATCGATCCACGCGCGGGAGGTCGCGCCGGGACGCTACGCGGTCCGCTTCGAGTACTCGGGCACCGAGGCCGCTCCCGCCGGAGCCTCGATCACCTGGCCCGAGGGCTGCGTGGTCGAGGGCGCGATCGAGCGGACCGAGCATGCGTACGTGGAGTCGCAGCGCATGGAGGTGCTCTGCGACGCCGAGGGCGCGGCGGGCGACGCGTCGATCGAGGACCTGCCTGCGGACGTCGAGATCGCCACGCAGGTCGATCGCGTCGACGGCAGTCGCACGGCGCTGCTGATCGATGCAGGCGCGCCTCGGTTCACGCTCGCAGGGACGGCCCCCGATCTCGGCGAGACGCTCTCGAGGTTCGTCGCGCTCGGTGTGGAGCACATCGCGCTCGGGCTCGATCACTTGGCCTTCGTCGCGCTGCTCGTGCTCGTGGTGCGCCGCAACGCGAGGCCAGCCCTCGACGCGCGATCACTCGTTCGCCCGCTGCTCGTCACGCTCACGGCGTTCACGATCGGCCACGCGATCACGCTCGCGCTCGCCGTGCTCGAGCTCGTGCACGTGCCCGTGGCGCCCGTGGAGGCGTGCATCGCGCTGAGCGTGCTGTTGCTCGCGGCGGAGGTCGCGCGCGCGGAGCGGATCGAGGTCGCCGACACGCTCGTCTTTCGTCACCCCGCGATCGTCGCGGGCACGTTCGGTCTCGTGCACGGTCTCGGCTTCGCGAGCGCGCTGCGCGACGCGGGGCTCTCGGAGGCCCACCTCGGGTGGTCGCTGGTGGGCTTCCACATCGGCGTCGAGCTCGGGCAGCTCGTGTTCGTCGTGATCACGCTCGCCGTCCTTCGCGTCTCCAAGGTGGTCCACGCGGAAGCGCGAGCGCCCGTCGGGATCGCCTACGTGACGGGCACGGCGGCCGTGGTCTGGACACTCTCGCGGCTGAGCGCACTGGGTTGGCTGCTCGACGGCTCCTGACCGTCGAAGGTCGAGGGCTCGGGCTCGGGCGAGGACGTCTGGCGGAAGTGCCCGCCAGGCGTCCGCCAGTCCGCCAGATCTCGCTCGAATTCCTCGACGTTTGATCGCGTGAGTACCGGCGCGGGGTGTGCACCAGGGGACTTCACGACGCTCACGGCGAGCGTGTGGAGGTCTCCGTCATGGCTCAGCTCCGATGGTTCGCACCGGGTGTGCGCGCGTACTCCGTCGTCACGAAGTGCGCGGGCGACGAGATGCTCATGCGGCCCGATCCCGAGACCAAGATCATCATCGCGAAGGCGATGCAGCACGCGTGTCAGAAGCACCCCGGCGTGAAGCCCGTCGCGTGGTCGGTGATGTCCACCCACATGCATCAAGACCTGAGAGTCGACACCGACGAGGACGCGCTCGACATCTCCGACTACATGAAGGATCTCGATCAGGAGATCGCGCAGAACCTCAACAAGCTCCGCGGGCGCCACGGACACTTCTTCGAAGGAAGGCCGAGCATCACGGCCGTTCTCGACGGCACGCGCGTGCTCGGCGGGATGACGTACACGCACGCGCAGCCGGTGCATCACGGGCTGGTCGAGCGCGTGGAGGAGTGGCCGGGGCTGTCGAGCTTTCGCGCGGTCTGTGACGGCGAGTCGAGCGTCGAGGTCGCGTACCTCGATGAAGCTGCGTGGCGCGAAGCGGGCGCGAGGCCGAGTGAGATCGGCGACTACACGCAGACCGCGTCGATCCCGCTGTCGATGCCGTTCGAGTGGGAGGGCTTGAGCGAGCGTGCGCGACGAGACGCGCGTCGGGCGCACGAGCGGTGTGTGCGCGACAAGGAGCGCAAGAAGCTGATCGAGCGAGCGGCGAGCGGTGATCGTCGTCGGCTGCCGAAGCCGGCGTCGTACACGCGCGTCGATCCGTTCTCGCGGCCGGAGAACACGACGCGGAAGCCGAAGCCTTGGGCCTATGGCGACAAGGACGCGGTGGAGGCGTTCGTCGCCGCGTACTCGCTGATGCTCGAGAGCTATCGCGCGGCGTCGCTGCAGTTTCGATCGACGGGTGTGCTGTGCGCGTTCCCCGCGGGCACGCGGCCGCCGTGGATCTCGAGGGCGCCCGTCATGACGTAGCGCTTCGAACGGTCCTGAGACGAGGCCTGTCGCGGTGTGCGGCGGGAGTGGTGTGCCCGCCGACTGACGAGTCGAGCGGGCTGCTCGTGTTGGGCGTGCGCATGGGGCCGCGAGACGCATGTCGGCGCTTCGGCGCGAATGAGTGGCGAGACGGGTGCGGCCGGGCGTCTCGAGTCACGGACATCCAGACGCAATCCACAGCTCACCGCCAGAGGCTCACGAGGTGAGGTCTGACCTTTGCGCCGATCTCCTTCTGCTCGTCGTCAGGACTTGGGTGGAGGAAACGGCATCGGCCCCGCGAGCAGGTACTGCGACGGCCACGCCATCGGATACCCCTGAGCCACCGCTGCGTGCAGCGTGAAGTGCGGATCGGACAGGTGCGGACGCGCCAGCGCGACGAGATCTGCACGACCACCGAGCAGGATCGAATTCACCTGATCGAAGTCGCCGACGTTGCCCACCGCGATCGTCGGGATGCCCACATCGTTGCGGATGCGCTCGCTGAAGGGCGTCTGGTAGCTGCGTCCGAACACCGGCTTCGCGTCAGGCGAGGTCTGGCCCGTCGACACGTCGATCACGTCCGCGCCGCGGTCCTTCAGCGCGCGCGCGAGGACCACGGCATCCTCCGCGTCGAAGCCACCCGTCACCCAGTCGACCGCGGAGATGCGCACCGAGAGCGGCTTGTCGTCGGGCCAAGCCGCCCGCACCGCCTCCATCACCTCGAGCGGGTAGCGCATGCGGTTCTCGCGCGAGCCGCCGTACGCATCGCTGCGCTGGTTCGAGAGGGGCGTGAGGAACGAGCTCAGCAGATAGCCGTGCGCGAGGTGGAGCTCGAGCAGATCGAAGCCCGCCTCGAGCGTGAGCTTCGTGCTGGCCACGAACTGCGCGAGTACGTGGTCCATGTCGGCGCGCGTCATCTCGCGCGGCACCTGGCTTCCCTTCCTCACATCGTACGGAATCGCCGACGGTGCGATCAGCGGCCAGTTGCCCTCCGCCAGCGGCACGTCCGAGCCCTCCCACAGCAGCCGCGTCGATCCCTTGCGGCCCGCGTGGCCGAGCTGAAGACCGATCTTCGCACTGGACCTCGTGTGCACGAACTCGACGATGCGCCTCCACGCGTCCTTCTGCGCGTCGTTCCAGATCCCCGTGCACCCCGGCGTGATGCGTCCCTCCGCGCTCACGTTCGTCATCTCGGTCATCACGAGGCCCGCGCCGCCGATCGCACGACTCCCGAGATGAACGAGATGAAAGTCGTCGGGCACGCCCTCCTTCGCGGAGTACATGCACATCGGCGAGACCACGACGCGGTTCGCCAGCGTGAGCCCGCGTAGCGTGAGGGGCGTGAACATCGGGGGCACCGGCGTCTCGGCAGCGGTCACACCCGCCTTCGACTCGAACCATCGCTCGGCGCGCTCCACGAGCGCGGGATCACGAAGACGCAGGTTCGCGTGCGTGATCCGGCGACTCCGCGTCATCAGGCTCACGACGAGCTGGAGCGGCTCGAGCCGGTGATGACGCGGCGCCTGCTCGAACCACTCGAGGCTCTGCTGCGCGGCCGTCTGGACGCGGCCCGCCATCGGCTTGCGATCGCTCTCGTACGCGACGAGCGCGCGCGCGATGTCGCTCGGATGCTGATCCATCGCACGCCACAGACCGATCGCATCTTCCATCGCGAGCTTGGTGCCAGAGCCGATCGAGAAGTGCGCCGTGTGCGCCGAGTCTCCGAGCAAGACGACGTTGTCGTGCGACCACCGCTCGTTCTTCAGCGTCGTGAACTGCACCCAGCTCGAGCGGTTCGACATCAGGCGGTGGCCCGCGAGCTCGTCGGCGAAGAGGCGCTCGCAGTAGGCGAGGCTCTCGGCCTCCGTCGCGCCTTCGAGCCCCGAGCGACGAAACGTCTCCTCGTCGCACTCGACGATCATCGTCGAGAGGCCGGTGCCATCGGGGCGCACCTCGAACGGGTACGCGTGGATCTGGAAGAGGCCGTGCTCGTTCTCGCGGAAGCTGAACGTGAACGCAGAGAACACGCGCGTGGTGCCGAGCCAGATGTAGCGGCTCCTGCGCGGATCGAAGCTCGGACGGAACGTGGACTCCCACCTGGCGCGCGCGAGGCTCTTCACACCGTCGGCGGCGACGAGCAGATCGCACTCCTTCGCGAGCTCCTCGACGTCGTTCCGCTCGCTCGCGAAGTGGAGCGACACGCCGAGCTCGCGTGCGCGCCCTTGGAGGAGCTCGAGCAGCTTCTTGCGCGCGATGCCGCAGAAGCCGTGGCCCTCCGACCGGATGAGCTCGCCCTTCGCGAAGACGTCGATCGCCGTCCAGCGCGCGAAGTGCTTGGTGATCGCATCGTGCGAGGGCGCGTCGGCCTGCTCGAAGCCGGAGAGCGTCTCGTCGGAGAACACCACGCCCCAGCCCCACGTCACGTCCGCGGGGTTGCGCTCGTGGAGCTCGATGCGCGCATCGGGGAAGCGCTTCTGGAGGAGGATCGCGGAGTAGAGGCCGCCGGGGCCGCCGCCCAGCACGTTCACACGCATGGCGCCGATGCTGCCCACTCCGAGCGCACCGCGCCCGGAGTCTCCTCACTCACCGGCGACGATGCTCAGAAGTGGTAGCTCGCGCCGAGCGTGAGGATGTGATGCATCTGCTCGTAGCGGCCCGCGTTCACCACGCCGCCGAAGCCGCCCGGGTAGCAGTTCGTCGCGGTCACCGGGCTCGCGGCGCTGTACGTCGGGCCTGTCGCCGGGCACACGCCTTCCATCTGGAGCGCGTTGATCTGCCGGAACCTCGCGTCCGCGGGCGTCACGTTCACCGTCTCGCCGAGGAAGAATCCGTACGCCAGCGAGATGTCGAAGCGCTCGATGCGCACCGTTCCGCCGGCGTGGAGGCCGAGACGCCAGCCGCTGATGAAATCGTTCTGGAGGTAGTTGCGGTAGCGATTGTCGACGGGGAGCTCGAAGCTCACACCGGCGCGCACCGCGAGCGTGCCGGGGATCGGATTGACGTCGCCACCGAGGCGGAGTGTGAGCACGTCGCTCCAGCCGTGCGGGATCGGGAGCGGCGTCGGGATCGGCACGCTGGACGTCGAGCCCGCCGGGCCACCCGTGCGCAGCATGCCCGAGCTGCCCGTCGGCATCGTCACCACGAAGTCCGTGACCTGCGAGAGCTGCTCGAACACCACGTCGAGCTCGAGATCGAAGTTCTCGTTCTGCATCGAGTCATCGATCTGACCCGCGACGGCCTCGCCCACCGTGCGCTGGTAGTGCCGGGGGCGAATGCGATCGGCGTAGCGCATCGCGAGCGTGAACTGGAAGGGCTGCCCCGCGCTGAGGCGCGTGTTCTGGATCGTCGACGCGGTCGGCACGTAGCTGCCGTCCGCTCCCGTACCGAACGCACCGGTCGTGAGCTCGAGCGTGCCCTGCGCGTCGAGGGCGCCGCCGATCGAATCGGAGATGCGACCCGAGACCATCACCTCGAAGTTCTCGTGCGGGATCAGGTGCACGGAGAAGATGCCGGCCGGCACGAACGGATCGATCACGCTGAGGCGCGTCCGGATGTCGGCGGACGGATCCTCGAACCCTGCAGTGCCCGGCGCGCCCTGCGCCGCGGTGCCGCTGTTCGTGTAGTTCGTGAAGTTGATGATGCCGATGCCCCACTGGAGCGTGAGACCGATGCGCAGCCAGTCGAACGGGCGATAGCCGATGCCGACGCTGGGGAAGAAGAGGAGCAGGTCCTGCTCGGTCACCATGTAGCGAACGGGCGTGGGCAGGCGCTGGCCGTTCACCATGGTGGTGCCGTCCGAGTTGCCCCATCGCGCGGTACCCGTGCCGTTCGGCGCGACGATGCCGAAGCCCATGCCGAGCTCGTCGGTGAGACGAACGTTCGCCATGATCTGCGGCGCGATCTGCGGCGCGCCCGAGTTGCAGATGCGCGGGAACGGCTGGTCGGCCCACGTCGACGGGTTGAACGGCCCTTCGTCGGTCCCGAAGACCGAGCCTCCGCCCGCGTAGGTCTCGCCCATCGTGTCGTTGCCGGAGAAGTTTCCGCTGCGCGTCACGCACGCGTCCCACACGGTGAGGCTCGCGTTCAGAAGGATCTGCGCATCCGCGTCCGCGAGCATCGCGGGGTTGAGCGCGAGCGCGAGCGAGTCGTCGACGCGCGCCGCGAACGCACCGCCGCGGCCCATGCCGCGCGTGCCGACGCCGCTCACCTCGAAGCCGCCGGCGTGGGCGGTGGAGTGGAGATCACCGAGCGCATGCGCGCCGAGTGCGAGTGTGAGGGCGGTCGTGGCGAGGGCGATCTTGCGCATCGGGCGCGAGGATATGCGTGCGAGCGCCAGCGATAGAAGACCGAACACGTGCCGAACGAACGTTGACGCAACGCGTCAGCCGGCGGGCGGGAGCCTCACTCCATGTCGCCGCCGTCGTAGTCGTCGAACTCGCCGTCGGCGAGGTTCTCGAAGCGCGTGAACTCGTGGAAGAACTTGCACTTCACGATGCCCGTCGGGCCGCTTCGCTGCTTGCCGACGATGATCTCCGCCAGGCCGCGCAGCTGCTGTCGCTCTTCGTCCTTCGCGTACACCTCGGGTCGGTACACGAACATGATCACGTCGGCGTCCTGCTCGATGGCACCCGACTCGCGGAGGTCGGCGAGCTGCGGTCGCTTGTCCTTGCCGGGGCGCGTCTCGACGCCGCGGTTGAGCTGCGAGAGCGCGATGACGGGGATGTCGAGCTCCTTCGCGAGTGCCTTCAAGGAGCGGCTGATCTCGCTGATCTCCTGCTCGCGGCTGTCGTTCTTGCTGCCCGAGCGCATGAGCTGGAGGTAGTCGACGACCACGAGGCCGAGGCCGTGCTCGCTCTGGATGCGGCGCGCCTTGCCGCGGAGCGCGGTGACGGTGAGCGCGGCCGTGTCGTCGATGAAGAGCGGCAGATCCGTGATCGGGCCCGCGGCGCCCATCAGCTTCTGCCAGTCCTGCGTCGAGAGGAGGCCGTTGCGCATGCGACCACCGTCGACGCGCGCCTCGCTGCACAAGAGGCGTCGCACGAGCTCTTCCTTGCGCATCTCGAGCGAGAACACGGCGACGCCCACGTTGCGGCCCGCCGCCGCCGCGACCGCGACGTTCAGCGCGAACGCCGTCTTTCCCATGCCGGGACGGCCCGCGATGATCAGGAGCTCCGAGCCCTTGAGGCCGGCCGTCATCTCGTCGAGCTTCTCGAGCCCCGTGGGCAGGCCGATGATGCGCTCCCCGCGACCGGCTGCGTCCTGCACCTGCTGGATCGTGCGCAGCACGATCTCCTTCACGTGCTCGTACGGCGCCGCGCCGCGCTGCTTGCCGATCTCGAACACGCGCTTCTCGGCGGTGTCGAAGAACTCCTCCGGCTCGCCGTAGTCGCCGTAGCCCGTCGCCGCGATCTCGTGGCACGCCGAGATCAGGCGTCGCACGTTGGCCTTCTCGCGCACGATGGTCGCGTGCTGCTCGATGTTCGCGACGGTCGGGATGGTGTTCGTCAGCGAGAGCAGGTGCTCGTCGCCGCCAGCCTTGTGGAAGTTGCCGCGATCGACGAGCCAGCTGCGGAGCGTGATCGTGTCGACGGGCTGCCCGCGCCGAAAGAGCTCCTGCATCGCGTCGAACACGAGCGAGTTGCCGCGGCTGTAGAAGTCGTCGGCGCTGAGCATCTGCAGCACGGTGTTCAGGGCACCGTTCTCGAGGAGGATGCCGCCGAGCACGGCGCGCTCTGCATCGAGCGAGTGCGGCGGGACGCGACCCCCCTCTCCGCGGGAGGGTCGGTCGGGCATGTCGAAGGCAGCGGTCATGGAGGGCCGGCCATCCTACACGGACACGAGACACGCAACCGGCCACGCGTCGCGACGATGAAGGGGCCATGTCGCAGAGCCCCCACGACGGCCTCTTCAAGCACGTCTTCTCCCAACCTGCCCTCGCCGCCGACGAGCTCAGGCGTGCCCTGCCGCGCCGGCTCGCGCGACGCATCGACTGGTCGACCCTGCGGCTCGTCGCGGGGAGCTTCGTCGATCCTCACCTACGGCAGCGTCACACAGACCTCTTGTTCGAAGTGAGGACGAGGGGTCGGCCGATGTTCCTCCAGGTCCTCGTGGAGCACCGCAGCAAGCCGGAGGAGGCGCTGATGCTCCGCTTCGCCGGCTACGTCGTGCGGATCCATGAAGGCTTCGCGCGCGAGCATCCCGGCGAGCCGCTTCCGCTGGTCGTGCCCATCGTCTTCTCCCACGTGCGCGGTGGCTGGAAGGCGCCGACGGAACTCTCCGCGATGATCGCCGTGCCCGACTCGGATGGCTCGTGGACTCCGTTCGTGCCGCGACTCCGCTGCCTCGTGGTCGACGTCGCACGGCTCGACGACGCAGCGTTGCGCGCGCGGCCTCCGGTGACGGCCGCAACGCTCATGCTCCTCCGGGATGCCCGACGCGAAGGGTTGGCGATGCACATGCGCCGGGTGCTGCCCATCTGGGAAGGCGTGGATCGAGAGGCGGGCGGCGAGACGCTCCGCGTGCTCGTCAGCTACATTCTGACGGTGGTCGCGGAGACCGAGCGCCGCGACGTGTTCGACGTGTTGGACGGAATCGGAGAGAGGACGCGAGAAGAAGCCATGCGCACCATCGCAGACAGCCTTCGTGACGAAGGTCGAGTGGAAGGTCGAGTGGAAGGTCGAGTGGAAGGTCGAGTGGAAGGTCGAGTGGAAGGTCGAGTGGAAGGTCGAGTGGAAGGTCGAGTGGAAGCCCTCCGCGAGGCCGTTCGCACGATCCTCGAGCAACGCTTCGGATCAGTCCCGTCGCACGGGATCGCAAGGCTCGCGCAGGCGGACGCTGCGCGCCTGGACGCCTGGATGCGCCGGCTCATGAGCGCGTCGAGCGTCGACGAGGCGCTGGCCGACTGATCGCGCTCACTGTCCCTGCACGCGCGTGCGCGCTTCGCACGCCTGCCGGTAGCCGAGCGTGCAGGCGCGCTCGTAGTTCTCGAGGGCATGCGCGGGCGACGGCGTCGAGCCGATGTCGCCGTGCTCGTACATGCGTCCCAGGTTGAAGCAGCCGCGCGGCTCACCGCCCGTGCAGGCGCGGTGGTAGAGGTCGATCGCGCGTCGCGCGTCGCGCGTCACGCCTGCGGCCGTCTCGTAGAGCGTGCCCATGTTCGAGCACGCGAGGAGGTGGCCTCCGTCGCAGGCGCGCGTGAACAGTCGAATCGCGTCCTGAGGCGACCGACGCACGCCCGCGCCGCGCGCGTGGAGCGCGCCGAGGCTCGTGCATCCCGGCAGGAGCCCGCCCTCGCACGCGCGACGGTAGAGCATCGCCGCGCGTGCCTCGTCGGCGCTCGTCCCTGCGCCTCGCTCGAAGCAGTACCCCAGGGCGTTGCAGCCACGGAGATCGCCTGCCTCGCAGCTCGACGTGAACAGCTCGAACGCGCGCGCCTCATCGAGCGGAACGCCCGTGCCGCTGCGGTGCAGCAGGCCCAGCCGCGTACAGCCGTAGGGTTCCTCGCCCGTGCACGCTTGCTGGTAGAGACGCACGGCGTGCGCGAGATCGCGCGTCGCGCCGCGGCCTTCCTCGAAGAGCACGCCGAGGCTCGAACAGCCGAGCAGCTCCTCGCCCGTGCAGGCTTGCTCGAAGAGCTGTCGTGCCCGCGCCAGATCAGCCGTCACCCCGCGCCCCTCTTCGTACGCGAGGCCGAGGATCGCGCATCCGTACATCTCGTGACCATCGCACGCGCGCTGGAAGAGGCGGATCGCGCCCGGCAGATCCGCGGGACCTCCGCGACCCTCCTGGCGGAGGAGACCGAGGTGCACGCAGCCGAGGAAGTCGCCCGCACGACACGCCACGTCGTAGAGGCGCGCGGCCTCGGTCGCGTCCTCCTGCACACCACGCCCCTCCTCGCGCAGCACGCCCAGCGCCACGCAGCCGCCGGGCTCGTTGTCGCCGCACGCGCGCTCGTAGAGGCGAATCGCGGCGTCGAGGTTGGCCTCCATTCCGCGACCGAGCTCCCTCAGGCGCCCGAGGTTCGTGCAGCCGATCGGCTCGCCACCGTCGCACGCGCGCGTGAAGAGCTGCGCCGCGATGCGGTAGTCCTCGCCGTCTTCGCGCGCGAGCCCGAGATCGTTACAGGCCGCGGGACGCCCACCGTCGCAGGCGCGCGTGAGGAACTGTCCCGCGCGGCTCGCATCGCCGACCTCACCGCCTTGGAGGAGGTTGCCGAGGCGCTCGCAGCCCGCGAGATCACCGCGCTCGCAGGCAGACTCGTAGCTGCGCGCGGCGTGCTCGAGATCGCGCGGCACGCCGCGGCCACTGGTGTGGAGGTCGCCGAGCTGCGTGCACGCGACGCCGTCGCCTCCGCGACAGCCACGCGTGAACAACGAGACGGCCTCCTGCACGTCGCGCGTCGTCTCGCTGATCGCGAGGCGCTCGCCGAGGTGCGTGCACGCGGCGCCCCAGCCGAGCTCGCACGCGCGGGCATAGCTGCGACGGGCGTTCGCGAAATTCTCCGTCGCCCCGAGCCCAGCCTCCATCATGCGGCCCGCGTCGAAGCACGCCTGCGCGTGACCGTTGTCGCAGGCCGTCCGAAAGTTCGTCAGCGCCTGGGCGTAGTCCTGCGGCACGCCGTTGCCGAGGAGCTGCATCGCACCGAGGTGACGACACGAGATGATGTCGCCGCGCATGCAGCCGTTGCGGTAGAGCGTCGCCGCGCGCGTGAGGTCACCCGCCTCTTCGTAGGCCTGCCCAGCTTCACCGCAGCGCGTCGGCGACGCGGCCTGAACCGCAGTGCCCGCCGCCGTGCGCGACGGAGCCGAGGCCGCGCACTCGGCGGCCGCCTGCTCGGGTGTCAGGGCGGCGGGGGGCGGAGGCGTGGGTGGCGTGCGACGCCGCTGCGCGCTCACGATCGAAGCGCTCGCGACGAGCAAGCACGTGAGGCCCACGAACGCCGAGGGGCGAAGGAGTCGAGCCCCGACGCGAAGGTGCGGTGCGCGGTCGTGGGGTGCGCGGTCGTGGGGTGCGCGGGGGTGTGGCGTGCGGTTCATCGTGTCCTCGGTGCAGACGGGCTCATGAGCGCGCTCCCCGTACCGGCGCGTGCGTCGGAGAGGGCAGCGGCGAGCAACCGGTGGGCTTCGCGGGTCTCGCCTCGCGCGCGCGCCGACCAGGCGCGTCGGATCGCATGCTGTATCGAGATCTCGCGGGCGCCGGGCTCGTGAACGCGGCGCGCGCGCGCGAGCGCGAGGCCTGCGAGGTCGGTCATCCCAGCGCGCTCGAGCCGCACCGCGAGATCGAGGTGGCCGCGGCGTGGGAGGGGCGCGCGTTCGTCCCCGAGCCAGCGAAGCGCGACACGAACGAACGACTCCCGGAGCGCGCGCTCGGACGCGACGCGCGACAGCATCGTCCACCCCGCGACGCTCGCGCTCGCCCCGCTCACGTCGAGCTCTCTCAGCGCGGTCAGCGCGTCGCCGAGGCGGCGGGTTCGTGCGTGCGCGATCACCGACATGCAGAGCCAGTCGGTGCGGAGGCGCGCGCTCGGGGCCGGCCCCGCGGTTCCGCCGTCACGGACCGCGCGTGCGCGCTCCACGAGCACCCGCCCGTCGTCTGTCGACGCGACGGCACGGATGGTCTGCGCCTCGCGCTCCGCGTCTGGAGCGAGCACCAACGCGAGCCGTGCTTCGATCGCATCGATCGCGCCGACCGGGAGGCCGTGCGCCTTCGCGCGGACGAGCACCGCGTGCACCCGATCGATCTCCGCAGCCGTGAGCGCCGGCCCCGCGCTCGCGACGTGGCGCGCGAGGAGGCGCAGCGCCGCGCGACCCTCCACGCCGCGCGAGGACGTCGTCACCTCAGCGAGCCGATCGATCGCACGCGCGCGTCGGTACCGACCGCTGGCGGCGAGCTCGACCTGCGCGAGCACGAGCTGATCGCGCGCATCGAGCGTGAGCGGCGCGGGACGCGAGTTGCGCGGCTCGAGCTCGCGATCGATCTCGGAGACGAGCTCGAGCGCATCCACCTCGCGGCCCGAGAGGATGAGCAACCGCGCGAGCTCGACGCGGGCCCGGATGGCGCTCGCGACATCGGCGAGCCCTTCGGCGTGAGCGATCGCGCGACGCCTCAGTGCTTCGGCCTCGGCGAGACGGTGCGAGCGCTCTTCGATCGACGCGAGCACGAGGAGCGACACCGACGTGGGCTCTGCCTCCACGACGCGAGCCGCGATCTGCCGCGCCAGCGCGAGATGCGGGCTCACCTCGCACGCCGCGAGTAGCGGTGACGGATCGACGCGCGGCCTCTCGAGCCACATGGGCGCGAGGATCGCGACCGTCTCCGAGTCGCCCGAGCCCACCGCCACGACCAAGGCGCCGCGCACGCACTCGGCGCGCGTCTTGGTCGACGCCTCGAGCGGCAGACGCGCGCGCGCCCAAGCTCCGAGCGCGTTCGCGCCCGCTGCCGACGTGCTCAAGGCGCGTCGCGCCTCGAACTGCGTGCGGAGCTCGAGCTCGTCGAGGATGCTCACGAGGGCCGGATCGTACACGCTCTCTCCGCCGCTCCGACGACGCGTTCATGCGCACGATTCACACGCGCTACGAAGATCCCCTCGATCGCCTCTGGATCACGTGCGCCGAGCGCGTGGGCCTCTCGGTCGTGCGCGAGCCCGGGGCGTACGCCTCCACGGACGGCCGCGGCACGCTCAGGATCTCGATCCCCGCCGAGCTCGACCCGGACGACTCGCTCGCGCAGATGATCTTCCACGAGCTCTGTCACGCGCTGGTCGAGGGCCCCGAGGCGTTCGAGCGAACGGACTGGGGCCTCGACAACATGAGCGATCACGACGTCCTCCGTGAGCACGCGTGCCTGCGCACGCAGGCGTTCCTGGTGGGCTCGCGCGGCCTCCGCACGTTCCTCGCGCCGACCACCGACTTTCGCCTCTTCCACGACACGCTCGGCCCCGATCCGCTGGTGCGCAGCGACGCCGAGGCGCCCTTCTCCGACGCGCGCGCGTCGGCCCGCTCCATCGAGCTCGCGAAGAAGGCGATCGCCCGCGTCGACACCAAGCCTTGGTCACCGCACCTCACCGACGCGCTCGACGCGACGGCCGCGCTGGCCGCCACGCTGCGCGCGTTCACCGAGGCGAAGACCGCACGCGCCGACGCCAGCACGGGTGCGCTCGCGTCGCTCTGGACCGCGCTCGAGGCGCCCGCGGGCAGACACCGCGTCGGGCTCCCGCTCGCACGGATCGGCAGCGAGGCTGCGACGCACCGCTGCGGCGACTGCGGCTTCTCGTTCGCGCGCGGCAAGGGACTCGCTTGCCGCAAGGCGAAGCGCGCGACGCGTGCCGACGCGCCCGCCTGCGAGCGCTGGGAGCCCACGCTCCGCTGCGAAGACTGCGGCGCGTGCTGTCGCGAGGCGTTCGACGTGATCGAGGTCACGAAGAACGATCCCTTCGCTCGGTCGCATCGATCGCTGCTCGTCGTGCGTCACGACGGCTCGCTCGATCTGCCGCGGCCGGGCGGTCGTTGTCCTCCGCTCACGGGCGACGGAACGGCCGACGCGCCCTACCGCTGCGCGCTCCACCTCGAACGTCCACGCACGTGTCGAGACTTCACGATCGGTAGCGACGCGTGCCTCACGGCGCGACGACGGGTGGGGCGAAGCGTGTGATCACGCGACCGTGCGCAGTGTCCCGGAGCGCACGCGAACGAGCATACCCGACGCATCGCGAACGAGGAGCACGCCTTCGTCGTCGACGCCCTCGAGCACGCCCTCCGTGGTGTCGACGCGCACGCGCTCGCCGACCCACGCGAGGTGAGGTCGCAGCGCCGACACGGTCGCCTCGGGACCCTCGTCGACGAGGCGCTGCACGCGCGCTTCGACGGCGCCGAGCAGCTCCACCAACGCCTCGGCACGATCGATCGAGGCGCCGCGCGCGACCGACAGCGACGTCGCGACCCCGCGCAGCTCCTCGGGCCATTCGTCGCGGTTCACGTCGAGGCCGATGCCGATCACCATCGGTCCCATGCGCTCACCGATCGAGCTCGACTCCACGAGGATGCCCGCGCACTTCTTGCCGGCCACGCGCACGTCGTTCGGCCACTTCACGGTGACGTCGATCTCCTCACGACCGAGCAGCGACACGCACGCGTCGCGCACGCCGAGGCCCGCCGCGAGCGTCAGGACCGAGAGCGCGCGAGGCGAGAGAGAGACGCGCTCGACGATCGAGAGGTAGAGGTCGCGTCCGCCCGGCGAGCTCCACACGCTGCCTCGTGCACCTCGGCCGCTGCGCTGCGCATCGGCGACCACGACGTGACCTCGGGGCGCTCCTGCATCGGCCGCCGCGCGCGCGTCGTCGTTGGTCGAGCCCGTCTCGGGGAGGATCGTGAGCGAGCGGCCGTAGACGCCCTCTCGCGCGGCCAGTCGCGCGCGCGCCGGCTCGAGCTCGGCGACGCTCACGCGTCCCAGTCGAGGGCGAAGTCCACCGCGCGCGCCGAGTGGGTGAGACCGCCCGCGCTGATCACGTCGATACCCGTCGCGGCGATGCGCGGGATGCGCTCGAGCGTCACGCCGCCCGACACCTCGAGGATCGCGCGACCCGCGACGAACGCGACGGCGGCCGCGAGCGCCGCATCGTCGAAGTTGTCGAGGAGCACGATGTCGGCGCCCGCGGCGATCGCCTCTTCGAGCTGCGACATCCGATCGACCTCGCACTCGATGCGCGACGTGTGCGGCGCGTGGGCCCGCGCGCGCTCGATCGCGATGCGCACGCCGCCCGAGGCCGCGATGTGGTTGTCCTTGATCAGCACGGCCGAGCTGAGATCGTCGCGGTGGTTGTGACCTCCGCCGCAGCGCACGCCGTAGCGCTCGAGCGCGCGCAGGCCTGGCGTGGTCTTGCGCGTGTCGGCGATGCGCACCTTGCTGCCCGCGGGGAGCGCGTCGACGAACTGACGCGTCTTGGTCGCGACGCCGCTCATGCGCTGGACGAAGTTCAGCGCGACCCGCTCGCCCTTGAGGATCGAGGCCGCGGGCCCAGTCACCCGCGCGCCGATCGCGCCACGCTCGAGGCGCTGACCGTCGACCGAGCGGCGCTCGATCTCCACGCGCGCGTCGACCTCTGCATAGACGAGCGCGAACACGTCGAGACCGCTCACCACGAGCGCCTCGCGCGCGACGAGCACTGCGCTGCCCATGAGGTCGGGCGGGACGGTCGCGTCGGTCGTCACGTCGCCGCGCCCCAGGTCTTCGAGGAGGGCGCGGGTCACGAGCTCACGAAGGACGATGCGGGGCGGCGGATGGAGCTGCATGCGGCGCTTGTACGGCCCGTCCGACGGAGTCGGCAAGCGGACGCGAGCCTCGACCGCTCAGTGGTCCGCGGCGCAGGCGCCGCGCGTTGGGGGCGTTGCCCCCAAACCCCGTACGACAGTTCGATCCCGAGAAACGAAGGCTTCTCGGTCTCTCACATCAGCCAACCACGCACGAGGATCTCGGCGAGCACGTTCGACAGCGCGTGCAGGAGCAAGGCCGCCCCGATGCCGTCGCGACGTGCGCGCACCCAGCCAAAGAGGAGGCCCGGGAAGAACGTCGCGAGCTCTTCGATCCGCGGCTCGGCCGCGAGGTGCACGACCGCGAACAACGCAGACTGGAGGATCAGCGCGCGAGGATCGATCTTCGCGCCGAGGAACGTGCGCGTCGGGGGCCACGCGTCGTGGAGGCGCGTCTGCACCCAGCCGCGGAAGAACGCCTCTTCGGGCAGCGCGACCATCACGATCTGCGCGAGCGCGAACGTCGCGAGATCAGGCGGCAGGCTCCAGCGCCACGCATGCGCGGGGCCATGCCAGAGCCAGAAGCCCACGACGAAGGGCGGGAACACGATCGACGCGACCAGGAGCGCGAAGCCGGTCTCGCGAAGCCCCGAAGGCGCGGCGAGGACGAGCGCCGCGAGCACGCCGCGCCCGCGCCCGTTGGTCTTGGCGAGCTCCTCGTCGGAGGGCTCGATCACACCGCCGAGGTCGATGCCGAAGTGACGCGGGCCGCCCGCGCTGCGACGCGACCACGCGAGCGCGAGCCCGAAGAAGAGGAGCGCCGTGCCCGCGGCCGCGAGGTCTCCGAGCACCGCCCCCACGGCGCCCCCGATCGCGGGACCGCCGAACGTCCCGACCGCTCCGAGGAGAGCGGTGCCGACGAACGCGGCGACGTAGGTGCCGGCGACCTCTCGGAGCTCGGTGCGCACCGACGGCTTGTATCGCAGCGCCGCACGAAAACACGCGCGTACCGCCGCCGGTGGTACGCTCCGCCGACCGCATGGCTCGTGCCCCCCGACCCATCGTGCTCCACAGCCCCAGCTCGACGCGCCGACGCTTCGCCCGGGCCTGGCAGGCCTTCGCGCTGGGCCTCGCACTAGGCCTCGCGCTGCTCGCGCTCTCACGCCCTGCCGCGGCCGCGCCCACGCGGGCGGAGGGAGGCCCGGGCGCGCTTCGTGTGGGCGAGACCCCCCCGCCCGTCCTCGCCGAGCGCATCTCGGGCAACGACGAGGTCTCGCTCGCCCGCCTGACTGGCCGCGTCGTGGTCATCGACTTCTGGGCCACCTGGTGTGGGCCCTGCCGCGCGATCATGCCGATGCTCGACGCCCTGCACCGGCGTCATCACGACGCGGGCCTCACCGTCCTCGGCGTCAGCCGCGAGCGTCGCCCGACCATCGAGGCGCACCTCCAGCGCTCGCCCGTCGGCTACACCGTCGCGCGCGACGTGGGCGGCACTCAGCTCCACTACGGCGTGAGCGCCCTGCCGACGCTCGTCGTCCTCGATCGACGGGGCCGCGTTCGCGAAGTGCGCATCGGCGGCGACGACATGAGCTCGCTGGACGGCCTGATCCAGCGACTGCTCGCGGAGCCCACTCGTTGATGCAGCACGTGCACGTGGCAAGACGCGCGACCGCTCTGCTCTCTCTCGTCGCACTCGCTCTCACCGCGGTGGGGTGCAGCTGCGGTCCCGAAGAGGTCGCCGTGCTGACGGCGGCGCAGGGCATCGTCGATCGCGACGACGCGCCCGCGGGCGACACGTGGCGCACCACGGTCATCGGCGAGACGTACACGTGGGACGAGGCGGTCCGCACCGCGCCGGACGCGACCGCCGCGCTCGTGCTCGGCGGCACGAGCGGCGTGCGTATGCAGCCGGGCACCGTGATCCGCTTCTTGAGGCAGCCTTCCGATCGCGCGGGCATCGAGGTCACGAGCGGTGAAGCGGAGCTCGAGTCGAGCGGCGCGGGCCTCTCGCTCGTCACGCACGCGGGCACGGTGAACCTCGAGGCCGGTACGCGAATTCGCCTGCGCGCGGGGCCTGCCGAGCGCATCGAGGTCGTCGCTGGCCGCGTGCAGTTCGACGATGGCGTCACCGTCGAGGCAGGGCGCGCCGTCATGGTCGAGGTCGGCAGTGTGATCCTCGAAGACCTCGTCGGCCCCGACGCGGGCGCTCCCGAGCTGCCCGACGCCGGCCCGCCCGACACGGGCGAGATCGCGGACGCAGGCATCGACGCGTGGATCGACCCCGAGCTCGAAGACCCGGGCGAAGAAGCCAGCGCCGAAGGAACGCTCCAACCCTCTCCAGCGCGTGCGCACGTCGCGATCGCCGCGGGCGACTCGGCCACGTTCCATGACGCGAACGCGCCCGTCGCCGTGCGCATCGACGTGCCCGGCAGCTGCACGGGGCCGACCTCGGTGACGCTCTCGGCCGGCGGCCGCGGCGTTCGGTTCGAGGGCACCGGCTCGATCATCACCTCGGTGCCCGCAGGCCGCTTCCGCTACACGTTCCGCTGCGCGAGCGGTCAGGCTCCCGGCGGCACGATCACGGTGCGACGCGACGACGGCTCGCTGCGCCTCGAGTCCGTGCCGCCCCGCAACCTCTTCGACGCCGACGGTCGCCGCTACGACGTCCTCTACCAGAACGCGCTGCCGATCGTGACGTTCCGCTGGGCTGGCGCGGGCGCGGGCCCGTTCCAAGTCGAGGTCGTCAGCGGAGGTCGCACGCGCATCCTGCCCTCGCCCAGCTCCAGCCACGTGTTCGACTCGGGCAGCCTGCGCGACGGCGAGCACCGCCTCACGTTCCTCGCGGGCGGCCGTCGCTCGCCCACGACGATCGTGCGCGTGCGCTTCGACAACGCCGCCCCCACCGCCCACATCCGCGAGCCCCGCGGCGCGGTCGCGCGCGGCACCGTTCACGTCTCGGGCATGGCGATCGAGGGGGCCACGGTCTCCGTCGCCGGCACGCCCCTCACGCTCGACGGTGATCATCGCTTCGACGGAGACGTCAGCGCCCCGGGTGACCTCGACGCGCTCGCGATCCGCTTCGCTCACCCTCGCTCGGGCGTGCACTACTACCTCCGCCGAGTCTCTCCGTGACGATGTCGGACGACGCTGATCAGAGCGACCTCCTCGGGCGCGTCGTCCTCGGCCGCTACCGCATCGTGAGGCCCCTCGCGCGCGGCGGAATGGGCATGATCTACCTCGCGCGTAGCGAAGGCGCGGCGGACTTCGTGAAGCCCGTCGTCGTGAAGCGGATGCTGAGCGATCACGCCGACGCGAGCGCCGTGAAGATGTTCAAGCGCGAGGCGCGCATCATGTCGATGCTGCGTCACCCGGGCATCGTCTCGGTGACCGACTTCGGCCGCGAAGACGGCTCGTACTTGCTCGTCATGGACTACGTGCACGGCTTCCACCTCGGACGCTGGGCGTCGTTCGTGCAGCAAGCGCGCGGACAAGGCGACGCGTCGGGGCAGCTGCCTTGGCAGATGGCCGTGCACACCTGCATCCAGATCCTCGATGCGCTCGAGTACGCGCACACGATGAAGGGCCCCGAGGGCAACCCGCTCCACATCGTGCACCGGGACGTCTCGCCCTCGAACGTGCTGCTCGACATCGAAGGTCGAGTCCTCCTCGCGGACTTCGGCATCGCGAAGACCGCCGCCGTCGGCGAAGAAGAGACCAAGACGACCGTCGGCACCGTGAAGGGAAAGTTCTCCTACATGGCGCCCGAGATCCTCGAGGGGCTGACCCCCGAGCCGAGCTCGGATGTGTACTCCGCGGCGGTCGTCCTCCACGAGGTGCTCGTCGGCAGGAACGAGTTCCGCACGCAGGAGCCCGCCGCCACGATCCAGCGCGTGCTCCACCACGCGCCGCGACGACTCGACGTGGTGCGACCCGACATTCCGTCGGCGCTCGCCGACGTGGTGGCGCGCGCGCTCCTCAAGCGTCCGGAAGAGCGCTTCGCGACGGCCAGCGAGCTCGCCAAGGCGCTCCGCCGCGTGCGCGGCATCGACGCCGAAGAAGCCAACGCCGAGCTGCGCCGCATGCTCGAGCGCGACTTCCGCGACCCTCGCTTCGCGCAGATGTTCGATCTCCCGGAGCTCGACACGCTCGAGCACTCGTGGCGCACCGTGCCCGATGGCGTGCTCGATCCCGAGTCGTTCCCGCCCGCGGGAGTGAAGCGTCAGAGCGACCCGACGCGCGCCGCGCGACCGAGCGCGCAGAGCGACCGGCCGGGCGCGTTCGACGAGCCGCTGCCGCCGCCACCGCCGGTGCCGGTGCTCACGTCGAGCGGAGGCTCGTCGTCGAGCGGGTGGATCGCGGCCGCGGCCATCGGCGTCGTCGCCTTGGCCGGCGCCGCGGGTGCTGGCTTCTGGTACTCGCAGCGGCCCGCGACCCAAGAGATCGTGTTCGTCGAGGCCACGCCCTCGGGCATCGTGCACGACGCCGCGACGCCGCCCGCAGACGCATTCGTCGAGCTCCCCGACGCCGCCGTGCCCGAGGTCCGTCCGCCGCACACGAGTGGCGGCGGCGGTGGCGTCACCACGCCTCGCGCCGAGTCCGCGGGCACGATCATCGACCGCACCTTCGGCCGTCACACCGGCGCGATCCGCGGCTGCTTCGAAGGCAGCACGCCACCCTCGGGCCAGGTCTTCCTCCACTTCACGACCAACGCCGGTGGAGACGTGACGGACGTCGAGGTCACGCCCGCCGACGTCGGCTCGGGCTCGACCGGCCGCTGCGTTGCGGGCATCGCGCGCCGCATCCAATTCGGCAGCACCGTCGGCGCGCGCACCTTCCGCATCCCGATCACCGTCCGCTCCGAGTGAGCCCTCTCCTCTCGGCTGGTGAGATCGCGGTCGACGTTGACGCGAGGTCTGCGCCTCGCGTATGGCCGCCCCCCATCCCGACGTTCATCCAAGGAGCGACATGAGCAAGAAGATCATCGCCGTCACCGGCGCGACCGGCGCCCAGGGCGGCGCGCTCGCCCGCGCCATCCTCGCTGACGGGACGTTCTCCCTCCGCGCGATCACGCGAAAGCCCGACAGCGACGCGGCCAAGGCGCTCGCCGCGGCCGGCGCCGAGGTCGTCGTCGCGGACATCGACGACGTCGCGAGCATGGAGAAGGCCTTCCGCGGCGCGCACGGCGCGTTCTGCCTGACGAACTTCTGGGAGCACTTCTCCGGCGAGAAGGAGACGCAGCAGGCGAAGAACCTCGCCGAGGCTGCGAAGGCCGCTGGTGTCGCGCACGTGGTCTGGTCGACCCTCGAGGACACGCGCCGCTTCATCGCGCTCGCGGACACCTCGATGCCGACGCTGCAGGGCAAGTACAAGGTCGTGCACTTCGACGCGAAGGGCGAGGCCGACGCGGCGTTCGCTGCGACCGGCGTCCCCACGACGTACCTCGCGACCTCCTTCTACTTCGAGAACTTCATCGGCTTCGGCGCAGGCCCCAAGCCCGGCCCAGACGGCGTGCTCACGCTCACGATGCCGATGGGCAAGTCCGCGCTCCCGGGCATCGCGGTCGACGACATCGGCAAGTGCGCGCTCGCGATCTTCGAGGGCGGCGCGCAGTACTTCGGCAAGTACATCACCATCGCCGGCGACCGCCTCACGGGCGCAGAGATGGCGGCCGCGTTCGCGAAGGCGCTCGGCAAGGAGGTCCGCTACTTCGACGTGCCGGCCGACGTGTACCGAGGCTTCGGCTTCCCGGGCGCCGAGGACATGGGGAACATGTACCAGTTCAAGCGCGACTACCCCGACGCCTTCACCGCGCCGCGCGATCCGGCCGTCGCGCGCGCCCTCTACCCCGGCATGCAGTCTCTCGATCAGTGGCTCGCCGTGAACATCTCCCGCGTGCCCATCTGATCCGCGCCTCCGGCGCTGCGGTGCGTTCACGTGCCCGCAGCGCCGTCCGGCGATAAAGACGCGCCTCGGTCATGAAGCGCTATCTCGTCCAGACGCACGGCTGCCAGATGAACGTGCACGACAGCCGTCGCATCGAGGAGGTCCTCGCCAAGGAGGGCTACGAGCGCACGGACGACTCGCAGCTCGCGGATCTCATCGTCGTCAACACGTGCAGCGTGCGCGAGAAGGCCGAGCACAAGCTCCTCTCGCTGCTCGGCACGATGAAGCCGCTCAAGGAAGAGCGGCCGAACCTGGTGCTCGCGGTGGCGGGCTGCGTCGCGCAGCAAGAGGGCGCCAAGCTGCTCTCGCGCGTGCCGCACGTCGACATCGTGCTCGGCCCCGACAACATCGCGGAGCTGCCGGGGCTCGTCTCGCACGTCGAGCGCGAGAAGACCTCGATCGCGCGCACGGTCTTCGATGTCCACGACCCGCGCTTCCTCGACGCGGGCGCGGAGCTGTCGCTCCGTGATCGCGAGGTGAGCTCGTTCGTCACCGTGATGAAGGGCTGCAACGAGCGCTGCACGTTCTGCATCGTGCCGACCACGCGCGGCCCCGAGCGGTACCGCAGCGCGCGCGAGGTGATCGACGAGATCCGCGCGCTGGCGCGAGGCGGCGTGAAGGAGATCACGCTCCTCGGTCAGACCGTCAACTCGTGGCACGCCCCCGGTGAAGACTCGGACGATCCCGACGACGAGCACGGAAACCCGAGAAACATGGGCGAATCGAAGTTCGCCCAGCTCCTGCGTGACATCGCGCGCGAGGTGCCCGAGCTCGTCCGTCTCCGCTACACGTCGCCACACCCGCGTCACGTCACCGACGCGCTCGTGCGCGCGCACGCCGAGCTCGACGTGCTGCCGGCGCACGTGCACCTGCCGGTCCAGTCCGGCTCGAACCGCGTGCTCAAGCGCATGCTGCGTCGCTACACGCGCGAGCACTACGTCGCGCGCGCCGCCGCGCTCAAGGCGTCACGCCCGCGCTTCACGCTCTCGACCGACTTCATCGTCGGCTTCCCCGGCGAGACCGAGGCCGACTTCCAAGAGACGCTCTCGCTCGTGCACGAGGTCGGCTTCTCCGCGGCGTTCTGCTTCAAGTACTCACCGCGCCCGCACACGCCCGCGCTCAAGCTCGAAGACGACGTCACCGAAGACGAGAAGGACGATCGCCTCGCGCGCCTCTTCGCGGCAGTGGAGGTGACCCAGCGCGCGAACCTCGCGAGCCTCGTCGGCACCCGCACGACCGTGCTCGTCGAAGACCTCGGTCGCGAAGGCGACGACGGAATCGCCCGCTGGAAGGGCCGATCCGAGCGTCACGAGATCGTGCACCTCGAAGCTCCGCCCGGCCTCGACCTGCGCGGCGCCATGGTGACGGCGCAGATCGATCGCGCCAACGCGCACTCCCTGATGGGCCGCGCCGAGGGAGATCTCTCGCACCTGCCCCCGCGCCTCGCGCAGGTGATCGCGCACGCGACCAGCACGACGACCGACGCGCGACGGCGCCTGCCGGTGACGCGGTCGGCATGACCGGCCGCGAGCCGAGCGCCGCGCCGCGCGATCGACCGACGCTGCGTGACCTCGTGCTCGCGTGGCTGCCGGCCGCTGCGTACATGGGGCTCATCTGGGCCGTCAGCTCGCTCGAGGCGCCCACGTTTCCCACGGCGTCGTTTCCGCTGCGGGACAAGGGCGTCCACGCCGTCGAGTACGGAGTGCTCGGCTTCCTCCTCGCGCACGCGTGCCTGCGGACGTTCCGCGATCGCGCATCGGCCCGCGTCGCGATGTTCGCCGTGCTGTCCGGCGTGCTCTGGGGCGTGCTCGACGAGATCCACCAAGCCTTCGTCCCCGGTCGCTCCGCCGATCTGCTCGACCTCGTCGCCGACTCGGTCGGCGTGGCGATCGGCACCGTCGCGCGCACCTTCCTCCATCACGTCGCGCATCGCCGGCGCGCTTCCGCCACGAGCCACTCCGCCACGAGCAATTCCTCTGGGAGCACCGCATGAGCCACATCTTCCCGTACCGCGGCACCCACCCACGCCTCGCCGCCAGCGTGTTCGCGGCGCCGAGCGCCTCCGTCATCGGGGACGTCGAGATCGGCGAGGAGTCGTCGATCTGGTACGGCGCGGTGCTGCGCGGTGATGTGATGCCGATCCGCATCGGCGCGCGCACCAGCATCCAAGACAACAGCGTCGTCCACGCCACGGGCGGATGGCACGACGCGACCGTCGGCGACGACTGCACCATCGGTCACGGCGTGATCCTCCACGGCTGCCGCGTGGGCCACCGCGTGCTCGTGGGCATGGGCACGATCGTCCTCGACGCCGTCGAGATCGGCGACGACGTGATGATCGGCGCCGGCTCGCTCGTCACCGCGCGCACGAAGATCCCCGCGGGCATGCTGGCGCACGGACGTCCCGCGAAGGTGGTCCGCGAGCTCACGGCCGAAGAACGCGAGCGGATCATGGAGGCCTCGACCCTCTACCGTCGCTACGGCCGCGAGCACCGCGAGTCGATCGAGGCCGTGCGCTGACATCGACGCACCGTTCGGCGGGGGCGCCACGCGGCGGGGTTGCGAAGCAACCCCAGGAGCGGGAGTCGAGGGAGGAGTCTTCGACGACCGAGCGACGCGGGGTCCGGGGGCGCTCGAGCCGCTCGAGCCCCCGAGCCGCGCCGAAGGCGCGAGGAGCCAGGCACGATGATCGCTTGCGGCTGGGGCCGTGGCACACTCACGCTCACTCATGGGACGCGCACGCACGCTCGCCGCACCGCCGTCGGTGCTCGCCCTCACGCTCGCTGGCGCGCTCGCGGGATGCGGCGCGAAGACCGGCCTCGAGATCGACGAGTTCGACGCGCCCATCGACGCGCCGCACATCGACGTCGGTCGCGACACGGGGCCCGACGCGCCCGACGCGCCGATCTGTGAGCCGGGCACGTTCCCGATCGAGCCCGCGCGCGCGGACATGATGCTCGTCATCGATCGCTCGGGCTCGATGCGCCTCGGCTTCGACGGCTCCGAGGACCTGCCCGAAGAGCTGTGGCGCTGGACCTTCCTCCGCAGCGCCGTGGCTGCCTCGCTGCCGAGCCTCGGCGATCGCGTGCGCGTCGGCGCCAAGCTCTATCCTGACCCGATCCCTCCCGACGTGATCGAGGTGACCGCCGAGATCGCGTGCAGCTCCACCGACGGTGTCGACGTGCGCCCCGCCGTGTCCTCGACGCCGGCGATCCTCGCGGCAATCGACGCGTTCCCGCCGATCGGCGGCACGCCCACGGTCGAAGCGCTCATCGACGCACGCGAGGCGCTCGCCGACTCCACCGAGGGGCGTCGCTTCATCGTCATCGCGACCGACGGTGGCCCCAACTGCAACCCCCGCGTCGGCGCCGACCCGCGCACGTGCACGTGCACGAGCGCCCGCGAGGCGTGCCTGCGTCCCGACGAGGGCATCTACTCGTGCGTCGATGATCCGCGCATGACCAACGAGCTCGACGCGACGAACACACGCTTCGGCATCCCGGTGTTCATCATCGGCATCCCCGACGGCAGCCGCCCCGACCTCACCGACTACCTCGACCGCATGGCCGTCGCAGGAGGCCGCGCCCGCACGGTCCCCGGGGAGCGCGCGTTCTACTCCGCGCGCTCGGAGATCGAGCTCCGCGACGCGTTCGACCAGATCACCGGCTCGATCAGCCGCTGCGCCTTCATCAGCCCCTCGGTGCCCACCGACGAGACGCAGTTCTTCGTGTCGGTCGACGGCGTGCGCCTCTCGCGCAGCGACGTGGACGGCTGGACGTGGACCAACACCGCGCGCGGCGAGCTCGAGCTCCACGGCGACGCGTGCGAGCGCGCCAACCGCCCAGGCGCGATCGTGGAAGCCATCGTCGACAACTGCCCCGACACCTGAAGGCAACCCGCGCCCGACGGGGCGCCGCGCGATTGTGGCCGCCATGTAGCCATGGTAGCCACATGGGATGAACGTCTCCGTGCGCGACTTGAAGAACTCCCTCAGCGAGCACCTCGCGCGCGTCCGGCGTGGAGAGCGCGTGATCGTGACCCTGCGCGGCCGACCCATCGCCGAGATCTCGCCCGCCGTCGAGCCGTCGCAGCTCTCGGAAGAAGAGCGGCTGCAACGCCTCGCAGACGCCGGCGACCTCACGCTCGGAAAGCGCGACCCGGGGTCCGATCACGATTTTGCGCCGGTCCCGCTGAAGGCGAACCGCGGTCGCCCACGACGAACCGCGTCGCAGATCATCCTCGAGGATCGCGAGTGATCTACTACCTGGACAGCAGCGTTCTCGTGAAGCGCTTCGTCCGCGAGGAAGGATCGCCGCGCGTCCGGCAGCTCGCGCGTACGGCGAGGATGGCGACGTCGACTCTCGCGGGCGTGGAGGTGCGCTCCGCCATCGCACGACTCCGCCGGGAGGGGCTCCTGGACGACGCGGTGGCTCAGCGCGCGCTGCAGCGAGTGGAGCTCGTCTGGTCCGAGCTGCTGACGGTGGAACCACGAGGAAAGACCGTGGTCTTGGCTGGGCAGCTCGTCGGCCGCCATCCGCTGCGTGCGTATGACGCCGTTCACCTGGCGTCGGCCCTCCGTCTCTCGGAAGACGCCGGCGTCGCCGTGACGTTCGCGTGCGTCGACGGCGCGCTGACACGCGCAGCGAAGGCGGAGGGGCTTCGCGTACTCGGCGTTTGATGATCAGTTCATCCGCTCGCGGTCTTTGTCGGCCTGCTTCTTCTTCGCGGCCTCGATCGTCTCCCACATCGCGCGATCCTTCGCGGCCCAGCGGTCCTCCGCGACCTTCTTCGTCGCGCCCGACGCGCGGCGCAGGCGGAAGAGCGTCCACGCCTTGTGGCCGTCGAGGCCTCGAATGGGCACGAGGTTGAAGCCGATCATCAGCCCATTGGCGAGCACGAGCGACACGTAGAGATCGTCCGAGAGGCGGCCCGCCGGCAGGTAGGTGACGAGCACCACACCGAGCACGAAGAACGGGAGCTGCGCCGCGACTCCGCCCCACGCGATCCACGCCTCGTCGAGCGCGCTGCCTCCATCGTGGCTGCAGTAGCCGCCCATGCCGTGCATGCGGATCGCGTGGCTGCGCAGACCTCGCCAGTGCACGACCAGCGCGTGCCCGATCTCGTGCACCGCGAGGATCACGAGCGCGAGCAGGAACGCGACAGGCGTGTAGCAGCGCGTCATCACCGGAAAGAGCGGCAGAGACCAGTGGAGCTCGAAGCGCAGCGTCTCCGACGTGCGGAGCACCCAGCAGCCGTCCTCGAAGAAGCTCCTCTCGCTGGCCATTGGCCCCGAGGGTAGCAGCGGGCTCTCGCTCCATCGGGTCGAACGCGGGGACGGCGCTCCAGCGCCCGCCCATCACTTCGTACCGGGTCATTCGAGTACGCTCGCCACGGTCACGAAGTCCACAGTCGTGGCCACGAGGAACCATGCGGGCCTTTCTCTCCCTCGTCGTGCTCTTCGCGTTCCTCGCGGTGAGCGCGCCCCAGCACGCAGACGCGACGTGCTTCTGCATGATGCGGATGCCGCCTCCGCCGTCGGCCACCACGCAGCAGCGCGGGATCGCCGACGACCCCAGCTACAACCCCGCGTCCGCCGTGGTGATCGCGCGCGAAGGTCGACGCACCGTGCTCACGATCGAGGCCGCCTACCGAGGGCCCGCCGTCGAGCTCTCGCTCGTGGTGCCCATCCCGAGCGCGGTCGGTCGAGAAAACGTTCGCACCGTGAGCGGCACCGCGTTCCGTCGCCTCGATCAGCGCACCGCGCCGCGCGTGCGGCACGTGTTCCCGCCGTGCCCGCCGCGACCGCGCATGGTCGGGGCCACGGCCGAGAGCGCCGGCGGCGGTAGCGGCGCAGGGTTCGGCGGGGGACGCACCGAGGCCGAGCGCGTGATGGACGAGTTCGGCGTCGACATCCAAGACGAGTGGCCGGTGGACGAGTACGACGTGACGCTGCTCGGCGCCGACCAGTCGACGGGCCTCCTCGCGTTCCTCCGCGAGCGCGGCCTCGAGCTGCCCGACGCGTCCGTCACGATGCTGCGCGGCTACATCGAGAGCGGCCATCGCTTCGTGCTCTTCACGGTCGATCCGTCGCGCGCGCAGCGCCTCGGCGAGACGATGATGCTCTCTCCGATCCAGCTCGAGTACGAGTCGGACGAGCTGCGCGTGCCCGTGCGGCTCGGCACGCTCAACAGCCCGGGTGAGCAAGAGCTCTTGCTCTACATCATCTCGCGCGAGGGTCGCTTCGACGTCGCCAACCGCCCGTCGGTCCTCGCGCCGACGGACCTGCGCATGCGGCCCGACGCGCGGGGCAGCTTCGCCGAGCTCTACACGGCGATCACCGACGAGGTGTTCCGTCAGACGCCCGGCGCCGCGATCACCGAGTACGTGCACCCGGTCGGCACGCACGTGAGAGAGAGCGAGATCACGCCGTTCGTCGGCCGGAGCGCGCTCGGCGAGGGCGACCGAAGCGCCCGCGGGTTCGGCGTGGGCGCCTCGCTGCCCCGTCGAACGATCTCCCGCATCCGGCATCGCTACGGCACGAACCTCGCCGACGATCTCTCGCTCAGCCAGGCCGAGCCCGTGCGCCTCACGCGTCGCTGGTCGCGCTGGCCGCAGCTGCGAGTGCGCACGCGCGAGGGCAACAATGGCTTCCACGTGCAGTACATCGTCGAGCACACCCAGCGCTGCGTCTCCGATCAAGCGCAGCGCTGGATGGCCCGCCGCTACGCGACCGCAGAGTCGATGTGGGAGTCACGCCACGACGTGTGGCCGGGAGAGATCCTCCTCGATCCCATCGAGTCGCTCGGCATCGAGCCGCGCTCCACCGCGCCCGCAGGCTGGCCACCTCCCCCGCCCGCGCCGCCCGCCGTCGCGACCGCGCCGACGACGCCGGACCGACTGGCAC
>CAZCVE010000001.1:184742-328120 GCA_964502175.1 uncultured Sandaracinaceae bacterium
CCTCCAACGGACTGGCACCCTCCAACGGACTGGCACCCTCCAACGGACTGGCACCCTCCAACGGACTGGCACCTTCGACCCCACAGGCACCCTCGGTCCCTCAGCCGAACGTGCGCACCAATGGCCCTTCCGCCGAAGCGGAGCCTTCCGGCATGTGCAGCACGCACGCGCCTCGTCGGGATTCCTACGCCTTCGTCCTCCTCACGCTCGGCGCAGCCGCCATCGCGTGGCGGCGGCGACGACGACGACACTGATCTCTCTCAGTCGCAGCCGAGGAACGCGAGCATGTGCCACTGGTGACGCTCGAGGTCTTCGCGGGCCCAGCTGAGCGCGATGCGGCCGCCGGCCCACTCCAGATCCGGCAGCAGCGCGCCTCGCTGCGTCGCGTCGATCTGCATCGTCTGGAGCACACGGCCCTCCGGCGCGAGGCGATAGAGCCAGACCTCGGGCTCGTCGGTCGCGCCAGGTGCGAGGCTCGTGCCCGTGCTCTCCACCGTCGTCATCGCGATCGTCCAGCCATCGGCGGTGCCGATCACGCGGCCCTGCGCGAAGCGTCGATCGCTGCTCGTCGCGAGCATCGTGGGCGCCGACGGCTCGCTGCCCGGCGACCACGTGCGGAACTCGGTGATCCAGCGCGAACCACTCGGCGATCCGTAGAGCAGGTAGTCGTAGACGATGCCGTACGTGGTGCCGTCGTACCCGACCTCTGCTTGATCGATCGACATCGTCCCGAACGCGGGCACGAGGATGACCTCCGCTCCCTCGGTCCACGCGGTGACGTCCACCACGCGGGCGCGGAGATCGGCGTTCGCGCTGGGGCTCGGTCCGCTGTAGAGGAGCACCACCTCGTTCGCGCCGTCGTACGCCGTGGTGAGCCCGAGGCGCGTGCGCGCGAGCGCGCCGATCGAGTCGCCGATCGTGCCGTCTCGCGCGACGCGCGTGAGCGTCACCGTCGGATCGACCGGTGACGCACAGCGCTCGACCACGTGCCCGACGAGCCACTCCGTACCGGTGTCGTAGACGGACACGGGCTGATGGAACCCGTTGCAGCTCGGCGACAAGTCCGCGATCCAGCCGGGCGCGTCGGAGACATCGATCTCGATCGCATGGAGCGAGCGCGTTCCGAGCGAGACGAAGAGGCCTTCGTCGGTGCTCGGCGCGTAGCCGAGCGCAGCACCTGCGACGAGCAGGCGACCGCTCGACGAAGGAGTGACCGCGTGGCGCGTCGGCCCCGTGAGCAGCGCGCCATCGGCGCCGCGTCGCTCGTGCCAGATCCCCTCGCCCGCCGTCGCGTACGGATCGGTCCACGCGAGGCGCAGCTCGCGCCCCGTCCAGCTCATCGCTGCGGTGGCTGCGTACGAGGGCCGAACGTCGTCGAGGACGATCGGCTCGCCGATCGTCGCCATCTCGCAGTCGAGCGAGGCGCAGTCGGGATCCTCACCGCCATAGCGCAGCGCGAGCGAGCAACAGCCGTCGTCGACGCCTGCCGGGCAGAAGCGCGGATCGGGCGGCCCCGCGTCGGGAATGCCTGCGTCGGGCGGCCCCGCGTCGTCGTCGGCCGTGTCGCCCGACGCGGAGTCCGCGATGCCCCCGTCGCCGTCGATCACGGCTCCTCCATCCCCGGCGTCGCCCGCTGTGGTCGCGTCGAGGCGATCGTCGACCACAGCGTCGAGATCGCCCGCATCACGCGCGCCTGCATCGCCCGACGCTCCGACCTCGTCGCACCCGCACACCACGGAGACCACGATCACGCACGCACCGAGGGAAGCTCGCATCGCGCACGCATAGCGCGTTTCCCGGCCTGACGACTGGTGATCGGGCGGTCGTCATCTCGCGGGACGATCGGCAGCCCTCGCCTTCCAGCGCGCGTAGAGTGCGTGGATGGAGGTCTTGCCGGGAGTGCTGGCGGTGATCGCGATCTGCGCGCTCGTCGCGTTTGCGATCGGTCGCACGCGACGGTCCCACGGAGCGGCCGACTCGGTCGCCCAGCTCATCGCGTCGCGCGACGCTGCGTTTCTCACCGTGGAGCAGCGACGCCCGGGCGGCGGAGGGCGCATCCAGAGCCCCATCGAGGGTCGGCTGTCGCTGCGCACGCCTCGCGACGGTGCGCCGACCGTCCGCCGTGACGTGCCGGGCACGCTGAAGGTGCTGGCGGTGGATGACCGCGGGAGCTGGGTCTGCAGCGACGCCGAGCGCCCGCTGCACGTGCGCGATGCAGACACGCTCGACATCGCCAGCGACGTCGCGGAGCACATGGGCGGCCTGGCCCCGTTCGCGAGCCTCGACCCTCGGATCGAAGACGATGCGCTCACGGTGCTCGACCGCGCAGGGGTACGTCGCTCGACGCGCGACGTACTGGGTCGCGTCCGAGCGCTCCCCACGCCGGAGCGCGCCGACGTGCGGCTCGTGGGCGCGCCGCGCGCTCACCTCGAGCGGCGCGGCCGACGGCTCGGAGACACCGAGGTGCTGAACGGTCGGCCGTTGGGCTCGGACGCCGCTGGCGGCGTGATCGTCATCGCGGAGCGCGACCTCACCGACCGCGAGGCCGTGGTCGTGCGCGTCGACGCGGAGGGCCGCCGCGTGTTCGCGACGCCGCTGGGCCGGCGCGCCGAGGTCGCGCACTGGACGCTCGCCGCCGACCTGCTGGTGCTCGCGATCCTCGCCGACCGCACGTCGCCGCTGGAGCTCATCGCGATCGAGCTCGGGTCCGGCGCGCTCCGTTGGCGTCGCGCCGCCTGACGACGACGATCGCCGCCGAGCCCGACCGCGGGCATGCGTGTACGTTCTCGCGCGTGATCGCCCGCGCCCTCCACGTCGCCGCGCTCCCGTTCCCTTCGTCGCAGGGCACGCAGGCCGCGCTCCTCGCGATCGTGCGCGCTGCCGCGGCCGACGCGGCGACGCGCGACGCATCGATCGCGCTCCTCACCTACGAAGCGGGCGATGGTCGCGCCGTGCTGCCGTCGAACGTCGAGCATCGGCGAACACGCGCACCGTTCACCAACCGCTCGCTCCGCTCGGGGCCCTCACTCGCGAAGGTCGCCGAAGACCTCGACCTCGTGCGCGCGCTGCGCGAGGCGCGTGAGCCGCGCGTGATCGCACACCACGTCGAGGCCGCGTTCGCGTGTGTGCTCGCGGGTCGCGCGTACACGTTCGTGGCCCATACGGCGCTCGGTCCCGAACTGCCGCTCTACGCGCCGACGCGCCGCACACT
Source organism: uncultured Sandaracinaceae bacterium (assembly GCA_964502175.1). GTDB lineage: Bacteria > Myxococcota_A > Polyangia > Polyangiales > Sandaracinaceae > JAFLCL01. The sequence goes on from CAZCVE010000001.1 coordinate 187,954, forward strand.
CGCACCCCTCCTCTCGGGCGCAGGCGAGCAACTCGATCGACTCGTGGCCCGGCGCGCGGCGCGTGTGCTCGCGATCAGTCCCTTCCTCGCGCATCGCATCGAGACCGTGCTCGATGTGCGCGCGGAGGTCTTGCCCACGCCGTGGTCCGTCGCCGCACCGATCACGGACGACGAGCGTCGGCTCGCGCGCACGGCCCTCGGTCTCGGCCCTTCGCACGACGTCGTCCTCTACGCCGGCAACCTCGATCACTACCAGGGCCTCGACACGGCGACCGCCGCGCTCGGCACGCTCGCGCATCGAAGGGGCGCGCTGCGCTGGCTCGTCGCGAGCGAGTCGAGCCCCGAGGCGTTGCTCGCGTCGTGCGCACGCGCAGGCATCGCGTCGCGCGTCATCGTCGCGCCGCTCCGGACCGACGAGGACCGCCGACGCGCCCACGCCGCCGCCGATCTCGCGATCGTCCCGCGTCGCCTCGAGGCGGGCGTGTCCATCAAGATCCTCGAGGCGCTCGCGCACCAGCTTCCTACCGTCGCGGTGCGCACCGCCACCGGCGGCTTTCCATTCCAAGAAGCGTGCGCGCTCACCGACGACGATCCGAAGGCGCTCTCACGCGCGATCGACGGCGTGCTCGCCGAGCCGTTCCAGCGCGCCGCGCTCTCAGCGGCGGGCCCCGCCTACCTCGCGACGCACCACACCGCCGACGCGTGCGTGCGTGCGCTCGACGCAGCGCGCTGATCGGCTGAGCCAGCGCTCACGTCACTGGAGCATGCCGGCCATCTCGGGGCAGCCGTACATGTCGACGTAGACGTCGATGGGGCCGGTCGCGCAGGGCACGCGGTACACGTCGATGATGTGTCCCGTCGAGTTCGCGCCGACGTTGCCGAGGCGCGACGCTTGTCCTGCGCGTGGATCGCCCCCGAGCGGGTTCGTTCCGTCGGGACATCGAAAGCGCGACGCGACGTAGTCGTAGCTGTCGCCAGGGCCACACGCGGGAACGGGGTGCTCGGCGTCCATGCCGACGCCGCGCGCCGACAACGCGGGGCCTTCGTCCGCGCGCTGCATCCCGTAGCTCGGGCCTGCCTGCACCTGCGGATCGGACGCGACATACGCGCTGGTGCGCCCGCCGTTCGTGTTGTTCGCGGTGGAGCCGCTCGGCGTGGTCGTCGTCGTCGCGCTCGCGGTGCCACCTCCGCACCCCGCGGCCAGCACGACGAGACACGTCACGAACCCGAAGACGATCGAAGCGCGAGCCATGGTCACCTCGCTCGCGAGGATACGACGCCTCGATCCGAACTCGCGCCGCCCTCATCCGCGCGGCGAATGCTCAGCATCGCATCATCCGATTCGCGAATGACGACCACGACCTCCATCGTCCAGACGAATGGAGGCCTCATGGACCACGAACCCGATCTCGCCTCGCTCGTCACGCCCGCGCGGGTCGCCGTCGCGCTCAGCGTGCTCACCCTCGTCGCGCTGACCGCGCACGCCCTGCGCCGCGCGCGGCCCGACGGTACGCGCGCGCTGTGGGTCGCGGCCGCCGTGCTCGGCGTGCCCGCGACGGTGCTGTCGATGGCGCCGATGAGCCCGCTCACGCTGGTGCTCCTGCCCGTCGGTGTCTTCGTCGGGCTGGGCCTCGCCGTCGCGAGCGTGCTCCATGCGCCGACGCGCGAGGCGTTCGAGTCCTTCGACGACGGCGCAGTGCGCTCGCTGCTCGGCTACCGCGCGACGTTCGGCGCGTTCCTCTTCGCGGGCGCCGCGCTCGAGCTCTTCCCGCCGAGCTTCGCGTGGACGGCAGGCCTCGGCGATCTCGTCGTCGGCTGGCTCGCGCACGTCGCGCCGCGATCGATCGGCCGCGGCGGATCACGCGGATGGCGCCTGCTCGTGCACGGCGTCGGCTTCGTCGATCTGGTGCAGGTCGTCTTCCTCGCGATGACGGTCGTGCGCCCCTGGCTCGCCGTGCGCGCCGAGGCAGGGCACGTGGTGCTCGGGCCGCCGCTCCTCCTGCCGTGGATCGGCGTGCCGCTCATGCTCGCGATCAACCTGCACGGCCTCCGCAGCGCGTGGCGCGAGCGAACCGTCGTGGAGTCGCCCGCGTCGTGAGCTCCTCAGGCCGTCTGCATCGCCCATCGCGAGGCGCGGTTCGCCACCGAGATCGGGCCGATCTCCCCACGGAGCCCTGCGCTGCCTTCGCGTCGGCAGCGCTCGAGCTCGGCCTGCGTGATGGGCACGAGCTCCATCATCGAGATCCAGCCGAGCTGGAGGCTCGTGTGCGCGGCCTGCAGCGGATCGTCCTCGCGCGCGATGCCCGCGGCGCGATCGCGCGCGGCCACGAGATCGTCGTAGTCGCCCGCGCTCGATGCGAGCTCGAGGCTCGCCGCGGCGTGACCCCCGAGCGGATGAGGTCGCGTCGCCACGACGCGCACACGCACCCCGACCGCAGGCGTGAACCCGCGACACGCGCTCGCGCCGAAGCGCAGCGTGCTGCCGTCGTCGAGCGTGAGGGTGCCGACCGCATCGGCGGGGACGAGCGTGGCGATCGTGGCGTCCTGCGGGACGCGCGGCGCGGGTGTCGACGGAGCGATCGGCATGAAGACGAGGTGGTATCGTCGCGCCCCCGTGAGCGCCACCGCGACCCATCCTGGAACACGCGTCGGACAGCGCATCGTCTCGGGCGTGCGCGGCGACGTCCTCGGACACTGATCGCCGATGCGGCCCTCTCGATCCGTCGAGCGCGCGGCGCGCGCCGCTACGACCGCGACCAAGGAGCGGCGCGCGGTGCCCATGCCTGATCTCGCCGCGCTCGACCTCAACCTGCTCGTCGCGTTCGAGGCCCTCTACACCGAGCGGAGCGTCACGCGCGCAGGACGCCGCCTGGGGCTCTCGCAGCCCGCGACGAGCGGCGCGCTCGCGCGCCTGCGCGAGATGTTGAGAGACGATCTGTTCGTGCGGGGCAAGGACGGCCTCGTGCCGACGGAGCGCTGCGCCGAGCTGGCGCCACCGATCGGAAGGGCGCTGCTCGATCTGCGCGCCGCGCTGACGGGAGGCTCGTTCGATCCCGCGACGACCACGCGCACGTTCACGATCGCCGGCGTCGACGCAGCGCTCGGAGTGCTCGCGCCTCCGCTTCTCGCGGCGATCCACGCGGCGGCGCCGCGCGCGCGCGTGATCGTGCTGCCGATCGATCCGCAAGATGCGATCGCGCACGCCGAGGAGGGCACCGTGGATCTCGCGCTCGCGCCGATCGCCGTGGTGCCCACCACCGTCGGCGCGCGCGAGCTCTTCGAGGTGAAGGGCGTGCTCGCGATGCGTCCGGGCCATCCTCTGGCTGAGGGGCCGCTCGCGAAGGGAAAGAAGAAGCTCGCGATCACGCTCGAGGACCTCACGCGCTTTCCACAGATCATGGTGAGCTTCGTCGGCAGCTCGCGGAGCGCGATCGACGACCTCCTCGCGCGTGAGGGAAAGAAGCGTCACGTCGCGTTCATCGTGACGTCGTTCCTCGCGGTGCCGCACGTGCTCGCGGAGACCGACGCGCTCGCCGTGCTCCCCGAGCCCTTCGCGAAGAAGCTCGCCGCGCAGGGCGCGATCACGATCGCCCCACTGCCGGCAGGCGTACCCTTCCCCTCGCTCCGCATGCGCATGGTGTGGCCCCTCGCGCAGGACGCCGCGCCAGCCTCGAAGTGGCTCCGCGACCTCGTGATCCAGATCGCGAAGCGCGTGGTCTGATCACCGTCCAGATCGAGGGGAATTGTGAAGCACATCGACGCGCACTGGGACCACGTCAAGGAATTGCTCGGCCTCGATGGCACTGATCCAGCGTGGACGCCGAAGTATCAGACGCTCCGCGCGGCGATCCGTCGCGGAATGGAGGAGACATCGTGCGTCGAACAACTCTTCCTCGATGCGTACACCGACTACATGCTCGCACCACGGTCCGGAACTGACGTCGCGAGCGGTGTCGACCCTCGACGTGTTGAAGCTCTCCTCACCGCCGTCTTGGTGCTGGAGCCTGAGCACACCGGTGCTGCGATGACGCTCGCACACTTGCGATACGACCAGCAGCGTCCCTCCGATGCTCTCGAGCTGTTCCGGCAGACCCGAGAGACATCGCTCGAGGGCGAGCGCCGCGCGCGACGGTTGGAGATGATCGCTGCTTGCCAGATTCTCCTGAACGACGGCCCAGCCGCACTGCTCACGCTTCATCAGCTGGCTGAGTACTGGCGCACGCTCTCGCCGCACGAGTATGAGCCGCTCCAACTGAGCTTCCTGGTCTCCTCGTTGGCTAGATCGGCCCACAGGGATCAAATCCAGTCACTCGAGGCGGCGCTCCTCGAACTGGATGCCATCGGCGATTTCACTTGGTTCGCCGACGAATTGGCCCACCTGGTGTGAAGCTGCGAGCCAGAGCTCTAGTCGTCGTCGCCACCGATCGCGTCGATCGCGGTCGCGAGATCGGGATGCAGCTCGAGCGTCGGTGGGCCGAGCTCCGGACGGGAGTAGAGCGGCCAGCGCGCGAGGATCACGCCCTCGAACGGCGGCACTTCGAGGCCGTCGGCCGCGCGCACCATGCACGCGCGCAGCGTGGGCTCGATCGCGCCCTCGGCGCGCACGTCCACGATCTCCTGATCGGCGAGCGTCAGGAGGAGGGACACCTGCGTCGAGTACTCCGCGCGGCCTCGTCGATCGCTACGAAAACAGTCACGCGCGCGGGGGATGATGCGCTGACGGAGCGTGCGGAGGAGCGCGACGCGAGAGAGCGACGCGCGCCGCGTCGTGGTCGCTGCGGTGACCGTGGCCGCGGGCGCGCGACACGTTCGACGCTCGACGACCGCGAAGCGATTCGGCAGCGCCGTGACGCGCGCGAGGCTCGCGGAGCCGTGGAGGACCGTCTGCGCCTCAGTGCACTCGGTCGCCTCGCGGCTCGCCTCGGCGGCGACGACGCGCGTCGTGCCCTGCGCGAGCGCCGTGATCGCCAGCGCGAGATCCCCGCTCGCCGGCTGGAGCGCCACGCCGTCGCGTGACGCGCCCGCACCGACCGTGATCGTCGGGCGCGCGCGCACGTGCGCCGTGAGCGTCTCGGCCCCTCCGGCCACGAGCTCGATCGTCCGTTCTTCGCCGAGGCCGCGCAGGTTCATCCGCGAGAGCGGATCTCGCACGAGCACCGCGGCCATGCGCTCGTCGAGCGCCTCACGACGGTTGCGCGCGGCGAGCAGCGCCTCGCGGTGTGCACGAACGATCGGCGTGCCGAAGCGCGCGGCCGCTGCGATGGAAGCGGCGGTGCTCTCGCGATCCGCGAGCGACACGAAGCGCAGCGTCACGCCGCGGCGCGCGGCCTCGTCGAGCGCGCGCGTGCTCTCGTCGCTCGAGGTCATGCCCCCGTCGCCGATCCACACGATCGTCGTGCCGCGCGTGGCGCTCGCGCCGAGGAGCTCCCACAGCGCGTCGAAGCGCGTCGCCGACCCGAGCTCGAGCTCGGTCGCGCGGCGCAGCGCGGTCTCCTCGACGTCGGTCACGTCCGTCCACGCGTCGATCACCGCCTCGGCGCGCGCCGCGAAGGCCACGACCCGGGCGCGTGATCCCGCGGGCAGCGACGCGAGCAAGGACATCGCGGCCTCGGGCAAGAGGCCGCGCGCGCCCGCGGTCGTCGAGGGGCTCGCGTCGATCGCGAGGATCACGTCCTGACGCGGCACCTCCGGACGCACCGACGAGGCGCGCGCCCACACACACTGCTCGCGCGCGCACGGCGTCGTCCACGCCTCGACGCGCGAGGTCCACGTGCGCGGCACGTGCGCCACGATCGCCGCTTCTTGCGCAGGACGTCGCTCGATCGAGTCCGTCGGCGACACCTCGACGCCATCGAGCTCGGGCACGACGAGATCCGTCGCGACGAGCGTCAGCATCTCGGCGGCGGCGCGCACGTCCGAGCCGCGCGAAGGCAGCGTCACGCGCGCGACGCCGCCGTGCACCGGCACCGGAGCCGCGTACGCGACGCGCACGAGCAGCTGGCCTCGGGTGGCCGCGCCGTCGCCGCCCACGCCCGCCGCCGGAACGGCCGCAGCGCGCACCACGAGCGCGCCGTCGGCCGAGCGCTCGAACACACCGATCGGCCTGGAATCCGGGGCGATCGGGCCGCTCGCCACGAGCGCGGCGTCGTACGCCGAGAGGCGCGGACCCTCCGACTCGAGCGCGCCGCTGCGGCACGCCTCGCCGTCGGCGCGACACACCTCGATCGCGAACGGCACCGCGCCAGCGGGCGCCGCGATGCGGTAGGCGATCTCGGCCGCGTAGCGCGCGCTCGACTCGAAGCGCATCTCGGTGCGAACGATCGCGAGGCCCGCCACGAGCTCGACGCGCGTGCGGTGCTCCACCTCGCGCACACCAGCCACCGCGGAGAGCACCTCGCCGCGCGTGATCGGCAGGCGCGCGGTCACGAGGCTGTCCTCCGTCGGTAGCGCGGCCGTCCGGAGGTCGTCGGTCCCCTCGGATGCGAGGGGGTCCACGTGCGCGGCCTGTCCGGGGTCACCCACCGGGTCGTCGCCCGCGAACGGATCGGAGTCGACGAGCTGACGAAACGGGTCGATCGGCGCGTCTGGGCTCGCGTCCACGCCCGCGTCGGCCGACACCCGCGACTGCCCCTGCGCGAGCGGCACCGCGGCGAGGAACATCGCCAGGACCATCGTCTCGCTCGCTCGCCTCATCAGCCAGCCGACAACGGATCCGCGGCGAGGTTCCGTCGAGATCGCCGCCGAAGTGCTGTCCGGGTCTCTCTTCATCGATCCGCGCTTCCGAATGAAATGGACGATCGGTATCCTCGGTTCATTCGCGGCGCGGCGGGACGACCCCTCGCGCCGTGCCGACCCGCTGAGCCGCGTGGACACCTCGCGGCACGTACGCGACCCGCTTCGCCAACCCGCTTCGTCAACACCCGCTTCGTCAACACAGAGGAGATCGACACATGGGGATCATGGACTTCGTCAGGGGCGGCGTGCAGGAGATGATCATCGCGCGTCCCGACGCCGCGAAGCAGCACATCGTCTACAAGCACCCGGAGCGCACGATCCCGAAGTGGTCGCAGCTCACGATCGGTGCGGACGAGGCCGCGGTGTTCTTCCGTGACGGCGCGCTCGTCGGTGTCCTGCGCACGGCCGGCGTCGGTCAGCGCCACACCCTCGACAGCGGCAACATCCCGTTCCTGTCGAACCTCGTCGACTCGGTCACGGGCGGCAACATCTTCATCACGGACCTCTACTTCGTGACGATGCGGCCCATCCGCGACACGAAGTTCGGCGGCCCGCTCCAGGCGATGAAGGATCCGGAGCTCGAGATCACGGTGAGCCCGCGCATCTTCGGCACGTTCCAGTGGCGCGTCGCCGAGCCCGATCGGTTCATCGTGAATTACCTCGGCCTCGGCGATCAGACGTCGAACGATCGCGTCGAGAGCTTCATCCAGACGAAGTTCATGAACGCCGCGAAGAAGACGGTGCCGAACTTTGTGATCCGCCAGAAGATCGAGGTGCAGGCGCTCGGCGCGTACCACGACGAGCTCGGCCAGACCTTCCTCCAGAAGTGCGACGATCTCGCCGACATCGGAGTGCAGTTCCTCGGCCTCGGCGACTTCTCGATCAACTTCTCGGAAGAGGAGATGAAGCGCCTCCAGGAGGCGCAGGACAAGTACGCGGAGATCAAGGCCAAGAAGCGCGCGAAGGACGAGCTCGGCGCCGGCAACTACATGCAGTACGCGGCGGCGGAGGCGATGCTCGGCGCAGGTCAGGGCATGGCCAAGGGCGGCGGCGAAGGCGGCGGCATGATGCAGGGCGGCATGGGCTTCGGCATGGGCATGGCCATGGCGAACATGTACGGCCAGCAAGTGCAGGGCGGGATGCCCGGTCAGCAGGGCGGTCCGCCGGGCGGCTACCCGCAGCAGGGTGGGCCGCAGCAGGGCTATCCCCAGCAGGGCTATCCGCAGCAGGGCTATCCCCAGCAGGGCTATCCCCAGCAACAGACGATGCCGCAGGGCGGCCAGACGGCGCCGACGCTGGCCGCGCCCCAAGGAGCGGGCAGCCTCGCCATCTGCACCGCATGTGGCGCGCGCGTTCCTCCCGGAAAGTTCTGCGCGGAGTGCGGCGGACAGATGGGCCCGCCGCAGCCGAAGCCGTGCACGGGCTGCAACCAGATGAACGCGCCGGGCGCGAAGTTCTGCGCGAACTGCGGAACGCGCGCACCGGCCTGAGTCGCCGGGCCTGAGCGCCTCCATCCGTCGACTGTGAATCGGGCGCACGGGTGGTCCGCAAAGTTTGAGAATTGCCGAGTGAGGCGAGGGACGTAACACTCCTCGCGATGTTCCGAACGCCGCGCGATGCCTCGATCCGAAGAGTGCTCCGCGCGGCGTTCGTGTGTCTGGGCGTCGCGATGGGGATCGCCACGGTGCCGCTCAGCATGGGCAACACGGGCTGCGCGACGACGCCGGTGCTCAAGGGTCCGGGCGAGCCGTGCACACGATCGAACGAGTGTCAGAGCGCGCTGACGTGCACGAGCGGCGTGTGTCGCGCCGAGCCGGGCGTGGACGCTGCGGTGCCGCATGACGCGGGCTCGGACGCATCGAGCGCGGGCGACGCGAGCACGAGCCTCGACGCCGGAGCGGTGGACGGGGGCGTCGAGGCGGTGGACGCGTTCGTCGAGGTGGATGCCGTCGTCGGAGACGACGCGTTCGTCGACCAAGACGCGCCCTGAGCCGTCGATCGATCAGAGGCCGAGGTCCATGCCCTGATCCTCGAGCGCCTTGCGGGCCTTGGCCGCTGCGGCGATCGGGCCGATCGTGAACGGCGCGAGCACGGCGGCGATCCACGCGAACACGAGCGTGCCGAGCTGCATGCACGAGAAGATCGTGAAGTAGACGTTCGCGGCGATCCACGCGGTGACCATCAGCGCGATCCCGATCGACAGCGCGGTGCCGACCCACCCCCAGGGCGCACGCACGCGGACGACCTGCGCGGCGCTCACGATCTGGAGGACGGCGAGCGGCACGAACGCCCAGTTCACGTACTGGATGAAGACGAGCTCGCCGAAGAACACGATGGTGGCGAGGAGCTGGATCGCGGAGAGCGCGAGATAGAGACCCGACACGGCCTGGAACGCCGCGGCCACGCGCACGACGAAGGGCGCATTCAGCGCGGAGATGCCGACGTCCTCCTTGTCGCTCATGCGGCCACTCTCGCACACGCGCGGCCGCGTCAGCGAGGCTCACGCGTCCAGCCACCCTCGCCTCGCCACGCATCGACGGGCCAGCGGCGCCACGCCTCGCGATGGAGCTCGCGCATCGCGACAGGGTCGGCCGCGAGGGCGACGCGCTCTTGGTCGGAGATGCCGGTCGGTCCACCACGCGCGGCTCGCTCGATGATCTCGGGCGTCACGCGCAGGGTCGACCCGGCGTCCATGCGCGCGAGGTGCGACGCGAAGAGCGCGGGGTCGAGCACGAGATCGCGGAAGCGTCCCGCCGCATCGCCCGCGAGCTGCGCGGAGAGGTCGTCGGCGCGATCGAGCAGCGGATCGCCGCGCGTCTCGGGCGGCACGACGAAGAGCTCGAGCTTCTTCGTGAGCTCGCCGAGCTCCTCGCTCGCCAGCGCCGCGGCGATCACGGGCGCGGCGATGAGCGGCAGCCAGATCGGCGCGAGCCACACGAACGTCTCGACGTCTGCGATCGAGGCCGCGAGGGCGAGCGCGAGACCGAGCAGCGTGAGGCCGAGGTGTGCGCGTGCCTCTGCAGCCACAGCGTCGCCGTCGACGCCACGAAGCTGCGCGCCCCAGCCCGAGGTTCGCCCGCGCAGGATGTCGAGCACGATGCGCGTGTGCTGCACCATGAGGATCGGCGCGACGAGCGCGCCGAGCGTGACCTCCGCGACGGCGCTCGCGACGAGACGCGCCGCGCCACCGAACGCCAGGCGCCGCTCGCGCGTGACGAGCGCGTCGAGGAGACCGAGCACGCGCGGCAAGGCGTGGAGACACAGCGTCGTCGCGAGCAGCGCGAGGAACGTCGCGCGCGGCATCGTGGCGTCGAGCGTGGTGCTGGCGATCACGACGAGGACGAGGAACGCGGCCCACAGCGGCGCGGCGAGGTAGCCGAGCGCGCCGAGCACGAGGTGCGCACGGCTCGCGAACGAGAGGCCGCTCGCGCGCGCCACGCGAAGGTGCTGGAGGTTGCCCTGACACCAGCGACGATCGCGCACGACGAAGCTGCCGAGGGTCGGCGGGAGCTCCTCGTAGCTGCCCACGAGGTCGTCCGCGTTCCTCACGGCCCACCCCGCGCGCACGAGCAGCGCGGCCTCGACGAAGTCGTGGCTCGAGATCGGACCACCGAGCGGCGCGCGCCCCGGCAGATCGGGAAGGCCCGCGCTCTCGACGAACGCGCGCACGCGGATCGCGGCGTTGTGACCGAAGTAGTTGCCGTGATCGCCGGCCCACGCCGCGAGGCCCGACGTGGCGAGCGGGCCGACGAGCCACGCCGAGAGCTGCTGCCATCGCGCGAAGAGCGTGGTGCCGCCCCGCGGCATGATCGGCGCTTGGATCAGGCCCGCGCGCGGATCGTCGTTCAGCCGCCGAGCCATGCGCACGAGCGTCTCGCCGCGCACGAGGCTGTCGGCGTCGAGCACGATCACGAGCTCGAAGCGCTCGCCCCAGCGCTCGAGGAACTCGGCGATGTTGCCGGTCTTGGTGTGATCGTTTCGCGCGCGACGTCGGTAGTGGATCGGGATCGGCGCGCCCGCAGGCACGGCCACGCGCCGCACCGCGCGCTCTTCGCCCGCGGCCTTCGCAGGATCGCGCGAGTCACTCAGGACGAAGATCTCGAAGGCCTCCCCGCCCGGCACGCGCAAGAGCTGCTCACGCATCGCGACCGCTGCGCCGAGCACGCGCGCAGGGCTCTCGTGGTAGACGGGGATCACGAGCACGGTCGGTGGGAGCGGCCGGGCGCTCTCGATCAGGGCGGTGTCGACCGACGAGCGCACGACTCGCGCGCGACGCATGCGACGCACGAGGCCCGCGCCTGCCGAGATCACACCCGGCACCGCGTGCAGCCACAGGACGCACGTCACGAGCGCGAGCGCCGTGAGCAACACGGCGGGCGCTCCTCCCCACACCGCGAGGACGCCCGTGACCGCGAGCACCGCGCCGATCATGCCGGCGCGCGCCGTCATCGAGACCTTCGGCGCGTCGAGCGACGCGATCTCGAGCGGACGTCCGCCGCGGATCCGCCCCGTCTCCGGATCACCCATCGCGAGCGCGAGCTCACGTGCGCGCTCGGGCGCAGCGAGCAGCTGCGGGTGCTGGTGAAGGAGACGTCGGAGGAACAGCGGATCGACCGCGCGGCCCGCGCCCACGATCGACGCGAGCGACTCGGCGCGCGCCCACGCGAGCTCGAGCGCGGCGTCGATCGAGCCTGCCGCTTCGGTCGCGAGGTCACGCGACAGCGTCTGCGCGATCGCAGCGTCTGCCAGGCCCAGCGCACGCAGGTAGTGCGCGACGCGCAGCTCCGCAGACTCGCTCGGCTCGCTCGCGCGTCGACGCCAGCCGCTCTCGCCGCGCGCGCGTCCCGAGTCGGTCCCCGGAGGAGCGACGCTCGACAGAGACCCTTCGCGCGCGGCCTCGACTCTGGCGTCTGCTTCTACTCTGGCGTCTGCCACAGGTAGCTCCAGGTCTCGGACAGGGCCTCGCCGCGCGCGCCGAGAAACCCGCGCAGCTCCACATCACGCACGCCCGCAGGCACACGCACCGACGAGATCGTTCGCACCCCCGCGGGATCTCCGACGTTGGCGTTCGGCACGACGATGGTCTCGATCACCTCGGCGCCCCGCGCGTCGAGCGTCCACGTGAGCTCGCTCGGAGGGCGCGTCGCGAGCGACGGACCGGCGAGATCCACGACGAAACGAACGACGCCCGCGTCGGTGAACTGCCCGTGCGTCGCGATGCGCGTGGACACGACACGCGCGCCGTCGCCGCGCACCGGAACGTCGTCACCGAACGAGACGCGGTAGCGGAGCGAGAGACCGTCCGCGGGGATCGTGTCGGGCACCCACATCGCGGCGATGTTGTCGTCGGTCTCGAGCTCCGTGCTGATCTCGAGCAAGCGCACGGCGCCTGGGCCCCAGTCGTCGAGCGGCTCGACCCACGCGGTCGGTCGACGCTCGTAGCCCGTCTCGAGATCTTCGTACGACGCGAACGCTCGATCGCGCTGCGCGAGGCCGAAGCCACGCACGCCGGGGACGCGATGACTGGTGACCGTCGTGCGCGGCGGGTTGTGCAGCGAGCGCGCGATCTGCTCGCCGCTGCTCGAGTGGATCACGAGCGTGTCCGAGTCGTGGACCTCGGGCCGAAAGTCACCGAAGCGCGCCGGTCGATCTTCGCCGAACAAGAACATGCTGGTGAGCGGCGCGACGCCGACGACGCCGGGCACCTCGCGGAAGAACACGCGCGCGGTCACCTCGATCTCGGTCGGGGCGCCGGGCTCCACGCGGAACGCGTACGCGCCCGTCGCGCGCGGGCTCTCCATCAACGCGAGCAGCCACACGTGCGCGTCGTGCTCCGCCGGTCGCACGAGGAACAGCTGTGAAAAGCGGGGAAATTCTTCGCCACGCGCTTCGCCCGTGTCGATCGCGAGGCCACGCGCCGAGAGCCCGTACACCTGACCGCGGCCGAGCGATCGGAAGTAGCTCGCGCCTTGAAAGACGAGCACCTCGTCGCGGTACGCCGAGTCGTTGAGCGGCGCGTGCAGGCGAAGGCCGGCGTACCCCACATCACCGCTCGCCACGTCACCGTTCGGCAGCTCACCCGACTCGCTCACGAAGAGCGAAGGATCGTACGGGAGCGGCGAGGTCGTCCCGCCGTCGACGATGTTCACGCGCACAGGCGTCAGCTGACGATGCCCGAGGTGAAAGAGCTGCACCTCGAAGAGCCCGGGCTCACCGCGCCACAGCGATCGCTCGGGACGGAACCGGATCTGTCGGTGCTCGTCGTACGTCAGCGCCGCGAGCGAAGACGCGAGCTCCGCAGGCAGCGTCGCGGGAGCGTCGGGCTGCGCGAGTCGCTCTCGCGCCAGCGCGACGAGGTCGTTGAACGCAGGCGGCGGATCGTGCGGCCCCTCGACCTCGTTCGCGGTGTCGGTGCGCAGCGACACGGCCGAGGCGGGCGCGCGCGCCGCTCCCGCCCCCGCACACGCGCTCGAAGAGAGCGCGAGGAGGCCTAGGCAGAAGAGCTTCTGATCACGCGGTGACCAGGGTGAGGCAATACGTCTCATCTCGCCGAGACTCGAGCGCGCGAGGTGCACCGACCGGTGCTGCGCAGGGGCCGCATGCTAACGTGGATCAGTGACGTCGCAAGCGAAGAGGTGGTCGTCGAGCCTCTCCGCCAGAGTCCTCCGCGAGGACCATGGAGGCCTCGCGTGACGTGGGCCCGAAGCGACGCCGCCCTTGGAATTGCGGCCCGTTCGGTGCTCGCGTCGCGTCGCGTCGCGAGCACGATCGAGAGCGTCGTGGCCGATCGCGTGATCGAGCACCAGTGGCACTCGCTCTCGCAGTACGCGATCCGTCACGCAGGTCCCGTCGTCGCGAGACGTCTCCTCACCGAGCTCGCCGCGAGCTCCGAAGAGACGGAGCTGGCGCGCGAGCTCGCAGCCCCGCCGGGTCCGCGCGCACGCCTCGTGGCGCGCCTGCGCGCGTCGATCGCCGCGAGCACCGACGCGCAGCCCCTGCCCGACGACTCGTCGCTCTACCTCGCGCGCGATGGCCTCACCGTGACCAAGGCGCTGCTCGCGCTGCGTCGCGGGCTCAGCGATCTCGGCGAGACCGTCGAGCTCGTCTACACACGCGGCCTGCGTCCCACAGAGGCGGCGTTCGTGCTCGGCGTCGAGATCGGCGAGATCGACGAGCGGCTCGCGCGCGCTCAGGCGCGAGCGGTCGAGGTGCTCGGCGGTCGTCCTCCCGGACGCACCGCCACCACGCGCGGCGCGCTCGTCGAGGCCTTCGCGCTCGACGAGTCGCTCGCCCCCGCGCCGCCGCGTCGTGCGCGACCGCCGCTGCTCGAGGCGGGGATGGTCGTGGGCACGCGCTACGAGATCGAAGATCGGCTCGGTACGGGCGCGTTCGCCGAGGTCTATCGCGCGCGTGATCTCGAGGTCTCCGATCACGTCGTCGCGCTCAAGATGTTGCGCGTCCAGGCCGACGACGACGCCGCCGTCGCCACCGCGCTCCGCGAGCTCCAGCTCATCGCGTCGGTGTTCCATCCCTCGATCGTGCAGCTCAAGGATCACGGCTGGCACGACCGGCGCCTGTGGTTCGTCATGCCGCTCTACCGCGGCGAGACGCTGGCCCAGCGCATGCGCCGCGGTCCGCTCGCGCGCGCCGAGGCGCGGCGGATCTTCGAGCCGATCGCGCGCGCGCTCGCCGCGATGCACCGCGGAGGCGTGCGCCACCAAGACGTGAAGCCGGAGAACGTGTTCCTCGCGCAGCTCGACGCGCAGGGCGACGCGAGCCCCGTGCTGCCGATCCTCCTCGATCTCGGCGTCGCCGCGCGCGACGCGGAGCTCGTGCTCGCGGGCACACCTTCGTACTTCGCGCCCGAGGTCGCCGCGCGGTTCGCGGGCGATCCCGATCCGCCGCTGGTCGGGCCCAAGGCCGACGTCTTCTCGCTCGCGCTCACGCTGCGCGACGCGCTCGATCCCAGCGAGACGGAGCCGCTCGTCGGTGGCTCCGTCGATGCGTTCGTCGCGCTGCGGTCGAGCGCGGCTCCGCGCGCACCACGCCGACACGATCTCCGCTACCTGAGCCGCGCGTTCGAGCGCTGGCTCGCCGTGTCGCCCGACGCGCGACCTTCGGCCGAGCAGCTCGCGAGAGAGCTCGCGCTGCTCACCGCACCCGAAGAGCGCCGCGCGCGACGCATCGCCGTCGTGCGCTGGGCCGCGCCGCTCCTCGTCGCGGGTCTGGCTCTCTTCGGCGCGGTCGCGCACGTGCTCCAGCGCGAGGCCGACGTGCAGCGGCTCGAAGCGGAGCGCGCGCGCGCGCTCGCGGAGACGCAGCGCCTGCGCGCCGAGACGGTGAGCGCGAGCCTCAGCGAAGAAGAAGCGCGATCGCGCGCGCTGCGGCAGGACGTCGTGCGCCTCGAGGAGCAGTACGAGTCGAGCCGCCTGACGCGTGAAGAGCTCGCGCAGCGCCTCGCGCACGCCGAGACCTCGGCGATGAGCCTCGACGAGCGACACACCGAGTCTCTCGACCGGCTGGCCGCGATCACGACCGCGCTCGAGCAGCAGCGCGAGATCGTCGTCACCCTCACGGCGGAGGCCGAGGATCGTCAGCGCGAGCTCTCGATCGAGCACGTGCGCCGAGAGCGCAGCGAGTCGCGCCTCGACGAGCTCGCCGCCGAGCTCGAGACCACCCGCGAAGAGGCGCGCATCGCGAGCAGTCGCGCGGCCGCGCTCGAGAGCGATCTGAGGCGCGCGCGCGCGGCCATCATGGTGTCGTCGCTCTATCCTCCGGCACCGCCGTCGCGACGACCGCTGAGCGCGACGGGCGCACAGACGCCGAGCGCCTCGACCGAGACGCCACCCGCCACGCGCGCGACGGATTGATCGCTGCCGCACGCGTGGTCCTCGGCCGCAGGGCACACCCCACCTCGCGGATGGAGATC
Organism: uncultured Sandaracinaceae bacterium; assembly: GCA_964502175.1. Classification (GTDB taxonomy): domain Bacteria; phylum Myxococcota_A; class Polyangia; order Polyangiales; family Sandaracinaceae; genus JAFLCL01. Next base: position 203,618 of record CAZCVE010000001.1, read on the forward strand.
CACCTCACACGCGGGCGCGCGCGAGCGGTAGCGGTGTGCGCCCGCGCCCGTATAGTCCGCGCGCGATGAGCTCCCCCCCGATCCCTGCGCTCGCAAAGAATGGCCTGAGCTTCGACGATCTCTTCCGTCCGGACGCGCTCGCCCGACTCGATGAACGGTTCCTCACCGAGCTCCTCACGCTCGCGCCCGAGACGCACGCGCGGGTGCTCGCGTACCGCACGGGCCGCGGCGCTGGCATGACCCCCGAGTCGCTCTCCGACGTGCTCGTCGAGGCCGCGCCCTTCCTCGGCGACTTCGTCGCGCGCCTCTTCGGCGTCGAAGATCGACGGCGCGACCACATGACGGACGCCGTCACCGTGAGCCCGATCTTCCGCATGCAGGATCAGCTCGTGAAGCGCCGCGCGATGAAGCGCGGTGTCATCGCGTTCGACGCGACGCTCGACGCCGACGCGCGCGCGCTCCTCACAACGCTCGGAGTCGTGATCGACGACGAGCTCGCGGTCGCGCTCCTCGCGTGCGACCTCCTCGATCTCGAGATCGACCTCAAGCGCGCCGAGCTCGCGGCGGATCGCTCGGTGCGCTGCGCGGAGATCGCGAAGGCGCTCTCGCTTCCGTCGGGCGAGCGCGAGGCCGACAAGGCCGTCGTCGCGCGCGCGCTCGAGCTCCTCGAGACGTTCCTCGTCATGCGCAAGGACGACCCGGCGCTCGAAGACTGGATGGCGTTCCGACTGCCGAAGACGGTGAGCCACGAGAAGCTCGTCCAGATCCGTCGCCCGAGCCAGGAGCGCCCCGAAGAGCTCGTCACGCCCGAGCATCACGTGCGTCATCGCGACGGCTTCAAGCTGACCGATCGCCGCATGAGCCGCCTCGAGATCCGCAACGAGGTCGAGTACTGCCTCTACTGCCACAACCGCGACAAGGACTCGTGCAGCAAGGGCTTCAAGACGAAGGAGGGCGCCTACAAGCCGAGCCCGCTCGGCGTGCCGCTCACGGGCTGTCCGCTCGACGAGAAGATCTCCGAGGCGCACCTCGTCCGCCGCGCGGGTGATGCGATCGGCGCGCTCGCGCTGATCGCGATCGACAACCCGCTCATGCCGGGCACCGGCCACCGCATCTGCAACGACTGCATGCGCGCCTGCATCTTCCAGAAGCAGGATCCGGTGAACATCCCGCAGATCGAGACGGGCATCCTCACCGACGTGCTCGACATGCCGTGGGGCGTCGAGATCTACGGCCTCCTCACGCGCTGGAACCCGCTCAACGCGCGACGCCCGTTCCCCGCCGCGTACCACGGTCACGACGTGCTCGTCGTCGGCCTCGGTCCGGCCGGCTACACGCTCGCGCACCACCTCGTGCAGGAGGGCTTCGGCGTCGTCGGCATCGACGGCCTGAAGCTCGAGCCGCTGCCGCGCGCGCTGCTCGATGCGCCGATCGAGCGCTTCCGCGAGCTGAGCGCCGAGCTCGACGAGCGCACGCTCTTCGGGTTCGGCGGCGTGAGCGAGTACGGCATCACCGTTCGCTGGGACAAGAACTTCCTCACGCTCCTCTACCTGACGCTCGCGCGTCGCGAGAAGCTGCGCTTCTTCGGCGGCATCCGCTTCGGCGGAACGATCACGCTCGAAGACGCGTGGCAGCAGGGGTTCGCGCACGTGGCCATCGCGGCGGGCGCGGGCAAGCCCACGATCGTCGACGTCGAGAACAACCTCGTGCGCGGCATCCGCAAGGCGAGCGACTTCTTGATGGGCCTCCAGCTCACGGGCGCGGCCAAGCGCTCGACGCTCTCGAGCCTGCAGGTGCGCCTGCCTGCGATCGTGATCGGCGGCGGCCTCACCGCGATCGACACCGCGACGGAGCTGCGCGCGTACTACGTGATCCAGTGCGAGAAGATGCTCGCGCAGTGGGAGCTCGCGACGGGCAAGGACGCCGCGAAGGAAGCCACGGCGCTCGCGCGCTTCGACGCCGAAGAGCGCGGCATCCTCGAGGAGTTCCTCGCGCACGGTCGCGCGCTCCACGCCGAGCGTGACGACGCTGCGAGCCGCGGCCGCGCGCCGAACTTCGACGACCTCATCGAGTCGTGGGGCGGCGTCACCGTCGTCTACCGCAAGCGCCTCGAGGACTCGCCAGCCTACCGACTCAACCACGAGGAGATCGCGGAGGGTCTCGAAGAGGGCATCCGCTTCGCCGAGAACCTCTCACCCGTCGCGGCGCTGAAGGACGACTTCGGCGCGCTCCGCGCGATGACGTTCAAGCGCACCGATGGATCGATGCTCGAGCTCGAGGCGCGCACGGTCTGCGTCGCCGCCGGCACCTCGCCCAACACGACCTACGAGCGCGAGAAGCCGCGCTCGTTCGCGCTCGACAAGAAGGGCTTCTTCGAGACGCACCGCGTCTCGCGTCGCGGCGAGGGCAGCGTCTCGCTCGAGAAGATCAGCGGCGCATCTGCCGGTCCGGACGCGGGCTTCTTCACGAGCTACCTCGACGACGCGGGTCACACCGTGAGCTTCTACGGCGACAACCACCCGGTGTACGCAGGCAGCGTCGTACGCGCGATGGCGTCGGGCAAAGACGGCCACCAGGCCGTCGCGGCGCACTTCGCGAGCGACATCGCGCGCGCGATCTCCACGCCCGAGCTCCAGGCCGCGCGCGAGGCGAGCTGGACGCAGCTGGCGAACCGCATCGACCACGAGGTGCGCGCCACGGTGCGCGAGGTGAACCGCCTCACGCCGACGATCGTCGAGGTCGTGGTGCACGCGCCCGCGCAGGCTCGCGCGTTCAAGCCCGGTCAGTTCTATCGCCTCCAGAACTTCGAGTCGTCCGCGAGGGTCGTCGAGGGCACGTCGCTCCTCATGGAGGGCCTCGCGCTGACGGGCGCGTGGACGGATCCAGAGCGCGGCCTCCTCTCGATGATCGTCCTCGAGATGGGCGTGAGCTCGCGCCTCTGCGCCGCGCTCACGATCGGTGAAGAGGTCGTCGTGATGGGCCCGACGGGCACGCCGACGGAGATCGGCGAGAACGAGACGGTGCTCCTCGCGGGCGGAGGCCTCGGCAACGCGGTGCTCTTCTCGATCGCCAAGGCGCTGCGCGCGGCAGGCAGCAAGGTCATCTACTTCGCCGGCTACCGAAACCCGATCGACGTCTTCAAGCGCGACGACATCGAGGCCGCGACCGACCAGGTGATCTGGGCGAGCGACGTCGGTCCCGCGATCGAGCCGCGTCGTCCGCAGGATCGATCGTTCGTCGGCAACATCGTGCAGGCGATGGTCGCGTTCGCGGAAGGCCAGCTGGGCGAGCAGGTCGCGCCTCTCTCGGAGGCCAAGCGCGTCATCGCGATCGGCAGCGATCGCATGATGGCGGCCGTCGCGCGCGCACGTCACAGCGTGCTCCGCCCATACCTGCGCAAGGAGCACGTCGCGCTCGGGAGCATCAACTCGCCGATGCAGTGCATGATGAAAGAGGTGTGCGCGCAGTGCCTCCAGAAGCACATCGATCCGGTGACCGGCAAGCCCAAGGGCATCGTGTTCACCTGCTTCAACCAGGATCAGCCGCTCGACGAGGTCGACTGGCAGAACCTCAACGATCGCCTGCGACAGAACACGGTGCAGGAGAAGCTCGGCAACGCCGTGCTCGACCGCCTGCTCGAGCTCGCCCCCGACACCCTGCGGGTCTAGCGCGCCCGAGTCGTCGTACGCTCCAGCGATGCCGGTCATGGGTTGTCGCGGTGGTTGCTCGCGAATGATCTCCGTCTCCTCGATCCGAGGAGGCAATCCGTCGGCGAAGGCGGACCCCGAGGGCTTCGCAGCGGAGTGGTCGCAGTGCACGTCGTGCAACGCGTTCACCTGCGATCGCTGCCTCGCGCGCGACGGAGGCAAGTGCGGCTGCGGAACGCCTGGCCGCGTGCGGAGCGAAGACGAGCGCATCGCGATCGCGCTCCAGATGATGGGCATGGGACCCAAGCCTCCTGGTCCCACACCACCAGGCGCGATCGCGACCACGCGGATGACGCGACCTGCCGGCCCCTCTTCGCCGATGCTCGCGTGGGGCGCGCTCCTGATCGGCATCCTCTTCGGTGGCTTCGTCGGCTACGTCACGATGCGCGAGATCGGTGCCGTGGTCGGCGCGGCGATCCTCGGCGGCGTCGCCTACTTCGTGACATCGCGCGCGCGCTGATCCGGCTTTCGGCAGCACGCGTGCTCGACACGCTGCGCAACGTCGACGCGACGCGAACGGGGCTCGGGTTGACGCCGGGTGCGACCACGGGCCCACTCGCGCGCATGAAGACGCGAACACAACTGCTTGCAGGGATCGCGACGCTCGTGCTGACGGCCTGTGCGCCCTCGACGATCGTCGGGCCCGTTCGCACCCCGCACGGCGTGGAGATGCAGGAGATCGACGTCGGCAGCCTCTACGCGATCCGTCGCGCGTCGGGCGAGATCCCGTGTCCAGAGGATCAGCTGGCCGTCGAGGCGATGGGCGCCGGGGGATACCGAGTCGATGGCTGCGGCGTCCTCATGACGTACGAGTGCATCCACACGCCACGCGGTGGCCTCTGCCAGACGCGCGAACGGCAAGCTTGGGTCGCAGCGGAGCAGACGACGCAGACCGCTCGAAGCGAGGCCGAGCCCCGGGCGACCGCGGTCGACGACAGTCTGCCGAGGACGACCGCGACGGCCGACTCCTCCGCCGCGACGGCCGCCCGCGAGGCGATCCGCACGCGCACGGCGTCGGTGCTCGCATGCATGGGCAGCGACGCGGTGGCGCTCGAGGTGACGTGGACAGCGGAGGGAGCGCTCGATGCGTCGCTCCGCGGCGCGCTGCGGGGGACCGAGGAGGAGGCGTGTGTTCGCGCGGCCATCGCCGACCTGACGATCACGGCGCCAGGCACGCCAGGTCGAGTCCTCCACGCCGTTCAGCGCTGAGCCACGTCGAGGCCGCGAGCTTCACGGCAGGGGCTGAGAGATCGCGCTCGGCGACGCGTGCATCGTCGGCCAGCCGTCGGCGTCCCACGCGACGCGATCGACGAGCACGAGGCGGCCGGGCGATGCGTCGACGCGGTCGCCTCGCCACGCGTGATAGACGTGCACCCACTCGCCGGAGGGTCCCACGATCACGGAGCCGTGGCCCGGCCCTGCCCACGCGTCGTTGCTGGTGAGGATCGGGCCGCTCGACTTGGTGAACGGTCCCGTGGGTGAGCTCGATCTCGCGACGCCCGTCGCGTAGCGCGCGCTCGCGTAGTAGCTCGCGCTGTAGAACAGGTAGAACGTGCCGCTCCGCTCGATCATCCACGGGCCTTCGACGAGCGGATCTTCCCAGGCGCGATCGTTCGTGAGGATCTCGATCGCGCTCCCGCGCAGCGTCACGCCGTCGGCCTCGAGCTCGTGGATGAAGATCGGCGTGCGCGCCCCGACGGCGTTGCCGTCGACCTTGTAGAGAAGGAAGCGACGACCGTCGGAGGCCTCGAAGAAGTGCGCGTCGATCACGCCAGGCGAAGGGCCCGTGACGAGCGGCGCGCCGACGTCCGTGTACGGGCCGAGCACGTCCGACGCGGTGCCCGCGCCGACCACGAGACGACCATCGCTCGCGCGACGTGCGCTGAAGTAGACGATCCATCGATCGCCCACGCGATGGATCTCGGGCGCCCAGAAGTCACCCGACGCCCACGCGGGTCGTGTGCCCGAGGGAAACGCATGGCCCGCGCTCGTCCAGTGCACGAGATCGGGAGACGTGCGCAGCGGGAACGCGCTCGCGGCGCCGCCCGACGTGCACGTGAGCACGTACGTGTCGCCGTCGCGCGTGACGCCGGGATCGGGACAGTCGACGTCGATCACTGGGTTCGCGAAGAGACCGCCGCACTGTGTGAAGCGCATCGAGACGCCGCACGATCCCGCGCCCGAGAAGTGAGGCGCCCAGCCGTTCGAGAGCGAAGCGCGTGAGTCGGTGCCCGCGCGCTCGCACTGGCCGTCCCACGTCACGACACCGCCGACGTCGTCGTAGTCCGCGGCGTGCCCGTCGGGCCTGAGCCACCGAGCGCCGTACGTGATGCGCGTCGCGCACTCGCCCGGAGGTGGCGCACAGTCTCCCCGCACATCGAGCGCGATGACGCACGCGGATCGACCAGAGAAGTAAGGTCTCCAGCCGTTCGACAGCACCGCGTACGAGTTGGCACCGTCGTCGACGCAGACGCCGTCCCACGTCACGACGCCGCTCGCGTCGTCGAACTGCGTGGGGTGCTCGGCGCCGTGGATCCACGCGCTGCCGTAGGTGACGCGCGTGACGCACGGCTCGGCCGCGCGTGCGTCGACGGACGCGCTCGTCGCGTCCGTGCCTTCCGCCTCGCGCGCGTCTTCGGAGGCGCCCGTCCGCGAGGCGGCGTCGTCTGCGCCGGCGAGCTCGGCGTCGATCCCAGCATCGCTGCCCGAGAGAGAGCCGCCGCATCCAGCGAGGACCAGGAGCGCGAGGAGACCGAGGCGCGTCATGATCGAGAGGATCGAACGTCGGACACGGCGCGCCAAGCGCTCATCGCACGCTCGCGAGGATCTTCTTGGTGAGCGTCGAGACGCCGATGCCCTCGAGCGCCTCGGGGTCGATCAGGCGCGACGCACCGCGAGCTTCGGACAGCCCCGCCTGGTGCACGTTCACGTGGAGCCTGCGGTGCGTGAGCACGTGCACCAGCTCGCGCGCGCGAGACAGCGACAGCGACGCACCGTGCGCGTCTGCGAGCTCGCGCGCGACGCCGCGGCCTTCGCCTTCCTGCATCGGGACCGACCACAGCCCCTTGAAGAGATCGCCGCCGAAGAGGCCGGGCTGGTCGCTCGCATCCCGCTTCACGAGCAGCGCCCTTCCGCGGCGATCACGCGCGACGAGCGCCACCACCGAGACGTCCTTCGGCGCCTTCTTCACGCGGGGGACAGGGAGCTCTTCGACGCGATCGGCGCGGCGCGCGCCGCACGACGCGCGCACGGGACACTCGCCGCATCGTGGCGATCTCGGCGCGCAGATCGTCGCGCCGAGCTCCATGAGCGCTTGGTTCACCGCGCCGGGGTCGTCGTGATCGGCCCACGCGCTCGCCTCGGCCCAGAGCGCGCGTTCGCTGTTCGGCGTGCCGATCGCGTCCTCGATCACGTCGAGGCGCGAGAGCACGCGCGCCACGTTGCCATCGACGATCGGCTCGCGAAGACCGAACGCGATGCTGCCGATCGCGCCTGCCGTGTATCGACCGACGCCCGGCAGCGCGCGTCGCGCCTCGGCGTCCTGGGGCACGCGCCCATCGTGACGAGCGACCACGGCCTTCACGCCCTCGTGGAGCAAGCGCGCGCGGCGGTAGTAGCCGAGGCCGCTCCACATCGAGAGCACGTCGTCTTCGCTGGCCGCCGCGAGCGAGTGAGCGGTCGGGAAGCGCGCGAGGAAGCGATCGAAGTAGCGGAGCACCGTCTCGACGCGCGTCTGCTGGAGCATCACCTCGGAGACCCAGATCGCATACGGATCGGAGGTCTCGCGCCACGGGAGCGGCCGCGCGTTCGCACGGAACCAGGCGAGGAGACGCTCGCGCGCGGACGTGCGCTGCTTCGCCTTCAAGCGCGCTCCTCGAGCAGGTCAGCGACGGCCTTGGTCGCGCGAGGGCTCTCGATCATGAAGCGATGAAACGCGACGGGGATGCGCTGTGTGCTGCGCGCGCCGCGGAGCTCGCTCGAACGCGCGGGGACGATCATCAGATCGAACGGCGTGTAGAGGACGTGCACCTCCACGTCGCCCCACGGATCGGCGTCGGAGGCGAGGTCTCTCAAGAGAGCGCTCCCCGGCCTCATGTCGCGCGTGCCCGCGTACGGCATGACCATCGCGTCGAGCGTGCCCGCGTGCGGTCCCGAGATGCTGACGAAGCGCCGCACCCGATCGCGCCCTCCGAGGCGCTGGATGTACGTGCGCGACACGAGCGCGCCCATGGAGAAGCCGACGAGATCGATGCGGTCCACGCCCGCGCGTGATCGGAGCTCGTCGACGCGCGCGGCCACCTGCGCGGCGAGCTCGCGGATCGGTGCGCGACCGTCGTTCGGTGTGAGATCGATCGTCTCCACGTCGCGACCGCGCGCCTCGATCACGCGCTCGAGGATCGCGAGCTTGGCGCCGGTGTCCCAGATGCCGTGCACGAGGAGCACGGGGATCCTTCCGCGCGCGACGGTCACGCGTCGCTCGACTCCGCCGGCTCGGGCGCGGTGGGGGCGGGAGGAACGCGCAAGAGCCCGTGCACGGCGCGACGACGCACGGAGCGCACGCGCTGCGCGAGATCTTCGTTGGTGACGTCCGCGAAGCGCGCGACGAGGGGGACCGCGACGCCGTCGTGCCCGATGAACAAGAGCGCGTTCGTGGGCGCGTCCCAGCGCACGTCCTCGAGGTCGTCCCACGCGACGAAGCGCTCGGTCTCGTCCTTCACGAACAGCGCGCCGTCGTGCCGCAGCGCGAGGTAGCTCTCCTCGGAGAGCGCGCGCTTGAGGCCGACGATCGCCGTCGCGCCGCCACCGAGGAGACACGCGAGCGCGATGAGACCGGTCGCGAGCTCCAGCGTCGGATTGCTGTCGCCGATCGGCTCCTCACCGATCATCGCGCGGCGGTGACCCATCGAGATCGGATGCGGGAGCGAGCCGCGCGATCCGAAGAGGCCCGCCGCCGAGACGATCGAGCCGACCAGCATGATCGAGGCGCCGAGCGTGAGCGTGACGAAGATGCGACGGCTCGCGTCGAGGCGATACCACTCGACGATCGGCGGATCCTTCGGCCGCGTCTTCGGGGGCGGAGCGCCGTCGCTCGGGCCATCGTCGCTGGGCTGCACGCGGAGAGCCTAGGGGAGCGCGCGGCCGACGGCCATCCGAGACGTATCCGGGCGGTGACGACGCGAATCGCCCACGTTTCAGGGCAAATCCGTGCGCCGCCCGCCGCGTCTGCGTGGTAGCATGGCCGGGCTGATGTCCGGCGAGCCGCAGAAGAAGGAGCGCATCACCGTGCGCCCCGAGGCCCCGAAGTCCGCAGCCTCGACCTCGAGCGGCGGCGGCCGCGATCCTGCGTCGTCCACGCGTCCGCGGATGACCAAGAAGGAGATCGCGGACACGAGCCTCTCGATGGGCACGACGATCGCGGGTCGCTACCGCGTCGAGCGCCTGCTCGGTTCGGGCGGCATGGGCTCGGTCTACGAGGCGACGCAGCTCGCGATCGGACGACGCGTCGCGATCAAGGTGCTGCGCCCCGACGTCGCCGACGATCCGTTCATCGAGGCCCGCTTCCAGCGCGAGGCGCGCGCCGCCTCGAGCGTGCATCACCCGAACGTCGTCGTCGTTCACGAGTTCGGGCGCGGCGACGAGGGCACGCTCTTCCTCGCGATGGAGCTGCTCCACGGCGACTCGCTCCTCACGCGCCTGCGCCGGCTCGCCAAGGAGAGCGGCTCGGGCGCCATGGCGCCGCGCGAGGCCGTGCGGGTCGCGAGCGAGATCGCGAGCGCGCTCGAGGCCGCACACGCCGCGGGTGTCGTGCACCGCGACCTCAAGCCCGACAACGTGACGCTCCTCGCGAGCGGCGGGCTCAAGGTGCTCGACTTCGGCATCGCGAGGATCCTCCAGAACGACGAGCGGCCCGACACGAGCGAGGATCGCGCGCAGCTGACCGACGCGCAGCAGGTGCTCGGCACGCCGCGCTACATCAGCCCCGAGGCCGTCGCGCGCCTCCCGGTCGGCCCCGCGGCAGACCTCTACGCGCTCGGCGCGATCCTCTTCGAGATGCTCACCGGGCGACCGGTGTTCCTCGACAAGGAGCCCGTGATCCTCATGGGCCAGCACCTTCGCGACGCGCCGCCGAAGCTGCGCGAGGTGATGCCGGATCTCGCCGCGCCGATCGAGCTCGAGGCGCTCGTCGACGAGCTCTTGAAGAAGCTCCCCACCGAGCGTCCCGCGAGCGCGTCGGTCGTTCGGCAGCGGCTGGCCGCGCTGGACTGGCAAGGCCGCCTCGTGCGCGACGCCACGAAGGCCGCGCAGCTGCCCGCGGTCACGGCCGCGGATCTCGTGGCCGATGACGACGACGACGACGACGGGCTCGTCCCGATCGGCACGCCGGCTCCGCATCCCGTGGCGCCGACCGCGCCGCCCGTGGATCTCGCTGCGCGTCCGCCGGCGCCCACGCTGTCGCCCGAAGCGCTCCTCTTCAAGGCTCCCAAGCCCGCGCCCGGTCGCGCCGACTGGGTCACGCCGCGCGTGCAGAAGCGGCCCTCGATCCTAGGCGGTGTGCTGCTCGTCATCTGCGTGCTCGCGGTCGCGGGTGTCCTCGTCGTGCACCGCATGCGCCTCGACGAGGAGCGCGCGCACCTCAACACCACCACGCCTCCGCCGACGACGAGCACCGAGCCGCTCGGGCCGATCGGGCCGCGCGCGGAGCTGGCGCTCATCACGGTGCAGACCAACGTGCCGAACGCCACGGTGCGCTGGGACGGCGAGGTCATGCCCGAGGCGTCGTTCAGCGTGGAGGTCGATGGTCTCGGGCACCGCCTCGAGGTGAGCGCGCGCGGCTACGTGACGCAGGCCGTCGACGTGCGCGCAGACGGCCCGCACAGCGTCGATCTGCACCTGGTCCGCGGCCGCTCGCGCCCGCGCTGAGCGCGCGACGTGATCGGGATCACCGCTTCGTGAGCGGGATCCACGTCAGGTACGTGAGCGAGCGCCAGAGCCACTCGATCGGTCCGATCGCGAACCGTGACAGCCACAGGCGGGCGATCACGACCTCCGTCGCCCACACCGAGCACGCGAACGCGAGCGCGGCAGCCGGGCCGAGGTGGCCGTACATCGCGAGTCCGTAGCCGTAGAAGAAGAGCGTGAACGCCGCGGTCTGCCCGAGGTAGGCGCTGATCGCCATGCGACCGATCGGCACGAGCGCATCCCGCACCGGCGCGAACGAGGCGCGCTTCGCGAGCCAGAGGAACGTCGCCGCGTAGCCCATCGCGAGCACGTTGCCGGCGGCGATGTAGTGGCCCGACCAGAGCGCGAGCGACGCGTTGGCGAGGATGCCCGTCACGACGAGCACCACGGCCACTCTTCCGTGGTGAGGTGACGAGAGGAGTCGACGCAGGCTTCCGCTCTTCTCGAGCCAGAGGCCGAAGCTCCCCATCACCACCGTGTTGAGGCGATAGCTCCAGTTGTACTGGCTGAAGAACAGCATCATCTCGCCCCAGCGGTGACGGCTGATCGAGACGAAGTCGCCGTCTCGGTAGATCGCGAGCTCGTGCGCGATGTACTCGGCGTGCTCTCGCGCGCGCTCTGCGTCGTCGAACTCGGGGGAGAACCACGTGTCGAAGCGGATCGCGATCGCCGTCGTGACGGCGAGCATGATCACCGAGAACGCGAGGATGCCGCGGTTCGGGAGGCGCTCGAGCGCGAGGAGCACGAAGCCGAGGAGCGCGTAGTTGAGGAGGATGTCTCCCCACCAGCCGAAGATGGAGTGGAGGACTCCGAACACGAGCAGCACGACGAGGCGCCGCGTGTACGCGACGCGACCGCGCGTGATCAGGATCCCCGCGCCGAGCCCGAAGAGCGCCGCGAACTGCGGATAGAACTTGCCCTCACAGAGCCCCTCCACGAACAGCGCAGAGAGCAGATCCCAGAGCGGCAGCGCGGCGCGGCGCGTGTCGTCCCAGAGGAGATCGGGGAGCGACGGCGAGAGCCCGATCCACGGCGTGTTCACGATCGCGATGCCGAGCAGACAGAGTCCGCGGAGCGCGTCGATCGCGGGATCGCGCTCCGTCGAAGGCCCGCTGCCCGCGTCGCTCGACATCGGCGCTCAGCGAGGACGGCGCGCTGCCGCAGGCGCGGCCGCGGCGGGCGGCATCGTGAAGCCGATCTCCGACGCGCCGTGGTTGCCCGCAGCGTCGTACGCGCGCACCGAAGCGATGTGCGAGCCGGGCACGAGCGGACGCAAGAGGCCCGACAGCGTCGTCGTGTCGATCGCGAAGCGCTCGTCGCGCGTGTCGAGGAGATCGTCGTCGGGGAAGAACGGACGGAAGTCACCGCCATCGATCGCGATCTCGAGGCGCGAGATCGGCCCCATTCCGTCGCGCGCTCGGCCCGTGATGCGTGTGCCCGCGGCGGCGAGGTCGACGATCTCGGGCGGCGTGTTGTCGACGAGCAGCGGCTCGCTCGCGGAGCGTGATCGCAGCGTGTACGCGTCCGGGTTCGAGAGCTCGTCGGTCGCCTCGACCTCGACGACGTACCAGCCGTCCGGGATCGCCGTGGTGTTCCACGTGTACTCGGTCGCCGACAGCGTCTCCGAGTCGCGCAGCACCTCGCGCCACACCGTCTGCGTCTCTTCGCGGAAGCGCAGCCGGTAGCGCAGGCGATCGCCGTCCACGTTCTCGACGCGCCACGTGAGCGGGAGGTTCGGCGAGGGCGCAGGCGGCGCGGTGGGATCGACGTCCGGCGCGCGCTTGGTCGTGCGCGCCTTGAGGCCCACGTCGATCAGCACGGGGCGCTGGTTCTGCGGGAGGTAGTAGACGGTCAGCGCGCGCAGGACCGCCGCTCGATCGACGAAGTTGGCGCGCACCTGCAGGAAGCGCGCGGCGGGCGAGCGCACGGGGCCGGAGCTCGTGAGCGGGGCGCTCCACGCGCTCCACGTCTCGTCGGGGCGCTCGGTGTTTCCTGAGCGCGTCTCGACGCGGATCGCGCCCGAGCCGCGCCACACGAGCTGTCCCCAGCGCGACGAGAGCTCGGCGTCGAGCACCTTGCTCGTCCAGCTCGGCGCGTCGGGTCGGTCGCTTCGCACGCGGTAGAGCGCTGCGCCGTCGCCCGTCGTGAAGAAGGGCGTGGGCGACGTGAGGTCCATCGCGAGCACCTGCCGCTCGTCCACGTCGATCCACACGCTGCTGGTGCGATCGGGCTCGATGCGCACGATGCGACCCTCGGCTCCGAGCGACGCGAAGATCACGCCGCGCTCTCCGATCTGCACGCGCGTGACGTGTCCTTCTTCTTGCGACCAGACGCGCTCTGCCCGGCCATCGGCGCCGAGCGTCCACACGCGCCCCTTGCCCGGGCGCGGACGCGCCGCGCGCGAGGCCGTGGCGCTGCGCTTGGTCGGCGGCGGTGACGGCGCGGGAGGATCGAGGAACTCGTTCGCGGCGACCGCGAGCACTCCGTCGCGGAACGCGAGCGACGTGATCTCGTTGCCCGGGAAGTCCCACGCGATCTCGGCGCGACCTGGAGCGCTGATGCGCGCGACCACCGCGTCATCGCTCGTGCCCGCGTAGAGCAGCCCTTCGGCCGCGAGCGCGAGGCTCATCACGTGCGTCGCGGGCGAGTCCCAGTACACGTCGGCGTGGCCCTGCGCGTCGATCGCGAAGACCTGACCGTGCGGTCCCGTCGCCGCGTAGAGGCGATGCCGCCCGGCGTCCCACGCGAGATCCCAGACCGACTCGGCCGGCGTCTCGATCGGAGGCGGCGGAGGCGGGGCCGCCCCGTCTGCCGGCGCGGGCGTCGGCGCGGGGATCGACGGATCGCCCGTCGTGGCGCTCGCACCGGGGCGCACGAGCTCGCGCGGCTGACCGGCCGTCGCGCCGGTCGTCGCGATCACGTAGACGCGGCCCTCGGGGATCGTGCCCGCGTAGAGCACGCCCCCGTCGCCGAACGTCAGCGCCGACACGAGGAGCTGCTGCGTCTCGGCGAAGAGCTCCACGCGATCGTTTGTCACGCGGTAGATGCGGCCGGTCTCGCCCGTGCCCACGTAGAGCGTGCCGTCCGCGCCGCGGGCCCAGCTGTACGGGATGCCGATCTCCGCGGGCAGCGCGATGCGCTCGAGGCCGACCGACACCGAGACCTCGCCATCCGATCGCACGGCCGCGTGGTGGAGCTCGCCGAGCGCGAAGCCGGCCGCGTCGTCGATGTCGAAGGAGCGAGTCGCGACGGCCTGCGCGGCGGGTGTCACGAGCACGACCGCGCCGGAGACGAGGGTGGCTGCGATCACGATCGTGGAGAGGCGAAGTGAGCGTCGTTGCATCGTGGGTTTCCGAGGGCCGAAGGCGCGCAGGGTAACCCGCGCGACCGACCGACGCGCGTCCAACGATCCGTCAGGAGCGCGAGGAGCTCAGAAGGTGCCGGACGCGCCGGCGTAGAGACCGCCCTGCGTACCCGAGAGGACCGGCCGGATCTCGGCGGTGGCGGGCGCCGTCTCGAACGCCTGGAGCTGCTCGGCCGCGCGCTCGAGCTCTGCGTCGTCGGCCGCGCCTTGCTCGGTCTCGAGCAGGCGCTCGCGCAGCTCGCGGTACGCGCCCCATCGACGCTCGGCCTCGTTGGTCGAGAAGAGCGTGATGACGCCGGTCGTCACGGAGACCGCGGCGCCGATCAGCACGAAGTAGTCGAACGCGTTCGAGAACGCGAAGTTCGTCGGCCCGAGGTACACGGGCACGAACGCGAGGCCGGTGCCGATGCTGAGCGCGCCGTCGAGGATGCGCGCGATCTCGGCGGTCTGCGCCAGCGACTCGAGCTCGCCCTCGCCGTACCGCAGGCGAGCGTTCACCTCGGCGAGATCGCCCATGGGCATGTGCGTGTAGGTGATCGCCGACGTCGACGGATTGCGCAGGAACACGAAGTCGAGCACGCCGCGCACGATGCCCGCGCCACCATAGAGATAGAGGTACGGCGTCATGCTCGGCGCCGGTGGCATGCCATCCACGTCGATGAAGATGCCGATGCCGATCGAGACCGAGCCCATCACGATCGCGAGCACACCGTCGACGATGTTTCCGCCGCCTCGCGCCGCGATCACCTGGAGGTCGGCGTCGAGAGAGCGGAGACGCGTGGAGATGCTCGAGCGGATGCGCAGCGAGCTCCCCGGCTCTGCCTCGATCCACCCCGGCGTCACGGGCGGCGCGACGTCGACGCCGCTCGTGGGGGCGTCGCCGGGCTGCACGAGGTGGAAGTCGCCCAGATCGTTCTCGCCGTAGGTGCCGGGAGGGGGTGGGACCGCCTCCGTCGTCGCCTCACCAGTCGAGGGATCGACCGCCACGAGCTCGTCGGCGGAGCCTTCGTCCGTGCCGAATTCACCCGAGGCGCTCGGAGCCTGATCGCTCGATGCGCCCCACGGCGAGCCGAGATCGCGGGCCTGCGCGTGCACCCTCTCGCTCGCGAAGAGCCCGACCGTCGCGAGAGCGATGGCGACTGCGGCGACGATCGAGGGCGTGCGCACGGGCGTCAGTATAGAACCGACTCGCCCGACCGACGAGCAACCGACACGAGACGCAACGATGGACGGCTCGCGCCGACAGCGAGTCCCGTCGGGGCGCGTCGAGGTCGGCGGCCCTTCGGAAGGAGCCAGCTCGATGACCAAGTCACTGAACAGCACATTGGGCAACAAGCGCCCGCGCACCGCCTTCGTCTGCTCCGCGTGCGGGGCGAGCTCACCACGATGGCTCGGGCGCTGCGCGAGCTGCGGCGCGTGGGAGTCGCTCGTCGAAGAGCGCGTCGATGCGCGCGCGGCCACGCGATCGAGCGGAAACGTCGCAGGAGATCGCACGCGCCCCACCCCGCTCGGTGAGGTCGCGCCGGACGCCGCGCGGCGCATCGAGACAGGGCTGCCCGAGCTCGACCGCGTCCTCGGCGGCGGCGCGGTGCTCGGTTCCGTGGTGTTGCTCGGGGGAGATCCTGGCATCGGCAAGTCCACCCTCCTCATGCAGGCGCTCGCGGGCATGGCTGCGAGTGGCCGCAAGGTGCTCTACGCGTCAGGAGAAGAATCGGCTGCACAGATCGCGCTCCGGGCGCGGCGCTTGGGGTGTGAGGGCGTCGACCGGGTGCTCGTGCAGGCGACGACCGAGCTCGCCGAGGTGGAGGGCGCGATCGACGACGAGAAGCCCGAGGTCGTCGTCGTCGACTCGATCCAGACGCTGCGATCGTCCGATCTCGAGTCCGGTGCGGGCAGCGTCGGGCAGCTGCGCGAGGTGGCAGCGCGCCTCGTCGAGCTCGCGAAGCGTCGCGGGATCTCGCTCTTCTTGATCGGCCACGTGACGAAAGAGGGCGCGCTGGCCGGCCCGAAGCTCCTCGAGCACCTCGTCGACACCGTGCTGTCGTTCGAGGGCGACGCGACGAGCTCGCACCGCATCGTGCGCGCGTCGAAGAACCGCTTCGGTCCGGCGCAGGAGATCGCCGTCTTCGAGATGGTGCGCGACGGTCTCCGTGAGGTTCCGGATCCGAGCGCGCACTTCCTCGCGGAGCGGCCGGCGCGCGTGTCGGGATCGGTGGTGGTGCCGATCGCGGAGGGCGCGCGGCCCGTGCTGCTCGAGGTCCAGGCGCTCGTCACGCCGGCCCTCTACGGACAAGCGCGCCGTGTCGCGGCGGGCATCGAGGCGAGCCGGCTCGCGATCCTGCTCGCGGTGATCGAGCGAAAGGCCGAGGTGCACGTGCTCGATCGCGACGTGTTCGCGAGCGTCGCCGGCGGTGCACGCATCGAAGAGCGGGCGGCGGATCTCGCGCTCGCCGTGGCGATCGTGAGCTCGCTGCGCGATCGCGCGGTGCCCTCCGATCTCGTGGTGTTCGGCGAGGTCGGTCTCGCGGGCGAGCTGCGCGCCGTGCCTCGCGCACCGCAGCGTGTGATGGAGGCCAAGAAGCTGGGATTTCGGCGCATCGTGATGCCCAAGCTCAGCGCGACGCAGCTCACCGCCGAAGAGCGACGCGACGTGGAGATCGAGGCCGCGGGATCGCTCGCGGATGCTCTCTCACGAAGCTTCGAGTGATCAGTCGGTGCCGCTGAACACGAGCGGGAACGACGTCTGTGTCGAGCCGCTCACGGGCGGAAAGCGCCAACGACGCACGTTGCGCTCGATGCAGTCGGACAACGTGCCCACGCTCTGACCGCGCGTCGTCACGCGCGTCACCGTACCGGAGCCGCCGATGGTGAGGTCGACGTCCAGACGGACCGTCGCCGCTTGTCCGAGCCGACGCAGCTCGGACTCCCAGCAGCGATTCACCGCCGGGCGCTCGCGCGTGATGACGGCGCGGATCTGATCGGCCGTGAGCTCTTGCTGGCCGCGCGTGCTTCCGCCGCCGCCGCCCGCGCCCTCGGGCTCGTCTGCGATGGAGGTGCGGCCGGTCGTCGCGATCCGCGCCGGGCCTTCGCCGTCGTCTTCGAATTCTGCGAAGCGCCCGGTCGCAGGCGCCATCGTTCCGGTCTGCGCGGTGCCAGACGTCGCGGCGGTCGCGGGACTCGTCGCGCCCGTGCCGGCGGGATGTCCAGCGGGGTGTCTGGCAGCCGCGGTCGTGGTGGGAGGCACGACGGTCGTGGTCGGGACGACCTCGGGCGCGACCTCCGTCGTGGGCGGAGTCTCAGGCGGAGTCGCGACCGCCGCCGTCGGCGGCGGAGTGACCGCGGTGACGGGCGGAGTCGTCGTCGGCAGCGTCGTCTGCACGGTCGCGACGGCGGGCGCGGTGGGCGTGGGACCCAGGTAGCGCGTGCCGATCATGTAGGCCATCACGCCGCCGAACGCGGTCGCGCCGGCGATCGCGATCAGCGCCGGGATGGGGATCCCTCCGCCGCGGCGCTTCTCCTCTTCGCGCGGAGGCGTGGAGACGCGCGCGGGCGCAGCCGTCGGAGCGAGGGGCAGCGGTGCGGGAGCGAGCGGAACGGCGGCGACCGGAGCGAACGCGGGCGCCGCGGGCACGTCTGCGAAGCTCGGCTCATCGATGGGGAGGTCGGGCTCGTCGACGATCTCTGGCGCCGGCTTGGGCGCAGGCTTCGCCATGGGCTTCGGCGACACGAGCGGCACGGCGTTCTTGCCAGTGTCCGGACGTCCCATGGGCTTGGGCGGCGGAGCCAGACCGGGATCGCGCGTCGAGATCTTGCCCGTCGGCGGACGCTTCGCTTCCGGGAAGAGGTCGTCGTTCCGCTTCGCCTCGAGGGGCTTGGGCGCATCCTTGGCAGCGGCGCGCTCGGCCGCGAGCGCCTTGGCCTCGAGGTCTGCGAGGTCCACGTTGCCGACGCGCGTCGGCTCGTCGACGTCGAGATCGTGCTCGTCGAGCGCGGGCGCTGCGCCACCGAGCCGGCCGCCGATCGGGACGACGTTCGATCGGGCGGCCGTACGTGCTGCCGGAGCGGCAGCGCGAGCAGCAGGGCCGGGCGGCGCAGCGCGCGGAGGTGCCGCGACCGGACCGCGGGCTGCGGGCGCTCCGCGCGCCGGAGCTTCGGGGGAGATCGAGCGACGCAGGAGCGCCGCCAGCTCGGGCACGTCACGCAGCGGTCGCCAGTCGTCGAGGCCCTCGCGCCAGCAGAGCGAGTCCGCCGTCACGGCGCCGGCCCCGATCTTCTTCACGATCTCCTCGCGACGAAGCGGCCCGACCGGCACGTCGTTGATCGCCACGTGCCACTGATCGAGCGGGGTGGTCCGCGGGGCGTCCGCCGTGGCCGCGTGCGGCTTGCTCACCGATCGATGGAAGTCGGCGCCCAGAGAGCCGCCCAGAGAGCCACCCAGAGAGCCGCCCCCCAATCCACCAGCGGGCTGCGCGCTGTGCGCGCCGGTCAGGCCTGCGCGTCGTGTGCTCGCGCTGGCGCTCGCAGGCTTGGCTGCGGCCGGTGCCGGCTTCGGTGCCGCGGCTTCCTCGCCATCGTCGATCGCCATGTCGGCGCGGATCGTGATGTTGTGCTCGCACCGCCTGCAGTCCATCCGCAGCGTCCGCCCAGACACCTTTTCATCGGCGATCTGGTACTTCGCTTTGCAGTTGGGGCAGAGAAACTTCATCGATGCGAGCCTCCGAGCGAGCGACGATTGAACCGCGAGGCCGCCCTCGAGGGCAAGGCAATCCGACCTCGGCACTGAGTTGTCCGCGGCGCGAGCGCCGCGCGTCGGGGGGCTTCACCCCGACAGTTCGATCCCGAGAAACGAGAGTTTCTCGGTCTCTCAGATGCGCGGACGCGTGCATTCGTTGGATGCAGCGTGGCAGGTCGCGAATTCCAGACGCGCCAGACGCTCGCGAGCGACGTCTAGAGCAAGCTCATCAAGTGATCTTTGATGCCGCGACGCGTCTCTTCGTCGGGTGCGCTGCGGAGCGCACGCTCCCAGCTCTCGACCGCTTTGTGCTTGAAGCCCGCGCGTTGGTAGAGGACCGCGAGGTTCTTCAGCGCGGCGAAGTTGCGGCTCGAGATGCCGAGCGCGGTCTCCATCTCTTGGATGGCCTCGAACACGCTGTCGCGGCGCCCGTAGAGCAGGCCGAGGTGGTAGTGCAGCCGGAACGAGTTCGGCTCGAGCGCCAAGCCCTGCTTGAGATCGCCGACGGCCGAGTCGAGGTCGCCGCGGTGGTACGCGTCCATGCCGCGGGTCAGACAGCCCTGCGCCTCGACCCCGAGCGCCTCTTCCGTGTCTGCGGTCTCGAACGGCCGACCTTCGATGGCGCGCTCGACGGCGACGATCACGTCCGAGATCTTGAACGGCTTCTCGAGGAACGCGGTGACGCCGTAGGCCTCGCGCAGATCCTCCGCGAAGCGCCAGCCTCGGTAGATCGCGCTCACCATGATGATCGGGATGTGGCCGTATTTCTGGCTCGACTTGATGCGTCGACAGATGTCGAAGCCGTGGATCTCCGGCAGCATCGCGTCGAGCAAGATGCAGTCGAGCTGGTGATCGCGGACGGCCTGCAGGGCTTCGGTCCCGCGCCCCGCCTCGATCACTCGGTAGCCGCGCTCCTGGAGGACGCGCCTGAGCATCCGCCGGATGTCCTCTTCGTCGTCCACGACGAGCACGGTTCGCACGGTGCGAGCAGGCGTCGCATCGCCCCTGTCGTTCTTCGGCAGCGGGCCGACGCGCGAGTCGAACGCGGGGTCGAGCGCGCTGATGTCGGGTCGGCTGAGGCTCGGTCCGCCCAGATCGCGGGGCCCGCCCAGATCACGCGGCCCGCCCAGATCACGGGGCCCGGCCAGATCACGAGAGGGCTCGCGAAGACCCGTGGGTTGTCGGGGAGGCTCGCGTAGGCCCGTGGGTTGGCGAGCGTTCAGCGCGGCGGCTTCACGCAGACCCGTGGGCTCGCGGGGCGGGGCCGCCGCAGGACCACGCGCCGCCGCTGGGATCGGGCGAGCGGGCTCGCTGAGCAGCCCGGAGAAGTCGGTCTCGTCGAGGAGCGTGTGCATGGTCGGACCGCGCGGTCCGAACTTGTCCTCGCGCACCGCGGGCGGTTCGTCGCGCGTCGCGGCGCGAGCCGGCGCCTTCTGGGCAGCGGGCTTCGCCGCGCCGCCCTTCGCGATGCCCCCCGTCGAGATGCCCCCCGCGGAGATGCCCCCCGCGGAGATGCCCAGCGTCGCGAGGTACTCCTGCGGAGCGTTCGGACCGACGTAGTAGGCCTCGCCGCGCTCGAGCTCGCGGTACGCCTCTTCGACGACGCGAGAGAGATGCTCGTGCAACGCCACATACGGCGACACGCTCTTTCCCGTGACGAACTCGATCTCGTCGATGACGCGCCGATCGTGCGGATCGGCCATCGCGAGCCACATCTCGTCGTCCTTCACCGAGAACGGGAGGATCAGGTACTGCTTGGCGACGTCGAGCGGGACGAGCTTGAGGTTGCCGAGCGGCACGACGACCTGCGAGAGGTCGATCGCAGGCACGCCCAGCTGCTCCGAGAGCGCGCGCAAGAGGTCGAGATCGTCGAGCTTCCCCGAGGCAGCCGCAGCGGACGCGAGGCGGGTGCCTGGCGACCGGCGCTGCTTCTCGAGGAGCTGATCGAGCTCACCGGGCGTCACCAGCTTCTGTTGGAGCAGGATGCGCCCGAGAGGCTTTTTGTCGCCCGGATCCGACATCTCTCGCGTCTCGCAGGCTAACGGAACGCCGCGAGCGAGTAAACGGCGAACACGGGGAGGGTCGTGTCAGGCCCGAAGGTTCAGAGCCCCGACACGATCCGGAGCTCGCCGTCCTCGCGGATGAGCTCGAGACGGTTGTCCGCCAGGCGTCGCTCCCAGCGCTCCCCCTCGGCCGTACGCACCTTGAACGAGCCCGTGTACGTCACGTCCACGAAGACGCGCTCGGGGTACACGGTCACGCGGCGGTACCGCATCTCGTAGCGGACATCGAGCACGTCGGCCGTCCAGCGACCGAGGCGCCCTTGCAAGGCCTCGTAGTCGACGTCGTCGCCGCTCGCGGGCGTGCCGTTGTCGTCGAAGTAGTCGTGCGACACGAGGCGCAGGATCGACGCCGGATTGTGCGTCTCGACCGCGTGCCGGTACGTCTCGACGAAGTCGACGGCCTCGCGGTTCTCCACGGTGTCGGGCACGTCGGTGTTGGGGATGAGCTGCGCGCCGCATCCGACGAGCGGAGCGAGCACGAGCGCGGCGAGGAGGGTGCGGCTGTGGAGCATCGGCAGGCGGGGGCAGACGAAAGAGGGGCGCGAGCCTATTCCCGGGGACGTCGACACGCCAGTTTCCCAGGCGCGCCGAGGGTTCAGCCCTCGAGCGCGCCGAGCCAGCCAGGGATCCAAGCGACGGCGTCTTCGTCCGGCGTGGGGTTGTCCGTGGCGTCGAGCTCGAGGCGTGCGCCGACGCGCGTGGCGCCGAGCTCCGTGAAGATCGCGTCCCACTTCTTCGGCCCGCCGAGGAAGCTGTCCTTGTAGTTGCGGTCGCCGAGGCCGATCACGCCGTAGCGGAGGTGGGCCAGGCTCGGGCGGCTCGCGACGAGCGCGTCGTACAGCGGCTCCACGTTCTGCGGGATGTCGCCGATGCCCGTGGTCGACGAGCAGATGAGGACGACCGACTTCTCGCCGAGCGCCGCGTCCTCCATCGTGCCTTCGCGGAAGTGCGAGACCACGTGGCCGCGCTCCTCGAGCGCCGTCGTCACGCAGTCCGCGACCATCTCCGCGTTGCCGGACTCGCTGCCGACGATGAGGTGGATGTCCATGCCCGCGCGGCGTTACACGACGCCCCGCCCAGGGACCATGACGATGCTCACGTCACGCACGCCGCCGCGTGAGATGGTGCGCCGATGCGCGCGGCCACGGAGCTCGGACGGCGACTCGGTCTCGCGACGCTCGTGGGCGTCGCGTGCGGCGCTGCCTCGGCGCTGTTCCTCTGGCTGCTCGATCTCGCCACGAGCAAGCGCCTCGCGCACGAAGAGATCGTGTTCGCGCTGCCGGTGGCGGGTCTCGCGATCGGTGCGGTGTACGCGCGCTGGGGCGAGTCGATCCGCGGGGGCAATGATCTCGTGCTCGACACCGTTCACACGAACGCCGCCGCGATCCCGCTGCGGCTCGCGCCGATGGTGCTGGTCGGCACGGTGCTCACGCACCTCTTCGGCGGCAGCGCAGGCCGTGAAGGCACGGCCGTGCAGATGGGCGCTGGCCTCGCCGACGCGATGGCCTCGCGGCTCCGCGTGCCGGCCGATCTCCGACGCGAGCTCCTCGTCGCAGGCATCGCAGGCGGCTTCGGCTCCGTGTTCGGGACGCCCTTCGCGGGCGCGATCTTCGGCATCGAGGTCCTGACGATCGGCCGCCTCGAGCACCGCGCGCTCGTCCCCGCGCTCCTCGCATCGCTCGTCGGCGATCTCACGACGCGCGCGCTCGGGATCGAGCACACCGAGTACCCCGAGGTCGCGTCGCTCGCGCTCGATCCGCTCGTGATCGCGAAGTGGATCGTGTTCGCGATCGCGATCGCCGCGGCGACGGTCGCGTTCGTCGAGCTCACGCACTTCCTCAAGCGTGAGGGCCAGCGGCGCGTGCCGAGCCTCCCGCTCCGGATGTGCCTGGGTGGCCTCGCCGTGGTCGGGCTCTGGCACCTGCTCGGCACGAGCGAGTACCTCGGCCTCGGCGTGCCCACGATCGTTCGCGCCTTCGACGACGCGACGCTCGCCGAGCCCACCTTCGCGCTCAAGCTGCTGTTCACCGCGATCACGCTCGGCGCGGGCTTCCTCGGCGGCGAAGTGACGCCGCTCTTCTTCATCGGCGCCGCGCTGGGGAACGTCCTCGCGCGCGCGCTCGGGCTGCCGCTCGATCTCGGCGCAGCGGTGGGCATGGCCGCAGCGTTCGCGGCCGCCGCCAACACGCCGCTGGCGCTGTCGATCATGGCGGTCGAGCTCGTGGGGCTGCACGCGCTGCCGCACGTGCTCCTCGTGTGCGTCGTCGCGTTCCTCCTCACGGGCCACCGAGGGCTCTACGGCGCGCAGCGGATCGCCCGACGCAAGACGGGTGCGAAGCTCGACCCTCCCGTTCGGCTGTCCGAGCTCGATCGGCCGCCGCCCGCCCCTGCTCCGCGCGACGCGTGAAGCCGGGCGGGCGAGTCGTGTAGATTCACGCCGCTCGCGCCCTCGAGGGCGCGCGGAGAGGTGCCTTTGGGCGATCGCGCACGTCAGTACTTCGAAGAAGCAGAGCGCTCGGGCGGTCTCGTCGCGAAGATGCGGTTGGCGTCCGTCGCGCAGATCACCTCCACCGAGGCCGCGGCGCTCGAGGACACGCCCGAGCTCCTCAGACGTCTCTCGGAGGCGCTCGGGCGCGTGATCGAGGGCACGCCGCGCCCCGAGCGACGTGACGCGACGGAGTCGCGTCCGCCGCCGAACGACGCCCGCGTGCTCCGCCGCTACCTCACCACCTGCGTCGAGCTCGTGTCGCAGCGCGCGCTGTTCCTCGGCGACGTGCAGGCCACGGTGCGGCGCATCGACGAGGCCGCCGCGGAGACGCTCGACGTCGCGCGCGTGAGCATCTGGTTCCTCGACGCGGGCCGGACGAAGATCACCTGCGCGGATCTCTTCGAGCGCGCAGAGCGGCGACACAGCGCGGGCACCGAGCTCTTCGCGAAGGACTTCGCGCCGTACTTCCAGGCGATCGCGACCGAACGCACCATCGCCGCCCACGACGCGCAGCGCGACGCGCGAACCTCGTGCTTCACGGCGTCGTACCTCGCGCCGCTCGGCATCGGCGCGATGCTCGACGTACCGATCTGGCACGGCGGTCAGATGGTCGGTGTGGTCTGTCACGAGCACCTCGGCGGACCGCGCACGTGGACGCCCGATGAGGAGAGCTTCGCGTACATCGTCGCGAACCTCGTCGCGCTCGCGCTCGAACAGAAGGCCGCGAAGGGCGCGTGACGCAGAAGCTCGCGTTCGTCCTCAACCTCGACGCGGAGCACGAGCTCGAGGCGGGCGCGCGCTGGACGATCCCGACCGCGCTCGCCGAGCGTCTCGACGCGATCGCGCACGAGGTGCGTCTCCCCGAGCACGCGATCCTCGTGCATCCGGAGCGCGCGATCCCCGAGGGCTACGAGGCGCGCCTCTGGTGCCCGACGCCGCGCGCGATCGCCACCGCCCGCACGCACGGCCTGGAGCTCGACGACGCTCCTGCGATCGAGATCGTTCGCCGCGTGAACGAGCGTGGCTTCGCGGCGAGCCTCTCGACGGGCGAGCTCGAGCCGACGTCGATCGCGACGCGCTTCGAAGAGGTCGAGGCCTTCGTCGCCACGCCGAGCCCCACGGGTCGCTGGCGTCTGAAGAAGGGCCTCGGTGCGTCGGGTCGTGGGCAGCGAACGATCACGAGCGGCGCGTTGTCGTTCGAGGATCGGGGCTGGGTGACGCGCGCGCTGAAGTTCGCGCCGCTCTACCTCGAGCCCGAGATCACGATCGAGAAGGAGCTCTGTGTGTACGGCTGGGCCCGTCGTGATCGCGGCGTCGAGCTCACGGGCCTCCGCGCGCAGACGACCGACTCGCGCGGCAAGTTCGAGCGCTCGGGCCGCATCGACGACGACGACTGTCTCGGCTTCGCAGACCCGCTGCGCGCGCGCGCCGAGCAGGTGGGCCACGCGCTCCTCGACGTCGGCTACTTCGGTCCGTTCGGCATCGACGCCTACGTGCACCGCACCGGGCGCGGCGCGCGCGTCCTCCGCTCGCTGTCGGAGATCAACGCGCGCTACTGCATGGGCTGGGACGAGCGCGACGGCTTCTGAATCACAACGTGTGCCCGCCGACATTGAGGCCGAAGATCTGCGAGTACACCCCCTGATCGGGCCAGATGTCGACGCCGACGGGCACGCCGATCCACACCGGTCCAGCGAAGAACGCGACTTGCGCGAGGATGCTGCCACCGAGTGTCGAGATCCCCTCCGCCGCCGCGAACGCGTGGGCGACACCACCAGAGATCGAGCAGCCGACGATCCCCATGCGCCCGATGATGCCCACGCCGTGGCGCGTGAGCAGCACCTCCTGTGGCTGTCGCGCCATCAGGTTCCACCGGCCGTAAGCGATGGAGCCCTCGTAGCCGAGCGCGATCGTCAGGTCGCGATCCGAGTGAACGTCGTGGCCAACGAAGAGGTGCACGGCGCCGAACGCTTGGAGCCCATCAAAGTTGCGACGGCCATCCTCGTCGCCGTCACCCAAGAGTCCCATCTCCGTGCCTGCCGAGGCCACCACCGCGATGTCTGGTGTCGGATCAGGGGGCACGACACGGCCGGTGAGGAGATGGACGAACGCCCCGCCCGGGCTGAGCACGGCGGGTCGAGCGTCCGGGGGAGCCGACTCCTGGGCGACAACAGTAGGGACGAAGAGAGAGACCAACGCGACGGGCAAGAGCAGGAACGAGAGGAACTTGGACATGACGAGACTCCTGAGAGGACCGCGCAACTCGCGCGGCGGGGCTCTCATCGGCTCGTCGGTTCTGCTGTTTCCTGCTCGTGCGAAAAAAGATCATCCGGCTCGGCGTTCGCGGGCTTCGCGACGAGGAAGCGCGTCGGCGCGTGCTCGCGTCGCCAGATCACGGCGTCCATCGCGAAGTGGTGGAGGTTCACCACCACGTAGAACGCCGCGAAGAACGGCGTCGCGCCCAGCGCGTCCCAGCCGTCACGGCCCACGAGGTCTGCGTCGAGCAGCGCCGGAATCCCTCGGAAGAGCGCGTACCCGAGCGCGACCGCGCCCACCGCGAGCGCGAACACGCGCGTCGTCGCGGGACGGCCGAAGCGTGGTGGCCCCTCTTCGGCGCGGCCCTCGTTCCAGCGCAGCAGGCCCACGAAGAAGAAGTACTGGAGCGCGTGCAGCGCGGGGATCACGTAGCGAACGAGCGGGTCGATCGACGCCGCCACGCTCCAGAGCCAGAGCGTCGCGAGGTAGGCGACGAGCGGCGTCCACGGCAAGGAGCCTTCTCGGCGCAGCTTCTTCGCGAGCACCACCACGAGCGCCACCGTGCTCAGCGCGCAAGCGCCGACGGCGATCCACGTGAGCCACTCGGGCCGCGGAAGCGCCCAATAGACGACACCTCGCTCGGCGTACTCGCCTGCGGCCAGCGGCGGGCTCGACCACGCGAGGGCCCACGTCGCGTACACGTGCGCGAGCAACACGCGCCGCTCGACCGCGTCGAAGCTCACGCCGCGTCTCGCCGAGAGCACGGTGAGCACGCCGAAGCCTTGCTTGCCGTAGTGCCATCCGACCGCGAGGTACATCAGCTGGACCATCGCGCCGAGCACGTTGGCCGCGTGCGTGCTGAGCGCCCAGATCGCCCAAGCAACGAGCACCACCGGCACGAGCACGCCGGCCACCAGGAAGCGCGCTCGTTGTGCGGGCGCGATCTGCGGCGAGGTCGCTCTCGCGCGCGCGTCTTCGTAGAAGAGGAGGTACGTCACCGCGAAGTGCGGGTCGTTCACCACGTGCGCGGCGTGGAACATGAGGAAGCCGATCGCGAGCTCGGCGTCATCCAGCGGGACGACGCGACGCACGAGCCACGAGAGCGGCAGGAGCAGCGGTGTCAGCGCGCCCGTCGCGAGCAGCTCGATCGCGCGATCACGCCGCATCACGCCACTCTCCGCGTGGGCAGTGCCATCGGGTGTCGAGGTCGAGATCCATGGTGTATAGGCTCGCGCGATGAAGACCTACCCGAACGTCGCGGACGACAACAGCAAGAGCATCGGCCGTACGCCGCTCGTGCGCATCCGCCGCGTGACCGACGGCGCGCCCGCGAACGTCCTCGCGAAGATCGAGGGCCGCAACCCCGCGTACTCGGTGAAGTGTCGCATCGGCGCGGCGATGGTCTGGGACGCGGAGGAGCGCGGCCTGCTCGGGCCCGGGAAGGCGATCGTCGAGGCCACGAGCGGCAACACGGGCATCGCGCTCGCGTTCGCGGCCGCCTCGCGCGGCATCGAGTGCGTGCTCACCATGCCCGAGACGATGAGCATGGAGCGCCGCAAGGTGCTCGCCGCGCTCGGCGCGAAGCTCGTGCTCACCGAGGGCGCCAAGGGCATGAAGGGCGCGATCGCGAAGGCCGAGCAGCTCGTGGCGGAGAGCCCCGATCGCTACGTCGCGGTGAGGCAGTTCGAGAACCCGGCGAACCCCGCGATCCACGAGAAGACGACGGGCCCCGAGATCTGGGAGGACACCGGCGGTGACGTCGACGTGCTCGTCTCTGGCGTGGGCACCGGCGGCACGATCACGGGCGTCTCGCGCTACTTCGAGAAGACGCGCGGCAAGGCGCTCCACTCGGTCGCCGTCGAGCCGATCCACTCGCCCGTGATCTCGCAGACGCTCGCGGGCCAGGAGCTCGCGCCTGCGGGGCACAAGATCCAGGGCATCGGCGCCGGCTTCGTGCCGAAGAACCTCGATCTCTCGATCGTCGATCAGGTCGAGACGGTCACCAACGACGAGGCCATCGCGATGGCGCGTCGGCTCTCGAAGGAAGAAGGGATGCTCTCGGGCATCTCGTGCGGCGCGGCGATGACGGTCGCGGCGCGTCTGGCCCGCGACCCGAAGTGGGCTGGAAAGACGATCGTCGTGATCCTCCCGGACGCCGGCGAGCGCTACCTCTCGGGCGCGCTCTTCGAGGGCATGTTCACCGACGTCGAGAACATGCGCCCGGTGACGTAGTAGGTTCGCCCACAAGGACTAGCCTCACCGCCTCATGACCACGAAGACCAGCGGGCTCCGCGACACCGTCGACGCGCTGCTGCTCAGCTACCGCACCGACGGTCGCGCGCAGCACGTGAACCGGCGCTTCCTGCCTTCACGCGAGGAGATCGTCGCGATCCTCGACGTCTTCTTCGAGCTCTTGTTCCCGGGCTACTTCGGCAAGCTCGACATCACCGACGAGAACCTCGCCTACCACGTGGGCAACCTCGTCGCGACGCTCCGCGAGAAGCTCGATCGACAGATCGAGTGCTGCCTCTGCTACCGCGACGAGTCGACGTCGCACCTCGACGAGCCGCGGTGTCGCGCGCACGGGCGCGAGCTCTCGCGCGAGCTCTTGTCGCGGCTTCCGGAGATCCGTCGTCGCCTCGTGCTCGACGCGCAGGCCGCGCTCGACGGTGACCCGGCGGCGGGCTCGCTCGACGAGATCATCTTGAGCTACCCGGGCTACCGCGCGATCACGGTGCACCGCATCGCGCACGAGCTCTTCCTCCTCGGCGTGCCGCTCATGCCCCGCATCATGAGCGAGTGGGCGCACACCGAGACGGGCGCCGACATCCACCCGGGCGCGACGATCGGCGAGCGCTTCTTCATCGATCACGCGACGGGCGTCGTCATCGGCGCGACCACGCACATCGGCGCGCGCGTGCGCGTCTACCAAGGCGTCACGCTCGGCGCGCTCTCGCTCAAGCGCGACGAGAACGGCCGCGTGGTGGGCGCCGCGAAGCGTCACCCGACGGTGGAGGACGACGTCACGATCTACGCAGGCGCGACGGTGCTCGGCGGCGACACGGTGATCGGCAAGGGCACGGTGATCGGCGGCGCGGTCTTCATCACGAGCTCGATCGCCCCGGGCAGCCGCGTCGCGCTCGACCCCCCGAAGCTCCGCATCGGCGCCCCGCGCGAGATCGAGAAACCTCAAGAAGACTTCGACATCTAGGATCAGCGGAGGTCGATCCACCACGGCGTCACCGACGCGCGCTCCGTGATCGGACGCACGAGCTCGATCCACGACGACGCGCCGTCGATCACCCAGCCGTCGGCGCTCGCGATCACGACGTCGGACTCGGCACGCAATGCGTGATCGGCGTTGGGCACGAGGCTCACCTCGAACGGGGGCATCGACGAAGCCTCGGCGAAGCTCGCCTCCATCATGCCGCGCAGCCTTCCGCTGTTCGACACGGGCGCATCGAGGAACACCCGTACTCGCGCGCACCGCGCCTCGATCGCGATCGACGTCAGCGCGGCGATCACGCGCTCCGTCTCGGCGACGCGGTGCCAGCTGCCGTGCACGCCGCCGAGATCGCGCACGGCGGCGTCGCGTCCGATGAAGAGGGGCGCACGTGACAGCGCGGACTCGCCGACGATCAACACGTTGAAGCCATCGATCGCGAGCGTGCGACCGGCCAGCGCGCCGAGCTCCACGCGCTTGTCGCGTCGCGCGTTTGCGATCGTGTCCGGCACCGCGGCGCGCTCGATCGCCGAGCGCTGTCGCGCCGTGAGCGCGTGTCGGTCCCCCACCAGCTTCAGCGCCGACGGGCTCGCGTAGCCGCGCTCGATCAGCCACGCGAGCTCGCGCGTCGCGATCTTCAGCGTGTCGATCACGTCGACTGCGAAGAGCGCGTGATCCTTCGGCGCAGGCCCGCGGTGTCGCTCGGAGACGTCGTCGCTCACGCGCGCCTGCCCTTCATGCGAGGCTCACGTGACCGGCCACGGGCCGAACACCTCGACGTCGACGCCCGGGCTGTAGTGCGCCGTGATCGGAGCGCCCTCCACGCGCGGCATGCCTGCGGCCTCGATCATCGACTGCGAGATCGTGAGGTTCTCCACGCGGTGCGCCGGATACGGCACGTGGTGCACCTGCCCCTCGAGGATGCGGCCGCCGCGCTCGCTCAAGAGCAGGTAGCGCTCGAGGAGGAAGTGCTCGAGCGTGCCTGGCTCGGACGGTCCGAGCTTCGCGCCCACGTCGTAGTCGGCGTCGAACGTCGCCGCGTGCGCGCGTCGCGCCGATCGATAGGACACGCGATCGCCCGTGCGCGTCACGGTCATGTTCGCGTGGTGGTAGGGCAAGGACCAGCCCGTGCGCGCCGCCTTCACCGCGAGCCACGACGTCGCGTCGAGCGAGAAGAACCACACGCCCGGTCTGCCCTTGTAGTGCACGTAGGTGCGGAGGTTCAGCTCGAGGAAGTCCATCGCCATCACGCTCGGCAGCCACGACGGACGGATGCCCTCCATGCGAAACGGCACGAGGCCGACGTACATGCGGCCGTCCCACGGATCGAGCTCGACCTCCTTCGGGATCAGCGGTCGCACCGCCTCGATCGGCAGCGTCCAGTGCACGAACAAGAGCTCGCGCCATCGCTGCCAGCCCGCGGGAGACATGTCGGGACGCTTCGTCGGCGTGATGCGATCGAGCTCGAGCGCGTTCATCGCGCGCGAGGATACGCAAACGATGACGGTGTGTCCGTGTTACACGGAACGAGTCGTGCGGCATCACGTCTACCTCGTGCCCGGCTTCTTCGGGTTCGCGAACTTCGGCGACTTCCGCTACTTCGCGCACGTGCGCGAGCACCTCGCGGCGTACGCCGATCTGCGCGGCATCGACGCCTCGATCCACTACGCGCCGACCTACCCCACGGCCTCGCTCCGCAAGCGCGCGAGCCGCCTCGTCGACATCATCGCGGAGACCGCAGGCGACGCAGGGCCGATCCACCTGGTCGGTCACTCCACGGGCGGTCTCGATGCGCGCCTCGCCGTCGCGCCGGGTGCGTCGCTGCTCACGTCCGTCGACCTCGAGCCACTGATGCGTCGCGTGGAGAGCGTGCTCGCCGTGACCTCGCCGCACTACGGCGCGCCCACCGCCGCGTTCTTCTCGAGCCTGCTCGGTCAGCGCCTCCTCGGGCTGCTCTCGCTGATCACGATCCAAGCGATCCGACTCGGCACGATCCCGATGCCGGCGATCGTGCTGCTCGCGAGCGCGGTCGGATCGACGGGCGCGGGACGCCTCGTGTCGGGCGGGATCGTCGAGCAGGTCTACGACCTCGTGCTGAAGGACTTCAGCCCCGAGCGTCGCAAGCAGATCGAGACGGTGTTCGAAGAGGTGAAGCGCGATCAGACGCTGCTCGTGCAGCTCACGCCCGAGGGCCTCGATCTCTTCAACGCGCTCGCGACGGAGCGCGCCGGAATTCGGCGCGGATGCGTCGTCGCGCAGGCGCAGCCGCCGTCGGTGCGGAGGCAGCTGCAGGTCGGTCCGAGCCCCACGCACCAGGGCATGTACAACCTCTACCGCGGCCTCCACACGATCGCGTCGACGCTGCCCGAGGAGCTCCTGCCCACGCCGACGCGCGCACAAGCAGAGGCGCTCACCGCAGCGTACGGGCGCGTGCCGAGCGCGCGCGGCAACGACGCGATGGTCCCTACGCGGTCGCAGGTGTGGGGAGAGATCGTGCACGCGGCGTGGGCCGATCACCTCGACGTCATCGGGCACTTCGCCGAGAGCGACGCAGACCGAAGCGCCCGCGATCGCGCGAGCACACGCCAGAGCCTCAGCGGAAGCATCGCGAGCGCGCTCGACGGCGAGGCGCCCAAGCACGTCGACTGGATCCGCACCGTCAGCGGCTTCGGACGCCCCGAGTTCGAGCGCATGTGGGACGCGGTCGCGAAGTTCGTCTTCGGCTGATCTCGGAGGCGCGGTTCGTCGGAGGGCGCGTCTCGGGCTACGCCCGCAGCATGCGCTCCACGTTCTTCCTCGCCGCCGCGCTGCTCGTGCTCGTCCCTTCGATGACGGCGCGCGCCACCGTCGTCACCGAGCCGCCTGATCTCTCGAACACCGTCGAGACACCGACGCCGATCACGCTGACGAACGGCAGCAACGCAGTGTCGGGCACGCTCGAGACGCCGGGCGACCGACAGGACAACTTCACGGTCACGGTGCCCGCAGGGCATCAGCTCACGGCCGTGTCGCTCCGCATCATGGGTGGAGGTTTCGTCGGCTCGGTGACCTTCAACCTCTCCGAGGTCCGCACCACG
Organism: uncultured Sandaracinaceae bacterium; assembly: GCA_964502175.1. Taxonomy (GTDB): domain Bacteria; phylum Myxococcota_A; class Polyangia; order Polyangiales; family Sandaracinaceae; genus JAFLCL01. The sequence goes on from CAZCVE010000001.1 coordinate 235,488, forward strand.
TCGGGCGCGTTCACGATGGGCCTGCCGATGCCCGCGGGGACCTACTACGTGCAGGTCGTGACCGACTTCTCGACGGGCACGACGTGGTCGATGTCGTTCAGCGTGCGACCCGAGGGCGCGATGCCGGTGTGCGGCGATGGAGCGATCGACGCCGGCGAGGCCTGCGACGACGGCAACGCGACCGAGTGCGATGGCTGCTCCACGACGTGCGCGATCGTGCTCGATGGCTGCCAGATCGAAGGCACGTGCTTCGCCGACACGGCGACGCATCCGACGAACGACTGCGCCGGCTGCGTCCCCGAGCGATCGCGCACTGCATGGTCGCCGCTGCCGCGCGATCGACGCTGTAACGACGGCTTGTTCTGCACGACGCGAGACGCCTGCGACGGCGCCGGCGTGTGCGCGGGCTCCCCGCTCGCGTGCAACGACGACGACGCGTGCACGATCGACGCGTGCGACGACGACGCGGACATGTGCACGGCGACGCCGATCCCGATGTGCGGAGCGGACGCAGGCGTGGACGCTGGCGCGATCGCAGGCGACGCGGGATCGCCCTCGGACGCAGGTGATCTCGCCGACGCGAACCTCACGCGCGACGGAGGCAGTGGCGCGGGAGACTCGGGCCGCGGCGACTCCGGCTCGGTCACGACCGATGCAGCGGTCAACGTGGACGCGGGCGCCGGCACGACGAGCTCGGGCTGCGGCTGTCGCGCGACCGATCGCCGATCGTCAGGCGCGTGGGGCCTGCTGATGGCGATCGGAGTCACCCGCGCTGTACGGAGCCGCCGCGCTGACGCGACTCTGCGCGCCTCCGGGCGACGTCACGGCGCGAACACGATCTCCGTGAGGAAGAACCCCTCGTAGCCGGGTTCGAGGACGTGCTCGCCAAAATAGGCTCGCGTGCGGCCCAACGCGCCGGCCAGGAACACCGTCCCGTCGCCCTCGACATAGCTAATCCCTGCAGCCGTACCGAACATGCCAGGCTCCACCACCATTCGTGCGGTCTCGACATCAAAAACGGTGATGCGATTGATCGAGACAGCCGCAATACGGTTGGACGTTCCCAATCGAACGGGGGATCCCCACGACGCTGAACCGAGACGAATCGTGCCCGGGCTTCCCGTGGAGTCGGCGCCGTCCCCCACGAAGACGTGGCGGCGAACCTCGACCACGGCGCCGAGATCAACCAGTTCGAAGAGCGTGTCAGCGCTCGCCAGCGTGCTCTCGAGCGGTGTGTAGCGCACCAAGGGGAAGGATCGAACGTGTGTACCGTCCGCGGCGTAGTGAGCGACGTAGCGTGCCGGAAGAGTGAAGTTGTCGCCCCCGAACGTGAACGTCGCGGGACCCTCCGCCGACGTTCCGATCCAAATTCCTCCTCGCGGATCGAGTTGGATGTCCACGGTGTGCCCCGGCAGGCGCCTCGCCGTGCGAGCAAGGCCAAGGGGGTTGAGCCACAGAAGTGCTACGGGACGGGTCGAGTCCCCCGTCAGAGTGACGGCATTCCCGAAGTCCGCGGCTGCCGGAGTAAACACGAGAAGGGCCGCACTGCCATCTGAGAGAAGCACACCCATCGTGCCCCCCGGAAGCGCGCGCGAGCTGAGTACCACCCCCGTGGATGCATCCACCATGAACGCGGCCGTCCATGACGTGTCTGAACCGGGCCTCGCTTCCATCACGCCGGCGACCACGACCGAACTGGCGCGCGAGTCGAACAAGAGCAGGTGGCGGCCGCCGCCGCCTACGATCCGTGCCGGCGCTTCGGATGTTTCCAGGGTTCGCACCCAGTCCCCTGAAGGGTCGAACTGGCCGACGAACCGACCTGTCGTCCAAAGAGGCACTGTCGCGTCGGGCAGTCGGCCGCGAGGGGCCGAGATCGATTCCCCGACGAAGGCAACCAACAGATTGCCCGAGATGGCATCGCGGGCGAGGAGAGGGGTCGACTCGACGGGCGTGGCCACTCTGCCGTAGGCACGAAAGACGTCGCCGACGTCGATGGGACAACGGCCGGCGACGCACGTCAGGCCGAGGCAACTGTTGCCGCAAGCGCCGCAGTTTCGAATCTCTGACCCGAGATCGGCGCACCTGGCGCCGAATCCGTCGTCGCATGTCGTGAGCGGCTCAGGACAAAGACATTCTCCTGAAACGCAGCGCAAGGAGCATGCGCGGCCACAACCACCGCAATGCGCGGCATCCGAGGACACGTCGGCGCAGACACCGTGAGTCGCGACGCAATCCGTGAAGCCCAGAGAGCATTGACAAGCACCCTCCACGCACTCCTGTCCGAACACGCAGTGGTTGGTGCACGAGCCGCACGTGAAGGCGTCGCTCTGCAGATCGCGGCAGTCGATCGTGCCGAACTCGACTCGCAGGTCGCAGAGCGTCTCCGTCGATCGACAACCGCACTCAGCCCCGGAGCACACCTCGTCCGTCCTGCATCCCAAGGCGTCAGATGGTTCGCCACCGCCGCTGCAATCGGAATCGACACCATCACAGGACTCGATCGCCCCCGGATGAATCTCGGGGTTGGCGTCGTCGCAGTCACCGCCGCCGCACACGAGGGGCGCGTGCCCGTCGACGTCGCCATCGAGCACCGAGTAGACGCAGCGCCGCAGTGACGCGTCGCAACGAACCCCCACACAGGGATCTGGGCTGACGCAGTCGACCTCGGTCGCACAGACGCCTCCGGCAACGCAACCCTCCACAGCAGAGCAGTACTCGCCTTCCCCGCAATCGGTGTGTACCGCGCGATGGCGGCAGACTCCATCGTCGCACGCATCCTCGGTGCAATCGATGGCGTCGTCGCACTGGCAGTCTCCGGGTGCGTCTGCGATGCCTCCGTCCGCTCCCGCGTCGCGCATGGGACGTGTCGGCCCCAGGACCGCGACGAAGGAGCCCCGTTGAACGAGACGCTCGTCCTCCGACTCCAACGTCATGTCGACCGAGCCACACACGCGGCCACGCACGGGGTCGTACCCTCGAATGTCGACGAATCCTGTAGGCCGCATGAAGGCGGTGAAGGGGCGATCTGACTCGGGTCGGTAGTAGACCGCTCCCGTGCCCGCCAGCTCGTGCCGGCCGAGCACCGCGCGCGGGACATCGACGTGAAACGCTCCGGCGAGATCAATGCCATCCGTCGTCGTGGTCGCATTGCACAACACGACGTGGAGGTTGGCGCGCGCTTCGCGACGAAACTCGTACTGAACGCTCGGAACGTCGTCCGGACACGAGATACCCACCACGTCGCCGTACGTGGTCTCTGGACACGTCTCCCCGACTGGACTACCGAGGTCACTCAGCGTGGAAGGCTCGCAGCCTGCCCACAGTCCGAGTTGCGCCGCAAGAATCATCGACAGACTTGGCGGCAGTAGTCCCCTTATCTTTGAGCACATCGCCATCGCGGGAGTATCGAGGGCGGCGCGGACACGGTCAAGCGGGCTCGACCGATCAAACGGGCACATCCATCAGGCTGCGCGGCGCTTGCTCTCTCGCTCTGCGAGCGCCTTCGAGGCGGCCCACACGAGGCCCATGATCGAGTGCTGCGGGTTCACGCCGAGGTTCGTCGGGAACACGCTCGCGTCCATGACGAAGAGGCCGTCCGTGCCGCGCACTGCGAGGTTCTCGTCGACCACGCCGCGCGCGTCGCTCGATGCGCAGGCGGTGCCGAAGAGGTGCGAGCTCACCAGGTGCACGTCGCCGCGGCGGAGCTTCGCGGGCATGAGGCGGAGGTACTCCTCTTCGCTCTTCACGATCTCCGGCATGCAGCCGAGGCCCGGGTAGATCTCGTTCGCGCCCACCGCGAACATCATGCGGCCCACGTGGATCAGCGCGTCGCGCACCTTCGCGAGGTCGCCCTCGGTCGGCTCGTAGCGGACGGACACGCCGTCGAAGAAGCCCGCGCGCACGCTGCCGAGCGCGTCCATGCGCACCACGCCGCCCCACTGCGCGTAGCGACCGAGCTCGCCCACGCGCGCCTGCCAGTCACGGCCTGCGCCGGGCAGACGCGCCGCGAGCATGTCCGGCGGCAGCGCGAGCGCCTCGAGCTTGAAGCCGCGATCGCGCATCGGGACCTCGTAGCCCTGCGACGCGCCGAAGCCCATCGAGACGTCCTCGTCGAAGCGACCGACGATCGCCGCGCCGGGGTGCGCCTGGAAGCGCTCGCCGAGGTTCGCGTGCCGCACACCGCTGCGACGCAAGAGAAGTGGAGAGAAGATCGCGCTGGCCGCGACGATCACACCGCGACGCGCGCGGATCTCGATCGTCTTCTTGCCGAGCGCATCCTGCTGCGTGCCGCGCACGCCGATCGCGCGACCACGCTCGACGATCACACGCTCGACGTGACAGCCCGCGTAGAGGCGCGCGCCGCTCGCGATCGCGCGCGGCACGTAGCTCACCTCCATGCTCTGACGCGCGCCGATCGGACAGCCCTGCAGGCACCGTCCGTTGCCCTCGCAGCCGCGCGCGTTGCGGTGCATCACCTTGCCCGGAAGGCCGAGCGCCTTCGACGCGCGCTCCATGAGGACGTTGTTGCCACCCGCGATCGGTGCCTCGGTCGGTCCGACGGAGAGCTCGTCCTCGATGTGGGCGAACGCATCGTCGAGCCCGTCCACGAGCGAGCCGAGGCCCCAGTTCTTCGCCCAGTCCTCGCGCACGTCGTCGGGCGTGCGCCAGATGATGCCCGAGTTGATCGCCGTCGATCCGCCCACGCACTTGCCCTGGAGGAGGGGCATCGGCACGAGGCTGTCCGTCGCCAGCGTCGCCATCCCGCGCACGGCCATCGCCATCGCGTCGATGAGCTCGCGAGGCCGATCCTCGGGCTTGAGGAACGCGCCCTCTTCGACGAGCGCGAGCGAGTAGCCCGCCTCCGAGAGCACACGCGCCGCGGTCGCGCCGCCCGCGCCCGTGCCCACGATCACGAAGTCCACTTCGTCGGTCCAACGGCTCATGACGCGCTCCTCATCCGCTCGGCCTGGACCGGGCGATCACTGTTCGACGTCGCGCGCTCGCCGCTGATCGGCTCGTCGCGGTGCGTGGTCAGCACGGGCAGCGCGCGACGCGAGCGGCTCGGCATCTCGCGGGCAGGATCACCGTCGTAGCCGGTGCGCGCGCGCGTGCTGGGCACGCGAAAGATCGCCATGCACGCGATCAGCTTGAGGAGCAGGCACAGCTCGCGGACGAGGAACACGCGGTGTCGCGACATGCGATCGAGGTGCTCGCTGCGCTCCTCGGCGGTGAGGCTCGCGAAGCCGCGGAAGCGACCGCCGATCCAGAGCGGCGTGGTCACCGCGAGGAAGAACGCGAAGCGGATCCCGAGCTTCGCCTTCTCGCTCGCCGAGCCCATGAAGCGCACGAGACCCGCGAGGTAGTCGACCTCGCCCTCGCGCACCGTGAAGCCTGCGTCGCTCCCCGCGAAGCTCGGCAACACCAGGCCCGCCCAGAACATCTCGAGCCGCGTGAGCGGCAGTCCCTCGGTCGGCATCGTCGCGTTCATCGTCCACCCCTCTTGCTGCGGCCCTTCGCGGCCGTGGCGGTCTTGCTCGTCTTCGTGGTCTTCGCGGTCTTCGTGCGCTTCGTGACCTTCGCGGTCTGGCTCGGCGGCGACGCCTCGGCGGCAGGCACGAGCGCGAGGAACGCAGTGAGCGCGTCCACGGTCGTGCGATCGAGACGATGGAGCAGGCGCGCGGCCGTGGCGCGGGCGCGCTCGTGATCGCGCGCCTCCATGCGATCGAGGAGGCGCGCGTAGACCGCGAGCGTCGCGTTGGCGTTCGCGAAGAACGCGAGCTCGACGCCGCGGTTGCCCTCCACCGTGCGGACCACCGAGTTGAAGAGCAGCTCGTACGCGAGGTTGCCCGTGGCGCGCACGATGAGCCGCGCGAACGCGAGGTCCGCGACCATGAACGCGTGCGAGTCGCCCAGCAGCGCGCGCATCGCGCTGACGTGCGTACGCATCGCCCGGAGCTCTTCGACGGACGCGCGCTCGGTGGCGAGGCCCACCGCTTCGATCGCGACGGCGCGACGCAGCTCCATCAGGCTCGCGAAGAGCGCGAGACCGCCAGGCACGGCCGCGCCCGAGAGCACGAGCGAGGCGAGGTGACCGAAGAGGTCGAGCCCGCCCGTCTGGCGGAAGTCCTGGATGCGCGTCCCCGAGCCGTGCACCGCGCGCACGAGGCCCTCGGCCTCGAGGTGCGAGATGGCCGAGCGGAGCGTGAGGCGCGACACGCCGAGCTCGTCCGAGAGCTCGCGCTCGCCCGGCAGGCTGTTCCCGGCCGAGTAGCGCCCCGTCAGGATGCGCAGGCGGATCGCGTCGGCCGCGGTGGTCGCCACGCTGCGTCGGGCTCGTTCGGTGGAGTCGTGCATCGCCTGTGTTACTGGCCGTTCCAGAAGTGGTTCAACCAGTTGAGCCAAGTGGTATTACCAGTTCGCCCGGCGATCAAGACCCCCTCCTCGGCGTGACGGAACCGTGACCTGCGAGGTCGGGGCTACGCTGCCTCGCGGACACGCGAAGATCGTAGTGAGCACGGCGCCGCGTCCTGCTCGCCGGAGGCGAGCGCCGGCGCCCCCGAATGCGGCCCGCGCTGCGCCTTCCCGCTATGATGGCGCGCGGCCTTCGGGCCGACCTTCGGAGGACCTGTGAACGGAAAGAGCTGGCTTCTCGCGCTGTGCCTCGACGCGATCGTGGTGATCGGCGCCACCGTGATGTTCGCGTCGCCCGCGTCGGCGCAGCAGTCGTCGGACGAGCAGGCGCGTCTCCACTACCAGGTGGCGGCGTCGTACTACGAGCAGGCCGACTACGAGAGCGCGCTCCGCGAGTTCCAGTCTGCGTACCGCCTCAGCCAGCGCGCGCAGCTCTTTTACAACATCTCTCTCTGCTACCAGCAGATGGAGAACCTCGACGAAGCGATCAGCTACCTCGAGCGGTACCTGAACGAGGTGACGGAGATCGAGAACCGTCCGTCGCTCGAGCAGCGCCTCGCGAACCTCCGCACCCGACGCGAGGAGCGCACCGCCGCTGCGCAGCAAGCCACGATCACGCCCGTCACACAGGCGCCGCCGCCGAGCGGAGAGTCGCTGAACGTGCCCGCCATCGTGGGCTTCTCGATCGCGGGCGTGGGCCTCATCGCCGGCGCGATCTTCACGGGCCTCCTCTTCGCGGAAGACGGTCGCGTGTCGGCTCTCGAGTGCGGGATGACCCGCACGTGCGGCCCGAGCGAGGTGGGATCGCTCGACACGTTCGCGCTCGTCTCGGACATCAGCTGGGGCGTGTCGCTCGCAGGCGCGATCGTCGGCACGGTGTTCCTGTTCGTGCCCACGGGCTCGAGCTCCACGGACGCGAGCGCGTCGCTGCGCATCGTGCCGCACGTCGGGCAGACCACCGGCCTCACGCTCGACGGCCGCTTCTGATGCGCGCCGCGACGACACGCACCTTCGCCGCGGTCCTCGCGCTGAGCACATCGGCCTGCTCGCTCGTCTTCGGCGGCTCCCGCTACACCGGCGGCGGCGACCCGGACGCCGCGACCCCCGATCTCGACGCGCCCGGAGAGGCGCCCGACGTCTTCGTGCCCATCGGCGTCGATGCGAACCTCGGCGTCGACGCGCCGATCGATCGAGACGCGCCGATGGGCGCCGACGCTGGCCCGCGCAGCTGCACGCTCACGAGCGAGTGCTTCACGGACGAGTACTGCGACGCGACGACGAACTTCTGCGCGCCGTGCGACTTCGATCACGACGGCCTCCTCCACCCGGAGTGCGTGCCCCACACCGACGGCGAGGCGTGGGACTGCGACCCGATGGATCCGATCAGGGTTCGCGAGCTCCCCACGGTGTTCGCGCACACGCTGCGTGTCTTCCTCGGAGACCCGGACGTCCACGTGCTCTACACCGGCGCGACGGGCACTCACCTGACGACGTTCTCGCCCGCGGGGTCGCCCGCGGACGTCTTGCTGTCCGCGCCGGCCATGGACCGCTTCGACGCGCGACGCGTCAGCGCGACGCGCGTCGCCGTGGTGGGCTACGACGACACGGGCCTCCACCGCTACGAGCTGCGCGACGGCGGGATCTCGTTCCTGGGCACCCGCCCGTACGCGACGCTCACGCCTGGCTACCCAGGCATCACGCCGTGGGGCCCGATCACGCTCGTCGACGGGGGAGAGCCCCGCGCGTACGTCGGCTTCGGTGCGATGTGGACCGGGGAGACGGGACGAGTCGTGGCCGACATCGGCGGATCCGTCGACGGCGTCGCGTTCACCCGCGGCGGCTACGTCGCCACGTTCTACGGCATGCCTCCGCGTCCCGACACGACGAGGTTCGCGAGCGGGAGCGGCTGCGCGTTGCTCCCGAACGACACGACCAACACCAATCCCTTCTGGATGTGGGCCGGTGACACGCGAGCGCTCGCCACGAACAACGGTCTCGAGAACTTCGACGTGGGCTCGGCGGCCGTCGGGCAGCTCGCGGTGGCGCGCGTCGGCACCAGCATCGTCGCGTTCGCCGCGATCGAGACGGGAGGCGGCGCCACCCGCCTCGCCGTGAACCTCGCGCCCTGCGTCGACGGCAGCGGCAACGACTGCATGTTCCGCGTGGTCAGCGCGGTGCAGATCCCCGTGGACGGCATGGCCGAGACGACGATCGCCGTGTTCCCGACCTCCGACGCGTCGATGACGTTCGCGACCACGACGAGCGACGCATTCCTTCTCGGGAACCTCACCTGCGAAGACGCCGGATGCACGTCGGTGCCCTCGAGGATCTCGACGAAGCGCATCCCCGCGCCCGCGATGGACAGCCGCGAGGTCGCGCTCGAGCTGCGGCAGGCGCCTGCCGCGGACCGGATCACGATCGGGCTCGCGCGCGCGAGCGACACCGCGATCCAGGTCGCCCGCTTCGACGTGTGCATCCCGACGATGGACTGAGCTCACTTGGAACTCTGGCAAGCGATCATCCTCGGCCTCGTCGAAGGCCTCACCGAGTTCCTCCCCGTGAGCTCCACGGGTCACCTGCTCGTGACGCAGCGGCTGCTCGGTCTTCCCGAGGACGAAGCGTCGAACGCGTTCGCGATCGCGATCCAGCTCGGCGCGATCGTCGCGGTGCTCGGCCTCTACCGCGCGCGCATCGGCACGATGGCCGCGGGCGTCGTCGGCAAGAGCCCCGAGGGCGCGAAGCTCACGCGCATGTTGCTCGTCGCGTTCCTCCCCGCGGCCGTGCTGGGCCTGCTCTTCGATGATCTGATCGAGTCGTACCTCTTCGGTCCCTGGCCGATCGTGTTCGCGTGGACGGTCGGCGGCCTCGTGATGATCGGGCTCACGATCAAACCGCCATCGCGTGAAGGTCGCGGCCTCGACTCGCTCGACGCCAAGAGCGCTTTCCTCGTGGGCCTCGCGCAGTGCGTCGCGATGTGGCCCGGCACGAGCCGCAGCTTCGCGACGCTCGTCGGCGGCCTGCTCGTTGGCCTCTCGCTGAGCGCCGCGGTGGAGCTCTCCTTCCTGCTCGGCCTCGTCACGCTCGGCGCGGCCACCGCGTACTCCATCGTCGGCCACGGCAGAGAGATGCTCGAGGCCTACGGCCCCGCCCCGCTCGCCGTAGGCTTCGTCTTCGCCCTCGTCTCCGCCGCAGCGTCAGCCGCCTTCATGGTGCGATGGCTCGAGAAGCACTCGCTCGCGATCTTCGCCGCATGGCGCCTGATCGCCGCAGCGATCGTCACGGCCCTCGTGCTGACGAACGTGATCTGACGCGTCCCGTCGTTTGACGACGAGCACGCGACGCGGTGACCCTGTCGAGATGCGGCTGCCGTTCCTTCTCGCGATCGCGGTGTTCGTGGCGGTTCCGGTCGCCCGGGCTGACGATGTCGACGTGACGACGCCGACGCCCGCACCCACGCTCGCGACGCCATCGACCGCGTCCGCCAACGTCACTGTTCGCACGCATCCAGAGTGGGGTGTGTTCACGAGCGGAGCCCTCACCGTCGGTGTCGCGTACACGATCTCGATCGTCTTCGCCGGACTCGGCGACTACTACGGCTACAGCGGGTTCCTGGCGATCCCACTCGTCGGGGGCTTCGTCTATGCCTCGTTCGACGAACTCCACCCTGAAGGGCGCTGGCGCGGCGCTCTCCTCTCCGCGTCACAGTCCTTGGGGCTCGTCGTGTGGATCGTCGGGATGCTGCTTGACGTGTCCGACGTTTCACCCGGCGACACCGCGCAGCTGGCCCCCGGCCCCGGCGATCTCGGCCTCGCTCTCACCTTCACGCTCTGAGACTGGTCACGGAACTTCCGGGACGGTCCTGCGTAATTGACTCGTTGCCTCGATATCTCGACATCCCAAACCCAGTGCTGAAGCCGGATGGCACGTGGTACTTCTACGTCGCGACCATGATCCGCGCGTTTGCGTTCACTTCGTTCGTGCTCGGGCTCGCGGGTTGCGCGCCGGACGAGCGGATGCCGCTGGCCGACTGCGAGCATGGCCTGTACTGGGCTGACTGCGGAGGCAACGAAGGGCCTGTGCTCGGCTGTGACCGCGAGACGGGCGAATGCCGATGGTTCAGCGGCGGCGTCACGGCGCGCGGTCACGCGACCTCGGCCTGTGCCGCGACGGACCCCTGCTGCCAGTCCAACTGGCCGTTCACGGACTTCTCGCCAGACGGCCGAACTCGTGAGGAGACGGTCGAAGACCTGTCCTTGATCGGGCGAGGAGTGGTTGATCGTTCGAGCGATGGACAGGTAACGGTTCAGTTCGATCTGACTGAAGAGACCCCACGCCGGTTCGAATTCTGCACCGGCGGCTCCCGGTGCGAGAGAGGGTCCGCCAGCTCCGCGCCATTCCTCATGGGAGCCGCATTGGTCAAGGTGTACGGCGGCACTGGGCAGCGGTGGGAGCTCGAGATCATCCCGGGTTCGAGGCCGACCGATTGGACCGTCCACCTCTATCGCTTCATCGACAACACGCGTGAAGGACTGACCCCGCCTTTGGCGTGTAGCGATTGGTACTCCGTCTCGTCGAGCTATCCCCTCGTCGGTGTCCTCCACCTCTCCAGCGAGGACCTGTCGGATCCAGAAGCGGTCCACGGCCGCCTCGAAGCCGAGAGCGGTCCGTTCACGTTCGAGTTCGAGTTCTGAACGAGCTTGCACACGCCGGCTCCGCGCCGACGGTGGCAGTGCGATCAACGTTGGGTGGCGATCCAGTCGCGCACTGCGGCCTCGAGCACGGTGAGGCTCACGGGGCCGAGACCCAGCACCCGATCGTGGAAGGCCCGCGCGTCGAAGCGGTCGCCGAGCGCGGCCTCGGCCTCGGCGCGCGAGGCGAGGAACGCGAGCTGTCCCACCTTGTAGGCGAGCGCCTGACCTGGCCAGTTGATGTAGCGATCCACCTCGTTGACGATCAAATCGGCAGACATCGACGTGTGCTCACGCAAGTAGGTCTCGGCCTGGGCTCGACTCCAGCCCATCGCGTGAAGGCCAGTGTCCACGACGAGGCGCGCCGCGCGGAACGCCTCGAGATCGATGGCGCCGAGGCGATCCAAGTCATCGTGGTAGAGGCCCATCTCGTCTGCGAGTCGCTCGGCGTAGAGGCCCCAGCCCTCGACGTACGCCGTGAATTCCGCGTAGCGGCGAAACGCCGGCATCGCGGAGAGACCGAAGGCCACGGTGATCTGGAAGTGATGACCGGGCACCGCCTCGTGCGCAGTGACGGCAGCGACGAGATGACGGCGACGCGACGCGGGCTCCGCGGTGTTCACGTAGTAGACGCCGGCCCGTGATCCATCGGGCGCGCCGGGCATGTAGAACGCGAAGCCGGCGCTGCTGGCCTCGCTCGCGGGCACCGGCCGCACCTCGCACGCGGTCTCCGCGCGCAGACCGAAGAACGAGGGCGCGCGGGCCTCGGCTTCGCGCACCCGCGCCGTCGCGTCCGCCAAGATCTCGTCGCCGCTCGCGTAGCCGAGCGCAGGATCGCTGCGCAGGTGCTCGAGCACCGCAGTGACCGTGCTCGAGGTGAAGTGGGGTCCGCCGAGCTCGAGCAGACGCGCGTCGGTGCGCGCGATCTCCGAGAGCCCGAGGTGGTGGATCTCGTCGGCCGTCGCAACGGACGTGGTGTGGCGACGGATCTCGGCCGCGTAGCACGCGGCGCCATTCGGCAACGACGCAATGCCCTCGTGCGCTGCATCGCGTCCTCGGGGAAGCACCTCCGCTTCGATGCGGTCCACGTACCGCCGAAAGGCCGCGCGCACCTCGCCCTCGAGCACGGCCCGCAGCTCCGCGAGGAAGGCGACGCGATCGCCCTCGGACCAGGCCTCGATCGCCGCCGCTGGTGCTTGGTAGGCGACCCACTCCTCCACGGGCGCAGCGAGCGCGCCGCGGCCGAAGGTCACGAGCCGCTCGAGCGTGGTGCGCGGCGCCACGAGGCCGCGCGAGGCGCCCTCGACGAGGTTGGCCGTGACCTGATCGGTGAAGGGCGCCCACGCCGAGAGGCGAGTGAGATAGGCGCGGCCCTGCGCGACGGTGTCGAACGCGTGGATGGGCGCGACGCGGTTGAGCGCGACGATGGGATTGTCCATCGCCGAGGCGCTCCAGTAGAGGTCGTCGCACACCTCCGAGCCCGTCTCGGCTTCGAGCGTGTCGATGAAGAGAGAGAGCGTGAGGCGGTCCGAATCACGTTCGACCGTGAGCGACCGGGCCCGCGCCAAGAAGGTCGCGCGGGCCTCGCGTCGCCTCGCCTCCGCTGCGGGGCTGGCGTCCGGCATCTCGCCATCGCGGCGGTGATCCCCGAGGAGCGTGCCGAGGACAGGATCGTCTGCGAGCGCCGCAGCCCAGTGCTCCCTCAAGAGCGACGCGAGCGCCTCGTCGTGCACGCCCGCCGCGGCGTCTTCGATCGGCGCGTCGTGGGGCGCGGTCGAGGTGCGAGGCGATGCCGCACCGCACGCAACGAGGAACAGAGCGAGCGGGACCAACCGGACGAGGGTCATCCGCGCGCTCGTAGCACGTGAGCTCACCGCCCCGGGCGGGCCCTCTCTGATGCGGAGGCCGCGGGCCCAGTCGGAATGCCTCCTCACACTCCTGGGTTCGTGCTCCATGCGCGCGGAGGACCTGCACCCGATCCCCACGTCTTCATGGGTCGCGCTGGCGCTCGCTGTGATCACCGGCGCGATGATCGTCGTGTGTCATCCGTCGAGCTGGCCGTGGTCGGACGTCGCGCTGCTCTGCCTCGGCGCGACCGCGACGATCGCGATCCTGCGGTTCAGCCTTCGTCGACCTGCGCGCGCCCGCTTCCGCGGACGCGAGCTCGACGAGGGCGTCCGGGTCGAGGACGCGGCTCGCTCCGAGGGGTATCGCGACCACGCGGCCGGCTCCGGTCCAGTCGTGATCCACGGCTCACTCCGCCGCGCGAGCATGGCCACGCTCGTCTCCATGGCCCTGATCCTTGCTGCGGTGCTCGCCTGCCTCTCTCGACACCATCCCTCGGCGCCGTGGACGCTGCAGATCGGCGTTTCGGCGGCGATGCTCGCTCCGCTTCTCTGGGGGCTGCGTCCGCGCTGGCGGGTCGCTGTCTTGCGCGACGGGCGGACACTCACGATCGGCCGTACCACCACGCACCTCCCGCGGCCCGCGACGTTGAGGACCCGACACATCTCGGCAGGCAAGAAGAGCCGAGACGTGCTCGAGCTCGTCAGTGACGAAGGGCACGACACGCTCCACGAGGACTCGGTCGAGACGCTCGGAGCGCTCACCTCGTCGGCGCATGTGATCGCCGACGTGCTGGGTGAGGTCACCGTCATCGAACACGTCGGGCCTCTGGCCAAGCGGCCGGCGCCCGCGCCTCGCCCACGAGCCAACCCGCCGCGCTGGCCGGCCGTGTTCGCTGGCGGTCGCGCGACCGAACGATCCGCGCCTCCGCAGTCCGCGTGGGAGGTGATCGAGATCCCGCTCTCGACGAAGCCACCGAGCGAAGCTGCATCCACCCGTGATGTGGTGGACGCAGGCTAACTAGTTAGCGCCGGCGCCTCGACCTGCCGGGCGCGCCGCGGGACTCGACGTGCCGCTCCGCGCCGGGTCGGCTGGGTGGCGACGGAGGCCGACGCGCGGACGACGGAGCCGGTGGTCTAGGCCGCGCGGCCTCTTCCTGAGCCCTGATCTCTGCAGCCTTGCGCGCCATCGCCGCCTTCTTCTCCGCGTACTTCGACACGCGCGGAGGCTCGGGCGTCGTCGCGGCGGCCGCGAGGGGCGCGAGTCCGAGCGACGCGCGGCGCCTCTGCTCGTCACGGTTGGCGTCGCGGATGAGCGACTCCACCGAGGCCGAGTCGCCGCGACGCGTCTGCTGCGGCCGATAGACGCCGGTCAGCGTCGTGTCCGGCGTGAGCATGTTGGACTGGTAGAGCTCCCACATCTCCTCGGCGTAGGGCCGTCGAGGAAGGTTCCGAGCGAAGCGCGACGCGTAGGTGTGCAGGTTGGCGACGTCACGCAGGAGCAGCTTGCGCGCGTTCTGGTTGTGCGCCGGATCGACCGCCTGCGGAAAGTCGATGACCACCGGCCCGTTGCTGCTGAGCAGCACGTTGAACTCCGAGAGATCGCCGTGCACGACACCGGCGCACAGCATGCGCACCACCTCGCGCAGCAACCGGTCGTGGATCGCGACCGCGTCCTGCGGAGACAGCATCACGTCGGCGAGCCGCGGCGCGGGCTGGCCGTGCGCGTCGAGGATCAGCTCCATGACGAGCACGCCGTCGATGAAGTGGTGCGGCACCGGCACACGCACGCCCGCCGCGTGCAGGCGGTGGATGATGTCCGCCTCCGCCGAGCGCCACGCCTCTTCCTCTTGGGCGCGGCCACGCGCCGAGCGCTTGGTGATCGCGCGCTGGTCGCGGCTGTTCCTGACGCGGCGCCCCTCCGTGTACTCCGCGCGGTTCTTGAAGGATCGGTTGGCCGCGTCCTTGTAGATCTTGGCGACGCGGTACGCCCCGCCCGCCACCACGAGGTAGACCTCGGCCTCCTTGCCGCTCATCAAGGGACGAACGACCTCCTGGACGATTCCGTAGTCGGCGAGCGTCGCGAGTTTGTCCGGGAACCGCATCGATGCGTCGCGCCGCTCTTACCAGACGGAACGGCGGTCCGCATGAACGCCTTCGCGCCCTCGAGACGCGGTGCGTTCACGAGCGGAGTCTCAGCGATCCACCTCGAGGCGCACCGCCGCGTTCGGCAGCTTCGGTCGCGTCCGCGCGGCGCGCAGCGCGTCCACGGTGTGCGTTGCACCAACCAATCGATCGCGAACGATCGCACCCAGCACCACCCAGACGACGGGATCCAGCTCCAGCCGATCGTTCTCCCAGCGCGACACTGTCTCCGGCGTCACGCCCAACACTCCTGCGAGCTCGATCGCCTTCATCCCGAGCGTCTTTCGGAGCCAACGCAGCGCGTCGCCCGTGCGAGCCCCGTGCTCGACGAGCCACGCGCCGATCGCGAGGTCGTGACGCTCGAGCGTCTCGTCGAGCCACCCCTCGTGCGCCCCGGACGCCGAGACGCCCACGGGCAGGTGCGCGACGAAGAGCACGCCACCCACGCTCACGCGCCGCTCCTTGGTCTTCGTCGCCGCTGCTTTCTTTCGAACTGCCATCGGCTCTCCTCGCTCTGCGGAATCTGCAAGACATGACAATATCGCAAGTGAGGAGCCACCGCTCGGTCACCCCTCGACGCTGCGAAGCCAGCGGAGCTCCCTCCCCGTCAGCGGTCCGCGGAGGTAGCTCATCGCCCACCGTGGGTTGAGGAGCGCGAGCTTGCTGTCCTTCGCCTCGCGGACGACGAACCAGCGCGGGCCGAGCTTTTTGAGCGTGGTCGCGAGCGCGCTCTTCTTCTTGTCCTCGCCGAGCCCATCGACGACTCGCGCGCGGTCCGCGTCGGTCTGGAGGCGACCGAGCATCCAGGTGCCGGCGTTCGAGAGCGCGCGGTAGTCGAGGTCCATCGGGTTCTGCGTCGCGAGCACGCAGCCCACGCCGAACGCCCTCGCCTGCTTCATCAGCGCGACGATCGGTCGCTTCGTCGGCGGATTCGACGGGTGCGGCGGGACGAAGCCGAACACCTCGTCGAACGCGATGAGCGCCTTGAGCCGCGAGCTTCCGGGCAGGCCTCGCACCCACGTGAGCACCTCTTCGAGGATCACGCCGAGCACGAGCTGCCGCTCTTCGTCGTCGAGGTGCGCGACGCTCACGATCGTCGCAGGCGTCTTGCCGTCGACCTTCTGCATCCACGACGCGACGTCGATCGACTGACCACGACGCCACGCGCTGAATGTCGGTGATGCGATGAGCGTGTTGAGGTCCGCGGCGAGGTCGGCGCGCAGCTTGGGCGACACGAACGCGTCGAGCTCGAGGTCACCGATGGTCGCGATCGGAGGCTCGTTGAGATCGACGAGCAGCTCTCCGAGCGTGGCCGTCTTGCCCTTGGACAGGCGCCGCTCGGAGAGCACCGAGAGCAACGCATGCTCGCGACTGCGCCCCGGATCCGCGTCGCGCCCCGTGAGCCGCAGCACGAGCGACACGGCCGCAGAGAGCGTCGCCCGCGCGGCTTCAGGCGTCTCGTCCCAGCGCGTGCTGCGCTGCTCGAGAGACGACAAGAGATGCAGCGGCTCGCCAGCGTCCGAGCCCGGCGTGATCACGCGCACGTGGATCTTCTTCGCGTAGGCCGCGAGCTTGGCCTCGTCGATCTGCCACTGCGCGAGCCCCTCACGCCGCGCGCTCGCAGCCTTGGCGACCACGGGCGGATCGGCCACGCCGTCGTCGTCGCCCGCATCGGCCTCGACCCACGGTGCCATCGTGGTCTCGTCGAAGGAGGGGAACGCGAGCGCGAGGTTCGCGAGATCACCTTTGATGTCGATCAGAAGACACGGCACGCCAGCCGACAAAGCCTCTTCGACGAGCACGGTCAGGAGGCCAGTTTTGCCACTCCCCGTCATGCCGACGATGACGCCGTGCGTGAGGAGATCGTGCGCAGGCAGCGTGTAGCTACCGAGGTGTGTGCGCGCGTCGATGGAGTGACGAGCACCGAGATTCAACTTGGGAGTCATGGTGGTTTCCTGTGGACGTGTGGTCACTTCGATCTGGCCCCCTCCTCGGGGTCCCCAGCCCCGGTCCTCCCCCGCTGCGCGGGAGAGGGGAACCACGGCGCGCACGATCTCGGCGATTCTCGTCCGATGGGAGAACGAAGACCGACGCGAAGGTTGGTTCCCCCTCTCCGCGCAGCGGGGAGGGCCGGGGTTGGGGCCCCCGGGGAGGGGCCGCGCAACTGAGTCAGTGGCTCACTGCACAAACGCCGGACCCCCATTGTTCGGCACCGGTCCCGGCGCAGGCGTGAGCACCTCGTCGTCGTTGTCCGTCACGTCGTCCTCGGGCGTGACGACGTCCTTCGGCTTCCCGCGTCCACCGCGCCCTGTGTAGAGCGACGGCACGAAGCGGTCGTAGTCGCCCTCGAACCAGCGCACGAAGACGACCATGCGACGCAGCTCTTCGTACTCGCGGATGAGTAGGCTGAGAGCGCGCAGGCGCGTGTCGATCGCCGCCGCGCGACCCGCTCCGTGCTGACGCTTCGAGAGAGCAGACATCATCCTCGACGCGACGTCGTCGGCGCGAGTGAGATCCGCGACGACCACCGGCGTGTGCGCCTCGACCTCGCTCCACGACTTGCGGAACACGGCGATCACACCGAACAGGCTCTGCAGGGTGCCCTGGTAGCTCCTGAGATCGCGGAAGCCCGTGAGGCGCTCCTTCGGGACGAAGCCGCGCGCGACCAGCGAGTCCGCGTCGAGCACGAGGCGCTGGTAGGTCGTCATCACCTCCTCGTGGAGCGCGGCGAGATCGGACTCCTCACCCATCATGCTGAGCTCGATGTCCGCCTGACGCGCGGCGCGGGCCGTCGTCTCGAGACCGTCGATGAGCGGGTCGACCTCCGCTGCGCCGAAGCGCGCGACGAGCGCAGGCCGCACCTCGGCGACGGCGCTGACGACACCGCTGGCGATCGTCGTGGCGGTGACGAGGTCGAGCGCGATGCGTCGCGAGATCATCGCCTCGGGCAGCGCCTCGATGCGCTCACGACGCGCGGCGAGCGCGGCCTCGAGCGACTGGGTGGACTGGGCGGTGAGGGTGTCGGTCGTGTTCGGCATGGAGATCTCCTTGGAATCGTTGGTGAGGAACTGGTCGGGGGTGGAGGTGAGGGAGCGTTCGGGAGCACGGGAGCCAGGCATCGGGTTCTCTCTTTCCGGCGACGCAATCGCGCCGCGTGCCCCCTTGTCGGCGACCACCTCCGCGTGTTTCCTAGGTCGTGTACGAATTTCGCGAACCGCCACGTTTCACGGGCTTTCCGCGCACACATCGCCCGCCACCCCCGGCTTTCCCGGCCGTGACGAGCCAGCTCGGACGTCACGCCACGAGCGGCATCGCCCGACGAGCCGGCTCGTCGAGATCGCTGTGGTTTGCGTCCGGCGACGAGCTGGCTCGTCGGGATCGTTGCGACTGCGTCCGGCGACGAGCTGGCTCGTCGAGATCGCTGCGGTTTGCGTCCGGCGACGAGCTGGCTCGTCGAGATCCCTACGGCCTGCGGCGTGGGCGAGCGAGCTTCGTCGTTGAGCCCCCCGTCACCGACCGGTAGCCTCGACGGCGCGCGGGGCAAGACAGTGCGCAGCGCGACAACCGACAGGAGTCCGATGGCGATGGGTGAGAAGGGCAGCGCGAAGCGCGGACGGCCCCCGAAGGCAGCGACCTCGAGCACGAGCGCCGCGAAGAGCACGTCCAGCTCGGACGCCGTGGTCGGCTTCGAAGAGAAGCTCTGGCAGATGGCGGACAAGCTCCGCAACAACATGGACGCGGCGGAGTACAAGCACGTCGTCCTCGGCCTGATCTTCCTCAAGTACATCTCGGACGCCTTCGAGGAGAAGCACACCGCGCTCACGGCGGACAAGAAGTCCGGCGCCGATCCCGAGGACAAGGACGAGTACAGCGCGGAGGGCATCTTCTGGGTGCCGAAGGAAGCGCGCTGGCCGTTCCTCCAGGGCAAGGCGAAGCAGCCGACCATCGGCAAGCTCATCGACGACGCGATGGTCTCGATCGAGGCGCAGAACCCGTCGCTCAAGGGCGTGCTGCAGAAGGACTACGGCCGCCCCGGCCTCGACAAGACGCGCCTCGGCGAGCTGCTCGATCTCATCGGGACCATCGGCCTCGGCGACAAGGCGAACCGCTCACGCGACGTGCTCGGCCGCGTGTACGAGTACTTCCTCACGAAGTTCGCCGCCGCCGAAGGCAAGAACGGCGGCCAGTTCTACACGCCGCGCGGCGTGGTCCGCGTGCTCGTCGAGATGCTCGCGCCCTACAAGGGCCGCGTGTTCGACCCCGCGTGCGGCTCGGGCGGGATGTTCATCTCGAGCGAGAAGTTCGTGGAGGCGCACGGCGGTCGCGTCGGCGACATCAGCATCTACGGGCAGGAGTCGAACCACACGACGTGGCGTCTCGCGAAGCTGAACCTGGCGATCCGCGGCATCGACGCGAACATCGTCCACGGCGACACGTTCCACGCCGACGGCCACAAGGATCTGAAGGCCGACTACGTGCTCGCGAACCCGCCCTTCAACGACAGCGACTGGGGCCAGCCTCGCCTGAAGGAAGACGTGCGCTGGAAGCACGGCGTTCCTCCCGCCGGCAACGCGAACTTCGGCTGGGTGCAGCACTTCCTTCACCACCTCGCGCCCGCGGGCATCGCTGGCTTCGTGCTCGCGAACGGGAGCATGAGCTCGCAGCAGTCGGGCGAAGGCGAGATCCGCAAGGCCATCGTGGAGGCCGACCTGGTCGACTGCATGGTCGCCCTCCCCGGCCAGCTCTTCTACTCGACGCAGATCCCGGTCTGTCTGTGGTTCCTCGCGCGCGACAAGAAGAACGGGCTCGGCGGCCGCGGCAAGAAGATGCGAGACCGTCGGAAGGAGACGCTCTTCATCGACGCTCGCAAGCTCGGATCCCTCGTCGACCGCGTGCACCGCGAGCTGAGCGACGAGGAGATCGCGCGCATCGCCGACACCTACCACCGCTGGCGCGGCGATCTGTCAGGCAAGTACGAGGACGTCGCGGGCTTCTGCAAGAGCGCGACGACCGAGGAGATCAGCTCCCACCAGTTCGTGCTGACGCCTGGGCGGTACGTGGGCGCGGAAGAGGTCGAGGACGACGGGGAGCCCTTCGAGGAGAAGATGAAGCGGCTCGCTGCGACGCTGGAGGAGCAGTTCGTCGAGGGGGCGCGGCTGGAGAAGGAGATCCGGAAGAACCTGCGGGGCCTCGGCTATGGCGGTTAGCAAGAAGACCGCGAAGCACGCGAGGACGCGCGCGGACGTCGCGGTCGCACGGGACGCAGACGCACGACGGACGCTCGGACGCGCACGAGGCGACGGAATGGCACGCTTCCCGGTGGCGCCACCGAGGCGCGAGCTTCCAACAGGCTATGGTGCCGCGTTCGGGGAGATCCGCGAGCGGATCGAGGGCGCGCGGCTCAAGGCAGTCCTCGACGCGAACGCGGCGATGATCGACCTGTACTGGGCCGTCGGCCGGGTCATCCTGACGAGAGAGGCGGCCGAGGGCTGGGGTGCGAAGGTCATCGACCGACTCGCGGGAGATCTCGGCGCGGCCTTTCCGGACATGTCCGGGCTGTCTGCGCGCAACCTGCGCTACATGCGCGCGTTCGCGTCGGCGTGGCCCGACCCGGCAATCCTGCAAGCGCGCTTGCACAAATTGACCTGGTACCACCACCTCGCGCTACTCGAGAAGCTCGACACGACCGAGGCGAGGCTCTGGTATGCCGAGCGCGCGTTCGATCAGGGCTGGTCCCGCAACGTTCTCGTCCTGCACATCGAGCGTCGTGACCACGAGCGCCAAGGCAAGGCGATCACCAACTTCCGGCGCGCGTTGCCACCCGCCGGCTCCGACATGGCGGCGCAGGTCTTCAAGGACCCCTACCTCTTCGACATGCTCGGCACCGCCGACCCGCGCCGCGAGGCCGAGGTGGAGCGGGCGCTCGTCGAGCAAGTCGAGAGGCTCCTCTTGGAGCTCGGCGCGGGCTTCGCCTTCGTCGGCCGCCAGGTGCCGCTGGAGGTCGGCAGCAGCGAATTCAGGGTCGACCTCCTCTTCTATCACTTCAAGCTGCACTGCTTCGTGGTCGTCGAGCTGAAGGCAGTGCCATTCGAGCCAGGTTTCGTCGGGCAGCTGAACCTGTACTTGTCAGCCGTCGATGACCTGCTGAAGCAGCCCGGTGACGGCCCCACGATCGGCCTCTTGCTGTGCCGCGGCAAGGACTCGTTCGTCGCGGAGTACGCGCTTCGCGACTTCAAGAAGCCCATGGGCGTGGCGAACTGGGAGACCAAGCTGGTCAGCAAGCTCCCCAAGGAGCTGCGAGGCAGCCTGCCGACCATCGAGCAGCTAGAAGCAGAGCTGATGCCGAAGAAGCGAGGCAAGCGATGACGTGGGCGGGACTCGACATTGGCCAGATCTTGCTAGCGCTTACCAACAAGTTGTCTTCTCTTGAGCGCGAGCCACTGGGAGTCCTTGAGGTACTGCGCACCGACGAGTTCCTCCTCGAGGTCCGCGTAGGGGGCGGAGTTGCGCACCGCAAGGCCAAGCTGCAGCCGCGCCTTTCCCCGTCGTTGGACGATATTGAGCTGACCGAGATCGAACAGGGTGTGGAGGTCCGATCGAAGGAGCAGGGCGGCACCTACATCATGTTCCCGTGATTTCGCCCAAGGGAGAATGTGTGCTGCCTCCAGCACCTGCTCAACGTCACAGCCGGAGACCACGCACACGCGGCCGAATCGCTTCATGACTTGTTCCCGGAACTTCGCTTGCCCCACACGCCGAGTGATCGTGGCGCGCGTTCCGGGATCCGACATGACGAAAGGAGGCTCGTCTGCCGCTGTCTCGCCTTGCCCGTTCCGTTCAGGGAGCGCCTTCACGAGCGTGCGAATATCGGCAATCAGCGACCGGGAGATCCTCTCGACGCCATGTCCTGCGTGGCCAGTCGCCGAGTACCTCCCGAACCACGAATAACTGTTCCAGTCGTCAACGAACCACTGACCCAACATCGCGCGCCCAGCCTTGAGCGACCAACCATTCCTCCGCTGACGTGTGCCTTGAGCCGGTGCCAAAGGCAGTCGACTATCACGCGCGACCCCGAGCATTTTGGTCGTGCTGCTGCTCGACAGCCAAACGGAGAAGAAGCGGTCGTCGTCGTCGCCAAGGTAGCGGTCGTACCAGACCTCCAACCAGAGGTTGCGAGCGACATGGGCGAGGTCTGCGGCCCAGCCGTGCCAGTCCTGCGAAGTACGGTCGGCGAGCATTAGCTTGTCGACTTTGGCTCCGGTGACCTCGGGGAGCGCCTTGTAGACACGCGCCACGACCTCGTCGAAGAGTTTCTTGTCGTGCTGATCGGGTCGTATCGCCATCGTTCCTCCCGTCGCGGCAGATTTCTCGCTGGCGGCATTCTACCGCCGAGCGCTCGCTCGCCACAGAGGCCTCGTTGACCCTCCCCAACCCCTCCCAGTGGGAGGGGCTTTTTGGTCAGCATGGTGCGGGGATCACTCGTACCAGACGACGTAGGCCGAGAGCGCGATGTCGCCGCCGCGGGGCTCGATGGTCTGGAAGGTCGCGGCGTAGCCGAGCGTCGTCTCGGTGCCGGGGGTCACGAGGGACGTGATGTCGGTGCGGACTGCGTCGACGGCCATGCCGGGGCACCAGTAGGCGCGCGTCGGGGCCCAGTTGCCGCCTTGGCCGGGGATGACGCCGTGGTCGGCGCCCTCGGCGCAGCCGCGTGGGCCGCCGATCAGCGCGCCGCCGGTGGGGCCCATCGCGTGCGTGATCGCCGGGAGCGCGGTGCTGCCCACGGTGAACGTGTGGCGGTGATCACACCACTCCGCGCAGTTGTCGACGGGCGTCTGGCCGTGGCCCGAGAGGATCGTGACGAGCTCGACGCGCGTGGCCGTCGCGGGGACCGTGAACGCGAAGGGCTCGCGCGTGTTGTACATGGCGTCGAACGCGCCGCCGCGGAACGCGAGCACGGCGCCCGTCGCGCGCGGCGTGCCGCCCTCGGCGTGCATGCGCAGCGCGACGTGCGCGACCCACTCGGTGCCGCGCTCCCACTCCGGGCCGAGCTCCACGAAGAAGCTCTGCGAGCCGCCCTCGCGCAAGAGGCCGAGGAACGGCGTCGCGTCGATCGCGTAGTGCTGACGACCGCGGCGCCAGTACGGCGTGATCCAGCGCGTGATCTCGCGGCGCTCCGTGCACGCCTCGCCGTCGGCGCAGAACGAGACGCTCGCGATGCGATCCCACTCCGAGCACGCGAAGAGGTTTCGCGCCTGGCAGTCGATCTCGATGTCGAGCTCGAGCGCGTCGAAGGTGGCCATCTCCGTGGCCGACGGCAGCGTGACGGTGCGCGTGAAGACGCGACCCGTCGTGCGCTCGCGGTCGAGGAGCGGCACCACCGTGACGTCGGGCTCGTCGGTCAGGCGCGTCTCGAGCGCCCAGCGGTAGTTGTAGAAGCGCGGCAGGAACTGACCCATCGTGAACGTCGGCCGCTGACCGATGCTCGGGCTGAGATCGTCGCCCGAGTCCCACTCCTGCTCGCGATCGATGCCGAACACGAACGGGTACATCATGCCCGCGATGCCGCGCTCGCCGAGATCGACGTTCGCCTCCGGGGTCGCGGCGAAGCGCAGATACTCCGCGAGGTAGTCGCCCGGCGCGCCGTCGATCTCCTGCGCGCGATCCGTCACGAAGTGAAAGCGCGTCCGCCAGAACGTGCGATCCGCGTCTTCGGTGCCCATCGACTCGAACGCCATCTCGAGCTGATCCGCGAGGCCCTGCGCACGCTCGGCGCGCGCGGCTTCGTCGGTCTCCGTCGAGCTGAAGAAGAAGTGCACGTTGCGCGGGCTGCGGAGGAGCGAGCCGTTCGCGAGCGTGCCGAAGAGCGCGTTGCCGAGGTCGTTCGCGAAGTACGTGAAGAACAGGTGGCTGTCGCAGCCGCTCCACTCGTCGGCGAAGTTCCATGGGCCGGAGAGCGTCTGCACGGTGAAGTCACCGGCGACCTCACCGACCTGCACGCCAGTCCCTGCGCGCATCGGAGCGCGCGGGAGATCGAGCTCTTCACAGAGGCCATCGCCCGGCTGACCCGCGTCGGTCCCCGCGTCGACGATCTCCATCGCCGCGTCGAGCTCGACGTGCGCATCGGGTTCGACAGGCGGGTCGCCGCAGCCTGCGAAGAGGGCGGCGAGACCGAGAGAGAGCGAGCGAGCGTCACGAAGTGAGAGACTGGCCATCGCGGGATGATGCTTGCGGAGTCAACGTTCCGCCAGCCAGGCCACGATCTCGTCCTCGAGCGTGGCGTCGGCGCGCCTCACGTCGCTCGGGAAGGCGACGTGTCCGCCTCGCTCGAACCGCCACGTGGTGACGGCGCTCGACGTCTGGTCGATCCACGGGTGGAGCGTGGGGAGCGGCACCATCGGATCCTGCTCGGCGATCGCGAGCAGCGTGGGGATCTCGAACGACGCGAGCTTCGGGCCCGCCGAGCACGTCTCGTAGTAGTGCTCGGGATCGCGATAGCCGAAGCGCGGACACACCACCGCCTCGTCCCACTCGCGGATCGTCACGACGCGATCGACCTCGTCCGCCGTGCGCGGCAGCGAGCGCCCCTCGCGCTTCGCGCGCTCTTCGACGGCGCGGTACGCGGCCTTGAGCGAGGCGAGCACGTGGAACTGGTACGGACGACGATCCGTGCGCTGGATGGCGCGCACGCCGTGCGCGAGATCGAGCGGCGCGCACACGGCGGCGATCGAGGCGACTCGCGGATCGCGATCCGTCGCGGCCGCATACGAGAGCGCGATGTGGCCGCCCATCGAGTAGCCGACAATCTCGATGCGCCGGAAGCGCGAGAGGAGCGGGCTCGCGAGCGCGGCGCGCACGTCGCCCGTGAAGCCCGCGTGATAGACGTCGGCGCCCTTGCGATCGGCGCCGCGGAAGTCGAGCCGCATCACGCTCGCGCCGCGCCTCCGGGCGGCGTGCGTCGCGAGCTGCACGTAGCGGCTGTCGATGTCGCCTCCGAGGCCGTGGAGCACGAGCACGCACACGTCGCTCGACGGCTGATCGGTGAAGCGCGCGTGCAGCGAGATGGGCCGATCGTCCTCGGCGGTCGCGTCGATCTCCACGTGAACGTCGTCGAGCGGCGCGGGCGGCCGCACCTGCGAGAGCACGAACCCGGCGTAGGTCCAGTAGTGGCCGTGCAGCGTGCGGCGGGCGCGAGAGGCGAGCGAGCGGATCATCGCGGCGCGTGATGTAGCCGACGAGGCGGACGCTCGCGAGTCACTCCGGGAGCGGCAGGCCGAACGAGTCGGTGTCGCGCGAGCAGCGCTGGAAAAAGACTCGCTCGGCGTTCCAGGTGACGCGGCACGTGTTCCACACGTCGACGTCGGCGCGATCGACGAGCACCCGACCCGTGCGCAGCGACACGAGCGCGAGCCTGCGCGACTGGAGCGCGGTGCCCGGCGTGTAGGCCGCGCCGATCTCGCCGTCGGGCGACATCTCGAGGTGATCGAAGACCTCGATCGTCGTGCCGTCGGGACGGAGCAGCACGGTGTTCTCGCACTCGGTGCCGCAGCCCCACGAGACCACGACGTTGTCACCCGCCACGAAGCGCACCGACGGCGTGCGACCCGACGGCACCTCGAAGCGCGCCGCGAGCCGCGACTGCCGATCGACGATCTCCACGATCGTCGGCATCGCGCGCTCGAACGACAGACGGATCGCCGCGTCGTGGCTCGCCCCGCGGACCGCCTGCTGCGCGTGCACCGCGTCGGCCGCCAACGTAGTCGACGCGATGACGAAGAGGACCGTCGCGAGGTTCGTGCGCATGCGCGAGCGATGTCCCAAGCCGCTGCTGGCGGCAAGAAACCGACGCGGTCCCGGTAGCGGATCGGTCAGCGGCTCGGAGAGCTGCACGCCTCGGGGACCTCGAGGTGGAGCCCCGAAGCGATCTCGCGTACGAGGTATCCCGAGCACGTCGTGGGCTCGTCCGGCGGCTCGCGCATCATCCGCTCTGCGGCCTCGCAGTAGGGCGCGAAGAGACCGCCGTGCGGGCCCGCGACCATCGGGCACGCGCAGTCGCGGTAGCGCTCGCACGCGACGCGAATGCGCTCCGCGAGCACCACCTCCTCGCGTCGGTACACGCCGCTCCTCTCTGCACACGAGGTGTCGCTGAACTCGAGCGTCCACGCGCCGTCCGCGAAGCGCGCGCTGCCGGTGCAGCGACTGGTCTCCCGCGCGAAGCCGCCGAAGCCGAACGGATAGCGGGAGGCGTACTCGAACGTGCGCGCGTCCTCGGCCTCCCAGCCAGTCGCGGTCGGGTGCACGTCGACGAGGCGGAGGCGATCCTCGAACGCCATGTCGCGGTGGAACGTGCCGTTCGCGTCGACGAACGTGCGGTACGGGTGACCTTCGGTGGGCGTGAACAGGCCCGTGGCCTCGTCGCCCATCGAGGCGCTCGCCCGAGGGAGCTCGGGCGACGAGAGATCACACTCGCATCCCGCGAGGCAGATCACGACGAACGAGATCGCGAGCCGAGCGGTACGCACGAAGAACCCACGCATGGCCAATGCGTGTCACGCCACCCGCCGATCGCGCAAAGCGATCGCGAGGCTCAGGCCGCTTCGAGCTGGCGCTCGACGAGGCGCTTGTAGAGGCCTTCCTTCGACATGAGCTCGTCGTGCGTACCCGCCTGCGCGATCACGCCGCCGTCGATCACGAGCACGCGGTCCGCGTCGCGTACGGTGGAGAGGCGGTGCGCGATGATCAGCGTGGTGCGGCCGTGCATCAGGCGATCGAGCGCCTCCTTCACGAGGTGCTCGCTCTCCGCGTCGAGCGCGCTCGTGGCCTCGTCGAGCACGAGGATGCGCGGGTCCTTCAGCACGGCGCGCGCGATCGCCACGCGCTGCTTCTGTCCACCCGAGAGCTGCACGCCTCGCTCGCCGACGGACGTGCCGAGGCCCTCGGGGAACTTCTCGATGAACGTGCGCGCGTTCGCGATCTCGCACGCGCGCTCGACCTCTTCGCGCGTCGCGGTGCGCCGGCCGTAGCGGACGTTCTCTTCGATGCTGGTGGAGAAGAGGATCGGCTCCTGCGAGACGATGCCGATCTGTCGGCGCAGCCACTCGGGATCGAGCTCGCGCAGATCGGTTCCGTCGAGCTTCACGACGCCGCCGCTCGGATCGTAGAGGCGCGAGAGCAACGCGGCGAGCGTGGACTTGCCGGCGCCCGAGGGACCGACGACGGCGACGATCTCGCCGGGCGCGATGTCGAGCGACAGACCCTTGAGCACCGGCGCGTCGGGGCGCGTCGGGTACGCGAAGCTCACGTCGGCGAACGAGAGACGCCCCTCGGTGCTCGGCAGGCGATCACCGCCCGCGGCCATCGCCGGCGCGCGATCGAGCAGCTCGAAGATGCGCTCCGCGGCGCCCACGGCCTTGCTGAAGTCCGTCCACAGATCGGTGAGCGCGCCGAGCGAGACCGCGACGAGGATCGTGTAGACGAGGAACGCCGTGAGCTCGCCGACGCTCATCACGCCCTCGAGCACGAGGTGACCGCCGTACCAGAGCACGAGCGCCGCAGCGGCGAAGCCGAGGAACGAGGCGAACATCGAGAAGATCGCGCCGAGCTGGATGCGTCGCTTCGCGAGATCGAAGCTGCGGTCGACGGCGCTGCCATAACGCGCGACCTCCTGCTGCTCTGCACCGAACGCGCGCACCGTGCGCATGCCCGCGATCGACTCCTCCGCCACGTCGCTCGAGGACGCGAGCGCGTCCTGCACCTCGCGCGAGAGCGTGCGCAGGCGCTTGCCGTACGTGACGGCGCCGAAAGCGATCGGCGGAACGACAGCGAGCATCACGAGGGTGAGGCGCGGCGACGTGTAGAAGAGCAGGCCGATGCCGCCGATCGCCGTCGCGACGTTCCGCAGCGCCATCGAGATGTTCACGCTCACGCCGTTCTGCAACACGGCCGTGTCGGACGAGAGGCGCGAGGTGAGCTCGCCGGTCTTTCGCTCGTCGAAGAACGCGATCTCCTGCGAGAGGATCGCGGCGTAGAGATCACGACGGAGGCGCGCGACGACACGCTCACCCGCAGTCGTGAACAGCATGTAGCGGAGCGCCGTGGTGACGGCCTGCACCGCGAGGACGATCACCATGAAGATGGCCGCGCGATCGATGCTGTCGCCGCTCGGATCGCCGAGCGCGCCGTCGAGCAGGTACTGGATGCCGCGCGGGTACACGAGCCCCGCGGCGCTCGAGACCGCGAGGAACACGGTGCCCAGCGCGAGCGCGCGCCACTCGGGTCGTGCGAGCTGGAGGATGCGCCCGATCGAAGCTCGCTCGCGCCGCACCACGGTGGTCTTCTCGCTGCTCACGGCGCCGAGTATCGGCTCGACCGACCGCACGCGACAGAGGCGAACACACTACTTCGCATCGGAGGACCTCGCTCGCCGCGCGCACGGCGGTCTCGTTCGTGGACGACTGGCAGGCTATCCTCGACGCATGTCTCGCAACCTCGCGGACCCGAGCTACGAGCCCACGGACGCGGAGCTCTCAGAGCTGATGAAGCGCGCGAACGAAGACGCGACGCGCAGCCGAGAGAACGCCGATCGCGAGCTGCGCGTGCGCATGGCGAGGGAACGCGAGGACGCGAAAGAGCAGATGGCCGCGATTCTGGATCGACTTCGGCGCGCCCGCGTCGGGGCGCCGTGACGGGCTGAGCGCGGGAGCGATCACGCCGTCGCGGTCGCGGTGGTGTTCGACGACGCGAGGCGCGGCGCTGCGTTGAGGCCCGAGACGCGACGGAACGCCCAGTCGGTGAGCCACGTCGGGAGGAGGCGCATCACCCACGGGCCCATCGCGTTGTAGAACGGCGCGACGTAGCGGGCGCGCGGCCAGCGAGACGTCGATGCGTGCTCGATCGCGCGGGCCACGCTCGCGGGACCGACGGCGAGGCGCGCGAGGGACTCATCGGCGCTGGCGCCGACCTGGAGCGACGCGGCGTACGGCGAGTCGTCGCGCACGTACTTCCTGAGGAGGCTCATCGTGGTCGAGGTGAACTCGGTCTTGATGTAGCCGGGCTCGATCGTGGACACGCGGATGCCGAACTGGTGGAGCTCCATGCGGAGCGCCGTGGTGAGCGCCTCGAGGGCGAACTTCGTCGCGTGATAGACGCCGCCGAGCGGGAAGACCATGCGGCCGCCGACGCTCGAGACGTTGATGACGCGCCCCGAGCCGCGCTTGCGCATCGCGGGGACGAAGGCGCGCGTGACCGCGAGAAGACCGAAGACGTTCGTGTCGAACTGCGCGCGCACGTCGGCGTCCGACAGCTCTTCGACGGGTCCGAAGAGGCCGTAGCCCGCATTGTTCACGAGCACGTCGAGGCCGTGGCCCTTCGTGATGCGGTCCACCTCGAGCTTGGCCGCGTCGATCGAGGGCTGGCTCGTGACGTCGAGCGCGATCGCCGAGAGGCCCGCGCTCTTCAGCTCGGCGAGCGCCTTCTCGTTCCTGCCCGTGGCGATCACCTGGTGGCCGGCGGCGTGGAGGTGAAGGGCGGTTGCCTTGCCGATGCCTGCGGTCGCGCCGGTGACGAGGATGATCTTCTTTGCGCTCATGACTGGGGTCTCCTTCGGGTCTTCTTGGGGACGATCGGTGGATGGGTGGGGATGGACGAGGGCGAAGTGGGGATGGAACGGGGACAGAATCACGTGAGGGGATGAACGTTCATTCCGTGCGAGCACGAGCGATGACGCGTCGCCGAGCGCAGCGCCAGGCGGGCGAGCGGGGTTGGGGCCCCGCGCGCAGCACGCGCTGCGGCGCGTGGAGCGGGAGGGGCCCCGCAGGGGGAGGGTCCGCATGGACCCTCGGGAAAATCAGCGGCGGATCGCCTCCCAGAGGCACTGCTCGACGGGGACGAGGGTCTTGTCGTTCAGCTCGAGGCGGGACTCGGTCCAGCCGCGGAGCACGCCGAGGAAGACGCCCCAGACCACGGCGATGAGCACCTGCACCGGCAGATCCTTCAGCGCTTCGGCCTGGATCCCGGAGTGAATGGCCGCCTCGATCATCGTGTTGCCGTGCTCTTCGAGGTGGCGGCTCGCGTCGTCGAGGTAGGCCTGGTGATGGTGGAGCTCCATGAACCGAACGGAGAGCGGGTGCTGCTTGGCGTAGGCCGCCATGCGCATGAAGAACACGCGGAACTGCTCGCGGTGGGGCTTCTCGAACGGGAACTCGGCGAGCAGCGCGTCGAGCATCTGCCGCTTCTCGTTCTGGTACACGGCGTTGACGAGCGCTTCTTTGCCGTCGAAGTAGCGGTAGATGGTGCCCGCGCCGACCTTCGCCTTCTCGGCCACGAGGGGGACCGCCGTGCCGTGGAAGCCCCGCTCCGCGAAGAGCTCGAGCGCCGCGGCGAGGATGGCCTCGCGCTTCTCGCTGCCGGCCTCTCGGTCGGTCTCGTGGGCTCGGTCGTGGCGGGGTGCGGCGGGGCTCATGGTCGGTTCGTTCGGGTCACGGACGGAACGTTCATTCCGTATCATGGCACCCAAACGGCGCAAGGGTCACGTGTGTGAAGGAGTGCGAAGCCTCGAGCTCCGGAGATCGATCTCGGTGCGCGACGAAACCACTGCAGCCCCGCGACCACCGACGACGGAAATGACTGAGGCCGCATCGCTGCGGCCTCGTGTCGAGTCACTGTCTCAGCTCGGCTCGGGCAGTCACTCAGCCGGACTGAGCGACGTCAGGTCGAGCAGATCGAAGAGCGCGTCGAGGTTGAACGGCTTCACGAGCAGGCCGAGGACTCCGGCGATGCTCGCAGACGCGCGCAGCTCGGGAGACTCGCTCGCCGTCATCAAGACGACCTGCGCGGCGGGGTGATCTTCGCGGATCTTGCGGGCGAGCTCGAGGCCGCCTTGTCCGGGGAGCGCCTCGCTCACGAGGACGAGACCGGCCTGCCACTGCGACATCAGCGTGAGCGCCGCGTCCGGCGAGCCCGTGGCGACGACGCGCGCGCCGCGCTCGGTGAGGGTGCGCGCGACACGCGTCTGCACCTCGGGATCGTGATCCACGACGACGACGTCACGCGCCGACACCTGCACTTCCGCGGTGGCCCGCGGCCCCTTGGGGGGCAGCGGCTGCGTCGGCGCGTCGTGGATTGCGGGGTCGTACTTCATGAAAAACGGGCCTGACTTCTGCGGCGCGGTCGATGCTCTCGACGAGATCGAGACGACGGAACGGATCGATGTTGTTCCGAGCGCTGGCAACCGCGCTCGTAGCCTTGTCGTTCCTCCACGCGTCGTACCGACAGCGTCTCGGAACTCACGCCCCTCTTGTTGGCGACAGGGCCGAGTATGAGGGACCGATCCCCGACCCGCAATGCCCCGACGTGACGATGACGTGGCCGTTTCGCGTCCAGCACGTCGTGCCATGCCCGGATGTCGCGATGGGCGGCGGTCGGCGCGGTGATGGTGATGTCGGCGTGCGATGCGTCGACGCGGGCGCCCGATGACGTCGGACTGGACGCGCCCTACGCATGTCACTGAGACTGCTTCTTCGGCGTGTGGTGTGAGGACGGGATCGTGTGGGAGCAGCGCCATGCGCCCGTCTCCTGCTCGGCCGACCTCCGTGCGTTCTACTCGCCCGAGCGCGGCTCGGCGTACGCCCCGTCGAAGATCCGCGCTGCGACTTCGGGTGAGGGGCGTGAGCGGCAGCGTGGTGTAGCCTCGGCGCTCGATGTCTTCGCGTCTTCGCACTCGGATGCTCGCGGTCGCCGCGGTCGTCGTCGCGCTCGCCCTGCCCTCGTTCTTGCCCGACGCCGCGATCCGTCGCGCGCTCGCGCAGGTGCGCACGCCGACGACGATGCCCGTGAGCGAGATCCAGCCCGGGATGCGCGGGTACGGGCTCACGGTGTTCCGCGGGACGCAGCCCGAGCGGTTCGAGGTGGAGGTCATCGACGTCCTCCATCAGTTCCGTCCCGATCAGGATCTCGTCCTCATCCGCACCACGCACCCGATCCTGACGGACGCGACGACCGTGGGCGGCATGAGCGGGAGCCCGATCTTCTTGAACGATCGGCTGATCGGCGCGTACGCGTACGGCTGGCCGTTCGGGCGACATCCGGTCGCGGGCGTGACGCCGATCGAGAACATGATGCGCGAGCTGCGACGCACGCCGCGCGTGGGCTCGTTCCCCGGGGCGACGCCGCTCTCGCCGATCGGCTCGACGCGCGCAGACGCGACCGAACCTGCGCCCCGCGGGCCACGCCTCGCTGGACGCACGCTGCCTACGGGTGTCTCGCCTTACCTCGGGACTGCGCCGCGCCACGCGCTGAGCGCGTTCGACGAGCGGCCGCGTGAGCGCATCGCGCTACCCGACGGAACGACGCTCATGCCCGCGTCGACGCCGCTGCTCGTGGGCGGGCTCGAGGCCGACGTGCTCAGCCAGTGGCGCGCGCACCTCGAGCCCTACGGCATCGACGTGCTGCAGGCCGGTGGTGCAGGCACGCCGCCGGCCGCGGGCACACCCGCGCCGCAGTTCGTCGACGGAGGCGCGCTCGCCGTGACGCTCGCGCGCGGTGACGTCGCGAGCACCGTGGTCGGCACCGTGACGCACGTGGAGGGCAACCGACTCGTCGCGTTCGGACATCCGATGGTCGAGGCGGGCGAGACCGGCTTCCCCACGGCGGTCGCGCGCGTGCTGCACGTGCTCGCGAGCTTCCAGCGCTCGTTCAAGATCGCGGAGCCCGTCGCGCCGCTCGGCACGATGATCCAGGACCGTCAGGCTGCGATCGTGGTCGACACGACGATCGCGCCCGCGATGATCCCCGTGCACCTGCGCGTCACCGGCCTGCCGACCGAGCAGCGCACGGAGTGGAACTTCGAGGTCGCCAACCACCGCGCGATCACGCCGATGATCGTCGGCGGATCGATCCAGAGCGCGGTGAAGGCGATCGCCGCGGACAACGACTACGTGATGTTCGAGGCGCGCAGCCGCGTGGACATCGAGGGCATCGCCGCGCCGATCCTCCTCGTCGATCGGGGCTTCGCGTCCACGGGCGCGTCGAGCGCGAGCGCGCTCTCACACATCCGCGCGTTCGACGCGATGGAGATCGCGTACTCGAACCCGTTCCGCGACGCGCGCGTGCGCAGCATCGACGTGGAGATCGCGCTCCGCTTCGCGCACGACACGGCCGAGATCGTCGACGCGTCGGTCGACGCGACCGAGGTGAACCCCGGCGAGCCCGCGGAGGTTCGCGTGGTGCTGCGTCGCTGGTCGGGCGACGAAGAGGTGCGGCGCCTCAACGTGATGGTCCCCGAGAGCGCGGCCGGCCAGGCGATCCAGATCCTCATCCAGCCCGGCCCCGACGCCGAGATCGAGCGCCCCGAGCCGCGCAGCCTCGACGACATCCTCGAGGCGGTGCGCAACCGCTACGGCGCCACGGACCTCGTGCTCTCGACGCGCCTCCCCGGCCGCGGCGTGCGCACGCCGGGACACGTCGCGCGCGCAGTCCCGATGTCGGTGCTCGACGCGATGCAGTCGACGACGGACTCGGATCGCATGCGCGCGTTCCAGACCCACGTGCGCCGCGCGTTCTCGACCGACCTCGTGCTGAGCGGCGCCGCGCGCATCGAGCTGACCGTGCGCCGCGTCGCGCGATGAGCTCCACGCCCGTGACGACGCCGTTCACGCGGACACGCACGCTCGACGTGTTGGGCGTGAAGACGGCGGTCTTCGAGGCGGGGCCCGAGGGCGCGCCTCGGGTCGTGTTCCTTCACGGCAACCCGGACACGCACATCGTCTGGGACGCGGTCGTGTCGCGGCTCGCGTCTACGCATCGGTGCATCGCGCCCGATCTGCCGGACTTCGGGAGCTCGATCGCGCCGCCGGACTTCGACGTGTCGCTCGAGGGACAGTCGCGATGGGTGAGCGCGCTCTTCGACGCGCTCGATTTGGATCGCGCGCACCTCGTGGTGCACGACATCGGTGGGACGTTCGGCCTCGCGTTCGCGACCGAGCACGCGTCGCGGCTCCGCTCGCTCACGATCCTCAACGCCAACTTCTTCTCGGACTATCGGTGGCACTTCTGGGCGCGCATGTGGCGCACACCGTTGATCGGCGAGGTCGTGATGTTCGCGGGCAACGAGTGGCTCTTCGCGCGGGAGACGCGCAAGGGCTCGCCCGGGATCACCGACGCCGAGGCGCGCCGCTCGTACCGAGAGTTCCACCCGCGGGCGCGGCGCATGGTGCTCCGCTTCTATCGATGGCTCGACTCCGAGAAGCTCACGGGCTGGGACGCGCGCTTGATCGCTGCGACGTCGAGCACGCCGAAGCAGGTGCTGTGGGGCGACCTCGATCCGTACATGCCCGATCCGAAGACGGGTGATCGCTACGGCGTCGCCGCCACGCACTTCGCAGACGCGGGGCACTGGCCGATGATCGATCGACCCGTGGACGTGGCAGACGCGATCGCGAAGCTCTCGACGAACGGCAGCTGAGCAGGCCGAGCGTTGGACTGATGTTGCTGTGCGTGGCATCAGGATCCGATGACGCGGGTCAAGCGAAGCGGCGCGAAGGAGACGTTCTCGGTGTCGGTGTCGCCGGCGACCAAGCGCCTCCTCAAGCGCGCGGCCGAACGACGTTTCGGGGGAAACGTCTCGGCGCTCGTCGAGGCGATCGCGGTGGAAGCGGATCGCCGCGACGCGCTCGACTGGCTCGTCGAGAATTCGCCTCCTGTCTCGGACTCGGAGCTCGCCGCGTTCATCGCCGAGGCTCGCGGGCCCGCGCGCAAGCCCAAGACCCCCGCTCGTGAAGGCCGCCCGCGTCGACGTGCGGCGTGATCGTCGCGACGCTGGACACGGGCGCGCTCATCGGCATGGAGCGCGGAAAAACTCGAGCGGCGCAGCTCCAGCGCGGCGCACGTGAGGGGCACATCCGCCTGCGAACCATCACTCCGGGCGTGAGCGAGTGGTGGCGCGGGGCCAACGATCGTCGTGACGCCATCGTGCGTGCGATCGCGATCGAGCCCTTCCCTCTCCACGTCGCCAAGGCGGCTGGCGAGGCGCTGGGGCGACTGGCCACCGAGCGCGATCGTGCACGTCTCGCCGTCGACGTGATGGTGGTCGCCTTCGCAGCGCTCGGTGGTGGCGCGCTCGTGTACACGAGCGACGTGGACGACCTCGAGCAGATCGCGACTCAGTTCTTTCCTTCAGTGCGCGTCCTCGGGATCTGACGACGATCAGTCGACCGAGGGTTGAGCGCAGCGGGAGTTGATGCAGGTGGTGCCGGTCGCGGCGCCGCAGCAGTCGGCGTTCGTCTCGCAGGACTCGAGCTCTTCGCTGCAGCCGCCCGGAGGCGGCACGCACGCGTACGAGGGCGGCATGCCTTCCTCGGCGACGTCGCGGCAGAAGCCGCCGCAGCAGTCGGCGGCGGACTCACAGCTCGCGCCGTCTGCGCGGCACGGATCGAGCGCGGCGAAGCCACGCATGTTGCCGGACGCGAGCTCTTGGCCCGAGAGATAGAACGGCGGGTGGCTGCGGTCGGAGCCGGGCGCGCCGGTGAGATCGATCGCGGCGATCCAGAGCTTCTTGCGCATGCTCGGGACCTCGCCGCCGTCGGCGTTCGCGTGGCCCCAGCGATCGTCGCCGCCCGCGAGCGTGCCGCCAGGCGCGATGGTGTTGCCGTAACAACGACGGCTCGTGAACACGACCCAGTAGTAGCCGCCGAGCGCGACTGGAAGGACCGTGGGCTCGAAGTTCGAGTGTGCCTCTTCGCCCTCGCCGTAGGGCGGGTAGAAGGTGCCGTCGCGGTAGCCGTTGAGCGTCTCGAGGTTCGAGACCGCGCAGTTCTCACCGGCCGCGTCGCAGCTCGTGAGGTCGACCATGTGGAGGTCCGACCACACCGGGTTGTTCGGGCGACCCGCGCCCGCGCCGTACGACGTGTCGAAGCCCGTCGCGTCTTGGAAGATGACGGCGTTGCCGTCGGGCGTGAACGCGGGCCAGCCGACGATGCGCGACGTGTCGGTGATCGTGACCACGCGGCGAGGCGCGCCGAACAGCGGCGGCATCACGCTGCCGTCGAACGAGGCGACGGCGAGCGTGCGCGGGTTGTTCGTGCCGTCGCTCGGGAACCACGTGAACGCGAGGCCCGATCCGTTGGCCGCGAACTGCGGCGTGACCGCGTACTGGATCGCGTCGGTGAACGAGGGTGATGCGATCTCGACGCCCGTCGCCGCGTCGTAGAGGCGCGACGGCAGCGTGCCGGAGAGGCCGCGGATGCCGCCGCTCGGCGGGATGGCGTTGTTGATCATCATCGCGCCGTCGGGCGTGAGCGCGGCGAAGGAGTACTTGCGGCCGTCGGGATCGGTGAAGCGCTCGGTGGGCGTCCCGTCGGGCGCGAGATCGATGCTGCCGCTGCGCATCGGGTTGCCCGTGCCGGTGATCGTCGCGTCGCCGCTCCACATGAGGCCGGTCGCGATGCGGTTGCCGTTCGCGCTCACCGAGTGACACACGGTGCAGCCGGCCTGCACGACCTCGGCGTCTTCACCCAGCGGCACGCGCACGATCGCGCCGCCGCTCGCGAGCGGTGAGTAGTAGGTGTTGTAGTAGATCGAGCCCGTGAGCCGGCCCTGCGCGATGCGCAGCGTCTCGGTCGCGGGGCCGCTCACGTCGGCGCCGGAGATCTTCGTCGCGCCGACGCGCACCGCGTGGCCTGCGCCCGCGCTCTCGGTGATCGCGTTCCACACGTCGAGCGGGAGCGTGACCTGCACGGGGCTCGAGCCTGCGAAGAAGCCTTCGTAGTGGAAGGCGCGCTCGTCGATGTCGACGGTGAGGCGCACGGCATCCGCGCCCGTGCCGCCGAGCTGGAACGACGGCGACGCGAGGCCGCGCGGGAAGACGGTCTCGTCGTACGGATAGAGCCAACGATGCGAGCCATCGGCGGTGCCGCCTGCGCGGAGAGACGCGACGCTCTCGGGCGAGAGGCCTTCGAGGAGCTGCGTCATCGTCACGCGCACGGTGATGGTCGTGGTCGCCTCGAGCTCGCCGTAGCGCGCCGTGACCGTGACCTGTCCTGCGACGAGGCCGTTCGCGGTGAAGACGCCATCGCTCGCGAGGTTGCCGAGCACCACGTCGCTGATGATCCACGTGACGCTGTCGAGCTCCATCGCGCCGATGCGCGCCGTCAGGGCGAGCGTCTCCGGCGTGCCTTCGGCATCGATCACCGGGT
This sequence comes from uncultured Sandaracinaceae bacterium, assembly GCA_964502175.1. GTDB lineage: Bacteria > Myxococcota_A > Polyangia > Polyangiales > Sandaracinaceae > JAFLCL01. The sequence goes on from CAZCVE010000001.1 coordinate 272,760, forward strand.
CGGCCGGATCGATCACGAGCACACGCGCGGCGTCGTCGAACGGCGCGTCGACGAACGGAGCGTCCTCACCGATCGCGAAGCCATCGGGGACGTTCGCGTCGTTCGCGCGCACGCACATGCGATCGACGCAGGCCTGTCCCGCGGGGCACTCGGAGCTGCTCGCGCAGCTCGCTGGCGGAGGTGACGCGCAGTCGCAGCCGGCGGCGAGCGAGAGCAGCGCGGTGACGAAGAAGAGCGGACGGAACCGGGCGAAGGTCGGGCGGTACTGCATCTCGACCGATCGTACGGAAGTCACCCACGTCGTCGATGCGGGTTTCTTCGGCCGGCGCGCACGTGCGTCCTCGAACATGGTCTACGGTCGCCGCGTTCGATCGCAGACGAAGGGACCACGACATGACGACGACCCGAGGACATCTCGCCGGACCGACCACGCTCGCACGGCCGACGACGCTGGCAGCGATGGCGATGCTCACGCTGCTCGCAGGCTGTGGCGACGGCGAGATGCCGGGCACCGACAGCGGACCCGTGGTCGACAGCGGCAGCATGGACGGCGGGCCGAGCCTCGACGGCGGTGGCGACGGTGGCCGCGGCGACACGGGTCCAGCGATCGATGCCGGTGTGCTCGCGGACGCTGCGACGGATCCCGACGCCATCGCGATCGATGATGCGGATCTGCCGCTCGATGCGTTCGCCGGTGACGACGCGTTCGTCAGCGTCTCGGACGACGCATTCGTAGGCGCCGATGCGTTCACCGCGAGCGATGCATTCAGCGCGAGCGACGCGTTCTCGGGAAGCGATGCGTTCAGCGCGAGCGACGCGTTCGCGGGCACTGACGCGTTCACCGCGAGCGATGCGTTCGTGAGCGGCGACGCGTTCACCGCGAGGGACGCGTTCGCGGCGCCAGACGCCTTCGCAGCCGGGCCGCAGTTCTGTGACGTGGTCTACGCGGTGGGCGGTGGCACCTGCGCCGCGCCCACAAGGACGGGGCGCTTCCACACCATCAAGACGGGCCTCGGGGCGAGCAACACGTACTACGACATCGGGACCAACTGCGGGGATCCGCGGCGCGGGACCACGACCGGCACGGCCGTCGCGTCGCCGTTCACGCCTGCGATGTTCCCGCGCGGCTTCGTGCGACTGCGGTTCCCGTCGAGCGGCGGTGCGCCCACCGCCGGCAGCGTGCAGGTCATCGAGTACTACATGCCGATCGAGTTCACCGTGATGGCGTCGGGCACGACCGTCGTCACGAACGTGGATCACAGCGCGGGCATGCTCAGCTACACGACGAGCGGCTGCGGCATGGGCGTCTCGGGCTGCGTCGGGGGCGTGTCCGACACCGTCGCGCCGACGCTCGATCGCCGCTGCAGCCCCGTGGCCACCGGCTCGCTCGCCGGGACGACGCTGAGCTGGTCGTGTCCCGTCCCCGCGCCCGCGCCCTGCGTGGGAACGGGATGCACGCCGACGATGGCGCAGCTCCGCTGGACCGCTGCGATGTCGCAAGACTCCGCGTCGAGCGCGGGCTGCCTCACGAACCTCAACACGTGGGGCGGTGTGCACTGCACGGCGGGCTTGTGTGGCTTCGTGCCCGGCACGGGCGCGCCGACGAACGCGACGTGGGATCAGGCGCTGCCTTCGATGACGTTCAGCTCGACCGCCTACGGCGCCGCGGGCACCACGCTGACGCTGACCGAGATGATCATCCCGGACGATCCGAACGACGTGTACTCGGGCACGCAGATCGTCACCGCGACCGCGGTGCACACCGAGTGCGGCGCGGTCGCAGCGCTGACCTGCGACGACGAGTAGCGATCACATCGCGGTGCGATCACATCGCCGTGCCATCACATCGCGGTGCAGGCGACGCTGCTCGCGCGGTACGTGTCGACGGGCGTGACGGTGCACGTGGAGGGGCTCGTGAACGTCACGCGCGCGACGGTCCAGAAGTCGTTCGCCGTGCAGTTGCCCGCGGCGGTACCCGCGAGCGGGCGGCTCGTGAAGGTCGCGGTGGGAGTCGTCGACATGCGCGCGCCGCAGAAGACCTCGATGTTCGCGGTGCGACCGGCCGCGCGTGCGTAGTTGTGCACCGCGATCGTGTACGTCGATCCGGTGACCGGCTCGTCGAGGTTGATGTTCTCGGGACCGTCGGCGCTCGTGTTGTCGATGTCGAGCGACGCGCCCCACGCGGGCGACGTGTTCGCGTAGTAGCAGTCGTCGGGCGAGCTGAACCACGGCGTGGTGGTCGTGGGGCCGTGCACGTGGAGATCGACGTCGCCCGTTCCGTCCCAGCGGAGCTGCACGCGCAGGCCGTGCGGGAGCGCGGTGACGCGGAAGCGGCACGTCACGGTCATGCCGCTCGCGAGCGTGCCGGTCACCTCGATCACGTACTCGCCGACGATGTAGGGCGTGAACGACTCCGTCGTCGCGGTGGGCGGCGTCGGCGACCACACCGCGGTCTCCGCGCCGCCGTCGGGCGCCGAGACGATGCGCCACGTCTGCGACGTGATGCCCATCGTGGTGACCGCGAGCGAGATGGGCTGACCTGCGGGAACGGTCACGTCGCCCGGGCACATCACGCTGCCGCGACAGCCTTCGTCGATCTCGCCGTCGCAGTCGTCGTCGGCGCCGTTGTCGCAGATCTCGGTGCCGGGCTGTCGCTCGCCGGCACAGTCCGCCGACCACTCGGGGCCGCTCGATCCGTCGCGGCATGCATTGCGACCCTCACGGCACACGCCCACGCCGCGCGTGACCGGCGGACCGCCATAACAGGCGCGCGACTCGCCGAGGATGCACGCGCAGCCCACGCCCGGAACGCCGGTGCACGTGCGATCGACGCCGTCGCAGAGGTCCATCTCGGGCGTCTGATCGCCCTCGCAGGGTCCCCACGTCGCGCCCGGATGCGCAGGCACGCAGCGCTCGAGGCCGTCGCGGCAGATGCCCACGCCCGACGTGCCGTCAGGGCCCGTGTAGCAAGCGCGCGTGTCGCCGATCTCGCAGTCGCAGCCCGTGTCGGTGCGGCCGTCACAGTCGCGATCGACTCCGTCGCAGAGATCGGGGCGCGGCGTCGTCTCGCCCGTGCACTCGCTCCAGTCCGTCGAGCCGCCGACGGAGACGCACGTCTGCATGCCGCCGCGGCAGAGGCCCACACCGCGCGTGGAGGACGGGCCCGTGTAGCACTCGCGGCTCTCGCCGAGCGGACAGCCGCAGCCCTCGTCGACGTTGCCGTCGCAGTCTTCGTCTTCGTGGCCGTCGCACGCCTCGCTGCTCGGCCCGATCTCGCCGGTGCACGCGCCCCAGCTCGAGAACTCGCCGTCGACGTCGTCGCAGGTCTGCGTGCCCTCGCGGCAGGCGCCGACGCCCGCGTGCGTGCGATCGCCGAGGTAGCAGGGCTGCGTCTGTCCGGGAACGCAGCCGCAGCGCTCGTCGACGTCGCCGTTGCAGTCGTCGTCGACGCCGTTGCCGCAGATCTCCCGATCGGCGCAGCCATCGGGCGGAGGCGGGACCGCTGCGTCCGTGGTGCCTCCGCCGCCCATGCCCGCGTCGGCCATGGGACGGCCGCTTCGTCGCATGCCGCCTGCGCCGGGCTCGCACGCCGCGAGGCCGAGGGTCGAGGCCGCCCCGAACACGACCAGACCGAGGACCAGGAAACGACGCATGCGAGCCTCCTGCCCCCTTGTGGGCGCGGAGGGTCGAAACCAATCAGCGCGATCGCGCGCGGGTCGACGATTGTTGGTCAGCCGATCCAGCGACGGCGCGCGATCCACTCGAGGCCGAAGAGCACGAGCAGCGCGCAGACGGCCACCCAGCTCGCGAACGGACGGCGCCGCACGATCTCGCGGACGCGGGAGCGCGAGGCGTCGAACGTGGAGAGATCGCCGACCCGATCGATCGTCGTGAAGGTGCCGTCGGTGCGCTCGGCCAAGGCGCGCAGCACCTCTTCGCGGGCGCGCGGATCGGCGAGCTCATCGCCCCCGAGCTCCACGACGAAGACCTCCTCGGCGAGCCGCAGCGCCGTGCCCCGCGGCGCGTCGGGCGCGGCGCGCATGGAGACGCGGCCATCGCTCCCGTCGAGCCGCTCCGCGATCACGCGGTAGCCGCCCGGGTCCGCGGGCGCCGCGATCTCGACCTCGAGGCGTCCCGTCCCGTCCGTGCGCGCGTCCACGCGGCTGATCTCCGCGTCGCGCGCGTCGAGCACGCGCACGTGGATCGTCTCGTCCGCAAACGGCTGGTAGCCGAGGTCGCGCAGCGTGGCCTCGACGTGGATCGGCGAGGCGGGGCCATAGCGCTCGCGATCGGTCGAGATGCGCGCGGGATCGAGGAGCGGATCGCGCGCCAGCCAGCGGAGCGACGTGTCCCAGAAGCGCTCGTACGCCGACGCGTCCCCGGTCTCGCCGGCTGTCGTCATCCCCCAGCGCCAGCTCGTGTCGGTCATCAGCGCGAGCACACGCCCACGACCGAACGTGCCGGTCGCGAGCACGGGCAGTGGCTGGCCGTCGTCGTCGCGCAGCGTCGGGTGCTCGAGCACGCGCTGCGCGTGGTTCTGGAGGCGCGCGACGACGTTCAGGCCTTGGAGCGGCGCGAGCGCGTTCCACGCCAGCTCGTTCGCGCTCGCCTCGGACGCGAGCTGCACGAGCGGATGAAAGCGCGCGGAGTCTGCGATGCGCGGGTGGAACTGGTCGGTCGTGAGCGCGCGGTCCTCGGGCGTGCGCGTGGGCAGCACCTGCACCGGCAGCACGTCACCCACGGGCGTCTCCGCGTAGCCCGCCTGCGAGAACGAGAGCGGTCCGCCGATCATCGCGAACGAGCCACCGCGCTCCACGTACTCGCGGATGCGCGGCAGGTAGATCTCCATCTGGTACGGCGCGTAGTCGAAGTTCTGGAAGATGACGACGTCGAAGCTGCCGAGGTGCTCGTTGAAGAGCTCGTCGGTGGGGAACGGGATCAGCGCGAGCTCGTCCGAGTCGGCCATCGTCATGTCGGCCGTGTTCCTCAAGATGAAGAACGAGATCAGGTCGGTCGTGGGATCGCGCTTGAGGAAGCTGCGCAAGAAGCGCTGATCCCAGCTCGGCCTCCCCGCGACGAGCAGCGCGCGGAGATCGTCGCGCTGCACGCGCACGAGCAGCGCGCGCTCGTCGTTCTCGGCGACCGCGTCGCCCGGCATGTGCGGCAAGGACAGACGATAGAGAGCGCGTCCGATCGCGGGCGGCGTGACCTCGAGGTCGACGTGCGCGACGCCGTCCTCGGGGAGCTCCACCCGCTCCTCGTGGACGAGACGCTCACCGTCGTGGAGCGAGAGCGCGACGACGTGCGCGGGCCGACCATACGAGCGCAGCTCGGCGCGGATGCGCACGGGGCGCCGCACGAAGCCGACACGGTCGTAGTCGACGTGCGCGATCGCGTCGTCGACGAGCGGGGTCGGATCGTCGACGAACACGGCGTGCACGCGGAGGCCGCTCGCCTCCGCGCGCTCGATCGCACCGCCCGCCAGATCCGCGCCGTCCGACACGACCACGGCAGCGGTCGCGTCGCTGACAGCCTCCTCGAGCGCGTCGGCGAGGCGTGTGTCGTCGTCGACCGCGACGAAGCTCGCCTCCGTCTCGCTCCAGTTTCGCGCGCGCGCCGTGCGCCCGAACGCGAGCAGCGGCGCGCCTTGCGCGGTGGCCTCGGCGCGCCAGCGAGGAACGAGGGCTCGCGCGCGGGACATGCGTGACTGATCCGCGCCAGCGTCCGCGCCCACGCGCATGCTGCGCGACACGTCGAGCAGCACGGCCAGGCGTCCGGGCTCTTCGTCGCTGCGCTCCTCGGTCCACGTGGGCTGCACGGCCACGAGCCACGCGCCGAGCGCGGTGACGACACGCAGCGCCGTGAGCGCAGCGCGTCGCGTTCGCCTCACGCTCGAGAGCGCGCGCAGCGAGAGCACGACGGCGGCGCCGAGGGCGAGCGCGAGCACGATCGCGGTGAGCGATCCTCCAGGAACGTCGAGTGAGACCATCACTCGTCCATGTCGGGCAGCCGTCCACCGCTGCGCCTTCGCATGATGAACGGCGCGTGGACCTGATCGTCTTTGTAGTCGAGGCAGAGCGCGTACAGCACGACGTTCACGCCGAGACGGATCGCGCGCTCGCGCTGGAGATCACCACCCGGCTCCACGGGATACGTCCAGTGTCCGTAGACGTCGCGCGCCCACGCCCCGCCGAGATCGTGGCCGCTCAAGATCACGGCCGCGCGATCGTCGATGAGAACGGCGTCGAGGTGCGCGGGCCCCGCGACGCGGCCCTCGGGGCGATCGATCAGATAGAAGGAACGAAAGACGGTGTGCGATCCGGGCAAGCGCGCGACCGGAGTCTCCGGGAGCGCGCGCGCGAGCTCGCGGCGCACCGATCCCCAGAAGCCCGCGGGATCGCGCGAGGCCGACGCGTCGTCGACGAGCACGGTGCCGCCGAGCGTGACGAAGCGACGAAGGCCGACGCTCTCGGCGTCGGAGAGCGCGGGGAACGCGACGTCGCCCGTCCAATAGAGGAAAGGCGTGGTGAAGATCGTGGGATCGTCGAGCCGCGTCTCGCTGGGCTCGAGGCGCGCATCGATCGAGGTGCGCTTCCGCAGCTCCCACGCGAGGCGACGCGGCGCGGTCTCTCGCGGCCGGTGATGTCCGCCTTCGTAGCGGACGACGCGCACGTCGATCTCACCGTCTTCGCCGATGGCGTGCGCCCACGACGGCGCGAGCGCGGTGACCGCCAGCGCGCAAGCGAGCGACAGCGCGGTGCGGACGAGCCAAGGCGAGCGAGCCGGGACCTGCACGGGACGGGACTCTACCCATGCCTCCCCGCACGTCGACGTCTCTCTTTCGCGGAGATCGTCTACCGTCGCCTCGCCAGTGACGACGCCGTCCACGACAGAGCGCGACCTCCCATCCGCGGACCACGCGACCGCACGGTGCTCGTGACCGGCGCGCTCGAGCCGCGCGGATCGCGGAGGAGGCTCTGGATCGCGCTCGCGCTGACCCTCGGCTCGTCCTCGCGACCGCAGCGTCGGTCTCGTGGCGACGGCCCTTCGTCGACGAGGCGACGTTCGAGCGCGTGGCGCGCGACACGACCGACGCGCTCCGCGAGGCGCGTCGACACGACTGCCCGCGACCGGTGCTGCGAGGTGTGCCGATCGACGGTGACGGAACGGACGCGCTCGCCGCGGCCCTCGATCCGCGCGGCCGATTCGCGTCGTGCGCGCAGCTCGTCGCATCGCAGCCAGACGCCGTGATGGACGCGCTGATCTCGCGCTCTCCCCCGCGGAGCTGCCAGACCTCGACGCCAAGCAAGAGGTCGACGTCACCATCGCTTTCGCCGCGATGGCGCGGCCGCGCTTGCTCGCTCTGTGTGAGGGGACGACGACGAGCGAAGCGTGCTGGCATGCGCTGGAGGCCGAGGTCGCGCGCGCCGAGGCAGACGCGTCGGGCGTGCAGGTCGCGAGGATCTTCCCGCAAGCCGCGCACGACGACACGCTCCGGGTGCTCTATGCGATCGGCCTCCCTGCGTTCGCGCGGTACGTGCGACGAGGCCTCCAGTCGCACGCCGCGGTGCGCGCGCTGCCCGTGCTCTTCGTTCATCGCAGGCTCGCGCTCGCGGGCACGTGCCCCGATGCGCCGACGCTCGAGGCCGCCATCGCATCTCTCCCGCTCGCCGACGGCTTCGGTGGGCGCTTCGAGGTGCTGCCCTCCACGCTCGCGTACCGCCCGCTCGACGTCTGCGCGCCCGCGTGGCTCGCGCCGACGGGCGCAGGTCGCGTGCGGCTGCCGTTGCTCGACGCTTATTGCCCCGCGTTCGCGGTGAGCGACGCGCCCGTGCCGGTGCCGGTCGAGCCCACGAACGAACAATGAGCGCGACACGCCGTGGGCGCGCTCGCCCGCCGAAGACGCTGACTGGTTCGATCGGATCGGTCGGCTACGCTCGCGGCGATGTCCGCCCGCGCTGCCCGTGTGTCGATCCTCGTGCCCCTGCTCGCGCTCGCGACCACGGCGTGCAGCGGGAGTGACGACGAGCCGCGGGATCGCCCTCGCCCCACGTCGACGTCGAGCGAGGCGCACGAAGGGCAGCACGACGAGGTCCCTCCCACGACGGCTCCGCGCACCGAGGTCCCGCTGCTGCGCGCCGAGCGTTCGCTGATGAGCACCGTCTACCAGATCAGCGTGGTCGGAGACGACGACGAGGCCGCGCAGTCGGCGATGGGCCACGCGCTCGACGAGATCGAGCGCCTCGAGACCGTGCTCTCCGAGTGGCGCGAGGACAGCGAGATCTCGCGCATCAACGCCGCGTCCGGGCGCGAGCCCGTGCACGTCGGCCCCGAGACGATGGCGATCATCGACTCGGGCCTGCGCACGGCCGAGCAGACGGGCGGCGCGTTCGACATCACGTGGGCCGCCCTGCGCGGGCTCTACCTGTTCCAGCGCGGACAGGAGCGCGTGCCGACGGACGCCGAGATCGCAGAGCGCCTTCCGCTCGTGGGCTACCGCGACGTCGTCGTCGATCACGAAGCCAGCACCGTGTTCTTGCGTCGCGCGGGGATGGCGATCGGAACGGGCGGCATCGCCAAGGGCTACGCGCTCGATCGCGCGCAGGAGATCCTCGTCCGCGAGGGCTTCCCGGACTTCATGATCTTCGGCGGCGGTCAGGTACAGCTCCACGGCCGGCGTGGTGATCGCGTGTGGCGCGTGGGCATCCAGCATCCGCGGCGCGACGACTACATCGCCTACCTCGACGCGACCGACTGCGCGATCGCGACCTCGGGTGACTACGAGCACTCGTTCATCGACGACGAGGGCCGACGCTGGCACCACATCATCGATCTCTCCACGGGCCGTCCCGCCGAGGGCGTGGTGCAGGTCACGGTGATCACGCGCACCGGCCTCGACGCGGACGCGATCGACACGGGCTGCTTCATCATGGGCGTCGAGCGCTGCCTCGAGATGTTCTCGCGCATGCCTGGCTACGACGCGGTGATCGTCGACGCGGACATGCGGGTGCACATGACGCCGGGCGCGCGCGACCGCGTGACCTTCCGCGTCCCGCTCGACGACGGCCGCATTCCCTTGTGAGCGCGCGTCTCCACGCGATCAGGGCATGCAGAGGCCACACGCGCCCGCTGGCGCTGGCGTGATGCCCGCGGGCGGCGGCGTGCCCCTCGGTCGAAGGGACCACACCTCGTCGCGCACGTGACAGCCCGCGCACGCCGCGTCCGCGAGGCCGAGGCACTCGGCCGTCGTGGCGGGGATGAGACCCTCAGGCCCGATCGGCATCACGCAGCCCGTGTCTTCGAGCGTCCACGCGTCGGGCCGCACGAACGCATCGTGCGTGTGTGCGTCGGACGTCGGCGTCGAGCGCGCATCGATCGTGACGTCCGCATCGACCGTCGACTCGAGCCCGTGCGTCGACGAGCACCCCGTGAGCACGAGCGCGACGGCGAGCATCCTTCGAAGGTCTTCGTTCACGCGCGTCAGGTACCGGAGCGACCTCGCCACGGCTCACGACGACGATCGAATGGCTCCACGCGCACGGCGACGCGCGAGCATCGCGAGACCCAAGAGAGACACGAGCGCGCGTCGACGGTGCGTCTCCCCGTGATGCGGCCGCCAGGTGCGGCGGATCGGCGGAAAAGCGTGCGTCTCCTCTCGTGAGCCCTGCCGCCAGAGTGAGAAGTAGGACTTCTCACTTGCGGGATGGGCGCGACGTCGGATAGGACGCGCTTCATGAGCCACCTCCCTCGCCCCGCGGCCTTCGCGCTCCTCCTCTCGTGTCTCTCCGGCTGCGGCGGCTCGGACGCCTCGCCCGATGCCTTCACGCCGGCGCCCGACGCGTTCACCGCCGAGACGCCCGATGCGTTCACGCCGACGGATCCGCCCGACGCGTTCGTGAACGCGCTCGACGCGAACCACGACGCGGCCACGCCTGCGGGCGCGGGATCGATCACGGGCGACGTCACGCGCAGCGCGATGCCGGCGGCGGGCGGGCGCGGAGACCTCTACATCGCGGTGTTCACGTCGGATCCCGTGACCGATCGCGACGGCGCGATGAACGTGGCGAACGCGCGCATCGACGACGTCGACATGAGCGCCGCGAGCGCGCGCGTGCCGTACACGGTGCTCGGCATCCCGACGCGCAGCGAGCCCTACTACGTCACCGCGTTCCTCGACGACAATCACACGGTGGACGCCACGGACCCGTCGCGCGCAGGCCCCGACCGCGGCGACCTCGTCGCGCTCGATGGGTTCAGCTCCGTCTCGGTCGAGGTGTCGGACGCCACGCCGGTCGATCTCGATCTCGACCTCAACTTCAACCTGCCCTTCTGAGCGAGGCGACGATGACGCAGCGAACCGACCCTCGGCGCGATCTGAATCGACGCGATCTCTTCCGTCTCGCGGGCGCCTCGGGCGCTTCGTACCTGTTCGCCCACGCGTTCGGCGGCTGCGTGTCCGAGCCCGTGCCCGCGCTGCCACAGGACGCGATGGGTCGCTGGTGGCTCAGCGACAACTACGCGCCGGTGCTCGACGAGATCGAGGCGCTCGATCTCGAGATCGAGGGCGCGCTGCCGCCGGAGCTCACGGGCACGCTCGTGCGCAACGGCTCGAACCCCGCGCTGAGCGAGTCGCTCCACTGGTTCACGGGCGACGGCATGCTGCACGGCGTGACGCTCGCGGCGGGCCGTGCGCTCTCGTACCGCAACCGCTTCATCGACACGCTCGCGCTGCGGAACGGGATGCCCGACAACCTCGGCGCCAACCGCGCGAACACGTCGATCCGCACGCACGCGGGCAAGCTCCTCGCGCTCTACGAGGTGGCCGTTCCGCACGAGATCGATCCCGCGACGCTCGCGACGCGCGGTGAGTACGACTTCGGCGGTCAGCTGCGGCGCCCGATGTCGGCGCACCCGAAGATCGATCCCGTGACCGGCGAGATGTTCTTCATCGGCTACGCGCCGTTCGCGCCGCTCCTCACATACCACGTGGTCGACGCGTCGGGCGCGCTGGTGCGCAGCCTCGAGGTCGACATCGACCACAGCTCGATGATGCACGACTTCCAGATCACCGAGCGCTGGGCGGTGATCTTCGATCTGCCGATCCACTTCGACACGGAGCAGCTCTCGGCCGGCTTCCCCTTCCGGTGGGCCCCCGAGGCAGGCGCGCGCATCGGCCTCCTTCGTCGCGACGGCAGCGATCCGACGGTGCGTTGGTTCGAGATCGACCTCTGCTTCATGTTCCACTCGTTCAACGCGTACGAGGGGAGCGACGGGCGCGTGATCATCGAGGGCTGTCGGCTGAATTCGCTGTGGGAGACGAGCATCTCGGACGCGTCGGGCACGCCGCGCCCGTGGCGCTGGACGCTCGATCCGGAGAGCGGCACCTCGAGCGAGTCGCAACTCTTCGATGGGTCCGTCGACTTCCCGCAGATCGATCTGCGCAAGGTGGGGCGCGAGCACCGCATCGCGTACTCGCTGGGCTTCGATCCGGCGAGCACCGCCGAGATCGCGCAGCCGCTCTCGCTCACGAAGCACGACCGAACGAGCGGCGCGACGACACGCTGGCTCGCGCCGGCGGGGCACCAGCCCGACGAAGCGCTGTTCGTGCCTTTCGGCGACGCCGAAGACGACGGCTATTTGGTCACCATGGTCTTCGACGCGAGCCGCGCGCGCAGCTACCTCGCAGTGCTCGACGCGACCCGCGTGGAGGCCGGCCCGATCGCGAAGGTGTGGATGCCCCGCCGCGTCCCCTTCGGCTTCCACGGAACGTGGATCCCGGGCTGACGCGTCACGAAGGCAGAGAGACGCGCATGTAGAGCGTGCGCTTTCGGCCGCACGTCTTGCAGGCGAGCTCGACCTCGCGGAGGTCGTGCTTGGCGCGGTGCTCGTGCACGCGGAGCTCGCCGTCGCACGCGAGGCAGCGGTTCGTGAGCGCGCGGATCTCGATCACCGACGCCGTCGGGACCTCGAGCGGGCGCGATGGATGACCGCCCGTCTCGAGCGCGGCGAGCTTCTCGCGCGACTCGATGAGCTTGGCGACCTCGCGATCGTTCGCGCGTCGCTCGGTGCGCGGGCGCTTCTTGAACATCAGCTGGGCTCCTCGTCGCCGTGATCGATCGTGTCGTCGTCCTTCGAGAAGATGCGATCCCAGCCGTCGCGGAACGCGCGCGTCGCGACCTTGGGAGGACGCCCGCGCGCGCTCGCGGGGCGCGCGTCGTGGAGCACCTCGACGTCGAACAGCGGCGTGCCCTCGCGGTGCGCGAGCGAGACCAGCTCACCGTGGAGCGGCTGACCCTCGCGCATCGCGCGCAGCGTGCCCGCCTCGATCGTGTCGCCGCGCTTGCGGAGCACATGCACACCTTGGCCGTCCTCGGTGCGCGCGTGCGGCAGGATGATGTCGTCGGGCGTGCCCGCGCGCGCCGCGAGCGGACCAGGCTCGGTCTTCGTCGCGTCGGGTCGTGGCGGGCTCGAGGCCATGGCGTCGATGATGGACCCAGGGCGGCGCGTGTGCGAGCGTCGCGCCGTGGCTGTGGAGATCCTTCCCTACGACGCGGGGCGACACGAGGCAGGGGCATCACGCGCGCTGGGGGCCGCGTTCGCCGACGATCCGGCGATCCAGTACCTCCTCGGTCGACGCGACCTGAGGGGCACCGAGTGGTGCATGCGACAAGGCGTGCGCCTCGCGCTCGCGCACGGCATCGGCTTCGTGGCGATCGAGGACGGCCGCGTGCTCGGTGGCTCGTTCTGGGTACCGCCCGGCGTGAGCCCGCTCGGCTCGACGATCCAGCAGCTGAAGATGGGCGGCTGGGAAGCGCCCGGCGTGCTCGGTCTCGGCGGTACGGCGCGCGAGCTGTGGCGCGAAGAAGATCTCGCGAAGCGATTCAAGAAACACCTCGCGACCCCGAGCTGGTACCTCGATCTCCTCGGCGTCGATCCGGCGGCGCAGGGCAAGGGCCTCGGCAAGACGCTCGTGCAGGGCATGCTCGATCGCGCCGATCGCGAGGCGAAGGGCGTCGTGCTGGTGACGCACAAGAAGGCGAACCTCGACTACTACCGGCGGCTCGGCTTCGAGGTGACGAGCGACGACACGCTGCGCGGCATCCCCACCGGATGGACGATGCGACGCGAGCCGCGCGCGAGCTGATCGATGCTGCGGATCGGCGTCCCGGGCATCGCGCTGATCCTCGCGTGGGCCGTGCTGGGCGCGGTGTCGGGCGCGGTGTTCGGAGACGGCGCGAGCCGCGCGCGTCGTGCGATCGCTGGGCTCGGTGTGGCGTGCCTGATCGTCCTGCCGTTCCTCGCGCCCGACGACGAGACGCTCGCGCGCGGGCTCGCGGGCCTCGGCGCGATGCTCGCGGTGATGCGCTACGTCGACGCGGCTCGAACGACGCGGCCCCCTCTCTTGCCGCAGGCGATCCTGTTCGTGCTGCCGGTCGACACGTTCTCCCTCGCGCACGCCAAGCCTCGCGTCGCGACCGAGTCGCTCTCTCGCGCGGCGCTGCACGCGCTCGTGCTCGGCGTGGGCGCGCTCTTCGTCTGGCTCGCTCCTCAGTCGATGCCGATGCGCTGGCCGCTGCGGTGGCTCGGCGGCGTGCTCATCGCGTATGGCTACATCGACGTCATGGCGAGCCTCGCGCGCGCGCTGCTCGCCGCGATCGGCCTCGACGTCGCTCCGATGCAGCGCGATCCGATCTCGTCCAAGAGCGCGGCCGAGCACTGGGGCGAGCGATGGAACCGCGTGGTGAGCTCGTGGCTGCGGCGCAACGTGTTCCTGCCCGTCACGCGGCGCACGCGCTCGCCGCGCCTCGCGCTGATGGCGGCGTTCTCGTGGAGCGTCTTCCTCCACGCGTTCATGGTGCTCGCGGCGCTCGACGTGGTGAACGCGATCACGATGGGCGCGTACTTCGCCGTGCAGGGCCTGGCCGTTCTCGTCGAGACGAAGGTCCCCGTGGCGCGCTGGCCCGTGCCCGTGCAGCGCGCGTGGACGATCCTCCTCGTCGCCGGACCGAGCTGGCTCTTCGTGGGCCCGATGCTCGCGATGTTCGGCGTGCCCTGATCCGTCCTCGGGATCAGTCTTCCGCGTCGTCGAGGCTCCACGCGCAGTGGTACGTCGCGCCGCGCGGCGAGACGTCGACCTTGATCTTCACGCGCGAGCGAGCTCCAGCGAGGAGGAGCTCTTCGATCGCGATGCGCAGCGTGCGCACCACGAGCTCCGGCGCGTTGGGCCAGTCGAGGGCGATGCGGGCGGTGCAATGCTCGGAGAACTCGAGGTGGACGCGGCCGTGGCTGTACGTCTTGCCGAAGAGCGTGGGCCCTCGCGTCATCAGCGCTTCGTCGGACGTGAAGCGCAGGAAGACGCGCCACACGGTGCCGAACGCGCGTCGCGAGCCGAGGCGCGACACCTCGTCGTTGAGCAGCTGCCAGTCGCGGCCGGTCACCTCGCCGCACGCCCGCGCGACGGCCTCGATCACGCGGATCGGCACCCAGTCGAGCGCGTTCGCGTGCGCGTACGCGTCTGCATCGGCGCGCGGCAACGTGGCGAGCGCGGCGTCGTACGCAGCCTGACCGACCGTCTCGATCAGCACGGCGCGGGTCTGCGCGATCACGGCACCGTAGATGGCCGGCTCGCGCGAGTCGCTCATGACCCGACCGTGTCGACCCCGTCCGAGTCGCGGCGGGCCGGACTCGAAGAGGACCGGCCCGTCAGAATCGGCCTCTCAGAAACGGTCCCTCAGAAACGGCCCAGCGCCACGACGCCGCCGCCCTGGGGGCTGACCGTCGGAAGCAGCTGGAAGGCCGTGTCGTCGCTGTCTGCATCGGCTGCGGCGGTGCCCGAGCCTTCCGTCGCGTAGAGGACGATCGCCGCGATGCCGCCCGCGAGCGCGATGCCGAACGAGATGTCGGCGACGAGCGCGAACGCCTCGCCTTCGTCCGCAGACGACAGCGAGGGCGCGGCGTCGAAGTCGCTCTGGCGCGAGAGCGCCATGAAGCCGAACACGGTGCCGGCGACGAGGCCGACCGCGCCGACCGCCGTCAGAACCCACACGGCGGTCGAGGGTCCTGCGGGCGCGGGCGTCTCGGTCTCGGGCTCCGCCTCCGCTTCCGCCTCGGCTTCGGCCTCCGCTTCGGCCTCGACGGGCGTCTCGACGACGGTCTCGGTGACGGTCTCCGTCTCGGTCGGCGTGACGGTCGTCGTCGTCGTCGTCGTCGTGGTGGTCGTCGCCTCGACGCGCGTCGGGGCCGTGGTGCCGGTCGTCGTTCCCGTGGTCGTGCCGGTCGTCGTGCCCGTGGTGGTGCCCGTGGTGGTGCCCGTGGTGGTGCCCGTGGTGGTACCAGTCGTCGTACCAGTCGTCGTGCCGGTCGTCGTGCCGGTCGTCGTCGTCGTCGTCGTCGCTGCGGGGGCCGGGAGCGCCGCGATGCGCGCCTCGATCTGCGCGCGGTCACGCGCGGTCGGCAGCTCGCGCAGGTAGCGCTCGAGCGTCGCGCGCGACTCGGCGCGCAGGCCTCGCCGCTCCTGCGCCGAGGCGACGCCCAGGAGCACGACGGGGTTCGGGACCTGGGCGTAGGCCTCTTCGAACGAGGCCTGCGCCTGCTCGAACTGGCCCGCGTCGAAGAGCTGCTGTCCGCGGGTGTACGCCTCGCGGGCGCGCGTGCGTTGCTCGGCCGTCGGCGTCGCGGCCTGCGCTTCGACACGCGAAGGCGCGACGACAGCGAGCGTGACGAGGACGACGGTGAGCAGAGCGACGATCGACTTCATGGTGCCTCGGACTCTGGAGCGATTGCGGGCCGTACGCGGACTCAGTTCGTCTGTTCGACGCGGAGGAGCTGCTGGCCGATGAAGAGGTAGTCGCCGTGCGCGAGCTCGCGCTCTCCGTGGATGCGCACGTAGGTGCCGTTGCGCGATCCGAGGTCGTGCAGCGTGAACGTGCCGTCGCCGTTCTGATCGATGCGCGCGTGGCGACCCGACATGAAGATGTCGTCGGGGAAGTTCATCTCGTTGTCTTCACGGCCCACCTGCACGGCGGTGTCGCGCGCGGTGTGGAGCATGCCGTCGGTGCCGCCGCGGAGGACCTGCACGACGCGGAACGCGCTCGGGCGCTTCGGCGACGAGTAGAAGTAGGTCTGGTCCGGCTCGGGGCCCGAGCTGTCCTTCGGCGTCAGATCGATGCGGAAGACCTGCTCACCGCACAGGAACTGCTCGCCGGGCTGGACCTGCGCCTGGCCGCGCACGCGCACGTAGACGCCGTTGAGGCTGCCCTCGTCGCGCACGACGAGCTTGTCGCCTCGGTAGATGAAGTTCGCGTGGCGCGCGCTGATCCACGCGTCGTTGGGGAACGGGATCTGCGCGTCGGTGCGACCGGCGACGTGCTCGGTGCCCTGGAGCAGGTAGCTGAGCCCGTCGGCTCCGTCCGTGCCTCGGATGAGGATGAGGCGAGCCTTTCCAGGCGCCTGCATCGTTCCGAAGTACTCGACCTTCCGCTCGAGCGCGTCGTCCGGGACGGTGGTGCCGCACGCACCACAGAACTTGTGCCCTGGCGGCACGGGCGAGCTGCACTCCCTGCAGATGTAGAACCGGCTCTGCTCCACGGATTCCTCCTGGGGGTCGGGGCCTGCGACCGGCGCCGCGACCGAGTGGGGAGGCTCCGTCGCCTCCGGGTGTCTCGTCAAGTCTCCTTCGGTCGCGACGAACGCCGCGGCCGGGGTCTCTGCGGTGGTCCCGTCGAGCGGCGGCCCCGCCGCCACCGCGGCGCCAGCCTCTGCGCCAGGTCCAGCGCCAGCTTCTGCGCCCGCCGCCGAGGCCGCGGCAGGACCCCAGAAGGACTGTCCGCAGCCCGGGCACCACGAGGCCCCGATGGGAGCGAACGTGTCGCAGGCGCCGCAGGCAATGCCGATGCGCTCTTCCACGTCGGTCGGACTTGTACGCCAGCGTTGCGCGCGACGTCAACGCGCGCAGCGCTCTCCTGCCATCGCTCGCGCGGCCGTCGCCACGACCGGATCGGGGTCGTCGAGGGCGGCCGTGGCGCGAGCGCACACGGCGTCGGGCGGGAGCTGCGCCTCCGCGAGCGCGAGCGCTGCGCTCCGGACGAACGCCGCCGGATCGGCGAGGCCCGCTGCGAGCGCGCGTTCGCCGAGCGCGCGCTCGATGGGGACCGACGCCAGACGCAGGAGGGCGCTTCGGCGCACGGTCCAGGCTTCGTCCTCCTCCACGCGGCTCACCAAGAGCGGGCCGAGATCCGGCACGGGCGCGTGGAGCGCCGCGGTCGCCCGCACGCCGCGATCCTCCGAGGTGAGCAGCTCCTGCCACGCGCTCGACGGCAGCACCGCCGGCACGAGCGCGGCGAGCGCGACGAGCGCGCGGGCCACCTCGGGGCTCGCGGAGCCGATCGGCATCACGCGGGCGGCGAGCGCGAGCGCGACCGGCTGGAGGATCTCGCGGAGCTCGAGATCGCCGGCGAGGTGCACGAGCGCGCCCGGCACGGCCGCCTCGGGGATCGCCCCCACCGCACGCACGAGCGCTCGCGAGACGCGCCCCGTGTCCCGCGCTTCGTCCGGACAGGCCTCGAGCACGCGCGCGAGCCACGTCTCGAGCGTGTCGTGGCGCGCGAGGATCGGCGCGCACGAGAGCGCAGGCAGAGAGCTCGAGACCAGCACGCGCTCCGCGACGCGCGCGTTCGCGTCGCGCGTGCCCAGCGCGCGGATCGCGAGCTCGTCGAGGATCGTGTCGTCGACAGGACCGCTCGCGCCGAGCTCGAGCGCGGTGTGGAGGATGAGATCCTCGCGACCGCGCGTGCTCCCGCGACGATGAATGAACGCGAGGAGCGGCGCGGGGGGCGCCGGCGCCGCGTCGGTGGCGATCGCAGCGGCGTGCCACGCGACGAGCCACGTGGCGGTCGCAGACCTGGGCGGCGCGCTCCGCAGCTCCGGACCCGCAGCACTGCCGAGGAGCAGCGAGAGCGCCCACGCGTGATCGGCCACGCGCCCTCCCCGCTCGCGCGCCTCGGCGAGCAGGCGCGTGCGCTCGGCAACGCTGCGCGTGTCGCCCGCGAGCACGCGGACGAGGGCGTGGAGCGCGAAGATCGCGATCGTCTCGCTGCTCGACCCGAGGAGCGCGCGGAGCGCGGGCAGGTCGCTGCGGCTGACCACGCGGACCGCTGCCGCGAGCGCGTCGAGGCGCACCGTAGCTTCCGTGCCTTCTTCCGAGACGAGCGCGAGCAACGCCGACGCCGCCCCCGGGACGGGATGCTGGAAGAGCACCTGCCTCGCGCTCGCTCGCGTGCCGACGTCGCCGTCGCGAAGGCCCGAGAGCAGCACGGGCAGCGCGCGAGAGACCCATCGCTCGAGCTCCGCGTCGTCGCTGCGGGCGCGCGCGGCCCCGCTCAGCGAGCCGTAGAGCGTGAGGGCCAACCGACGAAACACCGGCGCATCGCCGTGCGCGAGCGCGAGCGCGAGGAGGCGCGGCTCGAGCGCGGCCTCGGAGCCATCGGCGCGCGCGGTCTCGAGCACGGCGCGTCCCGCGCGCTCCCTGAGCTCGTCGTCGCGCGAGCGCTCGAGGATCGACAGCTGGAGATCGAGGGCCCGGCGCACGTTGCCCCGCTCCCGCTCGAGGCTCGCGAGCTCCCACGCGGCCTCGTGCTCGTCGGGATCGATCTCGAGCGCCCGCGTGTACGCCTGCGCGGCGCGCTCCGGATCGCGTCGTCGCGCGTGCAGACGGCCGATCCGCACGAAGAGGCTCGCGTCGTCGATCGCGCGCCTCGACGCCTCGTCCGCGAAACGGATCGCGTCTTCGTCGCGGTACGTGGCGAGCGCGAGCTCGACGAGACGGCTCATGTGCCAGCCGGCGCGCGCGGGCTCGAGCTCCGCGAGCCGCAGCAACGCGCGCACCTCGGCGTCGTAGTCGCCGAGCTCGTGGTGGAGCCGCGCGAGCGAGGACACGAGGCGAATGTCGTCCGGCGCGCGCGCCGAGAGCGCGGTCAGCGTGGCGAGCGAGCCCGCGAGATCGTGCGTGCGTCGCTGCGCGTCCGCGAGCATGCGGCCCGCGCTCGCGTCGCCCGCGGCGTGACGTTGCTGGAGCTCGGGCAGCATGCGCGCGAGCAGGCCGCGTCGATGCCAGCTCGCGACGAGCCGCGTCTCGGCGTCCATGCCCGACTGACGCACGGTGGCGTCGTCGCTCGCCCCTGCGAGCCGCACACGGGTGAGCAGCGCGCGCTCGGCGTCTTCGTCGCGGTTGGCCCGCTCGAAGAGATCAGCCTGCGCATCGAGCACCTCGGGCGACTCCGGCGCGAGGCGCGCGGCGGCCTCGAGGTGCTCGAACGCGCGATCGAACACGCGCAGGTTCGCGAGCGCGCGCGCCGCCTCCACGTGACCGAGCACGTCGTTCGAAGCCGCGACCCGCTCGACGAGCGCGAGCGCGCGCTCCCGATCATCGCTGTCGCGCGAGTCGAGCAGCTCGTTCGCGAGCGCGACGAGCGCTCGCGGATCGTTCGGGCTCGCGCGCACGATCGCCTCGAGCGTGGCCAGCACGCGATCGCGCGCCCCGAGGCGCGAGTACGCCTCGATGAGGAGAAAGAGCGCAGTGCGATCGTTTCGCGCGCGAGCACGCGTCCGGTCGAGCACGGCGAGCGCCTCAGCCGCCTGACCCTGATCACGCAGCGCGCTCGCGAGCTCGAGCGTGAGCGCGATGCGCTCCGGAAAGAGACGAGCGAGCGCGCGTTGCTCGTCGAGCGACTCGGCCATGCGCCCGTTTCGCGCCAGGAGGCGCACGACGCGCTGCCTCGTCTCGGCATCTCGCGGCGAGCGCGAGAGCACCTGACGCAGCACGGTCAGCGCCTCTTCTTCGCGCCCCAGCTCCTCGAGCACGATGCCGCGATGGAGCGCAGCGCCCGCGCCGCGGTGGGCGAGCTCGACCTCGAGCGCTGCGAGCCCATCGCTCTCGCGAGCGGCCGCCACGAGCGCATCGAGCACCTCCGTCGTGCGACCCGCGCGCGCGCCCGTCGACAGCGCGCCGACGAGCGTCGCCTGCGCGCCCGCCGGATCGTGCAGCTCGAGCTGACACTGCGCCCGCACGAGCGACAGGCCCACGGCCGCCGACGCGTCCGAGGCGATCGAGCGCTCCACTGCGGCGATCTCTTCGAGCGCGGCGGCGCACTCTCCGTGCGCGACGAGCACGCGCACGATCTCGGTGCGCGCCAGCGTCGAGCCGCCGCGCGACAGCTCCGCGTAGATCGCGCGCGCCTCGACGATCTCGTGCAGCGCGATCAGCCGCGCCGCGAGATCACGCTGGTAGGCCTCACGCGAGGTCGCGTCGGTCGCGGCGGAGACGGCCCTTCGCAGCAGCCACACGATCGTGCGCGGTACGCCCGCCGATTCGTTCGTCCCGAAGCGGTCGACCAGCCGCGCATGGAGCGCGTAGCCCGCGGCGGGAGGTGGATCGCGCTCGAGAGCACGGTCGAGCGCGGCGCGCGCTTCGGCTTCGTACCCGCGCGCGATCGCGATGGCGCCGAGGGCGAGATCGATGGGCACGCCCTCCGCTCCGCGACGTGCGGCGAGCGCCTGCACGACTGCGTCGAGGCCCGCAGGCTGCGCCGAGGCCCGCTCGAGGAGGCGTCGCACCGCGGCCTCGTCTTCGGGCCGCGCGATCACGAGCTCGACGTAGCGCGCGATCATGCGGGCCTCGAGATCGGTCGACGCTCCGGGTCGCGTCGCTCCGGGTCGTGTCGCTCCGGGTCGCGTGCCTCCCGGACGACGACCTCCAGGCCGCGTGCCTCCGGGGCGGCGCGGCTCGGGGTCTCGCGAGATCGACCAGTCGTCCTGCGCGCGCGACGCCGACGGAAGCGCGATCCCCGAGATCACGAAGAGTGTGATCGCGAGCGGCCCGACCGACCTCGCGCCGAGCGAGACGAGCCGCCCCGAGAGACGTTCCGTCGCGCCCGCGCTCATCGCGGTCTCACGGCTGGCAGAAGCCGCCGAGGGCTCCGTCGCAGTTCGTCATCGACGCGGGACAGTCTGCGCCCGTGCCGCACGGGATGAGGCACGTGCTCATCTGGCACGACCCGCTGAAGAGCCCCGTCGCGCTCGTCGCGCCGATCGGCGCGCAGTCGCCGTCCACCGTGCACGTCGTCATCGCGACGCCCGCGCGCTGCTGCGTGCACGACGCGCCGCCACCCGGCACGCAGTGCGTGCCGTCGCAGCGGTATCCCGCCGAGCACTCGGAGGTGTCGGCGCACGTCGGCAGACAGACGTTCTCGAGGGGCTCTTCGATTCCGTCGCGGCGCACGCAGTCGCCGAAGTTCTCGCCGCCCGAGCCGCGACAGTCGAGGTTCGTGTTGCACGGCGCGCAGAGGCCCGGCGCGTACGCGACGCAGCGGCCGAGCGCGACGTCGCAGATCGGCACCGCACCGCCGCACGACGTCGAGGCCTCGCACTCGAGGCACACGCCCGCGCGACAGAACGGCGTCGCGCCGTCGCACGTCGTCGAGTCGCACGGATCAGGCAGCGGCGCGTCGGGCGGCGCGTCGACGGGGCCCACGTCGGCGGGTCCCCCATCGGTCGGTCCGGCATCCGGCGGCGCGCCGCGCATGCACACGCCGCTCGTGCAGACCTCCATCGGTCCGCACGTCATCGAGCACGGCCGGTAGCAGCGTCCATCGAGGCAGACGTCGTCTTCGTCCTCGCAAGGCTGGTCGTCGGTGCACTCGATGCCCGCGTCGATGTCGAGCGGCGGGAACGTGGGCACGCCGCTGTCGCAGCCGAGCCCCATCGTGAGCGACGAGGCCAGGAGCGCGCCGAGCACGGCCGAACGAAGGATGCACACCGAGGAGCGAGACGAGGACGAAGGCATCGTCGGGGAGGCTAACACGGCCCCCCGCGAGAGCGTGGGGCGCGCGAGCGCAGCCTCACGTCCCTGCTACTGTCGCGCCCCTCATGACAAGCATCCGAGTCGGCGCGGCCGTCGACGCCGTTCCCGGGCCGAAGTACTTCGAGAAGCACGGTCTGCTCGAGCTGCACCCCCCCCTCTCGTTCCCGCGCGCCTCGACGCTCGCGAAGTGGCGCACGGGGATCCCGGCTGCGTGCGAGATCGCGCTGGCCGTCACGCGGCGCACCCACGCCGGAAAAGACGGCGCGCTGCGCTTCGAGAAGTCGGGCTCCCGCACCTGGGTCGAGGAGTCGATCACCGCCCTCGCGCCCCGCTTCGTCGTGCTGTCGACGGGCCCCGAGCTCTCCACGGGCAGCCGCGATCGCGCGCTCCTCGCAAGGTTCGTCGAGGAGGTCCGTGGCCGCGGGCCGATCGTCATCTGGCAGCCGCGAGGCCTCTGGGAGGCCGATGAAGCGGGCGCGTTCGCGCGCACGATCGGCTGCGAGGTCGCGCTCGATCTGCTCGGCGGCATCGCCGGCCCGCAGACGCCGGGACCTGCCGCGCTCATGGGCATCGACCTGCCGGTCCAGCCCAGCGGCGCGATCGGCTACGCGCGGCTCGAGGCGTTCGGCACGCACTCGCGGCTCGGCGACGGGCACCTCCGCCGCGCCCTCGAGGAAGCGATCGCCAGCGGCGCGAGCGAAGTTCGCCTCGTGATCAGCGCGGACGACGCGATGCGCAAGGCAGGCCGCCTGGCGAGCATCGTCCAGGGCCTCGCCGAGGACGCGAGCGGCAACGCGGTCCCGCGTCGACGCGGCGCAGAAGGCGAGCCGGCGGACGACGACGACGACGACGAGCTCGACGACGACGACGACGACGACGACGACGACGACGATGAGCTCGACGACGACGAGGAGTGATCGCTTCGCGCCGCTCGTGGGCGCGCGCGTACGCCGCATCGATCTGCCGGAGGCCGATCTCGTCGCGCTGACGATCGCGCTCGACGTGACGGGCGGCCCTCGCGACGAGGCCGTGCTGCTGCTCTCCTTCTCGGCCTCGCTGCCAGGCCTCGGTCTCGTGCCCGAGCGCCCCGAAGGCGCGCCGGCGAACGCGCTCTGTCAGCTCCTCCGCAAGCACCTCGAGAGCAGCGTCTTCGTCGCGATCGAGGCCACCGACGCGACGATCACGCTCCGCACCCGGCGCGGCCCGGAGCGCCGCGCGCTCGTGCTCGGCGAGGGCAGCGTCACGCTCGAGATGGACGGACGCACGCACACTCAGGGCGCGCCCACGCACGCGCTCGCCGCGCCTGCCCGCTGGCACCTGCCGACCGAAGGCACGCGCGAGGCGCTCGACGCCGCGGGCGAGGCGCTGAGCCGCGCGCGCGCCAGCGGAGACCGCGACGACGAGGTCCACACGCTGCTCGCTTCGCTCCGGGTGCTCGGCAAGCGCCTCGAGCAGCGCGCGCGCGCCATCGAGAAGGATCTCGCGCGCAGCGAAGACGTCCCCGAGCTCCGCACGCGCGGCTCGCTCCTGCTCGCGCACCTCCACGCGATCCCGCGCGGCGCGGCGTCGATCACGCTCGAGGATCCGAGCACCGACCCTCCACGCAGCCTCGAGATCGTGCTCGATCCCGCCCGCGATCCGCGCGATCAGGCGCGCGCCTGGTTCGATCGCGCGCGCAAGCTCGAGCGCGGCGAGGGGATCTCGCGCGGCAGGCTCGAGGGCGCGCGGGCAGTCCTCGGCCGCGCCCACGCGCTCACGGTCGCCCTCGCGCGCGGAGACTCGACGGATCTCGAGCGCGCCGAAGCCCACGCACTGGTCGCGAGCGAGGCGCGCTCGCCGCGTGATCAGCGCGCGACGCGCAAGCAGGCCAAAGAAGAAGCGCGGCTCCCGTACCGACGCATGAGCGGACACGGCGCCCGCGAGATCCGCGTCGGTCGCGGCGCGCGCGACAACGACCAGCTCACGCAGAAGCACTCGAAGCCGAAGGATCTGTGGCTCCACGCGCGAGGCGTCCCGGGCGCGCACGTCGTCGTCCCGCTCGCGAGCGGTGAGACGTGCCCGCCCGAGCTGCTCCTCGACGCGGCCACGCTCGCGGCGCACTTCAGCGATCGCAAGAACGACCTCGTCGTCGAGGTCGACTACGTGCCGCGCGGCCACGTGCGCAAGCGCAAGGGCTTCGCGCCCGGCAAGGTCGAGGTCGATCACCCGAAGACGATCGCGGTGCGCATGGAGCCCGCGCGGCTCGCGCGCCTCCTCGGCCGCACGGCGCGCTGATCCGATCGGTTCAAATCCCCGCGCCGACGGAGCGGCCTCGCTCCTCGTCGTCGAGGGCCTCGGCGATCTTCAGGTACTGCTTCGGATCGAACGCCGAGAGGCGCTCGGCGCCCACGGCCGCGAGGAGACTGCGCGACGTGACGTCGAGCGGATCGAGCCCCGAGAGGCGCGAGGTCAGCGCGCGCGCGACCACCTCCGGCAGCTGCGCATGGAGCGCCATCACGTCGCTCGGGATCGGATCGCTCACCGCCAGCGCGTGGAGCTCGTCGTAGTCCGATCCCAGGTGCCAGATGCCTCCGTCGTCGCGACGCCAGCCGAACACTCCGCCCACGTCGGCGGCGCCCGAGCGCAGCGAGTCGACGACGGCCGGATAGCTCCCGACCATGAGCTGCTCTCCGAGATCGAGATCCGGATCGATCCCGCGCGCGCGGAGCACGCGGCGCGGCATCAAGAAGCCCGCCGCGGACCACGGATCGATCCACGCCGCGCGGCGCTTGCGGAGGAACCGACGCTCGAGCGCGTGCACGCGGCGCGTGTGCGCGAGGAGCACCGACACGTACGAGTTCGCGCCGCCGCGCACCGACACCAACCGACCGGTGACGAGCCCCGCCGCGGCCGCGCGAACGAACGGCGCGGGCGCCATCCACGCGACCTCGACGCGTCGCGCGCGCAGCGCCGCGAACAGCTCGTCGTAGCCTCCGAAGCGCAGCACCACGACGGGCACGCCGAGCGCGCGCGCGAGGGTCTCGCCGATGCCCGGATCGTGAAAGCTCGCCGCGACCGGCACCACGCCGAAGCGCAGCGCGTGGAGGCCGTGCGCGATCATCGCGTGCACCCCGTGCGGCGACGGCGTCATCACGAACGGATCGGGCGCGGGCGGCGGCGGCCGCTCGGTGAGCCTGTCGTCGTCGTCGAGCGGCGTCGGAGACGAAGGCGGCGGCGCGTCGTCGTCGCCGATCGCGAGGTCCACCGAGATCGGCTCGACGAGGTCGGTCGGTTCGTCTTTCTCGCGACCGAGCGCGGTGGCGATCGCGCGGCGCATCTCGAGCATCGTCGGCCAGCGGTAGCGGCGATCGGGCTCGAGCGCGCGCTCCATCACCTCGATGAACGCGCGCGGCGCGAGCGCGGGTAGATCGCCGAAGCGCGCCGCCATGCGATCGCCGCGCTCGAGGACGTCGGCCGACGACGTCGCGAACGGTCGCGCGCCCGTGAGGCACTCGAGCCACGTCACCGCGATCGCCCAGACGTCCGCGCGCGCGTCGAGCGTCTCGCCTTCGCGCAGCTGCTCGGGAGCGAGGTAGCCGCGCGATCGATCGTGCCGCGTCGCGGCGAACACCGCGCCGATCGCGAAGTCGCCGATCTTCGGCACGAGCGTGTCGCCCACGCGCGCGAGGAACACGTTCGAAGGCTTCACGTCGCGGTGCACGATGTCGGCGGCGTGCGCGGCGCTCAGCGCGTCCATGATCGGCAGGAGCGCGTCGGCCGTCTCGTCGAGCGACAGCGGCGCGCGACGGATGCGATCGCGGAGCGTCTCGCCGCGGAGCAGCTCGGCGACGAGGAAGAGCGTGCCGTCGGCGGTCGTCTCCGCGTCCATCACGGTGATCGCGTGCGTGTGCACCAAGCGCGCGGCCGCGCGGAGCTCGCTCAAGATCGCATCGCGATCCGACTGCGCCTCGAGCGCGAGGACCTTGAGGGCGACGCTGCGCTGCGTCCACGCGTGCTCGGCCTCGTAGACCACCCCCGCGCTGCCCCGGCCGATCTCGCGGACGAGTCGGAACTTCCCCAGCGCGCTCCCGGATCGCACATCTGCCGGCATCGACGGCGGAGTCTATCCGCGCACCCCACGCGCCGTAGAGACGGAAGCGAACACACACGCAAGCGACGGAAACGATTCGGGAGACGGAAGCGAAAAGCCCCGACCGGAGTCGGGGCTTGTTCGCCGGACGACGCTGTCGTCGTCTCGCGCTCTACACCTTGTTTCTCTGCCTACTGCGGGTCGCCTCGGGTCGGCGCCCAGGACTCGAGAACGTCGGTGGGAGCGACTCGGGCTCAGCTGCCCGAGAGAAGGCTCGTCGTCCCCACGTCCGGGGTCGTCGCCTTCTTGGCCTTGGGGGCCTTCTTGGCCTTCGGGGCGGCCTTTGCCGCCTTCGGGGCGGCAGCCTTTGGGGCAGCCTTCTTGGCAGCCTTCTTGGTCGCCTTCTTGGCGGCCTTCTTGGTCGCCTTCTTGGCGGCCTTCTTCGGCGCCTTCTTCGCCGCCTTCTTCGCAACCTTCTTCGCCGCCTTCTTCGCCGTCTTCTTCGCTGCCATTTGGAACCTCCTAGAGGGGTGGGTCACGAGGACCACAGGATGACGTACCGTATTGTCACGTCACGGCACGCGTCAAGCAGAAGCAACACATAATTTATATCTAACTTCAGCGATAAAGAGATCGTAATCGTCTAACAGTGAAGTAACCAAGCGAAAACACACCGCTTTTTCCTATGGTCACTGCCCTACAAAAAACGCCAAGAAAAACCTGTGGACCACTCGCCGGAGCGATCTCGACCCCTCTTCGAGCCCCTCGGCGGCCGGCCGGACGGCCGATTCGAGTCCCCAAACGGAGACGAAGGCAGGCGACGGCGAGCACCACGCGAAAAACCCATGGAACCGACCCCCACCGGTGCTCTAGAACCAGCCCTCCGGAGGTCGACATGAAGCGCTCCTTTTCTCCTGTGGTCGGCATGCTCGCCGCCTGCGTTCTCCTCGGCGGATCCGCGGCGTGTGGGCGCGGAGAGGACGAATACCAACTGCAGGTCCGTCGCGTGGCCGAGCTCGAGGGCCAGCTGCGTGACTCGCAGGCGCACGGCACCGAGCTCGAGGGCCGTCTCCGCGACGTGGAAGGCCGCAACAACGAGCTGATCTCGCGTCTGGAAGCGCTCGGCCAGGACGTGGAGAGCCTCCGCTCGGAGCGCACCGAGCTGACGACGAGCCTCACCGACACGCAGCGCGCCCTCGAAGAGCTGCGCGCGCGCGAGGCCCAGCAGCAGGCGCGCTTGGCGACGTTCCGACAGATGCTCGAGCGCTTCCGCGCGATGATGGAGTCGGGCCGCCTGCGCGTGCGCGTCGTGCGCAACCGCATGGTCGTCGAGCTGCCGGACAACGTGCTCTTCGACTCGGGCGAGTCGGAGCTCAAGGCCGAGGGACAAGCGACGCTGCTCGAGGTCGTGCAGATCCTCCGCACGATCGACAACCGTCAGTTCCAGGTCGCCGGCCACACGGACAACGTGCCGATCCGATCGCGCCGCTTCCCCTCGAACTGGGAGCTCTCGACGGCGCGCGCCGTCACGGTCGCGCGCTTCATGATCGACAACGGCATGCCCGGCGATCGCATCTCGGCCGCGGGCTACGCGGAGACGCAGCCGATCGATCTCGCCGACACGCCCGAGGGCCGCTCGCGCAACCGACGCATCGAGATCGCGCTCCAGCCGAACCTCGACGAGCTCCCCGATCTCTCGTCGCTCACGCAGTAACTCGGGCCCCGCCGCGAGCCGCTCCATGCGAACGGTCACGCGGGTCGCCGCGTTCGACGTCGGCAGCAACACCGTGTTGTGTCTCGTGGCCGAGCGCGCCCTCGATGGCTCGCTCGGCCGCGTCGTCGATCGCGCCACGATCACGGGCCTCGGACGCGGCGCGTTCGCCGAGGGCAAGCTCGACGACGGCGCGATCGCGCGCACGCTCGCGGCCCTCCGCGCGCACGCCGAGCAAGCGCGCGCGCTCGGCGCGAGCAGGCTCGTAGGCGTCGGCACGAGCGCGCTCCGCGACGCGCGCGATCGTGATCGGTTCGTCGATCGCGCGAGAGAGATCCTCGATCGCTTCGACGTGATCAGCGGCGACGACGAGGCGCGGCTCACGTTCGACGGCGCGGCCGCGGGGCTGACGATCGACGGCGAGCGCACGGTGCTCGACATCGGCGGCGGCTCGACCGAGATCGCGATCGGCACCGAACGCGCGACGCGTCGCACGAGCCTCCAGCTCGGATCGGTGCGCCTCTTCGAGCGACGCCTCGCGAGCGATCCGCCCTCGCGTGCGGAGCTCGACCTCCTGCGCGACGACGTCGAGCGCGCGCTCGATCAGCACGCGATCGCGGACCTGCCTCCGATCCTCGCGCTCGCGGGCACGGCGACCACCGTGGCGTGCGTCGCCCGCTCGATCCCGTGGCCGGAGATCGATCGCGTCCACGGCACGGTGCTGTCGCGCCACGAGATCGAAGACGTGGCGCGCACCCTCGCCGCGAGGTCGAGCGGAGCCCGCCGCGCCGATCCGCACATCGAGCCCGCGCGCGCCGACGTGCTCGTCGCCGGCGCGATCCTGTTCGCCCGCGTCGTCGCCCGTGGCACGAGCGATCGCGTGACGATCTCGGACGGCGGCCTCCGCTGGGCGCTGGCGGCCGAGGCGCTCGGGCCCTGACGGCACGCATGCGGATCGTGCTGTGGAGGTCCCCGCAAGAATGCCGTACATTCTTGCAATGAGCTTCACGAGGCTCCTCGCGCTCCCCGAGCGAGGCTCCAGCCTTCTCCTCGGTCCCCGCCAAACTGGCAAGAGCACGCTGGTGCGCGGCTCCCTCCCCGCGGGGTCGCCCACCTTCGATCTCCTCGAGCACGACACCTTCCTTCGCCTCGCGCGAGATCCGTCGCAGTTCCGCCGTGAGGTGATCGCCGTCGCCAAGGCCGGAGCAAAGGTCGTCTTCGTGGACGAGGTGCAGCGCGTCCCCGCGCTGCTCGACGAGGTGCACGGCCTGATCGAGAAGCGCGTCGCTCGCTTCGTCCTCACTGGCTCGAGCGCCCGCAAGCTACGTCGCGGCGGAGCCAACCTCCTCGCGGGGCGGGCCCGCATGCAGCGCCTGCATCCGCTGGTCCTGCGCGAGCTCGGGGACGACTTCGATCTCGAGCGCGTCCTTCGCTTCGGCACGCTGCCCGCCGTGGTCTCGTCCGATGAAGAGGACGCCGTCGAGCTGCTCCGCGCCTACGCGGAGACGTACCTGCGTGAGGAGATCCAGGCGGAGGCGCTGGTCCGCAACCTGGGCGGCTTCGCTCGCTTCCTCGACATCGCTGCGGCCCAGTCTGGCGACATCCTCAACTACAGCGCGGTGGGGCGCGATGCCGGGCTGCCCGTCCGCACGGTGCAGGAGTACTTTCAGATCCTGGAGGACACGCTCGTGGGCTATCGCCTCGAGCCCTGGCGCCGGAGCGCCCGCGCCCGCCTCACGGGACATCCGCGCTTCTACCTCTTCGACACCGGCGTGCGAAACGCTCTCGTGCGCCGTCTCGGCGCCGAGGTCGACCCGCAGGTCCGCGGCCGCTTGTTCGAACACTTGATCGTCCTCGAGTGCGCACGAGCCCTCGACTACGCGCGATCCGAGGCGCGGCTCTACTTCTGGCGAACCAACCACGGCGCCGAGGTCGACCTCCTCGTGGAGCGGCACGACACCCTTCGCCTCGCGATCGAGATCAAGAGCACGCGCACCATCTCCGGGGCAGATCTCTCGGGTCTCCGATCGTTCGCGGAAGAGAACGCCGGAGTCCCCAGGATCGTCGTGTGCGACTCCCCTCGCGAGCACGCCCTCGGCGACGTCCGCATCGTGCCGTGGCGCTCGTTCCTCACGAACATCGACGAGTGGCTCGGGTCGTGACGCGTCGATGGGCGTCGACGCGCCACCCTGGCGGCAGCTCGCCGTCGTGCGAGAGAGATCTCTCGCGAGGTCCGGCGTCCCTCTCGTGCTTCTTCCTCTCACAACGCCGCGCTGAAGGGAGCCACCGGCTCGGTTGGTCTTTCGTTCGCCCGCTGCTAGGGTCCGCCGCTTTTTCGAGGCCCTCTCGCTTCGGGAGCCCTCTCTCGGGACACAGCGCATGCAGCGAACGGTCGGCGTCATCGGTGGAAGCGGGCTCTACGAGATGCCCGGGCTCGAGCGGAAGCGCGCGATCGATCCGTCGTCGCTGCCCGCCGCCGCGAAGACGTTCGGCG
This sequence comes from uncultured Sandaracinaceae bacterium, assembly GCA_964502175.1. Lineage (GTDB taxonomy): Bacteria > Myxococcota_A > Polyangia > Polyangiales > Sandaracinaceae > JAFLCL01. The sequence continues at coordinate 302,890 of CAZCVE010000001.1, forward strand.
AGCCGTCGGACGTGCTCGTCGAGGGCTTCGTGGGCGACACGCGCTTTCTCTTTCTGCCGCGCCACGGCCGCAAGCACGCGATCGCCCCGCACCGCATCAACTACCGCGCGAACCTCCTCGCGCTGAAGGCCGCGGGCGCCGAGCAGGTCATCAGCGTGTCGGCCGTGGGCTCGCTCGCAGAAGACGTCCACCCGGGCGATCTCGTGCTCGTCGATCAGTTCATCGATCGCACGCGCAGCCGCAGCAGCACGTACTTCGAGGACGTCGGCGTCGTCGCCCACGTGGGCTTCGCCGACCCGATCGATCAGGCGCTCTCGAGCGCGCTCTACGACGCAGCGATCGCATCCGGCGCGCGCGCGCACCGCGGCGGCACGTATGTGTGCATCGAGGGCCCGCAGTTCTCGACGCGCGCGGAGTCGAACCTCTACCGGAGCTGGGGCGGCCGCGTCGTCGGCATGACGAACCTGCCCGAGGCGCGCCTCGCGCGTGAGTGCGAGCTCCCGTACGCGACGGTCGCGCTCGTCACCGACTACGACTGCTGGAACACCGACGAGGCCGCCGTGACGGTCGACGCCGTCGTCGCGGTGATGAAGAAGAACGTCGCGATGGCCCAGGCGATCCTGCGCACGGTCGCGGCCTCGCTGCCCGATCCGAGCGCGAGCCCCGCGAGCCGAGCGCTCGACGACGCGCTCCTCACGCACGAGGGCGCCATCACGAGCGAGGCGCGGACCAAGCTCGCCCTCCTCCTCGCGCGGCGCTCGACGCGCTGAGCGTCTCGCTCACCCAAGAAGCTCAAGCGGGCGCAGCTGGCCCGTGGAAGGAAACGTTCGATGTCTTCGATGCTCGTGGTTGGCTCGGTTGCTCAGGACACGATTCACAATCACCTCGGCACGCACCCGTACGTGCTCGGTGGCTCGGCGACGTTCGCAGCGCTCGCGGGTCGCCTCTTCGCGCCCACGAAGCTCGTCGGCGTGGTGGGTGACGACTTCCCCGCGAGCGCGACGCAGCTGCTGAAGGACAAGGACATCGACGTCAGCGGCCTCGAGGTCGCGCCCGGCAAGACGTTCCACTGGGAGGGCCGCTACTCGCCCGACCTCACGAGCCGCGAGTCGATCAAGACCGAGCTCAACGTGTTCGCGGACTTCCACCCGAAGATCCCCGCGAGCCACCGCGCGATCCCGTACCTGATGCTCGGCAACATCCACCCCGACCTCCAGGTCGAGGTGCTCGATCAGGTGGAGCGCCCGAAGCTCGTCATCGCCGACACGATGAACTTCTGGATCACGGGCACGCCCGATCGCCTCGCGCGCATGCTCGCGCGCATCGATCTCCTCGTGATCAACGAAGAAGAGGCGCGTCAGCTCGCAGGCGTGCACAACATCGCGAAGGCGGCCAAGGCGCTCGTCGCGATGGGCCCGAAGATCGTGGTCATCAAGCGCGGCGAGTACGGCGCGCTCCTCTTCGAGAACGGCTCGGTGTTCAGCGCGCCCGCGTTCCCCGTGGAAGACGTCGTCGATCCGACGGGCGCGGGCGACACGTTCGCGGGCGGCATGCTCGGCATGCTCGCGGCCGAGGATCGCATCGACTCGATGTCGCTCCGTCGCGCCGTGATCTACGGCTCGGTGATCGCGTCGTACTGCGTCGAGGGCATCTCGGTCAGCCGCCTCACGTCGCTCACGATGAGCGAGGTGAAGTCTCGCTACACGGCGTTCGCGCGCCTCGCGCACTTCGCCAACGAGGCCGAGCTCGCGCAGCTGCGCTGACGCCCGACCGACTTCCCCGTTCGGCTTGATCCCACCACGCAGGTGGGCGACCTTCCCCGCTTCCGTTCGTTCGCAAGGAGCTTCCCATGCATCGCTCGATCGCCGCCTCGGTCTCGCTCTCTTCCCTCGCGCTCGCGCTCGCGGGCTGCCCCTCGACCCCCGTCGGCAACGACGCCGGCCCGAGCGGCAACGACACGGGCCCGTCGACCGAAGACGCACCGTCGACGCAGCGCTGCCCCACGACCGGTGTGCCCAGCCCCGAGGAGCAAATGCTCCCGTGCTGCTACCGCCACTCGCAGGCGGACCAGCAGGACACGCCGGAGATGCGCCTGCGCTTCATCCAGATCGACGAGCCGGCGATGTCGCCGCTCGCGTCGACGGCCGTCGAGAGCGTGCTGAACAACGGCCTCCAGGAGGAGACCTTCAACTGGCTCTTCCGCACGACCGGCGCGGACGCGGACGGTCCGATCGAGATCTCGACGGGCTACGGCGTCCGCAACGGCGACGGCACGTACACGCTCGGCAGCGTCGAGTACCCCGCCCTCCTCCTGCCCGGCACGCTCACGGGCGAGACGGTCACCACCGACACGGTGCTCGGGCCGCTCGACATCCCGGTGTTCGACGAGACCGGCATGAACCTCCAGCTCGTGCTGCGCCTCCGCAGCGTGAGCGTCGTCGAGGCGAACCTCACGGACACGCGCAACTGCATCGGCGCGCGCCGCGGCAACGCGTTCACCACGGACGCGTCGCTCGAGGGCTACGTCACGGTGGCCGACGCGCGCGAGGGCATGATCAACGTGCCGCCCATCATGTCGACGCTCTGCTCGGTGATCGCGGGCGAGCTCGCCACGCCGGCCGGGATGATGCCGATGTGCGATCGCCCGCAGAGCGAGTGGACGGCGCAGCCGGACTCGCTGTGCGACGCGGAGGGTTGCGAGACGAACCCCACGGGCGCGACGTCGGTCTGCGATCCCTCGACGACCTGCAACGCGTGGCGCCTCGTCGCGCAGTTCGCAGCGGTCGGCATCGACATCGCGGAGTGAGCGCGCGCGCTCGGCGTGCCTCGGGGGCCCGGACGCCACCGAGGCGTCGAGCGCCGCCCAACTGACGACGTTCGACACGCTGCGTCATGACGGAGCCCGAGGTCCCAAGCCTCGGGCTCTCGTGCTTTTACGCGCAAGCGCTCGTTGATTCCGCAAACGCCCGCGCCGTACCATGGCCTCCAGCGCGCTCTCGCGCGGGTTGGAGGATCCATGCTTGTTCGGTCTTCTGGTTCACCGTCTCCTGACGTCTGGGTGCGATGGGTGAGGGCGTTCGTGGCCTGCTTCGTCGTGATGGCGGTCTTCGCCTGCGGCGGCGGCGGCTGCAGCGGCTGCGCCCAGTGCGGCCTCGAGCCAATCCGCGGCGGCTTCCCCGTGGCGGAGCAGATCCCGAACTCTGCGCAGGTCCGCCTGACCGAATCGGGCGTGGGCTTCATCGAAGACAACGCGATGCCCATCGTCAGCCTCGCAGTGCCCGGCGGCCTCGCCTTCCCGGTCGACGAGATCAGGCAGACCTTCGCCGGCATCGACATCACGATCTGCCGCGGCGGCGGATGCGGCGCGCGCGCGGAGATCGCGGGCCTCGACCTCGTGCCGCAGGACGGCTCGAACGTGCTCCGCGCGAACATCCGGCTGCGCTTGATCAGCACGCGCCCAGATGGGACCGACGGCGCATGGCCCGGCACGTGCGACGTGACGATCGACACGCGTCGTAGCGGTGGCTCGCGGGACTTCGTCGGCATCACGGCCGACATCACTCTCTCGGAGATCACGGAAGCGGCGCGACGCGGCTACACGCAGATCGAGCTGCCGCCGGGCTCGATCGACTTCACCGAGGGCCAGGAGATCGAGAACAGCGACATCCGCATCTCGGGCGGCTTCCTGGGCTCGTGTGGGGTCCTCGACCTCGACTTCATCAAGGGCCTGATCCTCGACCAGCTCACTGGGCAGGTCACCAGCCTGTTCGACAGCGCGATCGGCGAGCAGCTCTGCACGCGTCAGGGCGAGTTCGGCTGTCCCACCGGCACGGTCGCGGACGGCACCGGCCCGGAGGCGCTCTGCCTCTACCGCGCTGGCGGCGAGTGCGTTCCTGCCCTCCTGGGCATGGATGGACGTGGCGACCTGGGCAACGCGTTCCTCGGGGGCCTGTCGCCCGGCACGCACGCGCCCATCCAGATCCTCCTCGCCGCCGGCGGCGAGGGCGAAGCCGTGAACTCCGGCATGTCGATCTTCATGGCCGGCGGCTTCATGTCGATGGACCGCGCATTCTCGCGCACGCCGGGCCACAACCCGTGCGTTCCCATGACGGTTGCGCCCGCGCGGCCGACCATCTCGCGCGTCGCGACGTTCCGCGGAAACTCCGTGCCCGGACTCGCCACGCCCCCGCACCTCGGCATCGGCCTCGCGGAGGACTACCTGAACTACGCGGGCTACGGCATGTACGACTCGGGCATGCTCTGCCTCGGTGTCGGAACGCGACTCTCGCAGCAGCTCTCGACGGGCCTGTTCTCCGTGCTCGTCCCGACGCTGCGCGCGCTCACGTTCCCTGGGGGCGCAGCCCCGATCAGCCTGGCCGTGAGGCCGCAGGAGCCGCCGACGTTCGAGATCGGCTCCTCCGCAGGCGAAACGTTGCTGACGATCACGCTTCCCAACGCGCAGATCGACTTCTACGTGTTCTCGCAGGAGCGCTACATCCGCTTCATGACGTACGAGACCGACCTGGTCATCGGGGTCAACCTCAGCGTGATGGACGGGCAGATCGTCCCCGAGATCGTTGGCGTCACGCCCACGAACTCGAGCGTGCTGAACAGCGAGATCCTCACGGAGAACCCCGACTCGCTCGCGATGACGATCGAGACGGTGCTCACGATGTTCGCGGGCATGCTCACGAGCGGCATCTCGCCGATCGATCTCCCGCCGATCGACGTCAACGGTGACGGCGTCACCGACATCAGCATCCAGGTCCCCGAGGGCGGTCTGCGCGGCGTGGACGACAGCGGCGAGGAGTTCTTGGGCATCTTCGCGAACCTCGCGTTGGGAACGCCGATGTCGCTCTCGCTCCCGGTCGAGACGAGCCTCGAGCTGTCCGACCTCGAGGTGCTCCCGAACAGCATGGGTCAGGACACGTTCGGTCAGAACGGTCGCAACACCGTGTGGCTGACGTTCGGCGCCGAGGGCCCCGAGGCCGTGGCGTACGAGTACAGCTACCGCATCGACGGCGCGCTCTGGTCGCCGTGGACCACCGAGCGTCGTGTGCAGATCGACGACGCTGCGCTCCTCCTCCAGGCGCACCACACGATCGAGGGCCGCGCGCGCGTCGTCGGTGAGCCGAACAGCGTGGACCGCACGCCCGCGATGACCGAGCTCCTCATCGACGTGCTCGCTCCCGAGATCACGCTCGAGGCGCGTCGCGACGCGCAGGGTGTGCGCGTGATCGCCGAGGACATCGTCTCGGACGTCACGAACCTCGAGATGCGCTGGCGTGTGGCCGATGGCGAGACCCAGTGGTCGGACTGGGGCGCGATCCTCGACCTCGACGTCGATCCGGAGCTCGTCCAGGTCGAGGTCCGCGACGAGGCCGGCAACGTCGGTCGCTCGCAGGCGCCGCTCATCCGCGGCATCCCGAACCCGGCCGGCGCTGGCGCGTGTGACTGCCGCGCGGCCGTCGGCGCGAGCAGCCCGACGTCGGGCGCACCCCTCGGCATGTTCGCCTCCCTGCTCGTGCTGGGCGCGTTCGTGGCGCGTCGTGCGCGCGGGTCCAAGGGAGGCTCGCGGCTTGCGCGTCGCCCTTTCGGCGGTGACGTGGCGCGCGCGGTCCTGAGCCTCCTCGCGGTCGGCGCGCTCGTGTTCCTCACGGCGTGCGACTGCGGCGGTGAGATGGGTCGGCCCGACGGCGGTCCTCCCGACGCGCCTCCGGTGGCGTGCGGCGGCGAGACCTGCATGGCGGCGCGTCCTCCGGGCGACACGAGCGGAGAGATCTGCTGCGAGGCCGAGATGATGTGCGTGGACTACGACCTCGCGACGATCTGCGATCCGGGCTTCATCTGCCCGATCGACAACATCACCGTCGACGCGTCGTGCGAGGTGGCGTGCTCCGCGTGTGAAGAGCTCCCGCCGCTCGCGACGGGCATCCTCGCGACGGACCTCGACCTCGTCGTCGAGGGCACGGACGCGTTCCTCTCGGGCTACAGCCCCGGCATCGCGCCGTCGACCGAGTACGGCGATCTCGTCTTCGGCACGCTCGCGGCGGGCGACGCGTCCGCCGTGGAGTGGGAGATCGTCGACGGCGTGCCGGACGACGCGGGTCGCCCGGTCGGCTCGGTGGACGGCTGGCGCGGCGGCATCCAGGAGGCGGGCGACAACGTCGGCCGCTGGACGTCCATGGCGCGCGGCTCGGACGGCACGTTCTTCATCTCGTACTACGACGTCACGAACTCGGCGCTGAAGATCGCGATCGGCCGCCCGGGCTCGTGGTCGTCGCACACGGTCGACGCGACCGGCGACGCGGGCCGCTACACGTCGATCACGCTCTCGGCGGCTGGCGCGCCGGTGATCTCGTACCAGCGCATCGAGCCCGCGGCGGACATGTCCGGCCGCATCCACAGCGCGGTGCGCGTGGCCACGGCGTCGAGCGCGTCGCCGAGCGGCACGGCGGACTGGACCACGACGGAGGTCTCGGGTCTCGACGGCGCGTGCCGTCCCGAGTACTGCGCCGAGGGTCAGGCCTGCCTCGTGACCGGCGCTTGCGTGACGCCCGCCTCGGGCTGCTCGCCCGCCTGCGGTGACGAGTCGGCATGCGTCGCGGGTGCGTGTCAGGACGCGCTCGCCGATCCGTACGTGGAAGACCTCTTCCCCGGCCGCGGCCTCTACACGAACATCGCGCGCGCCGGCTCGGGCTACGCGGTGACCTACTACGATCGCTCGGAAGGCAACTTCTACGGCGTGTCGTCGGACGGCACGACGTGGGGAACGCCCTTCCTCATCGACGGCTACAGCCGCACGGGCTCGGGCGACTCGGGCCTCGGCAGCTCGCTCTTCGTCGACACGATGGGCACGTGGCACGTGACCTACGTCGATGGCACCGACGAGGGCCTGCGCTATGCCCAGATCAGCGGCGGCGCCGTGACGGTGCGCGAGCTGGTGGACGACGGCACGACCGACGGCACCACGCCGCACAGCGACGGACGTCACCTCGTCGGCGACGACTCGTCGGTGATCGTGACCGGCGGCGGTGAAGTTCGCGTCGCCTACCAGGACGCGACCTCGCACACGCTGATGATCGCGCGTCGCTCGGGCACGACGTGGTCGCAGCGCGTGATCGACGACGAAGACCACACGGGCTTCTGGGTCGAGCAGGCGCCCACGGCGACCGGCTCGCGCGTGGCCACGTGGTGGCGCCGCCAGGTGATGCGCAACACCGTCGACGGCGTCCGCGTCGTGTCGGGCGACTAGAGACGCGTTCGCCCTTCGGGGCGCCTCGCGGCGGGGTTGCGCAGCAACCCCTGGAGCGGGAGCGACGCGGAGGAGCGAAGCGACGTAGTGAGCGACGGGGTGCGCGAGGGGCCGGAGGTCCCTCGCCCGGCCAACAGAGAGAGAGCCCGCTTCACCGCGGGCTTTTTCGTTCCGTCGGGTGCACGCTCCGCCGCGATGAGCGACAGCTACCAGGACATCTACGCGAGCAAGGCCGACAGCTACGACGAGCTCGTCTCGCACGAGGACCACGAGGGCAACCTCGAGCGGATCCTCGAAGAGCTGGTGCCCGGCGCGGGTCTCCGCATCGTCGAGACGGGCGCGGGCACGGGCCGCCTGACGAAGCTGCTCGCGCCGCGGGCCACGCGCATCGACGCGTTCGACGGCTCGAGCGCGATGATCGACGTCGCCAAGCGATCGTTCGAACACGCCGCGCACGTGACGCTCGGCGTGGCGCGCCACGAGGCGCTGCCCGTCGAGACCGACGTCGCCGATCTCGCGCTCGAGGGCTGGGCCTTCGGTCACGCGCTCAGCTGGAACGCCGACGGCTGGCGCGACGACGTGCGTCGCTGGGTGACGGAGCTCGACCGCGTCACGCGCGAGGGTGGGCGCGTGATCTTGATCGAGACGATGGGCACGGGCGTGCTCACACCGTTCGAGGGCGGCCACTCGCTCGAGCCCTTCGACGCCTTCGTGCGCGAGACGCTCGGCTTCGAGCGTCACGTGGTGCGCACGGACTACGCGTTCGCTTCGGTCGACGAAGCGGCACGCGTGCTCGGCTTCTTCTTCGGCGAGCGGATGATCGCTCGCGTGCGCGACAACGCCTGGACGATCGTGCCCGAGCACACGGGCGTCTACGTCAGAACGCGCTGATTCACTCTGCGGGGGCGGCTTCGAGATCGTTCGCAACGACGTCGGCGCGGGCGGTGCCCACGGCCTTCAGCATCTCGTTGCGATCGACGAGGCCCGCGTCGAGCAGCGCGCGCATGTAGCCGTCCGCGTAGCCGTGGGCGCGCATCATCTTCGCGTACGCACCACCCTCGAAGCGGGCCCGCGTGACGTCGGCGACGAGACCACGGACCTGGGCGAGCAGCTGGGACTTGTTCATGGGCGACTCCTCGGCTCACGTGCGCCGGCGGATCGGGCGGGCACGCGGATGACCCGTTGGTGCCGGAGCGCGGATCGATCGTCAAGAAAGGCGCGAGAATGCGGCGAACCAACAGAAAGGCTTGACGAATCTCAGGCGGGCTCAGGTAGCCTCCTGGAAGCGGTGGTGAGATGGACGACGCTCAACGCTAGGGAGGCAGGCGAGGCCGTCGCGGACTACTTCTCGGTTCAGTTGACGGGTTCAGCTCGGCGGCTCCGCCGAGTGGCTACTGGAATGGGCACCGGGGCATACTTTGGGAACGACTTCCCCGAGACGTACTGCAGTTCCACGATCGCAGGCTGCATGGACACCAACGTCGATGGAACTCTCGCGGCGGATCCGTTCAACGACCGGGTCAGTGCGTTCTCAACGCTGTTTCACGACATGTTCGACGATGGCCCCGTGGCGGCAGGTTTTGGTCACAACGGGAGCGTCTGGGTCGAAAGCTGCGTGATGGGAACTTGTCGTCCCACAGACGCGTTGGTCGCGGTGCCATCTCCTTCCTTGCTGGATGAGAACGTCGCGGTCCCGCTCAACGTGCTGCAGATCGCAATCCGCGCGTGGCTCTTCGAGCCCGTTGGCGGACTCGCGTTCACCGTGCCGACCGTCATGCGCGGAGTTACGCGGGCACTGCGACTTGCCGGGGTTGACGATGTTTCGATCTGTGCGTTGTACGAGGCCCATCAGCCAGTGGCCAACTGCGGCGCGTGGTTCCCGTGACTACCTCGGGACTCGCCGTGATGTTGGCCGCGTCCGGATGCTTGCTCGCGAGTTGCGGTCCGTACCCCTGCCTGGAGGATCTGGAAGAGGGTACAACACTCGACGTTGTCGTGACCGGAGCGGCCGATCGGCTCCCGGGAGAGGTTCTCGTTTCCTGCGGGGGACTCGATGGAGTAGCCGACGGGCTCGTGATTCAACTCCAGGCGCGCTTGGACGTACGCGACAGTTGCCAACCATTCGTCGCAACCGTCTCGAGTGACGAGAGGCTCGATTTCGCCGCAACGCAGGCACCCTGGCTACTGGGGGAAGTGGTCGCCGCTTCGACGGTTGAGTCTCACGACGTCGCAGGATGTCAGGGCGCGTGGGCCATCAGCTTACGAACAACTTCGCCATCTTCGGACGCGAGCCGTACTGGGGTGCTCGATCGAGTGTTCGTCGGCGATGGTGGAGAGTGCCCGAGTCGCTGTTCCGACAGCTTCCAGGTGGAGATCACACGACGATGAAGTTGACACAACGATGGCCACTCGCCGGAGCGCTAGCGGTGTTGGGATGTTCAAGCGCTTCGACGCCTGCGCCTCGACCAGTCTGCCGGCCTCTGCCCTCTGCGCCGGAGGTCATCGAGCTGACCTGTGTCGATTCAGCCGGTCTGAGCGTTGCGGCAGGTTGGGCGCCCTATTGCGATCCGTCCGACGCACCTAGTGATCGCGTGGAGGAAGTCCGGGCTGACCGCCTGCCCGATTGTCAGTCGCACATCGCGGCACCAGACGAGGTGCCAGAAGGCGAGTGGCGGCCAGCGTGTGGTGCCCTCCCGCCCTTGCTGTTCGGGCCAGAGATCCTGAAGTGCATTCCGCGCACCGTCGACGCCGGCGGATGAGAGGGCGCAAGTGCGCTGGCGTCCGCCGATCGTGCGACATGCCATCTCCCCGAGACGCGACGCCCGCTGCCGAAATGTTGCGTGTGTTCGGAGGCGGCTCGATAACGAGGTCATGTCGCACGAACCCACGCGTTCTCCCGATCATCACGCGCGCATGCCGTCCGCGAAGGACACGTGGCGCGCGGGCAGCTTCTCGCCGAAGGACCGCCGCAAGAGCGCGCCCGAGCGCCGCGTCGAGACGGATCGCGCCGTGGGCGGCGAGCGTCGCAAGAGCGCCCTCAAGACGATCGCCGCGCTCCTGCGCTTCTGAGCGTCGGTGCTCGAAGCGCGTGACGTGACGCCGCCGGCCGACGCTCGCATGCTGGTGCGATGAGCGCGCGCACTGCCCGTCGGCTGTCTCTCTCGATCGGCTCGTGGGCGTTCGCGGCCTGCGTGTCCAGCGCGAGCGTTCCCGTCGCGAGCCCGGTGCCCGTCGCGCGCGTCGCGCCACCGCGCGTCTACCGCGTCGACTACCTGCCCGAGCTCGGTGATGCGCCGCTGTTGGTCGAGCCGGAGGGGCCGTGTCGCCGCGTTCCCCGAGCGGACGACGCCGAAGCAGGCGTGGCGCTGATCTCCGCAGAGCCCGCGCAGGGCAGCGACGTCGTCTCGGGTGACGGCTCGTGTCTCCTCCATCGCGGGCGTCGTCTCGCGCTCGAAGACACGAACGCGTTCGAGGACGAGCTGGAGATCTGCGAGCTGACCGCGATCGAGCTCCGCCCCGACGACGCGTGCGACGGTTGGCTCGCGGTCGACGATCCACGCGCGACCTTCTCGCGCCCTCCGGAGCTCGAGTGGGAGGAGGACGGACCGATCCAGGGCGATCACACGCTGGTGTTCGAGGACCTCGTGCTGCACGAGCACCGCGGCCCGCCGATCGACGAGATCTGTCCCGACAGCGCGACGCTCGACGTGACGCGGAGCGATGGAAGCGTCGTCGGCCGCTGGGAGGGCCAGAGCATCTTCGACGTGCACGCGATCCTCACGGTCGACGGGCACCGGTGGTTGATGATCCGCGATCGGCTCGTGCCGCTCGACGGCGGCGAGCCCGGCCGCACGTGGGGCGGTCGCTTCGACGACTCGGGCGCGGATCCCTGCGGGTGATCAGCGCTTCGTCTGATCAGCTGCGCTTGGTCGAGTCGACGGCGCGGTGCTCGCCCGTCGAGCCGGACTGCCGGAGCGTCGCGGGGAACAGCTGCTTCATGTGCCACGCCTGGAGCGCAGCGCGGCGCTCGGCGTCGTCGAGGCGCGAGCGCAGGCGGCTGACCGTTCGCAAGAACAGGAACGCGACGGCGAGCGTGAGCACGGCCACGGCGGCCGCGAGGATCGGCTGGCGCAGGTACACGATCGCGGCCGCGATGAGCGGCATGCCGAGCATCATCATCACCGAGACGGCGATGGTGAGGTTGCCCTCGCGCGCCTCGCGCTGACGCGACTCCTCGAGATCTTGCTCCGCCTCGCGCGGCAGCGTCTCACCGCTCGTGTCGCTCAAGACCTGCACGAGCAGGCGCTGCGCCTCGGGGTGCTCGTTCTCGAGCGCCATCGCGCGCAGAGCCTCGTGCATCGCCTCGGGGAGCACGTCGTGCCGCGGCTTGGTCGACTCGAGCAGCTCCTTGGCGCGCGCCACGTGACGCGTCGCGAGCGCGCGCTTGGTGGAGCTGTCGCGCTCACCATCGAGCCAGCGCTCGAGCGCGAGGCCGATCTCGTCGGCGTGCTGGTAGCGACCATCGCGATCGACCTGCGTGGCGCGCACGCAGATCTCGTCGAGGCCCGGATCCATGTCGCCGACGTACTGCGACGGTCGCGCGACGATGCCGTCGACGATCATCGCGACCACGCGCACGTAGTTGGCGTCATCGCGGAAGCGCCGCAGCGTGAGGATCTCGAAGAGGATCACGCCGAGCGCGTAGATGTCGGCGCGGCCATCGATCGACTCTCCGCGCGCCTGCTCGGGCGCCATGTACGAGAGCGTGCCGACGAGGTTGCCCGGCTTCGTGAGGTTGTAGTTCGGCTTGATGACCTTGAGCATCGACGGGTCGGCCGCGACCATCGAGCGACGCTCTCCGGGCATCGATCCGGCGTCGACGATCTCGCGAGAGAGACCCCAGTCGAGCACGTAGACCTCGCCGAAGTCGCCGATCATCACGTTCGACGGCTTGAGGTCGCGGTGCACGACACCGCGCGTGTGCGCGTAGTGGATCGCGCGACAGACCTGCAGCATCGCGGCGATCAGGCGGCGCCGCGGGAACTTCTTCACGAACGCGTCTTCTTGCTGATGAAGGCCGTGGAGGATGCGCGACAGCGTCAGGCCGCGGACGCGCTTCATCGTGAAGAAGAGGCGACCGTCCTGACGGCCGAGATCGTAGACCGGGACGATCGCGGGGTGCTCGAGCTGGCCCTGCACGCGCGCTTCGCGGAGGAAGCGCTGCTTGGTGTCCGACGTCTCGACGTACGAGTGCATCGTCTTGACGGCCACCGCGCGACCGATGTGTCGATCGCGCTGGAGGCGGACCTCGCCCATGCCGCCCGAGCCGAGCAGCGGGCCATCTTCGTAGCGGAGGCCGTGGTCTTCGAGGTCTGCCTCGCCCACCGCGAGCTCGACGGTGCCGATCGAGGGCTCACCCGGCGCGCGGGCGTACGAGTTCTCCGGATCCGACAGGCGCGCGCGCGCCTTGTCGTCCATCGTGGGCGCCGTCTTCCGCGGCGACACACCTGCGAGCTCGGCGGTCGACGGCTTGCCGACCTCGGGCCCTCCGGGATCCGGGAGAGAGCCGCTGGCGGCGGGATGGGGGACCTTCTCGGACACGCGTTCACACGATAGCCCGGACGGCCGCCGCGCCCCAATCGGGAAAGCGCGCGACCCGAAAGAGGCCGCGGCCGCGATCACGAGGCAGGCGCGGTTCCTGCTTTTCCGAGGCACCATGCTGCCGACTCGCTCTTCGTCCTCGTCCCTCGGAGCCTCGATGTCTCGCCCCCTCGTGCTGTGCCTCGTGTCGCTCGTGCCGGGCCTGGTGGGCTGCGACACGCGGCCGTGCGACGCCGGCTCGCTCACGAGCGCCCTCGCGAGCGCCCGCAGCGGCGGCGTCGTGGAGGTCGGCGCGTGCCGCATCGCAGGCGCGTTCGAGATCCCCGGCGGGGTCACGCTGCGCGGCACGGACGGCTCCGTGCTGGCGAGCGTCGACGATCGCGCCGTGCTCACCGCGAGCGCCGGCGCCACCGTGCAGGGGCTCGAGATCGACGTCGATCACGGTGGCTTCGGGGTGATCGGACGCAGCGGCGAGCTCGCGCTCGAGGACGTGGACGTGCGCGTCACGCGCGGCATCGGCGTGGGGATCGACGCGAGCTCGCTCACCGCGACCCGCGTCACGCTCGATGGCCCGATCACCGACGAGAACGCCGACTTCGCGCCGATGAGCGCCGCCGAGACCGGCACGTTCGGCATCATCGGACGCGGGCTCACGATGGACCACGCGATCGTGCTGACGGACGTTCGGGTGAGCGACTTCGCGGTCGCTGGCGTCTCGATCGGCGGCGGCGTGCTCACGTGGCAGGGCGTCGAGAGCGGCCCCGACGTCGAGGGCGTGCGCGGCGTGGGCATCGCGATGTTCGGTGGCTTCGCGGGCTTGTTCTCCGTCGAGGTCGCGTCGATGCGCTCGGGCGTGGGCATGCCGGGCATCGGCGTCGTCGCCTCGCCGCTCGCCGGAGAGGACGCGGAGCTCTTGGCCAACGGCCTCGTCGTCGAGAGCGGCGACGGCTACGGGCTCTTCGGCGATGGCGCCGCGATCGCCCTCGAAGACGCGCGATTCGCCGATCTCGGCCTCGTGGGCGTGCGCCTCCAAGGAGGCCTGCTCGACGCGACCACGCTGGTCGCCGAGCGCAACGGCGGCGCGGGCGTGCTCGCGATCGACACGGAGTCCGTGAGGATCGAGGGCGGCCGGCTCGACGCGCAGCGCGAGGCGCTGTTCGTGACGATGCTCGGGAGCGCGCGCATCGCCGACGGCCTCGAGGTCGTCCGCGATTCGAGCGGTGCGCCGCCGCTCGATCTCGAGGTCGCCCGGGTCACGATGAGCGACAACGCGCGCGCTGGCCTGCTCCTCGACGCGAGCGACGGAACCATCGGCTCGCTGCGCCTCGAGGACGTGACCGTGACGGCGAGCGGGAGCGGCTACGGCGCGATCACGCAGCGCACGCCCGTGCCTGCGAGCTGGGACGCCATGATCACCCGCGCAGGTGCCGCCGCGACGAACGACGCCGCGTTCTCCACACCGATCGACGTCGTAGGCATCATGATGCCTCCCGGTCTCGTCGCGACCCCACCGCTCTTTTGATGGTTCGAGGGACCTCTGGCCCCTCGAGAGTCTCCAACAGCGTGCGCGCACACGTGCGTGCCCGCGTGCATGCCCACTCGCTGCCGCCCGCGGCCCACCATGCGCCTCCGCCCCCACATCCCCGCTCTGCTCGTCGTGCTCGTCGTCGGATGTCCCGAGTCGATGACCACGACGGATGCCTCGAGCGACGCGCCCACCTCGCACGCACCCCTGCCGCCCACCCCTCCGAGCGCGCCGGCCGCGCCCGTGCTCACGCCCTGCCCCACCGCGTGGCGTGAGATCGCGGTCGATGGCGTCACGGCCTGCGAGCCGTTCGCCGAAGAGACCACACCTCGCTGCGACGCCGACGAGATCCTCGTGCACGGTCGACCGACGGGCCTCGCGTGCGAGCCGGCGAGCCCGTGTCCCAGCGGCGAGTGGCCCGACGACGCGCCGAGCGATGCGATCTACGCGCGCGCTGGCGCGACCGACGGCGATGGCTCCCGCGCTCGGCCGTTCGGCACGCTCACCGAGGCGATCGCTGCAGCCTCGGCGGGAGGACTTCCGATCATGCTCGGCGAGGGAGAGCTCGTCGGTGGCGTGCAGGTGCGCGGTGTGCCGTCGATCACGGGCCTCTGTCCATCACGCACGCGGATCGTCGACACCGTCACGACCAACTCTGCCTCGCTCATCGTGCGCGCAGGCGCGCTCACGCTGCGAGGTCTCGCGCTCGACGGCGCGCTCTATGGACTCTGGCTCACCGACGGCGCGGACGTGCAGGCGGAAGGCGTCGTGGCCGTGGGCGCATCGTCGGCCATTCGCCTCGACGGCGGCGCGATCCTCGACGCGACGCGCGTGCGCGCCGAGAGCCCGCGCACGAACGATCTCGAGCAGCCGGCGCTGCGGCTGGGGCCCGAGGCGACCGCCACGGTGCGCGCCTCGACGCTGATCGGCGGCGGCAGCCTCGCGTACGGATACCGAAGGATGAGCGACCCGAGCGAGGTGTTCGCGACGCTCGTGATCGAAGACTCGACCCTCCTCGACGCGGAGGTCGGTCTCGCGGGTCGGCTCGAGGCGACGCTGAGGCGCACCGCGATCGACGGCGTGGGCGTCGGCGTCGTCACCATCTCGCCGCGGACCACCGTGCTCGAAGACGTGCGCGCGCGCGACGTGGGTGTGGGGGTCGCGAGCGACAGCGCGTTCGTGAACGCAGCCGGTGGCACGACCACGCTGCGCCGCGTGTCGATCGTGGGCGTCGAGCGCGGGCTCGGGCTCCTCGTGCAAGGCGTCTCTCCGGACGCGAGCCTCGTCGCCGAAGACGTGATCGTCGCGCGCGTGGGCGGCGACGTCGCCGTACAGGCCTCGGACGGTGCATCGCTGCGCGTCGATCGCGTGCTCGTGAGCGACGCGCAGGGAACGGCGATCGCGGTCGATGGAGGCGCGCGCGCGGAGATCCAGGACGCGACGCTGACGAGCCTCGGACGAGGGAGCGACGACACGTTCGGCAGCGCCATCGCGGCCCTCGAGCTCGGCACGTCGATCACCGTCGAGCGCGTCGTCGCGCGCGTTCCTGCGTACGGCCTCGCCGTGCTCGATGGCGCGATCGCGCACGCGAGCGACGTCTCGATCTCCGGTGGCCTCGGGATGGGCGTGCAGTGCGATCCCTCTGGCACCTGCAACTCGGGCGAGAGTCTCTTGGTGATCGATCGCGGCGAGGTCCGCGGCGTGCTGCGCTACGGCGTGGCCGCGATCGCTGCCCGCGCGACCGTGCGCGATCTCGCGATCGATGACGTGGTCACCACGACGACCTCAGGCGCTCCCGGTGTCGGAGTGCTCGCGTACCTCGGCGACGTCGACGGTGCGCGCGTTCGCGTGGGCGGCGTCGAAGGGATCGGTCTCGTCGCGATCGGCGCGCGCGTCGCGCTCGAGGACCTCGAGGTCGGTCGCACCGACCTCCGCGCGTGTGACGGGTGCGCGAGCGGCACGCTCGGCGATGGCATCACGTGCGCGGTCGACGGATCGCTCGCGCTCTCGAACGTGCTCGTGCACGGCTCGGCGCGGGCGGGCATCACGGCGGCGCGCGGCTGCCTCACGCCGCAGTTCGCGGGGGGCGTCGTCGAACAGAACGGGATCGGCGTGCTCACCGACGAGAGCGTCGACGTCAGCCTCTTCCGAACACTGCTCGTGCGCGACAACGGTACCGACTACGATCGCATCTCTCTCACCCTCAGCCCCGAAGAGCTCGGGCTCACCGACTCCTCGCTCTGACGCGCTCCTCGTCCCCGATGTCCCGCGCCAACGACTCGACCCTCGGCGATTCCGTCCCGGCCAAGCGCGCTCGCGCTCGCTGGACGGCGCGCGTCGTGGCCGTCGCAGGGCGGCCCGTGCACCAAGAGGCCCGCGAGCTCGCGGTCGGACGCACGCACCTCGGTCGCGCGGTGGAGTCGCCCGATCTGGTGCTCGACGATCCGCGCGTCTCGCGGCGTCACGCCGCGATCGACGTGGATCGCGACGGCGCGAGGGTCTCGCTCGAGGGCGGGTCGAGCGTTCGGCTCGACGGTCGCGCGGGCGAAGGCGGTGCGCTGAGCGACGGCTCGGTGCTCGTGCTCGGCGCGAGCGCCATCGTGCTCCGGCAGCGCGCGCCCGAGCCCTCGGGCCCGAGCGCCGACGCGTGGGGCATCCTCGGAGACTCGCCGCCGACGCGCATGCTGCGACGCACGATCGGCATGATCGCGCGCACCGGCGCGAGCATCCTCGTGCACGGCGAGAGCGGCACGGGCAAGGAGCTCGTCGCGAGCGCGATCCACGAAGCCTCGGGGCGCAAGGGCCCGCTCGTGCCCGTGAACACGAGCGCGATCCCCGCGCAGCTCGCAGAGGCGCATCTCTTCGGTCACGTCGCGGGCGCATACACCGGCGCGACGACGGCGGGGCTCGGACTCTTCCGGAGCGCCGATGGCGGGACGCTGTTCCTGGACGAGATCGGCGAGCTGTCGCCCGAGCTCCAGCCGAAGCTCCTCCGCGTGCTCGAGGATCGCACCGTGATCCCCGTGGGCACGACGAAGGGCGTGCGCGTCGACGTGCGCGTGGTGTGCGCGACGAACCGCGACCTCGTCGCGGAGCTCGACGCAGGACGCTTCCGCGGCGATCTCTACGCCCGCATCTCCGACTTCACGCTCGCGCTCTCGCCGCTGCGCGATCGACGCGAGGACGTGCTCACGCTCCTCGCGCGCGATCTCGGCCCGGACGCACCGCCGCTCGCGCCCGACCTGCTCGCGGCGCTGCTCGATCGGCCGTGGCGCTTCAACGTGCGCGAGCTCCGCAAGGTCGCGACGCAGCTGCGCGTGCGCGGCGAAGGCGCGGAGCGGCTGACGCTCGACATGCTCGACGCGCCCACGCCCGCCGCGCCGATGGCGCCGATCGAGGCGGCGCGATCGGCCCCTCGCGCGAGCGTCGACGCGGGCACGGAGGACACGGAGCGATCGACGGCCGTGCCTACGAAGAACGAGCTGCTCGACATGCTCACGCGGCACCGCGGCGTGGTGGAGCTCGTCGCGCGCGAGACGGGACGATCACGGCGTCAGGTGCACCGCTGGCTCGAGAAGCACGAGATCGATCTCGCGAAGTACCGCGCCTGATCGTGACGTGACGACGTGACCCACGTGACGTCCAGCGCAGCGGCTCATGCGATCCCCGGTCGCATCGGCGCGTACCGCATCACGGGCGAGCTCGGGCGCGGTGGCATCGGCACCGTGTACCGCGCGATCGACGCGGCGGGCCGCGCGGTCGCGCTCAAGGTGCTGCTGCGCGGTGGCGACGCAGACACCGACGCGCGCCTGCTTCGTGAGTCGTCGTTCCGCGTCGAGCATCCCAACGTCGTGCGCACGATCGGTGGAGGCCTCGCCTCGGACGGCCAGCCCTACCTCGTGCTCGAGCTGCTCGAAGGCACGACGCTGCGCGACGCGCTCGTCGACGCCGCGCCCGCCGACGTGATCCTGTGGATCACGCAGGCCGCGCGCGGTGTGGCGGCGCTGCACGACGCGGGGCTCGTGCACCGCGACATCAAGCCGGAGAACCTCTTCCTCACGAAGGACGGCGTGGTGAAGGTGCTCGATCTCGGCATCGCCGCGTGGACCGACGAGCGCTCGCGCGTGACGGCGACCGGCGCCGTGATGGGCACGCCCGCCTACCTCGCGCCTGAGCAAGTGCGCGGCTCGCGCGCGCTCGATCCACGCACCGACGTGTGGGCGCTCGGCGTCGTGCTCTTCGAGGGCCTCACGGGTCGCTCGCCGTTCCGACGCGATGGGCCGCTCGCGACGATGCTCGCGGTCTCCGTCGACCCGATCCCGCGCGTCGACGATCTCGCGCCGCGCGTGCACCCTCGACTCGCGCGCATCGTCCACCACTGCCTCGAGCGCTTGCCCGCGCTCCGCCTGCCGACCGCGGCTCAGCTCGCGAGCGCGCTCGAAGAGACGCAGGTCGTCACCGCGAGCGTGGACGAGCGCGCGTCCACGCCCGGAGGCGCGAGCGCCGAGCGCGCGATCGCGCTCCTCGTCGCGGCGAACGTCGTCGGCACGCGCGACGCGATCGAGGCCATCGTCGAGGGCGCGGGCGGAGAGACCTTGTGGCTGCCCGACGGTCGTGTCGTCGGCGTGTTCGGTGCGTCGTCGTCGATCGGCGACGAGGCCGAGCGCGTGCTCCGCGCGGCCAACGGTGTCCGGCGCCTCACGCGCACGGTCGCGATCGCGCTCGGGCGCGCGAGCGTCGCGGGCGCGCACGCGCGGGGTGAGGCGGTGCGCGAAGCGGGCGAGGCGCTCGCGCGGGCGTCGGAAGGCATCGTCTGCGGCGCGCGCACGGCGCAGCTCCTTCGCGCGAGCCACGCGATCGACGAGAGCTCGCCCGGTGTGTTCCGCGTCGACGGCGACGGACGCCGCGCGACCGCGCTGGTGCCGCTGCTCGCGCGCGACGTGGAGCTCGCGCGCCTGCGCAGGACCCGCGACGAGGTGATCGCGGGCGCGCAGCCGATCGTGACGTACGTGGTCGGCGCGCCGGGCACGGGCAAGACACGTCTCGCGGAGGCCGTGCGCGGCCTGGCCGCCGAGCTCCAGCCCCCGATGATCGTGCGCGAGGCCCATGCACGATCGGGCGTTCCGATCGCAGGTCTCTTCGAGCGCGCGCTCCGCGGAGACGACGCGCCCGCCGCAGAGCAGCGCGCAGACGACGCGACCGTACGCGTCGATCGCGCGCGCGAGGCGGTGGTGGCGCAGCTCGCCGGGCTCGCGACCGAAGGCCCGCTCGTGCTCGTGCTCGAGGACGCGCAGTGGGCCGACGCGCAGACGCTCGCGCTCGTCGAAGATCTGCCGCGACGTCTCGAGGACCTCCCCGTGTGGCTCGTCGTCACGGGTCGACCGGAGCTCCTCGAGCGGCTGCGCGAGCCGCCCGATCACGAGCTCATCGTCGAGCCTGCGCCGCTGACGGCGCGCGACGCGATCGCGATGGCGCGCGCGCTCGGTCTTCCACCGCCCGGCATCGAGGTCGCGCAGGCGCTGGTCGCGCACACCGGCGGCAATCCGCTCTTCGTCGAGGTGATCCTCGGCGCGTACGGCGCGTCCCTCCAGACCGACACGCTCACGACAGCCGCGCTGCCCGCGACGATCGAGTTCGCCATCCAGGCGCGCCTCGATCAGCTGCCGCGCGCTGCGCGAGACGTGCTCGTCGCGCTGGCCCTCGTGGCCAGGCCAGCGGAGATCGGCGAGCTCGTGGAGCTCGGATGTGACGACGCGGAGAGCGCGCTCGAGGTGCTGGTCACGCGCGATCTCGTGGTGCGCGCTGCGGCCGGCGCGCACGGCGGACGCGCGCATCGCGTGAGGAGCCCCGTGGTCGCGCAGGTCGCCCTCGCCGCCGCGAGCGACGGGACGCGACGTGATCTCCACCAGCGCGCCGCGCTGATCGCGGCGTCGCGGCGGCGCGACGAAGAAGAGCTCGCGCACCACCTCGAGAGCGCAGGTGCGCCCGTCGAGGCCGCGTCCGCCTACCTCGCAGCGGCGCTGGGCGCGATGCGCGGGGGCGACGCGCGGAAGGTCGTGCGGTGCGGTCGCTCGGCGCTGCGCTGCGGCTTGGCGGTGGAAGACGCGTTCGAGCTCCACCTCGCGCGCGCCGACGCCGCGCGCTGGTCGGGCGAGGCCGACGAGCAGACGCTTGCGCTCGATCACGCAGCGCGCGCGGCGACCACGGAGCTCGAGCGCGCTCGGGTCGCGAGCGCGCTCGGTGAGCTCTCGCGACGACGCGGCGACTTCGACGGTGCCCTCACGCGTCTCGACGACGCGATGGTGCTCGCGCGCGCGGCGGGTGATCGCGACGCGCTCGCGTGGGCCGCGTGTCGACGCGCGGTCGCGTGCGTCTCGCTCGCGCGCCACGACGAGGCCGCCGCCGCCCTCGATGCGATCGACGACGCCGAGTCACTCGGACCCGCCACGCGCGGTGCGATCGAGGATGCGCGCGGCTACCTCGCTGGCTCGCGCGGCGATCTCGGTCTGCGTCGCGCATCGTTCGCCCGCGCAGCGCAGCTGCACACGGAGGCTGGCGATCTCCGGCGCGCCGCGGGCTCGGAGAGCAACGCCGCCGACGCTGCGTCCCTGCTCGGTCTCCACGAGGTCGCCGAGACGGGCCTTCGTCGATCGCTCGCGCTCGCGCGACGCGTCGGAAACCGTCTGACCGAAGGCTACGCGCTGGCGAACCTCGGCCGGGCGCTCACCGCGCTCGGTCGCACCCGGGAAGCACGCGACGCGATCGATCAGGCGCGCGCCTTGGCGCGTCAGATGGGCGACGCGCACCTCGCGTCGGCCGCAGCGCTCTACGCGTGTCGCCTCGATCCAGCCGCGGCAGATCCGCAGGTCGTCGAGTCACTGGCGAACGACCCGTCGCCGACGATCCGCGCATCGGCCGAGGTGCTCGCGGCCGAGCGTGCGAGCGACGAGGCTCAGGCGATCTCGCACGTGACGCGAGCGCTCGCGATCGCGGGCGAGGGTCTCGAAGAAGGCGAGAACGAGATCCGCGGAGCCGCGGTGCGTGTGCTCGCGCGTCACGGCCACGACGCGCGCGCCGCGGAAGAACGCGCGCGCGCCGACGCACGCCTCACGACGCTCGCCGCGCGCATCACCGATCCCGAGACGCGCGCTGCCTTCGTCACGCGCAACCGCGCGCTCTGGGCGTAGGCACCGCGTCGCGAACGCGCGCAGCGATCAGCGTCGCGCTTGTCGTCCCCCTCGCGCGGCGCCGGCGCGCGCGGTTGGAGCGGAAGTGCCGTTCGCGGGCGGGAGCGCGCCGAGCATCTCGGAGACGGCAGTCGGGTCTGCCCACGGCGTGCCGTACTGGAAGCTCGCGCGGATCGAGGCGGGCTCGAAGAACGCGTCGCGCGGGTTCGTCGCGGGGAAGCGCACATCCACGACGTGCAGGCGCTCGATCATGCGCGGCGTGCCCGCTGCGGCCTCGAGGCTGTGCGCCACGATGCTGCCCTGCGCGTCGACCATGAAGCGGAACGTGCGCAGCACGGCGCCGTCGGAGCGCATGTCGCACGACCAGAGGCCTGGGTGATCGCCGAGGAAGACCGGCTCGCCCGACCAGCCGGCGCTCGCGCCTTCGACGTGCGGGCCCCACCAGAGCGCGTTCATCTCGAGGCGCGCGCGGTACCACGCGACGCGTCGACGCGTGGCTTGCTGGCTCGTCCACTCCTCGACCTCGACCTCGGCGAACGCAGACGTGCTCACCTCGACGTCGCGGATCCGCTCGTCGCCGACGCGACATCGCAGCGTGGAGTCGAAGCCCTCGTACGTGCCCGAGAAGGCCGTGAAGAGCTGGAGGTAACGCTGATCGTCGTTCTGCAGCATGTACGCGAACGCGGTGCCCACGAGGCTGCCTGCGTCGATCTGGTACGTCGTGCCGATCACGGGTCGTCCGCGATCGTCGTCGTGCACCCAGTAGGGATAGCCGCGCACGTTCACGCTCATCGATCGGAGGAGCGTCGTCGTCTCGGCGACGTCGTTCATGTACTGGATCTCGATCGTGACCGCGCCCGTGGTGGTGATGAGGCCCGAGTCGCCCGTGGTGCACTCGAAGCGGCCCATGTTCGGGCTCAGCTCGTTGGGCGCGCACACCTGCGACACGACGGTGCGGGCGCCCTGCTTCACGTCGATGCGGAGCCGGTCTTGTCGGCTCGCCAGCTCGCGCACTTCGGCGGCGATGCGCACGGCGTAGCCGCCGCTCTCGGGGTCGGGCGTGTAGAGGCGCACGTGCAGCGTCGCCTCGTTGAGCACCTGCGCGCTCGCGGGCGCAGCGATCCCTGTCGCCAGCATCAGCGACATCAACGACATCATCGTCGCGCTCGCCATCACCGTCCTGGTCAGCCGCCGGTTCATCAATGCCTCCTCCGCGCACATCGGCGCACGGCACGTTGAGCAACGCGCAGACCAGGCTCGGCGAGACGTGGAGAGCCCGGATCTCCGAGCGTTTCGAGGTGCTCCGTGGCCGGACGCAGCCAGGACCGCGGGCGCGCACGCGGGCGCGCACGCTCGTGTCTGCCGCCCACCCGTGGTAGCTCCCGGCATGCGCACGCTGCACCTCCCCGAAGGCGCGACGCCGTTCGAGCGCGGCCTCTTCCACGGCGAGAGCTGCCGATCCGAGATCGAAGAGATCGCGATGATCCGCAGCGAGCTCTGCCGCACGCAGGCGATGTTCCGCACGGACGACGAGCTCCTCCGCGTCGCGGAGCGACACCTGCCCGTGCTGCGCGCGTTCGACGTCGACCTCTACGACGAGCTCCGCGGCATCGCCGAAGGCGCGCACCTCGCGCCCGAGCGTGTGCTCGTGCTGAACCACTACACGGATCTGAAGGATCTCGATCCGGCGACGGTGCTCGCTGGGGCCGGCGACGCGCGCGAGCGACCGACGGACAAAGAAGAAGACTGCAGCGCGATCGTCGCGAGCACCGCGCGCGGCAGCTACCTCGGACAGACCTGGGACATGCACGGCTCGGCCGCCCCGTTCGTCACCATGCTCCACGTGCCTGCGCGCACCGCGCGCGCGAGCCATGGCGGGACGCGTGTGATCCCCGAGGCGTGGCTCTTGTCGATCACGGGCTGCCTCGGGATGGCGGGCATGAACGCGCACGGCGTGGGGCTCACGATCAACAACCTGAAGAGCCACGACGCGCGCGTCGGCCTCGTGTGGCCTGCGCTCGTGCGTCGCTGTCTCTACGAGAGCACGGCGGCCGCGGCGCGAGACGTCGTCATCTCTGCGCCGCTCGGGTCGGGGCATCACTACCTCGTGGCGGACGCGAGCCGCGCGTACGGCATCGAGACGTCGGGCACGCGCTCGGAGGTGTGGAGCGAAGCGGACCTCACGCAGCCGGGGCGTGGCTTCCACCACGAGAACCACTGCCTCGGCACGATCGTGAAGGAGGTCTCGAGCGTGTCGCCGGTGTCGACCACGCTCGAGCGGTTCGCGTTCCTCGATCGATCGATCGCCGAGCGTCCGATCGAGAGCGGCGCCGATCTCTGGTCACGCCTCGGATCGCACGAGGGCTATCCGCGCAGCGTGTGCACGCACCTCGCGAGCACGGAGCACCCGCACGCGATGCTGACGTGCGCGGGGCTCTTGCTCGATCTCGGGCGCCGCGTGGTGCACGCGCACCCGGGGTGCATCCACGACGTGAGCCTCGCGGGCTCGCGCGACGAGACCGGGGCGATCGTGGCCATGTTCACGTTCGACGAGGAGAAGCGCTCATGAGCGACGGTGGTTTCGATCCCGCACGGTTCTTCATGGAGGGCGGCTGGACGATGTACCTCGTGCTGTGCACGGGAGGCCTCGGCCACATGCTCGCGGTGGCGTCGATCGGCGCGATGTTCGCGAAGCGCCGCGCGATGCCGCTCGGCATGGGCGCCGCGACGCTGCTGTTCGCCGTGACGACGATGTGCGTCGGCGTGGGCGGCTACTTCATGGGCATGCGCATGGTCGACGAGGCCGTGGCGTTCGCCGACCCGGAGTCGCAGGCGATGCTGCGCGCGCAGGGGCAAGAAGAGGCAGACAACAACCTCTACTTCGGAGGCTGCGCGTTCCTGTTTCCGCTCCTCGCGGGCATCGCGGCGATCGGCCGCGGCGCGATGATGAAGGACGGCCCTCCGGCCGCTTGAGCAGGGTCAGAGATCGCGGAGCGCGAGGTCGGGGATGAAGTGCCGCTTGCCGAGGTTCACGCCGGCGTGGCGGAGGATCGCGTAGGTCATTCCCACGTGGAAATAGAAGTTCGGCGTCGCGAGCTGGCGCACGTAGTCGGCACCGGCGAGGCCCTTGCCGGGCATGAAGCCGAGCGGGACCACGCGAGCGTCGGCGCCGTCGAAGTCGGTCGCGACGAAGGTGCCGAGGTACTCGCGCACGGTGCGGAGGCGCGCGCGGATCTCTTCGAGCGTCTTCTCTTCGTCGGGGTGCGCCGGTGGATCCTTCGCGGCCGTGCGCGCGGCGCAGAACTTCGCAGCGTCGCAGGCGGCCTGGATCTGCCGTACGAGCGGGTACTGGTCGGGCGCGAGGCGCATCGAGAGGAGCACGTCGGGATCGAAGTCGTTCTTCGACTTCGCGAACGTCGTGGCCTCGTCGAGCCAAGCCTCGAGCGCGCCGAGCGTGGCGTTCATCTGCTGCACGGTGGAGAAGTACGTAGACGTCATGAGCCTCCGGGCGGGGAGGCTCGCCCGCGACGCCTCACGGATCAACGGCTCTCGGGGTCTGACCCCACTTGCCCGGTCCTCGACTCGGGGTCTGCCCCCCAAGGGTCTGACCCCGATCGAGATCCCCCGATCGAGATCACTGCATCGGCGGAATCGTCCGCCAGG
>CAZCVE010000002.1:0-286139 GCA_964502175.1 uncultured Sandaracinaceae bacterium
ACTCATCGCTTCCTCCTCCTCCAGGCTTCCCCTGGCGCACGACCGTCCCCCAATTTGCGGCAGCGCGGCGCTCGTGCGCGCGGTCCGGCAGCGCGGCGCTCGTGGCGCAGCGGGCCTTGCGACCCGTCGCGCGCCCGTGACGCGTCGACACCGCGGCGCACGCGTGTCACCTCACGATCCGATGACGGCCCCCCGAAGAGAGCGTGTCCTCGTCGCGATGAGCGGCGGTGTGGACAGCTCCGTCGCGGCGGCGCTGCTGAAGGAACAGGGGCACGACCTCGTCGGCGTGACGATGCACCTCTGGGACGCGACCGGGGAGGACAAGGTCGGCCGATGCTGCGCGCCCGAGGATCGCGACGACGCGCGCCTCAGCTGCGAAGCGCTGGGCATCCCGCACTACGTGATCGACGAGCGCGACGCGTTCCGCGAGACCGTCGTCGAGCCGTTCGTGCGGGCCTACCGCGAGGGCACCACGCCGAGCCCGTGCGTCGCGTGCAACCAGCAGGTGAAGCTCGGCCGTCTCGCGACGCTCGCCGACTCGCTCGGCTGCGCCCGCATCGCGACGGGTCACTACGCGCGCCTCGACCTCGACGGCGAGCAGCCGGTGCTCCGTCGCGGCGTCGATCGCGGCAAGGACCAGAGCTACTTCCTCCACGGCGTCGCCCCCTCGATCCTCGCGCGCATGGTCTTCCCGCTCGGCGCGCTCGAGAAGAACACGACGCGCGCCGAAGGTCAGCGGCTCGGCGTCCCGAACTGGCAGAAGAGGGACTCGCAGGAGCTCTGCTTCGTGCCCGACGGAGACATCGGCGGCTTCGTCGATCGACGCGCGAAGGAGCGCGGCGAGGAGCGCGTGCCCGCCGGCGTGATGCGCACGGATCAGGGCGAGGTGCTCGGCACGCACGAGGGCGTTCACCACTACACGGTGGGCCAGCGTCGCGGGCTCGGCCTCGGCGGTGGGCCCGCGCGCTACGTCCTCAAGATCCTCCCGGACAGCGCCGAGGTGATCGTCGGCGGCGAGCGAGATCTGCTCGGCGACACCGTCGAGATCGACGCCGCGCAGTGGATCGGCTCGGCGCCGAGCGCGCCGTTCGAGGCGGACGTGCAGGTCCGCTACCGACACCACGCGGCGCGGGCGATCGTCACGCCGCGCGGGGGCGGATTCGTCGCGCGCTTCCTCGAGTCTCAGCGTGCGCTCGCGCCGGGACAAGCGAGCGTGGTGTACGACGGAGATCGTGTGCTCGGCGGTGGTACGATTCGCCGCACGCGCATGATCGACGCACCGAGACCTGCGGCCAGCACCACCGACGAGCTCGCGCGATGAGCTCCGAGCGCACGACGTCCTCCGCGCGCAGCTGGTTCGCGCCGGCCCTGGCCACGGCGAGCGTGACGATGGTCGTCGCGGGCGCGTGCTCGGTCGGCACCGGTACGGGCGAGCTCACCGGAGAGATCGTGCTGGTCGACTGCGGAGTCGAGATCCTCGACTACTCGATGCGGCCCACGTTCTTCGCGGCCGACTACATCACGAACCTGGGCGCCTACGACGATCAGGAGAGCCCCTTCGCGACGATCCGCGTTCAGCGCGGCTCGTTCCGCGAGAGCGTGAGCGATGGCCTCCTCCTCTCGATCTACGACGTGAACGCGATCGCACGCGATCACCTCGGCGAGGCGCTCCCGCTCACGCAGGTCGCCGAGGGCCGCGAGCAGCCGCTGCTCGACGTCACGCTCTACGCCGGCCAGTCGTGCGACGCGGGCTATCCCGACGAGTTCTGGCGCATCCCACCCAACCTCCACGCGGTCGGCGGCACCATCACCTTCCACGCGCTCCACGCGCCGGACCTGGACGGCGAGGACACCGAGATCTCCGCCGAGCTCGTCGACGCAGAGTTCGCGTCGGATCGGCCCGACCAGCGGCACGCGCGCCTCTCGGGGTCGTTTCGCTTCTTCTACCAGCGCGGCGCGCCGGCGCAGAGCTTCCCCTGATCGCGTGACGGACGCGACGATCACGGAGCTGGGTCGCGGCGGCGACGGCGTGGTGCTGCGCGGCAAGGACGCGCCGGTCTACGTGCGCGGCGCGCTGCCCAGCGAGCGCGTCCGCCTCGGCAAGATCACGAAGGAGCGCAGCATCCTCCGCGCTCCGCTCCTCGAGCGACTGAGCACGAGCGCGCTTCGTCGCACGGCGGCGTGCACGGTCGTCGATCGCTGCGGCGGATGTCCCCTCGCGCACGTGACGCGCGAAGGCCAGCGCGACACCAAGCGCAGCTGGCTCGCGGCGGAGCTCGAGAAAAAGGACATCGACACGAGCGCGCTCGAGATCGAGCTGATCGTCCCCGAGCCCGCGCAGGCCGACGCCGCGTACCGCGTTCGCGCGCGCCTCGCGTGGTCGCGCGCGAGCGGCGCGAGCGAGGCCGTGATCGGCTACCGCGAAGGCGAGGCGCGCGAGGTGATCACGCCCGAGCGCTGCGAGGTCCTCCACCCGCGCGTCGAGCGCGGGCGACGTGAGCTGACCGCCGCGCTCGCGCCGCTCCTCCAAGGACGTGGCGAGCTCCGCCTCGGGCTGTCCTCACAGCCCAGCACGAGCGAGAGCGCCGAGCGTGAGCAGGGCGTGGTGCTGGCGATCACGTCCGAGGCCGCGCCGTCGTCCCAGTTCTTCACCGCGATCGAGTCGCTGGTCGCGCAGGGCGTCCTCGTCGGCGCCACGGTGCAGGTGGGCGGCGCTGGCGTCGCGACGCGCTTCGGTGACGCGCGAGAGCGCTCGCTCGATCTCGAAGGTCGCCTGCTCGACGCGCCGATCGGGGTCTTTCGACAAGCGCACGTGGCCGCGAGCGAGGCGCTCGGCTCGCGCGTAATCGCGTGGGGACTTCCCGAAGGACGGGACGTGATCGAGCTCCACGCGGGCCACGGAAACTTCACGCTGGCGCTCGCATCGCGCGCGCGGTCGCTGGTGGCCGTCGAGCTCGAGCGCGAGGCGACCGACGCGCTCCGCGAGAACCTCCGCGCGCACGCGCTCGAGGCCGACGTCCGCACGCTCGAGGCGACCAAGGCGCTCGACGCGATCGTGAAGGACGTGCGCACGAAGCGCCGCGAGAAGCCCGGCCTCGTCGTGCTCGATCCGCCGCGCACGGGCGCCAACGACGAGATGGCGCGCATCGAGGCGCTGTCGCCCGAGCGCGTGGTCTACGTGTCGTGCGACGCGGGCACGTTCGCGCGGGACGCCGCCGTGCTCGGCCGCACGCTGCCGCTTCGTCGGCTCGCGCTCGTCGATCTCTTCCCCGACACGCTCCACCTGGAGCTCGTCGCGCTGTTCGACAAGACGCAGAACCCACGCTGAATCGGGCCGAAAGCGTCTTGCTGTTCGCGCCGCGTCGAGTAGGTTCGCGCCCCCATGAAGTGCCCCTTCTGCGGCACCCTCGACAACAAGGTCATCGACTCGCGCCTCTCACAAGGCGGCGAGGTCACGCGCCGACGGCGCGAGTGCGAGGGCTGCCAGCGCCGCTACACCACCTACGAGCGCGTCGAGCAGGTGCTCCCGCTCGTGGTGAAGAAGGACGGTCGTCGCGAGCCGTTCGATCGCATGAAGATCCTCGGAGGTCTGCACCGCGCCTGCGTGAAGCGGCCGGTGTCGGCCGAGGCGCTCGAGCGGCTCGTCGACGATCTCGAGCGGGTGCTCGTCGAGACCGGCGACAAGGAGGTCAGCTCCACCGTCGTCGGTGAGCGCGTGATGGACGCGCTCCGCGAGCTCGATCACGTGGCGTACGTGCGCTTCGCGAGCGTCTACCGGCAGTTCAAGGACACCAACGAGTTCTTGTCCGAGCTGTCGCAGCTGCTCTCGCCCGGCAGCGTCACGCGCACGCCCGCGCGCGGCGTGCGAGCTCCCAAGGACCTCGAGGGCGCCGAGCCGACCCGAAGCGCGCGTCCCCCTCGCAGCGAGCCGACCGAGCCCGACTCGGACGACGCGATCCCGACGACGAACCTCCTCAAGGATCCCGGATGAGCGATCTGGGCGCGCACGAGTCCCTGCTGCGTCGCGCGCTCGAGCTCGCCGCGCCCGCGGGTCACGCGTGGACGCGCACAGCGCCCAACCCGCACGTCGGCGCGGTGGTCGCGCGCGATGGAGTGATCGTGGGCGAGGGCTTCCATGCGCGGGCGGGCGCTCCTCACGCCGAGGTGGTGGCGCTCGACGTCGCCGGCGACGCCGCGCGCGGCGCGACGCTCTACTGCACGCTCGAGCCCTGCAACCACCACGGCCGAACGCCTCCGTGCACCGAGGCGATCGTGCGCGCTGGGATCGCACGCGTCGTGATCGGCTGCCGTGATCCCAAGAGCCACGTGGTGGTGAGCGGCCGCGAGCGGCTGCGCGCCGAGGGCGTCGAGGTCATCGAGGGCGTGCTCGAGGACGACGCGAGAGAGCTCGTCGCCGACTTCGCGACGGTGGCGCTGCTCGGTCGACCGCTCGTCGAGCTCAAGAGCGCCGTGACGCTCGATGGGCGCACCGCGACACGTACGGGCGACTCGAAGTGGATCACCAGCGAGCTCGCGCGCGCGGAAGCGCACCGGCTGCGCGCGCACGCCGACGCGATCCTCGTCGGCATCGGCACCGTGATCGCGGACGACCCGCGCCTCGACGCGCGGCTCGCGCCCGCGCCGTACGCGAGCGCGAGACCCGTGCGCGTCGTCGTCGACTCGCAGCTCCGCACGCCCGAGGCCTCGCAGCTCGTGACGACCGCGGCGTCCCAGCCGACGTGGATCGCGCACGCACCCGACGCGAGCGCCGAGCGCGAAGCAGCGCTGCGCGCGCGTGGCATCACGCTCCTGCCTACACCGCGCACGGCAGTCGGCGCAGGCCTCGATCTCGCCCACTTGCTGGCCGAGCTCGCGCGTCGCGACGTGCTGCGGGTGCTCGTCGAAGGCGGCGGCCGCCTCGCCGGCTCGCTGCTCGACGCCGACCTCGTGGATCGCGTGGCGATCTTCGTGGCGCCTGTGATCGTGGGCGATCCGGAGGCTCCGGGGCTCGCGACGCGGGCCCGCCCTCCCCTCGCCTTGGCCTCCGCGATTCGGCTGGACCGGACCGTGGCATCCCAGCACGGGCCGGACATGCTCGTCCGAGGTCGTACCCGCTCGCTGAGCTGGTAGCGAGCGAAGAGGAGAACGCGCGTGTTCACTGGCCTCGTCGAAGAGCTCGGTACCCTCGTGAAGCTGTCGCGCCGCGGCGTCGACGCAGAGCTCGAGGTCTCGTGCGCGTACCGCGACTACGTGCTCGGCGAGTCGATCGCGGTGAACGGCGTGTGCCTCTCCGTCACCCGCTGGACGGGCTCGAGCTTCACCGTCGACGCGAGCGCCGAGACGCTCGCCAAGACCTCGCTCTCCGAGGTCGGCATCGGCGGACGTGTGCACCTCGAGCGCGCGCTCGCGTACGGCTCGCGCGTGGGCGGCCACCTCGTCACCGGTCACGTGGATGGCGTGGGCAGCGTCGTCGCGAAGGAGCCCCTCGGCGACGCGCTGAAGATGATCTTCGAGGTGCCGCCGGAGCTCGCGCCGTTCCTCGCGCCCAAGGGCTCGATCACGGTGGATGGCACGAGCCTCACGGTGAACGGCGCGAGCGGCTTCCGCTTCGACGTCGTGCTGGTGCCGATCACGCAGGGCAAGACGTTGCTCGCGCAGCGCGCGCCCGGCGCCAAGGTGAACCTCGAGGTCGACGTGCTCGCGAAGTACGTCGCGCGCTTGCTCGGCCGCCCGGGTGTCGACGGCGCGCCCGCGCAGAACGACGCCGCGCAGAACGACGGCACGCACGAGGGCGGCGTGACGCTCGAGCTCCTGAAGAAGAGCGGCTTTGCTTGAGGATCGGGACCCCGACGCGGCGCCCGCTCGAACCGAGGAATTCATGACGAACGACAACCGAGCCACCCGAAGCCTCTCGAGCCGCGCGCAGAGCGTGGAGAACGTGCACCGCGCCCTCGAGGACGTGCGCGCGGGCCGCATGGTGATCCTGGTCGACGACGAAGACCGCGAGAACGAGGGCGACCTCGTGATGGCCGCGGAGAAGGTGACGCCCGAGGCGATCAACTTCATGGCGCGTCACGCGCGCGGCCTCATCTGCCTCAGCATCTCGGAAGAGCGCGTGCGTCAGCTCGACCTCCCCATGATGGTCGACGAGAACCGCAGCTCGCGCACGACCGCGTTCACGATCTCGATCGAGGCGCGCACGGGCGTCTCCACGGGCATCTCGGCGCACGATCGCGCGCACACGATCCGCGTGGCCGTCGCGCCCGAGACCAAGGCCCATGATCTCGTGAGCCCCGGCCACGTGTTCCCGCTGCGCGCGCGTCCGGGCGGCGTGCTCCAGCGCACGGGCCACACCGAGGGCTCCGTCGATCTCGCGCGGCTCGCGGGCCTCGGACCGTCCGGCGTGATCTGCGAGATCATGAACGACGACGGCACGATGGCGCGCATGCCCGATCTCGTGCGCTTCGCCGAGCAGCACGGACTGCGCATCCTCTCGATCGCCGATCTCATCCAGTACCGGCTCGAGCACGAGAAGCTCGTCACCGAGAAGACGACCGGCACGCTCACGCTCCCAAGCGGCAAGCCGTGGTCGCTCAAGGTCTTCGAGAGCGGCGCGCGCGAGTACCTCGCGTGCGTGCTCGGCGACGTCACGGGCACCGACGGCGTCGCGCCGCTCGTGCGCATGCACACCGGCAGCGTGATCGGCGACGTGCTCGACGTGCGCACGCCGGGCCGCGTGGCGCTGCGCGATGCCATCGCGCGCATCGAAGACGAGGGCCGCGGCGTGATCGTGTTCTTCCCCGGACCGATGGACCTCGAGTCGGACCTCGGCCTGCGCCTCGGCCTCGACGTGAAGCCCCGCGCGCCGGAGACCGGCGAGGTGCTCCGCGAGTACGGCATCGGCGCGCAGATCCTGCGCAACGTGGGCCTGTCGCGCATCCGCCTCCTCACGAACCGCCCGCGCCGCATCGCAGGCGTGGACGGCTACGGCCTCGAGATCGTCGAGCAGATCGTGCTCGACCCCGCGTTCGTGTCGGACGCGAGCGCGGAGTACACACTGCTCAAGCACTGACGCCACTCGCGAGTCGACCGGGCTCGTCGCGCTCTACGCGAGACGCTGACCCCGATCGCCGCGACGAACCGGGGCCGAGCCGTCCGGGACGGTCCTGCCTCATGGACGATGTGGCGACCGACCGAGAGCCCGCCTCGTCACCGGTGTCATGCTCCTCGGGCGTGAGGACGTTCTACACACCGCTCCGCGGCGCCCTCGTGGCGGCGACTCTCGCGGCCGTGTCGCTCGCGACGGGCTCGGCGCACGCCCAGCGCCGCAGCGCGTGCGATGACGAGCTGCACGTCTCCGCGGTCGTGTCGGAAGAGACCCAGCGAGAGTGGAGCGCGGGTCGTTGGGAGGCTGCGAGCGAGAGCAATGCGCGCGAGCGCGTGCATCCGAACGACACCGGTCGCCGCGTGATCGCGAGCGCGCTCGTCCTGCGGGTTCCCTACGACGCCATGCGCGAGACGCGCGTGGGTCCTCTCGATTGGGCGCTGAGCGAGCTCGAGGCGATCCAGTCGCAGCGCACGGTGGCGCAGGTGCTCGGCGCGGTGGGCGTGGGGATGATGCCGCCCGGTATCCTCTTCGGCGCCACGGCCAACGTCATCGACGAGCTCGGACTCGGGCAGGCGTTGCTCGGATGGGGACTGCTCGGCATCGGAGGCATCCTCGGCATCGTGGCCTTGATCCTCCACGTCGACGTCTCGCACCGATGGCAGCGATGGGCCGCGGCGCTGCCGTTCGAGTGATGGCGGGTCACTTCGACGAACTGCCGAGGATCGTCCCCACGTGCCGACCGCGCTCGGCGTCGTTCGGATACCCTCGGCCGATGCGGGCTAGCTCGTGGACGTTCCTCGCCCTCGTGATGTGCGCGACGGCGTGTGACGCGGGCGCGAGCACGCTCACCGTGCGAGTGCAGTCGGGCCTCCGTGCGGGTCATGGGATCCGCTTCGTCAGCGCCGAGCTTCATCGTGGCGCGGCGTGCAGCGGAGACGTCGTCGCGGCGCCAGCGGGCACCGTCGTCGAGCCCGCCGATCAAGAGGCCCTCGCCTCCGGCTCGCTCACCGTGGCCGAGGTGTCGGGCCTCGCGAGCGGCGTCTACAGCGTGTTCGTGCGCGCGCGAAGACCGCCAGACACCGCCGCCGAGCGACCCGACGACGGGTCCACGCTGCTCCAGACGTGCGTCGCCGTGAGCGTGGCGCAGAGCCGGGTCGTGCGCGTCGTGCTCTCGGGCGAGTGCATCGGTCTCGTGTGCCCCATGCCCGGCGGCTCGGCCGGGTTCGATCAGTGCCTCAACGCGCGCTGCGTCGACCCGCGCTGCGATCCCGATGATCCCGCGACGGCGATTCACTGCTGCGATCGCGCGCTCCTCGGCGACACGTGCGACACGGCGCCCACCGTGTGCCGCGGCGACGGTGACTGCGCGGCGGGCGCTGCGTGCGCCGGGCCACCGCGCTGCGTGAGCGGCGCGTGCCTGCAAGGCGAGGACACGTGCCCGCGAACGACGTGGTGCGATCCCGAGTCCGAGACCTGCGAGCCCGAAGCCGCGCTCGACACGCACGACGCAGGGACCGTGGACGGCGGCGAGCTCGCGGACGCCTCGATCGACGCGCCGCCCGACGCGTTCGTCGGCGAAGCGTGCGCGGCCACAGCCGCCGGCCCCATCGACGAAGACGGCGACGGCCTCACCGACGAAGGCTGCGAGTACTTCGTCGACACCGTGCACTCGATCTACGGGCTCGACTTCCACAACCAGGCCGAGCCGATCGGCGAGCGCGCAGAGAGCCTCATCGTCTCGGGTCCCACGTTCGTGAACGGCGTCCCGGCGTTCGCGCTCTTCCACGCCACGCGCGCCAACATGAACGCCGCGTACTCGGAGCCGAGACCCGTGAGCTTCACGCTCGACGGAGCCCCCGACGCGGTGAACCACATGGCGAGCTTCGTGCGCGTCGGGCCTCACGCGGGCCGCCACGGCGTCGCGCAGGTCGGCGTCGGCACCGAGCTACGCCTGTACGTGATCGCGGGCGATCCCGTCAGCGGTTACGCCACGGTCGGCGCGCCCCTGCCCGTGCCCCGCGGCTACCTCGACATCGCCCATCCGTTCTTGACCGACCCCGTCGGCCCCGAGGCGCGCCGCTGGCTCTTCGTCGTCGCGCGCACGCGCGAAGAGCCGACGGGTGAGGTGTACGCCGGGCGCGTGGACTTCGACCCGTCTGGCGAACCTGCGATCGCGATCGGCGCGCTCGTGCGCGTGACCACGACGGGCGACTACCTCCTGCCGTCGGTCGATCCCGACGGCCTCGTGCTCTTCGTCGAGCGCCCGGGCGGCGTGGTCCTCTCGGCGCGCCGCGCCTCGGTGGACGCTCCGTTCCCCGAGCCGACCGTCGTCGGGGCCGCTCTCTACGGTGCGTTCAGCGGCCGACCGATCTTCGTGCCCGCGACGCGCGAGGTGTTCATGCGCGGCGGCAAGCGCGGCCGCGTCTCGCGCGACGTGCTCCATCCCGACGTGTTCGCGGCGTGCGCGGGCACGCGCATCCGTGGCCACAGCTGCGCCATGCTCGTCGGCGGAGTGGGGCTCCTCGGCGGAGGGGGCGCGTGGAGCGACGCGCGCGACGGGTGCGGCCCGGGACACCTCCTCGCCGGGATCGAAGACGTGGCGGACTTCGGCGCAGGCGCGGCGGGCTCCGACGTGCCCGCCTGGATCGGCGCGAGCGAGGCAGGCTGGGTCACGGGTGAGATCTGTCCTCCCGTCGACATCGAGGCGGGCGAGTGCGCGAGCCTCGAGTCGGGGAGCGTCGTGGCTCGACCGTGCTCGGAGCGCGTGTCCGATCGCGTCTGTGAGATCGAGGTGTGGCCCACCTGGACGCTCGGTCCGTAGCGCCCACGGATCCGGTGCCGCTGTACGCTTCGGGGCCTCGGAGAACGCTCCCCATCCGCGGAGCCGTTCGGAGTATCCTCACTGCGCTCTGGCGCGGGGGTGTCCCTCGGCCATGAGCCGCTCGACGCCGCGCGTCGACCGCGCGCGATGACGTCCTCTCCCACCGTCTATGGCAAGTACCAGCTCGTCCAGCTCCTCGCGCGCGGGGGCATGGCCGAGGTGTTCAAGGCCAAGTCGCACGGCGTCGAGGGCTTCGAGAAGACGCTCGTCATCAAGCGCATCCTGCCCGAGCTGAGCTCGAACCCTCAGTTCGTCGAGATGTTCATCAACGAGGCGAAGATCGCGGTGACGCTGTCGCACGCGAACATCGTCCAGGTCTTCGATCTCGGCCGCGCCGACGAGACCTACTTCATCGCGATGGAGTGGGTCGCCGGCTACGACCTCGCCACGCTCCTCCGACGCTCGCGCTCGCTGCGCCTCCCGCTCGCGCAGGAGCTCGCGGTCTTCATCGTGAGCGAGCTCGCCAAGGCCCTCGACTACGCGCACCGACGTCGCGACGCGAGCATGCGCCCGCTCCACATCGTGCACCGCGACGTGTCGCCGCAGAACGTGCTCGTGAGCCTCGAGGGCGAGGTGAAGCTCACCGACTTCGGCGTCGCCAAGGCCAAGACCCTCGTGCGCGAGGGCACCGAGGCGGGCGTGCTCAAGGGCAAGTACGCCTACATGAGCCCCGAACAAGCGGGCGGCAGCGGGGGGCCCGTCAGCCGCGAGGTCGACTCGACGACCGATCTCTACGCGCTCGGCGTGGTCCTCTACGAGGCGCTGTCCGGCAAGAACCCGTTCGACGCCGACTCGTCCTACGAGATCCTGCGTCGCGTGCGCGCGGGCGAGCACAAGCCGCTCCGGGCGATCGCTCCCGAGGTGCCCGAGGAGCTCGCGCAGATCGTCGAGCGCGCGATGCACGCCGACGCCTCGCGCCGCTATGCGAACGCGGGCGCGCTCTACGAGGAGCTCGTGCAGTTCCTCTACTCGTCGGGCCGCCGCGTCGGTGGCCACGACCTCTCGCGCTACGTCGGACAGATCCGCGACGCGAGCGAGTCGAACCAGAGCGATCACGACGGCCGCGACATCCTCGCCGTGTTCGAGGGCGACAGCCGCGTGAAGGTCGCCACGCCGACGGACATGCCGTCCAAGCGCGCCGCCTCGCGGGTGTCGTCGGCCAAGCAGACCACGGGCGTCGCGAGGCCCGCGCACGAGCTGCGCGACGCGAGCTTCTCGGTCTTCCAGGGCGCTGGCGTCGTGGTGCTCTTCGGCACCCCCGAGGTCTCCGCGATGGTGCGCCGCTACGGCGGCCAGGTCGTGGGCCTCGAGGACGCGAACGAGGTCGGCGTGCTCTTCGGCCTGCGCGATCCCGACGGCCGCGACACCGAGACGGCCGCGCGCTGCGCCCTTCGCGTCATCCACCACGCGGGCACCGCGGGCGCGCTCGCGCGATCGAACCCATCGGTCGGCATCGACGCGCGGCGCATCCTCGTCGACGTGCGCGGCGAGCCGCTGAAGGACGACGTCTACCAACAGATCGTCTCCGCCGCGCGCGCGGTCGCGAGGCAGGCCTCGCCGTCGCAGGTCTGCATCACGGCGTCCGCGCGCCGCGCCCTCCAGAGCCTCTTCTCGACGCTCCCGCTGTCGGACGATGCCGAGGCCTCGCACGTCATCGAGTCGGAGCTCAGCCCGCTCGACGCCGCCGGCAAATTCGTCGGCAGAAGGGACGAGCTGCGCCGCATCGGTGAGCTGTTCGCGCTCGCGAACCGCGGCAAGCTGCGAGTGCTCGGGGTCGTCGGCGACGCCGGCTCGGGCAAGACGCGGATCCTCCACGAGGCGCGCCGACGCCTCCGCTCCGCGGGCCACGACGTGGGCATGTACGTCGCGTCCTGTCAGCGACAGGGGCGCGCGGTCGGCCTGACCGCGATCACGGATCTCTTGCGCGTGATCCTCGGCGTCGACGAGCTCGACTCGCCCGACGTCGTCCGCGACAAGGTGATGCGCACGCGCGAGCTCGGCCTCACCGCACCCGAGGTCGGCGCGCTCGGCGTGCTCCTCGGCGCGACGACAGGCGCCGAGCAGCCGGACTCGCTCGGCCGACTCATCCGACCCGCCTTCATCAAGGTCGCGCTCAAGCTCGCGAGCGAGCGCCTCACCGCGCTCTGCTTCGACAACGCCGAGGCGATGGACGACGACTCGCAGGCGATCCTCGACGCGCTCCTGCGCGAAGGCCGCGACGCGCGCCTCGTGATCGTGCTCGCGCACCGCCCCGGCTTCGTGCACGCGTGGCGCGACGGAAGCCGCTACCTCGAGATCTCGCTCGATCCGCTCTCGGACGACGACGTCGCGCGCCTCGTCGCGACGCGGCTCGCCGCCGAAGAAGTGCCCGTGGAGCTGCTCCGCGAGGTGACGACCAAGAGCGCGGGCAACCCGCTCTACGTCGAGGAGTACCTGAAAGCGCTGGGCGACGCGGGCGCCATCGAGGTGCGCGAAGGACACGTCGTGCTCCAGATGCAGCTGGCGCAGAGCGAGGTGCCGAAGTCTCTCCGCGGCCTCGTCGCGTCGCGCCTCTCGCGTCTGTCGGCCACCGATCGGCACCTCCTCCAGGTTGGCGCGATCGCGTCGGGCCGCTTCACCGTGGAGCTGCTCGCGCTCGTCACCGGCGAAGGTCTCGCGTCGGTCGCGGACGCGGTGAGCGTGCTCGAGGGCAAGGGCCTCCTGGCGCGCCCGACGCCGTCCGAGCTCGTGATCGCACACGATCTCGTGGGCGAGGTGCTCCGCGACGGCCTGACGATCGAGACGCGCCGCGAGATGCACGCCGCCGTGGCCGCAGCGCTCGAGTCGCTCTACGCGCAGCGCCTCGACGAGATCGCCGATCGCCTCGCCGTCCACCACCGCGAGGCAGGCGATCGGGTGCGCGCGATCGAGTACCTCGTGCGCGCGGCCGAGCGCTCCGCGAGCGAGCAGCCGCGCACGGCGCTCACGCACCTCGAGAAGGCGATCGAGCTCGCGTCGAACGCCGCGCACCGCGACGCGACCCGCTTGCTCGAGATGTACGTGCGCTTCGGCACCGTGGCGCTCAACGGCCGCTTCGTCGTCGAGGGCGCGGAGAAGCTCAAGGCGGGCATCGATCTCGCGGAGTCGCTCGGGCGCGACGCCGACCTCGCCAAGCTCGCGCTCCTCCGCGGTCGCATGCTCGTGCAGGCCTACGAGATCGACGAAGGTCAGCGATGGGTCGAGCGCGCCGACGAGATCGCTCGATCGATCCAAGACGTGACGATGGAGCGCGACGCCACGCTCGCGCGCGCCGAGGCAGAGCTCCGACGCGGCGAGCGACGCCCTGCCGTCACGCTGTTCGAGCGCGCGCTCGCGCTGTGCATCGCGACCGGCGATCGAGAGCGCCAGCTCCGCTGCCTCACGTCGCTGGCGCTCGCCTACGCGACGGGCGGCGATCAGCTCGCAGGCCTCGCGCGCATCGCAGAAGCGCGCGACATCCTCGCGTCGCGTCCCAACAGGTCGGTCGAGTGCGAGCTCTTCACGATGGAGTCGCTCGTGTGCTTCTTCGCGAAGGACTACGAGAAGGGCATCGCCGCAGCGAACCGAGGCCTCGACCTCGCGAAGGAGTTCCAGCTGCCCTATCACGCTGCCGTCAGCGCTCACAACATCGGCGACTCGTACGTGCGCCTCAACGACTTCAAGCGCGCGTTCAGCTCGCTCCGCTACAGCTACGAGATCGCGCGCGACCACGGCATCGAGCATGTGCAGTACGCGAACCTCCGCGTGCTCGGCTACATCGACGCGATGCGCTTCGCGTCGACCGATGGTCGCCAGCACATCCTCGAGGCCATCGCGTACTCCGATCGCAAGAACGCGATCTGGGAGGGCGTGCAGGGCCGCGTGATGCTCGCGGTCGTCGATCAGACGCAGGGCGCGATCGACGACGCGCGCAACGGCCTACGCGACGCGCTGAGGCTCGCGGTGGACCACGGCTACGGCACGTACGCGGATCAGATCCAGCGCGCGCTCGCGAGCCTCGAGGCGGGCCA
This sequence comes from uncultured Sandaracinaceae bacterium, assembly GCA_964502175.1. Classification (GTDB taxonomy): domain Bacteria; phylum Myxococcota_A; class Polyangia; order Polyangiales; family Sandaracinaceae; genus JAFLCL01. Next base: position 14,018 of record CAZCVE010000002.1, read on the forward strand.
GCCGATCTCGCTCATCGGCTGAGCGGCCAAACGAAAACGGCCCGAGGAACCTCGAGCCGTCTTCTTCAGTCGCAGCGAGCCGACCTGCTCACTGCCCGGACCGACTCACTGGCCGGACCGACTCACTGGGGAGCGGGCGCAGGCTCAGCCGCCGGAGCGGGCTCGGCCGCCGGAGCGGGCGCAGCCTCGGCCGCCGGTGCAGCCTCGGCCGGTGCAGGGGCCGCGGGCGCACGACGCGCCGCCGGAGCCGGAGCCGCTGCGGGCGCGGCCGCGGGAGCGGGCTCGGGAGCGGGCTCCGCGGTCGGCTCCGCGCCGGGAATCTGGAGCTGGAGCTCCTGCGACGCGCCCTCGGCCGGCGCGAGCTGGAGCTCGCTGCCTGCGCCGAGCTGGAGCTGACCGTCGGCGCCCAGCTGCAGCGTGGTGGCGCCGAGGTCGAGGGGCTGCGGGTCGGCCATGTCTTCGCCAGTCGCTCCGTCCACGGCGGCGCCGTCAGCGGCGGCTCCGTCTTCTGCCGTTCCGCCCGCCTCGCCGGTCACGTCGTCGGCGGCCTCGGCGGCCTCACGAAGCTCGCGACGGTTGTCCTCTTCCACCTCGTGCTGACGCGCGCGCTCTTCGAGGGCCGCGTCGCTCGAGCTCGACATGTAGGCGAGCACCGCAGAGAGCACCATGAAGAGCGTCGCGCTCGCCGTGGTGGCGCGCGTGAGGACGTTGCCCGCGCCCGCGCCGCCGAAGACGGTCTGGCTGCTGCCGCCGAACGCGTTGCCCATGCCGCCGCGGCCCTGCTGGAGGAGCACCACGAGGATGAGGAAGGCGCAGACGACGACGTAGATCGCGGAGATGATCCAATAGAGCATGGAGAGATCCTCGAGCGCCCGCGGAGAAGGCCGCGGAGAAGGGGGCGGAAGCTAGTACGCCCGCCGAGAAACGCCAACCACCTCGCTGACGCCGCGATTCCCGCGCCGCCTGTCGCGGACAGACGCGGGCGAGCCCAGCTCACACGGCGTTCGAGTCAGACGGCGTTCACGATCGCGAGGAAGTGCGTGGCGTCGAGCGACGCGCCGCCGACGAGCGCGCCGTCGATGTCGTCCTGACCGAGGAGCCCGGCGGCGTTGTCGGGCTTCACGCTGCCGCCGTACAGCAAGCGAAGACCGTCGGCGATGACGTCGCCCGCGAGATCACGAACGCGGTTCCGGAGGGCGCGGTGCACGTCCTGCGCGTCCTCGGGGCGCGCGACGCGACCGGTGCCGATCGCCCACACCGGCTCGTACGCGACGACGAGCCGCGCCACGTCGGGCAGGTCCTTCACGATCCCGTCGAGCTGCCGCAGGACGACCTCGAGCGTGCGCCCCGCCTCACGCTCCTCGAGCGTCTCCCCCACGCACGCGATCGGTACGAGCATCCCGCGCAGCGCCGCCTCGACCTTGCGACGCACGAGCGCGTCCGTGTCGCCGAAGAACTGCCGACGCTCCGAGTGACCGACGATCACGTGGGAGCAGCCGACGTCCACGAGGAGCGGCGCGCTGACCTCACCCGTGAACGCGCCCTTGTCTTCCCAGTGCAGGTCTTGTCCTGCGAGGCCGACGAGCGTGCCCTGCACCGCCGACGCGACCGTCGAGAGCGCGGTGAACACGGGCGCGAGCACGACCTCGGGACGCGTGGTCTCGTCGACGCCCGCGGCGACCGCGCGGGCCAGCGACGCCGAGGCCTCGAGCCCGTTCTGCAGCTTCCAGTTGCCTGCGATGAGAGGACGACGCGCCATGGCTCAGCCTCGCAGCGCTTCCACGCCAGGCAGCTTGCGGCCCTCGATCAGCTCGAGCGACGCACCGCCTCCGGTCGACACGTGCGAGAAGCGCGCGGAGAGCCCAGCATCCTCGACGGCCGCGACGCTGTCGCCACCGCCGACGATCGTGAACGCGCTGTCGTCCATCGTGCGCAGATCCGCGAGCGCCTGGGCGATGCCGTTCGTGCCGGCCGCGAACGGCGCCTTCTCGAACAGGCCCATCGGTCCGTTCCAGAACACCGTCTTGGCGCCAGCGAACGCCTTGGTCGCCGTGGCGACGGTGCGCGGCCCGATGTCGAGCGCCATGTCGGTCGGCCCGACGCCCGACGCATCGACCACGCGGCCGCTCGTCGCGTCGAGCCCCTCGGCGACGATCACGTCCTCCGGGAGCACGAGCGTGATCTTCTTCTCGTCTGCGCGCGCGATGATGGTGCGCGCGAGCGCGAGCTTGTCCTCTTCGACGAGGCTCTTGCCCATCGCGAGGCCCTTGGCCGCGAGGAACGTGTTGGCCATCGCGCCGCCGATCACGAGCACGTCGACCTTCGCGAGCAGCGCCTCGAGCACGGCGATCTTGTCCGACACCTTCGCGCCACCGAGCACCGCAGCGAACGGACGCGCAGGCTCACCGCGCACACGACCGAGCGCCGAGAGCTCGGCCTCGAGCAGGAGGCCCGCGCCACGCTCGCGGTGGAGCTTCGCGAGCGCCGCGACCGACGCATGCGCGCGGTGCGCAGCGCCGAACGCATCGTTCACGTACGCGTCCGAGAGCTTCGCCAGCTCGCGCGCGAAGGCCTCGTCGTTCTTCTCTTCTTCCGGGTGGAAGCGGAGGTTCTCGAGGCACGCGATCTGACCGTCGCGGAGATCTCCGACGACCTTCTTCGGTCCATCGCCGATGCAGTCCTCGGTGAGGATCACGTCGACGCTCATCAGCTCCGCGAGCTTGTGGGCCGCGGGCTCGATCGAGTACTTCGGATCCGGTCCGCCCTTGGGACGACCGAGGTGCGACGCGATCACGACGCGCGCGCCCTTCTCGAGCAGCAGCTTCAGCGTGGGGATCGCCGCGCGCACGCGCGTGTCGTCCGTCACGACCTTACCGTCGAGCGGCACGTTGAAGTCCACGCGCACGAAGACGCGACGGCCCGCGACGTCGAGGTCGCGGACGCTCTTGATCCCGTCGAGCATCGACATCGCGCTCACTTCTCCGCGCGCGCGAGGTGCGACGCGAGATCGACCATGCGGTGCGAGAAGCCCCACTCGTTGTCGTACCAGCTCTGCACCTCGACGAGGTCGCCGCCGACGACGGCCGTCTGCGCCGAGTCGACGATCGAGCTGCGCGGATCACCGATGTAGTCGGACGACACGAGCGGCGCGTCCTCGAAGCCGAGGATGCCCTTCAGCGCGCCCTTCGAGGCGGCCTCGAGCGCGGCGTTCACCTCGGCCACCGTCGTCTGCTTCGACACCACGACGGTCATGCAGGTGAGCGACACGTTCGGCGTGGGCACGCGGATGGAGGTGCCATCGAGCTTGCCCTTGAGCTCGGGGAGCACGAGGCCGATGGCCTTCGCCGCGCCGGTCGTGGAGGGGATCATCGACAGCGCTGCGGCGCGCGCGCGACGGAGATCCTTGTGCGGCAGGTCGAGGATGTTCTGGTCGTTCGTGTACGAGTGCACCGTGACCATGTGGCCCTTCACGATGCCGAACGTGTCGTTCACGACCTTCGCGATCGGCGCGAGGCAGTTCGTGGTGCACGACGCGTTCGAGACGATGAAGTGCTTCGCCGGGTCGTAGCTCTCGTGGTTGATGCCCACGCAGAACGTGCCGTCGATGTCCTTCTCGCCGGGCGCGCTGATGATCACGCGCTTGGCGCCCGCGGTGCGGTGCTTCTCGCCGCCCGCCTTGTCGCGGAAGCGGCCCGTGCACTCGAGCACGACGTCGACGCCGAGGTCCTTCCACGGAAGCTCCGCGGGATCCTTCTTCGCGAAGATGGGGATGCGCTTGCCATCGATCACGATGGCGTCGCCGTCGACCTCCACCGAGAAGCTCGCGGTGCGGTGCACCGAGTCGTACTTGAGGAGGTGCGCGAGCGTCGGCGCGTCGGTGAGATCGTTGATGGCGACGACCTCGAGATCCCGCTGCTTCGCCTCGAAGATGACCCGCGTCACGCACCGTCCGATGCGGCCGAAGCCGTTGATCGCAATCTTCGCCATCGTGCTCTCCTCGTTGGTTCGCCTGACGTCCTCGGTCGGCGAGAGGCGCGGACTCTAGTCAGCACGTCCGAGAGCGACAAGGACCGCCGGCGCTCGCCGCGAGGGACCAACGTGCGCGCGAGGTCGCGGAGTACCCACCTCGGAAAACGCCACGAGGGCACGACCCTTCGGTCATGCCCTCGCAGTGGACCCGCTCTCGGTCGAGAGGACGGGTGAAGTCAAAGTCGCGCGGTCACTCCTCGGCGGCGGCTTCGACCGTCTGCTCGCGGAGGTCCGTGGAGACCAGGGAGAGCATCTCGGTCGCGAACGCGAGGATCTCGGATCGGCTGTAGCCGCTGCTCTTGAGCTCGCGGAAGGTGGACTTCGCCAGGATGCGGAGCGCGCGCGGCTGGGACGCCGGGGCAGAAACGTTCGCGCTCGTGAGGGGCTGACTCATTCGATTCCTCCTGGACCGCCCCTTTGCTCGGCTCGTGCCACCGGGGTGGCGACGAACCTGAAAGCGCGTTCTGTCGAGGATTTCGCGAATCGCGGTCCGCTTTTATGTCGGCCGTCCGGCCGGTTTTGATCCGGTCGCGCAGCCCGGTTCGCGCCGCTGCGCAAGGTCCTTCGCAGCACCGCGCAGCGCTCGGCCCGCCCCAGCTCACGTCAGCTCAGGCAGCTCAGAAGATGCGCTCGGGCACGTGGAGGATGTCGCCCGCGCGCACGGTCACGTCGGGCTCCTGACCGCTCGAGATGCGGTCGACCGGGACGCTGAACGTGCGCAGCTCGCCACCCACACGACGCGTGAGGAGCGTGCCGTCGCGGTTCGCCAGCGCGGTGAAACCTCCTGCCAGGCTCACGGCTTCGACGACGCCCATGCGGCTCGAGATCGCGTAGCTGCCCGGCTCGCGCACCGCGCCGATCACCGACACACGGCGCGAGTTGTACTCCTGCACGCGCACGCTCACGTGCGGCGAGACGAGGTACTGGCCTTCGCGGAGGCGCTCCGCGATGCGGTCCGCGATGGCGCCTGGATCGAGGCCGGCGACCTCGACGCGCCCGACGAGCGGGAAGTCGATCGTGCCGTCGCTCTCCACGCGGTACTCGGCGCTCAGGTCCTCTTCGTCGTAGACACGGACATCGAAGATGTCGCCGGGGCCCACCGCCGTGTCCTCCCCTTGGGTCTCGCCGCGGTTGGCGCGATAGCGAGGCGCCGTGGGCCCGCAGGCGAGGCTGCCGACGAGGGCCGCGAGGAGCAGCGAGACGAAGAGCGGATGTCGGACGAGGAACGCCATGCGGGACGGTAGGTGACACGACGGAGGGCAGGCGTTCAAGGAGCGGGCGGCCCGAGATCGCCAGAACGTACACAAATCGACATTCCCGCCCTCGCCCGCGGTGCCGCATGCTCGGAGCGTGGGTCGCGCCCGTCGCTTCATCGTCGGTCTCCTCGCCGTGACGCACGCGGCGGTCGGGGGCTGCGCGGCGCCGGAGATCGAGGCCGCGCGCGACTCCGCCATCGTCCCGCGCGACGCGAACCTCGACGCGTTCTACGTGCCGCCCGTCGAGCCCACGGTGAGCGGCTACTGCGCCTCGCCCGATCACTGCGACGACGGCGACCCCTGCACCGTCGACGTGTGTGAGCCGGTCACGACCGCGCGCTTCGAGGGCACGTGCTCGCACACCCGGATCGAGGGCTGCGTCACGCCTCCCGACGCGGGCCGCCCCGACGCCGGCGCGCACCACGACGGCGGGCCGACGGGACCGTCGAACCCCGTCGATCCTTCGTGCTCGCACAGCGCGACGCTCACGCCGGTGTTCCTGCCGTACGTCCCGCTCGGCGCACCCGACGTCGACCGCGGCTGCGAGGAAGGTCTCGAGTGGCAGAACTGCTCGGGCTCGATCGCGCTCCGAGCGAGCGCGGCCGGCGGCGCTCGGGCGCGCACGGTGATCGTCGATCTCGCCACGTACACGGCGCCCGATCGCCTGCGCATCCAAGGGATCGACGCGAGCGGCGAGGCCTACGTGCTGCTCGACACGTGCCGCGTGCGCACCTCCGAGGTGGGCGATCCGACCGACGGCCGCTCGCGCCCACCGGACGAGGTGATCCGTCGCTTCGAGGTCACGCTGCGCGAGGGCACGCGCGCGATCACGCTCGACGCGACGTCGGCTCCGAGCCCCTGGTACATGCGCGTGCTCGGCCTGTGTGATCTCGACGTGGACGTCGCGTCCGTCGACTGCACGTCCGCCCTGCGCGACTGCGTGCCGTGACTCCCGCGCTCACAGGAGCAGCAGCATCGCAGCGCGCACGATCAGCCCGATCAGCACGAGGGACGACAAGAAGAAGAGCGCGAAGCGCACCTCGATCTTGTTCACCGTCGCCTGAAACAGGCTGTGCACGACGCGCGTGCCCACGTAGGCCCACGCGAGGCCGAGCTCGATCGCGCCGCTCGCTGGGATCAGCGCGAGCACGATCACCATCGGGTAGAAGAGCGTCGGCTGCTCGAAGAGGTGGTTGTAGTTGTCGGCCTTCCAGCGGACCTCGGGAGGCAGCGACGCCATCTGCTCGCCGCGCGGGATGGTCGCGTCGAGCTTCATCTTCGAGCGCTGGATCGCGGGGATGCGCGTCGCGTACATCCACGTCCACATCACGAACGTCCAGCCCGCGAGGGCGACGGCGGGCAAGAGCAGCGCGGTGTTCGGGACCATCGGGAGCCTCCTCGGTTCACGTCGCGTCGGTGCGCGATCGCGTTCATCGTTCGCGCGGATCGCCCATCCCACACTCGGTCATGAGCGTCGGCGGGATCCGGTAGCCGCCGAGCTCGAGGCTCGTCTCGAGCGGATCGACGACGCGCGCGGCGAGCGCACGATCGAACGTCTCCTCCGCGCGGGCGCAGTCACCGCGCGCCGCCCAGAGCTCCGCCTCGAGCTCGAGCAGCGCGGGCGCCGCCGCCCCGAGGCGCGCCGCCTCCGTCGCGTACGCCTCGGCGCGCTCGAGGTCTTCGCGGCGACGCGCTTGCCACGCGAGCGCGAGCGTCGCGCCGCCGTCCCACGGATCGACGCGCAGGCGTCGCCACGTCTCGCCTTCGCCCGCGAGCTCGGCCTCGGAAGCGGGAAGCGTGGTGAGCTCGTGCGCGAGCCAGCCGCCCACGATCAACGACGCGCCCACGCCGAGCCCGACGATCATCCCGGTGCGCGTGCGAGGCGGCTCGGGTCGCTCGCCCTGCGCGCGACCACACGACGCGAGGCGATCGTAGAGATCGGGGTGCGTTCGCTTCCGGCCCGTGACGACCGGAGCCATCGCATCGTGGTGGATCTTCTCGAGCGCGCGCGCGAGGGCCTCGCCGCCCACGTGACGGCGCGCGTGCTCGTCGGCGCGCTCCTCCATGCGGCGCGCGAGACGCACCACCAAGAGCAGGCCGAGGAGACCCGCGACGCCCAGCGCGGCGAGGCACGCGAGCTGGATCTCGTTCGACACCCCGAGGGCCCAGAGCACGACCGGACCGATCGAGAGACCGAGCACGAGCGTCGAGGCCGTACCGACCCGCGCGAGCGCGACCCACGGCGCCTCCGAGAGATGACCCGCTTCGTGCGCGAGCACCGCGTCGAGCTCGTCTTCTTCGAGGAGCTCGGTGATGCGATCGGTGACGACCATCGTGCGCGCCCACGGGATCGCCGCGGCGTTCGCGAACGGCACGCTGCCGGTCGGCAGACGCCACACGGACGCGAGGCGCACGCCCTCACGCGAGGCCGCGCGGCGCGCGAGCTCCACGATCCGAGGCGCGGGACGCTTCACTGCGCCGGTCACGACGAGCGCCGCGAGCCCCCCGTACGCCACGCCGAGCACGACGATCACGGCCGCCGCGAGCACGACTCCCCAGCGCAGCGCGCCGTCGTCGTCGAGGAACGGCAGGCGCCTCGCGAGGTGCACGACCGACAATGGACCGAAGAGATACGCGCCCATCCGCAGACGCAGCGCCACCACGTCGCGCACGGCCCCGCGAGTGACGGGTGCCATGCCCACGTGCTCGCGCTCGACCATGCGACCGATGCCGCCGCCGACGAACGCGACGAGCGTCGTCACCGCCGCGAAGAGCTCCGACCACCCCGCCTCGGGCGAGCGGATCCAGGCCGGCCCGAGCGCGCTCGAACCGAGCATCCACGCGAGCTCGAGCTGCAGGATGCCCAGCACGAAGCACGCGGAGCGGAACGGCGCGACGCGCACCGCGCGCGCGTGCGGGTCGTCCCCCAGCGCGCCCTTCGTGAGCAAGAAGAGCGCGAGCACGCGCGCCGTCGCGATCGGCACGAGCAGCGCGAGGAGGATCGTGGCGAGCGGACGCGCGAGGGCCTCCTCGAGCGGCCACGGATGGAGCGCGTCGAGGAGCGCGCGCATTCAGTCCGCCAGATCGAGCAACACGGGCGCGTGATCCGAGGGCTGCTTGCCCTTTCGCTCTTCGCGATCGATCCGCACGTCGCGCACCCGCGCGCGCAGCGGCTCGGTGACGTCGAGATGATCGATGCGGAGGCCGTCGTTCTTGGGAAAGCCGAGCATGCGGTAGTCCCACCACGAGTAGAGCCCGGCCGCGTCGCTCACGAGGCGCAGCGAGTCGACGAGACCCCAGCTGCGGAGCTCCGTGAGCGCGCCGCGCACCTCGTCGTTGAACAGCACCGTCGAGCGCCACATCTCGGGGTTCTTCGTGTCGCGCTCGTCCGGCGCGACGTTGAAGTCGCCCGCGAGCACGAGCGGCATCGACGGCGAGAAGTCTCGCTCGAGCATCGCGCGCAGGCGCTTCATCCACGCGAGCTTGTAGCGGTACTTGTCGCTCCCGACCTCGCCGCCGTTCGGGAAGTACCCGGAGATCACGCGAACGCCGCGGAACACACCCGAGATCAGGCGCGCCTGCGGATCGTCGACGTCGTCGCCCATCCCGCGCTTCACGTCGTCGAGCGGCTCGCGCGTGAGGATCGCGACGCCGTTGTACGTGCGCTGCCCGAGCGTCTCGGCGCGGTAGCCCGCCTCGCGCACCGCCTCGAACGGGAACTGCGCGTCCTCCACCTTCAGCTCTTGGAGGCAGAGGACGTCGGGCTTGTGACGCCCGAGGATCGCGATCAGCCGATCGTGTCGGGCGCGGATCGAGTTGAGGTTCCAGGTGACGATGCGCATGCGCGTCCCCGGCTCGGCTCGATCAGGAGACGTTGTCCCAGCTGCCCTTGATCGCGCGGAAGTCGTCGATCGCGGCCTCGGTGAGATCGAGCGCGCCGGCCTCCATCAGCTTCTCGTGCACGGACTTGGGCGAGCGGTCGCCCCAGCTGCGCGGCACGTCGAGCCGGATGTTGAGCGGGATGCCGGCGAGGATGCCCTGCTCCTCGAGCGCCCACAGGATCTCGGCGGCGAGGAACTGGCCCGCGACCTTGCGCGTGGTGCGGCCGAGGTGCGCGGCGAGCGGGAAGAGATCGTAGACGGCCACGGTCTCGGCGGAGAGCTGCATCTTCTCGCGGAGCGCGGTGAACGCGCGCGGCGGCACCGAGAGCTCGACGAGATCCATGCCCGCGATCGACTTGCCGCCCGCGGCCTTCTGCGCGCGCTCCCACGCGTCCGCGTGGCTCAGCGTGATGGCGGCGATGCGCGCGTTCGCGTCGTGGATCGCGGTGAGCACGATGAAGGGGCGCGGGTCTTCGCCGCGCGCCGGCAGCTCTTCGTGCGGCTCTTCGGACGCACGCTGGTGACCGGACGAGGACTCGTGCTCGCCGTCGTCGCGGGCGCTGCCCGACGCGTCACCCTGCGGGGCTTCGGCAGCGGCGTCGATCGACGCGGGCGGCGCGGCGGCTTCGGCGGCGATGGGCTCGGGGGCGTTCGTGACTTCGTCGGACATGGTGTTCTCTCGGCGGGCGTGATCGAGCGGTGCGGGCCGGGCCCGCGGGGGCGCAGACGGTGCCGCAGAACATGCCGAGACGCAATGACGCGAAGCGCGCGCGGCTCAGCGAGTCGATCACGAACGACGAAAGAAGTGAGCGCCGCGACTGGATCGCGCCGGAGTTTGCGCTACGTGGCGCCCGCTCATGGACATCGTGATCCTGCAAGCGTCCGCGTACGAGCTCCCGACCTCTCGCCGAGTTGGCGTGATCGCGCACGACGGCACCACCGACCTCCGTGTCTGGCCCGGCCCCGGTCCAGACAAGGATCTCTCCTTCGCGTACGGCCCTCCCGAGCTGTCGCGCCTCCTCGATGCCGAGCGTCAGCGGCTCGGTGGAGAGGCGCCGATCGGGAGCGTCACGCGACTCCACCCCGGAAAGCTCCACTGCGACTTCCTGCTCTGGCTCGCGACGCGTCCGCCCGAGGCGGCCGGCGTGCAGGCGAACGCGCCCGACAAGGAGGTCCTCCAGGCCTCGGTCCGCGCGGTCCTCGACTTCGTCGCCACGCGCAACGTGATCCGCGTCGCGTTCCCCGCGCTCGGCGCAGGGCCGTCGTCGATCGGCGACGCAGAGCGCATCGCGATCATCGCGCGCGCGTGCAGCGCGCACTACGAGGACTGCCTCGCGAACGGCCGCCCGAACACGATCGAAGAAGTGCTCGTCTGCGACGCGCGCCTCTCGGTGGTCACCGCCGCGCGCAAGCTCGTGAGCAACATCGCGAAGATGCCCGCCCCCGAGAAGCCGCTCCCCGGCGCCGCACCGGCCAAGCCCGTGCGCGCGGCCCGTCCGCGCGCTGCCTCGGGCGCGAAGAAGTCCGCGTCGCCCGCGCGCCGCGGCAAGCTCGAGCAGAACGAGATCGCGTACGCACGCGCGCACAGCCGCCCGTGGGATCGCGCGTCGCGCTACCGCGTCGGCGAGTGGTTCATCCACAGCAAGTTCGGCGTCGGCCGCGTCGAAGAGACGACCCTCGATCAGTTCATCGTCGTGCTCTTCGAAGACGGCGAGACGCGCCGGCTCGTGCACGCCTGATCGTCGGCCATGCGGCTCGAGATCAACCCGCAACATCCGGAGCCTCGAAAGATCGAGCGCGCCGTGAAGGTGCTCCGCGAGGGCGGAGTGATCGCGTACCCGACCGACACGGTCTACGGCATCGGCTGCGACATCACGCAGAAGCGAGCCGTGGATCGTGTCTACGCGATCAAGCGCATGAAGCCCGATCAGCCGCTGGCGTTCATCTGCCCGGACCTCGGTGATCTCGCGAAGTACGCGCTCGTCGACGACCGCACGTACCGCCTGATGCGTCGGCTCACGCCGGGCCCCTACTGCTTCATCCTCGAGGCGAGCCGCGAGGTGCCGCGCGTGCTGCAGATGAAGCGGAAGACGGTCGGCATCCGCGTGCCGCACAACGAGGTGGCGCTCGCCCTCGTGCGCGCGCTCGGCAACCCGATCGTGTCGAGCACGGCGAGCAAGGACGGCGAGCCGCTCAACGATCCGGGCGAGATCGCAGACGCGTTCCCGGGCCTCGACCTGATCCTCGACGCGGGCACCGGCGGCCTGACGACCTCGACCGTGCTCGACGTGACGGGCCCCGAGATCGTCGTCGTGCGCGAAGGCGCCGGCGCGATCGACACGCTCTAGACGACCTCGCTCGCGGCGTCGCTCAGGCGGCCCGCGCGAGGACGAGCCGCGTGGCGCGGAACGCCTCGATCGCGTCCGTGCGAGCGCGGCGCCAGGCCAGCGCATCGAGCCGTCCGTGCTCGGCGAGATCGCCGTCACTCGTCGCGTCCGCGCTCGCGGGCTGCGCCGCGTCTCGCAGGCTCGCCTCGATCACCGCGTCCGCCTCGGCGCCGAGCTCGCTCGTCGACCAGAGGATGATCTGCCGCGCGAGCTCGGCGTGCTGGGCCTCTTCGCGCGCGATCACCTCGAGCACCTCGCGAACGACGGGATCCTGCGCGCGCGCAGCGCCTCCCGCCGCGACCCGCGCGGCCGCGCCCTCTCCGAGGACGCCATCGAGGATCGACGTCCGCAAGAGCTCTCGAAGCAGTGAGGCTCGCGTCGCGGGTGGCGCCGGAAAGCGCGCCTCGGGCATCGCGGCGGGCCCGAGGGGCGCACCCGCGTAGGCGCTCGCGAGCGCGAAGCATGCGCGCGCATGACGGACCTCGTCGGCCGCCGCGCGGTTCGATGCCTCGATCAGCTCTGGCGGTGCAGCGACCGCGAGCAGGTCGCACGAGAGCCGCGCGAACGCCGCGATGGACGCGTGCTCCAGCCGGGCGTCCTCGAGCCACGCTGCCGCGAGGCGCTCTCGCAGCGTCGGCGAGAGGCCCTCGACGGTGGGCGAGTCCCCGCGGCTCCACGCCGACGTGCCACGCCGCGTCCGGCCGAAGAGCGGTCGTCCCGCGATGCGCAGCGGCCGGCCGTGACCCAGGCTGCCGATCTCTTCTGCGAGAAACGCGCAGAAGATCACCACGAGACCGAGGAAGGAGACGAAGGCGGCGGTCGCCAGCCGCCTCCAGTGTCTCCGCACCCAGGACCCGAGGGGGTCGGCGGGACGGGACGGTTCCTCCGGCCAACGGGCAGGCTGGTCCGGTTCGTCGGGCGGTTCACTCTGCATGGCCAGATGCTGCCGACGCGGTGTGGCCTTGTCACGCGTCGAGGGACGCGCGTCCGACGTGAATAGAGGCTCGACCCCTGCGTCCGAGCGCGCTCGCGAGCGCGGGCAGACGAACACGGAGGGTGCGATGACGATCGACCGGGGAACGAAACAGCTGACACTCGCGGGCGTGGCGCTCGGGGCCGCGCTCTTCGGCATGTTCGGGCCGGGAGCGAGCGGAGCGCACGCGCTCCAGTGCGGGCGGAGCATCGTCATCGTCGGCGATCGCATGGGCGCGGTGAGCGCGCGCTGCGGTCAGCCCGCGACGCAGACGACGCGACACGAGACCGTCGTCGAGTGGATCGTGCCGCCGAGCGCTGGCTTCGCGGGGCAGTCGCGCACGATCACGATCGAGGTCGTCGTGTGGACGTACGACTTCGGACCGGGGCGCTACGTCGAGGAGCTGGAATTCCGCGACGGGGTGCTCACCCGCATGCGCTCCCTCGGACCGAGCCGCCGCAGCCACTGACGCGCCCTCGATCTGCTTGAGAAAATGGGGGTTCTGGGGTCAACTCGCCTCGATGAACCTCGTTAGCCAGACGTGCGCGAGCTGCGGCTTCGAGAACCCGCGCGCTTTCAAGGCCTGCGCTGCGTGCGGCTCGGCGCTGGGTGCCAACGCGCGCGCCACGGGACGTGCTGCCACGCCGGGCCACAGCGTCGAGGCCACGATCGTCTCGGCCGCCCCGCTGAGCCCGTCCGTGCAGCGCGTGATCAGCGGCGCCGACGTGACGGGACCGCAGCGGCCCGTGGACGAGCTCGATCTCGACGAAGAGCTCACGTCGGACGAGCTCGGGATCGAGGGCATCAACACCTCGACGTTGCCGTCTCAGCCGGCGCCTCCGCCCGAAGACATCGAGCCTCCGATCGTGGGCCAAGAAGAGGCCTCAGGGGCGATCCGCGCGGGCATCGAGGGCGCGTTCACGAACAACAAGCCGACGCTCGTCGTGCTCGAAGGCGCCGAAGGATCGGGCCGCACGCGCCTCTTGTTCCACGCGGCCGAGCTCGCGGCGCGGATGTACCCGAACGCGCGGATCCTCTACGGCATCTCGCGCAACGGCGACGGCGCGAACGCGCCCTTCTCTCGCCTCTTGCTCGAGCGCTTCGGCGTCACGCCGTCCTCGAGCCCTGCCGCCGTACGCGGCCTCATCGCGACGATGGTCGCCGAGGCGATCCAGAGCTCGGACGCGATCCAGATCGGCGAGACCTCGCACCTGCTCGGCCACTTCGCGGGCATCCCGTTCCCCGACAGCCCGTTCCTGATGGGCATGGAGGATCGTCCCGACGAGCTGAAGCGTCGCGAGCTCGCGGCGCTCAAGCGTCTCTTCACGGGCGATGCGCAGCAGCGACCGACGCTCGTGCTCATCGACAACCTCCACCTCGCAGAAGACGACGCGTGGGCGATCCTCGAGGCGCTGCTGGGCTGCGAGGCGGGCATCGCGTTCGTCTGCGCGGGCTCCGCGCCGGTCGGAGAGCGCGCGAACAACCTCACCGCGCCCGGCGGCATCGCCGTGGGCCCGATCGCGCCGCTCGGTGAGAGCGACGTCGCCTCGATGCTGCAGATCCTCTTGCCGACGCTGAGCGTCGCGCCCGAGCCGGTGGTCGCGGCGCTCACGCACCGGTCGCGAGGCAACCCGGGCGCGCTGCGCGAGCTCGTGTTCGCGCTCGTCGAGGCAGGTCTCTTCAAGCGGACCGCCGACGGGATGATCACCGAGGTGAACAAGCTCGAGTCGGGCGCGCTGCCCGTCACGATCGAAGACGCGATCCGCGCGCGCCTCGGTCGCCTCGACGATCTCGAGCGCGCCACCGTCGATCGCGCCGCCGTCGTGGGCGAGGTCGCGTGGGACCGCGCGGTGCTCGCGATGATGCGGTCGGAGCGCAACGCGCCGAGCGAGAGCGCCGACCCCTCGACGCTCTGGCCGGACGACGACGACGAGGGCGCGCTCGCAGGAGCGCTCGAGCGCCTGATCGACAAGGGCTTCCTCGAGCGCGTCGACGATCCCGACGTGCCGAGCGTGCTCACGTACCGCTTCATCCACGGTCAGAGCCGCGACTTCGTCTACCGCCAGCTCTCGGACGACGTGCGCCGGCGCCGTCATCAGATCGTCGTCGACTGGTTCACGAACGCGGTCGACGTCGCGAACGAGCAGCTCGCTGTGCTCGCCGCGCCGCACCTCGAGAAGGCCGGTCACCTCGCCCGCGCGGGACGCGCGCACCTCGAGGCCGCGCGCCACGAGCACGCGAAGATGCACACGCAGAGCGCGCTCCGATCGGTCGAGAAGGCGCTCGAGCTGCTCACGAGCGAGGAGCTGTCTCGTCGCGTCGAGGCGCTCCACATCCACGGCTCGGTGCTCACCACGCTCGGCCGCTACGACGACGCCATCGCCGCGTTCAGCGAGATGCTGCGCGTGAGCTGGCGCTGCGGCGCGCGTGGCAAGGGCGGCGCGGCGCTCAACCGCATCGCGCGCGTGCACACGATGCGCGGCAACCTCGACGCCGCGCGCGGACCGCTCGTGCGCGCGCTCCAGCTGTTCCGTGCGGCCGGCGATCTCCGCGGCGTCGCGAGCTCCCTCGACGATCTCGCCCAGCTCGAGCGCCTGCGCGGTGATCTCGACGCGGCCCTCGATGCGTCGAGCGAGGCGCTCGAGATCCGTCGTCAGGCGGGCGATGCGCGCGGCGAGGCCGTGTCGCTCTCGACCATCGGCCTCATCCAGCACTCACGCGGCAACCTCGACTCCGCGGAGGACGCGTTCCGCGCGGCGCTCAAGCTGCGCGAGTCGATCGGCGATCGCGCGGGCACGATGCAGTCGCTCAACCACATGGGCATCATCCTCTACGAGCGCGGCGATCGAGACGCGTCCGAGGCCGCGTGGCGCGCGTGTCTCCAAGAGGCCCGCAAGATGGCCGATCGCCGCATGCAGGGCTTCGTCTTGAACAACCTGGGCGAGTCGCTCGCCCTCGCCAACAAGCCCGCCGAGGCGCGCGCGCTCCTGCTCGAGGCGCAAGGCGTCGCGCGCGAGCTCGCCGACAAGCGCGTGCTCGCCGAGGTCGAGCGCAACCTCGCGCTGATGGCGCTCGCGATGGACGACGATCAGGCGCAGTCGATGCTCGATCGCGCGCTCGCGCTCGCTCACGACTACGGCGGCAAGGAGGCCATCGCGCGCGCGCAGCACGCCGTGGCGCGGGGGCGCGCGCGCACGCTCTTCGACGCGACCGGCAGCGTCGACCGACGCGCGGAGGAGTCGTTCCTCGTGGCCGTCGATCTCTACCGAGACCTCGGCAACGAGCCGGAGGCGGCGCGCGTGATGGCCGAGCTCGGCCGTCACCTCGTCGAGCGCGGCGACGTCGAGGGCGCCAAGGACCGACTGCGCGAGGCGCGCGCGATCATGCGCAAGCACAACGTCACCGACATCGACAAGGTCGAGCAGACGCTGGCCGATCTCGGCTAGCCTGGGGCTCCGCCCCAGACCCGGCCGTCCGGCGCACCGCTTCGCTGCCGGACGCTGCGCCCCTCGATCTCGAGACGGTGGGGGCCCCAGCCCCGCTTGCCCCACTTCGCACAACGTCTCGCGGTCGCGATCGGGCTGGGCGCGCTCGCGCTGCTCGGTCTCGAGGCGCGGGCCGTGTCGCGCGATCTCGAGACGCCGCGTGATCTGCACCGCGCCGACTTCGTGGGATCGGCGGCCTGCACGCGCTGCCACGAGGATCACGCGGAGTCGTTCGGGCGCACGTTCCACCGCACGATGACGCGCGAAGCGAGCCGCGACACGGTCTTCGCGCCGTTCGCGGGTGAGTCGCTCTCGTACGGCGGCGTCGAGGCGCGCATGACGACGGAGCCCGACAGAGAGGGAGCGCCGCGCTTCGTGATCACGCTCTCGCGAGCGGGGCGCGAGATCGATCGCGCCGTCGTCTCGCGCACGGTGGGCTCGCACCGCGATCAGCAGCTCCTCGCGCGAGAGGACGATCGCTGGGTTCGGCTGCCGGTCGCGTGGGACATCGAAGAGGCGCGCTGGATCCACATGAACGAGGCGTTCCTCACGCCCGATCCCGAAGGGCTCGACGACGATCGCGTCACGCTCGCCGACTACGCGCGGCACGTCGTCTCGTGGAACGACAACTGCGTCTTCTGTCACAACGTCGGGCCACGACCGGGTCGTGATCGCGAGACGGGTCGCTTCAGCACCGAGGTCGCCGAGCTCGGGGTCGCGTGCGAGGCCTGCCATGGGCCGGGCGGCGATCACGTGCGCGCGAACGCGAACCCGATGCGTCGGTACGCCCTCCACCTCGGCGGCCTCTCCGCGGGCAGCCCGACCGATCGCGCGGATCCGACGATCGTCAGCCCGATGCGCCTGACGCCCGAGCGCTCGGCCGACGTCTGCGGTCGCTGCCACGGACAGCGCATCACCGACGACGTGTCGCGCTTCCTCGAAGACGGCGATCCCTTCGTGCCCGGCGAAGACCTCGCGCTCTACAGCACGCCGCTCTTCATCGACACGACGCTCGCGGGCAACGAAGGCGCGTTCGCCGCGCGCTTCTGGGACGACGGCACCGCCCGCCTCACCGCCTACGAGTTCCAGGGCTACACGCAGTCGCGCTGCGCGACGGAAGGCTCGCTGACCTGCACGGACTGCCACGCGATGCACGACGGCGATCCGCGCGGACAGATCCGTCCGTCGATGCGCGGCGACGCGATGTGCACGCGCTGCCACGACGAGCTCGCCAGCGAGCGCACGCGCCTCGACCACGTGTCGATCTCACCGGCGATCGAGCGCGAGCACGCGCGCGTCGAGTGCGTCGACTGCCACATGCCGCGCGTGGTGTACGGCCTCCGCGAGGCGCACCGCAGCCACCGCATCGACGTCCCGCGCCCGACGGCCGACCGAAGCCACGACCGCCTCGACGCCTGCGCGCTGTGTCATCTGGACGGCGGTCACTCGGATGGGGGTCACTCGAACGGCGGCGGTCCGCCTGACGAGCTCGCCGCTCGACCGATCGACGACCTCTTCGCGGGCGATCCGATCCAGCGTGTGATCGTGGCGTCGGCCTTGGGCCGCGTGGATCCCGAGGCGCCGGACGTTCCGTTCACGACGGCCGAGCGCAGCGCGTCTCTCCTCGAGACGATGCGCGACGACCGCTATCCCGGTGTGCGGTCCGTGGCCTTCGCGAGCCTCCGCGCGATCACGTCGACGCCGATGACCACGACCGCGTTCTCGCCCACCGGCTCTCAGCGCGTCCGCAACGGGGAGGTCCTCCAGATCGCGGAGACGCTCTCGATCACGGTGCCGCCTCCCGATCTCCATGCGAGCCTTCGCGCGCGTGCCTCCGAGCGCGCGATCGAGATCGGCGAATGAGCGAGCCCGAACGAGACGACGAGACCGACCGCCGCGAGGCTCGCGCCGTGCGGACGCTCGGCTGGGGCGGGCTCGCGATGTGGGCCGCGCTCGGGATCGCGCTCGAGGCGGCGCACGGGCTCAAGCTCACCGCGTACCTCGACGACGCGCTCACGCGCCTGTTGCTCACGCTCGCGCACGCGCACGGCGTCGCGCTCTCGCTCTTGCTGGTGCTGTTCGCGGAGACGGGCGCGCGCCTGCTGTCCAAGGACGACGCGTGGACCTCGCGGCTCCTCGGCGGCGCGGCGATCGCCCTCCCCGTGGGCTTCGCGCTCTCGTCGATCGCGCACCCCGAGAGCGATCCCGGGATCGCGATCTTGCTCGTGCCGATCGCAGGGCTCGCGCTCGTGATCGGTCTCGTCCGCGTCGCGATCGCGTCCTGGCGCGCCGAGCGCTGAGCAGCCTTCAGCGACGCTTGGCGAGCACGCGGAACACCGGCAGGTGATCTTCGTCGGCGCGCGCCTCGCGGTTCGATCGCGCGCCGTACGGGTTCGCGATCTCGAAGCCGCCCTCGATCGCGAACGCGGGACTGCCATCGACCGCGTACTCGCCGATGCGCTCGCGCATCTCGATGCCGCGATCCTCGACGTCGGTCTGCACGAAGAGCTCACCACCAGGCGCGATGAGACGCGCGACCTCGCGGAGGAAGTCGTCGTCCAGCACGCGACGCTTGCCGTGCTTCTTCTTCCACCACGGATCGGGGAAGTGCAGGAACACGCGCGACAGAGACGCAGGCGGACGGAGCCGCGGCAGGATCTGACGTGCGTCGCCCGCGAGAGCGACCACGTGGGTGAGGCCCTCGCGCTTGCGTCGCTCCTCGACGAGGTGCCCCCACTTGGCCTTGATCTCGATGCCGAGCAGGCGCGAGCCGGGCGCCGAGCGCGCGCGCTCGATCAGAAATCGCCCTCTCCCGAAGCCGATCTCGAGCTCGCGGGGCCCGATCCCCGGGATCAACGTGTCGAAGTCGACGTCGCCGTCCGGCGCGCGGCGGGCCATGACGCCGTAGCGGATGGGCGGCGCCGTGCCGCGGGGGGTGGGGACTTCGGTCGGCTCGGCGGACGGGCGGTCGGACTCCATGGGCTGCCAATCTTGACCCCACCCGTGCCATTCCGGTACCAACGCCCTGCGCACGAACGTGTGCGTCGTCTCTTTTCGAGCGTGCCACTTCTCGAGCGCCCTGCGCGCTCCGTCCCCCTGGAGGCTCCGTGCCCAAGATTCTCGCGGTCGACGACAGCGCCACGATGCGGAGGGTTCTCGAGCTCACCTTCACGGGGCTCGAAGGCTTCGAGGTGGTCTCGTTCGACTCGGGCGACGCGGCGTTCGCGCACGCGACGAGCCACGGCGCCGATCTCGTGATCGCCGACGCGTCGATGTCGCCCGACGGCTACGACCTCTGTCACCGCCTGAAGGGCGGCGGCGCCACGGGCGGGATCCCCGTGATGATCCTCGGCAGTCAGCACACGCCGCTCGACGCCGACAAGGCCAAGAGCGTCGGCGCCGACGAGACGGCCCTCAAGCCGTACGACACGAACGCCTTCCTCGAGAAGGTGCGCGGCGTGATCGCCAAGGGCCCCGCGCGCGCGCCTGCGGGTCAGGTCGCCACGTACCGCACGGCGCCGCAGCCCGTCGCCGCGGCCACTCCGCCGCCAGCGGCTGCGAAGAAGCCCACGCTCGAGCTCGCCGAGGACGACGAGCCGGAGATCACGGTCGGTGGCGCGAGCCCCGCGCCCGCAGCGCCTGCGGCCGTGCCCGGTGTGATCGCCAAGCCCGCCGCGGCACCTGTCGCCCCTGCGCCCGTTGCTGCTGCGCCCGTCGCTGCGCCCGCGGCCGCTGCTGCGGCAGCCGCGGCGAAGCCTCCTCAGCGCGCGACGATCGGCTTCGGAGCCTCGCCCCTCGCGGCCGCCAAGCCTGCCGCCTCGCCCGTGGGCGCGCCCACACCGATCGTCACCGCGAAGCCCGCCGTCAGCACGGCCGCGAGCGCGGCAGCCGCCAGCGTCGCGCCGAAGCTCGAGGGCATGGGCCTCACGCCCGAGCAGGTGACCGCGATCCTCTCGCTCACGAAGGAAGTCGTGGAGCGTGTGGTGTGGGAAGTGGTGCCGGATCTCGCGGAGACGATCATCCGCGAAGAGATCTCGCGTCTGACGCGTTGATTCCCCTGGGGCTCCGCCCCAGACCCGGCTCCCCTGGGGCTCCGCCCCAGACCCGGCCGCGGCGCGCACCGCTTCGCTGCGCCGTGCTGCGCGCGGGGCCCCAGCCCCGCTTGCCGTCGCATGTCGACGCGACGACGACAGGCGAGCACCCGCTCTGCTATGCCTCGCGCGTCATGACGAAGCCTTTCGATCCGGCGAGCCTCCCTCCTCACTTCGACGCTGCTGCTGCCGAGAAGCGGTGGGACGAGGCGTGGAGCGCTGCGGGCGTCTACCACTGGGACGAGAGCCGCGGCCGCGACGAGACGTTCGTCGTCGACACGCCGCCGCCGACCGTGTCGGGCTCGCTCCACATGGGGCACGTGTTCTCGTACACGCACACCGACGTGATCACGCGGCAGCGCCGCATGCGCGGGCAGAACGTCTTCTATCCGATGGGCTGGGACGACAACGGCCTGCCCACCGAGCGTCGCGTGCAGAACGTCTTCCACGTGCGCTGCGATGCGTCGCTCCCGTACGAGCCCGCTCTCTCGATCCCGCGCTTCACCGGCGACGACAAGGCGCGCAAGGAGATCAAGCCGCGCGTCGTGAGCCGCCGCAACTTCATCGAGCTCTGTCACGAGGTGACGAGCGAGGACGAGAAGGCGTTCGAGGGCCTCTTCCGCCGGATCGGCCTCAGCGTCGACTGGCGACAGACGTACGCGACGATCGACGACCGCTGCCGCCACATCGCGCAGCTGAGCTTCCTCGACCTCGTCGAGAAGAACCAGCTCTACAACGTGGACGCCCCGACGATGTGGGACGTCGACTTCCAGACCGCCGTTGCTCAAGCCGACCTCGAAGACAAGGAACGTGACGGCGCCTACCACGACGTCGAGTTCGCCGTGGAAGGCACCGACCGCTCGTTCGTCATCTCCACGACGCGCCCCGAGCTCTTGCCCGCCTGCGTCGGCGTGTGTGCGCATCCCGATGACGCTCGCTACCAGGACCTCTTCGGCAAGAACGCCATCACGCCGATCTTCCGCGCGCCGGTGCGCATCTTTCCGAGCGTGCTCGCAGACCCCGCGAAGGGCACGGGCATCTTGATGGTCTGCACGTTCGGCGATGGAACCGACGTCCTGTGGTGGCGCGAGCAGAAGCTGCCGTTGCGCCCGATCCTGGGAAAGGACGGGCGTGTGTCGGGGACGTATGCCGACAAGGACGGCAAGCGCGTGCCCATCGAGTACGGCTCGACCGACTTTCCCAGCCGAACGCCCGAAGCAGCGAACACGGCCTACGAAGGGCTCGTGGGAAGGAGCGTGGCGCAGGCCCAGAAGGCCATCGTCGATCTCCTTCGCGATCCGGCGCACAGCGCGACGGGCAAGAGCGCCCCGCTCCAGGGCGAGCCCAAGAAGATCAAACACCCCGTGAAGATGTACGAGAAGGGCGAGCGCCCGGTCGAGTTCATCGCAACGCGCCAGTGGTTCGTGAAGCTACTTCCCAACCAGCCTGCCCTGCTCACCAAGGGCGGTGAGGTGAAGTGGTGGCCGGGCTACATGCACTCGCGAATTCAGAACTGGACCGAGAACCTGAATGCCGACTGGTGCATCTCGCGTCAGAGGTACTTCGGCGTTCCCATTCCGATTTGGTATCCAATCAAGACCGACGGCTCGATCGACTACGACCACCCCATTCAGCCGACGGCCGCGCAGCTTCCCGTCGATCCGTTGAGCGACCCGCCGGTGGGATTCACCGAGGCGCAGCGCAACCAGCCGGGCGGCTTCACAGGTGATCCCGACGTGTTCGACACGTGGTTCACGAGCTCGCTCACGCCGCAGATCAGCTCGCACTGGGGCCTCGACGAGAAGCGGCACGGCAAGCTCTTCCCCGCGGACATCCGGCCGCAGAGCCACGAGATCATCCGCACGTGGGCCTTCTACACGATCGCGAAGGCCATGCTCCACGAGGGCAAGGTGCCGTGGGACAACGTGATCATCAGCGGTTGGATCCTCGATCCCGACCGCAAGAAGATGAGCAAGTCGGTGGGCAACGTCGTGACGCCGATGAAGCTCCTCGAGGACTACACGGCGGATGGCGTGCGCTACTGGGCCGCGTCCGCGCGCCTCGGTACGGACACCGCGTTCGACGAGAAGGTGCTGAAGGTCGGCAAGCGCCTCGTCACCAAGCTCTTCAACGCGGGCAAGTACGTGCTCGCGCAGCAGGCTGCGTCGCTGACGGATGACGTGTCGCCCGCGTCGATCACCGAGGAGATCGACCTCGCGTTCGTCGAGGAGCTCCGCACGCTCGTCACCAAGGCCACCGCCGCGTTCGACGAGTTCGAGTATGCGCAGTCGCTGATGCTCACCGAGCAGTTCTTCTGGTCGCGACTCACCGACAGCTACCTCGAGATCGTGAAGATCCGCGCGCGCGGTGACGTGGGCGATCCGGCCTCGCGTCGCAGCGCGGTCGCCACGCTGCGGCTCGCGCTGAACGTGCTGCTGCGTCTCTTCGCGCCCGTGGTGCCGTACATCACCGAAGAGGTGTGGAGCTGGGCGTTCGCGAAGGAGTCCGGAGCGGAGCGGAGGGCTCCGAGCGGCTCGGCGGAGCGCGAGGGGGCCCCCTCGCAGGCAAACGAGTACATCCACCGCGCGGCGTGGCCGACGGTCGCCGAGCTCGCGAGCATCCCCGCGCCGAAGGACGCGGAGAGCTTCGAGCTCGCGTGCAACCTCTACGCGTCGCTCAACAAGAAGAAGACGGAGAGCGGTGCGTCGACCGGTCGCGTCGTGAACACCACGTCGATCGCTGCGAGCCCCGCGCTCGTCACGCGCATCGCGCCCGTGCTCGCGGACGTGCTCGCGGCCGCGAAGGTGAAGGCGCACGCGATCGCCTCGCGCGAGCCGCTCACGGACGCCGACGGCTTCGTCATCGACGCGATCGACATCGCGCCGAAAGAAGCCAAGACAGACGACGCCGAAGCGGCGGGCTGACGTCGGCTGCTTCGCGAAGGTAGAGTGCCGTCATGTGGTATCCGGTCGACGAGCCCTGGCAGTACCGCGTGCTCGATGCGCTGCCGTCAGGCATCGACGAGGCGCAGCTCGAGGCCAACCTCGCCAAGACGCCGGCCGAACGAATCGCCGACGCGGAGGAGCTCGGCCGCTTCGCCGAGGCGATGCAGGCGGCGCGTCGTGCAGGCGAGAGGACCTCGCGATGACACGGTTCGCCGAGATCCTCGCGCGCCTCTCTGGCGAGGGCGTGGAGTTCGTGGTGATCGGCGGCATCGCGGTGATCGCGCATGGACACACGCGGACGACGTTGGACCTGGACGTCTGCTACGCGCGAACGCCCGAGAACCTCGCGCGCATCGTGCGCGCGCTCGAGGGAACCAGCCCCCGCCTGCGAGGAGCGCCGCCAGAGCTTCCCTTTCTCTTCGACACGAGGACGCTGAAGAACGGCCTCAACTTCACGCTCACGACGTCGCTGGGCGACGTCGACCTCCTGGGTGAAGTGACGGGCATCGGAGGCTACGGCGACATCGCGCTGCGCGCGGACGAGCTGGAACTCCATGGCGCGCGCGTGAAGTTGCTGTCGCTGGACGATCTGATCCGCTCGAAGGCTGCCGCGGGCCGCGCAAAGGATCTCGTGGATCTCGAAGCCCTTCGTCGCTTGCGCGCGCGGTGACGCCGGCGGGTGCGGGCAGGCGAAGGGGACCCGCGAGATCGCATTCGAGCATCGCCATCGAACGATGACTTCCGCGCTCCGCCGCGGGATGCCCTTGTCCTGGGGCGGCAATTCCTGGCTTACTGGATCGAATCGCTTCCGCGGAGGTCTCGCATGCGTCGATGGGGCTCGGGCTTCGTAGGTCACACCGCCGTCACGGCGCTCGCCCTCGTGGCGTTCACCATGATCGGCTGCGCCGAAGGAACCGGAGAGGGCACGCGGCGCGACATCGGCCCGCTGGACGCGAACCTCGACGCGCCCTTCCCGTTCGACGCGCCAGGCGCCGTGCCCGACACGGGCCCCCTCGATCGCGTGGACCTCTGCGGCGAGTGCATCCTCGACGTGCAGTGCGGCGTGGCGGCGCGCTGTGCGCGCCTGACCGACGGCACGCGCGCCTGTCTCCAGCTCTGCGATCCCGACATCCCGGACTGCCCGCGCGGCTTCGACTGCATCAACAACCTCTCGACCGGCGGCATGATCACGGTCTGCGCGCCCGTCGGCACGACGTGCTGCGTAGACGAAGACGCCGATGGCTACGGCCGCGGCGCGGGCTGCATGGGCGTCGACTGCGACGACGACGAGAGCACGGTGCACCCCGACTCCGACGAGACCTGCAACGAGACCGACGACGACTGCGACGACACCGTCGACGAGTCCTCGAGCGACTGCGGCGGAACGCGCTGCGACGAGGTGGGCGGCACGTCGTACGAAGAGAGCCCACCGGGCACGTGCGACGACGGCCGCTGCACCGACGTGGGCCGCGAGTCGTGCGGGTTCTACACGTGCGAGGGCGGCGGCGACGAAGGCGACTTCTGCGCGACGGCCTGCACTGGCTCGGCGGGTACCGATCGCGACGACCTCTGCATCGTGGCCGCGCACTGCGACTTCGGCGTGTGCGAGCGCGACTTCACCAACGGTCTCGCGTGCGACGAGGACACGGACTGCAACTCCGGCCACTGCGACAACGGCTTCTGCTGCGACGACGGCCTCTGCTGCGCCGACACGGGCGACTGCCCCGGCGCGGGTGGCGTGGGCACGACGTGCGACGACTCGGTCACCTGCCAAGGCAGTCGTGGCGAGATCACCTGCATCGCCAGCCAATGCGGCACACGCGCGGGCGTGCCCGACGACTCGGCCTGCGGTCCCGACATCGAGGCGCTCGAGTGCGGCTTCTTCCGCTCGACGTACTGCACCGGTTCCGCCATGCAGCCTCCGCCCAGCTGCCCGACGGCATGCGCGAGCGACGCGGACTGCGACAGCACCGGACACTGCGACGCGTCCTGCGTGGGCGACCTCGCCGACGGCGGCACGTGCGACGAAGACAGCGACTGCCAGAGCACGCACTGCAACAACGGCGTCTGCTGTGCGAGCGGCGACTGCTGCCTCAACCCCACGACGTGCCCCGCGACGTACGGGACGGTGGCCACGTGCGACTCGCCGACGACCTGCCAAGGCACGCGCGACGCGCCGACGTGCACGAGCTTCCAGTGCGGCACGGCGATGGACGTGCCCGACGACAGCGCGTGCGTCGGGACGACGCTCGCCAACGACTGCGGCCTCTACCCGAGCCGGTTCTGCTCGGGCGGCACCGATCAGCCGCCGCCGGCGTGCGGCTTCATGTGCACGTCGGACGCCGAGTGCGACGAGAACGCGCACTGCGATCTCGGCATGTGCACGATCGATCTGCCGGACGGCAGCGCGTGCGACGAGACGAGCGACTGCTCCGCGGCGCACTGCCAGAACGGCTACTGCTGCGCCACGGGCGACTGCTGCGCGGGCCCCAGCAGCTGCTCGGTCGGTACGTACGGCGAGCCGTCGAGCTGTGACTCGGCGAGCACCTGCCAGGGCCGCCGCCGCGATCCCACGTGCACCGCCAGCTTCCAGTGCGCGCTCGGTCCCTACGCGGACGACGACTCCGGCTGCGCGGGCATCCTCGCCAACAGCTGCGGCCTCTACCCGAGCGTGTTCTGCACCGCCTCGATGACCCAGCCCACCAACCCGGCCGCGATGTGCGGCGCGTCGTGCACCTCGGAAGCGCAGTGCGATCCGGGCGCCCAGTGCATGGGCGGGATGTGTCGCCCGCGCGGTATGGCCGGCGACAGCTGCACGGCGTCGACCGAGTGCATGTCCGGGCTGAACTGCGTCGACGGAGTCTGCTGTTCGAGCAGTTGCACGGGATCGTGCGAGGCCTGCAACGTCCCCGGCAGCCTCGGCACGTGCGCGCCCGTTCCCTCGGGCCAAGACCCCGCGAACGAGTGCGGTGTCGTGAACTGCGCCGGCTACTACGCGGGCTACTCCGGAAACTCCTGCCTCCGACGCGCCGACGCACCCGCGTCTGCCGTGTCGTGCGACGGCGCCCGCGCGTGTCAGGGCGCCGCGGTGGTCTGCCCGGGTCAGGCCGCAGGCGCGGTGTCCAACACGTGCGACGCCTCGTGTCAGATGCCGATCGGCACCACCTGCACCGGCACGACCGCCGGCGACTGCAGCAACAACCCTGCTGGCTCTCAGTCCTGCGGCACCGGCGCGTGTCGCGTCACTGTCGCGCAGTGCAACTCGGGCACGCCGGTCACGTGCACGCCCGGCACGCCCGTCGCCGAGGTGTGCGACGACATCGACAACAACTGCAACAGCCAGACGGACGAAGGTCTCAGCGGCGACGGCTACGAGATCAACGACAGCTGCGCGCAGTCGCGCTTCCTCGGCACGCTGGGTACGACGTCGGGCACCTACTCCACCAACACCACGATCACGCCGACGATCTACGGCGCTGGTGACATCGACATCTTCCACCTGAACTGGGAAGAGACCGACAGCACCTGCGCGTGCGGCAGCTTCTCGTTCGACGAGGACTACCGCATCACGCTGCAGCTCACGGTGCCCCCCGGCGCTGGCAGCTACGAGGTCTGCGCGCAGATGTGGCAAGACGGCCAGTCCCCGAGCTGCGGCTCGAGCTGGTCGTGCTCGTCGCCGATCAGCGCGGGCACGTCGGGCACCATCAGCGTGGTGGCCGATGGCCAGTGCCTCGTCGGCACGACCGACAACTCGAGCGCGTACATCCGCGTCCGCGGCGTAGGCGCACCCGCGATGGAGTGCCGCGCGTACACCCTCACCGCGACCCTCTCCACGTACTGCTCCTGAGGCCTCGATCGACCGGCCCTCGATCCGTGACGCCCACGGATCGAGGGAGTCCCGTCGATCACGCCAGAGCGAGCACGAGCTTCTGCGGAAGCACGTTCGAGTCGTCGTGGAGAGCGCTACTCGCGCGCCGGCGCGTTCGTCACGAGGTAGTGGCGCAGCGCCTCGACGGCCGAGTGGCTCGCCTTGATGCGCCACTCGGGCGTGTTCACGACGAGCGTCGCGATCGCGATCGTCGGATGGTCTGCGGGCGCGAAGCCCACCCACCACGTGTAGCCGCGGTACGGCCGCTCTTCGGAGAGCGTGCCGGTCTTGCCTGCGACGACGATGCCCGGGAGGAACGGTCGCCCGCGGTCGTCGTGGAACGCGCGGCGCGACGTCCCGCGCGAGACGGTGACGCGCATCATGCGGTTCAGCGCGTCGGCCGTGTCGGCGCCGATCACCTGACGGTACGTGCTCGGCTCGAAGCGATGCGCGATGTGGCCGTCGGCGTCGATCACACGATCGACGATGCCCGCGCGCGGCATCGCGCCGTCGTTGGCGATCGTGGCGGCGATGAGCGCGCCGTGGAGCGGCGACATGCGCGAGTGCCAGAAGCCCGCGGACGTGCGCGCGAACTCGAGTCGATCGGTCGGCACCTCGATGCTGCTCGGCGTCGACTCGAGATCGAACGGCAGGCCCTGACCGAAGGCGAACGCGTGCGCGTAGCGCTCGAGCGTCGGCGCATCGAGCCGCTGATCGGCGAGGCGCGCGAACACCGCGTTGAGCGATCCACCCATCGCGTCGGTCAGCGTCGCGCACGTGCGATCGAGCTCGGGGTTGGGATCGAGCAGCGACGCCACGAGGCGGCTCTCGCCTCCGTGGTAACAGACGCGCTCCGTCGCAGGCACGCCCGCGTCGAGGAGCGCGGCGCCGGTGATGATCTTGAAGACGCTGGCCGCGGGCGCCGACGCATCGCGCGCCATGTCGGGGGCGGCCGTGTCGCGACCGCGGTGGTTCACGTACGCGAGGACGCGGCCCGTCGACGGCTCGATCGCGACGAGGCCCGCTTCCGGCACTTGATACCGCGCGAAGTACGCCTCCATGTGCTGCTGGAGGCTCGCGTCGAGCGTCAGCACCGCCGTATCACCGGCCGTGGCGTCCACGAGATACGTGTCGTCTTCGAGCCGGCGCGAGCCGAGATCCAGGTTCACCAGCGCCCGATGGCGTCCGCGTGATCGCTCTGCCGTGCGCGTCGCGCGAGACGTACCGCCCTCGACACGCTCTTCGCGGGTCGCCCGCGTGCGCGCCGCCGGCTCGTCGGCCGACCCGAGGTGAGGACCGAGCAGGCTCAGGCCGGCCGCTGCCAGCGCGCCCGCGATCCATCGCCTCGCGCTCGAACGACGCCAGAACGCCTTGTCGGTAGGCTGCGCGTGGGACGCCTCGAGATCGAACGGTTCGGTCGCGTCCTCCCGCACGTTCTCGAGGGCAGGCGCGGGCGTGGGCGTCGGATCGAGCGTCTCCATGCGCGGGATGGTCGAAGCGGGATCCCGATCGGTCAAGAAACGAGCCCTTCGTCAACTCCTTGGACGTCGTTGCCCTTTCGGCGATACTTCCGACCCGCATGGAAGACGAGCGGACGACCAATCCGAACAAGACGGTCGTCACCGTGCTCGCGCAGCAGCCGAAGAAGGCCGACGCGCGAGACGCGTGCCTCGTCGTCATCTATGGCGAAGATCTCGGGCGCCGCATCCCGCTCGGCGGGGAGCCCTGTGTGATCGGCCGCTCGTCCAAGTGCGACGTGCAGATCGATCAGGAGAGCGTGTCGCGAAACCACGCGCGTCTCTCGCGCGGGCCGAACGGCTACTTCGCGCGCGACCTCGGCTCGACGAACGGCACGTACGTGAACGACGAGCTGATCGACGAGGTCATGCTGCGCGACGGCGACCAAGTGAAGGTGGGCCGCACGATCTTCAAGTTCCTCGTCGGCGGGAACATCGAGTCGGTCTACTACGAAGAGATCTACCGACTGATGACGGTGGACGGCCTCACGGACCTCCACAACAAGCGCTACTTCACCGAGGCGCTCGAGAAAGAGATCACGCGGAGCAAGCGCTACGAGCGCACGTTCTCGCTCGTGCTCTTCGACATCGATCACTTCAAGCGCATCAACGACACGTACGGCCACCTCGCGGGCGACGCCGTGCTCCGCCAGCTCGGTGCGCTCGTGAAGTCGCGCGTGCGTCACACCGACCTGCCCGCGCGCACCGGCGGCGAAGAGTTCGCCGTGATCGTCCCCGAGGTGCCGAGCGCGGGCGCGGTACAGATGGCCGACAAGCTCCGACGCTCCGTCGAAGAGACGACGTTCCGCTTCGAAGGCACCTCGATCCCCGTGACCGTGAGCCTCGGCGTGGCCGAGTGGGACTCGAAGATCCAGGAGCCCGACGAGCTCGTGAAGCGCGCCGACGAGAAGCTCTACGAAGCCAAGCGCGGCGGCCGCAACCAAGTCCGATCCTGACCTGGCCCGCCATTCTACAGATTGATTGCGTAGATTCTGACGCCCTGTAAATGAGGGGCTCCGACGATCGAGCAGGGCATACTTGACGACGTCGCGCTTGAATGCTCACTTAGCGTCATGCGAGAGGCCCTGCGCCTGGTCGTTCCCGAAGCCCCCGCCGAGAGCGAGGAGCTCGACCTCGACGCGGCCAACGCGGACCTGAAGAACGCGCCCGCCGAGCACGTGGTGCGGTGGGCGCGCGAGTCGTTCGGCCGTGGCCTCGTGATGAGCTCGAGCTTCGGCGCCGAGAGCGCCGTCATGCTCCACCTCGTGTCGCGGCTCGTGCCCGGCATCCCCGTGGTCTTCCTCGACACGGGCTACCTCTTCCCCGAGACGTACACGTTCGCCGAAGAGCTCGCCGAGCGCTTCAAGCTGAGGCTCGAGGTGTACACGCCGCGCATGAGCGCCGCGCGCCAAGAGGCGCTCCACGGCCGCATGTGGGAGGGCACGGACGAAGACCTCGCTCGGTACAACCAGATGAACAAGGTCGAGCCGATGGATCGCGCGCTCGAAGAGCTCGGCGCCACCGCGTGGATCGCGGGCCTTCGCGCCTCGCAGACGGACTTCCGCAAGGGCCTCCGCGTGATCGAGCCGCCGGCGGCGCCGGGTGGCGTGGTGAAGGTCCACCCGATCCTCGGATGGACCAAGGAAGACGTGCGCCGCTACATCCACGCGCACGATCTGCCGTACCACCCGCTCTACCACTACGGCTACCGCTCCATCGGCGACTGGCACTCGACGTCGCCGACCACGCTCGATCAAGACGAGCGCGACGGCCGCAACCTCGGCGAGAAGAAAGAGTGCGGCATCCACCTGCCGCGCACGCCGGAGGCCAACGCGTCGCTCAAGAGCTCGGGGCTCTGACGACGAGCGAGAGCCTGCTGCGCGCCTCGATCACGGCCTGACGCGTCGGCATGCGGTTGTCGATCACTGCGTCTTCGAGCCGCTCGAGGATCGCGCGCAGCTCGGGGTGCGATCGCAGCGTGCGCACGAGGCCTTGCTCGAGGTCGATCCACATCGCGCGCTTGCGCTGATCGCGTCGTCGTCGCTCGAGATCGCCCGTGGCATCGAGCGCGCTGCGGTGCGCGATCACCTGATCCCACAAGGCGTCGAGGCCGCGCGCTTCGATCGCGCTCGCGAGCAAGCAGGGCGTCTCCCAGTCGCGGTGGGTGCGCGGCAGGTAGTGAAACGCGCTCGCGAGCTCGTGACGCGCGCGCTCGGCCGCGATCGTGCGCTCGCCGTCGGCCTTGTTCACGACGACGATCTCGGCGAGCTCGAGCACGCCGCGCTTGATGCCCTGGAGCTCGTCGCCCGCGTTGGGGATCGTGAGCCACGCGAACGTGTCGACCATGCCGTGCACGGCCGTCTCGGACTGCCCGACGCCCACGGTCTCGACGAAGATCACGTCGAAGCCCGCGGCCTCGAGCACGAGCATCGTGTCGCGCGTGCGAGGCGCCACGCCGCCGAGCTCACCGCTCGAGGGCGACGGCCGGATGAACGCGCGCGTGTCGCGCGAGAGGCGCGCCATGCGGGTCTTGTCGCCGAGGATGCTGCCTCCGCTCGTCGAGCTCGACGGATCGACGGCGAGCACGGCGACGCGGTGTCCACGCTCGACGAGCATCATCCCGAGCGCGTCGAGCAGCGTGCTCTTGCCCGCCCCCGGCACGCCCGTGATGCCCACGCGGATCGCGCGACCCGTGCGCGGCAGGAGCCTCGCGAGCAGCGACTGCGCCTCGATCTCGTCGACCTCGCGCGCGCTCTCGATCCGCGTGATCGCGCGCCCGATCGCCGAGCGATCGCCCGCGAGCACGCCGGCCTCGAGCGCGTCGATCCCCGCGCGGATCACGTCACGCTCCCGCGGCGTCGGACTCGAGGAGCGAGAGCAGCTCGCCCGCTGCGTCCGCGATGACGGTGCCGGGGCCGAAGATCGCAGACGCGCCCGACTGCCTCAGCGGCTCGTAGTCGTCGGGCGGGATCACGCCGCCGACGACGACGCGGATGTCGGGGCGACCGAGGCTCGCGAGCGCGTCGCGCAGCTCTGGCACCAGCGTGAGGTGACCTGCGGCGAGCGAGCTCAAGCCGACCACGTGCACGTCGTTCTCGATCGCCTGTCGCGCGGACTCTTCGGGCGTCTGGAAGAGCGGGCCGACGTCCACGTCGAAGCCGAGATCCGCGAACGCGGTCGCGATCACCTTCTGCCCGCGGTCGTGTCCGTCTTGGCCGAGCTTCGCGACGAGGATGCGCGGGCGTCGGCCCGTCTGATCCACGAACGCCGCGGTCCGCGCGCGCACGCGCTCGATCGCGTCCTGTCCTTCGGTGCCGCTCATCGTCTCGCTACGGTAGACGCCCTGCACCGTCTGCACACGCGCCTCGTGACGACCGAACACCGTCTCGAGCGCCGACGTCATCTCGCCCACGGTCGCGCGCGCGCGCGCCGCGTTCACGCTGAGCTCGAGCAGGTTGCCGCCGCCCTCGGCCACCGTGCGGCGCGCGCCCTCGGTGAGCGCCGTGAGCGCGGCCTGCGTGCGGGCCTCGTGGCGATCCTTCTTCAGCGTATCGAGCCGCGCGCACTGCGCCTCGCGCACCGCGCGGTTGTCGATCTTCATCACGTCGAGCGCCGGCTCGTTGGCGCGCGCGTGACGGTTCACGCCGACGATCACCTGACGCCCCGCGTCGATGCGCGCCTGCGTGCGCGCTGCAGACTCTTCGATGCGGAGCTTCGGGATGCCCGCCTCGATCGCCTTCGTCATCCCGCCGAGCGCCTCGACCTCGGCCATGTGCTTGCGCGCCGCGGTGACGAGGTCGTGCGTGAGCTGCTCGACGAGCGCGCTGCCGCCCCACGGATCGATCGAGCGCGTGGTGCCGCTCTCGAGCTGCAGGAGGAGCTGTGTGTTGCGGGCGATGCGCGCGCTGTCGTCGGTGGGCAGCGCGATCGCCTCGTCGAGCGAGTTCGTGTGGAGCGACTGCGTCTGCCCGCTCGTGGCGGCCACCGCCTCGAGGCACGTGCGGACGACGTTGTTCCACGGATCCTGCGCGGTGAGGCTCCAGCCCGACGTCTGACAGTGCGTGCGCAGCATCCCGCTCCGCGCGTCCTTCGGTGCAAACGGCGCGACGATCTCGCTCCACAGGAGGCGCGCGGCGCGGAGCTTCGCGATCTCGACGAAGACGTCCATGCCGATCGCGAAGAAGAACGAGAGGCGCGGCGCGAAGTCGTCGATCGCCATGCCCGACGCGAGGCCCGTCCGCAGGTACTCGAGGCCATCCGCCAGCGTGTACGCGAGCTCGAGGTCGGCCGACGCGCCGGCCTCCTGCATGTGGTAGCCGCTGATGGAGATCGAGTTCCACTTCGGCATGTGCGTCGCGGTGTACGCGAAGATGTCGCCCACGATCCGCATCGAGGGCGCGGGCGGAAAGATGTAGGTGTTCCGCACCATGAACTCTTTGAGGATGTCGTTCTGGATCGTCCCCGAGAGCTTGGAGGCAGGCACGCCCTGCTCTTCTGCCGCGACGACGAAGAGCGCCATGATCGGCAGCACCGCGCCGTTCATCGTCATCGACACGCTCATGCGATCGAGCGGGATGCCGTCGAACAAGAGCTTCATGTCGAGGATCGAGTCGATCGCGACGCCCGCCATGCCCACGTCGCTGCGCACGCGCGGGTGATCCGAGTCGTAGCCACGGTGCGTCGCGAGATCGAACGCGACCGAGAGGCCCATCTGTCCGGCGGCGAGGTTGCGTCGATAGAAGGCGTTGCTCGCCTCAGCGGTGGAGAAGCCCGCGTACTGACGCACGGTCCACGGGCGCTGGAGGTACATCGTGGCGTACGGGCCGCGCACGTAGGGCGACACGCCGGGCTCGCCCGCGAGGTGCGGGAGGCTCGCGTCGACGCCCGCTGCGCGGTGGATCGCGAAGCCCTCGGGCGTGGTGCGCACGACGGACGCGTCGTCGCCGCGCGTGGCCGCAGGCGGAAGGCTCTCGAGCGGCACGTCGAGGAAGCGCGCTGTCACGAGGCCCCTCCGGTCGGCGCGCCATAGAACGCGCGCGCGGTGGCGGGAAGGTCTGCGCCGACGTGCACGAACGCGACGACACCGGCTGCGCGGAGCGAGGCTTCGTGCGCGCCGGGCTTGCCCGCGATCATCACGGCGGCCGTGCTGGAGAGCGCGCGCACGAGCGCGTCGAGCGCGCCGAAGTCGGCGTCGTCGGCGCAGATCACCACGGCATCGCCCACCTCGTCGCGCACGAGCCCGACGTTCGCGCTGGCACTCGCGAGGCTCGCGACACGCGCGTGTGCGCCCCACGTCCCGAGGATCTCTCGCAGGTACTCCGCACGCGCAGCAGTCTTCTTCGGATCGCCGACGACGAGCACGGTCGTGGGTCGCGCGATCGCGTCGTCGCGGAGCGCCTCGAACGGCGCGGCGTCGCGAACGACGTGCGCGAACGACGGATGCACCGTGCCCGAGAGCGGCGCGTCGACGCGCGCGAGCCGTGACGCGCCCACACGCGGGAGCTTGCCCACCGCGGCGCTGCGCGCGCGCTGCGTCGCGTCGTCGGCGAGGCGCGCGCGCCAGCGATCACTGGCCGCCGCGCCGCCGCTGGCCTCGAGCTCGCGAACGATCGTCCACGCTGCGTCGATCATCTCCGCCGTGAGCGTCTCGACGAAGTAGGCGCCGTGAAGCGGATCGTCGGGCTGCGCGAGGTGCGACTCGAGCGCTGCCACGAGGCCCGTGGTGCCCGCGAGCCGCGAGGCGCGCGCGCTGGCCTCGCCGCCGAGCGGGCTCAAGAGGTCGTACGGCGCGGCCGCCACGAGATCCGCGCCGCCCAGCATGGACGCGATCACCGAGAGCGTCGCGCGGATCGCGTTCGTCTCCGGCTCGATGCGCGAGAAGCCGATCACGCTCGTGCGCGCGAGCAGCGTCACGGGCGTGCTCGCGCGCCCGAGCGCCACGCCCGCGCGCTCGGCGAGCAGCCGGAGCGCGCGGAGCTTCGCGATCTCGACGAAGACCTCGGTGCCCACGGCCACGGCGATCGGCGCGTCCGCGCGACCTTCTCGGACAGCATCGAGCCAGCGCCCGATCGTCACCGCGATCTCGAGCGGGATGGAGCCGCCGCCTTCGTGCACGTCGAGCGCGTGCGCCGCGACCTGATCACCTCGGCGCACGACCACGGCCTCGCCGCGGCTCTCGACGATCGCACGATCGACCACCTCGGAGGGCGATCCGAAGATCCAGCGCGCCACGACGCCGTCGAGCCCCGTGTCGGTTCGGGGAGCGCTCGAGCCCGCGTGCTCGACGCTCGCGAGCACGATCGGTGCGGAGCGCACGGCGCGCACGCGGCGCGCGGCCTCGTCGTAGAGCGGCTGGATCCGAAGCGCGCCAGGCAGCGCGGTGCCGAGGGTGCGACCGACGTCGACACCCTCTGCCTCCAGCTTCTGTCGCCACACGTCCAGCATCGTCAGTGTTCCTGTCGACGGTGGCGCGGCGTCACTCGTCGTCGTCGCGGCCGGCATCCTCGGCCGGCGCGTCGTCGGAGGCAGCGCCCGTGTCGTCGCCGCTGCTGCCGTCGCTCGCGTCGTCGTCGCTCAGACCGACGTCTTCGTCCGTGCCGAGCGCGTCGTCCGAGGGCGCGAGCGTCTCGACGTCGATCGCGTCGTCGTCGCTCGCGGCGTTCTGGGCAGCTCCGGGCGGAGCTTCGCTCGCGGCGCCGTCGGCCTCCGCGTCTCCCTCGAGCTCGTCCTCGTCGCCACCCTCGCCCGCGCCGTCAGCGCCAGCCGCCTGGCCCTCGCCCGGACGGTCCGGTCCGCCGCGACGACGGCGACGACGACGACGACGACGTCCGCCCTCTTGCGCAGCATCTCCCGCCGCGCCGTCGGGACGCGCGTCGCGGACCTCGCTCTTGTCGTCGCCGGCGCCTCCGGTCTCGACCTGTCCAGACGCCGGCTCCGTGACCTCGCCCTCGGCGTTGCCTTCGGGCTTGTCGCGAGCGCGCTCCTCACGGCCACGCTCACCACGCTCGCCACGCGGCTCGCGGTCGCCACGCGGCTCGCGGTCGCCACGTGGCTCGCGGTCGCCACGCGGCTCGCGGTCACCACGCGGCTCGCGGTCACCACGCGGCTCGCGGTCACCACGCGGCTCGCGGTCACCACGCGGCTCGCGGTCGCCACGCTGATCACCGCGCGGCTCACGATCACCGCGCTGGTCGCCGCGCAGCTCACCGTCGCGTCGATCCTCGCGGAGCGGCTGCTCGGGCGATCCACGGAGCGCGTCGAGCGTGTCGAGGTCGATGACGCTGAGCGGCACCGTCGTGCGGCGCATGCCGACGCCGCGGTTCTCCATCGCCTCGGCGAGCGCGAGCCCGTCGAAGATGGCGATGGGCGTCGCGCCTGCGGCGGTCGCTTCGTCCCGCGTCGGGCGCGGAACACCCGAGGTGCTGACGATCCAGCCGAGCGTCGCGTTGCCGTAGTGGTGGAGCGAGCCACGCAGCTCGACCACGCGCTCGCGCGCCAGCTCCTGCGGCCCGCGGACCACGACGATGGCGAGGCGCAGCTCCTCGAAGCCGCGGCGCAGCGTGCCGGCGAAGTGCATCTCCTGCGGAGAGCTCGTCGGACGTCGCACGCCACGGAGACCGGCGACGCCTTCGGCGTTGAGCCAGGTGGCCACGAGCTCCGCGAAGCCCGCCGCCGGAAGATCACCGATCTTGCGGAGGAACGAGCGACGCACCGTCTCCTGATGACGCTCGGCCGCGCGCACGAGATCGCGCTCGCGGTACATGGCGTCGCGCGGGAGGAACCAGTCGTAGAGCGCGAGCCCCTCGACCGTGTGACGGAAGCGCGGGCGCGACGAGCGACCGACGTCTGCGCGGACCGCGGCAGCGATCGTCGGCACGAGCGACGCGGGGTCGCCCACGAGCCGACCGCGGCGGACGAGGTCGGCGGCGATCTGCGCGTAGGACATCGCGCGCGTCTCGCTCACGAGCACGGCGAACGCGGCGTCCGCGAGATCACGACCGAGGAGATCATCGCCCTGCGGCTCGCGCGAGAGGTCCGCGGCGGGAAGTCGCGGCGCGTCGCGGTGACCCTGCGGCTGCTGGTCGCGTCGGTTGCGATCACGATCTCGATCGCGGTCTCGATCACGGTCGCGGTCGTGGCGCTCGCGATGACGGTCGCGATCACGATCGTGTCGCTCGCGATCACGTCCCTCGTGGCGCGGACGCTCTTCCTGCTGCGCTTGGCCCGCGTGCCCCTCGCCGTCGGCCTTGGCCTCGCCGCCTTCGGCGTCGTGCGACTCGCCGCCCTCGGCCTCGCCACGACCACGACGGCGTCGTCGACGACGGCCACGACGATCCGTGCCTTCGCCCTCTTCTTCTTCGTCGTCGTCGATGCCCGCGAGGATCGGCTTGTCGTCGTCCTCTTCGGCCGGAAAGACGTCCGATCCGGGCAGCGCGGGGCGCGGTGTCGCTTCGGGGCTCGAGCCCTCGGCCGACTCGCCATCGGCAGCGGGCGGTGCAGGCGGCGTCTCGGGGATCTGCGAGAGATCGATGTCGTCGTCGCCCGCGTCGGCCAGCGCCATCATCTGCGGGGTGAAGTCGCGCAGCGCGAACACGCCGGGCTTCACCTTGATGATCGGCTCTTCACCGCGGTCCTTCTTGACCATGGTCGCGAGCCGCGAGCTCATGGTGAGCTCGGGTGCCTTGCCGACGTGAGAGAGGAGGTTTCGCTCGATCGCGAGCTCGGTGATCTTCTTGTAGTGGAGAGGGCGTCCGACGAGGCGGAGGATCTCCACGGCAGCTTCTGTGAACGTCATTCGTGTTGCGTCTGAGCCGTAGGGCTGGGCAGTGGGCGCGCTCGTCGTGAGGCTTCCAGCCTCTGGGGACGTTGACCCTGGGTGCAGTGGCACCAGGTCGTTCTGGCGCGCCATCGTGAGAGACCGCGGCGAGGGGGCATCAGGCGATCCCCGGCGCGATCGAGGCGGCACGCTATCATCGGCCTCCCAGCCTGGCAACGCATGCACTCGTCCCCTCCTCGACCGATCCGCCTCGCTCTCATGGCGACGCGCACGCCCGTGGCGCTTGCTCTCCTCGCTGGCAGCGCGGGCCTCGCGGGCTGCTGCGTGAACCCCTTCATCGACACCGACACGCAGCGCGCCGAGGACGTGCCTGGCTCGCCCGAGCGCGAGACGGGCGGAACGCTCGAGGAGCACGCGCCCGCGGTCCAAGCATCGGACGAAGACTCTCGGCTGACGGGCTTCGACATGCGCCTCGTTCGCGTGCAGCCCGGCGTTCACCTCGACACCGAGCAGGCGTGTCACGTGTCGGCAGCGGGACGCGTCGAGGCCATCGCCGAGGCCGACGCCGAGCGCTACGGCGAGCGCGCGACGCAGCGCATGTCGGTGCGATGCGCGGCGGTGACGGGCGAGGGCTGGGCCGACCTCGTGTTCAGCGCGACGAGCGCGGCGCACGCGCCCGAGGTCGCGGTCGGCGCCCGCGTTCGCGTGCGGATCCTTCGCGCAGACGGCGGCTTCTTCGACTACCCCATCGTCGAGTTCGTCGAGACCGAGGAGCTCGGCGATCCGAGCCTCGCTGCGCCTACGGGCGAGGGCACGCCCGCGGTCGTCGGCAGTCTCCCCACGGGCTTCGACCTGCGTCGCGCGCAGACCGATCCGGCCGCTGTCGGCAGCGTGCAGACGTGCGCCGTCTCGCACGCGGGGGACATCGAGATGCTCGACGCCGAAGACTCTCGCTCGCGCGCTTACCCCGCGGGCGCGCAGAACCGCATGACGATCCGATGTCGTCACGCGCAGGGTGAAGAGTGGGCGGACCTCGTCTTCATGCCCGCGCAGGCGCTCACCGCGCTGCACATCGGACGCGGCGATGTGGTGCGCGTCGCGATCGTGTCGAGGACCGGCGGCTTCTTCGACTACCCGGTGCTCCAGCTCGTCGAGGGCTGACCCCTCAGCGGAACACGAACACGGCGCCCTGCGCGTCCGTCCACAGCGGCGCTCCGGCGATCACCACGCGGCCGTCTCCAGCGACGGCCACCGACTCGCCGAGACCGCCGCCGACGGGAAGGCCCGAATACTTGAGGAAGGTCTGCGCCCATCCGAACGCGCGATCGAACACGTAGACCGCGCCGCTGTCGGTGCCTGCTTCGTCGGACGTCGACGCGAGGCCGCTCGGCGTCGAGTCTTCGCCCGGCGCGCCGACGACGACGATCATGCCGTCGTCGCTGATCGCGACGGAGCTCCCGAACTTGTCGCCGCTCCCCGCGTTCGACGCCGTCAGGGTCATCGCGTGGCT
The DNA here is from genome assembly GCA_964502175.1 of uncultured Sandaracinaceae bacterium. Taxonomy (GTDB): domain Bacteria; phylum Myxococcota_A; class Polyangia; order Polyangiales; family Sandaracinaceae; genus JAFLCL01. The sequence continues at coordinate 52,736 of CAZCVE010000002.1, forward strand.
CCACGCGCTCCCGATCCGCGTGTAGACGTAGACCGCGCCTCCGCCCTCCGAGGGTGCGCCGACGACGAGCGTCTCTCCCCTCGCGTCGAGCGCGACCGCGGCGCCGAAGCGCGCGTCGGCCACCGGTAGCGGAGCCTTGATGCGGACCTGCGTGATCAAGCTCCCGCCCCAGACGTCTTCTTCTGGTGAGGCGAAGACGAAGACCACGCCGGAGTCGACCGCATCTTCGTCCTCGACCGCCGACACGCCGCCCGCGGCGCCGTCCTCGAACGGGGCACCCACGGCGATGAATCGACCGTCGCCGCTCGCCGCGACGTGGGCGCCGAAGCGATCCCGGCCGGCCGATCCGAACCCACCACCGTCCGCCGACTCCAACACCTGTGCCTCGGTCCAAGCACCCGCGGCGCGTGTGTACACGAACACCGAGCCACGCAGGACTCCTCCGGGCGCGCCGACGACGGCAAGCTCGCCCGAGTGAGTCAGCGACACGGAGGCGCCGAGCTCCGCGCCGGTGCCCACGATGGACAACGACTCGAACGGTTCCGACGCCGACCAGCCGGTGCCTCGCTCGAACATCGCGGCCGAGCCTCCGACACCCGCAGAGGGCGTCCCGCCGAACACCGCTGCCCCGGCGCGGCCGCAGGCCACCTGGATCGGGGTGGCCCCCGGAGCCGTCGTCGTGAGAGGGCGCTCGGGTGGCGAGAGCACGACGCCGGGTCGTCCAGGCTCCGACGCCGCGTAGAAGTCACCGCTCGAGTCGGCGCAGACGCTCGCGCCGTGGAAGTCGCCCGTCGATACACCCATCGTGGTGAGCACGACGGTGGTGGGACGAAACCTGCTGCCGCCTGCGTCGTCGGCCGTCCATGCGTCTACGCCCGCGTCCGACGGCGGCGTCCACGCGTCCGTCGCGGGATCCAGCCACGCATCGACCGCCGGATCGCGCCAGGCGTCGAGCGTCGTATCGACACGAGCGTCCGGGCCAGCGTCCTGAGGGACGACACGGGCATCGAGCGCGGCATCGTCGGGACCGCCGTCACGTGCGCCCGGACCCGCGTCGCGCCGGAAGATCTCGAGCGGGACGAGGTCCTCGACGAGGACCGTCGCGCTCACGCACACGCTCTCGTCGCAGGTCTGCTCCGCCTCGCACTCGAGCACATCGACGCACGACGACCTCAGCAGAATGGGGAGGACGAGCGTCTCGCGCGGCGCGTAGCCGCTGATGGCGCGCGCGAGCACGAACTCGTCGTCGCTCGCATCCTCCGCCGTCACGCGGACCTCGTACGTCCGCGAGGCGTCTCCGCCCGTCGGCGTGAGCACCACGCGGAACGGGAGCGGCGGTCCACCCTCGGCGCCCGGCCGCACCGGGAGGTTCAAGGTGGGCGCGGCGCGCGACGAACCACCCGGCGCGTCGCGAGCGAACACCTGGACTCGAACGTGGTCGTAGCGCGCGTCTGCGAGCACCCCGGGCTCGGCGTCCACGACCACGATCACCTGCGCCGGCGGCGGCAGACAGCCGAGCGCGAGCACGCCGATGAGGGCGGCCAAGCACACGCGCGCCACGGCTACCACGGCACCGTCAGCGTCATCACGACGCCGCCCACGTCACCGCGCTCGTAGCTCGGCTGCTGGAGGCCGATCGCGAGGCCGGTGACGACGCCCGCCACGACCAGCACGCTCCCGACGATCACCGCGGGCACGATCCAGTCGTCCCCGCCCGCCGGAGTCGTCTCGCTCGCGGGGAGCGCGATGAGCTCCACGCGGAGCCGCGAGATCGCGCGCGCCTCGATCGCCGCTTCGCCCACGTACGTATGGAATCCCTCTCGCGCCACCTCGACCACCGCGCGCCCGCTCGCGACGTGGAGCGGGCGCGTGAGCGGCAGCGTTCCGTGATCGACGCCGTTCACCCGCAGTCGGCCACCCTGGTCGCCCGTGATCTCGAGCGTGCCCACGTGCGCCGCCGCAGAGGCGAACGAAGCCTCGAGCGCGCTCCGACGATCGGTCACCCACGGGTCGTCGCTCGCGAGCACCGCCTCGAGCAGCTCGTACGACTCCACGAACACACCCGTGGCGAGCAGCGCGAGGCCGAGCTGGGCCCGCGCGCGGGGCGCGTCGTCGATCGCGCGGGCACGACGAAACACGGCCACGGCGTCCTCGTCGCGCCCTTGCTCGCGGAGCTGCACGCCCTCTTCGATCAGCGCATCGGCTTCGCTGGCCGCGGACGCGTCCTGTGCGTAGGCGGACGACGCGAAGGCCCCGACAGCGAGGACGATCCAGGCGAGAAGTGCGGCGGAGCGCATCGGCGCGGACGGTAGCAGCGAACGCATGATCCACCACGACCTCATGCACGTCGTGAACGGCTACGGCACCGACCCCGCCGGCGAGTGCGAGATCGCGGGCTTCTATGCGGGGCACGCGTCGCGCATCGGAGACCCGGACTGGTTCACGTTCTTCGTCACCGCGCTCGCCACGTTCCACCTCGATCTCCCCGTGAGCCCAGCGATCGTCACGCCCGCGCGAGGCGCGTTCGATCCCGCGCGCGTCCTCCCCGCGTTCCTGCGCGGGCGACGCGTGACCGCGGACGTGATGGGCGCGTGGGACTACTGGTCGCTGATGCCGCTCTCGCTCGAAGAGACCCGCGCGCGCCTCGGGATCGACTGACCCGCCGCCCTCTCTGGCCGATTCGAAGCGCAGGTCGTTGCCTGGTTTCCTCCCGTCGCGTCACAATCGCGCCGTGGCCAGCCCCGCGCCCGCGATCAGCACCGCGCCCGACGCGAGCCTGGACCTCCACTCGGAGGATCCGTCGACGGCGACGCTGCCTCCGGGGACGCTCCTCGGCACCTACCAGCTCGGCCGCGTCGTGGGCCGCGGCGGCATGGGCGCCGTGTACGAAGGCGTGCACACGGGCGTGGGCAAGCGCGTCGCGATCAAGACGCTCCTCCCTCACCTCGCGAACAGCCGGAGCTCCACGCAGCGCTTCTTGCGGGAGGCCAAGGCCGCGGGCCGCGTGCGGCACCCGCACACCGTGGACGTGACGGATGTCGGCGTCTCGGACGGCGTCCCGTTCCTCGTGATGGAGCTCCTCGAGGGCGAGAACCTCCTCGATCGCCTCGCGCGCACCGGCCCCATGCGGCCCGACATCGTCGTCGACCTGATGCTCCCTGTCTGCTCGGCGCTGGTCACCGCGCACACCGAGGGCGTGGTGCACCGCGACCTCAAGCCCGAGAACATCTTCGTGTCGCGCACGCGCGCGGGCTCCGAGGTGGTGAAGGTCCTCGACTTCGGCATCTCGCACATCGCGCAAGACGACGGCGCCGCCGTGCGGCTCACCGGCACGAACAACGTGATCGGCACGCCCCGCTACATGAGCCCCGAGCAGACCAAGGGCGCCAAAAACGCCGACGCGCGCAGCGATCAGTGGTCGGTCGGCGTGATGATGTACCAGTGCCTCACGTCGCAGCTTCCCTACGACGGCGACTCGTTCCTCGAGATCCTCCAGAAGCTCGCCACGACCAAGGCGCCAGCGCCCGGCAAGCTCACCCGCGGCATTCCTTCGGGCCTCGACGCCGTCGTGATGCGCACGCTCTCGAAGGACAACAAGCAGCGCTACGCGTCGATGCGCGATCTCGCGCGCGCCCTCCTCCCCTTCGCCTCGCCGCACGCGCGCGCCATCTGGGAGCCCTCGTTCGCCGAAGGCGCGCTCGCGCCCCGCGAAGAGCGAACGCTCCGCGTCGCGGTCGAAGGCACGATGGTCGTCGAGCGGCCGCGCGCCTCCGAGTGGCCTCGCGCGATCGCGATGGGCATCGCCGCGGGCCTCGCCCTCGCCCTGCTCGCGTTCTTCGGTTGGTACGTCGTGTGGGTCAACACACCGACCATCCACACCTCACCGCTGCCACCCGCTCCGCCGACCGCGACGACGACGCCGCCCCCCACGACCACAGCTCCGACGCCGCCCGAGGTGCCGCTCCCGACCGGCATGATCGCGCCGCCCGCCACGCTCGTCGCACCTCCCGCGACGACACCCACGGGCACGACCGCACCGCGAGACCTCACGCCGCCGCGCACGACGCGCACCGATCGAGGCACGCGTCCACCGCCGTCGACCTCGACTCCGCCGGTCACGACGACGACGCCCGTGGAGTCGCCGCGACCTCCCGAGACCACGCCCCCGAGCTCGACGGTCGTCGGCCCGAACGGCGCGGTCATCCTCCGCTGACGGTTCACCAGAACGCGACGCCGAGCGCGACGTGCGTGTAGGGCGCGAGGCGACCCGGATCGGGACGCGCGAACGCGCCCACCTCGAGCCGCGCGCGAAACGGGAACGCCGCTCGACTGTCGGGCGCGTGCAGTCCGATCGCGGCGCCGATCGTGAACGCCGTCATCATCCCGCTCGAGCTCAACGTGTCCGACGTCACGTGCTCGTGGCCGACGCCGCCGATCACGCCTCCGACGTCGAGCGCGATCGAGTCGATCGGCAACGACGCGGCCACGAAGGCCTGCCCGTCGACGGTGAACGCGAGCCGGTAGCTACCGTCCATCGACTGATCGATGCCCATGCCGAGCATGATCTCGACGCGAAAGAGATCGACGAGCAGCCCAGCGCCGACGCGCTGCACGAGGTGCGCGATGTTGGCCCGCTCCCCCGGAGACCAGACCGCGCCGATCGACGACTCGATGAACGCATACGGATGGGGATCACCGTCACGCGTCGTCGGAACGTCGCTCTCCTCCTCCGGGTTCGTCGAGAGATAGATCGCGTCCGGCGCGACCGACGACGCGTCTTGCGCATGGAGCGTCGCCACCGGCGCCTGGAGGAGCGCCGCGACGGCGAAGCACATGCTCGACTTCATCCCGGGCTTCATCACGTCGTCATCATCCCTCGGCTCAGCCGGGTTGGACGAGTCCGCCGACGACGGCGACCCTCAGGTCAGAGACGCGACGTTCCCCATGCTCCGAACACGTCAGCAGTCGCGGCCGCAGACGATGCGTCCGCCGCCGCAGTCGGTCCGCTCGCCGCTGCACTCGACGGTGCAGCCTCCGCCAGGGCAGCGGAGCTCGCATCCATCGGAGGTTCGACTTCCGAGTCCGCCCGAGCCCGCGACCTGTCTCGCGGGTCGCGTCGGCTGAACCGAGCTCACTCGCGCGCGATCAGAACCGGGTGGGCGACGCACCAGTCGAGGACGGCGTGGGCGACGCGGCGGTGGGCGTCGTCGTCGAGGGAGCCCTTGCTGATCGACGCGATGGCCTCGCGGACCTTGCGCTCGCGGTCGGCGTCGAAGGGTGCGCCGCGGAGGACGTCGAAGATCTTCGCCATCGCGCGGTGGCGCTCGTCGAAGTTGCCGTTGCCGTTGCGCATGGCCTCGTCCCACAGCTTGTTGCTCACGCGCGCGAGCTCGCCCTGCACCGTCGGGGCGGCGTCGCGCGGCGGGACGAGCTCGTCGAAGAGCGCGCGGTAGGCCTCCTTGAACGTCGGGCGCAGCGACGCGTCGGTCAGCACGCGCGACGACGTCGGCGGCTCCCACCCGCGCGCGTTCGGATCCGGCACGTGGGACGTCTTCGCGAGCAGCGCGCGGTAGGCGGGGATCGTCTCGGCGAGCTTCCACGCCGAGTTGCCGTGGCGCATCACCTCGTGGGGGTTCGCGCCGCGCGTGATCATCGCCTCGATCGGGCGCTCCATCGCGCGACGCATGCACGCGGTGAAGAGCGGCGTGTTGCCGTGCGGGTCCTTCGCGTCGAGCGGCGCGCCACGCTCGATCAGCGCGAGCGCGATGTCGGCGTGCGCACGATCGACGGCCATGTGAAGCGGACCGTGCGTGCCTTTGTCCGCGTCGAGGCGCGCGCCGTGCGCGAGCAGCATGTCCACCACGCGCCTGTGGCCCATCCCGATCGCGTGGGTGATCACGCTCGGGTGCGCCACGTCGCTGCCTGCCGCGCGCATCGCCTCGAGGGCCCACGGATCGTTGGCGCGCGCAGCGTCCGCAGTCGTGCGGTACGCGAGCGGCCCAACCCCTCGCGCCATGAGCAGTGACCGGATCGCGTCGTGTCCGCGGCTCGTGGCTTCGCGCAGGTGCGCGTCACGTGGACGGTTGCCGAGCTCGGTCAGCGCCTCGACCATCGCGACGTTCCCGAGGGTCGTCGCCTCGAAGAGCGCATCGTTCAGGTACGCGCCTTCGTCGACGAGCGACACGCCGAGCTCGCGAAGCCAGGCGAGCGCCTCCATGGATCCCGAGCGCGCGACGAAGAAGACGGCGCCGTTGCCGTTCTTGGTCTTCGCGTGCGCGTCAGCGCCCGCATCGAGCAGCGCACGCGCGACCGCGAGGTGACCGTGCTCGAGCGCCGCGTGGAGCGGCGTGACGCCCGCGTCGAAGAACGCCGCGCTCTTCGCGCTCTTCGTCGCGGCCGCAGGCTTCGCCTTCTTGCCGAGCAGCAGCGTCACGATGTCGCCCCGCCCTCCTCGCGCCGCGTGATGCAGCGCGGTCGCGCCCACGGAGTCTTTGATGTCCACCTTCACGCCGCGCGAGAGCGCGACCTCGACGATCGATCGATGGCCCGCCCACGCAGCGACGTGCAGCGCCGTGGTCCCAGCGTCGAACGCGAGCTCGTTCGGCCCCTCGATGCGCGCGAGCGTCGCTGGGTACACCGCGTTGCCCTTGGGCCGCACGAGCTGTCCACCACCGAGCGCGCTCGACACGACACCGAGCGTGGTCTCCGCGTCGATCGCGACGCCAGCCTCGATCGTGCGCGTCGCAGCGTCGAGATCTCCTGCGAGCGCGGCCGCGTGCAGCGGTGACCAAGCGGCGTCGTCGAGCGTCTTCACGCGGCCATCCTACGCGACGCGCAGCACGGGCACGTGACGTGCTCGGAGGACGGCGATGCCTCGCGTTTCTCTCGATCCGCGGCGTGTTCGCACGCTGCGCTCCTCTCCTCGATCGCCCATCGAATGGACGCCGTCGCGACCTCCGAGCCGCGCGTGCGCGATCTCGAGGCAGCAGTGGCTCGCCGCCTCGATCATCGCGAGCCTCGCGTGCGCGGCGTGCTCGACGCCGATCGTCGGATCGACGGAAGACGCGCGACGGACCGCAGACACGTCGGCGTGGCGGCAGGACGCGCCGACACCGCGAGCCGACGCGCGGGTCTCGGACGACGCGTGGTCGGTCCCTCCGTGCGGTTGCCTCGCGGGCGAAGGCACCTACTGCGAGGCCGGCCTCGCGGCGCTCGCCGACGAAGCAGGCTGCGTGATCGAGGGCGCCGCGGCCGACGGGGATCGGCTCTTCACCTGCGCCGGCGACGCCTGGAGGGCGGGCGAGCGGTGTGCGACTGCTTCGTGCGCGTCTCGTGGTGCGGCGCGAGCGCGGCGCGGCATGCGCTCACGCTCGATCCACCGTGTCGCGTGCCGCTCGTGCCCGAGCACGACGACGACGTGCTCGCGTGCGACGGCGATCGATGGGTCGTGCTCGAGGCCTGCGACGAAGGCTGCGCGGAGCGCGCGACGGGAACACCGGACGGCTGCGTCTCGCGCGCGACGCCCGAGGATCCCGGCTGGGCGACGTGCCCGCACCGCGATCTGCTGCACTCGGGGCTCCATCCCGAGGCGTCGGATCGACTCCGATGCGCGGGTGTGAGCGCGTCGCGGATCACGCAGACCATCGGCAGCGCGCCCGCCTCGGCCGGCTACCACTCGAGCGACGGAACAGCCGACGGACGCGCGTACACGGCCGCCGTCGATCTCTCGACGCGCGATCTCTCGAGCACCGAGATCCGCGCGCTCTTGCAGCGCCTCGGCGAGAACGGCTTCGCCGCGTGGTACCGGCAGCCGGGCTCCGACGGCTGGCCCGCGAGCGAAGCGCCGCACATCCACGCGGTGTTCGCGGGCGTCGTGATGAAGTCCGCGCTGCGCGCGCAGGTGCGCGACTTCCTCGACGGCAGGAACGGCCTCACCTCGCACTCGATCTACCGGTTCTGGCCCCCGCCAGCCGACGTGCGCGAGATCGTCACACTGCTCTTCTCGCGTCACTACACGCCGTGAAGACGGGGCTCCTTCACGGAGCGGAGTCGTGCGCGTAGGCTCGATCGCATGACTTCACGGAGGCGGGTGGGCCTCTTCTTGTTCTTCATGATGATGGTGCTGCCCTCGTGCAGCTCGTCGTGCAGCTCGTGCAGCTGCTCACCCATCACGTTCGATTGCACTGGATGCGACTCCGGAGCTGAGCCTCCGGATGCGCGCGTGCCGCGGGACGCGACGTCTGCGATCGACATCGGGCCGCCCGACTCCCCGACCGACGCCCGCCGCGCGACCGGCGATCGGGAGGACTTCAGGTGCGGCACCCGCGCCAACGTCGGCGGCAACTGCGTTTCGGGTGAGTGCCTCGAGCCATGGATGTGCCTCGACCCGATCGACGGCACCACGCCGACCCTTCGGCGCGACGGCTCGGAGGGTCGCCCCTATCCAGTTCGGATCTGGCCTGGCGGGCTCTGCACCGGCGAGTGCGACCTCCTCGCAGAGGCATGGCGGTCGCCTTGCGGACGCTGCGCGACCTGCGCTCCCTTCGTCGATGGGATCGGCCGCTGTCGGCTCACGTGCGAGCAGGACGTCGACGGCCGCGGAGGATGCAGCGAGGGGTATGCATGTGATCGCGGTGAGCTCTACTGCCGCGACGCGTGCGTCGTCGTCGAGGGGGTCGACACGTGCCAGTTCACGCACGAAGACCGCGACGGCGACGGGAGCTTCGAGTCGATCGTCGACGAAGGCGTGGCCCATCCGAGCGCATGCAATTCCGCGACGGGGCTCTGCGAGACGGTCGGCCGTGTCGATGCGACAGCAGGCGACGACTGCGTCACGGACTTCGACTGTGAAGACGACGGCACTTGCGTGCGCAGCGACGCAACGGAGCCGATCACCACGCTGAGCGATGGCTACTGCATCCGTCGCGGCTGCAACGAGACTGACCTCCCCTGCCGCGAAGGTGACGTGTGCGCGCACAGCCTCTTCGAGCTGCCGGGCGGCGCGTGCATGCAGGGCTGCGAGGTCGGCGAGGAGATGACGGCCGCCGAGCGGCTCGGCGCGGCCGGTCGACATCCACAGTGCGGCCCGAACGAAGCGTGCTTCTGGGACGGCACGCACGGCCTCTCCGATCCGCTCAACGGTGCCTGCTACCCCGGCAACTACAACGACGTGCCGGCCTACAACGTCGGCGCCGAGTGCCAGCGCGACGAAGAGTGTTGGTCTCCGTTCGGGCTCGGTCGTTGTCTGTTCCTCGACGACGACGCGTTTCTCGACGACGCGTACGCGCGCACGGGCCGCGGCATCTGCGCGGTCGGCGGCTGCGGCGAGACGGCGGGCGAGCCGATCGGCCTGCACGTCGCCGATGGCGTCGTGCCCGTGGAGCGCCCCGAGGATCTCTGTCGCACGTCAGCGAGCGGCGGCACCGATCTCTGCCTCGGCTTCACCGAGCTCCAGAACTACTGCATCCACGGATGCGCCGACGCGACCGCATGCCCCGACGGCTGGGCCTGCCCGAACCTCGGCGACACGCTGCGACCGCTCCACGTCTGCTGGCCGATGTGCCTCGCGGACACCGACTGCCGCACAGGCGCCCGCTGTCTCGATGATTCGGACGAGGCGTGCGACTCGCCCACCGACACGTGCTTCTGCACCGATGCCACCGCACCCGTCGACGCGGGCGTGGAGCCGCACGACGCGAGCACCGGAGAAGACGCGGGCGCCGACGCTCCGTGAGCCTGCGCTCGCGCTCCGCCCCCCTCCTTCACGTCGCGGAGTCACGCGCGTAGGCTCGATCGCATGACTTCACGGAGGCGGGTGGGCCTCTTCTTGTTCTTCCTCATGATCGTGCTGCCCTCGTGCAGCTCGTCTTGCTGCGGGGGTCGCACGGGGTCCGGCGCGGGTTGCACGTACAGCGGCTCTTGCTCGTCCTGCTCGTTTCCGAGTTGCTCGAGCGGATGTGCTGACGACGAGCGGCCGCGACTCGACGCATGGACTGCCCCCGATGCGCAGTTCATCGACGCGACCAATCTGCACGACGTGCGTGGAGTCGATGCGGTGGTGCCGCCGAGGACCTGCGGCGATCCGGGTCAACTCGGTGGTCACTGCGGCGCGGGCGGATGCGCCGACCCGTGGACCTGTCAGGAGGAGATCACGAGTGATCTCCCGAGTGTCACGCGCGCCGACCCGTCCATGGACGGACGCGCATTTCCCGCACGCTACTTCCTCGGGAGCACGTGCATCGGCGCGTGCGTTCTCGGCAGCGCGACCGAATGCAACGACTGCAGCCGGTGCGTCGACTTCGGGATCTTCGACGACGGCGCGCACCTCGGCGAGTGCCGCGCGACATGCGACGCGGACCTCTCGGGGCGCGGAGGCTGCGTCGGCAGCTTCGCGTGCGAGCGCGGTGAGCTCGCATGTTTGGAGGCGTGCGCCGTCTCGCTCGACGGAGTCGACTCGTGCCAGTTCACGTTCGAAGACCGAGACGCGGATCCCGACACCCGCGAGACCATCGTGGACGAAGGCATCGACTTCCCTCGGACGTGCAACGAGGCCACCGGGCTCTGCGAGACCATCGGGCGCATGGGCGCGACCGCAGGCGACGACTGCGTCACGGACTTCGACTGTGAAGACGACGGCACTTGCGTGCGCAGCGACGCAACGGAGCCGATCACCACGCTGAGCGATGGCTACTGCATCCGTCGCGGCTGCAACGAGACAGACCTCCCCTGCCGCGAAGGCGACGTGTGCGCGCACAGCCTCTTCGAGCTACCGGGCGGCGCATGCATGCAGGGCTGCGAGGTGGGCGCCGAGACGATGGACAGCGAACGCCTCGGGGCAGCAGGTGGTCATCCTGAGTGCGGTGCCAACGAGGCGTGCTTCTGGGACGGCACGCACCGCCTCTCCGATCCGCTCAACGGCGCTTGCTACCCCGGCAACTACAACGACGTCCCCGCCTACAACGTCGGCGCGGAGTGCCAGCGCGACGACGAGTGCTGGTCTCCGTTCGGCCTCGGTCGATGCCTCTTCCTCGATGACGAAGCCTACGCACGCACGGGCCGTGGAATCTGCGTGGTCGGTGGATGTGGCGCGACCACCGACGGAATCGGGCTGCGCGTGGCCGACGAAGCGCTGCCCGTGGAGCGCCCCGATGATCTCTGTCGGGGCGGCACCGACATCTGCGTCGGGCTCATCGAGCAGCAGACCTACTGCATCCACCAATGCGACGACGCGCTCGCTTGCCCCGACGGCTGGGCGTGCCCGAACCTCGGCGACGCATTGCGACCGCTCCGCGTCTGCTGGCCGATGTGCCTCGCGGACACCGACTGCCGAACGGGCGTCCGCTGTCTGGATGATTCGGGTGAGGTGTGCGACCCGCTCAGCGACACGTGCTTCTGCAACGACGCCATCGCACCCGTCGACGCGGGCGTGGAGCCGCCCGACGCGAGCACGGGAGAAGACGCGGGCGCCGACGCTCCGTGAGCCTGCGCTCGCGCTCCGCCCCCCTCCTTCACGTCGCGGAGTCACGCGCGTAGGCTCGATCGCATGACTTCACGGAGGCGGGTGGGCCTCTTCTTGTTCTTCGTCATGATGGTGCTGCCCTCGTGCAGCTCGTCGTGCTGCGGATGTGACTGCGCGCGCTGCAGGTGCGAGCCGTGCCCGACGCCGCCGCGAACCTCGCTCCCGCCCGACGCAGGGATGACGTCGTCGCCCCCTCTCAGCTGCGGGGGTGGATGCAGCGACTACCGCGCGGACGACGCCGGCCCCCTGACCGACGCGCCGTTTCCGGCGATCGACGCGCCCGACGCGCGTGTGCGCAGCGACGCGAGCGCGTCGCGATCGCAGTGCCTGGGTGGAGGAGAGCTCGGCGGCCCGTGCTTCGAGGGTGAGTGCGTGGCGCCGTGGTCGTGCCTCGACGAGGTCACGTGGGCAGGAGACCCGACGGTGCGACGCGACGGCACGCCGGGGCGCCCGTACGACCGACGCTACTGGGTCGGCACGCAGTGCGTCTCTGGCTGCACGCTCGGTGAAGAGGGTGAATGCAACCCGTGCTCGCGCTGCATGCCGACGTATCGAGGGTTCGTGTCGGCGTCTTCCGGCATGTGCCTCGCCGAGTGCATCCCCGAGCGGTCCGGGCGCGGCGGCTGCGGTGTCGCCGACGGGTGTGATCGGGCGGAGCTCGTGTGCGTCAGCGCTTGCTCGATCGCAGACGATGGCACCGACAGCTGTCAGTTCACGTTCGAGGATCGTGACGCGGATGGCCTCTTCGAGACGCTCGTCGACGAGGGCCTCGAGTACGCGTCGCGCTGCAACCTCACGACCGGGTTGTGCGAGACCACGGGGCGCGCCGACGCCCGCGCGGGAGACGACTGCACGACGGACTTCGACTGCGAGGACGACGGCACGTGCATCCGCAGCGAGCGTGACGATCCGACGAGCACGCTCAGCGACGGCTACTGCGTCCGTCGCGGCTGCAACGACGGTGATCTCGCGTGCGGCGAGGGCGCTGTCTGCGACCACGCGCTCTTCGACGTGCCCGGCGGCGTCTGCACGCGAGGATGTGTGATCGGCGCCGAGTCCGACGACGCGCAGCGGCTTGGCGCGGCGGGCGGCCACCCGACGTGCGGCGTGAACGAAGCCTGCGGGTGGGATGGGCGTCATGGAACGAGTGACCCGCTCGACGGATCGTGCTGGCCCGGGAACTACAACGACGAGAGCACGTACGACGTCGGCTCGGCGTGCAGCGCGGACGCAGACTGCTTCTCGCCGTTCGGCCGCGGTCGATGTCTCTTCCTCGACGGAGACTTCGGCATCGCGACGTCGCAAGGCATCTGCGCGTTCGCGGGCTGCGGCGTCGCGCCCGACGGCAGCGTCGGCCTGCTCGCGAGCGACGGCGGCGTGCCCGTGCCGCGACCCGAAGACCTCTGCCGGACGGCGAGCCTCGGAGGACGCGACGCGTGCCTCGCGTTCACCCCGACGGAGACCTACTGCGTCGCGGGCTGCGACACCGCCGACAGCTGCCCGCCGGGCTACGCGTGCACGCCGCTCGGCGACTCGCGCTTCTGCTGGCCCGCGTGCACCGATGACTCCGACTGCCGCGCGGGCGCGACGTGCGTGTCGAGCACGGGAGGGGCGTGTGATCCCGACGTCGATCTCTGCATCTGCGACGACCTGCCGCCACCGATCGACGCGAGCACCCCCGAGGCGGACGCAGGGATGTTCGACGACGCAGGCGTCGTCGAGGACGACGCGGGTGTGTTCGAGGACGACGCTTCGACTGAAGACGACGCGTCCACCGAAGTCGACGCCGCGGTCGATGACGCAGCGAGCGACGACGCAGGCTGAGGCGACGTCTACGCGTCAGCGCCCGGCAGGTCCGAGGGGAGGAACGAGCACCGCGCGGAAGCAGCTCGTCCTCACCTCTCACCACGCCGCGCCTGACGCGAGAGATCACTCCGCGGGCGGAGGCGCTTCGGCGCGGACGGTCTTCTTCTTCGGGGTCTCGGCGACGCGCGTCTCGACGACGGCGGTCACCTGCACGCGCGGCATGGAGCACGTCGCGCGAGAGAGGATCTGCTCACAGAGCTCGCCGAAGTCGTAGCCCGCGCCCTGCGCGATCTTCGGCAGGAGCGAGAGCGGCGTCATGCCGGGCAGCGTGTTCACCTCGAGCACGTACTCGTTCTCGCCCTCGGTCACGAGGAGATCGACGCGCGTGAAGCCGCGGCAGCCGAGCGCCTTGTGCGCGCGCTCCGCGAGGTTCAGCACGCCCTTGTAGCGAGTGGGCGGGAGACGCGCGGGCAGGTGGTAGTCGCTCTGGCCCTTCGAGTACTTGCTCTTGTAGTCGTAGAACTCGCCGCGCGGCACGATCTCGAGCGCGCCGAGCGCGCGACCGTCGAGCACACCAACCGTCACCTCGCGGCCGATCACGAAGCGCTCGACGAGCACGGAGTCGTCGAACTTCGCGGCCTCTTCACAGCGCTGCGCGAGCTCGGCCATGTTCGTCGCGCGGCCCGCGCCCACGCTCGATCCCGAGCGACGCGGCTTCACGAAGACCGGGAAGCCGAAGCTCCCGTGCATCTCCTCGAGCTTGCCGAGCTCGTCCTTCTCGAGGACGTAGTACGCAGGCGTCGGCACGTTGTAGAGGCGGAACAGCTCCTTGGCCTTGAGCTTGTCCATCGCGAGCGCGCTCGCGAGCACGCCCGAGCCCGTGTACGGGATGCCCATCATCTCGAGCATGCCCTGCACGCAGCCGTCTTCGCCGTACGTGCCGTGGAGCGCGAGGAAGGCGACGTCGATCGGGTTCTTGCGCAGCGTCTCGTCCAGCGACCGGTCGGCGTCGATGCGGACCACCAGGTGTCCGCGCCCCTCGAGCGCCGTCGCGATCGCATCACCGGTCTTCAGCGAGATCTCTCGCTCGGGCCCGATGCCGCCCATGAGAACGCCGACCTTCATCTTCGTCGCTGCCACGCCGTCGCCCACGAGATTCGACTGCTGAACGTTCGAGTGCTGGGTCTGCTTCTTCATGACTTCCTCCGCGGGACGTCGTCCCGTGCGCACAGACAACCCAAGAACCGATCCACGGGGCGATCTGCGCGGCTTTGCGTGGGCACTGAGCTCCGATGACGGTGGCGCGTGTGTCTCGTCGAACACGCGACCGACGGCGGACACCCACGGGGGTAAGGGCTCGCGCGTATGGGGTCAAAAAAAGTGGGAGCGGTTCGTAACTCGCTCGACGCCGAGGCGCACGTCCGAGCCCCTCACACGGGACCTTCCATCACCTGCACGCGCACCTCACCCGAGCCCTCGTACGCGCGCGCCTCCCACACGATCGGTGTCGGCTCGATCGGTGTCGGTTCGATCGGTGTCGGCTCGACCGGCGTCCCCGGCGTTGGATCGATCGGCGTCACGACGGGCGCGCTCGGTGCGCACCACCCCGACGTCGCGTGCGGCGCGGGGCCCGAGTCGGACGCGAGCACACGACCATCGACGCTGCGCAGCTCGAGATCGACGTCCGTGAGATCACCACGCGCGGCGATCGCCACGACCACGCAGCGGCCCGGATCGAGCAGCGTCTGACCGCTCACGCGGGCGCCCTCTTCTTCGAGCTGGTGTCGCTCCTCGCTCCGCACCGAGTAGCCGCGCGCGCGTGGCTCCGCCGTGAGCTCGGCGAGCCGCAGGCTCGGCACGTCCTCGATCGCGCGCGGCGCGCGCAGCACGCCCAGCGCGTACGTGCCGTCGTGTCCGTAGACCTTCACCGCGGCGCGCAGGCGGCTCGCTGTGGGCGCGCAGGCGCGCACCGTCGCGTGCGAGCGCGTGTCGGTGTCCACGTCGATCTCGCGACCGTTCGGATCGGCGAGATAGAGATCGAGATCCATCGCCTCGTCCGACCCGATGGCCACGACGAGCCCGCACCCCGGCCCGATCACCACGTCGTGCGTGAGCACTTCTCCGGGCGTGATCACCGCCGATCGCGCGATCAGCAGCGGCTCGTCGAACCCCTGCTCGACGAGGCTCGCGACGGACACCGCGAGCTCCACCACGGGATCATCGCGCTCGGGCCCCACGCCGATCGCCTCGCCGACCTCGCGGCTCTCCGGCGTCTCCGCGGGCCCGTCGCCCCGCACGCCCGCGAAGCTCGCGAGGCCCACCGCGCCGCTGCCTCGGTACGCGCGCACCTCGACGACGTACGTCGCCGTCTCGTGCGCGCAGTGCTCGATCGACGCCTCCGCGCCGCGGCTCAGATCGCGCGCGACCTCGACGCCGTCTGCGTCGAAGAGGAACAGATCGAGGTCGTCCACGCCCGCGCCGCCGCGCGCGACCGACACGTAGCAGCGCCCTTCTTCCACGGGCAGATCCGCGCGCGCAGCGCCTCGCTCGAAGAGCGTGCGGACGTCGGGCTCACCCACCGGCGAGAGCCCGCGCGCGCGCAGCGCGGTGCGGCTGCGCGTGAGCGCCTGCTCCACGTCGCGGAAGGGAACGCTCGGCGCGAGGATCTCTTCGAAGATCCCCTCGAAGCCCTCGCCCGTGCCGGGAGCGCTCTCGGCCTCCGTGATCGCGACCGAGCCGGAGCCCGCGATCGCGAAGATCACGAGGTGGTGCGGCAGCGTCTCGATCTCCTCGCCGGCCGAGTCGACCACGCGCTGCGGGCACGTGTGCACGAGCGCGCCTTCGTTCGCGATCGCGTCCGCCGCGACCTCGACGCCCTCGCCGTCGTAGAGGATCGCGTGGATCTCGCGCAGACCCGCCGAGCCGAGCGCGGTGAACGTGTGACACCGCGCGACGTCGAGATCGACGGGGATCGCGACGCCCTGCGACTCGAGCACGAAGACGCGCGCCTCGCGCTCCATCACCTCGTAGCCGCGGAGCGCGAGGCGCTCGCGCAGGCGGCCGTGTCGCCTCGCGAGCGCGTCGAGCGGCGCGTGATCGTCGCCGAGCGCGCCACGCCGCGGCGTCACGCTCTCGGGCGCCACGTCGCCGCACGCGCTCGCGCCGAGCAGCGCGAGCAGGAACACCACGCACGCGAGCGCGCGGTTCGCGCGGCGGATCATCGGGTCGGTCGCTCCGGCTCGGCGGCGCGCACGATGTCGTCGGTGCGCACGTCGAGACCGTTCGGACCACGCAGCACGCGCAGCGCGTAGAGGCCGTTCCCCGCGGTGGCCTGCACCGCCGCGTAGAACGTGCCCGACTGCGGCGGGCAGTGGTGGAGCGCCGTGAGGCGCCCGGTCGCGCCGTCCCTCACGACCTCGGCGCCGTCGCCCTGGTGGAGCGTCACGTCGAGCTCGCGGATCGCCTCCGAGCCTGCGGCCACCAGCAGGTAGCAGCTCCCCGATCGCAGCTGGATCTCGAGCACGTTGGGTCCGCGCTCGACGAGGAACCCGCGCCGATCCGGGCCCTCTTCGGTGAAGCCGCGCGTCGTGGCGGCGCGCGCGAGCTGGCCGAGCGACGCCGACACGCGGCTCGACACGAACTCGTTGGCGGTCGGTGACTGCTCGCTCGGCGTCGGCGCCGGCGGCGGATCGCACGCCGTGAGCACCAGCGTGGCCAGCGCCAGCGTCGCCACCGCCGTGATCGCCAGCGCGACGGTGACGAGCGAGGTCGTGGCGACCCGAGGAGCGAGCGCGATCGAGCGCATCACGTTCGCGATCAGCCGCGCACGTTCTGGAGCGGCGTCTCGCCCGTCCAGAGATCGCGGAGCTCGGGGAACTGCGAGAGGTGCTGCGTGATGAGCTGCGCCCGCTGCGCCGTGAGATCGAGGAGCGCGGCGCGATCACGGTCGAGGCTCGCGGTGGTCTGGCGCAGCGCGGTGACCTCTTGGTCCTGCTCGGCCGATCCCGAGCCGAGGCGCCCCTTGAGCTGCTCGACCTGGAAGTGGAGGTCCTCTCGCTCGCGCTCGCGCCTGCGCAGCTCCTCTTGGATGGTCGTGAGGCGCGACTCGGCGTCGAGCCACCGCCCTGCGGCGAGACCGGCGTCGTGCAGCGTCGCGGCCAGCGAGCGCGAGAGGACGCCGCTCGACGGATCACGCACGGCGGCGAGGCCGCGGGTCACGAGCGTCTCGGTCTCGGCGTACATGTGCCGCAGGGCGCCGAGCTCTCGGTGGAGCTCGTCGATCGCCCCGACCGTCCGCGACTCGTCTCGCACGAGCTCGTCGATCGCCCGGCCGAGGCGAAGGCGCACGTTGCGGATCTCGGTCTCTCGCGTGGCCGCAGCCTCGGCCGCCGCGCCGAGCTGATGCTCCGCTTCGCGCACGCGCGTGATGCTGTCGACGAGATCATTGAGTGCTTGCGAGAGCCACGCCGGCAGCGCGTTGCCGTGCGCGCGGCGCGCGAGATCGCGGAACAACGTCGCGCGCCGCTCCCACGTGTTGGGCGCCTGCAGCGGCTTTTGCACCTCGATCTGCGAGCGCTTGCGCTCCCGGGTCTTGGCGAGCTCGTCGGGCGCGACCGACGCGCGAACGCGCGGCAGCGAGTCACCGATCTGCTTGAGCTCCTCGAGCAGGTGGAACGCGTCGCGGTGGCGCTTCTGCGGCGGCTTCTCGAGCAGCCGCGCGACCAGCGCGTCGAGCGCATCGGGGATGCCCTGCGCGCGAGAGGCCACGCGCGGCGCGGGCTCGCGCATGTGCTTGAGGATCAGGTCGGGCGTCGTCCCCTTGAACGGGGGGCTGCCCGACAACATCTCGAAGATCACGCAGCCGAGGGCGTAGAGGTCCGCCGATGCCGTCATCGGCGCGCCGCGTCCTTGCTCGGGCGCCATGTACTCGGGCGTGCCGAACACCGCGCCCGTCGCCGTGAGGCGCAGCTCGCCCTTCATGTGCGCGAGGCCGAAGTCGAGGATCTTCACGAAGTCGCGGTTCGCGCCCTGCGGGATCAGGTGGATGTTGTCCGGCTTGATGTCGCGGTGGACGACGTCGAGCTCGTGCGCGCGGGACAGCGCAGAGGCGCACTGCATCGCGATGTCGATCGTGCGCGCGAGGCCGAGCGGCGCGCGCGCGATCTCCTCGGACAGCGAGCGTCCCTCGAGCAGCTCCATGACGAGGTACACGAGCCCGTCGTCGGTCTGACCGAAGTCGTTGATGTCGATGATGTGCTCGTGATCGATCCGGTTCGCTGCGCGCGCCTCGCGGAGGAAGCGCTCGCGGTTGTTCTCGTCCGCCGAGAGCTCGGGCAGGAGGAACTTGATCGCGATGTCCTTGCCGACGACCTCGTGATGCGCGCGGTAGACGACCCCGAAGCCGCCCTGCCCGATCTTCTCCATCAGCGCGTAGCGACCCGCGATCACGCGGCCGACGAGCGGATCGGGCAGCGGCACGAGGCGCCCGCCGTCGAACGGACAGATCGACGCGGCGCGCCCCGACGCGCGGTCGTGGTAGCGGTGGCCGCAGATCTCGCAGGCGCGCACGGCCGCCAGGGTATCGCAAGTTCCGCTGCCGGAGACGCCTCGGGATCACCCGTTCGGGCATTCTTGACAAAAACGACGTGCCAATTCAGTAATCCACACGAATGCGCCGTAGATCGTCGGCCGGGAGAAGCTCGTGAAGCTGTCGAACAAGGGACGCTACGGCGTGCGCGCCATGTTCGACATCGCCTTCCACAACGAGGGCCGCGCCACGCAGATCAAGGAGATCGCCGAGCGTCAGGCCATCCCGCCGCGCTTCCTCGAGCAGATCTTCCAGGACCTCAAGCGCGCGGGCCTCGTCGCCTCGAAGCGCGGTCCGCGGGGCGGCTACCAGCTGGCGCGCAGCATCGGCGAGATCCGCCTCGGTGACATCGTGCGCGCGCTCGAGGGCCCGCTCGCGCTCGGCGGCCGCGACGAAGGCGCCGAGGGCGACGCGACGAGCCGCACCGTCACCGAGGAGGCGTTCGACGAGATCTCTCAGCGGATCGAGGAGGCGTTCGATGCGGTCACGATCGAGCAGCTCTGCGAGCGCGGCGAGGCGCTCGGCCACAAGCGACGCCCGCCCGGTCGCTACGTCTACGTGATCTGACGATGGCTCCCGCGGATCCGATCGCGAAGAACGACGACGCTCGCGCGGCGCGCGTCCTCTTCGTCGGCGGCGGAGGCCTGGGCTGCGCGTCGGGCCTCGTCCTCGCGAGGAGCGCGGCGCACTTGCCGCCGCTCGCCATCACCGTGATCGACGACGACGTCGTCTCCGCGGACAACCTCCACCGTCAGCTGTTCTTCGACGACGGCGACGTCGGCGCGCCGAAGGGACCGCGCTTCGTCGAGCGGTTTCTCGCGGAGGCGCGCGCGCACGGCGCGAACGACGTGACGGCGCGGAGCGTCCACGACCGCCTCGTGCCCGACAACGCGCGCGCGCTGATCGCAGGGCACGATCTCGTGATCGAGGGCGCGGACAACTTCGCGACGAAGTTCCTCGTCGCGGACGCAGCGCGCCTCGAGAGACGTCGCGTGATCCACGCCGGCGTCGTGCGCTGGGCGGGCTACGCGCTGTCGACGGGCCCCGAGAGTCGGCCTTGTTACCGCTGCCTCTTCGAAGATCTCCCGCGCGAGCAGCCGGACACGTGCGCCATCGCGGGCGTCGTCGGTCCGCTCGTCGCGCTCGTCGGCGCGCTCCAGGCCGAGCTCGCGATCCACGCCCTGCGGGGCGATCCCGCGCCGCGCTTCGTGCACGTGGACGCCCTCCGTGGTGGGCCGCTGCGCGAGCGACCCCTGCATTGGCGCGCGGGCTGCCCCTCCTGCGGAGAGCGTGCGAGCCTCTCTCACATCGACGCGAGCGACTACGTCCAGCCTTCCTGCGCGTGATCACGCGCCCGACCCCGACACCGAGGAGACCATGCCGATCAAGGTCCAGATCCCCACGCCGCTCCGCACGCTCACGCAGGGCAAAGACGAGGTCCTCGCCGAAGGCGCGACCGTGCGCGCCGTGCTCGACGCGCTCGAGGCCAACCACCCCGGCCTCAAGGATCGCCTGTGCGACGAGAAGGGCGTGCGCCGCTTCGTGAACATCTTCCTCAACGAGGAAGAGGACATCCGCTTCCTCGACGCGCTCGACACCGCCGTGAAAGACGGCGACTCGCTCCAGATCGTGCCGGCCATCGCGGGCGGCGTGTGACGAAGCCGATCGCGCCCGAGGCTCGCTTCGCCAAGCACCGTCTGCTCCCCGAGATCGGCGCTCGCGGACAAGACCGCTTGTGCGCGACGCGCTTCGCGCACGATCCGAGCGACGCGGGCGCGGCGTTCGCCGCGATCTTGCTCGAGCGCTCTGGCCTCACCCCAGACGCTGCCGCATCCGCGCTCATCGTCGCGCCTCCGCGCGCGCCCCGAGATGCAGCGCTCGGGGTCGCCGACGACGCCATCCGCGGCGCGATCGCGGCGGTGCAGCAGATCCGCGAGATCGTCGCGCTGCCGGGGGCCGCGAACACGCTGCGCGACCTGCCACGTGAGGGATCTCGATGAGCGAGACCCCTTGGATCGCAGGGCCGATCGCGATCCGACGCGACGTGCTCGACGCGATCCGCGCGCACGCGGTGGAGTGCTACCCGAGCGAGTGCTGCGGCCTCGCGACGGGACCGGCGGACGACGCAGCGCTCGTCGACGCGGCCACGCGCGAGACGAACGAGGCCGACAAGTACCACCGCCTCGACCCCGAGCAGTTCCCTCGCACTTCACGCGAGTACTTCAAGATCAACGAGCTGCGCGCGCAGAAGGCGTTCGATCGCGGGCGCGCCGCCGGTCAGCCGGTGAAGGTCATCTACCACTCGCACTGCGACGCGGGTGACTACTTCAGCGCCGAAGACGCGGCGACGTTCGCGCAGGACGGCCAGCTCACGTGGCCGTGCGCCTACCTCGTGGTGTCGGCGCGTGACGGCGCCGCGATCTCGCAGCGCGTCTGGGTGCACGTGCCCGGCACGAACGACTTCACCGAGGCCGAGCTGCGGATCGTCTGAGGGAGATCGTCCGGCTGGGCGTCTGCCGACCTCAGCGACTCATCGCCTCGACGGGGACGAAACGCGAACAGGCAGCCACCGCACCGGAGTGCTGAGGCTGCCCGTCGCTCGCGCTGCTCGCTGGACCCTGCGGGGATGCAGGTCTGGCGGATCAGGCCGAGGCTTCGCTGGTCGACTCGGCCGCGGCGGCTGCCGCCGCTCCACCGCCACCACGCTGCTGACGCAGGCGCGCGGCCTTGCCCTCGAGCTCGCGGAGGTAGTAGAGGCGCGCGCGACGCACGATGCCGCGCGAGATGACCTCGAGCTTCTCGATGCGGGGCGAGTGCTCGGGGAACATGCGCTCCACGCCGACCCCGCCGAAGGAGATCTTGCGGACCGTGAAGGTGGCTCCGAGGCCGCCGCGCGCACGCGCGATGACGACACCCTGGAAGAGCTGCACGCGCTCCTTCTCGCCCTCACGGATGCGGTAGTGGACGGCGACCTGGTCACCGACGCGGAACGCCGGGAGGTTGCGCTTCTGCTCGGCCTCGAGGGCCGCGATCTTCGGAATCGTGTAGGACGACATGGGGGTCTCTCGAAAAGGGCGCGATGTCTACTACGCGTGTCCGGGCCCGTCAACGCCGAGGGGCGATCATGCGCCGGTACGCGGCCCGTGTGCAGGCGAGCACGCAGGGGAGCGGCCGTGTAGCACGGCTCCCGCCAGAGCGAGGCCTCGACTTCACACTGTGTTGCAAACGAATCGATTGCGCACAACTCAATACGCTGCATCTTCTGTCGCACCCACGCCGCGACGACCGCGGCGCACGAGGAGCCCCCATGCTCGCCGCCGGACACCGCGCCCCCGACTTCGTTCGCCACGACCACACGGGCGCCACCGTGGACACCGCGAAGCTGCGCGAGGACGGCCCGCTGGTCGTCTACTTCTACCCGCGCGACTTCACGCCTGGTTGCACCAAGGAGGCCTGCCTCTTCCGCGACGCGTTCGACGAGCTGTCCGGCTCGCGCGCGACGATCGTGGGCATCTCGGTCGACGACGACGACTCGCACGCGAAGTTCGCGAAGAGATACCGGCTGCCCTTCTCGCTCGTGTCCGATCCGGATCGCGATCTGGCCAAGCGCTTCGGCATCGTGCGCGCGTTCGGCCTCCTCGGCGCGCGCCGCGTGACGTTCGTGATCGATCGCGACGGCACGGTGCGCACCGCGCTCCACGCGGAGCTGTCGATGGACGCGCACCTCGAGGGCGTCCGTCGCTCGCTCGAGGGTCTCGCGCGCTGACGCAGCTCAGCGTGGCGCGAAGAGGCGATCGAACGTGATGGCGGCGGCGGCGCGCACCGAGAGGTGGTTGTAGGCGCCGACGCCGTCGATCGGCGCGATGGTCACGTCGGCGCGCGCGAGCACCGACGCGTGGAGACCGTGCGCGGTGCCGAACAGCAGGAGCGCCGGGCGCGTCGAGCTCGCGAGGTGTGCGCGCGCCTCGGCGTAGCTGACGATCGCGCGGTCCACGGGCCGCGCCTCGGTGACGACCCACTCGGGCGCCGCGCCGTGCTCGGCCTCGATGCGCTGCGCGGCCTCTTCGATCGACGCGACGGGGTGACAGCGCGACAGCGCGTCCGTGCGCTCGGGGACGCGTCGGGCGCCCGCGCCGTTCCGCCAGTGATCGAGGATGCGATCGACGACGAGCCGCTGCGCCGCGATCGGCGAGACGACGAAGTAGCCCGCGAGGCCGAACGTGCGCGCCGAGCGGGCGATGTCGTGCACGTCGACGTTCGTGATCGCACTCGTCAACGGGTGCCCCTCGCGATCGCGCACCGGGTGGTGGACGAGCGCGCAGTAGACGGGCGCAGTCATCGCTCCTCGTCAGGCTCGATCGCGGTGCCAGTCACGGGACCGAGCAGCCGCGCCTCGGCGAGCTCACGCTCGAGCTCGTCGAGGAGCTTGCGATCGGCAGCGTCGAGCGGGGCGCGCGTGAGCAGATCCGGCCGGCGCAGCAGCGTGCGGCGGAGAGACTCTCGTCGGCGCCAGCGACCGACGACGGCGTGGTGCCCAGACACGAGAACGTCGGGGACCTTGTCGCCGCGGAACTCCGCGGGGCGCGTGTACTGCGGCCCTTCGAGGAGGCCCGTCGCGTGTGACTCCTCGATGATCGAGCTCGGGTTGCCGAGCACGCCCGGGAGCAGCCGCGAGACGGCCTCGACGAGCACCATCGCGCCGACCTCGCCGCCCATGAGCACGTAGTCACCGAGCGAGATCTCGCGATCCATGCGCGCGACCGCGCGCTCGTCGACGCCCTCGTAGCGCCCGCACACGAGCGTGAGCGCCGCGTGCGTCGAGAGCTCCCGCGCCATGGCCTGATCGAAGCGATCGCCTTGCGCGCTCAGGAGAATTCGCAGAGGACGCGTGCCGCTCCGGGGCTGCTCGCGGGCCTCGGCCTCTTCCATCGCGTGCACGATCGGCTGCGGCATCATCACCATGCCGCTGCCGCCGCCGTACGGCGTGTCGTCGACGGTGCGGTGCTTGTCGCTGGTGAAGTCGCGCGGGGTGATCGCGTCGAGGCCGACGAGGCCCTTGGTGATCGCCTTGCCGACGAGCCCCGTGCTCGTGAACGAGCCGAAGATCTCGGGCAGCACGGTGACGACGTAGAAGCGCATCAGGCGCCCTCGGCCGCGTCGTCGATGGGCTCGCCCGCCTCGGCGGGCTCGTCCTTCGCGGCGGGCAAGAGGTCCTCGAGGAGCGCGACACGGACGACACGCGCGCGCAGATCGACCTCTTCGACGTAGGGCGGATGGAGCGGGATCTCGACCTCGCGACCATCGATCAGGACCACCGCCGCGTTCGACGACGGATAGACCTCCACGCGATCCACCGAGCCCACGCGCTGCCCCGCGTGCTCGACGTCCATGCCGACCAAGTCCGTGAGGTAGACCTCGTCGTCGCCCAGCTCGGGGAGATCGCGGCGAGCGATCGACAGCACGAACCCGGCGATCGCCTCGGCCGCGTCTCGATCGTCGACGCCCGAGAAGCTCACGATCCCGAGCGGTCCGTTCCGGCGAAACTTCGAGACGCGGACGTCCCGCGTGGTCGCCCCGTCTTTGGACGTCAGACGCACGGAGAGCCCTGCCCAGTGAAGGGTCGAGCTCTCGTTGTCCAAGATGAGCTTGAGCTCACCGCGCAGGCCATGGGCGTGGACGACGCCCATTCGAAGAAAGGAGTCGACCTTGGCCCCGCTCACGTGATCACGCCCCATCCACGCGATCACTCCAGGATGTCGAGGATCGCGCGCTTGCGGAGGCGGGCCGACGTGGCCGAGAGCAGGGCGCGCATCGCGCGAGCCGTGCGGCCGTCCTTGCCGATCACCTTGCCGAGATCGCTCTCGGCGACGGTGAGCTCGAGCACGATCGCGTCGTCTCCGTCGACGAGGTCGACCGAGACTTCTTCCGGCTCGTCCACGAGCGAACGGGCGATGAACGAGACGAGCTCCTTGAGCTCTTCGTTCTCCGTCACGTTCAGGCGCTCGCCGTCGCGCGGCGGTACTCGTTCACGACGTGGCGCACGCGCGTCGAGGGCTGCGCGCCGACCGACACCCAGTGATCCACGCGATCGAGGAGCACCTTCTGCTCCTTGATGTCCTTGCTCGGGTCGTAGATGCCGACCTGCTCGAGGAAGCGGCCATCACGCGGGTTCTCCGAGTGCGTGACGACGATGTGGTAGTAGGCCTTCTTCTTCGAGCCGAAACGAGCGAGACGAATCGTGACCATGGGTGCCTCTGGAAACTGTCGAGAACCTGGCGTGCCCGTGAGCCCGGGGTGCCGAGCGTGGGGATGCCGAAAAGGGGCCGGAAGCTAGCGGGCGAGTCGGGGACCGTCAAGGACGGTCGGAGTCGTCACGGACCGCAGGTCGGGTGGAGGCAGATGCCGCGAGGCCGATCTTCGTCCACGAGGACGCCGAGCATGGAGAGGTCTCTCAGATCGCAGACGAGCGTCGCGTCCTCCGCCCGGCAGTCGTCGTCCGATGCGCAGGGGATCGCACACAGTCCGTGCAGCGGATCGCAGACCAACTCGCCTGTCCCGCAGCGATCGGCTCGGGGATCACAGAGCATCCCCACGCGACACGGGAACACGCGGCCATTGTCCTGATCGCACCATGGGTCGTCGCCGACCTCGTCGTCGCGGAGGAAGTCGGCGCACGCCATGCCCAGCTCCGAGACCGCTCCAGCGCCATCCGTGAATGCAATGCGCTGAGGGGCGCCGCCGCAGAGGGCCTCGGCCTCGGGCCCGACCTCGTAGAACCAGCCAGGTCCGACGTCGTCGGGAGCGACTTGCTGGACCCGGCACAGCGCCCGCGACGCGCCGTCGTCGTCCGTGAGCAGCTCTTCCAACGTACGTCCGCGCGCCTCGTCGCACGCGATGCCGGCCGCCGAGAGCTCGTAGAGTTCGCAATCGCGTAGACCGTCGGGTCGAGTCGGTAGGCCGCGGGGCAGGCACCCGAACGGCGCGGTGGACGCGATGGCCGCGGCGAAGTCGTCGATCGCGGGCGCGAGCGGTGTACAGATCGAGGTCACCGAGACGCGTGCCCCCACAACCTGGAGACCCCGCGCCACCTCGAGAAGACGCACGGGCGCATGGCCGCCGCCACGCTCGCCGATGCACGACAATTCACGTCGATCGCCGGCCTCGTTCTCCGTCTGCCGAGACCGCGCATCGGCGAGCGCCTCGTCGACGTCGCGAACTGGCGCGAGCTCGGGAGGCACGCCGACGATGGCGCCGAAGACGACGAGGCTCGGATCGACCCGCAGCCCGGCGAGTCCTTCCACGTAGCGTTCGATGCGATGCTCGACGACCGGATCGGACGAAGAACGGGGACAGCGCACGTCGAGCGCGTCTGCGGCGAACCGTTCATCCGACGCGTCGAAGAGGCCGTAGTCTCGAACGGAGCAATCGTCTTCATCGGTCAGCACCAACACCGCCAGCACCGAGGTCGGTCGGAGGAACCCCGCGTTGGGACCGTCTGCGTTTCCGGCCACGGAGTCGGGGACGCCGTTCTCGTCGGAGAACCGCGCTGGCTCGTAGCCGATTGCATGAAACGTCGAAGCATGGATCGGACTGAGCGCGCGAAGCGCCGCCTCGAGCGGCTGCTCGAACCCGCATCCCGTGGTGCCGACGGCCGCCACGCACCCGACCTCGTTGTCGAGCGCGGAGAGCTGCTCTCCCGACCCGGCTTGGAAGTCGAACACGTTGCTCGGGTAGCTCGTGAAGCAACCGCTGCCTCCCATGCTCCCGCTGCGCATCACGCCGCCGTCGCCCAGGCCGGGGTCACACGTCGGCACGCCTTTGATCGGTCCGCTCCCGAGGTCGGTCGTGACGACGCCCACGTGCAGTGAGCGGAACGGGATGAACTCCGGCGCCCCGTCGAGGTCGATGTCGCCGTGCGTGAGGATGTCGAAGAGACGAGGAAGCTCCGCGAGCAGCGCCCCCTGATGCGCGCCGATCGTGGCCGAGCTCTCCACGACGAGGAGCAAGTCGAGATCGCTCGGCCCGAAGCGGGGGCCGATGCCAACCCCCATGTCGCCTCGAACACAAGGCGGCAGGACAGTCGGCTGACGCTCCGCACACCCCACCAGGGAGGCGAGGAGCGCCGAGACGAATGGCAACCGACGACTCGCGCCGCGCATCCCTCGCACTTCGCAAGGCGCAGTCCAACTCGTGCGGCTCGACGTTCGCGCCCCGGGAGCGCGCGAACCGACAACCCGGTTGTCATCACGAGACGGCCGCGCCGTGGCTTGCTACATCGAGCCGCGATGTCACGTGGTGCTCCTCTGCGAACCGGCTTGATCCTCGCGCTCGCGAGCGTGTGGACGGCCACGATCCTCGCCGGGGCGTCCTGCTCGGGGTCGGGCTCGACCAACACGACGACGACGCCCGAGCCTGATCACGTGCGCGCGCCCGAGCTCGGGCGGCCGGATCTGCGGCTCGCGGTGATCACCGATCTCGAGGGCTACCTCGAGCCGTGCGGGTGCACGTCGCGTCCGCTCGGGGGCATCGATCGCATGGCGGCGGAGATCGAGCGTCTGCGAGGCGACGGTGTGCCGACGGTGGTCGTGTCGTCGGGTGACCTCCTCTTCTCTGCGGGCGGTGATCACCACGTCGCGCGACCGGGTGCGGAGACGCAGGAGATCTGGAAGGCCGAGACCCTGCTCGACGTGCTCGCGCGCTTGCAGCTCGCGGCGGCGGTGCCCGGCGGGCTCGACATGCGCTTCGGCGCGACGACGTTCGCCACGCTCGCGGAGAGCGCGCGCTTCCCGCTGCTCGCCGCGGGCGTGTCGGTGAGCGTGCCCGTGACGCCGAGCGCTGAAGACGCAGGCGCGCCCGCGGACGCCGCCGCGAGCACGCGTACGCTGGCGCTTCGCGATCGCGTGATCGTCGAGGCCGGCTCGCTGCATGTCGGCATCGTGGGCGTGAGCGACATGGCCGTCGCGGGCCTCACGGATGCGTCGGTGACGGCGCCCGAAGACTTGGTCGCGCGCGCCGAAGAGAGCGCCACGGCGCTGAGGAACGACGGCGCGGATCTCGTGATCGCGCTCGTGCGCGCGCCGCGTCGCACGTCGCGCCGCATCGCCAGCCAGCTGTCGAACGTGGACTTCGTGGTCGAGGGCGGCCTCGACGAGGTCGAAGCGCACCTTCCTTCGACGACCGATCACGGCGTGATCCTCCACGCCGGACGTCAGGGCCAGCACGTCGTCGTCGTCGACATCCACCGTCGCGCTGCGGGCGACGGCGAGGCGGTGAGCGGCTGGACGGACCTCGGCGCGTGGGCCCGCGACGCCGAGCGCGCGCGCCTGCGGGCGCAGGCCGACGAGCTCCGTACGCGCATCGCCGAGTGGGAGAACGACTCGAACGTCGCGGCGAGCGACGTCGCCGAGCAGCGCGCGCGGCTCGCCGAGATCGAGCGCGACGCCGATGCGCTGATCGCGGTGCCCGAGGCGCGAGGCAACGCGTTCGTCGCGCAGCTGGTGGAGCTCGATCCGGATCGTCCGCGCGACGCGAGCATCACGCAGGTGCTGGGCGCGTACGACGTGCGCGTCAATGATCACAACCGCGTCGCGTTCGAAGACTGGCTGCCCACGCCCGCGAGCGAAGGACAGCCGCGCTACGTGGGCTCCGAGACCTGCGGCGGCTGCCACGCGGAAGAGCTCGCGTGGTGGCGCACGACGATGCACGGCAACGCGTACCAGACGCTCGTCGACGGTCACAAGGAGTACAACCTCTCGTGCGTCGGCTGCCACGTCACGGGCTACAACCGCCCCGGCGGCTCGACGGTCTCCCACACGGGACCCCTTCAGAACGTGGGCTGCGAGACGTGCCACGGCCCCGGCAGCCAGCACGTCGCGAGCCCCACGGGCGCGACCGTGAACGTGCACCGCGAGGTCGACGAAGGCACCTGCCTCGGCTGCCACACGCCCGAGCACAGCGACCGCTTCGTGTTCGTCGGCTACCGCGCGATGATGATGGTGCCCGGCCACGGCCTGCCTTCCGCCGAAGACTGATCACGGAATCGAAACGTCGGACGAAACTGGCTCGTGGCCCCGCCGACAAGGGCCGCCATGCCGCCCGCCGATCTCGCACCCACCCCACACGACGCGCTCTTCAAGAGCGTCCTCTCGAGCCCCGATCACGCCGCCGTGCTCCTACGCGCGGTGCTGCCTCCCGCGATCGCGCGGCGGGTGGACTGGTCCACGCTCGCGCTGGTCCCAGGCTCCTTCGTCGACGAGAAGCTCGCACAGCGCCACACCGACCTCCTGTTTCGGCTGACGTTGGCTGGGGTCGAGGCGCTCGTTCCCATCCTCTTCGAGCACATCAGCTCGGACCGCGCGCGCGTGCCCTTGATCATCCTCGGCTACGAGCTGCGCTGGTACGAAGGGCAGGACTCGCGAAGCGAGCCCCTGCCCCCCTTGATCCCCGTGGTGCTCACGCACGGCCGCACCCGAATCGACACTCGGTTCCAGGATCTCGTCCAGCTCCCTGAGGCGCTCAGGGCGGCGCTCACGCCACTCGTTCCGCACTTCTCGGTGGTCCACGTGGACCTCTCTCGAATGTCGGACGCCGACATCGCGAACGCCTCCGCGACGGAGCTCGTGCGAGCCACACTCCTCATGTTTCGCGACGGTCGCGCCATGCCTGTCGCGCAGGCGCTTCGCCTGCACATCGGCGTCTTCCGCGCCCTCGAGCAGGGAAAGCAGCTGGCCGCGATCGAGCTCCTCATGCGCTACGCTCTGTCGATCGCAGCGCCAGCTGAGCACGAGAGCATCCTGGACGTCGTCGAGCACATCGGACCCCACACGAAGGACACGACCATGGTCTCCATCGCAGAGAAGCTGTTCGAGGACGGACGAGAGCGCGGCATCGCCGAGGGGCTCGTTCGGGGTCGGGAAGAGGGTCGCGAAGAAGGTCGCGAAGAAGGTCGCGCGCGCGGCCGGGTCGAGGCACTCCGGGGAACTCTCTTGCGAATGCTCCGGCTCAAGTTCGGGGCTCCCGACACGGCCCAGACCTCACGCGTCGAGCGCGCGTCGAACCTCGAGCTCGAACGCTGGATCGACGGCGTTCTGACGGCGAAGACGATCACCGACGCGCTCGCGGAGTGACGAGGGTGGACGCTCGACGCGCGAGATGGGTCGTACGGGCCGTGACTTCGGCAGTCGTCACCGTGAGTCTGGCGCTCGCTGCGTGTGGTCACCGGGCCGTCGTCGATGACATGCGCAGCTCAGCCGTCATCCGGCGGACGGACCGCAACGGCCGCCCGATCGGCTCCGCGAGCCGACCCGCGCCCGAGCCCAGCACGCCGCCCCAGCCGGAGCCCGAGCCGCCGCCCGTCGTCGTCGTCGAGCCGGAGCCCGTCGCGCCGGCGTGGTGGACCGAGTACGAGAGCGCCACGGCGATCACCACGTTCGACGGACGCGCGAGCTACTACGCCGACTCGCTCGCGGGGAACCCCACCGCGAGCGGTGAGCCGTACGACCCGACGGCGCGTACGGCCGCGAGCCGCACGCTCCCGTTCGGCACCGTGCTGCGGGTGACGCGCGAGGACACGAACACGAGCGTGATCGTGCTCGTCAACGATCGAGGGCCGTTCGGCGATCGCAGCCGCGTGCTCGATCTCTCGCGCTCCGCGGCCGAAGCGCTCGACATGATCCGCGCGGGCGTCGTGGACGTGCGCGTGGAGATCCTCGCGCAGCCTCGACCCGAGTGAGATGACGAAGGTCGTCTCAGCGCTCGTGGGCGTGGTCGTCGCGGGGTGCGGCGCGAGCCGACCGACGGTCGTCGCGCGCGACGAGTCGAGCCCATCGTCGACCGAGCACGCCGAGAGATCGGAGCCCGAGGCGCCCGAGGCGGCTCCCGTCGCGCCCGTCGCGAGCGCGACCTCGAGCGGAGCGACGGAGCTCGAGACGCGCGCCGCGGCGATCGACCTGGGCGCGGGCGCGCCGCTGCGTGCGTGCCTCGCGGAGACCGCGGGCGCGTGGAGCACCACGCTGGTGCACACGCTCGTAGAGGACGATCTGGGACTCCACGTCGAGGACGGCCATGGGCGACACGCCGTCGCTCACTTCACGCTGGAGAACGGGAGCGTCGCGTGGGGTCGCCTGCGGCTCACCGTGGACGCCGACGCGCACGCGTTCCTGCACGTGGAGAGCTCGGTGTCAGCGACGCGGCCCGAGCTGTCGGCCATCGAGGTCGTGCTCCACCCCGTGCAGTCGGGCGGCCGCTCGATCGATCTGGGCGGCGACGTGCGCACGATCGATCTCGCGGCCGTCGTGGGCTCGAGCGAGCAGTGCACCGCGTGGCTCGACGAGATCGGACGCGAGGGGCTCGCGCGAGCCAGGCGACGTCTCCCGAGACGCTGCGCGATCGGGGACACGTTCCAAAGGTCGGGCCCGATCCACCGCTGCGTGGACGACACGTCCGCGGCGCGTCGCGTTCGCATCCAGCACGCGACGGAGGACCAGGCGCGGCTCCGCGCCGACGGCCCCGCAGCGTGCGCCGCGCTCGCGTCGCTCGCTCCTGCGTTCTCGTGCCTGGGGCCGTACGTCGCCTCGCCCAGCCCTCGAGCCGAGTGATGACGGCGAACGCTTGCGCGGAGCGCATGCCCCGATCGAGCATCGGGAATGCCGGAGAGTCCTCCCGAGAGATCGCTGGGGCCGATCACCGCTGAGCAGCCAGCGCTGAGGGCGTGGCTCGCGTGCGCGGAGCTCACGGACATCGAAGCCTTCACGCAAGCCGCGCTCCCTCCCGAGTGGGCGGGGATCCGCGCCCGGATCCTCGAGACGGGCGCGACCATGAGCCCGACTCCCTGCGCTTGGGCGCCGCGGTGGACCGCGATCCCTCCAACGCTGCGGATCGGACGCACCGACGACGAGACCCGCATGCGCTCGGTCATCTACCGCGTGCACGACTGTCTCCACCAGCTCTGGGGCCTGCCGCATCCGACGGACCTCGAGTCCGACGACGAGTTCCGCGACTACAAGAAGGCGCAGATGTGCGGCGAGATCGTGGTGCTCACGCTCTGTGAGTTCGTCTACGTGAAGTGGCTCCACGAGCGCTTTCCAGAGCTCCGCGCCTTCATCGACGGCCGCTGCGCCGTGCCGATGACCCACAACGTGATGCGCGGGAAGAGCACGCTGCAGATCGCGCTTCGAGTCGAGGAGCTCCTGCACAAGCGCTGGGTGGCTCGCTGGGCGCGCGAGGACCCGGAGACGATGGCGTGGGTCACCTACTACACCCCGATGCTCCAGAGAGACCGCGACATGGTCGATCGGTGCTGGGCCGCGATGAAGGCCGAGCCAGAGTTCATCGCGACTGGGCTCGCCGGCGCCCCCAAAGCGCGGTTCGCCAGCTCCCTCACGAGCCTCGAGCTCACGTGCTGGATGGTGGCCGACTTCGAGCACTGCCTCTCGACGTCCGCCGAGCCCGACGAGGCTCTCGTTCGCTGGAACCGGGAGCGCCGCGCCAGGATTCGACTTCCCTCCGGCTGGCCCACGTGACCCATGTTCGCTGACCTGAGAGCCGAGCTAGACGCGCTGCCCGAGGTCTCCGTCGTCGCGGTCGGTGGCCTCCCCATCCTCCTCGACGAGGATCCGCCGCGCGCGCCGCGGCATCGCCTGCTCGGCGTGCCCGCCACGGCAGAGTCGATCGCGGCGCAGCTGCGACAGGCCCTCGGCCTGGGCGCCGTGCTCACGTACCGAAACCCCAACGGGAAGAGCCTGAGCGCGCTCGGAGACCTGTGCGCGAAGGAAGGGCACCTCTGGACGGCTCATGTCCTCTCGCTGACGGTGGCGTTCGACCGATGCCCCCTCGAGGTTCGGAACGCGTTCGCCTTCGATCGACGCTTCCACCTCTCTTGGGTCGCGCGCGAGGTCCGCGACAGTCCGTGCACGTTCACCGCCACCGGGAGCCTCCGCGAGTGGCACCGCGTCATCGGCTACGCCGCCGAGCCCTCGTTCCAGCCCGTCCAGCGCGCGTGGTTCGCCAAGGTCGGCGCCCTGCTCCAGCCACTGTTCTGAGGCGACCGCCGCGCGTGACCGGAAGCTTCGAAGGCGTTCCGGTCGCTGTCGGGCTGCGCATCACCGGACCCACGGGCCACGTGAGGCCGAGAGCATGGCATCGACGCTGCAAGGTCGACGAGATGACCTCCCTCCGATCGAGCCTGAAGCGACGTTGGCGTGCCTTCGCGGCCCTCCCCATCGGGCAGCGGTTCGAGACGTTCCACGAGGCGCAGAGAGACGCGCCCGCGTGGGTGATGCCGCTCTTGATCGTCGGCGCGCTGGCGTCGCTCGCGATCGGCGTGGTGCTCGTGTTCATCCGCGGCCCTGCGTTCGTGTTCTTCGGGCTCGCGGGCGCGATGCTCGCGACGCAGTCGCGTCATGTGGCGAGGCTCCTCGATCGAGGCGAGGTCGCAACGCGCTCGCTGCTGAGGCGCGCGCGCAGCACGTGGGCCCGGCTGCGCGGTCGGCACCCCAGCGCGAGCACCGAGACCCCTCGGACAGGCGCCCGGTCTGGGACTACGCTGCGCGGCCTATGACGACGAGCGCTCCTCGCACCGTTCGCGCGCCGCGCGGCACCGAGCTCCGCTGCAAGGGCTGGGTCCAGGAGGCCGCCCTCCGCATGTTGATGAACAACCTCGATCCCGAGGTCGCGGAGCGCCCCGAGGATCTCGTCGTGTACGGCGGCACGGGCAAGGCCGCGCGCAACTGGGAGGCGTTCGACGTGATCGTGCGCGAGCTGAAGGAGCTCGCGTCGGACGAGACGTTGCTCGTGCAGAGCGGCAAGGCCGTCGGCCGCTTCCGCACGCACGAGGGCGCGCCGCGTGTGCTCATCGCGAACTCGAACCTCGTGGGCAAGTGGGCCACGTGGGACGAGTTCCGCCGCCTCGAGCAGATGGGCCTCACGATGTACGGCCAGATGACGGCGGGCTCGTGGATCTACATCGGCACGCAAGGGATCCTGCAGGGCACGTACGAGACGTTCGTCGCCGCGGGCAAGACGCACTTCGGCCCCGACGCGTGGAAGGGGCGCTGGATCCTCACCGCGGGCCTGGGCGGCATGGGCGGCGCGCAGCCGCTCGCGGCCACGATGGCGGGCGCGTCGTGCCTCGCCGTCGAGATCGATCCCACCCGCATCCAGCGTCGCCTCGAGACGCGCTACGTCGATCGATCGACGACCTCGCTCGACGAGGCGCTCGCATGGATCGACGAGTCGAAGAAGAGCGGCAAGCCCCTCTCGATCGGTCTCCTCGGCAACGCGGCCGACGTGTACCCGGAGCTCGTGAAGCGCGGCGTGACGCCCGACTTCGTCACCGAGCAGACGTCCGCGCACGATCCGCTCGTCGGCTACGTGCCGCGCGGGCTCTCGCTCGAAGACGCGGCGCGCCTCCGCGAGGACGATCCCGAGGGCTACGTCGCGCGCGCGAAGCAAGGCATGGCCGACGAGGTGCGCGCGATGCTCACGATGGTCGAGCGCGGCGCGTTCGCGTGCGACTACGGCAACAACATCCGCGCGCACGCCAAGGAGGTCGGCGTCGAGCGCGCGTTCGACATCCCGGGCTTCGTGCCCGCGTACGTGAGGCCCTTGTTCTGCGAAGGAAAGGGTCCGTTCCGCTGGGTCGCGCTCAGCGGTGATCCCGAAGACATCGCGGTCACGGACGCGTGCGTGAAGGAGGTCGTGTCGAACGATCCGCACCTCCACCACTGGCTCGACATGGCCAAGGAGCGCATCGCGTTCCAGGGCCTTCCGGCGCGCATCTGCTGGCTCGGCTACGGCGATCGACACCGCGTGGGCCTCGCGTTCAACGAGCTCGTGCGCACGGGCAAGGTGAAGGCGCCGATCGTGATCGGCCGCGATCACCTCGACTGCGGATCGGTCGCGAGCCCGAACCGCGAGACCGAGGCGATGAAGGACGGCTCGGACGCGATCGCCGACTGGGCGATCCTCAACGCGCTCGTGAACACCGCGGGCGGCGCGAGCTGGGTGAGCTTCCACCACGGCGGCGGCGTGGGCATCGGCTACTCGCTCCACGCAGGCATGGTGATCGTGGCCGACGGAACCGACGAAGCCGCCAAGCGCCTCGACCGTGTGCTCACGAGCGATCCGGGGATGGGCGTGATCCGTCACGCGGACGCGGGCTACGAGCTCGCCCGCGAGACGGCGAAGGCCAAGGGCGTGCACGTCCCGCACGATCGATCGACTCGGTAGTCGGCGCGATGGCGAGCCTGCCCCGACAGCTCCTGATCGATCGCGCGCGCATCGCGACGTGCGACGAGACGCGCCCGGGCGCGCTCGGTGTGATCGACGACGCGGCCATCCTGGTGCGCGACGGTCGCGTGGTCTTCGTGGGGCCCCGCGCGGATCTTCCTGCGTCGGCGCGGAGCGATTCGCGGGTGATCGACGCCGAGGGCGGCCTCGTCACGCCGGGCCTCGTCGATCCCCACACGCACCTCGTGTTCGCAGGGAGTCGCGCGGCGGAGTTCGCGCGGAAGATGCGCGGCGAGGACTACCGCGCGATCGCCGCGAGCGGCGGCGGCATCCTCTCCACCGTGCGCGCGACGCGCGCGGCGAGCGACACGGAGCTGCGCGCGGGCGTGATCGCGCGGCTGAACGAACAGCTGATGCACGGCGTGACCACCGTCGAGATCAAGAGCGGCTACGCGCTCGATCTCGAGGGCGAGCTCCGCCTCCTCGCGATCGCGAAGGACGCCGCCGAGCCCACGGTGTTTCGTCACGACGGCCCGGAGGTGCGCGACGCCTACGAGGGTCGCGTCGTTCCGACGCTGCTGGGTGCGCACGCCGTGCCTCCCGAGGCGAAGGATCGCGCGTCGTACCTCGCGCTCGTCGCCGAGCAGATGATCCCGCGCGCCGCGCGCGAGGGCTTGGCCGAGGCGTGTGACGTCTACCTCGACGCCAACGCGTTCTCGGTCGACGAGTCGCGCATCGTGCTCGAGAGCGCGAAGCGTCACGGGCTGCGTGTGCGCGCGCACGTCGGTCAGTTCGCCGACATCGGCGGCGCGGAGCTCGTCGCCTCGCTCGGCGCGACGAGCGCCGATCACCTCGAGGCGGTGAGCGACGCGGGACTCGCGGCGATGGCCGCGGCCGGCACCGTCGGCGTGCTGCTGCCCGGTGCGTGGAGGACGCTGCGTCAGGCCGCTCCGGACGCAGCGCGCATGAAGCGGCTGGGCGTCTCGATCGCCGTCGGGACCGACGCGAACCCAGGCACGAGCCCGATGCTCGATCTCGGGCTCGCCGTCGCGCTCGCGGTGCGCGA
Source organism: uncultured Sandaracinaceae bacterium (assembly GCA_964502175.1). Lineage (GTDB taxonomy): Bacteria > Myxococcota_A > Polyangia > Polyangiales > Sandaracinaceae > JAFLCL01. The sequence continues at coordinate 88,940 of CAZCVE010000002.1, forward strand.
CGCGGGGCTCGCGCCCGAAGACGCGCTCCTCGCCATCACGCGCCACGCCGCGCGGGCGATCGGTCGACCGGAGCTGGGCGTGCTGCGCGAAGGCGGCGTGGGCGACCTCTGCCTCTGGGGCTTCGAGGAGCCGCTCACCCTCGGCTACGCGCTCGGGAGCCTCTGCCCTCGCCTCGTGCACGCCCGCGGGAGCACCCTGCCGCTCGCCCTCGACGAGCGCTCCCCCTGGTGAGCGCACAGCTTTTTGAACGCCGGGCGGGCGGCTTGCTACCATCTGCCGCGTGTCCGACGAGCTCGAGATCGACTACGAGGCTGGCTACCGCATGTACACCGACCGCTTCGCGGAGAAGTTCGGCGAGCGGCCAGACGGTGCCTTCGTGAAGTTCGGTCGGCACATGGTGCGGAAGCTCGACACGGACGAGTTCCCGCCGCGCCTCTCGCACTACGTGAAGATGCACCGCGCGTGCAAGAAGATGCTCGAGTCGGGCTCGACGATCAGCGACGCGCTCGTGCTCGACTTCGACGAGGCCGCCGCGTGGGTGGCCGTCCAGGCGCCGAACATCATGGCGATGTTCCGAGGCGAGATGGGCGACCCCAAGGATCACGCGCCGACGAAGATCTCCGTCAGCGACGCCTGACCGATCTCAGGCGAGCGTCTTCGCGAGCCACTCGCGGTCGTGCTTCGAGAGGTTGATGAGGCGCGCCCTGATCTCGAAGCGCGGCGCGTCCGCCGAGGGCTTGCGAGAGCCGAGGGCGCGGCCCTCGATCGCGAGCGGGCTGCCGTCTTCGCGCGTGGTCCTCAGCGTCACGGGCGTGCCGGGCGCGAGCGCGCGATCGCCCTCGAACGAGAGCGTCTCGCCCTCGAAGCGGACGAGGGTCGCGTCGGACTCGCCGCCTCGGGCCACCACGTAGCGCGCGAGGAGCGTCACTCCTCGCCTCGTCCGCCGCCCTTGGTGCGCTGGATGAGGCTGCGCGCCTCGTCGAGCTCGACCTTCTTCTTCAGCTTCTCGCGGTCGTCGCCGAGCTTTCGGCCCTTGCCGAGCCCGATCTCGACCTTGGCGCGGCCGTTCTTGAAGTAGAGGCGGATGGGCACGAGCGTGTAGCCGCGCATCGTGATGCGGCCGGTCCACTTCTCGATCTGCGCCGCATGGAGGAGCACCTTGCGCGTGCGCTTGGGCTCGTGGCCCCACACCGTCGCTTGCTCGTACGGCGCGATGAAGAGGCCGTGGAGGAAGCACTCGCCGTTGGTGATCGTGGCGAACGCGCCCTCGAGATCCGCGCGGCCCGCGCGCAGGCTCTTCACCTCCGAGCCCATCAGCACGAGGCCGCCCTCGATCCGATCTTCGATGTCGAAGCGGGTGAGCGCGCGCTGGTTGCGGGCGATGGGCTTTTCGTGCGCGGACGGGGCGGGGTGGTTCATCGTTCCTACACGCGACAGCGGCGCGGGGCATGAGGGATAGTCACCCGCGCGTCTTCGCGCCATCACCGTGTTGCGCCCTTCCCTCCTCGCCGCCTCCGTCTCGACCGTGCTCGCAGCCTGCGGGAGCGGTACGCGCGAGGTGCAGCCCGACGACTACTTCAGCGCCGGGGTCGAGCCGGGGCCCGCGCTCGACGAGGCCACGGAAGTCCTCGCGACGCATGGCCTCCTGCCCGTGTCGCGTGTGGACTCCGAGCGCTTCTCGGCCGCCGCGTTCGCCGATCCCGGAGGACGCACTGGCCTCCGCGTCACCTCGCAGCGCGGGACGGCGCTCGCGATGGACGCCGACTCCGAAGAAGGCGCGCTCCTCACGCTCGACCCACGCACGGGGACCGATCTGACGGGCGACGGCCACGGCGACCTGATCGTGGTGCGGACGGAGACCTCGCGGGTCTGCCTCGCGCTCGCGGAGGTCGACGCGCACGGCGGCTTCCGCGCCATGCCCGCCGACGTGGCGTGGCTCGATCCACGTCTCTGCGTCGGGGAGCTGATCGATCTCGATCACGACGCGCGGGTCGAGGCTCTGGTGATCATGCCGCTCGCGGATCTCGGCGCGCCCGCGCCGACCGTCAGCGTCCCGCTCGGCATCGATCGCCGCAGGGTCTTCGTGCACGGCGCGTGGCCGCCGGGCTTCGGTGAGAGCGAGATCGCGCGACGCGACGCCAGCCTCGAGGTCGCCGTCGATCGAGGCGATGTCCCCACGGCGACGCGGCTCGCGATCGAGCTCGCGCACGTCACGGCGCTGCGAGGCGGCTCCGACGCAGACATCGCCGCATGCCTGTCGCGCGTGCGGGCGCTCGCGATCGACCGCGAGGTGGCCGCGCGCCTCACTCACGCCGAAGAGCGCGCGATCGCCCTCCGCGCAGCCTCGCGCCCCGCGCCAGACCCAGAGCCAGTGCGCGAGCCCGAGCCCGAGACCTCGCCGGTGCCGTCCGAGTCCGCCGCGCCCTCGGCGTCCGTCGAGCCCGTCGCGCCGACCTCGGCCAGCGCGAGCGCGAGCGACTGAGCGCGCGCGGCGCCCACCGCGAGCAAGGCGCGACACGCGTCCGAGGCCGTCGCGCCTGTGGTGCGCACGTCGTCGAGCACGAGGACGCGCATCCCCTGCGCACGCTTCGACCCCACGAATGCACCCTCGACGTTCACGAGCCGCGCGGCGCGATCGAGCGCGGCCTGCGTCGGCGTCGCGCGCACGCGCGTGAGGAGATCGAGACGCCGCGGCACGCCGAGGAGCCTCGCGAGCTCTCCCGCGAGCAGGCTCGTCTGATCGAAGCCTCGCTCGCGCAGACGGAGGTGATGGAGCGGCACCGGCACGATCGCGTCCAGGCCCGCGCAGTGCGCCCTCGCGCGCTCGGCGATGCACGCCGCGAGCGGCCGCGCGAGCTCCGAGCGTCCGCCGTACTTGAAGCGACGCATCGCGCTGGCGAGCGGGCCGCCGAACAACAGCACGGCGTGCGCGGCCTGAGCGCCCGCGAGCGGCTCGATCAGCGGCTCGCACACGACGCAGAAGCCCTCCTCCCCAGGCTCGAGCTCCTCGTCACAGGCCGCACAGCGCGGCGGCGCCAGCATGTCCACCAAGCCTCGGAGCACGGTCGTGATCGTCATGGCGCCCCTTGTCGTCGGTGACGGACGCGTGTTGCGTCGGCCACGAGGTGGGCGACGAGAATTGTCGGCATGAGCCGTGCTGAGTGGTCTCCCATGAACCACTCACGCGCCAGCTTGTGCCTCGTCTTCATGGTCGCGCTCGGCGGGTGCAGCACCGCAGGGCCCACGCCGTCGACCTCGAGCCCCCTCTCGACCGAGGGCCTCTGCGACGGTGCCTCGGAGCTCATGGGGCTCGACGTCACGGTGAACGGCCCGTTCGCGAGCGACCTCGTCTCGTCGATCGGCGGCAGCGTCGTCGCCTGCGAGCCCGGGAGCTGCTGCAACACCACGTTCTACGCGCCGACGATCGCGTGCGCCGACGGCACGCGCATCGAGGTCACGATCGACGACGCCCTCGCGACCTCGGTCCTCGGCTCGGACCGTCCCGCGTTCGTCTGCCGTACGCGCTCGGACGAGCACCGGCCGAGCGAGGCGTGCCCCGTCGATGGCGGATGCGCCGCGCAGCTCGGGCGCGTCACGTCCCTGACTGGTCGCCTCGAGCTCCGCACGAGCCGCATCGACGGCGCCGAGCGCCTGACGCTCGTGACCACGACGTCGACCCACGAAGACGACGCGATCTGATCGCCGGGCGCTCGTGACCACGACGTCGACCCACGAAGACGACGCGATCTGATCGCCGGGGCGCCCTGCGGCGGGGGAGCGCCGCTCCCCCTGGAGCAGCGATGATGGAGGAGCGAAGCGACGAAGGACGAGCGGGGGTCTGGGGGCCCAGGGGCCCCCGGTGCGAGCGCCGGAGGCGCGGGAAGCTAGTGCGAGTACGGCTCGTTCCGCAGGATCGTGAAGGCCCGGTAGATCTGCTCGACGAGGAACAGGCGCGCGATCCGGTGTGGGAGGATCATGTCCGACAAGGACAGCTTCACGTCGCACGCGTCGGAGAGCTCTCGCGGTAGGCCGTACGAGCCGCCGATCAAGAAGCACACGTTCGCGACGGCGCCGACCTCACAGCGGCCGATCAGCTGCGAGAACTTCGCGGACGCCATGCGCTCGCCGCTCACCTCGAGCGCGATCGTCCGCGCGCGCTCGGGGATCGCCTTGGCGAGCTTGGCCGCCACGTCCTTCTCACCCGTGTCGGCGATCTCGATCTCGTCGAGCTTCGCATAGCGGCGGATGCGCCCCTCGTAGTCGTCGATGGCGTCTCGGAGCCCGCGCTCCTTCACCTTGCCCACGGCGACGACGACGATGCGCATCCGCGATCCGGAGTCGGCGCGCTCAGGCCGGCTGGTTCGGCACGGGCACGCGCGCCGCGTCGATCCACAGCGACTCGAGGTCGTAGTAGCCGCGCACGTCGTCGTGGAAGATGTGCACGACCACGTCGCCGAAATCCATGAGCACCCACGCGCCCTCGGGCAGGCCCTCGATGCCGTAGCACTTCTCGCCGATGTTCTTCTCGACGTCCTCGGCGATGCCGCGCGCGAGCGCCGACACCTGTCGATCGCTGCGGCCGCTCATCACCACGAGGTAGTCGGCGTAGTCGACCTTCCCGTAGACGTCGATGATCATGACGTTCACGGCCTTCTTCTCGAGGGCCGCGTCGGCGACGGCGAGCGCCGTCTTCTTCGACGGCGGCTCCTTGCGGGCCGGGACGGGCGCGAGGAGCTCGGCGGTCGCGCGCTTGCTCGTCACCTTCGCGCTCGCGCTGGCCTTCTTCGCCGCGGTCTTCGTGACGGCCTTCTTCGCGACGACCTTCTTCGCCGCCGCTCGGGGCGCGGGCTTGCTCGCCGGCTTGGTCGCGCGCTTGGGCGCTGCCTTGCTCTTGGTCGTCTTCGTCTCGGTCTTCTTGCTCGCCACGTCGCCTCCGACGCGCCGCCGGAGGGCGGCACGAAATTCGGCCGCATCCTATGCGGACTCTGTTTCATGCGCCCGCCCCGCGAGCGCAACCGTGCTCAGCCCCGCACTTGGCCCGCGCCGTACCCCACCCACTTCTGGGCGCAGAGCTCCTCGAGGCCCATCGGACCGTACGCGTGGAGCTTCGTCGTGGAGATGCCCATCTCGGCACCGAGGCCGAGCTCGAATCCGTCGTTGAAGCGGGTCGAGGCGTTCACGAGCACGAGGCTCGCGTCCACCTCGCGGACGAAGCGATCCCCGCGATCACGGTCCGCCGTGACGATCGCCTCGGTGTGCCCCGTGCCGTGCGCGGCGATGTGCGCCAACGCGTCGTCGAGGCCATCGACGATCCGCACGGACAAGACGAGATCGAGGTACTCGGTGTCCCAGTCCGCGTCGGACGCGACGTCCATGCTGGGCACCACCGAGCGCGTGCGGGGACAACCGCGCAGCGCGACACCCTGCGCACGCAGCGCGGTGGTGACGCGCGGGAGAAACACGTGGGCGCAGGCGGCGTCGACCAGCAGCGTCTCCATCGCGTTGCACACGCCCGGTCGGTGCACCTTCGCGTTCACGGCGATCGCCTCAGCCATCGCGAGCTCCGCCGCGCCGTCGACGTAGACGTGACAGACGCCCTTGTAGTGCTGGATGACGGGCACCGTCGCGTTCTCGCTGACGAAGCGGATGAGGCCCTCTCCGCCGCGCGGGATGAGGAGATCGATCACGCCGGAGAGGCGCGCCATCTCGCGCACGCCTTCGCGATCCGTCTGGTCGACGAAGCTCACGGCCTCGCGCGGCAGGCCCGCGGCTGCGAGCGCGTCGGTCGCGATCGAGACCAGCGCGCGGTTCGACGCGAGCGCCTCGCTGCCGCCGCGGAGGAGGCACGCGTTGCCGCTCTTGAGGCAGAGCGCGGCAGCATCGATGGTCACGTTCGGTCGCGCCTCGTAGATGATCCCGACGAGACCGAGCGGCACGCGCATGCGACCGACACGAAGACCGTTGGGTCGCGTCTCCAGGCGATCGATGCGACCCACCGGATCGGGCAACGCCGCGACCTGCCGAACACCCGCGGCCATCTGCGCGATGCGCGCGTCGTCGAGGCGCAGCCGATCGAGCATCGCGCCCGAGAGGCCCTTCACCTCCGCTGCGGCGAGGTCGACGCGGTTGGCCTCGAGGATCGCCGAGCGGCTCGACTCGATCGCGCTCGCGATGGCGAACAGCGCACTGTTCTTCTCACGCGTGGTCGCCGCAGCGAGCCGCCGCGTAGTGGCTTTCGCAGCGGCCGCCTGCGAGTGGAGCGTGGAGGCGCCACCTCGGCCCTCGGCGATCGCGTTCGACATGCCGCGAGTCCTAGCCCGCGGGCGAGAAACCTCAATGCTTCCGCGCCGACCGACGTGCGAGGTGGATCCGGCGTGGTAAGGCACGGCGCTTTCGCTGCGCCGGACCGCACCTTGCTTAGCGGCGGCCCGCCTCCTCGGGCGCGCACCGCGCGCGGCGGAGGCAGGACAGAGACACGTCAGAGGACACGGCATGAGCAGCATCGCCCAAGACGCGGATCAGCCCTCTCCCGCCACCGTCACGACGGAATCGGCCGCGGAGGTCGCGGCGTCGTCGCCTTCGGAGGCTCCCGCCGCGGAGAAGCGTCCGTCGCGTCGCCCCGATCCGATGATCGGCGCGCACCCCGCGGGCCGACGCAACGCCAAGGAGCTCCTCGCCGCGAGCAAGGTCTTCCAAGACGAGAAGCGCGGCCGCAGCTGGTTCCACGTGCTCGAGAGCTTCGGCGTGTTCGCCGGCCTCCTCGCGGTCACTGCGCTCGCGCCTTGGTGGTGGCTGCGACTGCCGGCCGCGATCGTGAACGGCCTCGTGATCGTCAGGCTGTTCATCATCTATCACGACTACATGCACCTCGCGATCCTGCGGAACAGCGCGGTCGCGAAGGCGCTCTTCTACAGCTTCGGCGTGTACGTGCTGACGCCGCCCACGGTCTGGCGCGCGACGCACAACTACCACCACGCGAACACCGCGAAGATCGTCGGCTCGCACGTCGGCAGCTACCTCATGGTCACGACCGACATGTGGAAGACGATGAGCCCGAGCGAGCGACGCATGTACAAGTTCTTGCGTCATCCCGTGAACATCGCGCTCGCGTACCTCACGGTGTTCGGCATCGGGATGAACCTCTCGCCGTTCCTCCGGAACCCGAAGAAGCACTTCGACGGAGCGATCGCGATCGCCGTGCACCTCACGATCCTCGTGCTCACCACGTTCTTCTTCGGCTGGCAGATGACGCTCTTCACGACCGTCATCCCGTTCCTCGTCGCGATGGCGACGGGCGCGTACCTCTTCTACGCGCAGCACGACTTCCCCGAGATGAACGTGCAGAACCGCGAGGGCTGGGAGTTCACGCGCGCGGCCCTCGAGAGCTCGAGCTTCATGGAGCTCTCGCCGCTGATGCACTGGTTCACGGGCAACATCGGCTACCACCACGTGCACCACCTCAACTCGGGCATCCCGTTCTACCGGCTGCCCGAGGCGATGGCCGGGATCCCCGAGCTCCAGCAGCCGCTCGGCAAGACGTCGCTCAGCCCGAGCGACATCGCGCGCTGCTTCGCGGTGAAGCTCTGGGATCCCGCGACCGGCAAGACCGTCGGCTACCCCGAAGGCACCTGAGTCCGGGCGAGCCCGAGCACGGCAACGACGCGGATCGACCCAAGGCACCCAGCGAAGCGCCGTCAGGGCCCGAGGGGACGTGCAAGCACCACGACCGGCTCGTGCGATCGGACGACGCAGACGTCGACCACCTGATGCGTCTCGCGGAATCGCTCGTGCGGTGCGACGAGCGTCTCCCCTCGATCCTGCCGGACGCTTCGCAGAAGACCTCGTCGCGGCCCCGATGCTCGTGAGTCGCGAGCCCGCAAACGTCGCTGCTCCTACCGAGCACGGCAACGACGCGGCTCACTGGGAGGCGGGCCGGAAGCGCTGCTCGGGGCCGGCGGGCGCGTAGAACTGGACGGCGTGGAGGCGGCTCGTGCCGTCGCTCGTGAACGCGTGGGGAACGCCCGCGGGGATGTAGAGGCGCGCGCCTGCCGCGACGGGGATCTCGCGATCGCCCCCGTCTGGCATGCGGAGCGTGAGGGTGCCGTGCCCTTCGTCGACGATCAGGATCTCGGCGGAGCCGTCGTGGGTGTGCGAGGGAACGCTGACCGTGGGTGATCCATCGAGGACAGACAGCGCGGCGTTCTCGGCCCCGTGGCCTTCGGTGTCGAGCATGATCTGCACGCCGAGGTCGGGGCTCACGGTGAGGCGCTCCGTGGTCGCGATCGATCCCACGCGGAGCGGGCTCGCGCCGATCGGCTGATCGAGCGGCTGACAGTCGCCGCCTTGCGGCTCGAGGTTCTCCCAGCCCGTCGTGCGCAGGAAGCGATGGCCGTCGCGCGCGACGGCGAGCAGCGTGCGCGCGGGGCGCTCGCCCGAGTTGAGCAACACGCCGTCGCCTTCGGGGCCGAAGCGAACCGCGTCGCCGACGTACAGCGTCGTGCGCGCTTCACCCGGCGCGACGCCTGTGCCGCTGGCCTCGAGCTCACCGTCGCGCACGAGGACGATCACGTCCTGACACGATGAGGTGGGCGGCCTGAAGTACGCGCCCGGCGGCAGCTCGAGCTCCGCGAGCAGCACGTGCGAGGGCTGATCGGGCGCGAGGGTGAAGACGAGCGGCTGCCACGGCGGGGCCTCTCGCGGGATCACGCACTCCGGCTCGTCCGAGCTGCTGCCTGCGCTCGCGGTGACGCGCGTGCCCGTCGCGAGGACCTCGGCGTCGACGCGCGACGGCGACTCCTCCTGCATGGACTCGGGCTGTTGTTCGCCCCCACCGGTGCTCGTGGTCTCGGAGCCCCCGGCGCCCGCCGAGTCTTCCTGCACCGTCTGATGATCGACCGGGGCCGCGGCGCTCGGCATCCAGCACATCTGTCGGTGCGCCGCGGAAGGTCGCGAGCCGCCGCAGCCCGCGAGCGCGGCGACGGTGAGCGCCAGGGCCACGCTGACGAGGCGTGGGGAACCCGAGGATCGAGAGAGAACGTCGGTCGAGCGCACGTGGGCCTCCGCGAGAGCGACGGTAGCAGCACTCTCGGACGTACGGCGCGCGCCGAAAATCTGACCCTGTGCGGCCCGTTCACTACCGTCGTCCCGTGGTTCGACGGATCGCCAGCCGCGAGGCCCGCGTGGCAGAGGAGCAAGGCACCCTCGACGAGTCGCCGCGCGCGTGTCCCAGCTGCGGGCAGAGCTTCCCCGCCGACTACCTCGTCTGCCCGCGAGACGGCGCGCCGCTCGGCCTCGCCGCGAACGACGGCGACCCGCTGATCGGCTGCGTGATCGGGTCGAGCTATCGGATCGAGCGCGCGATCGCGCGCGGCGGCATGGGACGCCTCTACGCGGCCACGCACACGCGCCTGTCGCGCAGCGTCGCGGTGAAGGTGCTGCACGATCCCCATGCGCAGCGGCCCGAGGCCGTGCGTCGCTTCGAGCGTGAGGCGAGCGCGCTCTCGCGGCTCGATCACCCCAACGTGCTCGGGGTGCTCGACTTCGTGCGCACGCCCGATGGGCGCGGCGCGATCGTCACACCGCTGCTCGAAGGTGAGACGCTCCAGGCGCGCCTCGATCGTGAGCCCGTTCTCCCGGAGTCGGAGGCGCTCCGTATCGCGATCGAGATCGGACGCGGCCTCGCCGCGACGCACGCCGAAGGCATCGTTCATCGCGATCTCAAGCCCTCGAACGTGTTCCTCACGAGACAGCGGAACGACGCGAGCGTGCAGGTGAAGCTGCTCGACTTCGGCGTCGCGAAGCTCTCGGACGACGACATGACGCGCACGGGTGTCGTGCTCGGTACGCCCGCCTACATGGCACCGGAGCAGGCGCGCGGCAGCGCGAACGTCGACGCGCGCGCGGATGTGTACGCGGTGGGCGCGGTGCTCTACCGCATGCTCGTCGGCGCGATGCCCTACGAAGGCCAGGACGCCGCCGAGGTGCTCGCGCAGCTGCTCGCGCGAGGTCCGCGATCGATGAGCTCCCATGCGCCAGTGCGCGAGCCCGTCGAGGCCATCGTCGAGCGTGCGATGGCGCGCGAGCCGGACGAGCGCTTCGAGACGATCACCGAGCTCGTCCTAGCGCTCGAGGCCCAGCAGATCGAGAGCGGGACGTCGCGCGACGCCTCACACCGCGCGAGCCCGCGACCGTCGCGCGCGCTCCCTCGCGAACGCGCGCTCACCATCGCCTCCGCCATGCTGGCGACCGCGGTCGCTGGGGGCTCGATCACGAGCGCGGTGCACGTCGTCAGCCGCGCGCTGGGCGCCGAGTCCGAGCGGGCCCTCGCGCTCGCGTTCGCCCTCGTCGTGGTGGGCAGCATCGCCTGCGGCGGGCTCGTCGCATGGACGAGCGGGCGCGCGATCGCGATGCGGTTCCAGAGCGCGGCCGCCCTGCGGAGCTTTCGTCAGCGGCTCACGGGGGCCCTCGCGGTCGGCATCGGGGTGCTCGGCGCGGCGCACCTCACGAGCCTCGCGCTCGACGTGCGGGATCCGTGGACGGACCTCCTCGCCGTGACGCTCGGCCTCCTCGCCGCCGGCGTGACGTGGAGCGCGCAGCACCTGCGCCCGCTCGGCTCGCGCTCAGCCGCGTAGCCGCAGGATCTCGAGCTCGCCCGCGTCCTCGATCGCACACGAGATCGCGACGAACGCGTGCGCGCCCCGACGCGGCACCGCGCGCAGCACCACGAAGCGCGGCGCGCGCTCGGCCACGATCTCGGCGAGGCGCGCGCACGCGGCTGGGTCTTCGTCGCGGCTCCACGGCACCTCGGCGCCGCTGGCGTCGAACGCATGGAGGCCCGCCTCCCAGCGCGCGATCTCGAGCATCACGACAGGCTCCGCGAACGCGGGGCTCGCGCGGAGGAGCGTGTCCACGTGCGAGAACGCCGTCGCGAGATCGCGCGTGGTGAGCTCGAGGAGTCGGGCGCGCGTCGCGGACGAGAGCGTCGAAGTGGTCGTGTACTGGAGGATGCAGAGAGAGCTCTGCCCGCCGTCGTCCGAGACCTCGGCGAGCCCCACCTCGAGCGCGCGGGGACACGGACCGATCGAGCCGCCCACGACGCCCGCGTCGAGATCCTCGGCGTAGAGCGCGCCCGTCGTGAGATCGACGAGGTGTCGACGCTCGAGGGCGCGCGGTCGCGCCGCGTCGAGGTGCTCGCGCGCGATCTCGACGAGGTGGAGCTCCACGCGGCTCGACTGCGCGGGCGGCGCCGTGTCGAGCACGCCGCGCGTGAGCTGCGCGATCAGCGCGAGGTCTTCGGTGGCGATGGCGCGCTCGACGCGCGCGGTCCACCGCGCCGTGCGCGAGTCGTTCGTCGAGCGCGCCCGACGCAGCGTCTCGTCGATCGCGCCGCGGCGTGCGCCAGCGAGCCCCGAACGGACGAGCGCGAGCGCGAGGTCACGCGCGGCGTCCTGACCTCGACCGCTCGGCGGCGTTGGGGCGAGCGAGGTGCGGGCCGCCGGATGATCGCTGCGGATCGCGACAGTCTCGCTGCCCGGCTCGCCCACCACGAGGCCACCCAGCCAGCCGACCGCGGCCTCGACGAGCGCGCTGTCGCGTCGCCCCATGTCGTCCACGGCGACGATCGCGCCTTCGCGCTGGGAGACGGTCACGAGCCCCCGCTCACCGCTCGGAAGCGCCACGTCGACCACCACGCGCGCGACGTCGGCGCGCGCGTCGGCATCGCTCGGCTCGCGGGCGAGCGCGGCGCGCCACGTGACCACCGCGCTCCTCCGTTCCATCACGTGGCCTCCTCGCGCGCGAGCTTCTCGCGCTCGCGTCGCAGCGCCTGGCGCAGCGGTGAAGGAACGCGCCTCAGATCGAGCGCGAGCACCTCGTCGAGGAGCCCTTGCGCCACGTCACGGCGGCCCTCTCGCAGCGTGGCCTCCGAGCGCTTGAGGAACGCGCGGGCCACGGCGCGCACCGCGTTCGGCGAGCCCTCCACGAACGAGCGATCGATCTCGATCGCGCGACGGAACACGACCAGCGCCTCCGCGCTCGATCCGCGCGACTCGAACAACCGTCCCTTGGCGACCCAAGGGCTCGCGAGATCTCTCGCGCGGAGGATCGCGCGATCGAGCCGGCGCAGCGCGCGCGCGTGGAGACCGACGCGCGCCTGGAGCTCGGCGACGGCCACGTGCAGCGTCGCGATCGCGCGCGCCCACCACGGGCTCGCGTGGCGCGTGATCACCGGCGTGATCGCGCCCTCGGGCACGTCCTTCTCGCCGCGCAGCTCCATCTGCGCGCGCACGGCGCGCAGCGAGTCCTCGACGTCGACCGAGAGTGCAGGGCCTCGATCCGTGGTGCGGAGCGCGCGGAGCAGGCGCACGGCGCGCGAATCACCGAGCGAGCCGAGCGAACGAACGACCGCGCGGTCGAGGGCGAGGGAGCCCGTGCTCATCAAGCTCGCGAGCGGCTCGAAGTCCGCGCTCGTCGCGATCGGCCCGATCGCCTCGGCGGCCGCCAAGCGCGCGCGCGGATCTTCGGCGCGCATCGTGTCTCGCAGCTCGGTGAGCACGGTGCTGTCGCCGTGGAGACCGAGCATGCCGCCGAGCACCGCCCGATCGGCGGGCGTCTGGCTGCGTCGAAACGCCGACGCGAGGTGCATGCGCGCGCTCTCCGTGTCGATGCGACCGAGGGCTCGCGCCGACTCGAGCGCGACCGAGCGCTCGCTGGCGTCGAGGAGCGCGCCGAGCACGGGGACGAGACGCGGATCGCCCGCGGTGCGGATCGCCTCGAGCCACGCGACGCGCGCCTCGCGGTTCTCCTCGCCACCCGCCGTCTCGAGCAGCGAAGCGAGGTGGGCGATCACCGCGTTGGACGCGAGCGGCAGACGGCTCCCCACGAGCGACCGGGCCTCGGCGTCGAGCTCGGTGAGCGGGTCACGCTCGAGCTCGCCTTCGTAGAACCGCGGGATCGCCGCGGCGAGGTCGCGGAGGGCGCGCGCCGCGAGCGCGTCGTCGCTCGCGATCTCGGGCAGGTCGGTGATGCCCGCGCGGACGCGCGCGCGGCCGATCGGGATCGCGAGATCCTCGTCGCGCACCGCCGCGAGCGCGTCGTCGATGCGCGTGCGCGTCTCGATGTCTGCGGCCTCCGCGATCGACGCGAGGCGCGCCACGGCCGCGCGCCGCTGCCTCAGGCTCCCTCCGCGCAGCACCGCGAGCAGCGTGGTCACGTCGTCGAGGCGATCGATCCCTCGCTCGCCGTCCGAGCTGGTCACGGCGAGTCGGTGGAGGAAGCTGCCCTCGATCGAAGCGCGCGCGGCGAGCTCGGCCGGGCGCGCCCAGCCGCCCTGCGCGTCGCGCCTCGGGTCCTTCGCGATCGCGCCGGTCAGCGCCTTCGCGAAGCCCACCTCGTCGAGCGCCGACACCGAGAGGGAGCGAGCGATGTCGGCGTCGTCGGCTCCCGTCCCTTCGCGAAGGCGTCGCTCGAGATCGGCCACCCTCGCATCGTAGAGCAGCGCCCGGGAGGACGCGTGAAAACGTGGCGGTCCTTCAGCCCAGCTCGAGCTCGTCGGGGTAGGCCTCGTCGCCGGCGTCAGGCAGGCGAGGTGGGAGCTCGAGCTCACCCACGTCGTCCTCGATGCCCTCTTCGCCCGCGTCGCCGCCGCCGCCCGAGTCGTCCACGTCGTCGAGGTCGGCGGGCGTCGACGCCTCGCCCTCGGAGCCGTCGGTCCACGACTCGGACTCGCCGGTCTCGAGCTCGTCGTCCGCGTCGACGTCGTCGTCCTCGCTCGTCTCCCAGCCCTCGGCCTCCACGTCGGCGATCACGTCGATCACCGCTTCGGCGGCCTCTTCGGCGGTCGCGTCGTCGAGCCCGACGTTCTCGTCCTCGTCGATGCCCAGCTCCGCGGCAGGAGCGCCGACCTCTGCGTCGGCCTCGCCATCGAGCTCGGGCAACGACACGGCGTCGTCGAGCTCGAGATCGCTCGCCTCGCCCTCGAGGTCGTCGCCTGCCTTGGGCGGCGGATCCATCAGCTCGCTCGAGGCTCGGACCGTCACGCGGCACCTCCGCGAAGCGATGCCAGCCGGGCGGCGACCTTCTGCAGGTCTTCCCAGACCGGCCGCTTCATCTCGGCGTTCCGCAACAGAAACGCCGGGTGGTACGTGGGCATCACGGGCACGCCACCGTACTCGCCCCAGCTCCCGCGCCAGCTGCGTCCCGCATCCGCGCAGCCGAGTCGCTCCGCCGCGCAGCGCCCGAGCGCGACGATCACGCGCGGCTTCACCGCGGCGAGCTGTCCGTCGAGGAAGTGCCCACACGCAGACGCCTCGTCGGCTTGCGGCGTGCGGTTCTCGGGGGGGCGACACTTCACCACGTTGCAGATGTAGACGGCGTCGCGCGCGAAGCCCATCGCGGAGACCATCTTGTCGAGCAGCTGTCCCGCGGCGCCGACGAACGGCTCGCCCTGCTTGTCCTCGTTGAAGCCCGGCCCCTCGCCGACGAACACGATCTCGGTCGTCGCGGTGCCGCGCGAGAACACGCTCTTGCCGCGCGTCTCGTGCAGACGGCACGCCGTACAGGAGGCCGCCTCCTGGGCGAGCTGGCCGAGGATCGCGAGGCGACCGTCGTCGCCCACGAGCGAGGCAGGCGATGGAGACGATGCCGCGCTCACGGTCGCAGGGATCTCGGTCGCTTCGGGCGCTGCAGCGACTGGCGTTCGCGCGCGCTTGGCCTTGGCGAGCAGCGCGTCGACATCGCTCATCGAGACCTCGACCGGGCGCGGCGCCGCGGCCGCTGCCGCCGGGCGGCGCGGCATCTCGAGCGCCGCGGTCGGAGGCTTCGCCGACGGTGCCGCTGCGGTCTCGACGCGCGCGGCAGGGGCGCTCGCTGTCGGGGCGGAGGCGACGGGCGCGCGCGGCGTCGCCACGAGCGCCATCACGCCGATCGCGCCGACGTCGTGCTCGAAGCGCAAGAGCTCCGCGACCTCGGCGGCGAGATCCGCGAGCTCGCCGCGGGCGCCGTCGTCCGTTTCGCTCATGCCCGGGCGCTATCACGCCGGTGCGCTGCCGAGCAATCGCGCCTGGCCACCGTCGCGGGTCACGGGCCCGCGCGGGTTCGTGCTACACACGGCGCTCCGATGGCCCACGAGATGCCCCTTCTTTCGGTGGTCGTTCCTTGCTTCAACGAGCGCGCCACCATCCATGCTGCGCTCGAGCAAGTGCTCGCGTGTGGTGTCGAGCCGCTCGAGATCGTCGTCGTCGACGACGGCAGCACGGACGGCACGCGTGACCTGCTCACGCAGGGTCCTGCGCTCGATCCGCGCGTCCGGATCGTCCTCCACGGCCGCAACCAAGGAAAAGGCGCGGCGCTCCGCACCGGCTTCCGCGAGGCGCGCGGCCGCTTCGTCCTCGTGCAGGACGCAGACCTCGAGTACGACCCGCGCGACTACCCCTCGCTGCTCGAGCCGCTCCTCCAGGACCGCGCGGACGTCGTGTTCGGGACGCGCTTCGCGGGCGGCACGCACCGGGTGCTCTACTACTGGCACTCGGTCGGCAATCGCCTCCTGACCATGCTCTCGAACATGGTGACCGACCTGAACCTCACGGACATGGAGACCTGTTACAAGGTCTTCCGCCGCGAGGTCCTCGACCAGATCTCCCTCGAAGAGAACCGGTTCGGCATCGAGCCGGAGCTCACGGCCAAGGTCGCGGGGCTCGGGGTGCGCGTGTACGAGGTGCCCATCAGCTACCACGGCCGGACCTACGCCGAAGGCAAGAAGATCGGCCTGAAGGACGCGTTCCGCGCCGTCTACTGCATCGGTCGCTACGGCATTCCTGCCCGCGCGCGTGCCCGCGAGTCGGCCGTCCGTCCCGCATCCTCGGCCTCGCGCAGCGCGGGCCAAACGTCGCTCGGTCAGCCTTCGGGCCGGGTGTCCAAGCCATCTTGAGCAGGCAGGGTCGAAAGCGACCCGCGTCGAAGCGCGCTTGGGTGTTGTCAGCGCGCGACCGATGTTGTTAGCCTGCGTCGACTCTGGAGGTTCCCGAGTGGCGTCGAGTGCCCGCGTGCTTGTTGCCGGCGAGACAAACGTCGGCATGAAGCGCACCCACAACGAGGACAACTTCGACCTGCTCGAAGACGAGAAGCTGTTTCTCGTCGCCGATGGGATGGGGGGTCATGCGTCAGGCGAGGTCGCGAGCAAGCTCGCGATCGAGACGCTGCGCGACTTCTTCCTGTCGACCGCGCAGGACCCCGAGGCGACTTGGCCCTACAAGATGGACAAGTCGCGGGGGTACGAAGAGAACCGCTTCATCACGGGCATCAAGCTCGCGAACCTCCGCATCCACGAGCACCAGCAGCGTGAGCCCAAGCTCCGCGGCATGGGCACGACGATGGTCGGCATCCTGATCATCGACGAGGGCGTGCTTGTCGCGCACGTCGGTGACTCGCGCGTCTACCGCCTGCGGGCGGGACAGCTCGAGCAGCTCACCGAGGATCACTCGCTCCTCAACGACTACATCAAGATGAAGCGCTTGAGCGAGGAAGAGATCGCGAACTTCCCGCACAAGAACGTCATCGTCCGCGCGCTCGGCATGAAGGACACCGTCAAGGTGGACACCCGCCTCGACGCGCCGCAGGTCGGAGACCTCTACCTCCTCTGCTCGGACGGTCTCTCGGGCCCCGTCACCGACGCCGAGATCCAAGAGATCGCCTCGTCCACCCCCGACCTGAAGCTCGCAGCCTCGCGCCTCATCGAGCGCGCGAACGCCAACGGCGGCCCGGACAACGTGACCGTCGTGTGCGCCAAGTGGATGGGTAAGGGCTGATTCCTGGGGCTGATTCCTGGGGCTGATTCCTGGGGCTGATTCCTGGGGACCTGCGCTGGTCCCCTAGACCGGCACCACACGCCCGTCGGGAAGGACGATCGCGTCGCGCACCGCCTGCTCGACGCGGGCCCCCGGCCACACGACGGATCGCTCCACGTGCACGGCCGCCACGGTGGCACCGGCCCCGATGACGGCGTGGGAGATCGTCGCCCCATCCGCGATCGTCACGCTCGGATCGATCCACGCGGGCCCCGCGGCGATCCCGTGGAGCTCGCGCCGCCCGTCGAGCACGTCGAGGTGCGCGTCGCGGTACACGCGAGGCGTACCGAGATCGAGCCACGGCGACTCGGTGATCGCGCCGAACACCCGCAGACCGTCGGCGAGCCACGGGCGGTAGCCCTGCCGGATCACACACCCCTCGACCGGAAGCCGGGTCAGCGCGGCGCGCGAGAGGATGTGCATGCCGGTGAACATCGCCGGCGTGCCGCTCGCGTGGGCGCGCTCCTTCGCGAGCATCGCCGTCACACGCCCCCCAGGGTCGACCTCGATCGCCCCGAGCGAGAACGGATCCTCCACGCGCCGCAGGATCAGCGTCGCGTCCGCGCCGCGCGCGCGGTGCTCGCGAACGAGCTCCTCCACAGGGGGCGCGAACAGGATGTCGCCGTTGACCGCGACGAGGATCTCGTCGTCGTCCATCACGCCTCGCGAGGACTCCTCGATCTCCCACGCGCGACGGAGCCCGCCGCCCGTGCCGAGCAGCGCGTCCTCGCGCGAGAAGAGAAGTGGCGCGGAGCTCGGACGGGACGCCGCGTGATCTCGCAGCGCAGACTCCACACGGTCGGCGAGGTGATGCGTGTTCACGACGACCCTGGTCGCGCCCGCGCGGATCAGGTGCTCGATCGTCCAGCCCGCGAGCGGCTTCCCGAAGAATGGAACGACCGGCTTCGGCAACAGCTCCGTCAGCGGCCTGAGGCGTGTGCCGAGGCCCGCGCCGAACACCATCGCTCGCATCGTCGCCACCCTACTCCATGCGCCCCTCGCTCGCCCCGACATCGGCCCCGCCGGCCTGTGCTAGACACCGCCACCCATGACGCGCTCCCTCGTCACCGGAGGCGCCGGCTTCCTCGGCTCACACCTCGTGGATCGCCTGCTCGCGCGCGGAGACGAGGTCGTCGCGCTCGACAATTTCTTCACCGGGCGTCGCGAGAACCTCGCGCACCTCGCGAGTGAGCCGCGCTTCACGCTGGTCGAGCACGACGTGATCGCGCCCCTCCCGCGCTCCATCCCCGGTGATGGCGGCGCGATGTCGGGCCGCTTCGATCGCATCTTCAACCTCGCGTGTCCGGCGAGCCCGCCCGCGTACCAGCGCGATCCCATCTACACGACCAAGACGAGCTTCCTCGGCACGCTCCACGCGCTCGAGCGCGCACACCAGGACGGCGCGCGCCTGCTCCAGGCCTCGACGAGCGAGGTCTACGGCGATCCCGAAGAGCACCCGCAGCGCGAGAGCTACCGCGGCGCGGTGAACACGCTCGGCCCGCGCGCTTGTTACGACGAGGGCAAGCGCGTCGCGGAGAGCCTCTGCATGGACTACCGACGCCAGCACGGCGTCGATGCTCGGCTCGTGCGCATCTTCAACACCTACGGCCCGCGCATGGATCCGAACGACGGCCGCGTCGTCTCGAACTTCATCGTGCAGGCGCTCGCGGGCGAGCCGCTCACGATGTTCGGCGACGGCAAGCAGACGCGCTCGTTCTGCTTCGTCGACGATCTCCTCACCGGCTTCCTCGCGCTGATCGATCACGCGGACGAGCACGGCCCCGTGAACCTCGGGAACGACGGCGAATTCACGATGCTCGAGCTCGCCGAGATCGTCATCGAGCTCACCGGATCGCGCTCGAAGATCGAGCTCCGTGAGCGTCCCAAGGACGATCCGATGCAGCGCCGACCCGACCTCGGCCTCGCGCGCGCGCGCCTCGGCTTCGATCACACCGTGCCGCTGCGCCTCGGCCTCGAGCGCACCATCGCGTACTTCCGCGCCGTGATCGCCGAAGGTGGAAAGCTCGTCGCGCAGGGTCCCCCTCGCGAGAGTCGTCCGTACGTCAGCCGTCCTCAGAAGGAGTTGCCGTGAAGATCTGCATGATTGGTTCGGGCTACGTGGGCCTCGTCAGCGGGGCGGGCTTCTCGGAGACCGGTCACGACGTCATCTGTGCAGACATCGACAAGTCGAAGATCGAGCGCCTCAGGCGCGGCGAGATCCCGATCTTCGAGCCCGGCCTCGACGCGATGGTCGCGAGGAACGTCGCCGAGGGACGCCTCACGTTCTCGGACGACGTCGCGGCCTCGATCGCGCAGGCGCACATCGTCTTCTGCGCGGTCGGTACGCCGATGCGCTCGGACGGCGCCGCGGATCTCTCGGCGGTCGATGCCGTCGCCCTCGAGGTCGCCAAGAGCGCGAGCCGCGAGTGCGTGCTCGTGATGAAGAGCACCGTACCGGTCGGCACGAACGCGCGCGTGCGCCGCCTCGTCGCCGGGTCCAAGCACACGATCCACGCGGTCTCGAACCCCGAGTTCCTCAAGGAAGGCGACGCGATCGGCGACTTCATGCGCCCCGACCGCATCGTCGTCGGCGTCGCGCCCGAAGACACGTTCGCGCGCGATCTGATGGCGCGGCTCTACCACCCGCTGAACCTCGATCAGGACCGGATCGTGTGGATGGATCCCGCGTCCGCCGAGCTCACGAAGTACGTCGCGAACACGATGCTGGCGATGCGCATCTCGTTCATGAACGAGATCTCGGTGCTCTGCGAGAAGGTGGGCGCGGACGTGCACTCGGTGCGTCACGGCGTGGGCAGCGATGCGCGCATCGGTCCGAAGTTCCTCTACGCGGGTCCCGGCTACGGCGGCTCGTGCTTCCCCAAGGACGTCTCCGCGCTCATCCACACGGGTCGCGATCACGGCATCGAGCTCGAGCTCGCGGTGGCGACCGACCAGATCAACCGCCGTCACAAGGGCGTGCTCTTCCGCAAGCTTCGCGCGCTGTTCGACGGAGATCTCCGCGGCAAGCGCGTCGCGGTGTGGGGCATCGCGTTCAAGCCGCGCACGGACGATCTGCGCGACTCACCCGCGCTCGCGCTCATCGACTCGCTGCTGGCCGAGGGCGCGCAGGTGGCCGCCCACGATCCCGAGGCGCACGCGAACGCGCGAGCGATCTACGGCGAGCGCATCGAGCTCCCGACCGATCCCTACGCAGCGGCCGCGAACGCCGACGCGCTCGTGCTCGTGACCGAGTGGCGCCCGTACCAGAACCCCGACTTCGATCGACTGAAGAGCTCGATGAAGCGCGCCGTGCTGCTCGACGGCCGCAACATCTGGTCCGGGTACGGCCTGCGGAAGCAGGGCTTCCTGTACGAGGGCATCGGCGTCCACGGATCGTGACGCGCGCTCGCGCGCGACGTTGAGGTCGTCGTTGGCGCGTCTGCTGCTAGGGAGGCGCGCTTCCGACGAGACGTTCTCGTCGGGCCACGACGAGGACTCCATGCGCTCTCTCCTCCCTGCGGTCGCCATCGCCTCCACGCTCGTCGCCGCGTGCGGGTCGGGTCCGGCGCGCGCTCCCGATGCGTTCTTCGAAGGGTTCGACGCGGGCCCCGCAGATGCGCCTTTTGCCGATGCTTTTCGGGCTCCTGTCGACGCGTTCATGCCTCTCGGCACGGACACCGGGATGACGATGGGGATGACCGACTCCGGCCCGATCGATGGCGGGATGATGATGGGGATGACCGACGCCGGCATGGACGCCGCGATGGGCATGACGGACAGCGGTCCCATGGCCACCGGAGATGCCGGCAACGACGCCAGCCTGATGGCCCCCGCGAACGACACGTGCGGAGGCGCCACGGTGATCCTCGCCGGCACCACGATGGGCAGCTCGCTCGGCGCCGTGAACGACTACGGCACCGGCACCAACTGCGCGGGCGTCGCGGGCGTCGACGTGGTCTACGCGGTCGACGTTGCCGCGGGCTACTTCCTCCGCGCGTCGGTCGAGAGCGGCGACGGCACGTTCGATCCGTCGATCAGCCTCGTCGACACCGCCGCGTGTGACGCGACGCCGCGCGTGTGTCTCGACGGCGACGACTCGGGCGGCACGACGATGACGAACGTCGTCGACTACCGCAACACCACGAGCGCGACCGTGCGCATGTACCTCGTCGTCGACACGTACAGCACGACGTCGCTCGGCGGGCCGTTCGATCTCACGGTCGAGCTGGCGGCACCGGCGGCGAACGACACGTGCGCGACGGCGATCATGGTCGGCGCAGGCACGACGATGGGCAGCGCGTTCGGCGCAGCCAACGACTACGGCGCGGGCACCAACTGCGCGGGCTTCGCCGGCGGCGATGTCGCGTACGCGATCGACGTGCCCGCGGGCCAGATCGCGCTCGTGAGCGTGGAGTCGGGCGACGGCTCGTTCGACCCGTCGATCAGCCTGGTGGACTCGGCGTGCGGTGGAACGCCGCGCACGTGCCTCGACGGCGATGACTCGGGCGGCGCGACGACGATCAACTCCGCCGACTACCGCAACAGCACGGGCGGCGTGGTCCGCATCTACGCGATCGTCGACACGTACAGCAGCACCTCGATCGGCGGCATCTTCGACCTCACGGTGTCGTTCGCGTCGCCGCCCACGAACGAGACGTGCGCGACCGCGATGACCGTCGGCGCGGGCACGTACATGGGCACGACGCTCGGCGCGGTGAACGACTACGGCAGCGGCACGGGCTGCAGCGGCGTGGTCGGTGGTGACGTGGCCTACGCGATCGCCGTGCCCGCGGGAGAGCGGGTCATCGCCTCGGTCGTCGGCAGCGGCGGCTTCAACGCGTCGCTCAACCTCGTCGCGGGCCCCGCAGCCACGTGCGGCGGGACCCCGCGCGTCTGCCTCGACAGCGCGGACTCCACGGCGCCCGCGATCGCCGACGTCGTCGACTGGGTCAACGACACGGGCACGGCGACGACCGTCTTCGCGATCGTCGACAGCAACTCGCCCTCCACCGTCGGCGCGTTCACGCTGACGGTCACGGTCGGCCCGCCGCCCGCAGGCGACATCTGCGCGAGCGCGGACCGCGTCACCGCGGGCGCGACCGCGGGCACGACCCTCGGCATGCGCGGCGACTACGGCACCGGCACGATGTGCGCGGGCGCCGCGGGCGTGGAGCGTGTGTACGTGGTGAAC
Source organism: uncultured Sandaracinaceae bacterium (assembly GCA_964502175.1). Lineage (GTDB taxonomy): Bacteria > Myxococcota_A > Polyangia > Polyangiales > Sandaracinaceae > JAFLCL01. The sequence goes on from CAZCVE010000002.1 coordinate 110,973, forward strand.
GTCGGCGCGGGCGTGACGCTCGGAGCGTCGGTGACCACGGGCCTGAGCACGTTCGACCCCTCGATCAGCCTCGAGCGGGCATGTGGTGTCTCACCGCGTGTCTGCCTCGCGGGCGACGACACGGGCTCGGAGCTCACCGTGAACACCGTCAGCTACCGGAACACGAGCCTCGTGGCAGAGGACATCTTCATCGTCATCGACACGTTCTCCACGACGTCGATGGGCGGGCCGTTCACGCTCGACGTCACCCTCACGGGTCCCTGAGACCGCACGGCGTCAGGGCAGGACCGACCACCCGAGCCAGCCGAGCTGTGGAAGCAGCACGGTCGGCTCGGGTGTGATCGTTCCGTCGGCCTCGACGACGCCCGCGCCGATGCGCGCGAGCGCGCCTTCCAGGACGATGGAGCCGTCTGCGAGGCGCGTGTCGAGCGCGCCGATCACGTGGAGCTCGACGCGGGTCCCGGACGCGAGCCCGCTCGAGAGCACGCGAAACGGCGCGTCCAGCATCCTCTCCGGCGCGCACGCGACGAGGCCATCGAGCGCCCGCGCGGCCGGCACGCAGGAGCGCGACGGCGAGACGCGCACGGCGCCGAGCCTCGCGTAGTCACCGTCTCGCAGCGTGTCCGGCGCGAGCTCGATCACGAGCGCCTCGCCGAGCGGGACGTCGCGCGCGACGGTGGGATCGCCGACCGGAGGCGTCGCGACGCGCACGACCTCGAAGAGCTCGAACGCGTCCTCGAGCTCGAGGACGCCGACGTCCGAGCGCGTGACGTCGACGGGACAGTACGTCGTGGCGTACGGTCCTCCGGTCACCAGCACGCGCATCACGGCCGAGCGCATGCAGCGGACCTCGAGCGGGACCGCGATCTCGAATCGCCCTGTTTCGTCGGTGAACGGAGGCTCGAGACAGACGAGCCGATCCGCGTCGGCGAGGCGCGCGCAGAGCTGCGGCCGCGCGCCCGCGATGGCCACGCCTCGATCGTCGACCACGCGACCGCGAGCGACTGCGACCGTGGAGGCGGAGCACGGATCCTCGGGCGCATCGCGCATCAGGGAATCCTCGGGGGCGACGTCCTCGGCCGCGGCATCGCGCGAGGTGTCGGACGCGCCGCAGCCCAGCATCGATACGAGCATCGATACGAGCATCGATACGAGCATCCACACGAGCATCGACACGCCGCGCACCGCCCACACGACGCGCGAGAGCGCCCGGGCGCGCGCTGCGAGCGAGGGGAGCGTTGCGGACATCGACGTCATCTTCGCAGCTCTGGGGTACCCTCGTCGCATGCCTCGACGCGAGAAGTCGTTCGCGTGCTCGTCCCTCCCCCGCTCGTCGATCGTGAGCCTGGGCCTCCTCGCTCTCCCTCTGGTCGGCTGCGATCAGACGCCGATCGACGTCCCGCCCGACGTCTTCCGCGTGACGCGCGACGCTGCGCTCGACGCGCCCGTGATGGACACGGGCCCGCCGCCGATCTGTCCGCCGCCAGCTCCGTTCGGTCCGAACGTCGGCGACCGCGTCGGCGACATCACGCTCTACGACTGCGCGGGAACGCCGGTGCAGCTGCACTCGCTGTGCGAGACGGACGTCGTGTGGCTGTGGCAGCTCGCGGAGTGGTGCAGCCCGTGTCGTCGCTTCGCCGACGGCGAGTACGACGCGGTCAACACGCGCTACGAGACGATGTACGGCGACCGCTTCGCGGGCATGGCGATCATCACCGCGGACGACGAGCTCAACCTCCCGACCCAGACAATCTGCGAGGAGATACGCGAGACCTACGGCATCGAGGGGCCGCTCTACTTCGATCCGACGAACACGTTCCGCGACCTCCTCGGCGAAGGCTTCTCGAACGACGTGCACGCGATCCTCACGCGCGGCCTCGAGATCCAGTGGACGATGCAGTTCGGATCCGAGTTCGTCGATCGACGCCTGCGCGAGACCTTCGAGTCGCTCGACTCGGGCAGCGAGGTGCCCGACGGCGGCCCCCTCGACCTCGACGCGGGTCCCCTCGACGACGTCGCGAGCACGTCCGACGGGGGATGACGCGCGACGTCGCGTGTTAGCCTCGTCGAGACACAACAGGAGACGTCGCATGTCGCTTCGCACGCTCGCGCTCCTCTCCTTCGTCGTCGCCGCGGGCGCCCTCGCGGTCGGCTGCGCGCAGGGCATGCCGCCCACGCCTCCTCCGCGCGATGCGGGTCAGGATGCCTTCGTGTCGATCGACGCGGCGCGGCCGCCGATGCTCGACGCGCCGTTCGTCGTGATGGCCGACGCGGCCACCTGCGAGCCCGCGTGCACCGGTGAGCAGGAGTGTTGCAGCGGCGGCTGTGTCGGCACCGACAACAACCCGAACCACTGCGGTCGGTGCGGCAATCGTTGCCCGATGGGCATGATCTGCAGCGAAGGCCTGTGCGGCGGGCCGACGTGCTCACCCGCGTGCGACACCGGCGAGACGTGCACGGGCGGCACGTGTCGATGTGGAGCAGGCGCCGCGTGCTCCGGCACGCAGACGTGCTGCGGGAGCTCGTGCGTGGACACGCGCACGAGCGCCGCGAACTGCGGCATGTGCGGGCGCGCGTGCGGCGCTGCGGAGGCGTGCATGGCCGGCACCTGCGTGAGCACCGCGCCGTGCGGCGGCAGCTGTCCGTCGGGGCAGATGTGCTGCAGCGGGACGTGCACGCGCGTCGACACCGTCGCGAACTGCGGCGCCTGCGGACGAACGTGTGGCGCGAGCCAGGAGTGCTGCGGCGGCATGAACTGCGTGAACACGCAGACCGATCGCAACAACTGCGGCGGCTGCGGCAGCGCCTGCGGCATGCGCGGCGACGCGTGCACCATGGGCTCCTGCACGTGCGCGGGCGCGGCGGCGTGCGTCATCTCGTGCACGTTCGGCATGTGCTTCCCGGCCTGATCTCGCCGCGAGCGCCGCGCCTCTACTGCGTGTCGAGCCGCGCTTCGAGCAAGCGCCTCGCGTAGCCGGGAGCGTGTGCCCACGCGCCCCGATCCGAGGCGACGAGCGATGCGTTCCACACGCTCGCGTCGGCGGTCGTGGGAGCGAGGTGAGGCGTGATCGACGTCTGCGCGGCACCGAGCCGCGCGCGCGCCGCCGAGACGAGCACCGAGCCCGACGAGAACGCCGCGTCGACCGCGCCCGCCTCGTGACATCGCACGCACCGCGCGCGATCGATCGCGAACGCGTGAGCCGCGCCTCGCTCGAGCGCACCGGCGCTGCCCGACGATGGCTCGGACGCGTGGCACTCGGTGCACGTGACGTTCGCGTGCGGCGCCTCGCCATCGACAGCCGAGAGCGGTGTGCCGTTGCTCGAAAGGCCGCCGACGCCGAGGAGGATCGCGGCGCTGCTCACCATCGGCTCGCCCTCGCGCGGCGCGTGACACGAGAGGCACACGGTCGCGCCTGCGTCGGTCCACGCCGCGGGCAAGACACCGAGCGACTCGGGCGCACGCACGCGACGGACGAGCGCGTGCGGAAGCCGCGCGTCGGAATGGGGCGCATGACAAGCGGCGCACGCGATGCCCATGGGGCCTGCGTCGAGCGGGACCTCGGTCTCCGCGCGCGCGCCGATCGACGTGAGGAAGCCGGCCGTCGTGTGGCAACGCGCGCACGCGGGCGCTCGCGTCTCGATCGCCAGATCGCTCTCGGACATGGGCGATCGTGACCACGCCTCGACGTGTCCGTAGCGCGGAGGCGCGTCGTGACAGCTCGCGCAGACATCCGCTCGGAGGATCGCCCACCGCGCGCTCGCCTCGGGGATCGCGCCCGGTCCGTGACATGCCGTGCAGCCCACGCCCGCGAGGCGTCGCAGAGGCCGCGGCATCGACGCAAGAGTGTCCGTCGTGAGCTCCGTCGGCGCGCTCCAGCCGAGACGACCCGCTTCGTGTGAGAAGCCACCATCGGGCAGGCCTGGCTCTCCCGTCGCGTGACACGCGAGCGCACATCGCTCGTTCAGGTGCGACGCGAGCGCGCCGGTCATCGGGCTCGCCCGCGCGTGCTCGGTCTCGCGGGCATGGCAGCTGCTCCGGCCACAGTCGAGCGGCGTGCTCGCGTGCGCGCCGCTCCGCAGCGCGAGCGTGCGGCCCTCTCGATCAGCGAGCAGCCAACGTCCTTCGACGTCGGGCACGAAGCGCTCGAGGTCCATCGCGAAGGCCTCGATCGCAGCACGCGCGCCGGGCGGCGCTTCGCGGATCACGAACGGCCCACCGCGGAGGAGCGCCCCGGCGCCGATCGCCATCGAAGGGAGCCCCGTCGAGCGCGCCGCCGCGAGCACGCGCAGCTCGCGCACGATCGGATCGAGCGACGGATGCGTGTAGCGAACGCGCAGCACGATCTCGCCGGACTCGCGCGCCGAGATCGGCACGATGCCCCAGCGCGGCATCGGTGGAGGTGACCACGCGGCCGTGCGACCACGCGCGAGGAAGCCGCGTCGCTCGACGGTGAGCCCGACCTCGCCTGCCGCGCGATCGCCCGCGCTCAGCACCTCCCACGTCACCTGCCCCGCGAGCGCCTCGCGACAGCCCGGCCGAACCTCGATCGAGAACGTCTGGTCGAAGCCCACGGGAGGCGGCACGAGCGCCTCGATCCAAGGCGTCAGCACCACGTCGAGCACGTCGGCGTCGGCGCGCGGGATCTCGGCGACGCAGAAGCCCGCGAGATCCAGCGAGCGCGCGAGGTTGCGACGCGCGACGACGAAGCGGTGCGGACCGAGGGCGCGCGCACCTTCGCCGAGCCCCGATGCCTCGATCGGCGGCAGCGCCACGAGCTCGCTCGCGCTGCGCACGGTGACGACGACCTCGGGCTCGATCGGAGGTGGCTCACACGCGATCAGCGCCGACGCCGTGAGCGCGATCAGTGCGAGAGCGAGCAGCGCGCGAGCACGCACGTCGATCCTCCTTCGCAGTCCGAGTCGAGCCAGCAGTCGGGCGGCGCGTCGTCCACGAGGGCGCAGCGATCGTCGCGGCACGCGAGGCCCACGGGGCACGACTCGTGGTCGCAGCGATCGCCGAGCCGGGTCGAGTCGTCTCGTGTGCAGCGCCTGACGTCGACGTCGGCGAACGGACCCTCGTGATCGCGCTCGTGCCGGCACGCCCAGCCCTCGACCGTCGGTCGATCGGGGTTGGCGTCCACACAGACACGACGGCCCTGTTCGTCGCGCGCGAGCGGCGCACACACGAACGCGTCGTCGCTCGGCCCCGCGGCGACCCCTGCCGCGACGTGACCGCCGCGGCACACGACGAGCCCGCTCTGGTCCATGCACTCCCAGTCACCGTCGTCCGGGAGCGCGAGCTCACGCTGCGTGCACGTGCCCTCGACGCACACGAAGTCACCGCCGCGCAGCGAGCGCTCCTCGATCGGAGGCGGCTCGCCACAGCCAGCGGTCACACACGTGAAGAGAAGGAGCGAGACGCGTCCACGCGAACGCCAACCACGCACGAGCCCCAGGATCAGAGGCAGCTCACGATCCCCGCGCACATGCCGACCGACGTGCGATCGGTCGGGTAGTTCTCGCAGCACTGGCCCGCGTCCAGGCAGCAGTCGCGGCTGTAGATCGATCCCGTGCAGTCGCCGGGGCGCTCGTCGGTCTCGATGCAGGCGCCCCAGCTTCCGTCCGAGTTGCAGTCCTGGATGCCCCAGCGGCAGTACGTCGGATCGTCGCACCAGCGACGCTGGCCGGGCACGCAGAGCTGACACTCGGTGTCCGCACAGTCGACGTCGCCGTCGCAGTCGTTGTCGAGGCCATCGCTGCACGCGGTCTCGCGCGGATCACAGCCGCAGTTGCCCGGCGAGCGACAGTCCGAGTCCGCGCAGTCGATGTACGTGTCGCAGTCGTTGTCGCGCATGTCGGTGCAGCGGATCTCGACGAAGAAGGGGAACTCGCGCGTGCAGCCCGGCGGCGGAGGCGGAGGCGGCTCGCACTCCTCAGCGCTGCCACACGACGTGTCGGCGCAGTCGACGAAGCCATCGCAGTCGTCGTCGAGCCCATCGCTGCAGCTCGCCTCGGTCGGCATGCAGCTGCTCGCGCAGCCCGGGAGCATCGCGCAGTCGGGGTCGGCGCAGTCGGCGAGACCGTCGCAGTCTTCGTCGGCGCCGTTCGGGCCGCAGTCTTCGAACTCACCGCAGCTCGAGCCGCCCGGATCGTTGCCGTCGCAGTCCTCGTCGATGCCGTTGCCTTCGATCTCCGGGCGCGGGAGCACCGCGCCGTTGCAGAGATCCCACGACAAGAACTCACCGAACTCCGCGCAGTACTGCACGCCGTCGCGGCACGCGCCGACGTTGCGTCGCCCCGGATCACCGGGCCAGCAGTACTGCCACTCGCCGACGCTCGGACAGGTGCAGCCCTCGTCGACGTAGCCCTCGCCGGTGTCGTCCTCGGAGTTCGCGCAGTTCTCACGCGGACCGAGCGGCAGCGCCGCGTCGTCTTCGATCAGCGGCGTGCCCGTGTCGTCTTCACCGCCGACGAGCGCAGCGTCGATGTCGCCGCCGCCCGAGCCTGAGTCCGGTCGTCGTCCACCCACGCCCGTGCCCTGATCACAAGCGAGGAGCGCTGACGCGAAGACCGCGATGGCGACCCACGATCCTCGAGCGCTCTTTGCTGATCGTCGTTCCGTCATGGCTCCTCCAGGCTAGGGCACTCTCGAACCGGACTCTCGTGGTCAGAAGCTGCCCGAGCCACCCATCATGCAGCCCTCGCAGCCGGGGCCGGTGGGATCGGTGTTGCAGCTGAGCGGGCAGTAGTTCACGCGGTTGAACACGTACTCGGCGCCGCTCCCGTCATCGATCGCCTCGCACTCGAGCGAGAGCCCGATGACGCTCATCTCGCCGTAGCCGCCCGTCGTCGCGAAGGCGGTCGCGCACGCCGAGTCGCTGCTCGACCACGACGGCAGGTCGGGTAGCCGCAGCGGGACGCCCGGCTCCGGGTACCAGACGTCGCCCGTGCAGACGCGAGCGAGCATGCAGTCGCTCGCAGACGGCGTCGCAGCATCGCCCGCGCGCAGCGTGTAACAGAGCTCGAAGCGACCGGCGCAGTCGACCGTGAGCGTGTCTCCGCTCCACACGGTGTCCGCCATGGCCTCAGCGGGCGGCTCGTCGTCGGACGGCAACGTCGGACAGCGCGCCGAACCTCCGCTCACGTACGTCGAGACCGCGTAGGTGCCGCGGCCCGCGCCGTAGTCGACGAAGCACGGCGAGAGGTTCTCGATCGCCCAGCGACCTTCGGAGAAGCACTGACACGCCTGCGGCCCGAGGCGCGCGCCTTCGACCGGCAGCACCGCGCCGACGCACGGTCCCCACACGCCCGTGAACTCGTCGTACGCGATGCACTCGGTCATTCCGTCGCGGCAGATGCCGCGGTTGCGGTTCACGCGCAGGCCCGGCCAGCACGAGGCGCGCTCGCCGATCGTGTCGCAGCGGCAGCCCTCGCGGTTCTTGTCGTCGGGGCACTCGGGCGTGCCGCCCGGCGGATCGGGCGGCGGCGACATCGAGCCGTCTTCGAGGCACTGGATCGGCGGCGGATCGTCTTCCCAGAAGGCCTCGGGGTTCGGCTCCACGGGCGGAGGCCCCGTGTCGATGTTCAGCGGCGCATCCGGGCGCTCGAAGACGCCGATGTCGACGGTCGATCCGAAGCCCGCGTCGGTCCCGACCACGCGGCCCGAGTCGCGACGTCGATCGACCATGCCGCCTTCGCAGTCACACGCCGTGAGGTTGGCGAGCATCGCGAGGGACGTTGCGGCGAGGAGCCACTCTGCCGCGAGGAGCCGCGGTGCTGCACCCAAGACGCTGCGCATGAGACCTCCGATCTGAGGCGAGCCTACACCCGTCGCCACCCTCCCGGGAACGAGGGCCCGTCGAGGGGTGTGAGCCACCGCTCGGCGGCGTCCGCGTCTGCCTCCCAGTAGGCTGCGGGCAGACCGTGGCAGCCGGCGCCCTTCGCGGCGCAGCGATCACACGCACGACCGAAGCGCGCATCGCCCTCGAAGCTCTGCACCTCACGCGCGCCAGACGCTGCCTCCACCTGCGTGGTCATCACGTGCAGGCACGCGGCGCGGAAGGGCTCGTCGTGCACGAGGCACGCGGGCGCGTGGTGCACGAGCGGCTCGGCGCCGAGGCTCTTCGCGAGCGTGATCGCCGAGGTCACGCGCTCGCGCAGACCTTCGAGCGAGGGATAGAGGTGCCGGTTCTCGAAGAGCCGTCCGCGCATGCTGGGCATGCCAAACGTGAGATCGAGCGGACGACCCGTGCGGTTGTTCGCGGAGATCCAGCGGAGGTAGTCAGGCAGCGCGTGCATCGTCTCCGCGAGGAGGATTCGATAGAGGTGGAGGTGGAGGTCCGTGCGCGCGAGCAGCATCGACGCGATCTCGACGTACCGCTCGCCGAGCCCCTCCACGTCGGCGAGCGCGCGCGCGACGTCCGCGCGGTGATCGTGGAGCGAGAAGCGGACGCCCGTGAGCCCCGCCGCGACGAGACCGTCGAGGTAGCCGGGTCGCCCGAGCAGCGTGCCGTTCGTGCAGATGTAGACCTTCTCGAAGCCGATCTTTCGTGCATGACGGATGAAGCGCGACAGATCGGGATGCGCCGTCGGCTCACCGCCGATGAAGTCGATCGTCGGCGTCCCGCGGCCGTCGTTCTTCGCGAGCACCTGCGCGGCGGCCGCGTCGAGGATGCTCTCCACGTAGCTGGCCTCGTAGAGCCGCGGATCGTCGCCGCCGTGCACGTTGCAGTACGTGCACCGGATGTTGCAGAACGGGCCCGTGTGCACGTGCGCCATCGGGAAGAAATTCCCTGTCGTCCATTGGGGATCCGCGATCGCGTCGCGGAGGAACACCACGTCGTAGCGGAACTCGTTCGCGTGCGTCTCGACCTCGGGCTCGGGGTGCTCGATCGCGTCGCGCCCCGTGAGCGCGCGCGCGAGCGTGTGGTGTTCGGTCCGCGCGTGACCCGCCGCGAGGGGGAAGGTGACGAGCACGTTCGTGTCGAGCGCGCGGGCGCGCGCGATCCCCGCGAGCGCCTGATCGAACGAGCCAGGCGTGCGCGTGTGCGCATCGTGCTCCGCGGCGGTGAGGCCGAACAGCTTCACCACGAAGCGCGACACCCCCGCGCGTGAGAGCGCAGGCACGACCGACTCGAGCCCGAGCATGCGCCCGTTCGTGAGGAGCGAGACCGACGCTGGACGCTGCGCCGCGAGCTCGCGCACGCGCGACAGCAGAGCGCGGTCGAGCGTGGGCTCGCGATCGCGGATCACGACGTGCGCGCCCTCGAGGCCGCGTGGCTTGGTGTCCTCGACGCGCTCGCTGAGACACGGATCGCAGCCGTTGTTGCAGGCGCCGCGTGCGCCCCCGCCGAGCGACACGAGGTGCGGTCGCGCGCGCGTTCCATCGCTGAGCACGGGCAGCCCCACGCGGAGGCGTGCCGGACCGGTCGCGACGACTTCTCTACGGGCCACGAGGCCCCGATCGTACGGCTGGCGCTCGGTCGCGCGCGAGCGTGATCACGACGACGACGACGCGTGCCAGAGATCGGGCGGTAGCTCGCCGCGCCACACCGCGACGCCTCGCGCTCCGAGCGCCTCACGCAGAGCGGCTGCGAGCTCCGCTTGGACGTCGTCGCGGGCCAGGTCGGCGAGGGCCGGCGAAGACAGCGCGTCGGTCGCGCCGTACGTCCCGCGGAGCACGTCGAGCTGGACGGAGTCGCACACACGGGCGAGCGCATCGGCCAGCGCGACGACGTCGCGATCGAAGATCGGCTGCACCATCGCGAACGTGCGGATGCCGCGGGCTCGCGCTTCGGCGAGGAGCTCGACGCGCTCCGCGATGCGCGCGCTGCGCGGCTCGAGCGCGGCGCGGACCTCTTCATGGAGCGACGGGATCGAGAAGCCGACGTGAGCGCGCGCGTCTGCGAGCAGCGTCAGATCGTCCGACACGATCGCGCTCCGCGTGAGCACGAGCACGTCGCGTCGCGCGTCGTCGCGGAGCGCCTCGAGGACCGAGCGCGTGAGGCGAAGGCGGCGCTCGATCGCCTGGTACGGGTCCGAGACGATCGGCGAGAGCTTGATCGGCCGCGGACGACGCTCGCTCGCGAGCTCCGCGCGCAGCACGTCGGCCACGTTCACGCGCGCGTCGACCCACGATCCCCACGCGACCTCGGGCAGGCCGAAGAGGCGTCGCGTGCGCGACAGGCGCTCCTGCGCGTAACAGAACGAACATCCGACGAGACAGCCGACATACGGGGAGATCGCGTCGAAGCTCGTGTCGCCCTCCCCCGCCGGCTCGAGCGCGTGGGAGACCTGGACCTCGCGCACGCGGGCCTGCTCGTGCGTGCTCGTCCTCGCGCTGCGCGCATGCTCGGCGAGCGCGTCGAGCACGGCGTCTTCGCGGGCGGAGACGATCGACGCGAGCGCCTCCGCGAGCGCGCGGCCGTCGCGGCTCGTGATGGGCCTCGCCGGGCTCGCGCCGCGGTACGAGATGGCCAGACGCTTGGTGCGCGCGGCGAACGGAAAGGCCTCGTGGTGCGCGTCCACGTCGAGGAACACCCGTGCTTCTCCTCGCGCGACGACGAGCCGCATGCCGTGCGCCTCGGAGAGCTCGACCACCCGATGCCCCGCGAGCTCGCTGCCGATCTCGAGCGGCACGATCAGCTGCGCCAACACGGTTCGAGCGTCCAAGCGCATCACGATCGCCGCGTCGTACGCGGGGCGCAACTGGGGCGAAGCGCCCCATCCAAGGAACAAGCCGGGCCGCTCGTCCGTAGGGGCAGTGCCGCGACATGGCCGAGCCGCGCGGAAACCGACAGAATCCAGGGAGCGTGAGCGACGCACAGCGAGAGCCGCCCGGCCAGCCCCGACCCGACGAAGGTCGAGCGCCGCGCGCGCTCGTTCCCTCGGCGCTCGTGCTGGTGCTCGCGCTCGTGATCTCGGGCGGCCTCCACGTGAACGTCTACGAAGGCCTCGCGGCGCTCGGCGCGCTGCTCGAGGCGCGGCGTCCGCTCCCGCCTGCGGAGGTCTCGTTCGTCGTGCTCGACGAGGGCGCGGCGACTCCGCCCGAAGTGGTCCAGCCCGACCCCGTTCCGCCGACCACAACGGACCCGACCGTCGCACCTCCCGCGCCGGCGCCCGCCGTCCGCGAGCGAGCGCGCGTGGCGCCCCCGCGTGAGCGACCGCGGCCCGTCGTCGCGCCGCCCGAGCCTCCGCCTCCCGAGCCCCCGCCCGAGGTCGCGCTCCCCGTGCCGACGCCGCCCGCGCCCGCGACGCCGCCGCCCCCGCCCGCCGACGATCGACGATCGATCGTGCAGCAGTCGGACGATCCGAACGTCGAGAACGAGGACGCGCGCTTCCTCGCGGACCAGGCGCGCATCGTCGAAGAAGAGACGATGGCGAACCTCCGCAACACGCTCCGCGACGATCCCGATCCCGTGGCCGCCGCGAGCGAAGAGAGCGATCCCACCGCCACGCTCGAGGGCAACGACACCGAGAGCGAGAGCGCGGATCTCCGCGAGGTCGAGGGCGACGATCGCCGACGCGTGACCGAGCACGAGGCCGACCAGCGACCTGCCGAGGACACCGTCGCGTCGACGAGCCGACGCCCGAGCGATCAAGGCTCGGCGACCTCGGAGCAAGGCGGCGCGCAGTCGCAAGCAGGCACGCCCTCGCGCGGCCAAGAGGCGGGCGCGCAGGCTCGGGGCGGCGGACTTCCGCCCGGCCACGACGTGGTCGTGACTGATCGCTTCGGCACGTTCGTGGTGCGAGCGCCCGATCCACAGCCCGCGGGGTCGGGCCCGGGCGCAGGCGGTGGCGCGCGCGTCGAAGGCCCGGGGCAAGGCGCGAGCGGCGTCGGTCGCATGGCTGGTCGCGCGGGCGAGCGCGGCGGCGGCGCGCAGGCGCAGTCGGGCACGCGCGGCGGCGAGCAGCTCGGCCTCTCGTACGCCGAGTTCGAGTCCGTGTTCGGCGAAGACGAGCTGCGGCAGGAGCGCGAGGCGCGCCTCGAAGAACGACGCAGCCGATCGCGCGGTCGCGCGCGCGCGGCCGAGTGGAACGCGTTCCGCGCGGCGATCGAGAACTACACGCCCGAGGTCCGCCCCGGAAACCAGACGGCCCTCAACGCGGCGGCCTCGCCCTTCGCGACCTTCCTCTCGGACATGCACCGCCGCATCCACCGCGAGTTCGCCGATCGCTACATCGCGAGCCTCGGGCCCACGTCACCCGAGGGCGTGAACGATCCGACGCTTCGCACGACGCTCGAGATCTCGATCAACGAAGACGGCTCGCTCAACACGGTCGGCATCGTCGGCACGAGCGGGAACACGCTCTACGACTTCGGCGCGTTCGCGTCCGTGTGGCGCGCGCAACCGTTCCCTCGACCGCCGGGCATCATCCTCTCGGGCGACGGTCGCGCCTGGCTGCGCTGGCACTTCGATCGCGGCCCACGCCACTGCGGCACATGGAACGCCGAGCCGTACATGCTCGCGAACGGCACCGGGCCCGTCGATCGCGGCGAGCCGCCCGACGACGACCTGCCCACGCCGAGCGCCGCGGATGGCCTCGAGATCGGCCCCGCGCTCCCTGCGCGCGAGGGCAGTCCGGGTTGATCGGGATCGCCCGCGGATGAGCGCGCCGGATCTCGAAGCCCCGGACCTCGAAGCGCTGCGCGAGCGCGTTCGCGAGCGGGCCGTCGCGCACGGCTTCGATCGCGTCGGCTTCGCGCGCGTCGCGCCGATCGATCGCGAGGCCGACGCGCTCCGCAGCTGGCTCGCCGAGGGACACCACGCGTCGATGGCGTGGATGGAGCGCGGCGTCGACGTGCGCGTCGCGCCCGACCACGACGACCTCTTGCCGCACGCGCGCACCGTGATCGTGCTCGCCGCGTCGGTGCTCCGTCCGGACGAAGGCGAGGTCGGCCCGAGCCCCGGCGTCGTGGCGCGGTATGCGCGAGGTCGCGACTACCACAACGTGCTCGGCACCCGCGCGAAGAAGCTCGCCGCGGATCTGCGTCACGAAGGCTTCGCGTCGCGCGCGACGGTCGACACGATGCCGATCCTCGAGCGCGCGTGGGCCCAGCGCGCGGGCATCGGCTTCGTCGGCAAGAACGCGATGCTGATCGTGCCGGGCCTCGGCTCGCACGTGATGCTCGCCACCGTCATCACGGCGGCAGAGCTGCGCGCGGACGCGCCCATGGAGGAGCGCTGCGGTACGTGCGCGCGTTGCCTCGACGCGTGCCCGACGCGGGCGATCGTGAGCGAGCGCGTGGTCGACTCGCGGCGCTGCATCTCGTACCTGACGATCGAGCACGAGGGCCCGATCGAGCCTTCGCTGCGCGAGCCCCTCGGCGCATGGTTCCTCGGCTGCGACGCGTGCCAGGACGTGTGCCCGTTCAACCGCACGCACGCCCTCCCCGCGCGGCTCGCGCAGGATCTCGCGCCCCACCCGCGCTGGACCGAGCACGACGCGGTGTCCGTGCTCGCGATGTCCGAGGAGCAGTTCGACACGTTCTCCCTCGGCTCGCCCGTGCGACGTCCGGGCCGTGAGGGCGCTGCGCGCAACGCGGCGTACGTGCTCGGGAACCGGGGCGATCGACGTCACCTGCCTGTGCTCCGCGAGAGCGCTGCGCGCGATCCGAACGACGCGGTGCGGGACGCCGCGAGCTGGGCCATCGAGCGGATCGAGCGCGAGCGATGACGGGCGCGAGCCAGCGCGTTGACACCTGCGAGGCACGTCGTCAGGCTGGCTCGATATGCGCGCGCGCTCCGCGGCTCTCGCCTTCGTCTTCCTCTCCTCGTCTGCCTGCGTGATGGCCGGCTGCGGAAACGGCAGTGGCGCGAGGGACGTCGGCCGACGCGTGACGCCCGACGCCGATCACGCAAACATCGACGTGTTCGCGTTCCCGGTCGGCACGTGCCTCGACGGCCTCGACTGCACGGAATTCCGCGACTACGAGCAGGCGGAGCTCGAGACGTTCGGACCCGCGTGCATGGGCACGTGGACGATCGACGACGAGTCACACTGTGACTACCGAGACGTCGTCGGTGGCTGCCGCGACTACGATCCCGATGGCTTCGGGTACCGCGTGCTCTGGCTCCGGACGCCCGCCTACGACACGAGCGGCGCGCGCTTGCTCTGCGACACGGCACGCCTCGAGTTCGTTCCTCCGCCCGACTGACCGCCGCGTTTTGCGCGGAGGCGGCGGCGGGCGTACGACCCGCCCGCATGTCGCGACCCGCCTCCGTCCGCATCCATCCCACCGCCGATGTGTCCGCTTCCGCCGAGATCGGCGAGCGCACGTCGGTCTGGAACCAAGCGCAGATCCGCGAGCGCGCCCGCATCGGCGCGGACTGCAACGTCGGCAAGGACGCCTACGTCGACTTCGACGTCGTCGTCGGAGACCGCTGCAAGGTGCAGAACGGCGCGCTCCTCTACCACGGCGTCACGCTCGAGAACGGCGTGTTCGTGGGCCCCGGCGCGATCTTCACCAACGATCGCGTGCCGCGCGCGATCAACGCAGACGGCTCGATCAAGGGCACCGAGGACTGGGTCGTCGGCAAGACGCACGTGCGCGAGGGGGCGTCGATCGGGGCAGGCGCCGTGATCGTCACGGGCGTCACGATCGGTCGCTTCGCGATGGTCGGCGCAGGCTCGGTCGTGACCCGCGACGTCGACGACTACCAGCTCGTCTTCGGCAACCCCGCGCGCGTGCACGGCTGGGTGACCGCGTCGGGTGAGCGCGTGTCGTCGCGCTCCGACGTCGATCGGGCTCACGCGAAGACCGAAGCGGAGCGCGCGAAGTGACGCTCAAGGTCGCGGTCATCGGCGCGGGATCGATGGGGAAGAACCACGCCCGCGTGCTCCAGACGCTGCCGTCCGCCGAGCTCGTCGCCGTCGTCGACTCGGACCTCGCGACCGCGCGCGCGGTGACGCACCTCCACGGGGGCAAGGCGCACGAGTCCATCGCCGACGCGCTGATGAGCCGCGTCGACGCGGCGATCGTCGCCGTGCCCACGCAGCATCACTTCCAGACGACCAAGGCGCTGCTCGCGGCCGGTGTGCACGTGCTCGTCGAGAAGCCGATCGCGGCGACGGTCGAAGAGGCCAACGCGCTCGGAGAGATCGCGGCGCGCGAGAAGCGCGTGCTCGCGGTGGGGCACGTCGAGCGCTTCAACCCTGCGATCCAGCTCCTCGCGAAGAAGCTCGCCGAGGGCGCGCTCGGTCGCGTCTTCGAGGTCCGCGCGCGGCGCGTGGGCCCCTTCCCGGCGCGCATCCGCGACGTCGGCGTCGCGCTCGATCTCGGCACGCACGATCTCGACGTGATGCGCTTCGTGGTCGGCGCCGACATCGCGCGCGTCTACGCGGAGAGCAAGCGTGAGATCCACACGTCGCGCGAGGATCTCGTGTCCGCGCTCGTGCGCTTCGACAACGACGTCGTCGGCGTGCTCGAGGTGAACTGGCTCACGCCGACCAAGGCCCGCGAGCTCACGGTGACCGGCGAGCGCGGCATGTTCCACGTGGACTACCTCACGCAGGATCTCTACTTCTACGAGAACGCGGACGCGGCGCCGATCGGCTGGGCGGAGATGAGTGTGCTCCGCGGCGTGAGCGAGGGGTCGATGACGAAGCTCCTCGTGCGCAAGGTCGAGCCGCTCCGCACCGAGCTCGAGACCTTCCTCTCCGCCATCACGAGCGGCGACACGGGCGCGATCGTCTCGCCCGAAGACGGCACGCGCGCCCTCGAGCTCGCGACCGCGCTGACGCTCGCCGCCGCTGAGGCGCGCCCGATCCTCGTGGGTCGCACCGCAGGGGCGCGCGCGTGAGCACGACGCTCGAAGCCTTCGAAACGCGCGTGCGCGACCGATCGCTGCGGCTCGCGGTGGTCGGCCTGGGCTACGTGGGACTCCCCGTGGCCGCGACGTTCGCGGCCGCCGGCTTCTCCGTGATCGGCATCGAGCGCGACGAGGCGCGCGCCGCGTCGATCGCGCGCGGTGAGTGTCCGATCGGGGGAGACGAGCCGGGGCTCGCGGCGCTGATCGCGGACCGCATGACCAAGGGCCTCCTCACCGCGACCACCGACGCGGGCGCGCTGCGCGACGTCGACGTCGTCCTCGTCTGCGTGGAGACACCCGTGGAGAGCGGCCACCACCGCCCGGCGTACCGCGCGCTCGAGGCCGCGGTCCGCAGCATCGCGGCGAGCGCGAAGGACGGCGCGCTCGTCATCGTCGAGTCGACGCTCTCCCCGGGCACGATGGACACGCGCGTCCGCATCTGGCTCGAGGGCGGCGAGCCCGCGGGTCGCACGCTGTCGATGGGACACTGCCCCGAGCGCGTGATGCCGGGCCGCTTGCTCGCGAACCTCCGCTCGATGAGCCGCGTCTGCGGCGGCGACTCGGAGACCACGTCGCGGAAGATGAAGTCCCTCTATTCGACCATCGTCGAGGCCGAGCTCGACGAGGCCGCGTGCGTCGTCGCCGAGCTCACCAAGACGGCCGAGAACTCGTACCGAGACGTGAACATCGCGTTCGCCAACGAGCTCGCGCGCGCGTGCGAGAGCGCGGGCGCGGACTTCCTCGAGGTCCGCGGCCTCGTGAACAAGTCGCCGGGCCGCAACGTGCTCGTCGCCGGCCTCGGCGTGGGCGGCCACTGCATCCCCAAGGACCCGTGGCTGCTCGCCGCGGCCGTGGAAGAGAGCGCGCCGCTCGTGCTCGTGCCCGCCGCGCGCGCGGTGAACGACGGCATGCCGCTCCACGTGTCCCGGCTCGTCGAGGAGGCCCTGCGAGAGCTCGGCAAGCACCTGTCCGGCGCGCGCGTGGCCGTGCTCGGCTTCGCGTACCTCGCGGAGAGCGACGACGAGCGCAACAGCCCGAGCGAGGCCCTCGTCACCGCGCTCACCGCCTGCGGCGCGGACGTGCGCGTGCACGATCCGTTCGTCACGCGCTTCGCGGGCCCGCTCGACGACACGCTGCGGGACGTGGACGCGATCGTGATCGCCGTCGCGCACCGCGCGTACGAGTCGCTCGACTGGCTGCGCGTCCGCACGCTCGTACGCACGCCGGCTCTCGTGGACGCGCGCTTCGTCATCACGCCCGAGCTCGCGCACGACGCCGGCTTCGTGTTCCGAGGCGTCGGCCGCGGTCACCGCTGAGACGCCGCGCCGCCGTGCGTCACCACGTCGCGCGATTCAGTCGATGATCCGTAGAGGTCGCCCGCGAACCCGGTAGATCGAGAAGTCGCGGCGGTCGTAGGTCCAGATGCGCGTGATCCGCGCAACCTCGGCGAGGTGGACGAGGACGGCATCGGCGTAGTCCATCGGGAGATCTGCGTAGCGAGTGATCAGCGCTCGGACGCCGGGCCGGCCCATCGGCTCGACCGTGCGGACGTCGACGTCTGCGGACTCGAGCCACTCGAGCATCTGCGCCCTTCGAGCGGACCGGTAGAGGAGGTACGACGCTTCGGTGACGACAGCCTCGCACGTGACGAGCCGCGTCGCGCCGAGCGCAGCGGCCCGCTGCCGAGCGCGCGCGTTGTTGTCGTCATCGGGGGCGAACAGCGCCACGAGCGGTCCGGTGTCGAGGAGCACGGTGTCCCGCGCCGTCGTCATCGCGCGGAGCTCTTGATCGGCTTCTTCGCGGTCGACTTGGCGGGCAGCCGCGGCGGGCGCTTGGTGCGACCGAGCCCCGCGCGGAGGTAGTCCTCGGCGCGCTGCGAGAGATCGCGGATGCCCAATCCTTCGGGCTCCGGGCCCAAGATGGCGTCGAGCACGGCGACGCGATCGAGCTTCCTCTCGCCGTGGGAGCGTCGCACGTACTCACCGAGCGCTTCGCGGACGAGCTCGGACTTGGACACGCCGCGCTCCTCCGCGAGGCGCTCGACGTCGGCGATGAGGTCCGCGGGGAGTCGGTAGGAGGTCGTGTCCATCGAGAGACCGTATTGCGCAGCGTCGTCCCGTGCAATACGTGCCCGAAGCTGGATGTCCCGACGCGACGCGAGCTCGACGAGTCGCAGGTCGGGCCGCTTCGTCACGTGGACGACGCTCGCTGCGCTCACGTAGCCTCGCGGGATGCAGATCGTTCGCGCGTCCGTGATCGCGCTCGGCGCCGGTGTCTTCATCGCCAGCCTCGCGGCTGGCTGCGATCCGAGCCCGCCGCCGGGCCGCGAGTGCGTCTCGAGCAGCGACTGCGCGGCGGGGGAGACCTGTCTCGAGCGGCGCTGTCGGGCCTCGCTCGATGCCGCGACGACCGACACGCTCGACCCGCTCGACGCGGGCCCGCTCCCCGATGCCGTGCTGGCCGACGCGGGGCCGCCGATCGGCGCAGGCTGCAGCGCGGATCTGCGCGACGTGCTCGGCGTCACGGGAGAGGTGCTCCGAACGTGCCCCGAGGATCAGGGCTGCGCGGCAGGAGCGTGCGTGGCCGCGTGCGATGCAGCCACCGCTGCGCAAGGAACGCTGGGCTGCGTGTTCCTCGCGCACACACCGCCGACGTACCCGCCGGCGCTCCCGCCGTGCCACGCGGTGTTCTTGGCGAACGCGTGGCCCGACGCGGCGCGCGTCTCCATCTCGCGCGACGGCACGGGCTACGACCCGTCGGCGTTCGGTCGCATCGTCGACAACGACACACCGCCGTCCGCGTGGGCGCCGATCCCCGCGACGGGCATTCCGCCCGACGAGGTCGGCGTGTTCTTCCTCTCGAGCGATCCCGCGGCCGTGATGCCCGAGACCGGCTCACCGCTCACGTGCCCCGTCACGCCCGCGATCGATGCCGCCACCGTGATCGACGCGACGGGGACGGCGGCCGCGTGGAGCATCTCCACCGATCGTCCCGTGAGCGGCTACGACATGATCCCGTTCGGCGGCGCGCCTTCGTTCTTCCCGAGCGCTGCGCTGCTCGTGCCCACACCCGCGCTCGGACGCGACTACGTCGTGATCGCCACGCCCACGGGCACCGCGAGCCCCGGCGGCCCGCAGTGGCTCTCGATCACCGCGACCGTCGACGCGACGTCCATCTCGATCCGGCCGCGCGTCGATCTCCCCGCGGGCGGCGCGTTGCCGGCGATCGCCGCGGGTACGACTGGAACGTTCTCGCTCGACGCGGGCGAGGTCGCGCAGTTCCAGCTCGCCGTCGGCGCGACGAGCGACACGTCGGGGACGCTCGTGAGCGCAGATCACGACGTCGCCGTGATGGCGGGCAATCGCTTCTTTCGCCTGCAGCCCACGCCTGCGCCCGGCGGCGAGGGCACGCACCAAGAGATCCTCCCCGTCGACGCGCTCGGCAGCCGCTACGCCGCTGCGCCCTACATGACGCGACGCGCGGACCTGGCGCCCGAGGAGATCCCGTATCGCCTCGTGGGCGCCGTGGACGGCACGACGCTCACGTTCGATCCGCCGATCGCGGGCGCGCCCACGACGATCGCGCGCGGCGAGGTGGTCGACGTGACGACGCCGCTCGCGTTCGTCGTCGCGAGCCAAGACGCGATGCACCCGTTCGCGCTCGCGCAGGTGATGCCCACCGCCAACCTCGCGGGAGGCTCGCGTCCCGGCGCGCAGGACTCCGCGTTCGGCCCGCAGCTCGGCGACGAAGAGTTCGTGATCCAGTTCCCTCCTGATCAGTTCCTCTCGCGCTACGTGTTCTTCACGGACCCCACGTACTGGACGACGAACCTCACGCTCGTGCGCGTGCGCGACGGCGGCGCGTTCGCCGACGTGACGGTCGACTGCCTCGGGGTGGTGACCGGCTGGACGCCGATCGGCGCGAGCAGCGACCTCGAGACGACCACGGTCGATCTCGTGCGCGCCGGCGTAGGCATCGGCTCGTGCGTGAACGGCCTCCACATCGCAGAGAGCGACGCGCCGTTCGGCGTCGTCGTGTGGGGCACGGACGCGTACGCGAGCTACGCGTACCCCGCAGGCGGCAACGCCCGACAGCTCGGCGAGATCCCACCGCTGATCTGATGGCTCAACTCATCTCATGGCTCAACGGGGGCGGATCACGCGGTACGTGCGCGAGATGTCGTAGCTGCTCTCGCGGCCCGGGTGCGCGCCTGCGGCCCAGCCGGGATGCGAGATCGTGCGCGCGTAGCCCTGCGAGCGATCTTCCCAGCCCACGAAGAGCACGCTGTGCGTGCCCATCGGCGTCGAGTCGGGGTTGTTCACGATGTAGAGCCAGTCACCGGGGCGGATGCGATCGAGATCCGCATAAGGGCCGGACGGGCCTGCCTCGTGGATCACCGAGCGCGTGCGCCAGCCGTCGTGGCCCGCGCGGTGGAAGACCTCGGTGATGTACGCGTAGCAGGAGCCGCGCACCGTCTCGTTGCGCGCCATCATCCCGCGCGCGGTGAGGATCACGTTGCGACCCGGATCCGCATCGAGCCGAACGATCGGCTCGCGGAGCGCCGTCACACGACGCGGCGATGCAGCCCTCGGCGCAGCCTCGACGCGCGCAGCCTCGACACGCCCAGGCTCGACACGGGCAGGAGCGGCAGCGGCACGGCGAAGCACGAGAGGACCGAGCGTCACGCCCGTGACCGGATCCGCGAACACGTCAGCCTTCAGATCCTCGGGCGCCTCGACGGGCACATCGAGACCGACGGGCAGCGAAGGCGCGTCGTGATCCGCAGTCTCGTCGGCGGGCAGGAACGCCGGCTCGCCCTCGGACGTGTTCGCGGCAGCCGGCCTCGGCGCCGCCTCTCCGTGCGACACGTACAGCCCACCCAGCATCGCCGAGAGGATGGAAGCCGTGAGGAGGAAGAGCCGGACCGTGTCCACGGCGGCCGTCGTTTGCAGCGTGCGTGCCGCCCACGGAACGCAGGCAATTCGAAGCAGCGCGTGAAGCGTCGTTCACGACGAGCCAACGAACGTCATCAGTCGACCCCGCACGACCACCTCCGATAGGCTTCGCTCGTGGCTCGTCGTCGCCGTCGTGGAGAGATGTGTTCGGCGCTCTGCGCGTGTCTCCTGCTGTCGGCTTGTTCGAGCGCGCACGCGCCCGGCGATGCCGCCGTGGATGGCAGGACCGACGACGCACGGAGCGCGCCTGCATGCGCCGCAGGTCCGACCTCCTGCACCACCGCGGGCGCGGCGAACGAGGTCTGCATCGCTGGCTCGATGATGCTCCGTGGTTCCGACGATCCCGACCTCAACCTCTCGTACCCGCGCCGCGGTTTCTACATCAGCCCGTTCTGGCTCGACGTGGACGAGGTCACGGTCGCCCGATACCGCCAGTGCGTCGCTGACGGCGCATGCACCGAGCCCGCGAGCGCCATGGACGCGGACCACCTCCACGATCCGGCGAACGATGCCTTGCCGGTGATCGGCGTCTCGTTCGCGCAGGCGATGGCCTTCTGCACTGTCGCGGGTGGGCGTCTGCCGACCGAGACCGAGTGGGAGCGCGCCGCCTCGGGCACGAACGGCAGTGCCTTTCCGTGGGGCACGGAGATCAGCTGTGAGCACGCCAACCTCGGCGGCTGCGGCGGAGCGCTCACGCCAGTGGGCTCGCACCCGCTCGGGCGGAGCCCCGATGGGGTGAACGACCTGATCGGCAACGTCTGGGAGATCACGAGCGACCGGATCGTCGTCAGCCTGCCCGCGGGCAACTACACCGCGTTCGATCCCGAGCCGCCCTGCGATCCAGCGCATCCGTTCCGGGAAGGCGTGGATGAGTTCGTCGCGATCCGCGGAGCCTCGGTGGACAACGGGAACGGGACCGAGGCCGAGCTCCGTCGGTACGGCGCCGCGAGGCGCGGGCGCGCCATGCCGGACGGACGCGGCTCCCCGCACATCGGATTCCGCTGCGCCCGTGACGGCACGTGATCGCGGGTGGCCGCGCGAAAGACCGCGGTGTCACGCACGGTAGTGGGGGACCCACCCGGCCTGATCTTCGAAGAGGCGGACGGCGTGGATGGTGCGCGCCTCGGTGAGCAGGAAGCGGTGGTGACGGTCCTTCGGGACGACGATGAAGTCGCCCGGCCCGACGACCACGCGCATCCAGCGATCACCCGTCGAGCGGATGTCGAAGATGCCCTCGCCAGCGAGCACGAAGCGCACTTCGTCGTCGGTGTGGAGGTGCTCGCGATCGAACTTCGCGAGGATGCCGTCGAGGTTCTCCGTCGCGGGCGAGAGCCGCACCTCGTCGCGCGTGCGGTAGCCGCGCTCGCGCATCAGCGCGTCGATCGACGCCTCCCAGCCCACGGTCTCGATGCGCGCGTGAGGGATCCCTTCACGCGTGAGCGTGTCCGAGTCGAGGAGCGCGCCTTCACGCGGCCCTGCGTCGTCTTCGATGAGCCAGCTCGCGCGCATGTTCATCCCTTCGCGTGCGGCGCACGCGTGACGTCGAGGCCGAGTCGCCTCAGCTCGACCGCCGCCGCGAACACGTAGTCGAGGCACTCCGCAGTGGTCTTGGCCTTCTGCCACGTGTCGCCCCACACGTAGACGCCGTGCCGGCGAACGAGCACCGCGCTCGTCTTGGGGTACGCGTCGATCGCAGCGCCGAGCGCGTCCGCGAGATCACACTCGTGTGCGGTGTTCTCGAGGATCGGGACGACGAGCTCGTCGTGGTAGCCGTGTCCCGGCACGCCCTTGATCATCTCGAGGTGCGTCGCGCGGAAGACTGTCTCGCCCGACAGCAGCGTCGCCGACACCGCGCTCATCGAGTGGCTGTGGAGCACCGCGCCCGCGCCGCGCTTCTGGAACGCATGCAGGAACAGCGGCGCGCACGCGCTCAGCGTGAAGCGCGGGTCACGTGGCCGCTCGACGATCGCGCCCGCGCGATCGAGCACGAACAGATCGTCCGGCGCGATCAGCTCTTTCTGAACGCCGCTCGGTGCCATGTAGATGCGCTCACCGTCTGCGATGGAGATGCCCCCGCCCGTGCCGCTCACCCAGCCGAGCGCGTAGAAGCGGCGCGCGAGCTCGCAGATCACCTCGCGCGACCGCGTGCCGTCGCGGAGGATCGCATCGCCGTCGCGGAGCTCGTGCATGCGGAGGACGCTGGCCGAGGGGACACGGTCCCGCAAGCGGCAGGTTCGTGATGGGAAGATTGGCTTATCCTCGCGGCATGCGGGGACGCGCGATCGTATTCTCGGTGCTCGCGAGCGCGTGCGGGCGCACGGCGCTCGACCCGCCGGCGCAGGTGGCGCGCTGTGTCGAGAGCGACCTCGACCGCGACGGCGACTGCTCGCCCGTCCCCGACGACTGCGACGACGGCGATCCCGGCGTGCACCCGGGGGCGATGGATCATCCCGCATACGACGGCTGGGAGTTCCAGCGCATGTCGCTCGACGCGGAGACGCGCTCCGTGTGGATGGCCGTGGACGCGCGCGGGTGCGTCAACCTCGCCGTGGGAACGCCCGACGAGCGGCTGCTCCTCCGGGGCACGGGAGAAGGCTTCGACGTCACGACGATTGCAGACGGCAGCGTGCTCGCCCACGTCGCGGTCGACGCGCGTGGTGAACTCCACGGCCTCGTGTTGCGCGGCGAGGGCTCGAACGAGCTCTTCTTCGCGTCGCGCGATGCAGCGGGCAGCTGGAGCGAGGAGCGCATCGGACACGCCGGTGGACCCGGCGGGTCTGCGCTCGTGCTCGACCGCGCCGGCGACGCGCACGTGCTCGTCGCGGCGAGCGATCCCTCGACGAACGGGGTGTTCTGGTACGGGCGGAGAAGCCGAGGATGGGCGCTCGAGGAGGTCTCTGGTTTCTCGCAGGCCTACGACACCGATCTGCTCCTCGACTCGCGCGGACGACCTCACGCGACCTGGTCGACGCACTGGCAGACCCCGGAGCTTCATCATGCGTCTCGCCCGGACGACGGCCCGTGGCGGCGGGACCAGGTCGACGAGCAAGGGGACCTCTTTGGGACGTCCGGCGCAGCGATCGACGCCGGAGACACGCTTCACTGGGCATACCGCGTTGCCGAGTTGCGGAACACGACCCCAGCGCGCCCCGAGCAAGCGGAGCTTCGGTACACAAACAGTGCTGGCGTCACGGAGACGATCGTCGACGGAATCCAGCCGTGGTGCATCGAGGCCGCGTTCGGCCCCGACCACCTTCTCTACGTGCTGTTCATCGCCTCAGGGCTCGAGGGGAGTTCGACCGTGGGCTCGGTGATGCTCGCCGTGCGGCACCCGGATGGTTGGCGCGTCACGACCTTGGCCCGCGGCGAAGGCGACGCACACATCGGCGCCGCGTGCGCCCTCGCCTTCGATGGCCTCGGCGTCTTGCACGCCGCGTGGGCCGCGGGCGCGACGGTTCGCTACGCCCGCGGGCGCGGGATCGAGAGCGACGCGCGCGACGAGAACTGCGATGGCGTGGACGGAATCGCCGATCCCTGCACGCCTTGATTGGGCAGTCGGTGCCGCGAACCTCACGCGCGCTATCCTCGCCGCGTGTACAAGGTGCTGCCCGATCTCGCGCCGCCCGCGACCGCCCTCGAGCGCTTGCCCGAGGAGTGGAGCGCGCAGCTCGAGGCGTGGGGCGAGCCGAAGTACCGCGGCAAGCAGGTCTTCAAGTGGCTCCATGCGCGCGGCGTGCTCGACCCCGCGCTGATGACCGACCTGCCGAAGTCCTTGCGCGATCGGCTCGCGACCGATCTCGTGATCGACTCCGCGATCCAGGTGAGCTCGGTGCACGACTCCGAGGACGGCACGAAGAAGCTGCTGCTCGCCACGCACGACGGACGCACGAGCGAAGCGGTGCTGATCCCCATGCCCTCGGCAGAGCGCGGCGACACGTACGCGGCTGAGGATCCGCTCGGGGAAGACGAAGCCGAGGCGCTCCCGCGCACGCCGGTCACGCAGTGCATCTCCACGCAGATCGGCTGCGCGATGGGCTGCGTGTTCTGCGCGTCGGGCCTCGCGGGTCTCAAGCGCCACATGAGCGCGGGCGAGATCGTGGGCCAGGTGATCCTCGGGCGCGCGCACACGGCCGAGGGCTCGCACCTCCGGAACGTCGTGTTCATGGGCATGGGCGAGCCGCTCCACAACTACGCCGCGATCGCGCGCGCGCTCACGCTGCTCACGCACCCCGACGGTCTCGCGCTCAGCAAGCGACGCGTCACCGTGTCGACGTCGGGCCTCGTGCCCGAGATCGATCGGCTCGGTCGCGACTTCGGCGGCGAGGTGCAGCTCGCCGTGTCCCTGCACTCACCCGACGACGCGCAGCGCAGCGAGATCATGCCGATCAACAAGAAGCACCCGCTGCCCGAGCTGATGGAGGCGCTGCGCCGGTATCCCTTGCCGAAGCGCCGACGGATCACGATCGAGTACACGCTGATCAAGGGCTTCAACGCCGACCCGATCGACGCCCGCAAGCTCGCGGAGCTCCTTCGCGGCCTGCCGGTGAAGGTGAACCTCATCCCGCTCAACCGCGTCGAGGGCACCCCGCTCGAGCCGCCGAGCTGGGACGACGTCGACGTCTTCCAGGCCACGCTGCGCGATCGCGGCGTCGCGAACTTCGTGCGCCGTCGCAAGGGCGACGACATCGCCGCGGCCTGCGGGCAGCTCGCGCTCCGCAACGAGCCGAAGAAGATCCGCGTCGCGCTCCCGCAGCTCCGTCGCTGAGCGCCTCACGCGATTTGGAACGGAACACGCGTGGTAACGTCGAAGCCCTCATGCGTCGGTTGTCTCCGCTCTTGGTCCTCCTCGCGTTCCTCGTCCCGCTCGCTCTCCCACGCGGCGTGGACGCGCAGGTCGCCCTCCCGATCACGCAGCTCGATGAGAACGCGATCCGCGTCGACGGTGTCCTGCGCGATTGGAACGGCGCGCACATGGCGAGCCTCGGCACGGGCACGGACGGCTCGATGCGGTACGCGCTCGGGTACGATTCGCGAGGGCTGTACGTCGCGGCGGACGTGCAAGACGAGCGACTGATCCGGAACCGCGAGCCGGGTGATGGCGACGATGCCGTGATCGTCACGCTCGCGATGCCAGGCGCGCGCGGCGCCTTCAGCGCGACCGAGCTCTGGCTCCACGCAGGCGAGAGCGGACGCTCGCCCGCAGCCGCTGCGAGCGGTGCACCAGGCGCGCGGCGACGCACGGCGATCCGCGGCGCGACGATTGTCGAGGCGCCGCGCACGGGCGGCGCGGGCTACACGCTCGAGGCTTTCATTCCTTTCGCCGCAATCGCGGGCGCCGCGCGATGGCAAGAGGGACGCGGCACCATCCGCCTCCACGACGTCGACTCGCTGTCTCACCCCGAGCCCGAGAACGAGCCGGCCTTCGCCCCCGTCGATCGCACGCACCTCGATCAGCTGCCGCCGCTGCGGCCTTCGGGCGGACAGAGCGCGCTGCTCGATCGCTTCCTCCACGAGCACGAGCTCGACGGCACCGCGCCGCGCTTCGACCTCCGCGGTGACGTGCTCGGCGACGCGCAGCCCGAGCGCGTGGTGCTCGTCGATCGCTTCGTCGTCGCGTTCGGGCCGACGATCCAGGCCGGCCGCGGCTTCGTGTTCGTGCAGCTCGGGATCGACGTCGCTGCCGATCTGCGCGAGGCGCGCCTCGAGGACCTGACGGCCGATGGAAAGAGCGAGCTCGTCGTGACGCTGCGTCAGCGCAGCGCGGGCGGCTCGCGCGATCTGTTCCAGCTGCTCCGCATCACGGAGCAGGCCATCGCGCCGATCTGGGGGATCGAGACCCGCAAGGAGACGAGCGCCGGATCCGTCGAGAGCGCCGTGCGCGTGGAGCGCGGACGCCGCGGTCAGGCCGCGACGCTCACCGTGCGCGCAGGCGAGTCGCATGGCCTCGACGCGGCCAACCTTCGTGAGGCCGCGCCGACCGACGTCGAGCCGATGCTGCTCCCGTGGGGTCCTGCGCTCGAGCGCAGCTACCGCTGGGATGGTCACGCGTTCGCGCGCGTCGGCGAGCGCCCGAACCCGCGCTACGTCGATCCGGCCGTGGCCGCGCAGGCCGCCGCTGCGCAGCGAACGCAGACGCAGGCGCAGGCTCGAGCGCCCGCCGCCGTGGTGCCGAGCCTCGACGCAGTGATCGCCGAGTTCCGCAGGCAGCGCGGCCTGCCCGCGACCGTGCGCCCCTCTCGCGACGTGAGCGCGAACGTGGCGGGCACGGCCGCCCCCGAGCGCATCGTGCTCTTCGGTCTCGACCTCATCGTCGTCGGCACCGAGTTCCGCAACGGCACGGGTTGGTTCCAGTACCAGCTGCCCGCGGCCACGCCCGCCGACATCGTCGATCTCGGCGCGGCCGACGTCACGGGCGATGGCCGCAGCGAGATCATCGTCCGCATCCGACAGATGATCAGCGGCATCCGCCGCGACGTGCTCGTGGTGCACCAGTTCACGCCCACCGGCTTCCCCGTGCTCCTCCAGCGCGAGATCCTCCGCGAGCAGGGCGCGAGCCGCATCGAGAACGAGATCCGCACCGAGGGCGGCCGCCTCGAGATCGCACCGGGCACCGCGCGCGGCTGGGATCAAGCGAGCTGGCCGTACGCGCCGACGACGGCTCCAGGCCCCGACGGCATCGAGCCGCTGCTCCTGCCGTGGACGGGCCAGACCGTGCGCTACCGCTTCGCGAGCGGGCGCTTGTCGGCGAGCTGATCCATGAGTTCGGCCAACCCATGAGCCTCACGGGCAAGCACATCGTCCTCGGCGTGACCGGCGGGATCGCCGCGTACAAGGCCGCGTACGTCGCGCGTGAGCTGCTCGCGCGCGGGGCCGAGGTGCGCGTCGCGATGACGCACACCGCGACCAAGCTGATCGGTCCGCTCACGTTCACGGGCCTCACGGGAAAGCCGCCCGTGATCGACCTGTGGGACCCGACGTATCCGGGCGAGGTCCACGTCGATCTCGCGCGCTGGGCGGACGCGATCGTCGTCGCGCCCACGACCGCCAACGTGATCGCGCGGCTCGCGCATGGGCTCGCCGAAGATCCGGTGAGCGCGACCGCGCTCTGCTTCGACGGCCCGCTGCTCGTCGCGCCCGCGATGCACCACCGCATGTGGCAGCACGGGGCGACGCGCGCGAACGTGCTGACGCTCGAGTCGCGCGGCGTCGCCTTCGTGGGGCCCGTGTTCGGCAAGCTCGCGAGCGGAGAAGAGGGCATCGGGCGCATGAGCGAGCCGCTCGCGATCGTGGATGCGCTCGCGGCCCTCTTCGCGCAGACGACGAGCACACGCGATCTCGCGGGCCGTCACGTGCTCGTCTCCGCCGGGCCGACGCACGAGGCGCTCGATCCCGTACGTTTCTTGGGCAACCGGAGCTCGGGCCGCATGGGCTGGGCGCTCGCGGAGCGCGCGCGCGATCGCGGCGCGAAGGTCACGATCGTCGCGGGCCCCGTGTCGCTCGCAGATCCCGTCGGCGTCGAGGTGGTGCGCGTGCGCTCCGCGCTCGAGATGGAGGCGGCCATCACGGCGAAGCGCGACGTCGTCGACGTAATCGTCATGGCCGCGGCCGTCGCAGACTTCCGTCCGCGCACGCTCGCGGTCGAGAAGATCAAGAAGAGCGACGGCGACGACGCTCCGTCGATCGAGCTCGTGCGCAATCCGGACATCCTCGCGGGCCTCGGTCAGTGGCGCCTCGATCGCCGTGCGCCGCGCCCGTTCCTCGTCGGCTTCGCCGTGGAGACCAACGACCTCGTCGCGGCGGCGCAGAAGAAGCTCGCGAAGAAGAAGGTCGACCTGATCGTCGCGAACCACGCGTCCGTCGCGTTCGAGGGCGACGACAACGAGGCCACGCTCGTCCTCGGCGACTCGGTCACGCCCACGGGGCGCGTGAGCAAGCGCGCCCTGGCCGATCGGATCCTCGACGTGATCCGTGAGGACCTCGCGAGAGACACTGACGGTTGACCGTCACGCAAGCGCGCCATGCAAAGTTCGCGAGGACAAACGCCGAACGGGCACGGACTCATGCCACGTCGAGGAGTTCGAGCATCGGCTGGAATCTCTCGGCGAGGCGAGCCGCCTTGAGCAGCTCACGCACGTCGTCGGGGTCGATGCCGTCTCCGGCACCACGGCAGAGGATTCCGGCCAGGCCGATCGAGAGACCGCCTCGGCCGAGCAGCACGGCGAGTACTGCTTCCTTGGTGAGAACTGGCACGGAGGCGCCGCCCGCCAGCTGCACGTTCGTCACGAACAGAGGCCAGCTCGTCCGCACCACTTCCTCCACTGCGCCTTGGCTGACCTGGACCCCGAGCTTGGCCGCGCAGGGTTCGAGCGACCCATCGCCCCGCGCGACGACCTCCCAGACCCGCGGTGCGAGAGCGATGTAGCGAACGGGCTCGTCGATTTGACTGTGCGTGGCTGCCGCCAGGTGCGCATGCGCCCCCGCGCTGCCCGAGAGGCAAGAGCCCGTGCGTGTGAGCGGCTCGCTCAGAGCGACCAGTCTCTCCACGATTCCGTCCGGTCGAGTCATCGTTCCTCTCCTAGTTCGCTCTCGATCTCGGCCAACAGTGCGATCGCTTCGGGGCGCCCTGCGAGGAGAGTCCGCACGGCACGCACGTCGATCCCGAGGCCGTGCGTGGTCGCCGCGGCCCACAGCTCGCTCACGTCCAGGAGGTCTTTGGCCTTGTCTCCCCGTCGCGTCAGTTTGGTGACGAGCAGTGCGTGAGTGAGACAACCGGCACCGCGACCGACTCTCGCCCCGCCCGCAGTGCGAGTTCCGTACGGCCGTCGAGGAAAACGTCGTAGAGGGCTGACATTCCCGACAGATCGGACGGTTCGATCGTCAGCGCGACAGAGACCTCACCGAGGCGGAGCGCACGCGGTCCGAGGACGTGAGCATGGCGTGCCTCGCGGGCGAGTTCGTTGAGGAGATGGAGGGCGCGCGCCTCGTCGGTGCGAGTCGCGAAGTCGAGATCTCGCGTGCGCCGGAGCGCGGAGCGCAGTGCTGCCTCGTCGGACAGGCGCCGGGCGCCCGACTCCGTTCGAAGTGAGGCGATCCATGCCTGAGACGCGCCGCCTCCGACGAGCGCCACGGGAAGGTCGGCGCGCTCGAAGGCGCGCACCACGTGAACCAGAGCGTCGAAGTACTCCGCGTCGAGCAGTGTGAATCGTCGCGGCGCCACTCGGCAGAGGGTAGCCGACGTGATGTGTGGGCGCAGGGCCAGGCTCGGTCCGTCTGCGACGGAAGCACGGCCACGGCCCGAACTCAGCGGACCGGCACCAGAAAAGTTGACGGATCTCCCCGCGCTCGCGAGCGTCGGGCCCGATGTCGCCCCCCCGGTCGACCCAGCCCACGCATGACGACGACGATCACGCGCTCGACACGCGTGACGAGGCGTCGTCCGTCGCGCCTTCGCCGCCGACGACGAGCGCGCGTGCGAGCCAGCCTCCGGGCTCGCTCGCGTCACGCGCGCGGACGTTCTTCGGCGCGTCGTGTCTCCTCCTCGCCGCGGGGCTCGGTGGGCTCGCGCTCGCTGAGCACGCGCGCGCGTCGCGCCCGCCGCCGAGCGTCGAGGTGCGCGTGGGTGACACGACGGTCGAGGGTGACGCGGCGGCGATGGCCGCGCGCGTCGCCGATCGCTGGGAGTCCGCGCCGCTCGTGCTCGAGGTCGGCGAGGAGCGCATCGCGGGCACGCGGGGGAGCCTCGGCGTTCGCGTCGATCGCGAGGCGCTGACGCGCTCGATCGTGCAGGCGGAAAACCCGCGCTCCTTGATGCGCCGCTACCACGCGCAGGCGAGCGCAGGCTCGACGTTGGTGCTGCCGCTGCCGCTGGTGCACGAGCCGAGCGCCCTCGTGGCGCTGCTCTCGGCGCGCAAGGATCACATCGATCGACGCGCGCGCGACGCGCGGCTCGAGGCGCGCACCGGGCGCGTGATGGAAGAGACCGTCGGCCTCCACCTCGACGTCTTCGCGAGCAGCGAAGCCGTGTTCGACGCCGCGAGCGAGGGCCGCGCGAGCGTGCGTGCGCTCGTCGTACGCGAGGAGCCGCACCGCACGGCGCGTGATCTCGCGGGCGTTCGCATCGAGGCCGTGCTCGGCACGTACGAGACGCGCTACTCGACGCTCGAGGACTCGCAGGACCGATCGTTCAACCTCGCGGTCGCCGCGTCGAAGGTCGACGGCACCGTGCTGATGCCGGGCGAGACGTTCGACTTCAACGCCGCGGTGGGCGAGCGGAGCGAGGCGAACGGCTTTCGTCCCGCGCCGCAGATCGCAGGCGGAGAGCTCATCGACGGAGTCGGCGGCGGCACGTGTCAGGTCGCGGGCACGCTGCACGCGGCGGCGTTCTTCGCGGGCCTGCCGATCGTCGAGCGCTCACCGCACAGCCGACCGAGCGGCTACATCTGGATGGGCCTCGACTCGGTCGTCGTCTACCCGCAGCTCAACCTGCGCTTCACGAACGACTTCGACTTCCCCGTCGTGCTCGGCATGACCGTCGAAGGCGGCACGATGCGCGCGGAGATCCGCGGCGCTCGCAGCGATCGCATGGTCACGTTCACGCGCCGCGTCGACGAGACCACCCCGTTCACCGAGCGAGACGTGCCCGATCCGAGCCTGCCGAGCGGCGTGCGCGTGCTGCGGCAGCGCGGCGTGCCGGGCTTCGAGATCACGCGCTTCCGCATCGTGCGCGACGTGGCGCACAACCTCGCGCGTCGGACGCGCTGGGAAGACGCGTACCCGCCGACCGAGCAGATCTGGCGCGTGGGAAGCGGCGGCGCGGCGCCGGTGGGCTACGTGCCTCCCGAGGGCGATCAGCACCTCGAGTACACCGCCGACGAGATCCTCTCGGCGAGCTTCGGCGCGACGGTCGACGGCTTCGAGATCGCACGACGCGCCGGACGCACCGGCGAGCCCGGCTGGATCGTGCGCGCGGGCATGCCCGATTCCGTGCCCTGATCGCCGCTCGCGAGGGCTCACGTCCAGGGCGCGAGCACGGAGATGCGCGACCGTCCGTTGCGCCGATAGACGCGGAAGTCCTCGTCCAGCGTGATGACAGTGGTGCTCGCGGTGAGCTCGGTCATCCGGACGAGGCACGCGTCGGCCAACGACATGGGCACGTCCGCGTAGCGCTCGATCAGCTTCGCTACGGGTTCGATCTCCGCGTGAAGCGAGAACGCCGGAGTGAGGAGGCCTCGCTGTACGAGCTCGATGGGAGCGAGCCACGCGGGGCGACGCGCGCGACGCGCGCGACCGAGGAGAAAGCACGCCTCCGACAGCACCGCCTCACAGGTCACGAGCGGCGGGCGTACCCGCCCCAGCGCCTCGACGGCCCACGCGTGATGGGCGTCGCTCTCGTTGAGCAGCGCGACGAGCGGACCCGTGTCGAGCGCGTAGGTCATCGGCGGCGTGACGACCGCGCGGGCGCGACGCGCGGCTGATTCCCCGGACGTGCAACGGAGCTCTCGCCATATCCCGCGAGGTGCTCGGCGTTCGTCGAGAGGTCGCCAGGCCCGCGGGCGCAGCCGACGAGGTCCGCCGCTCGCCGCGCGAAGCTGTCGGCGCCGGCATGGCTCGCGACGTAGGTGGCGAGCGCCTCACGGACGACCTCGGAGCGCGGAACACCGCGCTCGTACGCGACCTTGTCGACCGCCTGATCCAGCGCGTCCTCGAGCTTCACGGTGCGGGCAGTCGTCATACGCTTGCGATCAACCGTATGCCACGCGTGCGAGCGCGTCCAGCCGGGCAGCCATCCCTCAACGCACGGGGCGCTTGCGGGGGCGGGGCGGCATCGGCTCGCGTCCGATCGAGAAGAGCCAGTCGGCGATCGCGAGGTCCTTGTTCGCGTTCACCGAAATCAGCTCCTCGACCTCGCGAAGACCTGCGACGGCTTCCGCGGCGTGGCGCGGCGTGACGACCTCGGCGCGCGCGCGGATGCGCTCCGCCTGGTGACGAAACGCGAGCGCCGCGTCGGGCATGCCGAGCGCCGCGCGCGCGACGTCTCGGTAGTACGCCGTGAGCGCCTCGAGCACGCCCGCGAGATCGGGCGAGCGCGACAGCTCTTCGGCCATGCTCACCACGGCGCCCGGACGCCCTCCAGCGGCGACCTCGTCCGTGCGGAGCGCGAGCTCGAAGAGGACGTCGGCGAGCGAGCGTCCGTCTTCTCCCACGCGACCCACCGAGAGCGCCTTGTCCGCGCGACCATCCGCGAGCGCGACGGCCACGACGCGGCTCTCTTCGGGCACGCCTTGCGCCTCGAGCACGCGGTGGAGCACGTCGTCCGGGAGGCGCTGGAAGCGGACGCGCTGACACCGCGATCGGATCGTCTGGAGCAGCCGATCGGGGCGCGACGAGAGCAGCACGAAGTACACGCCCGGGCGCGGCTCCTCGAGGGTCTTGAGCATCGCGTTCGCCGCCTCGGGGTGCTGCTCGGGGAACGAGACGTCCGCGTCGGGGAAGAGCACGAACGCGGCCTTCGACTCGAACGGCGCGAACTGCGCGAACGGCAGCACCTCGTTGCGCACCGTGTCGACCTGGAGGTTGCGGTTGCCCTCCGTGCGCGGCGTGAACACGCGCACGTCCGGGTGCGCGCCCGCCGTCATGCGGCGCGCGAGGTCGCCGCGCTGCGCAGGAGGTGTGGAGCGCGCGACCACCGTCTCTGCGAGCGCGAACGCCGCGCGCGCCTTGCCCGTGCCGCTCGGGCCCTCGAAGAGGTACGCCGACGCGAGCTTGTCGCGCGTGATCGCCGCGCGGAGCGTCTCGATCGCGGGCGCCTGCGCGAGCACGGCGTCGAACGGATCGGCGCTCACCGCGAGGCCTCGACGGGCGCGAGCTCGAAGAGACCCGCGGCCATCGCCTCGACGGCGACGAGGAGGCCGTTCTCGTCGATCGCGCCCGGGTCCACGTAGTGCTGCATCGCGAGCCCATCGAGGAGCCCGACGAGGATGCGCGGCACGAGCTCACCGGGGACGCGCAGCCGAAGCCCCATCGTCGCGAGGTGCGGGACGAGCGTCTGCATGACCTGCTGCGCCGCGAAGCGAAAGTAGCCCGCGAGCTGCGGCTTGAGCGACTCGTCGTAGAGCGCCTGCGCCATGAGATCGGCGACGACGGCGACCTCGTCCGTTCGCGTGCGACGCACGAACCACAGCTCCTTCACCGACGATCGGAGCGCCTGGATCGGATCGCCCGACGACGCGATCCACGCGTCGAGCGTGCGGTTCGCGATCGACTCGAGCGCGCTCTCGAGCACCTTGCTCACGAGCGATTCTTTCGAAGGGAAGTGGTAGTGCAGCGCGCCCTTCGACATGCCCGCTTCACGCGCGATGTCGAGGAGGCTCGTCCGCGCGTAGCCTTGGCGCGCGAGCACGCGCGTGGCCGCAGCCACGATCTGCGCCGCGCTGCGCTCGGTCTTCGCGTACGCCACGAGAGCTCCGAGGATCAGGGCGTCGAGCGGGGACGACACGCCGAGAGCGTCGGAGTGCCGGGGATCGCCTCGCAGAACATCTCTGCGGGGCAGTCCGCCTGGCGTGTGCACGACGTGCGACACGTGTACGTGGACCACGTCGGGTCATCCGCGGCGCCGCGCACCGGCGCGCCGTCGTCCACCACGCAGTAGGTGCCTTCTTCACAGCCGCCGAGCTGCGGGCTGCCCGAGCAGGCCTCACCGACGCGGGGCGTCCCACACCCGATGAGCGCGGCGAGAAGGGCGAGCGAGGCGAAGAGAGCGAGACGCGCGAGCATGGGACCTCCGAGGGCGCGGAACCTACTCCGGGCCCCCAGCCTCACGCAATCGCTCCTGCGCTCAACGAATGACCTCGAAATGGCCCGCGTCGCAGACACCGGGGAGGTTCCTCGGAAACTCCGCGGCGAACATCGCGTAGTCCGGGTCCATCTCCAGCTCCGCGGGGTTGGGGCAGCGATCCTGCAACGTGCGGAGGATGGGGAAGCAGTCGTTGACCAACTCGCCCGGCTCACTCACCGAGCTGATGATCCCGCACCCTCTCCTCGCCGGGTTCATGGGATCGAACGGCCCGATCTCGCGACTGAGCATGGCGAACTCCATGTCGCTCAGCGTCAGACAGGCCTCCGCCGTCGCCAGCATCTCCGTACGCCACTCCTCGCAGAGGGTCTGCGGGGTCCGGCAGCTCGCGAAGAAGAGCGAGCTGCCGCCGACGAGCCCTGCCACCGCGAGGCGAGACGCGATGCGAGAGAGAGACACCTTGGGTGAGGTCATGCCTGGCAAGGCTCGCCGAGCGACGCGGGCAAAGTCAACGCAAGTCGCGGAGTCACGGCATCGGCGCTTCGACGAGCGCGGCCGGCAGGACCAGGTTCGCTTCGTCGACGATGCGAAGCGAGGCTGCCGCTCCGATCACGGGCGGCGCGCCACCGCCGATCGCGCGGTACGGCCGGAGATACACCCGCGCCGTACCCGTGGGCACCGTGATCGTCGGGTTCACGTCCGTACGCGTCGCGCACGCGGCGAGCCCGAGCAGCGCGCGATCGGTGAGGTGCTCCACGGGAGACCACGCGCCGATCGCGTCGCCTCCGCCCACGACCACGCCGACGAACGGCACGCAGCCGGTGCCGACCGAGCGGGTGATCGTGATCGCCTGGGGCCCGGTGCCGGAAGGCACGTCGATCACCGCGACCTCGTCGAGGGGCGCGAGGCCGCGACCCCTGAGCAATCCCTCGGCCTCGGCGTGGGCGAGGACCACGTCCACCGGGAGCGCGGTGTCGCGCACGATGTCGGGCGTGAGGCCGGGAAAGTGCCAGACGTGAGCGCCTGCCGAGCCCGTGCCTTCGACATGAACGCGCTGAGCTCCGCAGATCGGGACCGCGAGCACGCTGGGGTCGTGAGCCACGAAGGTCTCGGTCGCTGCGTCGATCGTGACCTCCGCGCGAGCGAGCACGGCCGCGCCGTCGCCGAGGACGACGAGCACGCCGCACGAGCCCTGCATCGAGGGAGCGTCGAAGTCTGCGGGGAGCGCCGAGACCGCGGCGAGCCCTTCGGTCGCTGCGGGCGTGTAGCCGCGCGTCGCGAGCGTCGACTCGAGCAGGCTGCGCGCGCGCACGGCGTCGGGCGCGACGACACCGATCGTCGTTCGCACGCGCTCGGAGTCACGCCACGAGAGCGCGTGGAAGGTGGCGATCGTGCCCACGAAGGGCTCCTGGATCGGCGGCGTCGGCGTCAGCACCGCGTTGCACTCGCGCGTCGTCATCGCGACGCCGGTGATGGCGCACAGACAGAAGGCGAGGAACGACGCCATGATCGCTGCGCCCGGAAACTGCGGGCGTTCCTTGGGGGACTCACCGCGCGCCACTCGGGTCCTCCTCTCCCGTGGTCTCCGTGAGCGCCGCCGCGGCGGGGCGACGTCGCACGAAGCCCGTGCCGTCCCAGCTGTCGGGCCCGAGGAACATCAGACAGCCGAGGGGCGGCAGCGTCATCGTGATGCTGTGATCGAAGCCATCGCAGGGCTCGTCGCTCGCCTCGAGCCCGCCGAGGTTGCCGACGCCGCTGCCGCCGTAGACCTCGGAGTCCGTGTCGAGGATCTCGGTCCATCGTCCCGCGAGCGGGACGCCCACCGCGTAGTCCGCGCGCACGAGCGGCGTCGCGCTCACGACCACGAGCACCGGCCGCGTGCCCGCGCCGCCGAGCCGCAAGAACGCGAGCACCGAGTGCTCGGCGTCGGTGCCATCGACCCACAAGAACCCACCGGGATCACAGTCGAGCCGATGGAGCGCGGGCGTGCTCGTGTAGAGCGCGTTGAGATCCCCGACGAGCCGCGACAGGCCTGCGTTCGCGGGATCGTCGAGGAGGCCCCAGTCGAGCTCGGAGTCGTGGTTCCACTCGCGCCACTGGCCGATCTCGCCGCCCATGAAGATCAGCTTCTTGCCGGGGCTCGCGAACTGCATCGCGAACAAGAGGCGCACGTTCGCGAACTTCTGCCAGCGGTCGCCGGGCATCTTGTTGAGCAGCGAGCCCTTGCCGTGCACGACCTCGTCGTGGCTCAGCGGCAGGACGAAGCGCTCGCTGAACGCATAGACGCTACGGAACGTGAGCTCTTCCTGGTGGTAGCGGCGGTGGATCGGATCGCGCGCGAGGTAGCGCAGCGTGTCGTGCATCCAGCCGAGGTCCCACTTCATGTGGAAGCCGAGACCGCCTTCGCGCGAAGCCCCGGTGACCTTGGGCCAGCTCGTCGACTCTTCGGCGATCACGAGCACGTCCGCGTGCTTGCGCGCGAGCGTGTCGTTGATCTGACGAAGGAGGCTCACGGCCTCGAGGTTCTCGCGACCTCCGTGCTCGTTCGGGATCCACTCGCCCGGAGCGCGCGAGTAGTCGAGGTAGAGCATCGAGGCGACGCCGTCGACGCGCAGGCCATCCGCGTGGAAGCGATCGATCCAGTACGACGCCGACGACAGCAGGAAGCTGCGCACCTCGTGGCGGCCGTAGTTGAAGATGTAGGACTTCCAATCGGGGTGGAAGCCGCGCCGCGGATCCTCGTGCTCGAAGAGGTGCGTGCCGTCGAAGAGGGCGAGGGCGTGCGCGTCACCAGGGAAGTGCGCGGGCGCCCAGTCGAGGATCACGCCGAGGCCGCGCTGGTGCAGGTGATCGATCAGCGCCATCAGATCCTCGGGCCGACCGAAGCGATGCGACGGCGCGAAGTAGCCGGTGATCTGGTAGCCCCAGCTGCCGAAGAACGGGTGCTCCATCACGGGCAAGAGCTCCACGTGCGTGAAGCCGTGCGCGAGCGCGTGATCCGCGAGGCGAGGCGCGAGCTCGCGGTAGGTGAGCGAGCGCCAGCCTTCGTCCGGCACGCGCGCGAAGCTGCCGAGGTGCACCTCGTAGATCGAGATCGGAGCGCTCACCGCGTTGCGCTCGCGGCGCTCGCGGCGCCAGCGCTCATCGCCCCACTTGTAGGCTTGGTCCCAGACGATCGAGGCCGTGGCGGGCGGTGTCTCGTGGAGCGCGGCGAACGGATCGGCCTTGTAGACCGCCCGCCCCTTCGACTCGATTCGGTACTTGTAGAGCGCGCCCTTGCCCACGCCGGGCACGAACGCTTCCCACACGCCGGAGCCGCCGACGCGGCTCATCGGGCACGCCGTCGCGTCCCACGCGTTGAACGACCCGACGACGGAGATCGCGTCTGCGTTGGGCGCCCACACTGCGAAGCCCGTGCCCCACGCGCCATCGACCACGCGCGGGTGTGAGCCGAGCTTCTCGTAGAGGCGGTCGTGGGTGCCCTCGTTGAAAAAGTGCAGGTCGTCGGCGCCGAAGATCGAGGGGAGCGCGGCCATGCACGACACATAACACGCGCGACCTCGCGCCCGCGTGCACGCCGACGTCGCGCTCACGACGCGTGCGCGTCTATCATCGGCGCCCTCGATGACGCGCTACGTGTGCATCCACGGGCACTTCTACCAACCTCCGCGCGAGAGCCCGTGGCTCGACGCGATCGAGGGGCAGGAGTCCGCCGCTCCGTTCCACGACTGGAACGAGCGGATCACCGCGGAGTGCTACCGGCCGAACGCGTTCGCGCGCGTGCTCGATCGCCGGGGCCGCATCGATCGGCTCGTGAACAACTACGCGCGCATCAGCTTCAACGTCGGCCCCACGCTGATGACGTGGCTCGCGGAGAGCGAGCGCGAGGTGCACGACGCGATCGTCGAGGCCGACCGCGTCGCGATCGCGCGCACGGGCTCGGGCGCGGCCATCGCGCAGGCCCACGGCCACCTGATCCTTCCGCTGTGCAACGCGCGCGATCGCACCACTCAGGTCCGCTGGGGCGCGCGCGACTTCGAGCTCCGCTTCGGACGTCGACCGCGCGGCATGTGGCTGCCCGAGACTGCGTGCGACACGCCTTCGCTCGAGGCGCTCGCGGCCGAGGGCATCGAGTTCACGATCCTCGCGCCGTCGCAGGCCGCGCGCGTGCGCCCGAGCGGCGGCGCGTGGATCGACGTTCGTGGTGCGCGCGTCGAGACGCGGCGCGCGTACCGCGTGGCCCTGCCCTCTGGGCGTTCCATCACGGTGTTCTTCTACGATGGCCCGACCTCGCGCGCGGTCGCGTTCGAGCGTCTGCTCGACGACGGCGAGGGCTTCGGACGCAGGCTCACCGGCCTCTTCCAGCCCGGCGCGCGCGAGCCTCAGCTCGTGCACATCGCGACCGACGGCGAGACGTACGGACACCACCACCGCTTCGGCGAGATGGCGCTCGCGTACGCGCTCGACGCGATCGAGCGCGACGGCAGCGCCACGGTCACCACGTACGAGGCCTTCCTCGCGGCTCATCCGGCCACGTGGGAGGCCGAGATCCTCGAGAACACGGCGTGGAGCTGCGCGCACGGCGTCGAGCGCTGGCGGAGCGACTGCGGCTGCAGCTCGGGCGCTCACGGCGGCTGGTCACAGGCATGGCGCACCCCGCTGCGCGACGCGCTCGATCACGTGCGCGACCAGACGACGGCGCTCGTCGAGCGCGAGGGCCGCACGATCTTCGATGACCCGTGGGCCGCGCGCGAAGCCTACGTCGACGTCGTCGCCGAGACCGAACCGGACGCGAAGCGTCGCGCGCAGGACGCCTTCCTCCTGCGTCACGTCTCGGCCGAGCACCAGCTCGGGCCGACCGAGATCGAGCCGACAGCCGTGGTGCGGGCGCTCTCGCTGATGGAGCTCGTCAGACACGCGATGTCGATGTTCACCAGCTGCGGCTGGTTCTTCGACGACATCTCCGGCATCGAGACCACGCAGGTGCTCGCGTACGCGTGTCGCGTCGTCGAGCTCACGCGCGGGCTCTTCGGCGTCGACCTCGAGCCCGAGCGCCTCGAGCGCCTCGCGCGCGCCCGATCGAACGCGCCCGATCAGGGCGACGGGCGCGCGATCTACCAGACGCAGGTGCTGCCTCGGGTCGCCACGCTCGATCGCGCGGCGGCCCACTTCGCGGTGGCGTCGCTCTTCAACGAGTTCCGTGACGAAGAGAGCCGGCTGGGCTTCGAGGTCGCGTTCGAGCAACGCGAAGCGCGCACCGCGGGGCGCGCGCGCCTCGCGCTCGGCGTGGCCTCCGTGTCCGCGCGCGCGACGAGGAGCCGAGAGCGCTTCGAGTACGCCGTGATCCACCTCGGCGATCACCATCTCGGCGTCGGCGTGCGCCCCGCGGAAGAGGGCACGCTGCGCGCCGCGATGCGCGCCGATCTGACGACCGCGTTCGGGCAGGCCGACCTCACGCAGATGTTGCGCGCGCTCGAGCAACACTTCTCTCGATCGGGGACCGGACGCGCGAGCTACTCGCTGCGCTCGCTCTTCAAGGACGAGCAGAAGCGCATCCTCGACGTCGTGCTCGGCGCGACCCTCGAGAGCGTCGAGCGCGCCTACGCAGCCATCTACGAGCAGCACGCGCCGCTCATGCGCTACCTCGCAGGCCTCGGTCAGCCCGTCCCCCGCGCGCTGCACCAGGCCGCGCAGTACACGCTCACGGCGTCGATCCGGCGCGAGCTGTCGCGCGGCGACGACCTCGACCTCGTCTCGCTCGAGGCCCTCGTGCTGGAGGCGCGAGAGACCGGCATCGTGCGGCGCGGGACGGCGACGGCCCCGCAGAGCGCGAGCCCGCTCGACGACGGCGAGCTCGCGGAGGCCGCGCGGATCGCTCTGCGCGCGTGGGTCGACTCGGTGGCCGAAGACGACGCGACCGCGGAGCGCGTCGCCCTCGCGGCGAGCCTCGCGCGCTTCCTCGTGGCGAGCGGCCTCTCGATCGATCACGACCGCGCACAGGATCGCGCGGTGCGCCTCCGCGACCGACTGCTGACGCGCGGCGTCCCCGCCGACTGGCGCGAGAGCTTCGAGGCACTGCTCGACGCGCTGCGCATCACGCCGCAGCCGAGTCGCTCGCCGGTCTGAGAGCGCCGGCTACTGCGAGGGCTCGAGGTTCACGCGAACACGCTCGTCGCGCTCCGCGCGCAGCTCGACGCGTGTGTCGACGAAGCCGGGCGCGGAGACCTCGAGCACGTGACGCGTGCCCCGACGCACGCGAATCGGAGACGTGGCGCCCGGGATGCCATCGAGGCGCATGCGCGCGCTCGCGCTCGAGGGTTCGATCACGATGTCGAGCTCCACGAAGGCCGCTCCCGGCACGACCTTCGTCGGGGGCGGACGCACGTCGGTCGACGGAGGCGTGGGCACGGACGTGGGGGGCGGCAGAGGTCGCACGGGCCGCGTGACGAAGCTGCGGAGACCGAACGCCACCAGACCCACCGCGCAGAGCGCGGCGATCGTGATGAGGCCCCACCGCACGAACGGTGACGGCGGCTCGACGGTCGGCGGCGCGGGCTCGTTGCCCACGCTCGAGGTGCGCGGCACCGGCACGTTCGCGCCGGGCTGCGTGGGCGGCGGGCTCGCGCGTGGCGGCTCGATGGGCGCCGCCGTGACCGCGGGGATCGTGCCGCTCGAGCTGCGCGTCGCGCTCGCGCCGACGGCAGGCATGCGCGACATGCTCTGTCGTGCGCTCGACGTGCCCACCTTGCGGGCGAGCGCGCGCTCGTCGATCTCGAGGCTCGCGTTGCTGCCGCCCTCGGACAGCGGATCGAGATCGCTCAAGACATCGTGCGCGCCGCTCTTGCGCTGCGGGGTCTCCACGCGCGGCGGTGTGACCTGAACTTCGGGGCGCGACTTCGGCGCCGGCTCGCGCTCGAGGCCGGCGTCGAGCCAGCGCGCCGCGACCGAGTCTTCCGTGCGACCGAGGCCAGGAGACGACGGCTGCGGCGGCCCGAGCCCCAGCCCGGGATCGGACAGATCGGTCAGTCCGCTCCGGATCCCGGAGCGACGGGGCTCGTCTTCGCCGCGGCTCGCGCGGAGCAGCATCTGCCGCATCTCGGCCGCGTTCGCGGGGCGATCCTCTTTGCGCTTCGAGAGCGCCTTCAGGATCACGCCCTCGACGGCCGGCGAGATCCGCACGCCACGCTTGCTCGGCGGCGTGGGCGAGCCGTCGAGGATCACGCGCAGGAGCTTGTTGTAGTTGGCGCCCTCGAACGGCACCGCGCCCACCATGCACTCGTAGAGCACCACGCCCGCGGCGTAGATGTCGACGCGGCGATCGGTGTCGGTGTCTCCCATCGCCTGCTCCGGCGACATGTAGTGCGGCGTGCCGAGCACCGAGCCCGTGACGGTGAGCTTCGCGTCTTGCTCGTCGTCCTTCCAGGAGATGCCGAAGTCGAGGATCTTCACGCGCTCGCCGCCGCGCGCCGCGGGGACCACGTAGATGTTGTCGGGCTTGAGATCGCGGTGGACGACGCCGCTCTCGTGCGCCGCATGGAGCGCGTCGAGGAGCTGTGCCCCGAGCGACACGACCTGCTCCTCGGTCATGCGCTCGCCATAGTCGATGCGATGCGCGAGCGACTCGCCCTCGAGGAACTCCATCACGAGGAACGGGATGCCCTCGGGGTCGGTCTGATCGAGGTCGAGGACCTCGACGATCCCCTCGTGCGCGATCGAGCTCGCCGCGCGCGCCTCACGGCCGAAGCGCTGCACCACGTTGCTGTTCGAGAGGAACTTCTCGTCGAGGATCTTGACCGCGAGCTTGCGCCCCGTGACCGCGTGCGTGCCCCGCCAGACGGATCCCATCCCGCCCTGCCCGAGCTGCTTCTCGATCCGGTACTTCCCTACGAGTGTGCGACCAGCGAAGTCCAATGCGCCCGGGCCAGGGTATATCGCGTTGCCGTGAGATTGGAACGGCCAAAGGGCCCCAAACGCCCCCGTCGCAGGGAGGGGCGCGAGGCACGCAGAGGGGGAGCTTCACCCCGCGTGCCGTCGGGTTCTCACCAGCGGGCGACGAACGTGTCGACGTCGTCACCGAGCGCCGCGGACTTGAGCACCGACACGTCCGCGCGGGGACCCGCCGCCGCG
Source organism: uncultured Sandaracinaceae bacterium (assembly GCA_964502175.1). GTDB lineage: Bacteria > Myxococcota_A > Polyangia > Polyangiales > Sandaracinaceae > JAFLCL01. The sequence continues at coordinate 153,659 of CAZCVE010000002.1, forward strand.
CGTAGCAGCGATCGGATCAGCGCCGCGAAGAGGCCCGACAGCTCGAGGGACGCGCCGTCTTGTTCGGCGACGACGAGCTTGGCTGTGCGTTCTTCACGCCCCTGCACGAGCGCACGTCCGCGACGCCTCACGCGCGACCAGAGGAACGGAAAGCCATCGATGATGGCCGCCGCCGTCGGGTTGGGACCGAGCTCGGGGAAGAGGCGATGGACGCCCTTCTCGACCATGACGTCGGCGATCTCTGCGAGGAGACCGAGATCGTCCTGACCGCCCACGTGATCCGCGGCCTCGAGGATCTTCTCGAACAGCTCGAGCGGCACGCCGTTGGCGCCGTACCGACCCGTCTGACCTGCCGAGGGGAGCAGCGACTCGACGCTGGGCACTTCGTCGACGAGGCTCGCCCACACGCCCGCGCCGACCCGACGGTAGATCGCCTCGATGGTCAGCAGCGCGAAGCCGAGCTCGACGGTCGCCTGCGAGCGCGCCTGATCGAGCGTCTCTCCCTGGCGTGTGCGCCTGCGCAGCGTGAGGTAGTGGAGATCGCGGACGAGCGGATCGTCGGGCAGCTTCGCGCGCGAGATCGGCACTTCGTCGGGCGGCGCGCACACGGCGATCGCCTGCATGCAGACGTCGGCGTTGGGGAACCGCTCGTCGGGGTCGTCGCTCATCGCGCGCAGGATCGCGCGGCCCGCGAGCTCGTCCCGCACCTCACCGCCGCGGGTCTCGCCGGTGATCATGTGGCGGAAGAGCGCGCCCACCGAGTAGATGTCGACACGGATGTCGCGACCGTCCGAGCCACGCCGGATCTCGGGCGCGAGGTACGGCGAGAACGGCACGGGGAGCTCGCTCGCGTCGGCCTCGAGGAACTCCGCGCGATCGAGGCCGCGCAGCTTCACCATCTCGCCGTCCATCTTCGTCACGACGACGAAGCTCTCCGGCGAGAGAGAGCGCGCGACGATGCGTCGACCATGGAGGGCGCGCACGGCCGCGAGCGCCTGCATCACGAGGCGCGCAGCGCGCTCCACGTCGAGCGGCTGGGTGCCGATGAGCTCGCCGATCGTCGGCCCATCGAGCGCCTCGTAGACGACGTACGGACGACCGCCGTCGACGCCGCTGTCCATCACGCTCTGGATGTGCGGGCTCGGCGCCGACCCCAGCGTGCGCGCCTCTCGCTCGAGCAAGCGCTGCGCGAGACCGTCGGGATCCGCGCGCGGCGAGAGCATGCGCAGCTCCACCGTGCGACCGATGCCCGGGTGCTCGGCGAGGAGACGCATGACGTCACCCTTCCCGGGGAGCAACCGCAGGACGTGGTACTTCCCGTCGACGACGCGTCCAGTCGGCTGACCCGGACCCTCTGTGGAGCTCGGGGGCACGGCGCGACTCTAACACAACGCTCGCGGGAACCGCCCTTTCCGGCGGTTGTCAGCTTGGGTCGTGCGTCGCTTCGGAGGTTCGATCCGGTCGTCGTTCCGTGCGGAGCGAACATCCGGACGACGCATGAGAAGAACCCGGAACGAAGTTCCGGGAGGAAGTAGTAGCGTGCACCCCATGCGACATCGCCTCCCCCACCGCGCGAGCGTCCTGATCGCCGCGCTCGCGTCACTCCTCGCGAGCTGCGAAGCGGCAGAGCATGCGCAGACCGTGATCCACGACACGCACGCGCCGCGGATCACGGCGCTCGTGCACGATGACATCATGCGCGCGGAGACGGGTCTCATCGCGGCCTCGACGCGCTTGGGTCGGGGCTTCGTCGTGGAGGATCCGGCCGAGCGAGCGACGCAGATGCGCACGGCCCTCCACCTCCTGACCGAGCCGCCCAGGGGTATCCCCGAGCTCATGATCTCGCCGATGACGTTCGTGGCCGTCGCGGGCACGGACGGCATCGTCATCTGTCGCGACCGCGAGCCCGATCCGATGGCCGGCCTCAACGTCGCGGAGATGTTCCCGCACGTGCGTCGCGCCCTCACGGACGGCATCGCGACGCGCGCCCTCGTGGAGTGGCCGGGACTTCTTCCCGACGAACCGCCCGCGATCATCATGGTGCACGCGGTACCGACCTACTATCAGGGCCACCTCGCGGGCGTCGTGCTCGGAGGAACGCCGCTGTGGCGCACCGCGCAGCGCCTCACGCGACAGCTCCAAGCCGAGACCGCCGACGAAGGCGGCACGATCCTCTGGGTCTACCTCTACCGAGGCGACGAGCTCCATCACCGCGGCACGCCCGCGGACCTCGACACGATCGTCCCCAACGGCGCCGCGCGCGCCGTGGGCCTCGGCATCAGCCCCGGCGGCTTCACCGGACAAGAGGCGCAGTTCGGCCGCTGGTACGCCTACGGCGTGGTGCCGCTGCCGGAGATCGCCGAGAACGTCGGCTTCATCGTGTGGCGCAGCGACCCGGTCTGACGCCATCATGGCTGGCCGACCTTCGCTCAGCCTCGCTCGAGGTGTGATCGCCTTCTATTCGGTGAACGAGGAGTACGGGGACTTCTCCAACTTCGCGCCGTACCCGATCACGATCGATGGACTCCGCTGGCCGTCCTCCGAGCACTACTTCCAAGCGCAGAAGATGGTCGAGCCCAAGGACCGCGACTCGATCCGGCGCGCCAAGACGCCCGCGGAAGCGGCCAAGCGAGGACGCGATCGATCGAAGCGCATTCGTCGTGACTGGGAGTCGGCGAAGGTCGACGTGATGCGACGCGCGCTCGACGCGAAGTTTCGCCAACACCCGTCGCTCTCGACCATGCTGCTCGCAACGGGCGACGCGAAGCTCGTCGAGCACACGGAGAACGACGACTACTGGGGCGACGGCGGCGACGGTCGTGGGAAGAACATGCTCGGACGTCTTCTGATGGAGCTGCGCTCGCTTCTCCGTAGCGGGTCGGCGTGATGCGCCCGCCCTCACGAACGACACGGAGTGTCGGCGCCGCGCGACGTGGAATGCCGCTGCCTCGAAGGGTGTCCACGCGTTCGATGCGCACGTTCCTCTTCTTGTCCGGCATCGCCGCGGGCTCCGCGCTGACCCTCGGCGCTCTCCCGGCCGACGCGCAGGATCTGCGAGGCGTGCCGCAGACGCATGAGCAGGACACCAACGGCGATGGAGTCGTCGACTGGCGCCTGCGCATCTGGACGCTCGGCACGGAGACGCGACAAGAGGTCGACGTCGGCGCCGACGGATCGATCGACGAGCTCATCGTCGCAAGGCACGACGCGCGCGGCGCGGTGCTCTCGTGGCTCGTGGATCAACACGCCGACGGCACGTGGGAGCGCTCCTTCTTCTACCGCTACGACGCCGCCGGCCGCCGCATCCACGCGGAGGGCGACCTCGACGGCAACGGCGCCTCGGACACGGAGATGTCCTTCGACCCTCCCTGCGAAGCGCCGTTCCAAGGCTGCGACGTGATGCCCGACTGCTGACCCGCTTGCCTGTCCACGGCCGCGCGGCTCATCCTCACCGCATGAGCATCCGAGGACGCGTACGTGCAGGGCGATTGCTCGTCGATGCGCCGACTGATCTCCCGGACGGTCTCGAGATCACGCTGACGATCGTCGAAGACGATCTCGAGCGCGAGGACCGCCGCGCCCTCCACGAAGCGCTGAGTGCGGCCGCCGCGGAGGCGGAGCGCGGTGAGCTCGAAGACGCGCACTCGGTCATCGCCTCTCTGCGCGCGCGCTGATCGTCGATGCTGGCGACGAAGATCACCCCGCGGGGCAAGCGGGAGCTCGAGCGTGCTCTCGCGTTCTGGCGAGCCGAGAGACCCGCCGCGCCGGACCTCCTCCTCGATGAGCTCGCGGCCGCGCTCACGGCGCTCGCGACCACACCGCAGCTCGGCATTCCCTACCTGGGCGGCCGCCCCGGCACGCGCCGCGTGCTGCTCACGCAGACGCGGATGCACGTCTACTACGCGCTGATGAACGAGACGGTGGTCGTGCTCTCCGTGTGGAGCGCTGTCCGCCAACGGGGTCCACGCATCTGAGCCAGTGCGACGTCACTCCTCGCGCGTGGTATCCGGTCGCGGTGCGTCAACGTCGCTCACTTCGGCCGAAGGAGAGCGCGCCGCTCGCTGGTGCTTTGCTGCGAGTCGCGGCGGGCGATCGTGACGCCGTGGATGTCGCGGCACGCATCCTCCACGAGACGGAGCGTCGCTACGGGATCGGGTTCGTTCCGCTCGGCATCGACGCGACGGACATGGTCGACTCGGGCAGCTTCGACGTAGCCGCATTCTTGGATGAGACGTCTCTCGTCCTCGACGGTGTGACGCTGCAGGTCCTGTTCGAGATCGTGGACCCGGACCGCCACGAAGTCCTGTTCGGGTTTGGCGAGTGGGGACACCACATGGCGGCGTGGGCGAACAGGACGTTCCCCGTGTCGGAGCGGAGCGGCTCCGCGGGCTCGCCCTGCCCATGTAGCGAATGCGCGTCGAGCGCCTCGGGCGAGTGGATCTACTACGACTTCTACGACAGCGAGATGACCGCTCGACAGTCGAGGGCTACGCGGCGTGGAAGCTCGCCTTCATCGAAGTGGTGCGCCGCAAGGTAGAGCTCTTCGGCGTCCCGTACGCTCTGCCGACCACGCGAACGTGAGCGGTCGTGGTCGCGCCGGACACGGGATTCAACGGAGCTCGACGACCTTCTCGCCGAAGAGCCGCTCGAGGTTTGCCATGAGAGCGTCGCTCGGCTCCACCGTGAGGCCCGTCTGCGCGACGCTCACGACCCAGCGCTCGACGCTCTTGAGCTCGAGGGAGACGGGGCATGGGCCCGGAAACGCACCGAGCGTCTCGCGGAGCGCCGCGAGCTTCTTGCGATCCACCTTCTCCACCGTGACGCTGACGCGCACGCTCTTCGTCTTCTCGCGGAGGGCCTGCGCGAGCGGCTTCACGGAGTCGAGCGCCAGCTTCGGCTCGGCTTGCACGGTGGCCTCTTCGTCGCCGTTGCGATCGCGCTCGAAGCGGATCGTCGCCTCGACGAACACCGGCTCGTTGTTCTTGCTCGCGGCCTCGAGCACGTCTCGCACCGACACCATCGGATGCTCGGGCGTGGGCGGCGGCGCGCCCTTTCCGGCGCAGTTCCCCTCGAGCACTCGGTCGCGCACGATGACCTCGATGCGGCCGCTCGCGTCCTCGAGCGAGAAGAACGCGATCTTGCCGCCCGTGCGCGTGGGCCGCTCGCGGAAGCCCTCGACCGTGCCGCCGATCTTGATCTGCGTTCCGTCGTCGCGGCCCTCGAGGTTCGCGGTCGTCGCGTTGCCGAAGCGCGCGAGCTCGGTCTTGTATCGATCGAGCGGGTGGCCCGACACGTAGAAGCCGAGCGCGTTCTTCTCGCGACCGAGGAGCTCGCGGAGATCCCACGGCGGGATCTGCGCGTTGAAGGTGCCCGCGTTCGACTTCTTGGCGCTGCTCGCCGCGCCCGCGTCGAAGAGACCGAAGAGGTTCGTCTGCCCGCTCGCGCGCTCGGCCGAGTCACGCTTGCCACGCTCGATCGCCTGCTCGATCGCCGCGAAGGCCTGCGCGCGCGACACGCCCGTCTTCTCGTGCGCTGCGTCGAACGCCCCCGACTGGACGAGCGCCTCGATGACGCCCTTGTTCACGCGGCGCATGTCGACGCGCGAGCAGAAGTCGAAGAGATCGAGGAAGCGCTGCTCCGCGCCGCCGTCGACGCCCACGCGCGACTCGAACACCGACTCGAGCGCGCCGCTGCCGATGCCCTTCACGCCGCCGAGGCCGAAGCGGATGCGCGGCTCGACGGCATCACGCATCACGCCGCCCATCGACACCGGCTTGTCCGGCCTGCGCTTGGTGCCCTTCGTCTTGCCCTGCTCGACGTCGTAGACGACCGCGAAGTCGATCGCGGACTCGTTCACGTCCGGCGGCAACACCGTGATGCCCATCGCCTTCGCCTCGGCGACCGTGCGCACGACCTTCTCGATCTTCTCCTTGTCGGCCGAGAGCGTCGCGCACACGAATTCCGCGGGGAAGTGCGCCTTCAAGAAGGCCGTCTGGTACGTGATGAGCGCGTACGCGGCCGAGTGCGACTTGTTGAAGCCGTAGCCCGCGAACTTCTCGACGAGGTCGAAGATCTCTCCGGCCTTCGCGGCGTCGCGACCGAGCTCCACGGCTCCGTCGACGAACGTGCCGCGCTGCTTGGCCATCTCCTCCGCCTTCTTCTTGCCCATCGCGCGGCGCAAGAGATCGGCGCCGCCGAGCGAGTAGCCCGCGAGCGTGCGGGCGATCTCCATGACCTGCTCCTGGTAGACGATGACGCCGTACGTCTCCTTGAGCGCGGTCTCGAGCGACGGATGCGGGTACGCGACCTTCACGCGCCCGTGCTTTCGCTGGACGAAGTCGTCGACCATGCCCGTCTCGAGCGGGCCCGGTCGATACAGCGCGACGGCCGCGACGATGTCCCCGAAGCAGTCGGGCCGGAGCTTCTTGAAGAGGCCCTGCATGCCCTGCGACTCGAGCTGGAAGACGTTCGTGGTCTCGCCCGACTGGAGGAGCGCGAAGGTCGCCTTGTCGTCCATCGGGATCGCGCTGAGATCGAAGGGCTCGATCGTTCCGTCGGCGCGCCGCGGTCGGTCGGGGCGCTTGTCGATCAAGCGCGCCGCGAGATCGATCACGGTCAGCGTCTTCAGGCCGAGGAAGTCGAACTTGACCAGGCCCGCGTACTCGACGTCGTCCTTGTGGTACTGCGTGACGAGCACGCCGGGCTCGGGGCAGAACACCGGCACGTGGTTCCAGAGGGCGCCCTCGCTGATCACGATGCCCGCCGCGTGCATGCCCGCGTGGCGGTTCAGATCCTCGAGCGTCATCGCCGTGTCGAGCAGCTCCTTGATCGGCGCTTCTTCTTCGTAGATCGCCTTGAGCTTGGCCTCCTGCTCCATCGCCTTGAGGATGGAGACGGTCTTTCCCTGCACCGGCTCGGGGACCATCGACGCGATGCGGTTCGTGTCGATCGGCTGCATGCCGAAGGCGCGGCCCACGTCCTTCACGACGCTGCGGCTCTTGAGCTGGTGGAACGTCGCGATCTGACCGACCGAGTCGTGGCCGTACTTGCCGCGGACGTAGTCGATGACCTTGTCGCGTCGGTCCATGCAGAAGTCGACGTCGAAGTCGGGCATCGACACGCGCTCGGGGTTCAAGAAGCGCTCGAAGAGCAGGCCGTGCTCGATCGGATCGAGATCGGTGATGCGCAGCGCGTACGCGACGATCGAGCCCGCGCCCGAGCCGCGGCCGGGGCCCACGGGCACGTCGTTCTTCTTCGCCCAGTTGATGAAGTCCTGGACGATGAGGAAGTAGCCGGGGAACCCCATGTCCACGATCGTCTTGGTCTCGAAGTCGAGGCGCTCTCGGTACTTCGCGACGTCGATCGTGCGGCCCGTCTTCGCGATCTCGACGAAGCGCTGATCGAGGCCCTCGCGCCCGAGCGTCGCGAGGAAGTCGCTCTCCGTCGCGCCCTCCGGCACCGAGAAGCGCGGCAGCTTCGGCTTGTGCTTGGGGTTGACGTTGCCCGCGGAGCGCTCCGCGACGAGCAGCGTGTTCGAGAGCGCGTCGGGGTACTTCGAGAAGCGCTGCGCCATCTCCTCGGCGCTCTTCAAGAACATGTCGCTCGAGCCGTGGTGCGCGCGCTCCATGTCGGCGAGCTGACGGCTCGCGCCGATGCACTGCAGCACGATCTGCGCGCGCGCTTCCTTCTGCTCGAGGTAGTGGCAGTCGTTCGTCGCGACGACCGGCAGATCCATCGAGCCCGCGAGCGACGCGAGGATCTCGTTGAGCGCCTCTTGCTCGGGGAAGCCGTGATCCTGGAGCTCGACGAAGAGGTTGCCCTTCCCCATCACGTCCGAGAGCTTGCCGAGCGCGCTGCGCCCCGCCTCCTCGCCCTTGAGCAAGATCTCCTGCGCGACCCAGCCGCCCATGCACGCAGTCGTCGCGATGAGGCCCGCGCGGTTCTCCTGGATGAGATCGAGATCGACGCACGCGGTGCCGCCGTGCATGCCATCGACCCAGCCGAGGCTGACGATGCGCGAGAGGTTCGCGTAGCCCTCCATGTTCTCCGCGAGGAGCACGAGGTGCGTGTGACCACGCGGCGTCGTGTCCTTGCGCGAGCCGGTCACGAGGTTGACCTCGCAGCCGACGATCGGCTTCACGCCCGCGTCCTTGCACGCGCCCACGAACTGCAGCGTGCCGTGCATGTTCGCGTGATCGGTGAGCGCGACCGCCTTCTGTCCGAGCTGCGCTGCGCGCTGCGCGAGCTTCTTGAGCCGGATGGCTCCGTCCAACATCGAGAACTCGGAGTGGACGTGCAGGTGGACGAGCTCGGACATCGGCGGTCGAACTTACACGATCACTTCCGGGGCCGACGCAGCGTCTTGCGTCTCCCGAGGCCCCTTGCTAGAAACCGCGCCCTTTCGCCGACCCCCTTCGGTTCGGCTCGGTTTCGCAGGAGATTCGTCATGAAGAGCTCGCCGCTCGCCAAGGTCAAGGAGCGTTTCACCGACAAGGCCGGCCTCGTGAAGGCTGTCCAGGCGCTCGCCACGGATGAGCTCTGGGTGGGCCGCGTGAGCGAGGCCAAGGGCCTCGACAGCGTGTCGAACAAGAAGCTCCTTCACCTCCACGACGTTCTGTCGGAGGTCAAGAAGAGCTACGGCTCGCGCGCGGGTCTGATCGACGCCGTCCTCAAGGCGGAGAAGCGCGAGAAGGACACGGGCTTCAAGACGCGCCTCGAGAAGTGGCCGACGCCGCGCCTCTTCGACTCGATCCGCGCGCTCAAGAAGGGCGAGAAGGCCGAGAAACCTGCCGCCAAGCCCGCGAAGGCTGCCAAGGCCGCGAAGCCTGCCGCTGCGCCCAAGGCCGCGACGAAGGCCAAGAAGAGCTGAAGCCGACCGCTCGCCGGTGCGCACGCTTGTCAGGTGCGCATCGGGTGGGCGACGCTGACCCCGGTGAGCGCGACGTCGCCCATGGTCCACTCGCCGGTGTCGCAGCACGACGAGGCCGGCGTACGCGCCGCGCTCGAAGCGAGCGGCATGCGGTTCGCGCCGGACGGCGCCGCACACGTCCGCATCTCGAGCTGCGATCCGGTCGACGGCTGTCCCGACGTGATGGTGCTGAGCGCGCCCGACGGGGGCGCGCGCATCGTGATCGAGCGCGCGTCGATGAGGCCGCTCGATGGGCAAGAGCACGACTGGGCGTTCGATCTGATCGATCAGGCCACGACGCTCTGCGATCGCGCGGAGCACCTGCTCGGCAGCCCGCTCACGCTCGAGCTCTCGCAGGACGCTCGCTCGCTCGCGTGCACGCGAGCGAGCCACGTCGTGCCCGTGCCCGCGTACCTGCCGGCGCCGTATCGATTGGTCACGCTGCTCTCGCGCGACGAAGGTCCGATCGCGCCGCTCGCCGTCGACGCGCTCGCGCTCGCGCTCGAGCGCGACGCCGAGGCGGGCGTGCTCCGCGTGTTCGCGCGCGCCTACCGGAGGACGAGCGACGCGCGCACGGCGTCCGATCGACCGCGCCCTTCGCTCGTCGCGGCGACGCGTCGGGCGGCCGAGGTCGCGCTCGATGCGACGGAGCCGCTGGGCGAGGCGCGCAGCTTGAGAGCGTCCATCGTGCAGCGGTGCGTGGAGATCGACGCGGTCGACGTGACGCGGCTGCCAGGCAGCTCGCTCGGCCGCGCGCTCCGCGTGCGGCGCGATCTCGTGGCGGATCCGCAGCGCTGGCTCGATCGTGCGCGCGGCGCGACCGGCGCAGCCCTCGAGGTCTTGCGCGGGGCGATCGGCGCGATCCCCGACGACGTGGTCGCCGATCTCGTCGCGGTGCGGGCCCCCGACGACCGCCGCCGTCGCGAAGACGAGCTGGCGCGCTTCGGGCTCGAGGCGATCGCCGCGTGCGGCGACGATGCAGCGCAGCTCGAGGCGCTCTCACGCGGCACGCTCCCCGCGCGGATGATCGAGCCGGCGGAGGCGCTCCGCACGCGCCTCGCGGATCTGAGGCCGCTCGGCCTCGACGTGAGGCCCCTCCCCTACGCCACCTCGCTCTCCACGCTCGCGATGGCCGCGGATCAGCTCGCGCGGATCGACGACGCGGAGGAGCGCCGCAAGCGTGGGCACGCGGCGATCCTCGCGCTCGCACCGCGCGGCGTGACATCGCCCGCTCGGCAAGGGCTCGTGCGCGGGCTGCTCTCGCTCCTGGATCGCCTGGCCACCGCCAAAGGAGAGATCGCGGACGCCGGATCCCTCGCCCTCCTCCGCCTGCGCGTGTGCGCGTGCGAGGCGGGCTCGCGCCTCGTCGACGAAGGCATCCTCGAGCAAGCGGACGACGCGCTCTACCTCTCGGTCGCCGAGATCGAAGAGGCGCTCCGCGGCGAGGCCGTGGCCTTCGCGTCCCGCGCTCGCTCGCGCCGCGAAGAAGACGCGCGGTTCCGGAACCTGCAGCCGCCGCGACGCCTCGCCGCGCGAGGCTGGTGAGTAGGCAGACCTGCCAGTAGGCAGACTTGCCAGTAGGCAGACTTGCCAGTAGGCAGGCCTGCCACTAGGCAGACCTGCCACTAGGCAGACTTGCCTACATTCAGTAGGCTCGCACGGTGTTCCGCTCCAGCGCCCCCGTGATCTCCGGCGCGTTCCACGATCGAACGCGAGAGATCCAGCACCTCACGTCGAGCTTCGACGCGCTCGAGCGCGGAGCCCCGCGCTGGATCGCGATCCTCGGGCCACGCAAGGTCGGCAAGACGAGCCTGATCCTCGAGGCCGCGCGACGCACGCGCGGGGACGTCCGAGTCGCAACGGTGGACGCCCTCGAGCGGGCACCGCTCGACCTCGAGATCTTCCGGCTGCTCGTCGCGCGCGCGCTCGACGCGCTCTTGGCGTCCGAGATCGGCGCGGCGCCTTCGCGGCGTCTTCACGCGCCAGACGAGCTGCGCGCCATGCTCCACGACGCGGCCTCCCTTCGACGCGCGCCGGCCTCGCTCCGCAAGGATCTCGATCGCCTGGCCGACGAGCCCGCGACGCCGAGCGCCGTGGCGCGCTGGCTCGATCTCCCGGAGGATCTCGCGCGCGCCACCGGCAAGAAGCTCGTCATCGCGATCGACGAGGTGCAGGAGCTGGCCCTGCTCGCCCGCGACCGGTTCGATCCGTTCCCCGTCATGCGCGCCGCGTGGCAGCGCCACCAGCAGGTCGCCTACATCCTGTCCGGCTCTGCGCCCACGCTGCTCCGCGAGCTCGTCAGCGCCGAGAGCTCGCCGTTCTTTCAGCACTTCACGCTGTTCGAGCTCGGTCCTTTCACGCGAGCCGACGCGATCGCCCTCCTCGTCGACGAGGCGCCCGACGATCGGAAGATCCCGCGCGCCGTCGCAGAGCGGATCGTGGACGTCGTCGGTGGCCATCCGTTCTATCTACAGGTGCTGGGCGAGGTGTTGACGGCGAGCCCGGGGCCTTACGACGACAGCAGCGTGAAGGCGCTCATCCAGAGCGTGCTCTTCTCGCGCACCGGACGCCTGGCGCTCTACTTCGAGAACCAGTACGCGCGCACCGTCGGCAACGCCTCGACGATCGCGGCCACGCTCCAAGCGACCGCGCGTCTCGGGCCGACGCGTCTCACCGACGTCGCGAGGGCGATCGGCGCGTCCACGGCCTCGACGGCGCGCTATCTCGAGCGGCTCGGCGACACGCTCCTGCGCGACGAGGACGGTCGCTATCGCATCGCCGACCCGCTGTTCGCGACGTGGGTCGAGTGGAGGAGTCCGGGTGGCACCGTCGTCCCCATGCGCGTCGTCGGCGACGAGGCCGAGCTTGCCGTCGCCCAACACCTCGCGGCCCTCGGCTTCGATCTCGTCTACCAGTCGCGCGGCTCGCGCGGCGCGTTCGATCTGCTCGCGCTGCGAGGCCATCAGCAGCTCGGCGTGCAGGTGAAGCGGACGGCCCTGCCGCTGCGCTTCGGCAAGCGGGAGTGGGCGCGCATGGAGGCCGACGCCGAGCGCTGGGGCTGGCGCTGGACGATCGCGTCCGTCACGCCCGACGGCGCCGTCACGTTCCTCGATCCCCGACGCGCCGTGCGAGGCAAGGAGCTACGGCTCGAGCCGCGCGCGGCGATCGAGAACGTGCTCCGCTGGATGGACCAGGGCTGAGGAGGTCAGGGCTCGTAGCCGACGAGCTCGACGAGCTTGCCGAAGATGCGCGGCCAGCCCTCGGGGCCGATCGAGTTCGTCTCTTCGTAGTGCTGGCCCGGCGCCTCCGCGAGGAAGGGCACGCCGCTGTTCAGCTCGTAGTCGAACTCGGGGATGAAGTAGCCGAGGAAGTCGTTGGTCAGGCCGAGGAGCCACACGTCGTCCGGGTCGACGTCGTCGTCGCGCAGCTGGAGGACGTGCGGGATCTCCTCGGTGGGGATGACCGGCGGGTTCTCGATGCCGTCCGGCACGGGCATGCCGCCGTGGTAGCTCGGCGGGGTGTACGCGCGATCGCCGCGGGTGCCGATGAACAACATCGGGTCGAGCTCGCCCGGCATCGTGAAGAGCTGCGCGGGCCCGATGCGGATCACGGCCAGTTCCGTCTCGGCCTCGGGGATGTTCGCGTTGCGCGCGAAGCTGATCGGCCGCGCTGGATCGTAGTTGAAGACCTCACGATCGAAGAGCCCGCTGCGGAAGGCCACGTGGTACGCAGTGTTCTGGATGCGCACGAAGAAGCGCGCGCGGCGGAACGAGATCGGCACCATCGACCCATCGAGCTCGGTGCGGCGCGCCGGCAGCGCGTCTTCGTCGACGAGCGCGCGCAGCGCCCAGTAGCCGATCTGCGATCCGACGTGCTCCGACGCGCGCGACCCCTCGTCGGGGACCTCGGTGCCGTCCCAGTCGCGCAGCAAGAGCTCGTTGGGGCCGATCTGGCTGCCGATCGCGCCGTTCCAGAAGACGGCGATGCCGCCCACGCCCGGTACCTCTGGATCGGTGTTCGCGTCGGGGCCGTCGCCGCCGCGCTCGATCGTCGTGCGCAGAGAATGGCCGATGTCGCTCGAGAGCTCGCGCTCGTTCGATCCCTCGTACTCGGCATGCGCGCCGAAGTTGATGAGCGTCGCGATCGTCGACGTGCGCGGCCCCGCGGGCGCGCGCGAGCCCGTCGCATCTGGCGTCGCAGGCGTACCGGGCGCATCCATTCCGTCGGCGCGCACGAAGCGCATTAGCCGGATCTGATCGTCGAGGATGAACGGGTCGCGGTTGTCGCCGAGGTAGCGGCGGATCTCGGGCTGGAGGCCGTCCATCGTGCCGTCCTGATCGATCTGGCTGAGGCGGAACGAGACCATCTCCACCGTCGCGGGAGCGAGGCGCTCCACGGCCTCCTCGATCGCCTCCGCCGCGCGCTCCTGTACGAAGCGCATGTAGTCGGGGTCGCGGCCCGTCGAGGAGAGGTCTGCGCCCCAGATGCCCACCGTGTCGCGCGCCTCGTGCACGTGCGTCGCCGCCATGAAGACGTAGTCGACCTCGAGCTCCGCCGGGATCATCCGGCGCACGAGATCCATGTGGTTGATCATGTACCCGACGGTGTCGATCACGCAGAGCACGATGGTCGTGTCCCCCGCGCGGAGCGCGATCGCGCGCGCCCACTGATCGTTGCGCGCGCCGATCGCGCCTCGGCCCATGCCGAAGCCGGCGATCCACGCCGGATCGTCACGACCGTTGCCGTTCGTGTCCTCGATCGTGTCGCCGTCGCCCGCGGGGTCGTAGTCCGAGTCGTCGTCGGGCATGCCGTCGGGCCCGAGCACGATGTCGTACGTGCCCGGCTCGGGCGTGATCGTGATCGCGCTCGCGCCGACCTCGAGCATGCCGGTGTTGGTCTCACAGCCCGGACCCGGGCAGATCTGCACGGGCACCAGCGGCCCCTCGGGCGCGGCGTCGCGGGCCGCATCGACGCCCGCATCGCGCGGTGCGTCGTCCGCGATCACCGCGGCGTCGACCCCCGCATCCGGCGTCGCCTCGGGCCCGCCGCAGCCGATGCTCGCGACCGCCAGACAGAACGACGAGCTCCACACGAAAGAACGACGACGCGTGGTCATGAGTACCTCGGGGCGCTTTCGTCTCACGATTCGACGAGCAACGAAAGGGCCGCTTGAACTGGACGGGGCTCGGCGGTAGTCCCGCGCGCCAGGAGCCGACGTGCACCGCCGAGGGAGAAACACGTGAGCGAGATCCGCATCTTCGGAGTGATCGGGGCAGGCCAGATGGGCCAGGGCATCGCGCAGGTCGCCGCGCAGGCCGGCATGGAGGTGCGCCTCCTCGATGCGAGGCTCGAGCTCGCCGACAAGGGCAAGGCGTCGATCGCCAAGCAGCTCGGCAAGCTCGTCGAGAAGGGCAAGCTCCCGAAGGAAGAGGCCGACGCGGCCCTCGCGCGCCTCACGCCCGCCGGCGACTACGCGGCGCTCTCGGAGTGCGACATCGTCGTCGAGGCCGCGACGGAGAACGTCGATCTCAAGAAGAAGATCTTCGTGATGGCCGACGAGGCGATGAAGCCCGGCGCGATCCTCGCGAGCAACACGTCGAGCATCTCGCTGACCAAGCTCGCGGCCGTGACCAAGCGCCCCGAGCACGTGGTCGGCATGCACTTCATGAACCCGGTGCCGTTGATGAAGCTCGTCGAGCTCATCCGCGCGCTCCAGACGAGCGACGCCACCTTCGACGCCACGCGCGCGCTCGCGGAGCGCATGGGCAAGACCGTCGTCGTGTCGAAGGACATGCCCGGCTTCATCGTGAACCGCATGCTGATCCCGTTCCTCAACGAGGCGTGCTTCGTCCTCCAAGAAGGCATCGGTACGCCCGAGGACATCGACAACGGCGCGAAGCTGGGCCTGAACCACCCGCTCGGTCCGCTCGCGCTCGCCGACCTCATCGGCCTCGACACCTGTCTCTTCATCGCGGAGGTGCTCCACCGCGATCTCGGCGACGACAAGTACCGCGCGGCGCCGATCCTCAAGCAGTACGTCGACGCGGGCTGGCTCGGCCGGAAGACGGGCCGCGGCTTCTATCGCTACGACGCCAAGTGATCCCGACGACCCCCGAGTGAGCGCCATGAGCACCGAACGCCACGTCACCAAGCTCGAGCACGAAGGACCCATCTCGGTCCTCACGATCCACCGCCCCGACAAGCTGAACGCGCTGAACCGCCAGGTGATCGCGGAGATCACGTCCGCGGCCGAAGAGGTCTGGCACCGCCCCGGCGTGCACGTGCTCATCCTCACGGGCTCGGGCGACAAGTCGTTCGTCGCCGGCGCCGACATCGCCGAGATGCGCGACATGCGCCTCGAAGACGCGCGAGCGTTCGCACGCGCCGGACACGCAGCGCTCGACGCGCTCGAGGCGCTGCCGATCCCCGTGATCGCGGCGGTGAACGGCTTCGCGCTCGGAGGCGGGTGCGAGCTCGCGCTCGCGTGCGACTTCATCTACGCGAGCGAGAAGGCCAAGTTCGGCCAGCCCGAAGTGAAGCTCGGCGTGATCCCCGGCTTCGGCGGCACGCAGCGCTTGCTCCGTCGCGTGGGCAACGCGATGGCGCGGGAGCTCGTGATGACGGGCGCGATGATCGGCGCGGATGAAGCGCTGCGCATCGGCCTGGTGAACAAGGTGTTCGCGCCCGACCAGCTGCTCGAGGCGGCGCGTCATACGGCCAAGACGATCGCGACGATGGGACCGCTCGCCGTCGCCGAGGCGAAGAAGGCCATGCGCGAGGGCGAAGGCCGATTGCTGAAGGACGCGAACGCGCTCGAGATCGAGGGCTTCGCGGGCTGCTTCGAGACCGAGGACCAGAAGGAAGGCATGCAGGCGTTCCTCGAGCGCCGCACGCCCGCGTTCGGCAGGGCTTGAGAGGGGGCATGAAGGTCCAGGTCGTCGTCCTCAATTTCCGTACGGCGGCGATGACGCTCGACGCCGTCGCCGCGGCGCATCGCGCGATCGCGCGCATTCCTTCGGCGCGCATCGACGTCGTCGACAACGACTCGGGCGACGACAGCGTGGCAGTGCTCGAGCGCGGCGTGCGCGACGCCGGCTACGACGCCGCGCGCGTGCGTGTGATGGCGAGCCCCGTGAACGGCGGCTTCGGCGCGGGGAACAACTTCGCGATCCGTCGGGCGCTGGCCTCGAGCGATCCGCCCGACTTCGTCTACATCCTCAACTCCGACGCGTTCCCCGCAGACGACGCGATCGACGTGCTGCTCGCGTTCCTCGAGAGCCATCCCGAGGTGGGCCTCGCGGGGAGCTACATCCACGGCGTCGACGGCGTGCCGCACGAGACAGCCTTCCGCTTTCCGTCGGTGTGGAGCGAGCTCGAGTCGGGGCTCGCGCTCGGCGTCGTGTCCAAGCTGCTCGCGAGCAAGAAGGTGCCGATCATCCCGATGCCGAGCGAGACGCGTCGCGTCGACTGGCTCGCGGGCGCGAGCGTCATGATCCGCAAGAAGGTCTTCGAAGACGTCGGGCTCTTCGACGAGACGTTCTTCCTCTACTTCGAGGAGACCGACCTGTGTCGGCGCGCGTACCTCGCAGGGTGGCCGACGCACTACGTCGTGGAGAGCCGCGTCGCGCACGTGGGCTCGGCCTCGACGGGCATGAAGAAGTGGAAGCGCATCCCGCGCTACTGGCTCGACTCGCGCGCGCACTACTTCCGCAAGAACCACGGCGACAGCTACCTCGCCGCGACCAACGTCGCGTTCGCCGTCGCCAACGCGACGTTCCGCCTGCGACGTCGCCTGCAGGGCAAGGCCGATCCGCATCCGCCCGGCTTCTACAGGGACTTCGTGAAGTACAGCTTCACGAACAAGCCCTGATCGGCCAGAGTCGGCGGGCCGCAGCCGCCTGCGGAACAGGGGCGCGCAGCGACCTCGCTGCGCCGCGGACGCGTCGACGACGGAGACCCATGGCCAGGACGATGTTCACGACGCAGGTGCGCGTCATCTTCTGCGAGAACTGCGGCGGACCGCTCCAGACGGCCGTTCAAGGCGGCGCGATCGAGTGCAACTACTGCAAGGCCACCAACGCGGTCAGGCCGCGCCTCGATCGGTTCGAGGCCGCGCGCGTGCAGACGTTGTCCGAGCCCGATCGACTGGGGCGGCTGCGCATGCAGGACGGCGTGCCGATGACGCCGCCGCAGAGCCTGGCCTCGCTCGTCGCGGGCAACCAGGTGCCCGACTACAAGCTCACCGAGGCGTTCGACGTGTTCCAGGCGACGCGCCGCGAGGTGAAGGCCACGCACAGCCCCGATGCGTCCGAGCGCCTCTACTACCTCGCGGTGCTCGTCGGTCAGACGCTCGCGATCAAGGGCGACTTCGAGCGAGTGCGCGCCCTGTTCGAGACGGCGCTCGACGTCGTGGTGCTCCAGCGCCACCAGAACTGCCTGCGCGCGATGCTCGCGCGAAACGCCGTGCGCGAAGGCGATCTCGCGTCGGCCGAGCAGTGGCTCTCGGGCTGCGACCCGCGCTCGGATGATCTGCGCAGCGACTCGGACTTCCGCGTCGCGCGGGCGCTGATCGACACCGCGCGGTCGGACTACCAGGCCGTGCTCGCCACGCTCGGACGCAACAACGACGAGATCCCCGTCGCAGACGGCCTCGACGAAGTGTCGACGGTGGTCCGTGCGAACGCGCTCGAGCGGATGGGCGACATGAGCGGCGCCGTCGCGGTGCTGCGCGCGCGCATGGCGAGGTCGAACGCCTTCGGCCGACAGGCCATGGAGCAGTTCGTCCGCGTCTATCCGAGCCTGCACCTCTGCGCGGGCAGCCTGCCGCAGGCGACGCAGGGGCACTCCACGGTCGCCGCGCAGAGCGCGTCGGCGCGCGCCGGCGGATCGGCGGGCATGATCATGATCGTCGTCGGCATCGTGTCGCTGCTGTTCACGGTCGGCATCGTCGCCATCACGATGATCCCGATGGCCGCGATCCCGATCAGCCTGGGTGCGAGCGGACAGCCCGGCGGAGGCTTGGCCGCAGGGCTCGCGATCGGCGGCACCGAGATCTTCGTGTGCTTCATCATCGGCGTGACCACGATCCTCCCGCTCGGCATCACGGGCTTCCTCGGGTACCGCCTGATCAAGGGCAGCCGCGAGGCCGCGTGGCTGAGACAGAACGGCATCTCGGCGCAGGGCCAGGTGCGCTCGCTGAACGCGACGGGCACGCGCATCAACCGCGTCCCGATGATGAACGTCGTCGTGAGCTACGCGACGCCCGAGGGGCAGCGCGAGGCGGCGACGCAGATGCTCCTGCCCCTGCACCTCCAAGTGCAGCTGGTGCCGGGCGCCACGGTGCCGATCCGCATCCACCCGCAGGATCCGACGAAGATCGTGATCGAGCTCGAGTGACCGACCACCACGAACACGTGTCGGTCGTCTCGCGGGCGATCACGTCGCTGGCGATCGCCTGCAGCCTCTCGCTCGCGGTCGCTCTCGACGCGAGCGCGCAGGCGAGCCCCATCGACACGGCGTCAGCAGGCGAGGTCACGTCGGCGGGCAGCAACGGCGAGCCCGCGACGGCAGAGAGCGCGGAGTACCGCGCGCTGATCGACGAGGCCGTCGTCGAGTACCAAGCGCAGCGCTTCCTCGAAGCTCGCGCGCTGTTCGTCCGCGCTCACGCGCTCTATCCGAACGCGCGTGCCCAGCGCGGCATCGGCATCTGCGCGTTCGAGCTCCGCGAGTACACGCAGGCGCATCGCGCGCTCGAGGCGGCGCTGTCGATCCCAGAGCGACCCCTCACCGACACGCAGCGTGAAGAGGTCACTGAGCTCCTCGCGCGTACGGCGCGCTTCTTGGGGTTCGTCCGCGTCGACGTTCCCGCAGGGACGCCCGCGGAGGTGAGCCTCGATGGAGCACCCGCCGAGCCCGGCGAGGATGGCGCGTTCGTCCTCTCGATCGGTCGGCATGCGCTCGTCGTGACGGCGGACGGACACGAGCGGCTGGAGCGGACCGTCGAGATCGTCGGCGGAGAGTCGATCCGGCTGACCCCACTGCCCGCGGCCGTGATCGCGCCGACGCAGCCCGCGCCCCCGGACGTGCCTGTCAGCGATCCGACCGTTCCCATCGTGCTCCTCGCGACCGGTGGCGCGGTCGCGCTCGCGTCGATCGGGATCGGCGCGTTCGCCTGGCCGGGGCGCGACGCGGAGCTCGCGCGATGCGAAGCGGCGGGCATCGCCTGCGACAACGCCGACAGCCTGCGCGGCGAGCGCGACGCCGCGATCGGCCTGACCGTCGGCCTCGGCGCCGCAGCAGGCGCGCTGCTCGTGGTGGGCGCGGTGCTGCTCGTCGAGGGCTCGTCCGGCAACGCCACCACGAGCGTGGCGTGCAGCGGCGGACCGCTCTCGGGCTCGTGTCGCGTGCGGTTCTGAGGCGCGCTCAGAACGCGGGGCAGCCGCGGTAGATCACGAGGTTGTCGATCGCCTTCGAGCCGCCCTCCATCCAGACGAGGCCGTACACCTGCGTCACCGACGCGGGGATCGACGCGTTGAGGAACGCTGACGATCCCTGTCGCACCACGCCGCCGCCCATGTCGGTGATGCGGTAGCGCATGCCACTGGCGCCGCAGAAGCTCACTTCCACGTGGTACCAGGTGTTGTCGGCGGCCACGTCGTCCGAGAACTGCAGCACGACCGGATCGGCGCGGAAGGAGCGCGCTTCGGCGCTGTAGATCTGGAACGCCTCGGTGCCTCCCATGTGCCAGAAGCTGCGGAGCATGGGATCGCCGTTCCGCGTGGAGCCGTCTCCGTTCACCCCGATGCGCCCGCCGAGCACCTCCGCGTGGAGGTCGACGATGAAGCGGTTCTCGTAGCGGAAATTCACGCCCGTGAAGACGTCGTACTCGAACGTGATCCGCCCATCGCCGACGGGAAGGAGGTCCCGCGTCATCAGCAGCATCGGTCCGAACGGGCAGTGGCCCGTCCACATGCAGCTGGGTCCGGACGTGAGCTGGCCACCGCTCTGCGTGGCCGAGCCGTGCACGAGGATCCAGTCGTCCGTGTAGGTCGCGTCGTCGAAGTCGTCTTGGAAGAGGATCGGCGGTCCCGCGTCGGGCACGTAGGCGTCCGGGACGAACGCGTCGGGCGGCTCGAACGCGTCGGGGACGGTGTACGCATCGGGGATCGTGTAGGCGTCGGGCGGCTCGAACGCGTCGGGCGCGACGAACACATCGGCCATCGCGACGGCGTCCGGCAGCTCGAACGCGTCCGGCAGCTCGGACGCGTCCGGCGGCTCGAAGGCGTCGGCGGCCCAGGCGTCCGGTGGGTTCGTGTCGGGCGAATCGGACTGCTCGTCTGCGTCGATCGACTCGGGCGCATCTGCGACCGCGTCGCGGTCGAGCGGCGCGTCCATCGAGGGCGCGTCCCCGCGGGCGACCGCGTCCATCGACGCGTCGTGTGACGTGGCGTCGAGGCCCGCGTCGTCGTCGTCGGTGCCCACGTCGCGAATGTGCGCGACACCACACCCCGCGATCAGAGCGACCGCGAACGTCCATTTCCGAACCCGCATGCGAGAGCCATGGTGCCCGCTCACGGGCGGGGCGTCGAGACACGAGCTGGGGAGGTTGTTTCCTCCGCGAAGAGCGTGTTCACTCGGAGCCGTGGAACCCGCGCACGACGCCGCGCCGCCTTCCGCAGGGACCGTCCTCGCAGGCAAGTACCGCCTCCTCGATCAGCTCGGGGTGGGCGGCATGGGCATGGTCTTCGCGGCGATCAACGAGCTCACCAACAAGCGCGTCGCGATCAAGTGGATGCTGCCGCGCTTCGCACACGACGAAGGCGCGGTCGCCCGCTTCAAGCGCGAGGCGCGCGCCGCAGGTCGCATCGATCACCCGAACGTGATCAACGTGTTCGACGTCGGCGACGAAGGCGGCTGTCCCTTCCTCGTGATGGAGCTGCTCTCGGGCGCGCCGCTGTCCACCGCGTTCGCCCACGCACCGCTGCGTCCTGGCCTCGCGGTGGACCTCGCGCTCCTCACGATGCGCGGTGTGCACGCGGCGCACGAGCAGCAGGTGCTCCACCGCGATCTCAAGCCCGAGAACGTGTTCCTCTGCACCGACGCGAGCGGCGCGGTGTGCGGCGCCAAGGTCCTCGACTTCGGCATCTCGAAGCCGATGGGCGAAGGCGACCGCCTCACGCAGACCGGCGCGCTGATGGGGACGCCTCGCTACATGTCGCCCGAGCAGGTGCGCGGGCACGCGAAGCTCGACGTGCGGAGCGACGTCTACGCGCTCGGCGTGATCCTGTACGAAGGCCTCACGGCGCGAGCGCCGTTCGAGGCGGCCACGTTCACGGCGCTCGCGGTGGAGATCGCGCTCGGTCAGGCGCGGACCGTGCGCGATCACGTCCCGGAGGTGGACGAACGGCTCGACGCCGCGGTGATGAAGGCGCTCTCGCGAGAGCGCAGCGAGCGCTACGACGACGTCGCGAGCTTCGCGCGCGCCCTCGAGCCGTTCGGCAGCATCCGGTTCGCGGAGGTCGGGCTACTGTCGCCGATCGAGGTGCCCCTGGGGGAGCGGCGCGAGCTGCAGATCCCGATCGCGATCGCGAGCACGCCCTCGATCTCGAGGGCCACGCCGCGCTCGATGCGCCAGACCGTCGCCGCGCTGCCCGCAGCGGGTCCCGCCACCGTGGAGCCGAAGCGATCGTTCGGGTTCGGTCCGACGCTCGCGGTGGTCGCCCTCCTCACCGTGGTCGCGCTCGGTCTCCTCTGGATGTCACGAGCGCGAGAGCCGAGCGCCGAGCGCGCATCCGCGAACACGACGACGACGCCGGCAGTCGCCATCCCCGCGCCGAGCCCCCCGACCCCGCCCAGCCCACCCAGCGAGCGCGCTGCGCCCGTCCCCATCGAGACGCCGCCGAGCGCGCCCGTCGTCGTTGCGGCTCCAGCCGCGACGACGCGCGAGCGCACCACCACGGACACGCGACGCACACGACCGAGCACCACGTCGCAGACCTCGACGACGATCACTCCCGCGACCGAGCCGACGCCCGCGCCCGCCGCGGAGCCCGCCCCGCCTCCCACCACGTTCCGCACGCGTGGCCTCTCCGCCGACGAGTTCTGATCGTCGTTCGGATCCAGATCGAGCGCGAGTGAGCGGGGTCGCGTTGCGAATGGTCGCCGCGCGGTGGTAGCACCTCGACGTCGTGACGACCGAACCTCGCCGTCAGACGACCGCGCTGACGGAGGTCGGGGGCCTCCCGGGTGTGGTGTCGCTCGTGTTCGGCTGCGGAGCGCTCACGTTCGGCGGTGTCAGCATCCTCGGCGCGGCGATCGGTACGCTGTGGGAGATCACCGCGCCGACCGTGAGCTGGCGCGCGGTGGCGGCGAGCGCGGGAAGCGGCGTGTTCTCGCTGCTCCTCTCGCTCTTCGTCGCGACGATGTTCCTCTGGAGGCTGCCGCGCGCGCGTCGAGAGGCGTTTCTCCGTGAGCACGGCGTGCGGTCGCGCGGGCGGGTGCAGTCGATGCGCCAGACAGCGTTGGCGAGGTACTTCGAGGTCGAGGTGGTCTACGAGACGCCGACCGGCGGGCGCGTGGGCCGGACCATCCATTACGTCGCCCGAGGCACCTCCCGTCACGTGGTCGTGGGCGCGGAGGTGGACCTCCTCGTGCACCCAGACGACCCGAGCGTCGTCACGATCGCCGTCTGACACGCGTTGCGAACCGTCGCTGGCCGGTGATAGGACCGCGCGCATGGACAAGGTCCTCCCGAGCGCACGCGATGCGGTGCGCGACATCCCGGACGGCGCGACGATCGCTGCGGGCGGCTTCGGCCTCTGCGGCATCCCCGAGCTCGCGATCGCCGCGCTCGCCGAGCGCTTCGTGGCCGACGGCGGACCCAAGGGCCTGACGTTCGTCTCGAACAACTGCGGCGTCGACGACTTCGGCCTCGGCCTCCTGCTGAAGAACAAGCAGATCGAGAAGATGGTCTCGAGCTACGTCGGCGAGAACAAAGAGTTCGAGCGACAGTACCTCTCGGGCGAGCTCGAGGTGGAGCTCACGCCGCAGGGCACGCTCGCCGAGCGACTTCGCGCGGGCGGCGCTGGCATCGCCGGCTTCTTCACGCCCACCGGCTACGGCACGCTCGTCGCCGAAGGCAAAGAGACGCGCGAGTTCGACGGCAAGCACTTCGTGCTCGAGCGCGGCATCACCACCGACTTCGCGATCGTGAAGGCGTGGCGCGCCGATCGCTTCGGCAACCTGCAGTACCGGCTCGCAGCGAAGAACTTCAACCCGCTCGCGGCGATGGCGGGCCGCATCACGATCGCAGAGGTCGAAGAGATCGTGCCGGTCGGCGCAATCGCGCCGCACGAGATCGACACGCCCGCCGTGTACGTGCACCGCTTGATCGTGGGCAAGCACGAGAAGCGCATCGAGCGTCGTACGACGCGCGCCGCGTGAGGAGAACGCATGCCTCTGAACCGTGAACAACTCGCGATGCGCGCCGCCCAAGAGCTGCGCGACGGCTTCTACGTGAACCTCGGCATCGGCATCCCGACGCTCGTCGCGAACTACATCCCCGCGGGGTTCGAGGTGATGCTGCAGAGCGAGAACGGCATCCTCGGCGTCGGCCCCTTCCCGCTCGACGCGGAGGTCGACGCCGATCTGATCAACGCGGGCAAGCAGACCGTGACGATGCTGCCGGGCGCGTCGCTCTTCGACAGCGCGGCCTCGTTCGCGATGATCCGCGGCGGCCACATCGACCTCGCGATCCTCGGCGCGATGGAGGTCAGCGAGCAGGGCGATCTCGCGAACTGGATGATCCCCGGCAAGATGGTGAAGGGCATGGGCGGCGCGATGGATCTCGTCGCGGGCGCCAAGCGCGTGGTGGTGGTCATGGACCACTGCAACAAGGAAGGACAGAGCAAGGTCCTCCGCACGTGCACGCTGCCGCTGACCGGCAAGCGCGTGGTGCACAGGATCATCTCGGATCTCGCGGTGCTCGACGTGACGCCCGAGGGACTTCGCTTGATCGAGGTCGCGCCGGGCGTGAGCGCGCGCGAGGTGCAGGAGAAGACCGAAGCGCGCCTCGTCACGGGGCCCGACTTGTCCGAGATGAAGCTCGCGTGATCGTCGCGCGATGGGAGACGCGCGTTCGCGATGGCGCGCAGGTGTTGCCCGGCCGGTGACCTCGGGTTAGCGTCCGGCCCTCCAAGGAGAGACTGATGACCTCGAAGAGCGTGTGGATGACCGTGGTGGTGGGCGTGATGGGCCTCGCGATGCTCGTGCCGGCGTGCGGTGGGCGTCAGCGTCCTCCGGAGTCCGGGTCGTGCCGCGCGGGTCGTACGTGGGTCGAGCCGCATCAGGAGAACGGCCAGTGGGTCGACGGCTACTGCCGCGGCGTGGAGTGACACCATCGGTCGCGTGAGCGCAGGTCGCGGGCGCGCGATCTCGTGAACGCATCGAAGGAATGAGACCGCGGTGTCCCGCACGGGCGCCGCGGTTTTCCTTTCTGTGTTTCCTTTCTGTGTTTCGTTTCGGGGGTTCCGAATGGCGGGGGCGCTCTCGGTCGTACACGCTCGTGCCATGGCCGAGAACGACGAGACCCCGAAGACCGACGCGAGCCCCGAAGACGCCGCGCCGACGGACGCCGACACCGCCGCGCCGAGCGACGAGCTGCGGAAGGCGATCGATCACCTCGGCAAGGCAGCCGTCTCGTTCCGCGAGCGCTACCTCAGCGACGAGAAGGTGACCGCCGCGACCGAGCGCGCGCGCGTCGGCGCCGAGCACCTCGCGGAAGACGCGGAGAAGGCGCTGCGCAAGGCGGGCGGTTCGCTCGACGGCATGGCGGTCGACGCGGAGAAGTCGGTGGGCAAGGTCGCGGAGGAAGCGGAGAAGACCCTGCGCGAGGCACAGAAGGCCGCCGCACCTGCGCTTCGCGCCGGCCTCGCGAAGCTCTCGTCGTTCCTCGAGGGCAAGAGCGATCCGATCCCCGACGAGAGCGAGCCCTCGAGCGACGGAACGAAGAAGCCGCCGGAGTGAGTCGCTCCCACGGCCTCTCGTCTCGTTCGTCGTTGTGACGCGACCTGGATCAGGTCAGCGGGGTCGCACCACCACGCGACCTGCCGGACCCGGGCCGGGCGCCGGTTGCACGACCACACGACCGGGCTGAGCCTGGGGCTGCACGACGACCGCGCCGCCACCGTGGCCGCCGTGGTAGTCGCCGCGAGGCTGCGGCTGCACCACGACCGCGCCGCCACCGCCGTGGTAGTCGCCGCGAGGCTGCGGCTGCACCACGACCGCGCCGCCACCGTGGCCGCCGTGGTAGTCGCCGCGAGGCTGCGGCTGCACCACGACCGCGCCGCCACCGCCGTGGTAGTCGCCGCCGTGGTAGCCGTGATCGTCCCTGCGAGGCTGCGGCTGCTGGACGACCACGCCGCCCTGTCCGCCCCAGCCGCCATCGATGTAGACGTAGCCGCCGCCGCGCTGCTCCCAGCGCGGCTGCACGTAGACGTAGCCCGCGCGGCCCTGCATCCAGTAGCCGTCGACCCAGACGTACTGCGCGCCGTTCCACTCCCAGTGGCCCTCGACCCACTGCGCCCCGGCATACGGCTGCGGCGGCGCGTAGACCTGACGCGGCGGAGGAGGCGCTTGGTAGACGAGCGCTCCCGTCGCGGGATACGCGGTCTGGTAGCCGTACTGCGGCTGCTGTTGCTGGTAGTAGACCGGCGTCGTCGCGACGCGCGCGCGGTAGGCGCCGTAGCAGCCGGTGCCCGCCACGGCCGCCAGCGCCGCGATCGCGATGAAGGTCAGACGGCCGCCGGTCAGGGCCCCACGTGACTTCGGGGACTGGAGACGGGGGGTGCAAGTTGTCGCGGTCATCGTGTCCTCCTGTTCACGGTCGACCCGAGATCTTCGGAGATCCGTGGCTCGCGCAGGCGAGGCAGCCGTCGGTGAGCAACGCACGTGCCCGGCTGTGTATCCTCCGGCGCTCGTGATCGAAGCATGGCAGCTCCGACGGGACGACGTGCAGCCCGATTCGCAAGTTCGTCGGTTCGGAAGTTCGATCCGGGGTTTCGTTCCACCCGGAGCGAACTGCCGAACCGACGCACGAGAAGAACCCGGTACGAAGTTCCGGACAGAAGAACAAGGGACTGTGAAGGTCGCCCGATGTCGAGGGCGGGTGCGCTTCACCTGCCTCCTCGCGGCGGCCGCGGGCCTCTTCGGCTGCGGGCGTGATCACCGCATCCTCGAAGATGGCTGTGAGCTCGGCGAGGAGCGCGAGATCGCGGAGCTGATCGGCCCGTCGCCTCACGACGTGGCGCTGCTCGGTGCCGACGAGCCCACCCACATCGCGTGGTCGGAGCGCGCGGGCCTCTTCGTGCGCGGGCTGTCTCCGGACGACGCACCGACCACGCGGATCGGCGCGGCCTGCGACGCCGGGCTCGCACACGCCGGCACATGGCTCGCCTGCGCACGGCGCGGCGACGACGCCAAGGGCCAGCCAGGACACGTCACGGTGATCGATGTCAGCGACGGTCGGACGATCGACCAGGCCTGGGGCGTCGGGCCGGACTCGTACGGGGTGAGCGTCGCGGTCGCGGGTGAGGCGCGAGCGCTCGCGTGGAACGACGCGCGCGGGACCACGTCGATGGTTCGACTGCGCCGCGACGAGTCCGATGCGCAGCGCATCTCGCGCCAGGGTGTGCGCGCCGGCCGACCGACGGCGATCTTCGAGACGACCGAAGACGGACCGCGGCTGGTGCTCGCGTGGCCCGAGACCTGGATCGGCGGCGAGGGCGTGGAGGGAATGCTCCGCGGCCAACGCGGCGAGCGCACCCTCGATCTCGAACCGCTCGGCTACGACACCTCGCATCCCTCGCTCGCGCTCGACGCCGACGGGCAGGCCGTCGTGGTGTTTCGCGATCGACGACCGGCGCGCACCAGGCCTCGGCTCTTCGTGCGGCGCATGGGCCGCACCGACGAGGCGCAAGAGGGCGTGCACGCGAACGCCGACGGCGAGGCGCTCGCCGTGACGTGCGCCGAAGCGCTCGTGGTGGTCGCGCCGCGCACGCACTCACGCGCGGAGCGCCTCGTCGCGGTGCGACGCCACCATCTCACCACGCTCGAAGGCGCCGGCCCCGAGCACCAGATCTACATGCACGGCGCCGCGTTCGAGCACGCGGACGCCCGCTGCGTCGGCCGCGACGTGCTGATCGCCGTGGCGTCGCACAGGACGATCGAGCGCCCTCACGGCGCGGTGAGCACCGTGCGCTTCACGTGTCCGGAGCCCGAAGCGGCGCCTTGATCGCGCGCCCCGCGAGCACGCGCGCTGCGTGATATGAAGCCGCGCGATGTCGAACGAGATCTCCGAGAGCAGCACGCCGAACGCCGACGCCACGGGCACGCCCGCCGTGGAGCCTGGTCGCTACAACCCCGCCGAGATCGAGCCCAAGTGGCAGGCGTTCTGGGAGAAGGACCAGACCTTCCGCACGCCCGATCTGCTCGCGGATCCGTCGCGCAAGAAGGCGTACGTGCTCGACATGTTCCCGTACCCATCCGGCGCGGGGCTGCACGTCGGTCACCCCGAGGGCTACACGGCCACCGACATCCACGCGCGCTGGCTGCGATCGACGGGCGTGGCCGTGCTGCACCCGATGGGCTGGGACGCGTTCGGTCTTCCGGCCGAGCAGTACGCGATCCAGACGGGTACGCATCCGTCGACCACGACGCAGAAGAACATCGAGACCTTCCGCCGTCAGATCAAGTCGCTCGGCCTCTCGTACGACTGGGAGCGCGAGGTCGACACGACCGATCCGGCGTACGTGAAGTGGACGCAGTGGATCTTCCTCCAGATGTTCCACCGCGGGCTCGCGTTCCAGAGCGAGATGCCGGTGAACTGGTGCCCGGCGCTCGGCACCGTGCTCGCGAACGAAGAGGTCAAAGACGGCAAGAGCGAGCGCGGCGGCTACCCCGTGTTCCGCACGCCGCTGCGCCAGTGGATGCTGAAGATCACGGCCTACGCCGATCGGCTGCTCGAGGATCTCGCGCTCTGCGAGTGGCCGGAGGGCACGCGCGTGATGCAGGCCGACTGGATCGGCCGGAGCATCGGCGCAGAGGTCGTGTTCGCGATCGACGGCGCTTCCAGCTCGATGGCGGCGGGCGCGTCGCTCGAGATCTTCACCACGCGCCCCGACACGCTCTTCGGCGCGACGTTCATGGTCGTGGCGCCCGAGCACCCGATCGTGAAGGCGATCACGACCGCCGATCGCAAGGCTGAGGTCGACGCGTACGTGACGCGATCGATCAACCGCTCCGAGCGCGAGCGACGCGAGGCCAAGGACAAGACCGGCGTCGCGACGGGTGGCTTCGCGATCAACCCGGTGAACGGCGCGAAGGTCCCCGTGTGGGTCGCGGACTACGTGCTCTGGGGCTACGGCACCGGCGCGATCATGGCCGTGCCCGGTCACGACGAGCGCGACCTCGAGTTCGCGAAGAAGTTCGGCCTCGACGTGATCCGCGTCGTCGCGAGCGACGCGACGGAGAAGGACGCACCGCTCACGGTCGCGTTCGTGACGGACGGTGTCGCCGTGAACAGCGGCGCCTACGACGGGCTCGACACGGCGGCGTTCAAGGAGAAGATCACCGCGGACCTCGAGGCGCGCGGACAGGGAAAGAAGCGCGTCGAGTACAAGCTGCGCGACTGGATCTTCTCGCGTCAGCGCTACTGGGGTGAGCCCTTCCCCATCTACTTCCCGATCGATCTCGAGGATCCGTCTGGCGACCCGCGACAGGGCGCCAAGCACACGGTGCGGTTCGATCAGCCCATCGCGGTGGAAGAGAGCGATCTGCCCCTGCGTCTGCCGCAGCTCGAGGACTACAAGCCCGGCGAGGATCCCGCGGGCCCGCTCGCGCGCGCGCTCGACTGGCGCTTCTTCCAGAAGGCCGATGCTGGCGGCACGCTGCGCTGGTACGCGCGAGAGACCAACACGATGCCGCAGTGGGCGGGCTCGTGCTGGTACTACCTGCGCTTCCTCGATCCCAAGAACCCCGACGCCGCGTTCGACAAGAAGCTCGCGGATGCGTGGCTGCCGGTCGATCTCTACGTGGGCGGCGCCGAGCACGCGGTGCTCCACCTCCTCTACGCGCGCTTCTGGCACAAGGTCCTCTTCGACGCGGGCTACGTGTCGAGCCCCGAGCCGTTCAAGAAGCTCGTGCACCAAGGAATGATCCTCGGTGAGGTCGAGCACACGAGCTACGTCGATCCGAGCGGCGGCATCGTCTCGCGCGACTCCGTCGGCGAGCGTGTGAACGACGCGGGCGAAGACGAGCCGTTCGACAAGAAGACGAGCCTCACGCTGAGCCCCAAGAAGGTCTCGGCCGAAGACGTCGTGAAGAAGGGCGGCGACTTCGTCCTCAAGGCGCAGCCAGAGATCGTGATCGACGCGCGCGCGCACAAGATGAGCAAGTCGCGCGGCAACGTCGTGAACCCCGACGCGATCGTCACGCAGTTCGGCGCCGACGCGCTGCGCCTCTACGAGATGTTCATGGGCCCGCTCGAGGCGACCAAGCCGTGGAGCACGGACTCGATCCTCGGTGTGCGCCGCTTCCTCGATCGCACGCACACCGTCGCGACGCGCACGCCGAGCGACGCGTCCCCCGACGACGCGCTCCTCCGCACGCTCCACCGCACGATCCGCAAGGTGGGCGACGACATCGCGAACCTGCGCTTCAACACGGCGATCAGCGCGCTCATGCAGCTCGTGAACGAGATCTTCCCGATCGCGGCGCCGCCGCGCGTGGCCCTCGAGACGCTCGTGCTGCTCGTGCATCCGTTCGCGCCGCACCTCGGCGAGGAGCTCTGGGAGAAGCTCGGACATCCGGCCTCGATCCAGCGCGTGCCGTGGCCGAGCTTCGATCCCGCGCTCTGCGTGGACTCCGAGCTCGAGATCCCCGTGCAGGTGAACGGCAAGATCCGCGGCCGCGTGAAGGTCCCGGCCGACGCGAGCGAGGCCACGGTGATCGCGGCCGCGATGGCTGACGAGGGCGTGAAGCGACACGTCGATGGGAAGCCGCTCGTGAAGCAGCAGTACGTCACGGGCCGCATCCTCACGCTGGTCGTGAAGGGCTGACGCCGAGTCCTTCTCTCCGGAACTTCGCTCCGGGTGCTTCGAGCGCGTCGCCATCGGGGTGTCGCGATCAGCGACACGGAGCCCGTGCGCCTTGCCGCCGCGGGTTCGGTCCCGCACCATCGCTCCTCATGAAGCGCCGGCGTAGCGACGACGACGCGAAGACCCAGCTCCACGCGCGCACGCTGGAGCCCCGTCTCGGTGGCGAGTCGCGCGCGGAAGGCAGCGCGGACGCCATCTTCCGGTCGTTCGTGCAGCGCTCGAGCGGAGTGCCAGAGGTGCCGGCAGACACGGGGACGGGAGAGTCGGGCACCTCGCCCGATCTCACGCCCGCCGATGGCATGTCGCTCGAGGATGCGGCGCTCGACGATGGGCTCGACGACGCCGGCCTGGAAGACGCGCAGGTTCCGCTCGGCGACGGCACCGACCCGCGCATCCCCGCGCGCTGGGCCGAGACCGTCGAGATGCTGCTCGACGTGCGCACCGACCTGAACGCACCAGATCGCCTTCGTCAGGACGACCTCGCGACGCGGCTCGCGCCCCTCGAGGTGCCGACCGTGTTCGCGCGGCCGGAAGTGGTGACCGTGCTCGCGCCGCCCGAGGCCGCCACCGTGATCGCGCCGCGCATGACGCCCGCCGAGGGCGTGATGCTGCTGACCGCCCGCAAGACCGCGCCGCCCGGCACGCGCGCGCCGCGCCCCGAAGATCACGATGACGACGCGCGCACGGTGTCGGTGCAGGCCGCGCGCCTGGTCGAGCAGCTCCGCGCGGCGGGCCCGCCCGCGCCGCGCGAAGAGCGCCGCGTCGCCGACTCGCGAGCGCGCGAGACGCCCTCGCGCGAGGTGCCTCCTGCGCAGTCTCAGCCTCCCCAGCCGAGTCAGGCGCGCGAGCCCTCGTCGCGTCATCCCGTGCCCGCCGACCAAGCGCATCACGAGCACCCGAAGAGCGGTCGCGTCCGCGCTCAGCTCGAGACGCCGAGCGAGCCGATCGAGCTGACCTCGCCCTCGAAGCGCCCGAGCGCGCGACCCCTCGCCGAGTCGCCGCCGCAAGAGGCGTGGGAGAGCGTGGTCCGCGCGCCCTCCGAGATCACCCAGCGACGCGAGGCGCTGCGGCTCGTGCCCGACGTCGCGCACGTCGCCGTCAACACACCGCCGCCGAGCGAGCGCAGCGAAGACGGCCTCATCCCGAGCGGCCTCCTCGATCGCAAGCTCACCGACATGGCCGTGCTGCTTCGCTACGGCCACGAAGGTCAGGTGCGGCACGAGCTCGATCAGCTGCGCTCGCGCTACCCGCAGGATCTCCTGCTCGCGCGGCGCATCGCGGAGTTCTACCTGACGAACGAGCGCCCCGCGCTCGCGCTCGACCAGCTCTTCTCGCTCGCCACGGGGCTCTTCGAGCGACGCAACGTCGAGGGCATGCGTCAGGCGCTCGAGCAGGTGCTCGTGATCGAGCCGCACAACGAGCGCGCCACGCGTCTCCTCGGCCTGCTCGAGCAGCGACCGACGGATCCGACGCCACCGACGGGCCGGAAAGCGCGTTGAGCGAGCGCGCTCTCGAGACCACGCGCCCCTTCGGCACGCGTGCCGCGAAGCGCGTGTGCTTCATCGGAGGCGCTCCCCACTCGGGATCCACGCTGCTCGGCATGATCCTCGGCGCGCACTCGGACATCGTGTACGGCGGTGAGCTGCGCAAGAGCGCGTACCTCGGCGACGAGACCAAGCCGCTGAAGAAGCGCGTGTGCAAGCTCTGCGGCGTCGCGTGTCCGGTGTGGGGATCGCTGCGCGCGCCGCTCGATCCGGACGTGTACGAGGTGCTCGCGCGGAAGAGCGAGGCGAGCGTCGTCGTAGACTCGAGCAAGGGAACGGACTGGCAGCGCGAGCAGCTCGAGGTGCTCTCGCGCACGAGCACCGAGACGCACCTCGTGGTGCTCGAGCGCGACGGACGCGCCGTGCTCGCGTCGCGCCTGCGCAAGTACCCGACGAACACGCCCCGCACGATCATCGAGGACTGGATGACGCAGATCGAGAAGACCGACGCGCTCGCCGCCTCGTTTCCGGGGACCGTGCTGCGCGTGCGCTACGAGGCGCTCGCGACGAGCCCCGAGTCGGAGATCGAGCGCGTGACGACGCTGCTCGGCGTGTCGCTCGAGCCCTCGATGCTGCGCTTCTGGGAGTCCGAGCAGCATCCGCTCGGCGGCAACGACGGCACGCAGTTCCTCGTCGCGCGCGAGAGCGCACGTCGGCGTTCGCTCGACACGTCGCTGCCGGGCACCACGCCGCACGTCAGCACCGACGTGCTCGATCTCGCCGCGGACAACCTCGCGTACTACGCGCCCCACCCCGCGGCGATCGTCCTCGATCTCCGCTGGCAGCGTGAGCTTCCCGCCGAAGCGCGCGCGCTCTTCGACTCGATCGCCGGCGAAGTGAACGAACGCTTCGCTCGGCCGCCCGCCTGAGCGATCCTCGGGCTGTTCCAAGGAGGAGACCGTGAGCGGATCGGCAAGTCGCTCCGAAGGTGTCGTTCGCACGCTGGACGGAGACTTCTCGCGGCCGGGCAGCCGGCACGTCGAGCTCGTCTTCCGATCCGTCGGAGAGCGAACGAGCGAGCTCGCGCTCGCGCTGGCGATCGAGAACGTGAAGCCGCAGCGCGTGCACGTGATCGAAGACGTGAAACCGTTCGCGCTCGCGGTGCGCCGCATGCTCGATCTGCCGCACGCGACCGATCCGAAGAGCCCGTGCAGCCACGTCGTCCACATGGACGCGGACTGCTTGATCCTCGAGGACATGCGGCCGTTCCTCGACGACAACGCATTGCCGTACGTCGACTGCTACGTGCAGGACCGCTTCCGCGGGCGCATCCACTGCGGCGTCCACGTCACGCGCACGGACGTGGTGCAGATGATGGCGACCGTGCCCGTGCCGAAGGACGACCTCCCGTACGTGCTCCGCCCCGAGTCGCGCCTGCGGAACCTCGCCCTCGCGGAGCTCGGCCTCGAGAAGCAGCTCAAGAGCTTCCACATCCTCCACGATCACTTCCAGGACCTCGCCGACATCTTCGCGAAGTACGCGCTCCGCGAGCTGCGCAGCCGCACCGAATTCCAGCGCAAGCGCCTCGACGCCTCGATGTCGCGCTGGGGCGCCGGCAAGGATCTCGACGTCGCGCGACACGCGATCGCGCACGCGGCCCGCGTCGTGCCGCCGGGCGCCAAGCCCAAGCACGTCGAGGCCTACATCCAGAACCTGCCGCAGATCGCGCACGAAGAGCTCGCCACGATGGGCCTCGGAGATCAGCCGCCGCTCACGCGCGACGAGCTCGCGCGATCGATCGAGGCCGACGCGTCGCTCCGCGCCCGCAAGCCTCCGCCGAAGGTCTTCTGTCTCGGTCTCTCGCGCACGGGCACGCGCAGCCTCACCGCCGCCCTCCACGTGCTCGGCATCGACACGGTCCACTACCCGATCGATCGCGGCACGCTCGACGCGTTGAAGCGCGGCGACGGAGCCTTCCCCTTGCTCGACCACTACGACGGCATCACCGACATCACGACGATCCCGTCGTTCGAGGAGCTCGATCGCCTGCACCCCGGCGCGAAGTTCATCCTCACCACGCGCGACGAGGCGAGCTGGTTGAAGTCGTGCAGGCAGCACTGGGGCACGCGCCCTCCGCTCGAGGGCGCGCTCGCCCTCGAGCACCGCGTGCAGATGGAAGTGCGCAAGCACCTGCGCGACGCCGTCTACGGCGGCTACGACTTCGACGCGACGCGCTTCACGCTCGCTCGTCGTGATCACCACGCGCGCGTGACGGAGCACTTCCGCGATCGACCGAACGACCTGCTCACGATCGACATCGTGTCGGGCGATCGCTGGGAGAAGCTCACCGCGTTCCTCGGCCTCGAGATCCCCACGCATCCCTTTCCCCACAAGGGAAAGAAGCTCTCGGAGAAACTGGCTTCTCTCGAGATCGACGACTAGCCACCGGCGCTTCGGCGCGGCTCGGGGTCAGCTCGGACCCAGCGCCTCGGTGAGCGTCGCGCGGCGATCGAGATCACCGACGCCGAGCTCGCCCGTGCGGTTCGCGCCCGCGCAGAGCACGCGACCGTCGCGCTTCTGCGCGCACGTCGAGAAGCGACCGACGGCGACGCTCGACCAGTCGGAGTCCGTTCCCACGCGCGCCGGCGTCTGCACGACCGTCGTCATGTCGCCGAGGCCGAGCTGCCCTTCGGCGTTGCGGCCCCAGCACCAGAGCGAGCCGTCGCTGCGCACGCCGCAGCCGTGGAACGTGTCGGTCGAGATCTGCGACCAGTCGCCCGCGTCGTCGACGAGCGCGGGCTCGTGATGCGTGGCGCTGGTGGCGAGGCCCACCGGACCGGCGTGTCCGTCGGCGTCGCCGTCGCTGCCCCAGCAGTAGAGATCGCCCTCGGTGCGGATGCCGCACGTGTGCGACTGACCTGCGACCACGCTGCGCCATCGCGAGCCGGGGATCTCCGTCGGCGTGCGGAGCTGCGGGCCCATGGCCGCGCCGACGCCGAGCTCGCCGTCGCTGTTGCGGCCCCAGCACCAGAGCTCACCGCCGATCGCGATCGCGCACGTGTGGCCCTGACCCGCCGACACGTCGGAGAACGCGGTGCCGCTCGCCACGCGCGTGGGCTCGCTGCGATCCGCGGAGTCGGGCGCGTCGCCCTGACCGAGCTCGCCTTCGGAGTTCGAGCCCCAGCACCAGAGCTCGCCGTTCCGCAGGATCGCGCAGCCGTGATCGAAGCGCTGCGTCACGTGCGCGACGAGCCCCGGCACCGCGACGCGCGAGAGCACGGGGCCACCCGGCACGTCACCGCGCCCGAGCTGACCGCGCGTGTTGCTGCCGAACGTGAGCACGTCGCCATCGACCGTGAGCACGGCGCTCGACTGGTAGCCCGCGGAGAGCTCGAGCAGCCGCGGCATGTCGTCGACGAGCGTGAGGCTCGTGCGGTCCATGCGATCGCGGAGGCCGAGCTGACCCGCGGCGTTCGCGCCCGTGCAGTAGAGCGTGCTCGCGAACAGCGCGCAGCCGTGGTCGATGCCTTGCGCGATCGCGTCGCGCGTCTCGAAGCTGCCCGCGTCGGCGCGTCCTCCGTCGACGCCTTCGACGAGCACGACGCGGGTCGTGCACCCTGCGAGCGAGAGCGCGAGCGCGATCACCATCACGGGCGCGAGGCGACGCGCGCTCATGGCCAGATCTCCACGCCGAGATCGACGACCACCATCGGGCCCGAGAGCGACACGACGTCGTTCGCACCGTCGCTCGCGGCCGCGGCGAGCACGGGCGCGCCCACGAGCAGACCGAGGACGAGGTGGGTGCCCGGCCCGAGCGCGAGCCCTCCGCGGAGGCCGCCCAAGAGCGCGAGCGTGGGGATGACGTCGCTCGTCCCGCGAAAGCCCTCGCTCGCGGTGGCCGACACGTAGAGCGCGCCCGCGCGCGCGAGCGCCACGATCGCGAGCCTCGCGTCGCCTCGTCGCGGCAGGAGCGCGAGGCGCAGATCGAGATCAGCGAACGCGAGGACGCCCTCGAAGCGCGCGCGATCCGAGGTGCGCGGCACGAGCCCCACCGCACCGACGGCGACGCCGATCACGAGCGGATCGAGCGACGCGTTCACGAGCGCCACGCGCCCTCCGATCGAGAGCGCGCCCTCGGTCGCGTCGAGCTCGGCGTCGAGCGCGACGCCCCACGCAGGATCCGAAGCGATCGGCGGATCGATCGATCGCGCGACGACGTCGCGGACGACGGCGGGGGGCGGCACCGCAGGCGGTGGCGCGTCCGGCATGCTGAGCTCGATCCACGACGCGCGGAGGAGCTCGTCTGCCGCGCCCGCGAGGAGCACGCTCCACACGTCGATCGGCTCACCGCCGAGCGGCACCACGCGCTCCACCACCTTGCGCGTCAGCCGATCACGCACGGTGACCGTGCTCGTCGGCGCCTCCACGGTGGGCGCGGTGATCACGACGACGGCGAGCGCCGCGTCGTCCGACACGGGCGGCACCTCGATGCCGTCGCGACGCACGACGACGTCGATGCCGCGGTCTTCGACCGAGGCCTCGAAGCTCTGCGCCACGTCATCCCCCAGCTCACGCGGCCACGCGCCCTCGAGGTGCAGCTCCACGCGGGCGTCTGCATCGGGCGCATGGGGCGCGTCAGCCCGCGCGCCGAGCGAGGCGAACGAGCTCGCGACGAGCGCGAGCGCGAGGATCCAACGCGCGCGGCTCACGCGATCACGGACACAGATCGCCGACCTCGGCGCGATGCACGCCTGCGCCGAACGCGGCGAGGTAGGCGTCACGGGCAGAGCGGCACTCGGCGTCACGACCGAGACGATCGAGCAAGACGGCGCGCCGCGCCATCGCATCTTCACGGAACGCACCGCCGCCTGCGAGCGCGCGATCGAGAGCGCGCAGCGCACCGCGCGGATCGCCCAAGTGATCCATGCGAAGACGCCCGAGCTCGAAGGCCGCGACGTCCGCGCGCGGGTCGTCGTCGTGCTCCCCGAGCAGCTCGCTGTAGAGCCGCGCGGCCTCCGCGATCGAGCCCGCCTGGCGGGCCTCGCGCGCCTGCTCGAAGAGAGCGCGTGCATCCGGCGTCGCGGCGGCGCGCGTGGCCCTCCGAACGCGAGCGGCAGCGTCGTCGGTCGTTCCTTCGGCGGACGCGTCGAAGCCTTCGGGAGTGGCCTCCAACCCTTCCGAGGTCCCTCTGAAGCCTTCGGCGGGGATCGCGGAGGCTTCGTCGGAGCTCGCGGAGCGCTCCGGTGTGCCCGCGGAGCGTTCCGGTGTGCCCGCGGAGCGTTCCGGCGTGCCCGCGGAGCGTTCCGGTGCGACCGCGGAGCCGTCCGATGCATCGGCCGGCGCGACGTGCGAGCGCCACGATCCACCCGCAGTGAGGCGCACGAGCTCATCGCCGCTGCGGACCTCGACGATGCCTCGCTCGACCTCGACCGACACCGAGCCGTCGTCGTCGTGCGCCACCGTGAACGCCGTGCCCACGACGCGGACCTCGACGTCTTCGCCACGCGTGGTGCGCGCCTGCACGCGGAACGCGCGGGACGGCCGACGCGCGACGTCGAAGTGCGCGCGGCCGCGATCGAGCGAGACCGCGACATCGTCACCCGTCGCGCTCGCCAGCTCGACACGGCTCTCGGGCTCCACGTCGATGGTCGTGCCTTCTTCGAGCGCGACACGCATGGAGGTGTGCGTGGTCTCGACGGCGCTTCCCTCGGCCAGACGCGTGGTGTCGTCGAGGGTCGGCATCACGCGCCACGCGATCAGCGCGCACGCCGCGACCGCGATGAAGCTGAGCACGGGCCATCGCCACGTCGCGGCGCTCGGGCGGCTCGAGGCGCGCTCGCGCACGTTCGACCACTGTCGCTCGAGTCGCGCGCTCTCGAGGCTCGGCTGAGGCAGATCGTTCGGTCCGATCTCGATCACGACGCGCCTCGTTCCCCACCGCGCGACACCGAGAGGTGTGCTTCGGCGGCGACGAGGCGACGCTTCACCGTCGCCAGCGAGAGGCCCATGCGCTCGGCGATCTCCGTGAGCTCGAGGCCCTCGACGCGACGAAGCACGAGCGCGATGCGCTCCTCGGCGCCCATCGACTCGAGCACGGCGTACACGCGGCGCAGCTCGAGCGCAGCCTCGGGCGAGCTCGCCGAAGACACGACCGCGTCGAGATCGATCGGCTCACGGCGTCGAAGTCCCACGCGCTCCATCAGGCGACGGCGGCGGATGCGCTTGTGCGCCGTGCGCACGACGATCGAGCCGAGCCAGCCCTTGAACGCCGCCGGATCGCTGAGGCGATCGAGGCTCGCGAGCGCCTCGACGAAGCTGTCCTGCACGAGATCGTCGAGCTCGCCGTCCCGCGGCATCAAGCGGAACGCGAGGCCGTTCACGAAGCGCGCGTGACGACGAAAGAGCGCCTCGGCGGCCCACGGCTGCCCCGTGCGCGCGGCCTCGACGAGCTGCGCATCCGAAGGCCCGGTGCCTGGGAACGGCACCACCTCCGCGCCCTCGCTCGGGCCGCGCACCTCACTGACCGGTTTGGTCATCGACTTCGACGGTAGAACGAAGAGCCCGCCCCAGAAAAGGACGACGTCGCGCAGCACGATCTCGCCGAACCCCGCGGCGGACGGCGTGAGCAGCGATCCATGCGTCGCCCTCATGGCGCCTCCGTGACGCAGCGCGCGATGGCGCGCTCGCCCTCACGAAGCCGCACGCTCGGACCGATCGAGAGGTCGAGGCCGACGCGCTCGCCGCTCGTCTGCCCGGCGCTCGACGACCACGTGGGACCGGCTTCGCCGCCGAGCGTCGCGAGGTCGATCGCGGGGCTCGTGCGTGTGTCGTCGACGAGGCTCGACAGCTCGTCGAGCGTCGGCACACGCATGCCGATCGCGTCGCATCCGGCGACGGCTTCGGCGTACGTGCAGGGCGTGTCGAGCACGCCCCACACGAGTTGCGTGCCGCGATCCACCACGCGTGTCCCTTCGAGCGTCGGGCCCGGTCCGTCGCCCGTGCCGCCACGCACGCAGCGAACGAGCGCGCTGCGATCGGCCGCGAGCGCGAAGACGATCTCGGCAGCGCCGAAGTAGACGCTCGTCGCGCTCGTGTCGCGGCGCGGATGGAGCGAGCGCGTCCAGTGGTACTCGGCCTCGGTCGCCTCGAAGATCGGGTCGATCGTCGGGCTGCGCGTGGTGCGCAAGAGGCTCACGAGCTCGACGCGGGAGGGCACGCGGAAGTCGTCCTGCCCCTCGAGCGCGAGCGCGTCGCAGCGGGTATGCGCCTCGTCGAGCGTCAGCAGCGACGTGCCCGCGACGCGCTCCCACACGAGCCCCGTGAGCTCGTCCTCGATCGTCTCGCCCTGCGTCACGTAGCGCGCGGCGCGCTCGCCCGGCGGCGTGAACGAGGCATGGCCAGACGTCCGCGGCGCGAGCCACGCGTCGTCCATGCCGACATCGTCGGCAGGCGCGTCGGCCTCGCGCGCGTCGTCGACGAGCGCCGCATCGATCACGCGCGCATCGACGCGCGGCATCGCCTCACCTCCAGCATCGAGCGCGTGCGCCGTCGGACCGCACGCGGACACGCCGAGGGCCAGAGGACCTCCGAGCGAGAGGCCTGCGAGGCTCGATGCGGCGATCACGTCCGACATGCGCATTCCGTTCGTTCGGCGTCAGCCGAGCAGCTCCCCTCAGCCGAGCAGTTCCACGCGCGCTCCCGTGAGCGAGAGCGTCGCGCCACCGGGCGCGAGCTCGAGAGAGCGGAGACCGAAGCCGTCGTCGGGCATGCCGAGGAACTGCATGAGCGTCGCGTAGAGCTGGTTCATCGACGCGCCCACGAACGGACGGCTGCCCCAGCGCGCCTCGAACTGACGGTCGGACGCGAGGCGCACGTAGCGGCCTTGGCCAAGCACGCCCGCGCCCCCCGCGATCACCACCGGACAGTCGATGATCTCGTGAGTGCCGGTGCCGAGCTCCGAGATCCACACGACCGCCGTGTGATCGAGCAGCGTGCCGTCGCCCTCGGGCACCGAGTCGAGCTCGGTGAGGAGGCGCGCGAAGTGCTGCGCATACGTGCGGTTGTACGCGACCATCCCCGCCGCGGCCTCGGGCGTGAAGGCAGCGCCTCCCGAGCCCTCGATCGAGTTGTGCGCGTAGTTCTGGTGAACGTTCGCATCGCAGTCGAGACCGAACTCGTGCGCCGGGAGGTTCGGCACCTGGAAGTTCACGACGCGCGTGAGATCACACGAGAGCGCGAGCGCGACGACCTGCGAGAAGTCGTCGACAGCGACGTTGGTGCGGCAGCGGTCTGCGCTGGTGGCGCACGCGTGGATCTCGGCCTCGCACGTCGAGGGCACGAGGCGCGGATCACACATCGCCGCGCTGCCGGTGCCCGCGAACGAGCGCTCGAGATCGCGCACGAGGTCGCGGTGGCGCTCGAGCTTGCGACGGTCCTCGCCCGAGAGGCGCGGCGCGATCCGGTCGTACTCGTTGCCGACGAGATCGAGCGCGCTGCCGCGTCCGACGCGCAGGAGATCGGCGCGCGTGGGTCCGCCCGTGGTGGGCGGAACGTAGGCGCCCATGATGTCGGCGAACGCCTCCCTCGGGTCGTAGACAATCGGCGCCGCTTCGCCCGGCGCGACGAACGAGTACGGGTGCTGGTGGTTCGCGCCGTACACGCGCGAGGCCCACGTGCGCGTGCCGCGCGTGGCCTGACCCATGTGCTGGTCGACCGAGATCGCGTTGCCGAAGGCGGTCGCGCCGGGGCGCTGCATCGCGATCGCGCAGGTGAGGAGGTTCGCCTGCGCGATGTGGTGCCTGTTGACGTCCTCGCCGTCGGCCGCGTCGCGCTCGTTCACCAGCGTCGTGAGCTGACCGAAGCCCTCGACGACCTGGAGCTTGCTCGCGTGCATCTGCAGCGGGCGAAGGATCTCGGGCCACTCGCTCTCCGGAAGATCCATCAGCGATCGTGAGCCTCCGACGGTGGCCGCGATGTCGGGCCGCGCATCGGGCGTGCCCGCGATCGGCACCTTCCACTGGTTCCACACGGTGCCGTGCGGCGTGATGAAGAAGACGACGCGCGTCGGCGCGACGAAGCCGCCTGCGCGCGCGCGGTTGGGCAGGCTCATCGTGCCTGACGAGAGCGCGAGCCCTCCGAGGCCCATGGCCTGCATGAAGCGGCGTCGATCAAAGCGCAGGCCGCTGGGCTGCTCGCGGACGGTTCGACGAGTGTTCATTCGGACATCCCCAATCATTCGGAAACCACGGGGCGAAGGCGGAACTCGGGGCGGCGCACCATCGACACGAGCAGTTCGCGGATGTCGCCGCCGCTGCGGATGAAGCGGCGCTCGAGCGAGTCGACGTGGCAGGAGTCGGCCTCTTCGGGCGCGCGGCCGTTGGCGAAGCGGAACCAGCGCTGCGTGGCGCAGCGCTGCACGTGACCGCTCTCGGCGAGGCGCTCGGACAGCTCGATCGCGCCGTCGACCTCTCCGTCCACGTCGCCGGTGCCGGTGATCACGCCCGTCGCGTCGACGGGGAGCGTGTTGTCGACGTCGCGGAAGACGCCGCGCTCGTCGTAGTTCTCGAAGACGAAGCCCATGCCGTCGATGCGCACGTGACAGCCCTGGCAGGTCGACGGGGCGGTGCGCGCCTCGAAGAGATCGCGGTTCGTCTGTGGGCCCGAGCCCGGCATCGCGACGGGCGGAGACAGATCTGCGTCCGGCGGCGGCGAGGGACGCTGCTCGCACATCACGCGCTCCATCAGGTACACGCCGCGGAGCGGAGGCGAGCTGTTTCCTGCGTGCGCGTGCGACGCGAGCGGACCGACGCGCGTGAGCACTCCCGCGCGCTCGTCCGCGGGGAGCATGACCTCGCGCCACTCCGTCGTGCTCGACGGTCCCTCGACGCCGTAGATCCCTGCGAGCGTCGAGTTCACGAACGTGCGACGGCTCGTGAAGAGCGACGCGAGCGTGCCCTCGCCCTCGAAGACCTCGGCGCCGACGAAGCGACGCAGCTCTTCGTGCGCGGCGACCTGCGCGTCTGCGGTGAAGACACCGTCGGCGTCGTGCGCGCGCGTGCGGTGCTCGGGATCGAGGATGCGATCGAAGTCGAGCCACTGGCGGTGGAAGTCCGCCACGAGGTCGCGCGCCCGCGGATCCGCGAGCATGCGTCGCGCCTCGGCCTCGAGCGCGTCGGTGTCGTCGAGCTCGCCCGACTCGGCCGCGACGAAGAGCGCCTCGTCGGGCATCGTGCCCCAGAGGAGGAACGAGAGACGCGACGCGAGCTCGTACTGCGTCAGCGCGATCGCCGGACCGGCGGTGGTCGCTTCGCTCGCGCCCGCTTCGATCTCGAGTCGGTAGAGGAACGGCGGCGCCTGGAGCATCGCCATCGCCGTGAGCTGCACCGCCGCGGCGAAGTCGATCGCGGCACGCTGCGTCTCGAAGAAGGTCTCGAAGCGCGTGCGCTCTTCGGCCTCGAGCGGACGTCGGTGCGTGAGCCGACCGAAGCGCTCGATGAACGTCGAGCCGCACGCGCGCGCCTCCGCGTCGGACGCGAACGCCGCGCAGCGGGTGAGCGCACGCAGCGCAGCATCGTCCGCGGTGGCGGCGGTCGTGTAGCGGAACGCGATCTCCTCGTAGCGGGCGACGCCGACGTCGGTCGGCCCGAGCGAGCGCGCGTCGTTCTCGAAGCCGATGACCTCTGCGTCTTCGGGCAGCGTCGGCAGGGCGCCCACGGCGCTGGTCTCTTCGAAGAGGACCGACATCGTCCGCAGGTACTCGACGTTCGAGAGGCGGCGCATCGGCGCGGTGCCGAGCACGATCTGGTCGGCGCACAAGCTCGACCCGATGGGCGCGGCCGGGCCACGGTCGAGGCTCCCCTCACAGCCGCCCTCGAGCGCCGCCAGGGCCACGGATCCGAGGGTCAGCGATCGGGCCAGGCCCTGCGTCCAACGTCTCATGCGGGGTGGGTACCCCTGCCTTCTCTGAACGGCTCACAGAACGCGGTCCCCTGACCGGGCGGGTCGAGGGAGGGCATCGTCCGCTCGCAGTCCTCGGTGTCGCGCCTGCGGCACTCACCTGCGGGATCGCTACCTCAACCCCTCCCCCGACCCGCCCTCGCGTGCGGTTGCCCTCCTCCGCGGCCCGATTCGGGACTGGGAGCGGACGATGCCCCTCTCGACCGCCCCCCCCGGTGCTCAGTGAGCCGTGGAGCGACCCCTGCGGTACCCACGCGAGGTGCACCCTCGTCGACTGATCGCGCTCTCGGTCTGCGCGTCGCTCCTCGGACTCCTCGCCTGTGAAGGCACGGTGTCCACCGATCCCGATGCCGCCGTGAGAGACACGCGCGGCCCCGGCCCCGACGGCATCGTCGTGGTGCCCGACGGCGGCGCGGGCGAGGTCGACGCAGCGACGGCAGGGGGACCGGATGCGTTCGTCGAGGGTCGCGTCGGTGTGTTCGTCGCGCAGGGCTATGCGGGGCGCGTGAGCGTGTCGTGCGACGACGGCCTCACGTGGCAGTTCGATCGCGAGGACGCGCTGACCGACGAGATGGGCACGCCGCTGCCCGAGGTCGCGCGCTGCTTCGATGGTGTCGACTGCGATCACCACCCGGGCCGCGCGAAGGGCATCGTGTTCCACCACGGCTGGTTCGTGCGCACGAACGGCTGGGGGCCGCCGGGCGCCGTGCGTCGCAGCCGGAACGGCGTCGTGTGGGAAGAGGTGCTCGAGGGCACGACGTTCGGCGGCATCGCGACGAGCAGCGACGGCGACACGGACGGTGTCGTGGTGCTCGGCGCGCGCACGCCGCGCGTGGGCTCGATGGACGCGATGACGTTCGCGGACTCGGAGAACGAGGCGATCGGCGGATGGAACGTCCGTCGCGCTGGCTTCGCGGATGGGCACTTCGTGATCGTCGGCAACGACGGCACCGAGGTCGGAGTCTCGGCCGATGGCGTGCGATGGACGAGCCCCACCACGATCGACGCGGCGTGCGGCGGCGGCATCCAGAACGAGGGCGGCGTCGCGGGGATCGGCGACGCGATGGTGATCGTCGGCGGCAACGGCACGGTGTGTCGTTCGATCGACGACGGCGTGACGTGGACCACGCACATGCTCCCCGACGGCGCGACGCCCAGCTCGAGCGACGTGCTCCGGGCGGGCAGCGAGCTCTTCGTGTGGTCGGGCGGCGCGGTCTTGCGATCGAGCGACGGCGCGACCTGGACGAGCACGCCCACGGAGCCGCGCATCGACGTCGGCGCGGTCGCGCGCTCGCCGTCGGGCACGTTCGTCGCCGTGCGCG
The DNA here is from genome assembly GCA_964502175.1 of uncultured Sandaracinaceae bacterium. GTDB lineage: Bacteria > Myxococcota_A > Polyangia > Polyangiales > Sandaracinaceae > JAFLCL01. The sequence goes on from CAZCVE010000002.1 coordinate 197,481, forward strand.
GCGGGTGGAACACGTGGAACGAAGATCAGCGCTTCTACCGAAGCACCGACGGCGTGCGCTGGGACGAGCTCACGCCCGAGGCGGCGCGCCGCGGCCATCCCATCGGATGGATCGCGTACGGTGAGATCGACGCCTCGATCGCATGCAGCGAGTGAGCAGGGAGCCAGCGACTCGGTCGCGCCTCACCACGATCCCGAGTCACACCGCGCTCGCGGCGAGGCTCGCTCCGTATGGGCTCGTGGCGTGGCTCGCCGCCTGTGGACGCGTCGGGTACGCGCCGACCGGTGAGCTCCTCGCGACTGGCGTCGCGAGCGGCGTGGATCACACCTGCGCGATCGTAGGCGGTTCGCTGTGGTGCAGCGGAGCGAACGCCTCGGGACAGCTCGGTCTGCGCGACCTCGCTGGGCGCGAGGCACCCACGCGGGTAGACGGCGCGCGCGACCTCGTCGAGGTCTCGGCGGGCTACGCGACGACGACCCTCCTCGATGTCGACGGCGACGTGCTCACGCTCGGCGCGAACGATCGTGGGCAGCTCGGTCGCGTCGGAGGGGGCGGTGGCGTGATCGGCCGCGCCGACCTGCCCGCGCGCGCACTCAGGGTGTCGCAGCGCTTCGATCACGGCTGCGCGATCCTCGAAGACGACACGCTCTGGTGCTGGGGGTCGAACTTCGAAGGTGAGCTCGGCCAAGACGACCCCGCGGACTCGGCGCCGAGCGCGACGCCCCTCCGCGTCCCGCTGGACCTCGTGTTCGCCGACGTGTCTGCCGGCCAAGGACACACGTGCGCGATCACGGAGGCGGGCGCGCTGTGGTGCTGGGGACGCAACACACTGAGCGAGCTCGGCCTGGGCGCGGGCACACCGATCCAGATCCGTCGTCCGACGGAAGTGATGGGCAGGCGATGGGAGCGCGTCGTCTGCGGACAGTCACACACGTGCGCGATCGACGTGGACCACGACGTCTACTGCTGGGGCGCGGACGACGGCGGCGATGGACACCACGGTCCCGTCGGTGTCACGGGTGCCGCGCTGCAGACGGCGCCAGCCCTCGTCGACGACGCGGGCGACTGGGCCGCGCTGTCGTCGGACACGTTCCACACGTGCGGCATCCGCGACGACGGAACGCTCTGGTGCTGGGGCCGCAACGCGGAAGGTCAGCTCGCGCTCGGCGACCCGACGCTCCTCGTCGACACCCCACGCCGCATCGGTGGCGATGCAGACTGGGCGAGCGTCGCCGTGGGTCGCTTCACGACCTGCGCGCGAAAGCGCGATGGGCGTGTGTTCTGCGCGGGCGACAACCGCCACGGTGAGCTCGGCGTGGGAGACCGAGCGTCGCGCGCGAGCTTGTCGCTCGTTCGCGCGGCGCCCTGATCGGATCCGAGACGGTCGCGGCCATGCCTCCGGGCTCAGAGGCCGGTGAGGCGGAAGACGTAGCCGTCGTAGACGTCCGTGCGATCGCTCGCGCTGCCGCGTTGCTGCGAGGCCGTCACGTAGGCCACGCCCTCGCGCACGGCCGTCGTCGACGGGAACCACGGGTAGTTGAGGCCGACGAGGCGCGAGAGGTTGGGCGCGCCCGCGATCGCGTGATCGTTGCCGAACACGCGCAGCGTGCGGCAGTTGCCGTCGAGCACACAGATGCCCGCCGCGCAGGTCGAGGCGCCGTGCACGTAGCAGAAGTGATCGTCGCTCGACATGTTGCCCGTGGTGTCGCCGAACGCGGCGCCCTGCGCGTGACCCTGGAGGTCGTAGACGCGGACGAGGTTCGGATCGCGGACGTCGTTCTGACCGCCGACGAGCACACGCTCGTTCGCGAGGAACGCCGTGCCCTGGAGGCGCTGGAACTGCTCCTCCATCGTGAACGGCGCCGTGGTGCAGCCCGTGTCCGTGAAGGTGACGAGCTGCGCGGGGCCGCTGCCGAAGATCGCGACGCCCGAGCTGCCGTTCGGCGACACCGAGAGTCGTCCGCGCGTGTCGCACTGGTAGTCCACGTGCGTGCCCGTGATGCGCGTGGTGCCCTGCATGCTCGTCGCGACGAACACGTGGCCCTGCGTGTCGGCGACGATCGACTCGATGCGCGCCGACATGCCCTGACCGACCGTGAGGAGGCCCGCGGCGCCGAACGTCGCGTCCATCGTGAGCGCGCACGCGTCGCCCGGCTGCACCGTGTAGCGACGCACCTTGCCCTCGGTGTCCGAGAGGTAGAGCGCGCCATCGGACGACCACGCGATCGGGCCGATGGTGGTGAACGTGTCGTCGCCGAGGAAGGGCGCGCCGTCCAGGGTGCAGAGCTGGGCGGTCACGGTGACGGTGCCATCGGTCTGCGAGCCCGGCGTCGGCACCGTGGCCGTGGTGGCCGCGATGCGCTCGGGCAGCGGACGCTCACGAAGCGGCACCTCGGCGGCGGGCGTCGGCGTCGGCGTGGCGGTCGGTGTGGCCGTCGGCGTCGCGGCGGGCGTCGTCGCGGGGACTGCGACAGCAGGTGCCTGAGCCGGTGCGGGCGCAGCCTCGGAGCCGCAGCCGACGACGATCAACGCCCCCGACAGACCCACCCCCGACAGACCCAACCCCAACGCCTTCACGGCGCGCGACGAAGAACGATTCATGTCCGGACCTCCCTCGATCACCGCGATGCGCGGGACCTGCGGAGGTATTCGCTCGGGGCGCCCCGAAACGCCCCTGACATGACCTGAAACGCATCGCGCCGATGCGCGTCGCCTCAGCCCGCCTGCGAATCGCGGCGATCCATCCATCGCGCGATCGCGCCCGCGAGCGGCGCCGCCACGCGCTCCACGGCCTCGTCGTCCACCTGCATCGCGGAGAGCGCGGTGTACTCGGTGACGAGGAGATCGCGGCGCACTTCCAAGCAGAGGACCTGGCCCGGATGTCGCGTCGCGAAGCGCCACGTCTGCGTGCTCGGCGCGAGCTGGTAGGCCTGTCCTTCGGTCGCCGTGAGCCCCTCGGCCGCGAACGCAGCGCGTAGATCCTCGACGATCCCCTCGGGCGCGAGCCGAACGCGATCGCGTGTCAGCGTGAGGAGATCGATCTGCGGACGCACGGGGAGCTTCGGGATCATCTCGGGGCGATGGCACTCGCGGAGGCGGAGCACGATGTCGCGATCGATGCTCGCGATCGGCAGCTCGTACGGACCATACGTGTGAGGCGTGAGCGCGAAGCCGCCCGAGTCGCAGACGTCCGAGTAGGCGTCGTCGATGAGCGCGACATACTCGCGGTGCATCGCGACGAGCAGCGCCCGATCGTCCGGATGCTCGACGTACGGGGCGATCCCCGCGGTGACGCCTCCCGAGGCCGCCGCGTCTTCGAGTCGGTTGCAGTCGATGAAGGTGCGCGGGATGAGCGAGCGGATCACGAGCGCCGAGAGCGACGGCCGCTCGGCGATCAGCCGCTCGACGACGCGACGTCCGTACGCGTACGCGCCGATGTCGGTGTTCGCGTGGAAGAACTCGTCGAGCTCGTCCGGCAGGTCGCCGACGAGACGCTCGCGGAGCGCGTCGTAGTGCGCGCGCTCGTCGGCGCCGTGCGGCACCTCGACGAGGAGGCCGGGAGACGCGTCGCGATCGGCGTCTCGTCCATACCATCGCTCGACCTGCGCGATGCCTGGATGGAGCTGCGTCTCGACGTGGTGTGAGCTGGCCTGGGGCACGCGCGCGAGCCTACAAGAACGCGCGCCCGAGGTGCGACGTCATGCCGCATGGGGGCGCGCGCGCGGCGCGCGTAGAACCGCGCCGTGCTTCGCTCGCGCCCTGCCCTCGCTCTCCTCGTGATCGCCTCCGCGGTCACGGCGGCGCTCGCCTCGCGTCCAGCGCGCGCGCTCGCGTGCGCCACCTGCGGCGCGGGGGATCCGTCAGCGCAGATCGCCGGCGCAGAGCAGCCGTTCCGAGGTCGCGTTCGCCTCGCGGCCGTGCTCCTCCACACCTCGTACGCGGACGCCGACGCGCAGGTGTTCGATCAGCGCCTGCTCGCCTCGGGCTCGATCGCGATCGACGACGTGGCGCTGCTCACCGCGAGCCTGCCGCTCGTGTGGCGCGAGTCGACCGACGCCTCGCTCGCGCACGACACGAGCTTCGGTCTCGGCGATCTCGATCTGCGCCTGCGCGTGACGTTGTTCCGCGATCGTCCGTTCGCACCCGAGCACCGCCTCGTCCTCGAGGTCGGCACGCGCGCGCCCACCGCGCCTGCGCTCCTCCGCGCGGACGGCTCGCTCGCACCGCTCGCCGCGCAGACGGGCACCGGCGCGTTCGAGCCGCTCCTCGGCCTCTCGTGGCTCGCGCGCTGGGACGACGCCTCGTTCGTGCTCGGTGTCCAAGGTGCGTTCCCGACGACCGGCTTCGCGGGCTGGCGCAACGGCGCGGCGATGCGCACCACCACGGCGCTCCAGTGGCAGCCGCTCCCCGAGCTCGCGCTGCGCGCCACGATCGACTCGCGCGTCGAAGGCCCGTCGGGACGACAGCAAGACCCAGGAGGCGTGAGCTTCCTGCTCCACACAGGCGGAGGCGTGGTGGTCGCGCCGAGCAGCGACCTCGTCCTCCACCTCGTCGTGCGCGTGCCCGTGATCCAGATCCAAGACGTCGCGCACGCTGCGCGCACGGACGGCGTGACGGTCGAGGCAGGGTTCGGTCTCGATGTCTGATCGCGCGACCACGATCGTGCGCGCGCTCGCGGTGCTCGCGCTCGGGGCGTCCGCGTGCGTGCTCCACCAGCCGGGCATCGTCGTCGAGGTCCGACTCGATCTGCGCATGCCCGCGAGCCTCGCGAGCTCGACGCTCACGCTCGTCGAGCTGGTGCCCTGCCCCGGCACGACGGATCCGCTCGCGCACCATCACGACGAGAGCGCGCCGTTCGGCCTCTCGCTCGCGGCGCCGGAGACCGTGTGGCTCACGCCCCGCGCGGGGCACTACTGCGACCTCCGGATGCAGCTCGAGGGATCGAACGTGGCCACGCGGCAGGCGGTCGTGCGGATCGCCTGCGGAGGCGTCCCGCGTCAGCTCGTGCTCGACGCATCGGAGGTCGATCACGAGCACACGCTGGTCCTCCGAACGGCATCCTCGGACCGAGAATCGGGCCCCACCTCCGAGGATCCCCCGCAGCGGACGCTCGAACACTTCCTTCGCACGCTCGAGGTCGAAGCGTGTCACTGAGCCTGCGGCACCTCGTCGCAGCGCGGCTCCCCGATCGACTCTCAGCTAGGATGGCCCCATGAACCGCGCGCTTCCCCTCTTCGCGCTCGCTCTCTCCCTCGACCCTTCCGGCGGAAGGTCGGTGTCGGGAGCCGTCGGTCACGACGAAGACGCCGGCCCGCACCTGCACTGATCGGCGCTCGCGGATCAAGCTCGCGATGGAGGGCGCATGAACGACGACCCGCGCCTTCCCGATCTGCGGTGGCTCACGTCGCTGCGATGGGTGCTCGTGTTGCTCGAGGCCACGCTGGTCGCCTCGTGGGCGAGCGCCCGCAGCGTGCCGTGGCCGTGGCTCGCGATGGCCATGGCCGCGCAGCTCGTGTCGAACGCGGCGCTGGTCCGCGCGGGCAGCACGTGGCGTGAGGGGATCGCCTTCGGTCTCGTGATCGACGTCGCCTCGATCGCGACGATCCTCGCGTGCGGGGGCGGCGCCGCCAGCCCGTTCTGCGTCGTCCTCCTCGTGCAGGTCACGGTCGCCGCGGTGTTGCTCCGCGCTGCGCGCCTCGCGGCCGTCGTGGCCCTCTCGATCGCCGCGTACGCGAGCCTGTTCGCGTTCACCGATCCGCTGCATGGCCTCGGCGCACACCTCCACGAGATGTTCGCGGCGTTCTCGCTCACAGCGATGGTGATCGCCGTGGCCGTGGGTCGACTCGCCGTCGAGCTCGAGAGGGCCCGCGCGCGCGCCGACGCGAGCTCGCGCGTGATGGGCATGACGACGCTCGCCGCGGGCGCTGCGCACGAGCTGTCGACGCCGCTCGCGACGATCAAGACGATCGTCGGCGAGCTGGAGCGTGAGCTCGCGGGACGCGATGACCTCGCGCACGTGCGAGAGGATCTCTCGCTGGTGCGGACGGAGATCGCGAGGAGCCGCGCGATCCTCGATCAGCTGTCGGTCGCCGCAGGAGAGCTCCGCGGCGAGGCGCCGACCTCGATCGCGCTGCGCTCGCTCGAGCGCTCGATCGACGCGCTGCCCGACGACGCGCGCGCCCGCGTGCGCTGGTCGTGGCCCGACGGATCTTCCGCGCGGATCCCCGAGCGTGCGATCGGACAGGCGCTGAGCGCGCTCGTGAAGAACGCGCTCGACGCGAGCCCCGCCTCCAGCCTGGTCGAGGTGCGCGGCACGATCGAGCGCGAGCGCCTCGCGATCTCGGTGCGCGACCAGGGCACGGGCATGAGCGCGGAGACGCTCGCGCGCGTCGGCGAGCCGTTCTTCACGACGAAAGATCCCGGCCGCGGCATGGGCCTCGGCGTCTTCCTCGTCCGCGCGCTCGCGGCGCACCTCGGAGGCGAGGTGACCATCGACTCCGCGCGCGGTCGCGGCACCACGGTGACGCTCGATCTCCCCCTCGTTCCGGAGCCGATCCGACCCGAGCCCATCCGATGAGCGAAGACACGCTGCCCTCGATGTTGCTCGTCGACGACGACGACGTGTTCCGCAAGCGGCTCGCGCGCGCGATGACGGGACGCGGATACGCCGTGCGCGAGGCAGGCACCGTCGAGGGCGCGACGCGCGCAGCGCGCGACGACAGCCCCGAGCTCGCGCTCGTGGACATGCGCCTGCCGTCGTCGGCGCCTCAGGGAGCCTCGGGCCTGGACGTCGTTCGCGCGCTCAAGGAGATCGATCCGACGACCAACGTGGTCGTGCTCACGGGCTACGGCTCGATCGCGACCGCGCTCGAGGCCGTGCGCCTCGGGGCCACGCACTACCTGACCAAGCCGGTCGACGTGGACGAGATCCTCGCGGCCTTCGCGCGGCGCGACGCACCGAACACACCGTTCGTCGACGACCGCGCGGACGAGCACGTGCCTTCGCTCGCGCGCGTCGAGTGGGAGCACATCCAGCGCGTGCTCACGGACTGTCAGGGCAACGTGTCGAAGGCCGCACGCCTGCTCGGCGTCCACCGCCGCTCGCTCCAGCGCAAGCTCGGCAAGATGCCGACGCGGCGCTGACCACGACGCTGCGCGCGCATCGGGTCAGAGCTCGACGACGTCCGCCGCGGCGACCCAGCCCTCGCGTCCACCGCCCAGTCGCACGCGCGCCCACTCGCCATCGCGGGAGAGCACCTCGGCGCGCTCGCCCTCGAGCGCACGCGCGCGCACGTTCGCTTCGTCGCGCGGACCCTCACGCAGCGCCGCGTCGTCGCGAACCACCACGGCCGTCGGTCCGGCGGCGAACGCGCCGCGTCGCGACAAGAGCCCGAGCCCCGTCGCACCGAGCACCACCAGCAGGAGCGGCACGGCGACACCGAGACCGATCCGAGCGCGCTCGTGCTTCACGAAGAACAGCGCGAGGAGCACGAGACAGAGCGCGATCTCGAGCACGAGGACCACGATCGCGAGGGCGTCCTCGGAGAGGAACGAGAAGAGCGCCTCACCAAAAGGCGCGCCTGCCTCGACCACCGCCTCGCCCTCGCGCTCTGCGTGACGTCGCCCGACGATCGCACGGCTCGCGTCGAGCGCGGCGCGCGCCCCCGCGTCCGAAGGCCGAAGACGAATCGCCCGCTCGAGCTCGACGATCGCCCGACCATGCAGGCCTTGCCGCGCGTAGCTGGCTCCGAGGTTGTAGTGGACGTCCGCGTCGTCGACGCCCGCTTCGTTGAGCGCCTCGTAGCGGGCCGCCGCCGTGACGTAGTCCGCGCGGAAGAACGCGTCGTTGCCTTCGCGCAAGAGCGTGTCGAACGACTGCGCGCTCGCGCTCGCGCCGAGCATCGAGACGACACCGAACATCATCGCGCAGAGGAGACCGCGCATCGAGGTGGCGCGCGTCATCACTCGTCCTCCTGCGAAGGCGTGAAGCGCTGGAGCTCGTCGAAGATCCCGCGCGTGCGGTCGAGCGTCGACCGCATCTCCTTCTCTTCGCCGCCCGCCGCGGAGAAGCGCGCCATCTCCGCGCCCTCGAGCTCGTCCTTCACGCGCGCTGCCAACACGCTCGTCATGCCGCGCTCGACCAACATGCGCTTGAGCTCCACGTGGGTGAGGCTCCCCACCGCGCGACCGAGCCGCACCTCGAGCCCTTGCTTGAGGGCCTGCGTGATCGCGCCGTAGAACGCGCGCGTGTCGCGGGCACCGATGGCGCGCTCGGCGTCGTCGAGCTTGCGGCGCGCGTCGCGCGCAGCGCGATCGGCGGCGCCCGCGTGCGCGTTGGCAGCGTTGCGACGACGACCGAGGAAGACGAGGCCCGTGATCAGCAGCGCCAGCGGACCGAGCGCGAGGCCGACCGCGAAGAGCGGTGTCGACGCGAGCCGCGCGCTTCGACGCGCGAACGAAGACGACGTGCGCACGGGGCCGAACGCCGCGGCCTCGTCGGCGTCGGGCGCGTCCACCGCGTCGGAGGTCTCGTCGTGCGTGGGGTCCGTCGTGGTCGGCACCGCGGTCGGGTTGCCCGCCGCGACGAGCGTGAGCGCGGGCGCCTCGGCGACCGACCACGTCGAGGTGTCCGGATCGAACACGGCCCAGCGAAACGGCCCGAGCGTGTAGGTGCCGGGTCGCTCCGGCACGAGCAGCCAGCGCACGCTGCGATCGCCGCCGACGCGCTCGCTCGTCACCGACGTGCGCTGATCGATCTCGGGCTGGAGCACACGGAGGCCGTCGATCGAGAGCGGCGGCGTGTCGATCGCGTCGACCTGGCCGCGACCCGTCATGTGGAGATCGAGCGTGACGGCGTCGCCCGTCGGTACCTGCGCGCGATCGAGCGTGGCCTCGACGGTGAGCGCGCCCACGTGGACCGGCGCGCCCGCGGCGGCGCCCGCGGGCAGCGGTCGCACGGTGACCTGCACGGGCACGCTGGTGCGCACGAGATCGGCCTGCGGCGCACCGAAGATCATGTCGAGCGGGTTGCCGACCGGAACGTGCATCTCCATCGCGCCGATCGTGAGATCGCCCTCGCGGAGAGGGAACGCGGCGAAGCGACGCAGCGTGTACACGCGGAAGCTCGTCGAGCCCACGCGCTGCATCACGGCGTCCGGAGGCGCGTTGCGATCGAGGAGATCGTGCACCCAGAACCCATCCGTAGACGGCTGCTGCGTGATCTGCGGCTGCGTCGCGAGCGACCGCACGTAGAGATAGAACGTGACCGTGATCTGCTGACCGACGACGGCCTCGTGCCGATCGATCACGGTGCGGAGGAACGCCTGGTCGTCGTAGACGGCGCCGTCGAGCGGCCCCGCGGGCGGCCCCTCCGAGCCCGGCGGCGTGACCGGCTGACCCGGAGTCTGGCCGGGATTCTGGCCGGGGTTCATCAGCTGACCCGGCTGCGGCGCGAGTTGGCCCGGCGCGCCGCTCCCGCCGACGCGGATCGTGATCGTCCCGCTCGTGATGCGCGTGCCGCCCACCGACGCGCTCGCGGGGCCCACCTCGAACCGGCCTTCGCGACGCGGTCGCACGAGCAGCGCGAGCCGCGTGGTGCTCTCGACGATCTGCTGCTGTCCGCCGACGCCGAACGTGAACTGCATGGGCCGCGAGACCTGTCGGCTCATCACCTCGAAGTCCGACACGTCGAGCTCGGGCATGCCCACCTCGGCGCCCTGCGCGTGACACGTGGCCTCGAGACGGAACACCTGACCGAGCACGACGCTCGTGGTCTCGGCCGCGAGCCGACAGTCACCGCTCTGCGCCCGCGCGGACGACGCGGACAGCATCGTCAGCACCGAGGCCACGACGCACGACAGCACCGTCACGACGTACGCGACTCGGTGTGCTCGACGCTCGGAGGCCCACGCTGCTCTGGAGACGCTCATCCGCGATCACCAGTCCTGCGCCGGGCGTCGGCGCTCGCGTTGGCCTCTCGCTCGCGCACGCGCGCGCTCGAGGTTCTCTTCGCTGTCCTGCAGCGCATCGAGCACGCGCTCCTGATCGGGCGGGAGCGAGCGCTCCATGGTGCCGCTCGTCTCTTCGTCGCTGGGCTGTTGATCGCCCTGCCCCTGCTGTTGGTCCTCTTGGCCTCGCTGGCCCTGACCCTCCTCCTGCTGCTCGTCGCCCTGCTGGCCCTCTTGGTCTTGCTGCTGCTCGTCGCCTTGCTGGCCCTCTTGGTCCTGCTCCTGCTCGTCGCCTTGCTGGCCCTCTTGGTCCTGCTGCTGCTCGTCGCCCTCTTGCTGATCCTGCTCTTGCTGATCGCCCTCTTGCTGATCCTGCTCTTGCTGATCGCCGTCTTGCTGATCCTGCTCTTGCTGATCTTGCTGCTGCTGGTCTTGCTGCTGCTGCTCTTGCTCTTCGCGCTCCTGCTCCTCTTCCTCTTCCGTCTCTCGACGGAGGGCGAGCTCGAGGTTCCAGCCCGCGTCGCGGTTGCCGGGCACCTGACGCAGCGACTGACGGAACTGCTCTGCCGCTTGGCCGAAGAGATCACGCGCGTTGTCGTGATCGCCTGCGGTCGCGGCCGCGTCGGCCTCTCGGTAGAACGAGAGGCCCGCGTCGTAGTGCGCCGCTGCGCGGGTCTCGCGCGGCGCAGGCGGCTCGGTCGCGCGGAGGAACGCCTCGCGCGCGGTGTCGTGCTGGTCCTGCGCGAGCAGCGCGAGCCCGCGGTCGAGCTGCACACCCGGCTCGTTCGGGAGCTCCGCTGCCGCGCGGTCGTACTCGGCCTGCGCGGCCTGCGCGTCGCCCGCCGCGAGCGCCTCGTTGCCGTCACGGACGTGGCCGTTCTCCGATCGCAGCCAGTCCCACGCGTACGCGCGCGGCGTGATCACGAGCGAACCCAGAACCCCCAGAAGCAGCCACGCGAGGGCCGCGGGGTGGGGTCGGAGCGAAGCCAAGGACGCCGCGTCCGAAAAGCGAAGCGGAGGCCCCACCCTGCGGCCCGATCCAGCGACGTCGTGCAGAGTCATGACTTCGTTCCCTTCTTGCGCGCGTCCGTAGGCACAGGTCGTCGACGTCGCCGCAGCGCGCCGATCCATGCGTCGGGCAGCAGCGCCTCGAGCACGATGAGGAGGAATCCCGGCACGAGGAAGAGAGCGTAGCGCCCCTCCTGCACCGTCACGCGTCGCGAGCGCTGCTCGTCCTGGTGCATGCGGCGGATGTCCTGGCGGATCTGATCGATGCCGACCGCGCCGCGACCCGCCGCGTAGTAGCGACCCCCGGTGATCTCGGCGATCTCGCGCAGCTGTCCCTCGGCCTCTTCGGTGAGCGCCGTGTGCACGATGTTGCCCGCGTCGTCGCGCTGGTAGCCCGTCCACGTACCGTCGGGCGCGTACGTGGGGATCGGCTCGCCGGTGGAGGTGCCGATGCCCACCGTGTAGACGCGGATGCCGGCCTCGGCGAGCTCGCGCGCGGCGGCGATCGGGTCGCCCTCGTGGTCTTCGCCGTCGGTCAGCAAGATCACCACGCGCGAGCGCGGGCGACCTTCTCGTTCTTCGGCCTGACGCGCGTCGCGCGTGCTCGCGCGCTCGAAGAGGCGCTTGCTGGCCACCAGGGCGCGCGCGATGGCCGTGCCGCCCACGGGCATGTCGTACGGACCCAGGTCGCGGAAGAAGAGCGCGAGGGCGGCGTAGTCCACCGTCATCGGGAACTCGATCGTCTCGCCGGCGAACGCCACGCAGCCGACGCGATCGCCATCGAGATCCTCGACGAAGCGCAGCACCTCGGCCTTGGCGCGCTCGATGCGGCTCGGTCGCACGTCGCGCGCGAGCATCGACTTCGAGAAGTCGAGCGCGATGATCACGTCGACGCCGCGACGTCGCAGGATGCGCGTGCGGCTGCCGTACTGCGGGCTCGCCATCGCGAGCACCACGAGCGTCACGCCGAGCGTGAGCATCACGGCGCGCGCCGCGCGAAGACGTCGCGCATCTCCGACGATCAACGACGCGACCGCCGCCGCGTTGCCCATGCGCGCCGCGGCCCTCTGTCGCCACCACGACGCGAAGAACGGCAGGCCCGCGATCACGGGCACGCCGAGCAACAACCACAAGAGCTCGCCATGTGCCCAGCTCATGGCCACCTCCTCAAGTAGAGGGACGCCACGAGCAGCTCGAGCACCACGAGCGCGAGGCCGGGCCACACGAACGCGGGGTAGAGGTCGCCGTAGACGCGGCCCTGATCCTCGATCTCGCTCTGCTCGAGGCGATCGAGGATCGCGTGGAAGCTGCGCTCGAGCGACTCGCGATCCCCGACGACGAACGACTCGCCGCCCGTGCGCTCCGAGATGCGGCGCATCAGGGCGGGGTTGATCGGGAACTCGCCGCGATCCCAGATCGGCCGGCCCACCTGGTCGACGCCTTGCTGGACCATCGCCTCGGCGCTCTGTCCCATCAGCACCGTGTAGACCTGGACGTCCATGTTCGCGGCGAATTCCGCGGCTTGTTCGGGCGCGATGTTGCCCGAGTTCGAGTCGCCATCAGTGAGGAGGATCACGATGCGGCTCGCCGCGCGAGACTGCCGGAGGCGGTTCAGCGACACGCCGAGCCCGTTGCCGATCGCCGTGCCCTGGCCGTCGATGTTGCCCAGCTCGAGCTCGGCGATGACGCCGCGGAGCGCCTCCTTGTCGGTCGTCAGCGGGAGCAGCGTGTACGCGTCGACGCCGAACACCACGGCCGCGATGCGATCGTTGGGACGACGGCGGATGAACTCGTCGACCACGGCCTGCATGGCCTGGAAGCGGTTCGGGTAGATGTCGCTCGCCTGCATCGAGAGCGAGAGGTCGAGGCACAGCACGATGTCGATGCCGCGGACCTCGGTGTCCTCCCGCGCGTGGATCGACTGTGGCCCCATCAGACCCACCGCGATCAGACCGACGGCGACGATGCGCGCGCCGACCGTCATCGGCGCGATCCACTGACGCGCCTTGGGGCGAGCGACGGCCGCGAGGTCCTTGGCGCGCGACACCTGCAGGCGCGGCGCGGCGTCGCGCAGCATGACGCGCGCGATCCACACGAGCGGCGCCGCGAGCATCAGCAGCGCGGCCCACGGGCGCTCGAAGCGGAAGCTCTCGGGCGCGAGCGGCACCTCGTACACCGACTCGATCGCCCACGCGCAGACGTAGAGGATCGGCACGAGCAGCAAGAGCGCCCAGCCGAGGCCGAGGAAGATCTCCTGCCAGCGCTTCATGACGCGCCCCCGGACGGATCGAAGAAGCCGATCGGCGTCGCGCGCCCGAGGAGCCTGCGCTCGTCGACGTCGTCCACGTCCTTGTGAGAGAGCACCACGCGCTTCTTGCCGGCGTTCAGCGACACGACGCGGAACGCGCGCTTCTCACCGACGATGGCGTCCGCGTCGAGACCGCCGAGCTGCGCCTCCGGCAGGACGCCGTGCACGCCGGATCCGAGCGCGATCAAGAAGCCCTCTTCGCGGCGCGCCACCACCTCGCCGACGATCAGCTGATCGTCGGCGACGGCGTCCTCGAGCGCGTCCCACACGCTCTCGTCGGCCTGCGGCAGCGCGCCACCGAGGATCGCGGTCTGCACGCTGGCCTTCGCGCCCTCGGTGGAAGCGCTCTTCGTGCCCTCGGGAGCCTTCGCGACGGCCTCCGAAGCCTTCGCGAGCGCCTCGGTGGCCTTCGCGAGAAGATCGCCGGCATCGAGCGCGCGCGGCGGCGGCTCGCCGGGATCGCTGTCGCGCGGCGGCGGAGGAGGAACCGGCGTCTCGGGGATCGCGAACGAGGGCGTCGTCTCTGGCCTGCGCGTGAAGAAGTCTTCGAGGGTCTTTGCGTCCGGCGCAGGCGGAGGGTTGGTGAGCGGGATCGAGCGTGAGCCCGCAGGCGCCGTCTGTACCGACGCGAGATCTGCCGACTCCGAAGCCGCGACCGCCGCGTCCGACGAAGCCGAAGACTCGGAAGTGATCCCCTCCCGCGGTGCGGGAGGGATTGGGGAGGGTCCGCGAGGCGGCGCGGCAAGCGACGGATCGGCCGCCGAAGCCCCACCAGCCGCCGAAGCAGAGGCCACCGAAGCAGAAGCCGCCGAAGCAGAAGCCACCGAGGCCGCCGCCGACATCCGCTCCGGCCGCGGCTGCATCGCTGGATCCAACAGCTTCGGCTCCTTCGTCGTCGCCGGGATCGGCCCTGCCGGCTGCGCGATCGAGACGACGTTCGCGTGCATCGTGCGCTGCACGATCCGCTCGGCCTCTTGGATCACCTTCTCGCAGTCGCTCTCGTCCGGGATCGCCTTCGCGAACTTCACGAGATCGCACTCACCGAGGAGGCTCGTGATCTCCGCGAGCGTCACGCCGGCCATGCGCTGGTGCCGCATGCGCGCGATGACCTCGTCGGTCGTGCTCTCGAGGCCGTTGAAGCCGAAGCGATGACCGAGGTACTCGCGCAGCGCGTCGGACGCGCCGTCGACGATGCGCCCCTGCGAGCCATCGGCGATCGCGGGCGTGAGCTCACGACGAAGCGCGCGCAGCCTCTCGAGCGCGACCTCGTACGCGGGCCGAGGCGGGGGCGGAGGCGGGAGCTCCTTCGGGCGCTTTCGCCACCAGCGCATGAAGAGCCACGCGATGAGGCCGCCGAGCAGCATCAGCCCGAGCGCGCCCGCGATGTACGCGAGCGTGTAGTCGTCCTGCATCACGACGACGGGCTCGGTGGGCGGACGCGGCTGCGCGTCGGGCTCGTTGGCGACGAGCGATCCGATCGTGATCGTCTGCGGCTCCGTGCGCGCGGCGCCGACGATGCCGTCCGCCGTGATCACGCGCACCACGAGGCCAGGGATGGTGATCTCGCCGGGCTCGAGCGCGAGGAGATCGAGCGTGTAGACGAAGCGGCGGCGGCCGTTCACCACGCTCTCGACGTGATCCTGTCCGATGAGCTCGAGCGGCGCGTACGTCTGCCGCGGCAGGTTCACGTCGTCGCCCTCGGGCACCTCGACGGTGAGCTCGTAGTGGACGACGTCGCCGGTCATCAGCCCCTCGGTGGGCGTGAGGCGAACGGTGATCGTGGGCTCGTGGCCCTCGGGCAGCGTGGGGATCGCGTCGTCGGGGATCGTGGGCTCGTCGGGGTCGAGCGTCGGATCGAGATCGGGATCGGGCTCTGCTGCTGGGTCTCGCGTCCCCTCCCCCTCCCCTCCCGCGTCGCGGGAGGGGGGCGCTTCGGGGCCTGCGTCCGCTTCGTTCTGGTCGGAGGCCGGTCCGGTGTCGGGGAACAGGTCGGAGATGTCGCGCTGCTGCGCGCGCACGTTCGCCGTCGCGCAGAGCGCGACACACGCGAGCAAGAGCGCGATCAGGCGCGCGCTCATCCGTAGCCCTTCATGCGGCGCTGACGTCGACGAAACAGATCACCGAGCGGCTTCACGTAGTCGCGATCGGTCTGCACGACGACGTGATCCATGCCGAGGCGTCCGAAGAACTGTTCTCTGGCCGCGCGCTCCTTGGCGATGCGCTTCGCGAACGACCTGCGCACGCGCTCGTCGCTGGTGTCGATCTCGACGAGGTCGCCCGTCTCGAGATCCTCGACGAGCGCGAGGCCGATGTCGGGCAGCTCTTCTTCGCGCGGATCGACGATCTGGATCGGGATGAGATCGTGACGCGCCGCCGCGATGCGGAGCGAGCGCTCGTAGTCCTCGGCCACCAAGTCGGAGACGAGGAACGACACCGCTCGACGACGCTGCACGCCGCCGAGCAGATCGAGCGCGACCGACAGGTCCGTGCCGCGACCTTCAGGGCGAGCGTTGAGGATCTCCGTCACGACGCGCATGACGTGGCCCTTGCCCTTCTTGGGCGGGACGAAGCGCTCGATGCGATCGGTGAACACGATGAGCCCGACGCGGTCGTTGTTCTTGATCGCGCTGAACGCGAGCAACGCCGAGACCTCGGCCACGGTCTCCACCTTGGGCCGCGCCGCCGCGCCGAACTTCTCGGAGGCCGAGAGGTCGACGAGGAGCATCACCGTCATCTCGCGCTCTTCGGTGAAGACCTTCACGTAGGTCTCGTTCATGCGCGCCGAGACGTTCCAGTCGATGAAGCGCACGTCGTCGCCCGGCTGGTACTGACGCACCTCGCTGAAGGCCATGCCGCGTCCCTTGAAGACGGACTGGTACCCACCCGCCAGCTGCTCGTTCGCGAGCCTCGCCGTACGGATCTCGATCTTCTTCAGCTTCTTGATGATCTCGCGGGGAATCATCAGGGCCTCAGGGAACCTCGACTTTGTCGAAGATGCGACGCACGACCTGATCGCTCGTGATCTCTTCGGCCTCGGCCTCGTACGTCGGGATGATGCGGTGGCGGAGCACGTCGGGGCCGACGGCCTTCACGTCCTCGGGCGTCACGTAGCCGCGGTGGCGGATGAACGCGTGCGCGCGGGCGGCGAGGTTCAGCGCGATGGACGCGCGCGGTGAGGCGCCGTGCGCGACCATGCCCGCGAGGTCCTTCAGGCCCGCCTTCTTCGGGTCGCGCGTCGCGACGACGACGTCGAGGATGTAGTCGTTGATCTTGTCGTCGACGATCACGTGCGCGATGGCCTCGCGCGCCTTGAGTACCTGCTCGGTCGACGTCACCGCGTTGACCGCGAGCTCGCTGCCGCGCTGCGCCTTTCCGAGGTGCGAGGCGAGCGCGAGCTTGGTCATGCGCTCCATCACGCGCTTCTCTTCTTCGCGCGTGGGGTAGCTGACGAGCACGTGGAGCATGAAGCGATCGACCTGCGCCTCGGGCAGCGGGTACGTGCCCTCTTGCTCGACCGGGTTCTGCGTCGCCATGACCATGAACGGCGCCTCGAGCGGGAACGTCGTGTCGCCGATCGTGACCTGCCTCTCCTGCATCGCCTCGAGCAGCGCGCTCTGCACCTTGGCGGGCGCGCGGTTGATCTCGTCGGCGAGCACGAGGTTCGCGAAGATCGGTCCCTGCTTCGCGCTGAACTCGCCGCGCTGCTGGTTGTAGATGACGGTGCCGACGACGTCGGCCGGCAGCATGTCGGGCGTGAACTGGATGCGGGAGAACTTCGCCGCGATCGTCTCGCACACGGTCTTCACCGTGAGGGTCTTCGCGAGACCGGGCACGCCCTCGAGCAGCACGTGGCCGCCCGTGAGGAGGCCGATGAGGATGCGCTCGATCATCGACTCTTGGCCGACGATGACCTTCCCCACCTCGTGCACGACCGTGTCGGTGAAGGCGCTCTCGCGCTGGATCAGCTCGTTGATGGCGCGGACGTCTGTGTACATGCGGTGTTGGACCTACGTGAGGAGCGAGTGCCTCGAGCGTCCGAAGCGGGCGGACCGAGGGCAGGCCGAAGGGCGCGGGAGGATAGCGCCACGCGGCTCTCTCGTCTGCGACGGCGTCCAACCGGGGGTCACGGGCATGTCGGTGGAGGGAGGGAGGAGAAAACTGCCCGAAAACGCGCCGATCGAGACCGTCACGGACGAGAGAGCCTGGGGGTGACCCGCGCGCGGCGAAGCGCGCGAGGCACGCGTGACGCGTACGGAACCCTTCGGCGCGGACCCGTATTTCGCCCGACACACGCACTCGCCGCGGCACCCCGACTTTTCTAGGCCCCCCGACCGCTCCGCTCGCGAGCGAGCCAGCCGCTCAGGGTGCGACGAAGGTGCAGCGGGTGATCGGGAGCGCGATGTCGCGCTGCACGTGGAGGTAGTACGTGCGACCCGACACGAGCGCGGCGGGGGCACCGCTCGCGGGAGCTCGCTGCACGGCGCCAGCGGGCAGCGCGCCGTAGGCCATGCCGCAGCCGAGCGCGGGTGACGTGGGCGGAACGGTGATCGCCCAGAGCGTCCCCTCGGGCAGATCGAAGTTCGGCGGGACGCCGGGCGACGCCGAGCCTCCTTCGAGCACCGTCACGTAGCGCGCGGCGCCGCCCGTCCACGCGAGAGTTCCGTCGGGCTGGAGGCCGACCTCGGCGCTGCACGGGCTCGGCTCGTGCTCGACGAGCTCGCGGAAGAACGGCGCGAACGGCGGCAGCGCGCTGGCCTCGTCGGTCGTGAGGCCGCGGCGCTCGAGCTCGCGCGCGACGAACGCGCGGAGCCGCGTGAGGTCGGTGGTGGGCAGGCCGCTCCTCGAGCGATCGAAGCCGTTGTTCTCGCTCGCAGGATAGAAGCCGAACTCCGCGGAATTCGTGTAGCCACCGAGCATCGCGAGGGCCTCGTTCGAGATCGTGTCGACCCAGAGCCGGCTGGCCTCCGTGTCCCAGATCGCCGCGCCCGACGGCGTGCGCGAGCTCTGGTGGCAGCAGGCGCACGCCGACGCCTCGGCCTGGCTCCGCATCCAGTCGACCTCGGCCATGTAGCCCGGATCGTCGAGGCGCGGATCCGCGGGATCGAACGGGATCTCGAGATCGTACGGCGCGTAGGGCCGCTGCGTGCGCACCACGTCGCAGTCGGCGTAGTCCGCGTACTGGCGGCCTTCTTCGGTCGATCCGGAGATCAGCGTGGGCGTGCAGACGCGTCCATCGGTCTGTCCGGGCGGCTCGCCGTCGCGCGCGACGCGACAGTCGATCGTCGGCAGCACGAACACGTTGGGCTCGATCTCACCGCTCGCCTCGCAGCCCATGCAGCGCGCGTCGGGCGTCCACGTGCCGCGCGCGAACGTCTCGCAGGCCGCCTGCGCTGCGCCGCACGACGAGGGCGCCCCGCTCGACAGCACCGAGTAGCCGCCCGCGTCGACGTCGCCGACGGTGCATCGCCCGATCGCGTCGTCGAACGCACAGACCTCGCCGACCTCGAGCGTGCCCGCCGTCGAGCCGAACACGCGCATGCAGTCCGTCGTCGCCGACTCCGCGCCCCAGCCGGGGCCGCGGTAGTCACGGCACTCGGGCGCGTCGGAGAACGGGTTCACGTAGCTGCAGCGCGCGCGAAACGACGCGACGCCGAACGCATCGGGCGGCGGCACGTCGGCGCGCGGCGCATCGAGCACCGACGCGTCGGTCGTCTCGACGGTCGCCGCATCGAGCCCTGCGTCTGTCGTGTCCGGCGTCGAGGGGCAGCCGAGGATCGACGCTGCGATCGACGCCGCAGCGAACAGCGACACGCGCGAGCGCACGGGAGCGGGGGCCTTCATGGGCGCACAGAATCGGGCCGAGGTCCGCGGATCGCAAGGGGACCCGAGCGACGTCGTTTCAAGCCGCCGACTTGCGGATGTCCTCGTAGACCCGCTTCGCGATCCACTTGAACACCACGGCCTGGAACTCCGTGTCGTTCAGGTAGCGGGTCACGATCTGCTCGTTGTCGTCCATGCGGTCGACCATGAGGCCCTCGAGCTTCTTCTTGAGCGGGAGCACGAAGTTCTCGAACGCGTTGGCCTTGGCCTGCTGGACCACCTCGGCATCCTGGATCGCGGAGAGGACGAACTGATCGAAGAGGGGCGCGTCGGCCTCGCCGAACTCGGTGCCGAAGCGCGAGTTGAGGACTTCGATGATCTCCGAGAGCTTCGCGTGTGGGTCGTCCTGCTGTTTGGTCCCCGTTTCCGTCGGCCCCTTGAGCGGCATGGGAGCGTCGCTCACGAGGGAGATCGCCCCCTCCTTGATGAGGTCGAGCCGGTAGTACTTGAGCGCCACCTCGCCATCGAGGCGCAGCGGATCGCGGCGCTCGTCCTGCGGGAGCTTCGTCTCGAAGAAGCGCGCGAACGTGAAGAGCTTCTCGAGCTCCGTGTCGCTCCACGGCACGACCTGCGACAGGAATGCGTAGAGCCGGACGTAGGCACCGAGCGCGTTGCGGAACGTGGCCTGTGCCTCCTCGTCGAGAGCCTTGAATCGATCGATGCCAGGATCGATCTGGCGGTTGAGCGCTGCGTGGTCCTTCACGGACGCCTTCGGCGCGTAGAACACCGCGCAGAATGCCTCGACCTCCGAGAGCCAGAAGACCTGCGCGGCCTTGAGCTCCGATTCGAGCTGGTACAGGCGCTGCGGGTCGGCGGTGTCGCCGATCGTCGTGGTCTCGAAGTAGGGCTGGAAGCTTCGCCGGATCTCTTCCTCGTCGTTCACGAAGTCGAGGACGAACGTCGAGTCTTTGCCCGGGTACGTTCGGTTGAGGCGCGAGAGCGTCTGCACGGCCTGTACGTTCGCGAGCCGCTTGTCGACGTACATCGTGTGGAGGAGCGGCTGGTCGAAGCCCGTCTGGTACTTGTTCGCGACGATGAGGACGTTGAAGTCGTCCTGATCGAAGACCTCACGGAGCTGCCTCTCCGAGACGTGCTTGCCCTTCTTGTCGACGTTCATGCCGGGCTCGGTGAACTCGGCCTCGGTCTCGGGATCCTTCACGGTGCCCGAGAACGCGACCAGCACGCCGACGTCGCCGTAGCCGCTGTCCTTGAGGTACTTGTCGAACGCCTGCTTGTACCGAACGGCGTGGAGACGTGACGCCGTCACGACCATCGCCTTTGCGCGACCACCGAGCTTGTGCCGCACCTTCTGGCGGAAGTGCTCGACCATCACCTCGGTCTTCTGCGCGAGGTTGTGGGGGTGCAGGCTCATGAAGCGCGCGAGCTGCTTCGCGGCCTCCTTCTTCGGGACGCTCGGATCGTCCTCCACCGCCTTCACGAGCCGGTAGTAGGTCTTGTAGGTCGTGTAGCTCTTGAGCACATCGAGGATGAAGCCCTCCTCGATCGCCTGTCGCATCGAGTAGAGGTGGAACGGCGCAGGCTTTCCGTCCGGTCCGGTGTGCCCGAAGATCGCGAGCGTCTTGTGCTTCGGCGTCGCGGTGAACGCGAAGAACGAGAGGTTCTTCTGCTTGCCGCGGCTCGCCGCGCTGCGCGCGACCTCGTCCTCCCAGTCATCCTCGCTCTGCTGCTCCTCCTCGCTCGCGGCGGCCTCCAGCGTCGTCGCGGCGAGCACTTCCTTGAGCTTCTTCGCCGACTCGCCGGTCTGCGAGCTGTGCGCCTCGTCGACGATGACGGCGAAGCGCTTGCCCGCGAGCTCGCCGACCTTGTCGCGCACGAACGGGAACTTCTGCAGCGTTGTGATGATGATCGGCGTCCCCTTGGTGAGCGCCGTCGCCAGCTGATCCGAGTGCTCGTCGATGCGCGCGACGACGCCCTGCTTGTGCTCGAACTGGTAGATGTTGTTCTGCAGCTGCTGGTCGAGCACCGTGCGGTCGGTGACCACGACGACGGAGTCGAAGACCTTCGTGTCGTCCTTGGCGTGGAGGCTCGCGAGGTGGTGAGCGAGCCACGCGATGCTGTTCGACTTCCCCGACCCTGCGGAGTGCTGGACGAGGTAGCTCTTGCCCGCGCCGTCCTTCGCGGCGGCGTCGACGAGCCGCCGCACCACCTCGAGCTGGTGGTAGCGAGGGAAGACGATCTTCTCTTCCTCGACCTTGATCGGCTGGCCCTTCTCGTCGCGACGCGTCTTCTCCTCGACGACGAGGTGGACGAAGCGGCCGATGAGATCGAGGAACGAGTCGCGCGCCCAGACCTCCTCCCAGAGGTAGCCCGTACGGTAGCCGCTCGAGTGATCGCCGTTCCCCGAGCCGCCGTTCGCGCCGCGGTTGAACGGGAGGAAGTACGTGCTGTCGCCCGCGAGGCGCGTCGTCATGTACGCGAGGTTCGGGTCGACCGCGAAGTGGACGAGCGCGCGCTTCTTGAACTGGAAGAGCTTGTGACGCGCGTCGCGCTTCTTGTACTGCGCGATCGCGTGCTGGACGGTCTGTCCCGTCATGTGGTTCTTGAGCTCGGCGGTCGCGACGGGGATGCCGTTGATCGACAGCATCAGATCGACGGACTGCGCCGCATCGTCGTGGCCCGAGGGCGCGAAGTGGATCTGTCGCGCGAGGACCAGGCGGTTGCACGAATAGCTCGCGAGCACGTCGGGGTTCAGGCCATGCGACGGGCGGAAGTACGCGCACTCGATGCGCTTGCCGTAGAACTTGAACCCGCGACGCAGCACCTCGAGCGAGCCGAGGCTGTCGAGCGCCTTCGTGAGCGCGTCGATGACGCCCGCCTCGAGCGCGGCGCCGTGCTGCTTCTCGAGCGTCTTCCAGAGATCGCCCTGGCTGTGCTTCACGAACGCGAGGAAGTCGCTCGGCGTGATCGCGCGCTCCGCGTCGTAGGCGTTCGCCTTCCCGAGCGTCCATCCACGCGCGAGGAGCCCGGCCTCGATCGCATCCTCGAACGCCCGCTCGGTGTGGTTGCCCGCCATGCAGTCGTCGAGGCTACTACGGGCCGAGCACGAATTTGGGACGCTCGTGCGTGAGCATCTCGAAGGGCGTCATCACCTTCACGCCGACGCCGACGCACACACTCGGGATCTTCACGCGGTTGAGCGACGGTGCTGCCTTCTCGTGGGTGACGAGCGTGTAGCCGCCAGCGAGCGCCGCCGCGACGAGGTGGTAGTCGGCCACCTGGAGGAAATCGCTGATGGCGATGCTCGTGTACTTCTGCCCCTTCACCCAGGACGCGACGGTCGCGAGAGCGGGCAGCACCGGGGGCCCCGGAGGCAGAAAGAAGGTCGGGCCGCGTGCACGAGCCCAATCCGCGAGGAGATCGTTTCCGGCTTCGATCTCGTTGCCCACCTTTTCGATGCTGAAGACGTTCCCCGCGGCGTGCTCTCGAAGGATCCAGTCCCAGAACCCAGGGCAGAACTCGAATCGATAGTGGAATCGGCTCCCTTGGATGAAGACGTTCGCGTCCAGGAGGTAGGCCATCAGGCGACCCCCACTTCTTGACCGAGCCGGTGGAGAGTCTCCGCGCCATGCACGTCCACCAGCCGGAAGGCCTCGGTGTAGAGCGTCGTGCCTTCGAGCGTGCTGATGAGCAGCGCGCGCAAGAAGCGCTTCCCCGTGCGCACGGCCGTCGTTCGGTAGAAGTCGCCGCCGGACGACTTCTCTTGTTCTTTCACGGCTTTCACGCCGGCCAACCGCGCGACCTCGGCGTGGTACGCGCTCCAGTAGGCGTCCGCGCGCAGACCACCGGCGTCGCGCATGCGACGGAGGATCACGAGCGTGCTGACCTTGAACACGCGCGAGAGGCGAGAGAGCTCGCTCGCCAGCTCGGTGGCTGGCTCGTACTCGCGCGCGAAGACCGCCGACGGCACGAGCAGCTCCGCCGCGACCGCGTCGCACCACCGTTCGACGTCGCGCGTGGGGGCCTCGGCGACAGCGTTGTCCGACACCCCGCTCGCTCCGAGCCACACGTGCGCGACCTCGTGGGCCAGTGTGAACATCTGCGCGGACTTCGACTCGGCAGCGTTCACGAAGACCAGCGGCGCGAACGGATCGACGAGCGCGAAGCCACGGAACTCCTCGGGGTCCAGCCCGCGATGCGTGTTGCTGCCCACCACGCCGTTGCACATCACGAGGATCCCGATCTCCTCGACTTGCGCGACGAACGCTCGATGCGCCTCGACCCACGTCGGCATGGCCTTGCGCGCGGCGACATCGAACCCGAGAGCGGTTCGGATGCGGGCAGCGACCTCGACGACGGAGTCCTCTAGCGAAGCAGAACCAACGAACGAGAGCGCCGGATCGCCTTCCGCGCGAGCGAAGTCGCGGTACCAGTCCTGCCGAAGCTGGCACGCGTAGATCGTGTCGAGCAGCTCCGGGCTTGGACGGACGACCCGCTTGCCGGCGATCGTCCGGAAGTCATCGATCGGGAGCGGCTCCTCGGGCGGCGTATCGCCGAAGAAGAACCCGATCGAGGCGTGCATGGCCTTCGCGAACGCCTCGAGCTGCTTGAGCGTCGGCTCGGCGGTGCCCGCGATCCACTCCGGCAAGTGTGCGAACCGCGCCGTCGCCTCCTCGATCGAGAGGCGGTTCCGCTCGTACGCCCACCGATAGATCGCGGGCTTCACGCTGACGCGGGGGCTGGTCATCGAACTATCCCAACGCGGAGCATAGACGCGCTGTGCCTCCGGCGTTCCTGAGAACTTCGGAGCTACCCGCGATCGACGACGTACGCGTTCACTTCGCGCTCGATGCGCGCGATCTCGTCGAACGTGCCCTCGGTCATGACCGCCAAGTTCCGCGGGTTCGTCACCTCGCGCTCGAGCGCATCACGAGCCTGATGGAGCTGTTCGTCGTTCCGGATCGGCATCCTCCGCGTCCTTGGCGAAGGCTAGCGACCTCCGAGAGGGTTCGAAAACTTTGTCGCGACGAAAATGGCCGGCAAATAAGAAACCGCAATGAATCCGGTAACGTATGAACTTCGGAAGGTTGGACGAACCTCCCGGAGAAAATGAACTACTCCTTGACAAGTCCCGCCGCCCACGACGGCTGGTACTTCATGTTGCGCTTCCCGGCGTCCGCGTCCACCGGCGCGATCAACCCGGACGCGACCGCCTCACGGATCAGGCGGGACGCGAAGGCCGCCTGCTTCTCCTCGAGGCCGAAGCGTTCGCGAACGGACGTGTTCGTCAGGAAGGAGTGGCTGACGAACTTGAGGCACGCGTGCTGGTAGCAGGCGCGAACACGGTCCGCCTCGTTCAATCTGGCGAGCGGACGGGGAGCGAAGAGCACGACGCAGGTCGTCTCCTCGTCATCGCTCAGAGCGCCACGTTCTTCTTCTTGGCCCAGCGCCGCAGGTAGTAGCGCGCGACCTCGGCGTACGCGGGACGATGGGCGCCGCGCTCGGCGTCGTACCCGCGATACGCGCGCCGCAGGTTCCCGGCCGTCCAGCCCTTGCGATCAAACCACTCCTTCAACGTCTGGTACACGTTGACTCGCCCACGCATGAGCCGGTGGGCGGAGAGGTTCAGAGTCTCGATGTCGTCGCTGACGCGCTTGGCCACGCTCGACCCAACCGCCACCGTCTCGCCCTCAGTCGTGTAGGCAAGGTGGTCGATCGGCGATGGACCACGTCCCTCGACGGGATGAAGGAACAGGGGCGTCTGGCCCCTCGATGTGTCGCAGTGGCGCTCGCCCCCTCTCACACCGCTCTCGGCAGCCTCGTCGCCTGGGCAGACGCCGAGCAGGTTGCCCCAGTCGAGCGACTGTGCGCCCGTTGCCTGCGGTGCCCAGTGCTCCACGTGCATTCCCTTGCCGGTCGCCACCCTCATCGGGATCACACGCTCCCCAGCGCCCCCGCGTCGCGCGATCACGCGCTGGCAGTAAGCGCAGAGGAAGCTCTGGTCGTCGAGGATGGGCTCCCACAAGTCCTCGCTCGTCACGCTGGACCAGTCGGCGTTCGGGGTCGCCTGCCACTCCGTGAGCGCGTCCGGCTGCGGACCTTTCACGAACCGAAGCATCAGCTCTCGCTGTCCGCGCTGTCAGTCTCGAGATCGAGCTCGAAGCGGGCGCGCGCGAGCCCAGGATCGTCGGGGCCGAGCCGCTGCTCGAGCTCGTTCACCATCGCACGGGCCTCCTCGTACTTCTCCTCGTGGATGAGCCGAGCGAGGAGCTTGAGGTCCTCCTTCGTCGGGGCCGGCCGGTAGGGCTCACCGAACACGTCTTCGAGCAAGCTGTTGGTGTCGCGACCTTCGACGAAGGGCGCGGCAACGGCGCCGCCCTCGCGCAGGATCATCACCTGCCCGCGCTTCGCGCTCGCGACCACCTGCGGCGAGTGCGTCGTCACGACGAACTGAATCTTGGGAAAGACCGCCCTGAGATCCGGGAGTACGCGCCGTTGCCATCGGGGATGGAGGTGGAGTTCGACCTCGTCGATGAGCACCAACCCAGGACTCAGCTTCGGCGCCAGCGCTCCGTGGTGCGCGTTGAGCACGGCGGCCCGCCACGCGATGTCAGCCGTGAGCGCCACCATGTTGCGATAGCCGTCGCTCAGATAGTGGAACGGGACGACTCGAGTGCCGCCGAAGTGGACCTGGAGTTCATGCCTGAGGATGTCGAACCTCAGCGCGGTGGCGCCCTCGATCACGCCGAGCACGGCAGTCCTCACGGCGTCCACGTGGGGAAGTGGCGTGCTCGCTTGTATCTCAGCGAGTGTCTGCTGGTACATCCATTCGGAAAGTAGTTTGTGGTTGGATGCGGGCTCCAGTGCGTCGGTGTAACCGTCGAAGCGTCGCCCTACGCCGCGTTTCGCTTCGCTCTTCTTTTTCAGCAGCCAGACGCGCTGCGTTCCGTAGTACGCGAGCACCGGCAGGTCGACTGGCTCCCCCAAGTGAACCCGGCTGCTCAGCGCGGACGCGACCTTGGCGAGTTGGCGCGCAGTCCGCTGACTGGTCCGCCCGCCGGACGGGTCGCGCTTGCGTTGCCACACGACCCGGGTCTCGTTGATCACGCCCTCGACACCGACCAACGCGGTGCCTGGGAACGCACGCTGAACGAGAGCGTTCACATCGAGCGTCTCGTACCGAACGTCCTCGTCGCGGATGTGACGCACACCCGGTGCGTGCATCGCATTGAGCACGCCACCCACCGCGACCGCCAGCCCCTCGAGGACCGACGTCTTCCCGGAGGCGTTCTCGCCGACGAGGACCGTGAGAGCGGGGTCGAGCTCCAGGTCGAACGCCTCGAAACCGCGAAAGTTCTCGAGCTTGAGCTTGGCGAGCCTCATCGACTTCTCGTGACCCTACCAGGGCTCGCAGAGAGATTCCCGTTCACGACACACCAGCTTGCTCTGCGCGCTCGTCGTGCCCAGCGACCGCGCGCTCGTTCGTCACGTCGAGGTGCCCGGTGACCGCCGCGGTGATGAGCGCCTGCCGATACTCCCGCAGCCGGTCCGTGCTCAACGCGATGGCGGACTCCGCCACATCCAGCTGCCCCCCAAGCCGGGTGATTTCTTCGCCAACGCGCTCCTGCTTCTCGCGGCCAGGCGGGCATGCGAGCCATGCATCCTTGATCGTCGGGATGTTGATGCGTGGCGCGGTGGCGCCCACCGTGTCTTGACGGACCTGTTGGAAGACGGCGTCGGAGTTGAGGGCCCACATCGCGAAGGTTGGCGACACGTCGTGCTTCGCGCGGAACATCATGATTCGCTGCGCAAGGCAGAGTTGAACGTTTGGGGGGACGAGGGCGGCGAGGCCAAAGCGCTCACCTTCGCGGCTGTAGAGGATGTCGCCCTCTCTCGGCACGGCGCGCTCGACGCGTTCCCGATACGTGGCCTCAGAAACTCGGCGTGCAGTAGCGAGGAAAAGACGACCTCGATCGATGTCTGCCGTTCGGATGGCAGGGAACGGTCCGTCGTCGTCGTACGCGGGGGTCGAGTGCGGGCAGTCGACTACGTCAGCCATCAGGTGTCTCACACGCATGACGCTCCACGTGCTCGGCACCTCGCCGATCCACTCGATCCCCGAGTCCTTCATCGGCACGCTTGGGTCGAGCCCCTTCGTCACCAGCTGCGTGATGAGCGCCTGCCGCTTCTCCGCAAGGAGCGCGACGAGGCGCTCCTTCTTCGCAATCAGCTCATCGATGACCGCGGTCTTGCGGTCGAGAAATGCGGCGATGCACGCCTGCTCGCGCTCCTCAGGCAAAGCGATGGGAAGTTTCGTCCACTGCTCCGTGCGCAGCGCCTTCGCCCCGTGGGCGGCCTCCTCGACTCGCGCGAGAAGAGCGGCGTTGAGCCCGACGAGAAGCCACGCCAGAAAGTGAGGGTTCACTCCGCGTCGCGGCAGAAGCGCCTTCATGTCTTGGTTGATGGTGAGGGGCGCGGTTGCGAGCGCGATGGGAACCGTGTGATCGAGGATCATTCCGCGCGTGACCATGAGCACGCACCCCGGGGGAAGGACGCGCAGCGCCGTGGCGCGGACCGCGCGTTCGGAGACATGGTCCTCAGCATCGGCGATGCGGAAGACCTTCATGTCCTTGGGCGACACCCAAGGAATGCTGCCATCCCAGAACGACACGTCGTCCTTGCTCGGCGTGGCCCCGCTCCGATAGCCGACTGCGTGCCCCAGGACGGTGCGGGACCAGTTGTCGGGCACCGCGGCGAGCCAGCTCGCTTGAGGCGTCACGCTACGGCCTCGGCCAGGAGCGACTGGATCTCCGTCTCCAGCGTCCTGATCTCCCCCTCGATCTCGCCGAGCGGACGCAGGGGCTTGTACTCGTAGAAGTGACGCGTGATCGGGATCTCGTAGCCGACCTTCACCTTCGTCTCGTCCTTCACCGTGGCCTTGCCGTTCTTGATCTCGACGCCCGCGATCCACGCGTCGGGCACGTGCGGTCTCACCTCGCGCTCGAAGTACGCGGCGATGTCCCCCGTGAGCGGGACGTTCTCGTAGTCGCGCAGCTCGCTGTCGGCCTCCACGTTGCCCTTCGCGTCGAGGCACACGTCGGCGCTCTCGTCGCGCTCGCCGAACGCGGTGTGCACGGCCTTGCGTAGCGGCGCGCTCAGATCCGCGCCGGTGCGATCGAGCGCGTCGTCGAACGCCACCCGGCTCGTGAACCGACCGGAGGACTTCTTCGTCGACAACTTCGCGAGCGACGCCAGAAGCGCCTCCTGCTCCGGCTTCTTCGCACGCTGGAACGCCTTCTCCTCCTTCAGCGAGGAGAGACGCTCGGGGGTCACCTCGAACGCGAGGCGCAGGGGGCGCTCGATCGTGATGCGTCGGTAGCCGAAGTCGGCGTTGTCGAAGATCTTGCTGATCTTGCTCGCGCGGAAGTCGCCGAACGTCTTCGCGATCGTGTCGATGTGCTCCTTGCCCAGCTCGTTGCGCTTGTTGCCGAGCGACTTGCGCATCTTCTGGAAGAGGTCGACGGCGTTGATCAGCTGCACCTTGCCGCGACGCTTCTTCGGCTTGCGGTTCGTCAGGATCCACACGTACGTCGAGATGCCCGTGTTGTAGAAGAGCTGGTCCGGCAGCGCGACGATCGCCTCGAGGTAGTCCTGCTCGAGCACCCAGCGGCGGATCTCGCTCTCGCCCGATCCCGCGTCGCCCGTGAAGAGCGGCGAGCCGTTGAGGACGATGCCGATGCGGCTGCCGCCCTCGCCCGTCTTCGGGTCGTACGGCTTCATCTTCGCGAGCATGTGCAGGAGGAAGAGGAGCGCGCCGTCGTTGATGCGCGGGAGGCCCGGCCCGAAGCGCCCGCCGAAGCGGAGGTTCTCGTGCTCGTCCTCCACCTTCTTCTGGACGTTCTTCCAGTCCACGCCGAACGGCGGGTTCGACAGCATGTAGTCGAACGTCGCGCCCTTGTGCCCGTCGTCGGAGAACGAGTTGCCGAGCACGATGTGATCCGGGTCGTGGCCCGTGATCAGCAGGTCGCTGTTGCAGATGGCCCACGACTCCGCGTTGATCTCCTGGCCGAAGGCCTCGATCGACGCGTTCGTGTTCAGCTCCCGCAGGTACTCCTCGGCGACGGTGAGCATGCCGCCCGTTCCGCACGCGGGATCGAAGACGGTGCGGACGATGCCCGGCTTGCGGAGCGCGTCGTCGTCCTCGATGAAGAGGAGGTCGACCATGAGGCGGATCACCTCGCGCGGCGTGTAGTGATCACCGGCCTCCTCGTTCTTCTTCTCGTTGAAGCGCCGGATCAGCTCCTCGAAGACGCTGCCCATCACGTGGTTGGGCACCGCATCCGGGTGAAGGTTCACGTCGGCGAAGAGCTGCACGATCTGGAAGAGCAGGTTCGCTTCATCGAGACGTGCGATCTGCTCGTCGAGCTTGAAGCGCTCGATGACGTCGCGCGCGTTCTGAGAGAAGCCCTTGATGTACGCGCGCAGGTCCTGCGCGATCTGGTTCGGCGCGCCGACCATGCGGGCGAAGTCGAGCTTGCTCGTGTTGAAGAACGCCTCGCCGCTCGCGCGACGCAGCGGAGCGCTCGCCGCCGCGTCCGTGTGCTTGATGCCCTTGGCCTTCAGCTTCTCGACCTGGTCGAGCACCTTGTGTCGCGTCGGCGCGAGCACGCACTCGAGGCGACGAAGGACCAGGAACGGGAGGATGACCTTGTCGTACTCGTTCGGCTTGTACGTACCGCGCATCCGCTCGGCGTTCTGCCAGAGGAAGTCGGCGATCTCGCGGAAGCTGCCGAACGTTCGGCCTGTCGTCGTCGCGGTCGGTGCCATGGGGCCGGCGACTCTACATGGCACCGCCGCGCTCGGTCAGTCGTCGTCGTCGTAGGCGTCTTGCTGCCGCTGCGCCTCCTCAGCCGCCGCGGCATCGTCATCCATGCGCCGGCGGATCGGCGCCGTCAGTGTCCATGCATCGTCCGACCGACCCAACCACGGCGCGAACGCGAATCCGATGTCCATCGCGTAGCCCATGCCCGTGATGTAGACGCCTCGCGGCGTGGTCCAACCGGGTTCGTACGCAGAACCAGTGCCGCTGACGGTGGCCGCCTGGGTGATGCCCGTGAGGACGATCTGGTCGTGGTACTTGCTCGGAGCGCGAGCCGTGCACTTCAAGGCCACGCGAAGCTGGCTGGTCCCGTCACGTCGGGCATGTGCACGAGCATCGATGACCAGGCAGATCCCGTTGCCGACGTGCACCTGAACCTTGTGGTCCGCACGAGCGACGGCTTCGGTCGCACGGGTTGCTCGTCGGAGCGCAAACCAGACCGACGCGATCATGCCGTCGAGCAGATCGGCGTCCCACGTCGACGTGAGCTCGTGAGCCTTGGGCGCCTTCCAATCCCTCGGCCATCGGTGCGCGAGCCAACTCTCGAATGCGTCCTGCCATCGTTCATCCGCACCTCGAGCGGCTGGCCGAGGGGTGTCCCATTCGTCACGCCCCGCGCCATCGTCTTTCTCAGCGGTCTCGCTCTCGGGGGCGTACCCCCACTCCTCGGGGCGGCTCGTCGCCAGTAACGTCGCGTCGCGTGCGATGAGGACGGGCCCAGCCGAGGGGAAGAACGGGAGATCGCGCAGTTCCTGGACCGTGGCGCGGAACCGCCGTCCATCGGGGACGATCGCGCACTCGTCTCCCTGCGCGTGAAGCGCGATTTCGGGCGGGTCGTGCTGCACGATGCCAGCGAGAATCTCCCGCCAGTTCGAGACGTGCGGGGCACGCTTCACGACGATGGAGTTGGTCCGGAAGAGCGTCGCGCGTGCGTGGGCAAAGGCGTTCACCTCGCGCCCCTCCGGATCGAGTCCTCGGATGACCGCCTCGAGCAACGGGTCTTCGACGAGGTCGTCATTCGTCAGCTCGCTCACCGCCGCCCGCAACCGCGCCACGGCCGGATTGCGTTCCTCGATCAAGTGAAGCCGAGCGCGGGCGTGCTCGCGAACCGAAGCCGCGATCGAGGCTGCGGTCGCGACCACATGGATCTCATCGCCGATGCGAAACGCACGCGGCTCAACCGCGCGTCGGAGGGCACGCTCGATGAGCTCATCCCGCCCGCGTTCGCCCGCCCGCTCATCGAGCGGCATCGAGAGCAGCTTCGTGAGGGTCGCGATCTCGTGGTCGATGACCTCGCGCTCCGTCGCGGCAGCGTCGATGCCGAGCGCGCGCGCGACGGCGAGACGCTGCGCGGCGGGCTTCTTGATGCGGAGCGCACCCGTCGGGGAGGTGAGCGCCAGCATGTACTCGCGGAGCTCGACGCCATCGATCGGAAGCACGGGCTTCTCGGTCGTCGCCGGCTCCACGCCGATCGCGGCCACGCTGACATCGGGAGGCGTGAGGGCGGCCAGGCGCCCATCGCGAGCAAAGGTGACGATGGCGTCCGCCGGGGAGAACGTCGCGCTCCCCTGCGACCAGGAGAACGCCGCCCAGAGGTGGAACGGCTCGTGACGCCAGGGTGCGACGACGAGCGCGTTCGCCGTCGCGAGTGAGCGGGCGCGCGCCTCGCATGCCGCCGCATCGGGCTCCTTCTCGATCCGAACGCGATCGTTCGTCTCCTCGATGGTTCGGGGGAGCCAGCGGAACTGCGCCGTGGTCATCACGAGGACGACGGGCCAGAGCTCGGCGACGCGGAGGATCTGATCTTCGATCGCGACCGCGATGGCCTCGACCGCGTCGCGTTGCGCATCCCAGCGTCCGAGATCGATCACGACACGCGGTGGCCGAGGACCGCTCGCGGCGAGAATCTCGTCCGCCGCTCGAAAGACCGCCTCGCGCTGAGGCTCGGTCGCATGTAGGACGTCGAGCAGCAGCGCCCCACGAGCGCGGGCGTCGAAGAAGAACCGGACGCCATCGATCTTGTCGTTCACGCAGCCGCTCAACCGCGTCTCGGCCGTGTCGGCCTTCACATCCTCTTTCGACTGGGCGTTCCACCTCTCGCGCCACTCCTCAGCGATCGCGCCCTGCTTCTGCTTGCCGATAAGCTCCTTCAACAGCTTGCCTAGCGTCATGTGCTGACCTCCACCCCGTTGGTAGCTGCGCGCGGTTCGATGCGTGGCGTGGAGACCTTGCGGCGCAACGAGTCGTTGCAAGGTCGCCGGCGCCCGGGGTGGGTTGCGTGCGCGCCCGCAACCGGCGCAACCGACCGAAATCACTCGCGGGCCTCCAACGGCGCGTTCTCCGAACCGTATTCCGGTTGCAGCGGGAGCCGCCGCCCGCCGGGGGCCGCCAGACGGCAGCTGCGAACTGCAGCTGGCGTCTTTCCTCGGCGAAACCACGGTTGGACCTTGCCGGTCGTCGCCGGGTGCCGCTGGACGTCACGGTCAGCGGCCCGTCACGTCCGGCCCAGCCCGGACGAGGAATTCCGCCGCCCGTGACGTCCGGCCCAGTCCAGACGACGAATTCCGCAGCCCGTGTCCGCTGGCCGGGCCCAGACGACGAATTCCGCCGCCCGTCTCCGCCGGCCGAGCCCAGTCGCCGAGTTCGGCCGTCCGCGCCGTCCGGGCGAGCCGGACGGCCAGGTTCCTGGGGTCCGTCTCGTCCCGTCGCGACGGACAGCGACGTGCGCCAGCTCGTGACCGGCCAGCGTCGCGCTAGGTCAGATCGCCACGCTTGACGACGTCCGGGCCCCCTCGTACGCCACCGAGCGCCGCGGGTTGTGCGGCACAGCCGGAGGGACCCATGGGATCCAAGCAAGCGGTTCGGCGTGAGCGTTCATCGTTGGTCGTCACGAAGTCGCTCGACCAGTTCGGCCAACCGATCGCCGATGCGCTCACGGGCCTCTTGCGCCCCGCTCTCGGGGCGGGCGAGACGATGCCCGACGTGGGACTGGTCATCAGGCTCGCGAACCGCACCCTCGAAACTCGCCTCCAAGCGTTCCTCGCCGCCAACAGCGCGAGCGAGCTGGAGGCGGCCGACGACGCCGAGCCGCGCGAGCGACGCGACCGGCTCGAGGCTGAGCTTCGCTCGCTCTGTCAGGCGGCGCGCACCGCCATCGACAACCTCTACGGCGCCGCGGGTCTCGCGATCTACCAGCTCACGCTGCCCGCCGAGAGCGGACCGGCGCCGCTCGCTCGGTACGCACGCAGCGCCGTGGGCGCGATGCGCATTCCGCGGCCCGAGCTGAAGACCAAGCTCGCGACGCGCGGCCTCTCGTTCGACGCGAGCGTGTTCGCGGGTGAGATGGCGCCGCTCGTCGATCAGCTCGACACCGCGCTCGCCGACGTTGCGCGCGAGCGAGCCGAAGCGGCGCAAGCGACGATCGCGCGAACCGCTGCGCTCACGGCGTACGACACCGCATTCGTCGCACTCGCAGGTCTCGTCGAGGCGATGGCGCGGGCGGCCGGCCAGCTCGAGGTCGCCGACAAGATCCGTCCGTCGCGCAACGAGCCGGGCATCTTGAACGACGAACCAGAGGCTCCCGTCGACGACGCGGCGGATCCGGTGGTCACGCCGAACCCGGTGACGGATCCGGGCTCGCCGGGCGCCGATCCGTTCGGCGCATGAGCCGTCGCACGTCAGCGTCGGCGGCAGTACCCATGCACGCGGCCCCCGCGACGCGTGTAGCTCCGCACGTACACGTGGCCGGGGCCACACGAGCCTCCGCCCTCGCCTGGCTCCAGCCGGCCGTGTTCGTGAATCACCCGAGTGACCCGCGCACGAGGCGGAAGATCGGTGACCTCGCGGAACACACCGCCCTCCTCCACGAAGTAGCGATCGATCCCACACACGGACACGACGAGCCCGCGCGGGGGCGTGAACTCGTTGACGATGGTCACGCCGTCGACCGGGCACGCGTGCGCACGAGCAGCCTGGGCACGAAGACTCCTCATGCTGGGCCCGTTCGAGCACGCGCTCGCGAGGAGCGCGGTCAACAGCAGCGACATCGCTGCGACGTGGATTCGTCGATCGCCCACCTCAGCACCTTACCCGACTGGTCGGGCCGTCTCACAGCACCTGCACCGAGGCCGCGATGACCCATCTCTGGCTCGGCAATTCGATGCCCGTCGGCGCGCGCGGCACGACGCCCGAACCGTCGCGCTTCGAGTTGCCGGCGCATCACCTCGTCACGCACGGGGTGATCGTCGGCATGACGGGCTCCGGAAAGACCGGCCTCGTCACCGTGATGGTCGAGGAGGCGGCGCAGCGCGGCGTGCCCGTGCTCGTCATCGACGTGAAGGGAGATCTGCCTAACCTCTTGCTCACGCCGAGCGGGACCGACGCGAGCGCCTACCTCCCGTGGGTCAAGGGCGAGCAGCTCGCGACGGATCACCGGACACCGCTCGAGTTCGCGCAGGCGACGATGCTCGAGCGTCGCAAGCGCCTCGCGGAGTGGGGGATCGACGACGCTGCGATCGAGAAGCACCGCAGCTCGATCGCGGTGCGCGTGTTCACGCCGGGCTCGACCGCAGGCGAGCCGCTCCATCTGCTCTCTGGGATCGAACGCGGCTCCTCGCGATGGAAGAACGATCCCGAGGCCGCCCGCGCGACGCTGAGCGCTGCAGTCTCGCTGATGCTGCGACTCCTCGGTCGCGATCCCGACCCCGCGAAGAGTCGCGAGCACGTTCTCTTGAGCGTGCTGGCCGAGCGACGTCTGGCGAGCGGGCAGACCGCAGAGCTGGGCGCGCTCGTGGCCGACGTGATCACGCCGCCGATCACCGAGCTCGGCGCGCTGGAGCTCGACGCGTTCGTCTCGCCCAACGATCGCGCCTCGCTCGCTGCCGCGCTCAACACGCTGCTCGCATCGCCGACGTTCGCGACGTGGCGTCAGGGCGCATCGCTCGACATCGACGCGTGGATGACGCCGAGTCTCCTCGGCCGTACGCCCGTACACGTCGTGAGCGTCGCGCATCTCGACGACGAAGAGCGCTCGCTCGTGCTCGGCGTGCTCCTCGAAGAGTTCCTCACGTGGGTGCGAGGACAGCCCGGCACTCAGAAGCTGCGCGGCATGCTCGTGTTCGACGAGACCTACGGCTTCCTTCCGCCGCACCCGCGCGACCCGGCGACGAAGCGCCCGCTCGTCGCGCTGATGAAACAAGCGCGCGCGTTCGGCGTGGGCGTCGTGCTCGCGACGCAGAACCCGATGGACCTCGACTACCGCTCGCTGAGCAACGCGGGCTTCTGGTGCGTCGGACGATTGCAGACGCCCCCCGATCGCGAGCGTGTGATCGAGGGTCTCGCGACCGCCGAGGTCGCCGGCTCGGAGATGGACGCGAAGGCGCTCAACAAGCTCGTGGGTCGCATCCGCCCGCGATGGTTCGTCGTGCGCGACGCACACACGGGCGGCGCGCCGTTTCTGCTGCAGCCGCGCCACGCGATCTCGCTCTTGCGTGGGCCGCTGACGAGAAGCGAGCTGACTCTCGCGCGAAAGGCCCAGGGGAAGGGCTAGCCTCGCGCCCAGGCCTCCACTCCGAAGCGGCCGATGTCGTCTCGAGCGCGACCCAGCCGGCAACGCTGATGCCGCTGGTGAGAGAGGGGCTGCTCACGGGGCGCAAGTTGGACCAGGGCAACGCCAACCCCTCCAACATCGGCTCAGACTTTGGGCGGTTCTTCTCCTCGAAGTTTTGGAGTGAGGTCGCAAGAACCGTGACCGACTCGCAGAGACCTTCGACGCGGCCACGGGTGCCCGCCTCCACGCGCTGGTGGAGCACCGCCGTGGTGATAGCTTCGCGAGCGTGAGGTACTCCGGCACGAAGAAGGGCGTCTCTCTCGTCGGCGATGCCGTCAGCTTCGACTACGGCGGCCTCACGATCGTCGGACGGGTCGTCGAGGACCGAGGCCTCATCGGGGTCGGCGGACGTCGCCTGCTTCGGGTGCGCGTTGACGTGGACGCGGGCGCAGGGCCGATTTTCATCGAGCTCCCGCAGACCGCACTCAGCGTCATCAAGCACGTCGCCTGAGGAAGCTCCTGGGCCGGCTCCGACGGCTCGTCAGCTCGCGAGGCTGATCGCGAGCGCGACGAGGGTCAGGAGGAACATCACCGCCGTCGCGGCGGTCGCGTAGATCCACGCGCGAGGCACACCGGGTGCGACGTTCGTCGTCGGCGAGGGCTCGAGCGCGCTCGGCGCGGCGGCGGCGGCCGCGACGAACGCGGACGGCGCGACCGCGGGGGCCGAGATGACGACGGGCGCGACCGCGAGGGGGACGCTGTAGGGCGCGGCCGCGGGCGCCGCGACCGGCGCGGGGGCAGCGACAGGCGCTGCAGCCGGCGTGACGACGGGTGCCGCGACGGGCGCAGCGGGCGGCGTGACGACGGGTGCCATCGGGCCGAGGGCGCGGGCGATCGGACGCGGACGCGAGACGGGCTCCTCGATGGTCTCGAGCTCCGACGTCTTGAGCGGGATCGATCCGCGATGCGCGGGCGCCGGCGGGCTCGTGGAGACCGGACGTGTGCCCGACTCGCTGGGCTCGGGACCATCCGGAGCGCCGCGGAGCTCGAGGCCGCTGTGCGCTCGCGACACCGGGCGCTGCTGCGCGGCCGCGAACGCGCGCGACATCTCTTCGATCGTCGGGCGGTCCTGCGGTCGGCGGCAGAGCGCGCGCTGCAGCACCTCGCCGAGCTCGCCGAGATCCTCGTCGACGCGCGACGCGAGCGAGGGCACGTCCTTCTTCGTCTTCTCGAGCAGCACGTCGATGGGCGAGCCGACGAACGGCGGCGCTCCGGTGAGCAGCTCGAACGCCGAGATCGCCAGCGAGTACACGTCGGCCGATGGCTCGGCGCGAACGCCGCGCGCGCACTCGGGCGCGAGGTACTCGGGCGTGCCGAGCACGAGGCCCTGGCGGGTGAGCCGCTCCGCCGAGACGGCGTCGAGGTACGCGAGCCCGAAGTCCACGACCTTCACGCGCGGCCGATGGAGGCGCGCGCCGAGCAAGAACACGTTCGCGGGCTTCACGTCGCGATGCACGATGCCCGCCTCGTGGAGCGCGCCGAGCGCGTCGGCCACGGGCTCGAGCACGGCGGCAGTGTCGCGCACAGAGAGCGTACCGCTCGTGAGCAGCAGCTGCTCGAGGTCCATGCCCTCGAGGCGCTCGAGCACCAAGTACGGCTCCTGCGTCTCGAGCAGGCCGAGATGAAACACCGTGACGATCGACGGATGCTGCACGCGACACGCGCTGCGAGCCTCGCGCACGAGGCGCTGACCGGCGCCGCGATCGTTGCCGGCCGCGGCGCGCATGACCTTCACGACGACGGGACGCTCGAGCACCGCGTCCGTCGCGGCATAGAGCACGCTCATGCCGCCCGTCGCGAGCACGTCGTCGATCGCAAATCGATCATCGAGGATGCGGCCGACGAGACCGCGCGCCGGATGATCCGCGGCGACGGGCACGGGTGCCGCGGCTGTCCTCTGCGGAGCTCCCCAGAACTGCTTCGTGGCGCTCACGATGTTCTCCCCATCCGCTGACAGCGCTCCCGACTGGCCTTCCCCGCGGAGGCCGCACGACTCTGTGGCGTCGAGCGAAAGAGCTGATTCATGTGCGGTCTTCGTTCGGGAACTGCCTCCGAACGAGGGAAAGGATGTGCTGAGGACCCCCAGACCCGTCAACCCCGACACTGTATTTTTCCACCATTGCAAGACTGACCGTCCCCCTCAGCGGACCGTCGAAAGGGTCGACCGCTCGACGTGAGCGAGCGGCTGTGGCCTCGGCCCCGCAGCGCGTCAGCTGAAAAGCCGCGGACTCCGTGGGGCGAAGCCGCGAGTTGTCGTGAAGCGGCCACGGCGATTTCACCGCTACGGCAATGCAGGCCTGAAAGCCGCCGAGCGATCCGTCGCCGCGTGCGAGTACCATCCCACTGGATTTCAGAGGGCCGCGGACGTTCCGGGCTCCTCGAAGGACGGAGGATCCATGCGTCGTCTCGCGCTCGTCTCGTGTCTGGTGGTGCTCGGCTGTGGCGGCTCGTCGTCGTCGTCTGGAGCGAGCGAGA
Source organism: uncultured Sandaracinaceae bacterium (assembly GCA_964502175.1). GTDB lineage: Bacteria > Myxococcota_A > Polyangia > Polyangiales > Sandaracinaceae > JAFLCL01. The sequence goes on from CAZCVE010000002.1 coordinate 235,544, forward strand.
CGACGAGCGCTGCGTCGCGAGCGCCCGTCGGCAACGCAGCGGTCACGGCGCGCATCGCGAGCGTGCCCGCGCCGCCGATCGCGTGGAGCACGCAGTTCGGATCGATCACTGCGGCTGACGCAGAGGCGTTCTGTCCGTGGGCGATCGAGCACGTGCAGACCACCGAGGTGAACGAGCACTGCCCGGACGGAAGCGACGTGCACGTGGGCGCAGGCTGCGAGGTGGAGGGCCTCGTCCAGATGGCGGGTCAGTTCGCGCAGGTGTCGTGCTCGCTGAACGTCGCCGAGTACTCGGCGTGTCTGCTCGCGATCCGCGCGGACCCTTGTGGATCCGGTGCGTTCGGAGCGAACGCGCCCGAGTGCGAGGCGATGACCGAGTGCCTGCGCGTCGCGTTCGCGGCCGCCGCCGCGGCGCAGTCGTCGAGCAGCGGTTCGCCGTGACGCGCTCGAGGCTCGTCGGCCTCGCGCTCGCGATCAGGATCGCGTGCAGCGCGTGCGTGCTCCCGCTCGTGAGCGCGTGGCGCATGCCGAGCCGAGCCGCGAGCACGACCGCGGTGGTGTGGACGATCGCGATGAGCCCCGCAGTGACGACAACGTGCTTCTGCTTCGGCTGGGTCCACGGCCGCGACTTCGGCACCTCGTGCGAGCCCACGCGTCGAGGGTGTGAGCGCGAGGCCACGGTGACGACGCGCGAGCACACGCCCTGCGAGGTGCACCAGCTACCGACGTGCGAAGACCGCGGCAACATCGGCGGCCAGGCGATGAGACGACCTTGAGGCCCGCCACGCAGGCGCCCCGACATCACAGTCGCCTCGCGACACTGCGGAGGCCGTGGCCTTCGTCGCGTCGACGACGGACTGCATGCTCTCGGTGCTGGTGTCTCCCCTCGAGCCTGTCGTGAACCCCGGCTCGCGATCGGCGACGCCGATGCGCTCGCCGGGGACGCTCGACGGCGACGCGAGCCCCATCGCCGGCACGAGCGCCAGTCGAGGGGACGCGCCGCGGTCACGGCGTGGTCGGCGTCGGCGGGCGAGCGAACACGTTCGCGGCCACCGCCGCGCAGATGGCCGCCGGAACGAGGAACGCGAGGAACCCCAGAGGTCCAACGGCGACGGCCGCCCCGAAGCCGCCAGCCACGAACCCGGCGATCTTCGTCAACCGAAGGACCGCCGTGCGACGTGCGAGAAGCGTCACGTCTACTGGCAGATCCCGCACGACGAGGAATGCCAAGGACACGCCCAGATCCGTGGCGGGACCGGTCATGTGCGTGGTCCGCACGATCGAACCAGTCGCGTTCGCGACAGAAGCGTTCTGAAGGCCCATGGCCAAAGCGACGGTCCAAAGCAAGACGAAGCTGGGCCCAGGCTCGACGTTCGAGCCGAAGGTCCCGAACAGTCCCAGGTGGCCCGCGATGGCCGCGCCAGCCAGGAGGGCCGCGACGCAGGACAGCGGCAACCACGGAAGGCCTGGCAGTCCTCTCGCTCGTCGAACATCGAGGACGAGCACGGCCATCATCGCGCCGACCACGAAGCACACGAACACGATCAGGTACTCCGCGAACATGACCCACCCACCCTCGTCGATGCGACCGCCTCCGACGACATCCGGAATGTGCGTGCCTGCGTGCGTGAGGATGCCCGTGACATGGGAGGTGAAGCGCCCCGACGAGAGGAACGTGGTCGCGTTCACGAACCCGGCGGCAAACGCGAGAGCGCTCCAGCTCGCGCGATTTCTGCCCTCGAGGATCTCCGCAGCAGGAACGATGGACTGTAGGCGCATACCGCTCCTCGAACGTAGTGAAGCTGAGGCACGGGCAGCGCCGGAAGGTGAGGCGAGGCTGTGCGCGCGAGGGAGGACCGCTCGGAGGGGATGTGGTCGTCGGAGAACTTCCGCCGCCGAGTATCGGCATGCTGCGCGCGACAGTCGAGCGCTTCATTCGACGACGACCAGGGTCCGCTCGTGCTGTCGTTCGAGCCGACGCTCATCGCCGAGCGGCTCATCGCGCGCCTCGCGCGGCTCGCCACCAAGGAGACCTGCGACCGGTGAGTCGTCCGAACGCGCTCGCGGCAGTTCGCGCACCAGCCGCTCTGAGTCACGACACGAGTCGTGCGCGGCTTGATCGGCGGGATGTCGGTGACGAATGCTCGTCCTTGATGTCGCTGAGACCACCGCCGCAGTGAGGGCATCCGCACAGCGGCGCGACGGCTTCCTCGTCGACCTTGTCGGGGACACCCTGCGAGGCGGCCTCGTGTCCCGCGGGACGACCCGGCTTCTTGCGATGCTTCACGCGATCGCGGCGCTTGAACGGTCTTGCTTGGCGCTTGCCCGCGCGTTGCGCCTCGCCGAGGTGTCGCTTGAGGTCCTCGATCTGTTTGGACAGCTGTCTGCTCGTGCTCGGCCACGCCCGGAAGAGTTCACGAGCGCAGCGCACCCGTCCGCGACGTCAATCACAGGATCACTCATCTCATGCTTCACACGCTATCCATGTACCGTGCGACTCACGAGCGTCGACTTCCCTCACCCGCTCGTACAAGCACCATCTCGAGACGATCAGGCACGGGATGATGCTCAGTCAGCGAGAACCGCGAAGCACGCTCGGGGCATGTCGTACGGATGACCCATCACCTCGCTGACATCCAGACAACGTGTGAGTGCGGGACAGTCAGCGTCTGCCGCGCACGGATGCAAGCAATAGCCACCGCTGTCGTCGCGCGGAACGGTGTACGCGCACTCGAGGCCCTCGGGATCCACTCCGGGTCGGTATGCATCGCAAGCCCAAGCGACAGTCGGCAAGCAACCGACCGGCGCGCAGACGCACACCTCGCGAACCTCGCCATCGATCACCGACCGACCGCGGCGTACCGAATAGTGTCGATAGGTCGTGTCGGGAGGGCAGGAACTAGCCACGCCATCGCTGGCCAAGCATCCGCCGAGGAGGGTGCCCACGTCCGGACTGCTCGCTGCGTCGGCTCTCCGTTCGTGACTGGCGTAGCATCCCACCACGCTCACCACCGCGACGACCAGCGCGGCGCCCGCACCTCTCGAGTTCATCACGCCCTTCCGAAAGGACGGCGCCGTCGAACGAGGACCGCCACGATAGCTGCAGCCAACGAGAGCGCCCCACCGCGCGAGCGCGGGACGGAACAACCTTGACAGCCGCCGGGAGGTGCGTCGCCAGCGTCTGGGGCCGGGCCAGCATCGGATGAGGGGACCGAGCCGCAACGCGGGTCCGAGTCAGCCACCGCGGAGACCGCCCACGTGCCGCCAGGGCAAGCACCCAGAGGAACCACCACCGGGAAGGTGCCAATCGTGGTGTTGCCCTGGTCGTCACTCGCCTCGATGGTCACCGAGTATGCGCGAGGTCCGGTCGTGAGAGGCTCTCGCTCGCCACGGGTGCAGAATCTTCCAGCGGTCCCGATCCGAACGTCCGGCGTCCGAACGCCGCGGTCGACCTGACTGCTCGCGATCGCCAAGACGCGAAAGCTCAGCGACTCATCGCACGTGTCGCGGAACGCGGCTCCGTAGGCGGTGGGGTCGAAGAGCCGCATACGGTTGTCGTTGGGAATGCACACCGGGAGGTTGCCCGCGCCGAACACCGCGCCCGTGGTGTCGACGACACTCACATCGAGACTGTCTGTCGTGGAAGAGGCCATCGGATCGCTCACGGTCAGGTCGTACGAGGTACGGCCCACCTGCTGGCGGACCGCGGCGGTACGCCCGCGAGCTGTCACCGGGGCGCGCTCGTTGCCAGGATGGCTCAACCAGTTGAAGTACAGCGGAATCTTGGTGCCCTGCGGGTCGTCAGGATCGAAGGTTCCGGCACCACTGAGTGTCACCAAGGCACCCCACGGCTCCGTGCACTCTACGGTCAGATCCGCGCCTGCCTCCGCCAGAGGCGCCCGGTTCGGGATGCGGCCGACGATGTGCAGCGACACGACCGTCTCCGTCGCCGTATCCGCAAATACGGCGTCGATGGTCACCACCCGTACGTCCCATCGAATCGAGCCAGTGATCGGCGACGCCGTCGTGAGCCGCGCGCCCACACGCACGTCCGTGAGGCTGGTGGTAGCGCTGCCGAAGATCTCTGCCCCGGCGGGCAGCTCGATCCGACTCTCGGTGGAGCTGACCGGAGTGATCGTCCCGCCTCGAATCGGCACAGGGTTCTGGAAGACGACATTCTCGAAGGACTCACCGGCAAGCGAGAAGGACGAGGGGACGACGGCTCGAACGGACGACAACTCAGCCGCGCAGGTGTCCCCCGGCAAGCAACGCGGCGCGTGAAAGGCCACGCGGCCCTCGACAGGGAAGCGCGCGAGGTCGGTGCCCACCGCAATCGTGACTGTCGAGCCCGTGTCTTCGAGCAGCCAGTCGTACGCCCCCGCCGTGACTTCGGGTGGATCGAAGACGCTCTCCTCGCACGTGCTGGCGCTCACCTCGGGACTGAATCCCTGAGCGGGATCGAGACAAGCCGTGTAGCAGTAGCGGTCCGGCCGCGAGCCCGTCGGCGGAGCGCGCATTCCGAGGTGCGCGCATGCCGTGACGACTTTCTGCTCCGCGATGCCGCCGGCCGAGAAATCCCCTGCGACGACATCCGCTCCGCACCCCGAGACCTCCCGCCCTCGCTGGTACCCCACTGGGCAGTCCGACGTGTCCGTTGGCAGATCGGCACATGACGCGAACTCTGAGTCTGCCGGGTCGCGACATTCGAAGATGACGTCTTCGCAGGGGTCGACGTGCGCCAACCGCGATCGAGCGACCGTGCCAGGGAGGGGGCATCGAACGCCCGCCGTAGCCGCAACCAAGTCGAGATCGACGCCCTCGACCGCTTCGCAGAAAAATGTCTCCCTCACCAACACGGTCCCGCACACGAGGTCGCCGCAGTCCTCGGGAGCCGACTCCACGAATCGCGACGCGGGCAGCGCGGCCTCGAATCCGTCGGGGCAGACACCATCGATGGGATCCGGAAACTCGTCGGGTCGAGTTGGCGACCAGCAGAACGGCCTATTCCAGCACACAGCACACGTGCAGACGGCCGTTTGGAAGTACTGAGTCGGAAGACGGAACTGCAACTCCTGCGTGACGCAGGCTGTCAGGAAGATCGAGAAGAGCGCGGCCCCCCCCCCTGAACGAAACGTGCCATGTGCGTCGCCTCCTGCTCGCGAGGCTACCGAGCCTTCAGGGTGAGATCAACTTGGGCCGTCGGCTCAGCCGAGGAACGCTGCGATCTTCGGCAGGAGCACGGTGCGCTCGTCTTCGAGGACGTAGTGGCCGGCGTCGGCGAAGCGCATGACCTCGGCCTTCGGGAAGTGACGCTCCCAGTCGGCGAGGAAGTGTTGGTCGAACACGAAGTCCAAGAGGCCGAAGGCGAGCAGCATCGGCTTGTCCGCCAGACGCGAGAGCTTGCCCTCGGTGTCCGACACGACGCGGTACGCGCGGTCGGTGGTCTTCAGCGGGATGTCCTCGACGAAGCGCAGCGTCGCGATGCGATCGGCCCAGCTGCGGTAGGGAGCTGTGTAGGCCTTGCGGACGTCGCGAGGGAGCGCGCCCTTCTTCACGCACACGCGCGAGGCCGTGCGCGAGAACGCGTTGCCGCCGCGCACCAAGAGCGCGCCGAGCGGCGTGCGCGTGAGCGCGAGGGGACCCGGGAAGCGCTTGCTCTTCGGGAGCGGGAACGCGGCCGTGTTCATCACGACCATCTTGCCCACGCGATCCGCGTGATCGACGGCCCACGCCGTGCCGATCATCCCGCCCCAGTCATGCACCACGAGCGAGACGGGACCGGCGTTTCCGTCCGCGGGGGCGACGTGATCGATCAGCGTCGTGAGATCCTCGACGCGCGAGGCGAGCGTGTAGTCGTAGCGGTCGTCGCCAGGCTTGTCCGAGAGGCCCATCCCGATGTGATCGGGGACGATGCAGCGGTGCGTCGCGCGCAGGCGGAGCACGAGCTCGCGGTAGAAGAACGACCACGTCGGGTTGCCGTGGACCATCACGACGACGGGCGCGTCCTCGGGTCCCTCGTCGAGGTACGCGAGACGCAGTGTCTTCTGGCCCGACCGATCGCGGACGAGGAGCTCGCGGCCTTGGAACGGATAGAGCTCTCTCGCGATGCCGAGCTCGGCGAGGCGGGGCGCGAGATCGATCGACGTCGCGCGCGCCATCACCAGACCACTTCGGCCATCGCGCAGTTGAGGCCGCTGCCGATGCCCATGAGCGCGACGCGGTCGCCCTTCTCGAGGCGACCGAGCTCCGCGGCCTGCGCGATCACGAGCGGGATCGACGCGGGGCCGACGTTGCCGAGCTCGGGAAAGATCGCGTGGATGCGCGCGGGATCGAGGCCCAACCGCTCCGCGAGCTTGTCGGTGTGCTGACGGCTCACCTGATGGATCGCGATCTCGTCGAGCACGTCGGGGGTCCAGCCGAGCTCCTCCGTCGCGAGCTCGAAGGTGCGTCGCGCGAGCTCGAGGCCGGCCTGGAGGAGCTTCTGCCCGTCGGTGATCATGCCGTCGACCTGGCCGCGGCAGAGGTGGCTGTGCTCGGTGGCGGCGAGGCTGACCGAGCCCACGTAGCGATGCGCGTCGGGTCCCGCGAGGTCCTTGCGCGAGAGCAGCATCGCGGCCGCGCCCGAGCCGAGCGTGAGCGTCGCGAAGTGATCGGCGAACGCGCGCGCATCACCCGTGGCGTTGAGGCGCTCGATCGTCTTGTCGACGACGAAGCGGCTGCTCTCGCCGTCGACGACGAGGCCGTAGTCGATCACGCCGCGCTCGATCGACTGGGCCACGAGATCCATGCCGTTGATGAAGCCGAGGCAGGCGTTCGCGACGTCGAAGTTGAGACAGGTCGGGCTCAGCGCGAGCTTGCCGTGCACCAAACAGGCAGTGGACGGCTCGACGTAGTCGCGCGACACGCTCGTGTTCACGAGCAGACCGATGCGCGAGCGATCGATGCCCGCCGCGCTGATCGCGCGCTCTCCGGCCTTGGCGGCGACCTCGGACGGCGGGGTGCCTTCGTCCCAGAAGCGTCGGGCGATGACGCCGCTGAGCGACGCGAGGACGCCGGGCGCGAACCCGAGGCGCTTGAGGAACGGCGAGAGACGCGCCTCGAGATCCGCCGAGGTCGTGCGATTCGGCGCGTCGAAGGAAGCGACGCTCAGGATGGAGACGTTCTCGAACCGCATGAAGGGCGCGCTTCTATCCCAGCGATCACGGGGGGGCAATCGAGCCGGCCGACGTATCCTCCCTCGCATGACTGGGCGGTCCTCGAGGCTCGCGGTGTTCGTCGGCGCGGTCGCGCTCGTGCTCTCGGGGGCCCGAGAATCTCGGGCGTCTGCGCAGACGCGCGCTGCGACAGCGGCGTGGGATCGCCCGCTCGCGGAGGCACGCACCGCGGCATCGCGCGGACGTCATGCGGACGCGGCGGCCCTCTTCGCGCGCGCCGACGCCCTGCTCGGCGGCTATCCATACGAGGAGCGCCCCGAGTACGACGACGACGGCATCTGGGTGCACGACGCGACGCGCGGACCGATCCGGCAGTCGTTCCAATGTCCGTGGGCCCTCGAGGTGCTCGCCTCGCCCGCGCCGCCAGCGACCGACGAAGCCGCGACCGCGGCGTACGGCGACGCGATCGCGCGCGTTCGCATGTCGTGTACGCCGGCCGACCAAGCGCGCGCCGCACACCTCATGGGTGACGACCTGCAGGCCGCGCTGCGCCTGATGGAATTGCCGGCCCCGACTCCCTCGATCGCGGGGCTCCCCGCAGAGGCGACGCGCTGGGCTACGGAGGTGCGGGCGGGACGCTTCCCGATCGCGCGCGATGTCGACGAGGCCGTTCGCTTCGTCCGCGCGCACACCGCGGCGCCGCACGCGCTCGACGCGACGTGCGGCGCGCCGTTCGCGCGCGAGCGTCGTGTGCCGAGCGCGCACGATCCGGATCTCACCGAGGCCGACGAGGCCATGTACGTCGACGAAGAAGCAGGCGGCCCCGCACCGCCCACGCCCTTCGAGACCGGCACGCCCGACGCGATCGCGTTCGTGCGCTGCGCCTACTCCGACATCGTCTCTCCGTACGACCAGCCCTCGATGGGCCCGGGCGCGGAGACCGTGGAGTACATGCTGCTTCGGTCGACCGCGGGCGTGACGATCGTCGGCTGGTTCCGCGGCATGCCGCAGTACGACTGCTGGACGGGCGTGATCCAGATGGAGCTCGGCCACGAGGTGGTCACGCTCGACGCGTCGCATCGGCTCTACACCGTCACGCGCGTCGAGGGCTACGAGGACATGAGCAGCGGCGGCGCCTACCTCGTGCGCGAGCTCGTCGTGTGCGATCCCGTGGAGCGCGCGTGTCGCACGCTGCCGGTCCACGCGTCCGAGACGACGGTCACCTACCCCGACGACCCCGACGACGACGACGCAGAGCCCATCCAGCACCGGGTCGCGTGGGAGTCGACGGTCTCGTTCACGGGTGGCCGCGTGCGCATGCCGCAGACTCGCCGCGCGCCTGCGTCGCTCGTGCGCTTCGGAGCGCGCGGCGTCGCGCTCACGGACTTCCTCCGCGAGGCGCCCATCGACGCGTCGCACCTCTTCACCACGCCAGGCGCCGCCGAGACGAGCACCGCGCCGCCCACGCCGACGGCGGTCACGAGCGCGTGCCCGTGGCGCATCGCCGACACGGACGGATCGACCAACGTACGCGCCGACGCGTCGTCACGCGCCACCGTGGTCACCTCCCTCGCGAACGGCACCGTGGTGACCGTCGCAGAGCGCCGCGGCCGCTGGTGGCGCGTCACCGCGCCTGCCGGCCAGACGTGGGGCGCCGGCTGGCTCTGGGCGCCGAACGTCGCGCAGCGCTGCCCCTGAGTCCGTCGAGGTCACGTCTCGCGCGCGCATGCGCGATGGAGCGCTCGGAGCGCGTCGATCGCGTGGTCGCCCCAGTGCGTGTCGAAGCCGAAGCGCCATTCCCACACGGCATCGACGTGCGCCTTGGACTCCCAGAGGCCGAGGCCGCGGGACACGTCGGCGTAGATCTCGAGCACGTCGTCCGAGAGTGATCCGGCCACGAGCGACGGGCTGTCGTCATACGGATCGAAGACCTCCGAGTAGACATCGGTCTCGCCGAAGCCCACCCAGTCGGGGCGTCTCGTCGGGGGCGCGTCGTCGGTTCCGATAGGCTCGAACGAAGGGAGGGCCGCGCCCGCTCGGTAGAGGTCCAGCAAGCGCCCACGCGCCGTCCTCAGTCGCTGCGCAACAGGCAGGCTCGAGCCCTTCTCGACGAAGTGGCAGAACTGGTGCGCCTCGAGGACGAAAGCCGCGACCTCGCGGGTGAGATGAGGCGGTCGGGTGACGGACTGGACGAACGCGTGACCCACGACCTTCACGCCTTCCTGCATGGGCAGCACACGGCCCGGCTCGAGGAGACCCCACGCCTCGTCCATGAGCGGATCGATCCTCGCGGGGCCTTCCTCGCCGGGCGCCAGCGTGTCGATCCCGACCAGCAGCACGCGACCACCGTCGAGCGTCGGCTGTCCCTGCCAGGTGTTTCCGAGATCCCAGTTGGGTCGGTAGTCCGTTCGGATCGCACGCAAGCGACCACCCGCTTCGGTCGACAGAAGTCGTAGGCGGACCGCGACGGAGAGCCGAGACATCGCGCGACTGTACGCGCGGCGGTCCGGCCGCATCACGTGACAGTGCGACGGCGCGCGAGGCACGCTCACGCGATGCGACGCTCGATCTTGTTCGTGATCGTCACGGGACTCTTCGGCTGCAGCGTCGTGGGCGCGCAGCCTGCGGCGTGGCGAGCGGGCGGGCTCGCGTGTGTGTCCGCGCCTGCGCCGAACGGGCCTGCTGATCCTGCGACGGGATGTCCGTTGGCGATCGACACGGCGGGACGCGACTTCGCCGCGCTCGACTCGATCACCCGCAGCGGTGGACCACACCGCTACGTGCTCGAGCCGACGACGACCGCCAGCGAGCGCAGCTCACGCGCGCGCGCCTGCTGCTACCGCACGGACTATCCGCCCCCGCCTGGCGGCTGACGCGCTCAGGGCGACGCTTCGAGCGTGCGCGTGACGGCGATGCGCAGCGCCACGGGGCGCAGGACGATCACGTGCTCTTCGTACTCGCAGAAGAGCGCGGCCTCGACGCCGATGCGGCCGTCCGCGAGCCGACGGCTCCACGCGAACGTCGGGTCGACGCCCACCATGTCCTTGCGATCCGTCGGCGCGCGCCACGACGGCCCGGCGTGCTCGGTCGCGCGGACCATCTTCTGGAAGCCGGCCATGTCGACGAACGACGAGGCGACCGTGTTCTTGCACTGCGGGAGCGCGTTCAACGTCGCGAGCGGGTCGGCGCCGCGGCCGACCTCGATGGTGTCGGCGTAGGGCATCTTCGCGAGGAGGCGCTCCACGATCTCCACCTCGTCGACGGCCAGGCTCATCTTGCCGCGGCCTTCCTTCTCGAGCGTGCCGATCACGAAGAGGCCCTCGCGCATCGCGTCCGCGAGCAGATCGACGTCGCCCTCGGCGAACATCTCGCGCAGCTCCACGCCGATGTCCTCGGGGAGCACGATGTACGCGTCGTCGTCCGACACGTGGAACGGCGGCACGAGCGGGATGCTCGCGATCTCTTCGCCGGCCTCGATGCGCTCGCGGATCGCGGCGAGCGTCTCGCCGTCGGCGAGCACGATGGAGAGGGGGAGCCCCGAGACCTCGGCGGCGAGCGAGCGAGCGGCGACGGCGTGCATGGCGGGGACCGTCGAGGACGCGCGCAGACGCCGTCAAGAAAGCGTCGGGCGACAGCGAGGTCACCGCTCGCGTACAACGGCGGTCGATGCTGCGCCGCGAGCGCTCGAGCCTCCTCGTCCTCCTCGGGATCGCGGTCTTCGCGGCGCTCGCGCCGACGCCGCGCTTCGAGACGAGCTTCTTCCTCGTGGGCGTGGCGATCTGCGTGCTCTTCGGCGACGTGCGCGATGCGCGTCGTTCGCTCGAGGAGACGCGCTTGGCGCGCTGGGCGTGCGTGTACCTGCCGATCGTCATCGTGGGCGTGCTCGTGACACGTCCCGCGTGGAGCGCGGCGCGCCCCTTCGTCGGTCTCGACGGACGTGTGAACGAGGCGATCGTCGGTGAGCTGATCGATCAGGCCGCGCGCGGTCGACCCCTGACGTGGCTCACGCGCATCGCCCCCGGCGATCCCACGCTCGACCTCTATCCGACGCTCGCGCATCGCGGCGTGGCGCTCCTCGCGCGTGGGATCGGCGCCGAGCACGACACCGCGCGGCTGCTCGTCTCGATCGTGAGCGCTGCGTACGTCGCGGTGGCAGTCGGCATCGCGCGCTGCGCCGTGCGGGTCGGCGCGCCTCTCCCTGCGGCGCTCGTGGTGGGCGTGCTCGCGCTCCTCGACGTGGGCACGGACTTCACGTGGGGAACGCAGCCCGTCTTTCGCTACGCGTTCCTGCCCTCGACGCTGAGCATCGCGACGCTGCTGCACACGCTGCCCTCGCTCTTCGATCTCACGCGACGCTTCACGCAGGCGAGGTTCTTCAGCAGCGCGCTCGGCATCGCGCTGACAGCCGCGCTGCACCCGCTCGCGCTCGGTGTGTGCGTGCTGTTCGCGATCGCGATCGCGCTGTCGATCGGGCTCTCGCGGACGCACGCTCGGCGTTCCCTGCTCGCGCCGCTGGGCGCGTTCTCGCTCGGGCTCGCGCTCTCGGCGTGGCTCTGGCTCCCCGCCGCGTCGCGCGTGCTCGCGTACGGCGTGCACTACGGAACGCCCCAGATTCCGGCCGATCTGGCGCTCGCGCGCATGACGGTGGGCGCGCTGCCGGACGGCGGCTGGATGATCCTCGTCGCCAGCGGATGGATGGCGAGCTTCTGCGCCCTCCTGCGGCGAGACCGGGCCGAGGCGCGCCTCCTCGTGTGGGTCTCGATCGCGCTCGTGCTGTCGTACGTCGAGGTGCCGATGATCGAGCTCGGTCTCGCGCCGTCCACGACGAGCGTTCGATGGCAGGCGTTCCGCATCGGCGCGTTCGTGAAGCCGTTCTTCTACGTGCTCGGCGCGCTCGCGATGGGCAGCGGCGCGCGCCTCCACGTGCTCGGCGTCGGGCGCCCCGACCGCGCGCGGCTCGTGCGGCTCGGCGCCGTGATCGCCCTGGTCGGCCTGACGATCACGGGGCACCGGAGCTGGAGCGCGGGCCTTCGTGATCTCGAGCGTGAGCGCAGGGACGACTTCGTCGGTCCAGTCTCGACGGCGCCCGAGGATCTCGCGGCGCTTCGCTACCGGCTCGCGCGCGATCAGAGCGAGAGACCCGGTGGGCGCCTGCTCATGGTGTGCGGGCTCGAGTGCACCTACGAGCTCTTCACGCTCGCGCGCGACGGCGCGGACGGCTCGCCCGGCGTCGAGCTCGCGCTCAGCCAGCCTGCGCCCGCAGGGTTCTTGCTGCGCGATCAGCTCCGCACGACGAGCACGGAGAACCTCGCGCGCTTCGGCATCCGATGGGTGGTCGCGCCTGCGCGAGAGATCCTGCCGGGCCGAGACGAAGGCGCGGACCAGCGCTTCGGGAGGCTGTGGCTGCGGCCCGTCGCGTCGTGGGACGGATCGCTCGCGCACGTGACGCGCGGAGGCGGGCACGTCGTCGCGACCACGGTGCCGGGGGAGGGCTTCGACCTCACGCTGTCGGACACGAGCGAGCCCGCGCTCGTCGAGCTCGGAACACCTTGGTATCCGCGCCTGGTCGCGCACGACGACCGCGGCGAGGTCCCCGTGTGGGCGATGCCGGTGGGCGCTCCCGAGGCCGACGATCCGAACCCGACCTTCGAGCACGCGACCGCGCTGTGGCTGCGTCCCGGGACGACCCGCCTCCGCGCGACGCGCGCGCTCCCGTCGGATCACGCGGGCTGGCCGATCACGCTGATGGCGACCGTCGTGATGATCGCCGTGTCCATTCCGAGGCGACGCGCGAGCTCGCTCACCCTGCGGTCTCGGCTGGGGCGCGTTCTCGAATCGCGTCACCTGCGGCCCGCGACCGCGGTCTCGCTCGCCACGAGCGTGTTGATCTCGATCTCGCTGCTCCGCGCCCAGCCCGCCGACGGCGTGCGGTTCGCGGCGCTCCTTCCGAGGGCGAACGTCTTCGTCGTCGACGCGCGTGGACAATCGACGTGCACGGCCGACGCGCTGGGCCGATCGTTTCGTTGTCCCGACGGAGCGCTGCTGCGGACGCACGTGAGCTACACGCTGAACGACTGGCATGTGGGGTGGCCCGTGCCCGCGCCCGCGATCGAGATCACCCACGCGAGACCACGCAGCCGCTACGTGATCGAGCTCGCCGGTCAGTCGCTCGACGGCACGTACTACGGCCAGTGCGAGGACTGCGTGGCCACGCTCCGCGATGAGAGCGGACAGACCCAAGCGCGCATCGACGAGCCCACGCAGCGTCTCTCGGTGTACGTGGATTCTCCCCAGATCGAGCTGCGACCCGCGGGATCGAGCGCGAGCTTCACGGTGATCTCTGCGCGTTTCGTCGAGCCCGCCGACGGTCCCCCGCTCCCTCCCGCGAGCCCTTGAAGGGGCGGACACAGGCTCACGGATCGGGTGGTGCCCGAGACGAGAGCGCGCTCTATACTCCGCGCCCCTCTTTTCCCCGGACGCCCCACGTGACGGAACGACGCGCTTCTTCGAATGGCCACGGCCCCGCTGCCGAGAGCTCCGCGAGCGACCCTGCGATGGAGCGCGCTCACAAGCGCATGCTCTCGGACGAGGAGCTCGGGCTCGAGTTCTTCGGCGACTACTACGCCTACGCCCCGGCGGCCCTCGCGCTCCGCGAGTGCGTGCGCCTCGCGGCGATGCGCGGCGTCGAGCTGCCCGAGCCGATCCTCGACGTGGGCTGCGGCGACGGAATCTTCGCGCGCCTCTGCTACCCCGAGCGTCAGGTCTGGGGCATCGACATCAACCCGAACGAGATCCGCCGCGCGCAGTCGACCGCGACGTACTCGACGCTGATCTGCGGAAGCATCACGACGAGCGACCTGCCCGTCGGCTACTTCAAGAGCGCGATCGCGAACTGCTCGCTCGAGCACGTCCCCGACATCGCGGGCGCCTTCAACACCATCTCGCGATCGCTCGCGCCCGGCGCGCCGTTCGTGCTGATCGTGCCGACGCCCGACTGGACGCACGAGCTGCTCGTGCCGCGCGTGCTCGACTCCATCGGCCTCGGCGGCCTCGCGCGCAGCTACCGTGACAACCTCGATCGCATCTTCCACCACGTGCACCTCTACGACGCGAAGAAGTGGGAGAAGCTCCTCGCGGACGCGGGGCTCGCGGTGGATCGCGTCGAGCCGATCGTGTCGAGCGGCGTGGCGGGCGCGTTCGACGTGCTGCTCTACCCGAGCGTGGCGGGCTGGCTCGTGAAGCGCCTCACCGGCCACTGGACGATCATGCCGCCCGTGCGCCGCGCGCTCTCGTTCGTGCCGAAGACGGCGATTCGACTTCTGTCGGCGGCGATGCGTCGCGACATCGAGTCGATGAAGCCCGGCGAGCTCGTCGTCCACGCCAGGAAGCTCTGAGCGCGACATGACCGCAGCTCCGTACTTCGTGAACCACGCGCGGAAGGACCGCTTTCCGTGGTCGGTCTATCACCGGCCGCTGATCGACGGCTTCGCGCAGGCCCTCGCGCCGCACCGCGGGGGTCGTGTGCTCGTGGTGGGCTGCGGGCTCGAGCCGTTCTTCCCCGGCGTGAACGGCGTGACGTTCTTCGGCTGTGATCTCGATCAGCAGGCGATCGACGAGAGCAAGCGGCTGTTCCCCGAGATGAAGGATCGCCTCGCGGTGTGTCCGTCGGAGAACGAGCTGCCGCGCGAGGGCGCGTTCGCGGGCGACTTCGACGTGGTGCTCGCGAAGGAAGTGGTCGAGCACCTGCCGACGCCCGAGCCGTGGGCGCGCATGCTCGCCGCGCGCGTGAAGGTGGGCGGCTCGCTCCTGCTCTCGACGCCGAACTACGGCCTCGACAGCTCGCTCGGGATCCTCGAGCGCACGGTGCTCGAGTGGTTCGCGCGCAAGGACGGCTACACGCGCGCGCACATCCACCCGTCGAAGTTCGATCGGAAGCGCCTGCGCGAGCTCGACGTCGGCCCGGGCATGGAGCTCGTCGACATCGACATCCCGTGGACGCGCTGGACGCTGCTCGGCCACTGGCGCCGAAAGCACTCGGCGTAGTCTCGCGCCCTCGTGCTCCTCTTCGTCGTCACCGCCCTCGTCTTCGCCGGCTCGGCGCTCGCTGCGGCGCGGCTCTATCCGGCCGTCGCGCAGGGTGAGGCGCTCGCGCCCGAGCGGGTGGCGGAGCGCGGGCTCGCGACGACGCTGATCGCGACGGGGATCATCGAGGGCTCGATCTACGCGCTCGGGTGGAGCCAGCACCTCGATCGCCTGTCGATGGTGGGCCTCGCGCTGGGCCTCACGCTGGTGGTCGCGACGCTGGCGCTCACCTCGACGCGCGACCGCAGGCGCCTGCTGCTCGACGCGCGCGAGCTGGTGATCGCACCCGTCGCGCTCGCGCGCTCGCTCTACCGGGTGAAGAGCGTCGCGACGTTCGGCTACGTGTGGCTCTGGGGCCTCGCGCTCTGGACGATGTACGTCGCGTGGCTCGCTCCGTCGGGCGCGTGGGACGGCCTCTGGTACCACGAGCCGATGGTCGGATTCGCCCTCCAGAACAGGGGATTCGCGATCATCGACGTGCAGCCGATGCTCGAGATGGTGAACGGCTATCCGCGCGCCGCGGAGAACCTCCAGCTCTGGGCGGCGGCGCTCTACGATCGACGCCTCGTCGACGTGGTGCCGAGCTTCGCGCTGCTCGTGGCCGCCCTCGGCGTGTTCACGCTCGCGCGCAGGCACGGCACCTCGCAGCCCGCGAGCGTGGGCTTCGCGGTGGTGGCGGTGACGATCCCGGGCGCGGCGCTCGAGCTGCGGAGCACGTACGTCGATCTGTCGGTGCTGACGGCCACCGTGCTCGCGCTCCACTTCGTCTCGCGCTTCGAGCTGCGCTCGCGCGACGTGTGGATGGCGGGGCTCGCGCTCGGGATCCTCGGCGCGGTGAAGGCCAACGGCCTCGTGTTCGGCGGGATGCTGGGGCTGTGGCTGCTCGTGCGCGTGATCGCGTCGGCCGACTGGCGCGTGATGCTCAGCTTGCTCGGCGCGACGCTGCTCGCGTTCGCCTACGCGATGCCGACCTACGCGAGGAACTTCCTCCTCCACGAGAACCCGCTCTGGCCGATCACGTACGAGAGCGCGCTCCTCGGCGTGCGGCTCGAGGGCACCGTCGACGCGGGCCACATGCAGCGCGACTTCGAGTACGTGTGGAACGAGCTCACCGGCCCCCCGCACATCGGCGAGAACTATCACGACACCGGGAGGCACGCGTACGGCTACGCCCTGCCCTTCATCGCCGCGCCGCTCCTGATCGTGGCGGCGCCCGTGCTGGTGTTCACGTGGCTCGAGCGCCTGCGTGATCGCGTGAGCCGCACGCGCCTGACGGCGCTGTGCTTCTGCTTGTTCTTCGGCCTCCTCGTGCAGGTCGCCTCACCCGGGCACCACTGGTCGCGCTTCAGCCTCGCGTTCCCCGCGGCGGCGCTCGTGGTGATCGGCTGGTGGCTCGCGCAGAACGCGCGACAGCGCCTCGAAGAGGGCGTGCTCGGCGCGATGCTCGTGCTGAACGCGCTCACGCTCTTGTGGGCCGTGCCGGCGTGGGACGTGACGGTGAGCGAGGCGCTCGAGCTCTCGCGCATGACGCTCGCGGAGCGGAACCTCGCGGACACGAGCCACTGCCTCTTGCCGTCGGACACGCGTCGTCGCCGCGATCAGGATCTCCAGCCGGGAGACGTCGCGATCTTCACTGACGACATCGGCTTCGTCGGCAACCTCTGGAACGACGACTTCTCGAACCGCGTGCTCTACGTGCCCTACGAGAGCCGCAGCGAGTTCCTCGCGCGCCTCGACGAGGTCCACGCCGAGTGGGCGTACGTGCGGTCGGACAGCAGCGAAGCGGCGATCCTCCGCACGGTGACCGACCGGTGGGAGCCGCTCGGACCTGCGGCGTTCGACGACGAGATCTTCGTGCGCGCCACGCCTCCCGACGCGCCCGTGCAGCCGCCCACGGAGCCGCCGACCGAGGCCCCGAGTCAGGCACCGAGTCAGCCGCCGACGGAGGCGCCGGCCGCACCTGCCGAAGGGAACAGCGCTCCGCCGTGAGGGGTTGCGGTCCCACCCCGACGAGAGCACGTTCCGCTCCCCCAGATGGCGACCCGACGAGCCCAGCAGAAGACCGACGACGACGCGCTCGATGGCGAGGTCGTCGAAGAGCGTGACGAGGCGCACGACGACGAGGTCGAGAGCACCGAGGTCGACGGACCTGGTCTCGACGGTGGGCTGGACGCGAGCGCGGCGGAGAGCGACGACGACCGCGGCGGCGATGGCGACGTGATCGAGGGCGAGGTCGTCGGTGACGATGAGCTCGGCGGCGAGCCGTCCGACTCGGACGGCGACTTCACCGTCGACGACGACAAGGCGCTCGCAGGACGCATCTCGAAGACCACGACGCTCGCGCGGCGCGACGCCACGTCGGTGGCCACGCAGGACCCGCTTCAGGCCTACATGCGCGACGTGCAGCGCTACTCGCTGCTCACGCCCGAGGAGACACACGAGCTCGCGACCCGCTACACGACGACCGGCGACGTCGAGGCCGCGAAGAAGCTCGTCACGTCGAACCTGCGCCTCGTGGTGAAGATCGCGTTCGACTACCGACGCGCGTACCGGAACATCCTCGACCTCGTGCAGGAGGGGAACATCGGCCTCATGCAGGCCGTGAAGAAGTACGACCCGAACCGCGGCGTGAAGCTCTCGAGCTACGCGGCATGGTGGATCCGCGCGTACATCCTCCGCTTCATCCTCAACAACTGGCGCATGGTGAAGCTCGGCACCACGCAGGCGCAGCGGAAGCTCTTCTTCAACCTGAAGAAGGAGAAGGCCAAGCTCGCGGCGCTCGGGATCGATCCCACGCCCGAGCTCATCGCCGAGAAGCTCGACGTGCCGGCCGAAGAGGTGATCTCCATGGATCGACGCCTCGGCGGCTCGGAGGTGTCCTTCGACGCGCCGATGGGCCAGAGCTCGGACGGTCGACCCACGACGCGCATCGAGATGATGGGCAGCGGCGCTGCGCCGATCGACGAGGCGCTCGCCGAGGGCGAGATCACCGAGATCCTCACCGAGAAGATCCACGAGTACGGAAAGACGCTCGTGGGCAAGGACGCGATCATCTTCCACGAGCGCCTGATCGCCGAGGAGCCCAAGACGCTCCAGGAGCTGGGTGATCAGTTCGGCGTGAGCCGCGAGCGCGTGCGACAGATCGAGAAGCGCCTGCAGGACAAGATCCGCGTCTATCTCGAGTCGCAGGTCGAGAAGACCGCGCTCGGTTGAGACCCGTGTCGAGGCGAAGTGTCGATGTCTGACGCCGGTCGTCTCTTCGTCGTCGCGACGCCCATCGGCAACCTCGAGGACGTGACGCTGCGCGCGATCCGCGTGCTCCGCGAGTGCGAGCTCGTGCTCGCCGAGGACACGCGCCGCTCGCGGACGCTGCTCGTGCACCACGCGATCGGCACGCCGCTGCGCGCCTTCCACGCGCACACGAAGTCGAGCGTGATCGACGCCGTGTGCGCGCGGCTCGAAGCGGGCGCGAAGATCGCGCTCGTGACCGACGCGGGCACGCCGATGGTGAGCGATCCGGGCGCAGAGCTGGTCGCCGCCGCGCGAGAGCGAGGGATCGCCGTGGAGGCGCTGCCGGGCGCGAGCGCGCCGCTCGTCGCGCTCTGCAGCGCGGGCTTCGTGGCGAGCCGCTTTCGGTTCGTGGGCTTCCTGCCGCGCGGCGGGAAGCGTCGTCGCGAGCTGCTCGAGTCGATCGCGAAGGACGGGGACGCCGTCGTGCTCTTCGAGGCGCCGTCGCGTCTGGGCGCCACGCTGCGCGATCTCGCGGGTGTGATCGGAGCGCGTGAGCTCGCCGTGTGTCGCGAGCTCACCAAGCTCCACGAAGAGGTCGTGCGCGGCACGGCAGCGGCGCTCGCGGAGCGCTTCGCCGAGGCGCGGGGCGAGATCACGATCGTGATCGCGCCCACCGTCTTCGAGCCCGAAGAGCCGCCCGACGAGGACACGCTTCGCGAGCGCGCGCGGGGTTTCGTGGACGAGGGCCTCGGCGCGAAGGACGCGGCCGATGCGCTCGCGGCGGCGTATGGGATCGCCAAGCGCGACGCGTACCGGATCGTGCTCGAGGCGAAGGAGAGCGGCGGCGCGAGGACGGCTGAGGACCCGGCGACGAGGAGACCCTTGCCCACGAAGCCCTCCGGTGCGTAGGCTCGTCGCAGCGGAGGTCGCGATGGGTCTGGCGTCGATGGTTCGACAGCGCGGCGGGGAGAGCCCGAGACGTCGAGCGGCTCGCAGCGACTGTCAGTCGCCGCATGCGCGGCGCGTCCGTCGTTCAGTCATGCCCCAACTGGACGAACTCCAAACCCTCGGCGCGAGGTCGCGAGCGTGGCCCAGCGGACCGCGCCGCACGGCGTCGTCCGCCACACGGCACGATCTAGCTTCGGCTATCCGCGGCCCGGCCGCCGCAATCGCCGGATCACCCCTCCAAGCCGGCAAGGCGACTCGCAACTCCCTCACGCTCAACCACGCGCGGGGATTCGCGATTGGCCGCGCACTCGAACGCTCACCCGCCATCACGCACGCCAGCGTCTTCGAGCTGGGTGCAGGGCGTTGTCGGAAACAGATTCACCTGTTTAGCTCCCCGAATTCTTCGACAGATCTTCGTGTGAAATGAGGAGAGAAATCGCCTCCTCCCCGATGGCGACGGGTTCGCCGGAGTGGAGGCAGCGATGTCGGAAGAAGAGACCAACGAGGCGTGGGGTATTGCGGAGCCGATCGAAGAGATCGAGGACTCGGAAGACGGAGACGACGGAGGCGAGGTCGCGGCGAAGCCGCTTCGCAACCCTGCAGCGCTTCGGCTCGGAGGGCGGAAGAAGGGCAAGCGGCTCGTCTTGCCGACGGCAAGCGGAGAGACGTCGAAGCTGACGGCCGAGCAGCGGCTCTTGATCCTCGACACGTGGAATCGAAGCGGCCTGCCGGCCAAGGACTTCGCGCCGCTCGTCGGCATCTCGAAGCACACGCTCTACGGCTGGAAGAACCGCTTCGAGGCCGAAGGCCCCGCTGGTCTGATGGACCGCCCGCGTGGTCAGAGCGGCAGCAAGGTGCCCGAGCTGACGAAGCGAACGATCCTGCTCCTCAAGAGCGGCGACCCGAGCCTGGGCTGTCAGCGGATCAGCGACATGCTCGCGCGCGGGCCTGCGCTCGGAGCGAGTCCGTCCGCGGTGGCGCGCGTGCTGAAGGACGCGGGCTACCAGCTCGAGGAGGTGCCGACGCGCCCGCACGAGGATCGCGTGAGGCGTTTCGAGCGCGAGAAGTCGAACCAGCTGTGGCAGACGGATCTCTTCACGTTCGTGCTGAAGCGTCAGAACCGTCGCGTGTACTTGGTGGCGTTCATGGACGACCACAGCCGCTTCGTCGTGGGCTTCGCGGTGCACGCGAGTCAGGCGACGGCGCTGGTACTGGAGGCGCTGCGAAGCTCGATCGCGAACCACGGAGTGCCGGAGGAGATCCTGACGGACAACGGCACGCAGTACGTGACGTGGCGCGGCCAGAGCGCGTTCTCGAAGGAGCTGACGGCGAAGGGCATCAAGCACATCGTTGCCAAGCCCCAGCGTCCTCAGACGCTGGGAAAGGTGGAGCGCTTCTGGGGGACTCTGTGGCGCGAGTGCGCGGAGGCGGCGGTGTTTCGCGATCTCGACGACGCGCGTCAGCGCCTCCACCACTTCATCGATCACTACAACTTCCATCGTCCTCATCAGGGCCTCGATGGGCTCACGCCCGCAGATCGCTACTACGCGGCCGCGCCGCAGGTGCGTGATCAGCAGCGCGCGCGCATCGCGGAGAACGCGCTCGAGCTGTCGCGGCATGGTGTTCCGAAGCAGCCGCTGTACTTGACGGGACAGTCGGGCGGGCGGGCGTTCACCGTGCACAGCGAGGGAGATCGAGTGTTCCTCACGCGCGATGGCGAGCCGCGTCAGGAGGTGGATCTGACGCCTCCCGAGGACGCGCCGCCGGGCACGTCACCGCTCGATGAAGCGCTCGCGGATCTGCATGCGGAGCTGTCGAAGCGCGACGCGGAGGAGGAGCAGTGAGCGGCGCGAGCGAGAGCAAGGCCAAGCGCGGGCGCAAGCCCGGCTCGGTGGGCCCGCGCATCGAGGTGGGCAGTCTCGATGCGCGCAAGACTGCGTGCTTGATCCTCGAAGTGCTCGGCGGACAGCGCACTCCGACGGACGCCGCGAAGGTGCTCGGCGTGAGCTCGCAGCGCTACTACGGCCTCGAAGCGCAAGCGATCGAAGGTCTCGTCCATGCGTGCGAGCGACGAGGACCTGGCCGACAACGCGGGCCCGATGGACGCATCGCCGAGCTCGAAGCGAAGGTCGTCTCGCTCGAGCGCGAGTGCGCGCGACGACAAGCCCTCATTCGGATCTCTCAGCGCACACTGGGTCTCGCGAAGCCCGCGGAGCCGCCTCCGCAGCGGTCGGGGAAGAAGCACCGCAAGCCCGCGATCCGCGCGCTGAAGGCGGCAGCGGAGATGGACAAGGGGATCGCGCAGACACCGCGAGATAGGCCATCCTCGAGCTGAGCGAGGTGGCGTATGGAGCGACGAGGACGACCTGGGCGCGGTGTCGAGCACGTGGAGCGCGTCGACAGCTCGGAAGAGACCAAGCAGCGTCTGAAGCTCATCCTTCAGACGCTGAGCGGCGACCTGAGCGTGAGCGCGGCGTGCGAGACGCTCGGCGTGAGCGAGCCGCACTTCCATCGTCTTCGTGAGCGCGCGCTGACCGGCGCGGCCGAGGCCCTCGGGCCACGGCCCGCCGGTCGGCCCGCGATCCTTCGCGATGCGAGCGACGCGCGGGTGTCGGAGCTCGAAGAGAAGCTCGAGGAGCTGAAGCTCGAGCTGCACGCGTCGCAGGTGCGCGAGCAGATCGCGGTGCTGATGCCCCACCTCTTGCTGCCTGCTGGCGGCAAAAAAAACTCTCGAGGACGGCGCTGATCGAGCGAAGGAGGCGCGGCAGGATCGGCATCGCTCGTGGTGGACGCGACTGCTCGAGCTGAAGTCGGTCGAGAAGCCGGCGCGTCGCAGCGAGCAGGCTCAGATGGCGCGTCGAGCGCTCGAGCGCGGGACGAAGCTCGCGGTGATCGCGCTCGCGCGGCTGGGACGACGGCGTCATCGGTCGTGGGCAGCAATCGAGTCTCTGGTGCGGGTGTCGTCGGAGACGGTGCGTGGCTGGCTGAAGCGATGGGTCGACGATCGGCTGACCGCGACGCCTCGCGGTCGTCCTCTCGATCGCTCATGCGTCGACACGCGGAACATGGTCTTGGCGATGCTGGGGATGATGGGCGCGAACACGCCTGTGACGGCGCTGCGTGAGCTCTTTCCGATGATGGGCCGCCGCGAGCTCGAGGACATCGTCACGCGCTACCGGCGCGTGAGCCGGAAGCGTGGCGTGCTGCTTCACCAAGTGACTTGGCGGAACAACGGTGCGGTGTGGGCGATGGACTTCACCGAGCCGCCGAAGACCATCGACGGCGAGTACGAGCAGGTGCTCGTCGTGCGCGACCTGGGCTCAGGCAAGCTGCTGCTCTCGCTGCCGACGAAGGACGCGACGAACGAGACCGTGTGCTCGGCGCTGCGTGCTCTCTTCGTCGAGCACGGCGCTCCGCTCGTCCTCAAGAGCGACAACGGCTCCGGCTTCATCGCCGACGCGACGCGCTCGCTGCTGGAGGAGCACGGAGTGATCGCGCTCTTGTCGCCCCCCTCGACGCCGCGCTTCAACGGCGCCTGCGAGGCCGGCATCGGCGGCCTGAAGGTGCGCGCGCACCACGAGGCGGCGCGCCACGGACGCCCTGGCGAGTGGACCGTCGACGACGTGGAGACCGCGCGTCTGGTCGCCAACGCGACGTCCCGACCCCTCGGCGCCGCCGGTCCGGTGCCCGACGACCTGTGGGACCAGCGCGTCGTGCAGCGTGACGCGGAGGCCAGACGGCTCTTGAACGCGCGCGTGGAAACGTGCACAACGGAAGAGCGTGAGCGCGTCGAGCACGATGACGGAGAGGAATCGCGGGGCCACATGGACGCCGCGATTCGCCGCCTCGCCATCTGCCGCGCTCTCGTGCAGCTCGGTTACGTACAGCTCAGGAGGCGGCGATTTTCTCTCCCCATTGCATCACGACGAGTGGGAAAGAATTCGTAGGGAGCACATGATTCAGCCTGCGCCTGGTGGGGGGTTTATCGTTAGGGATCCACTTCCGGGCGTGACCTACTCGGTTGATGCCGCTTGGGTGGCTCGATGGGTCGTTGCAGGTGTGTGGCAATGACTCGCCTGCGGCTTATTGCACGCACCGGACCTCGTGAGTATCGGGTGGTTATTGAAGTCGACGGTCAGGTGCAAACCTGCGTCTGTCAGGCGCTACGCGACGGACAGATTCGCTACGTTCGTTCCGTACCGCCCATTCTGGATTCGTTCGAAGTGTCGCCCAAACTCATCGCGGCGGCGGTGCTTGCGTTCGACGAGGTTGAGTCGTCCGGAGAGCGCTCGCCCGACTGAGGGCGTTCATCTCTCTACCGGTCTGTGATGTGTTCGGATCGCCAGATCTTGGCGGACGCTCGAATTCGTCACGACGCGCGCCTGCGAAGGATTATGCAGCACGATCGGTTTCGCCTCGTCGCCCACCTCGCTCGGTCTCGCTGCGAGGCCCACGTCTCGGCCTCGACGAGGACGTGCCCGGGCTCGGGCCTCGCGACGGAGCGTCGCTCGATGCCTTGGGACGACGCGATCGCGTTCGAGATCTTCGATCGCGAGGGCGAGGACGCAGACCCGGCGACCGCCGTCGGCGCGCTGCGCGTGCTGCGCGGTGTTCGCAGGAACTCCACGCGCGCGTCGTCGCGTTCGGGGTCGACGCGGGCGACTGCGCCGCCCTCGCGCGACGGCTGGGGGGCGCCGCCGCCGCTGCCTCAGCGTGCGCGCTCCAAGGTGCCGATGGCAGCCGGCGATCTCGTCGAGGAGGCCGCGGCCGGGGCGCACCGGCACGAGCACGATCCCGTCGATGATCACGTTCGATCCCGACGGCACGTTCCACATCGTGCCTGCGTACTTCAGCGAGCTGCGGCTCAGTACGCGGCGATCGGAGCGGCCGGCGGGGACGCTGTGTTAGCCTCCCCGTTCGATGATTCGCCCTGCCTCGTCCCTCCTCCTCACGTCCGGCATCGCGCTCTCGCTGCTCGCAGGATCCTGCGCAGCGCCGACGGCGGAAGAAGATCCGCGGATCCGCGTGCGATGGAGCGCGCTCGGTGAGCCCGCCGCCGACGTGCCCGCGGGCGTCGAGGCGTTGCTGCTGCTCGTGTACCTGCCGGACTCGGACACGCCCGAAGACTCGGCGTTCACGGTCGAGGGTCTCGAAGACGCGGACGGCAACGGACGCCCCGAGCTCGTGCGCCCCGATCTCCCGTTCGGCGAGGCCGTGCGGATCGTGCTCCTCGGTGGCCCCGCAGACGGCAACTGGACGCACGTCGGCAGCGTCGGGCCGATCGTCCTCGAGCGCGGTGAGCGTCGCTACGTGGACATCCGCATGTTCGGTCTCACCGAGGCCAACACGATCGACGGAGACGTCCCGAGCGCGCGCTTCCTCCACACGGCGACGGCGCTCGAGGACGGTCGCGTGCTCATCGCGGGCGGCTTCGAGCGCGCGACGATGGCGACGTGTCCCTCGGGCGCGCCGACCGGATCGAATTGCTACGAGCTCGTCGCGGCCAACGACGCGTACGTGTTCGAGCCGTCGTCGGGTCGCTTCTACGAGGTGCAGTCGCCCATGCTCTCGGCGCGCGGTGGGCACACGGCCACGCGCCTGCCCGACGGTCGCGTGCTGATCGCCGGCGGCGCTGGACGCGCGATGCTCGTCGCCACGCCGGGCACGGGCACCAACGTCTCGCTCTCGCTCGCGTCGGGCACGGACGTCACGACGCCCGCGACCTACGAGATCTTCGAGCCCGAGGCGAACCCCGAAGAAGCCGACGTGGACGCCGATGGTGATCCGGGGCGTGGCGGCTTCCTCGGCTCGGCCGACGCGCCGACGCGCGCGGGCGCCCTCGATCAGCCGCGCCTTCTCCATTCGGCGGCAGCGCTCGACGACGGTCGCGTGATGATCGCCGGAGGCGTCGCGGCGCCGAGCTCGTACACGGTGTGGGATCCGCAGCGCGCGGGTGGCTACGGCGTGGTGGGAACGGGCGCGCTCCCGACGGCGCGACTGACACCTGGCGCAGCCGTGCTCGGCAGCGGCGCGATGCAGCGCGTGCTCGTGGCAGGTGGCGGTGAAGCGACGTCCGACGCGCAGCTCGCGGACATGTGGATCGGGATGGGCGCACCCATCGGCTCCGCCACGTCGGCGAACATCATGACGACGAGCGGCTCACCGCAGTGGAACCTCTACCGACCGATCGTCGAGACGGTCGGCAACGGTCAGGCCGCGCTGGTCCTCGGCTGGTACGGGCCCTGGTGCCCGCCC
This sequence comes from uncultured Sandaracinaceae bacterium, assembly GCA_964502175.1. Taxonomy (GTDB): domain Bacteria; phylum Myxococcota_A; class Polyangia; order Polyangiales; family Sandaracinaceae; genus JAFLCL01. The sequence continues at coordinate 261,213 of CAZCVE010000002.1, forward strand.
GGCATGAACGCGCCGACGTTCACGGTCGACGCGGACAGCACGCGCTGCGCGTACGCCGTGAACCGCGCGTTCACGTTCGAGGTCGCGACGAACCGCGCGACGGGCACGGCCTCGATGCGGCAGCACGCGTTCGGCGCGTCCACGCGCCTCGACGACGGAACGATCGCCGTCACCGGCGGCATCTCGGAGCTCACGCTCGACGCGAACGCATCGGTCGACTTCTACGGCACCACGATCGTCGGCGGCGCGGCGCAGCTCGTGGCCACGTCGCAGACGCTGCGTCAGCGGCGCGCGATGCACGCGATGGCGCGGCTGCCCGAGGGAGGCTTCCTGGTGTTCGGCGGCGCGACGTTCAGCGCGGACGGGCGCGGCACGATCACACCGCTCGCGGCGCCCGAGGTGCTTTTCGTGCAGCGCGCGCGCGGACGCTGAGACGCGCGCGGCGCGCCGCGACGAGACGACGACGATGGCGAAGGAGCGCGCGAGGCACGACGGCCCGACGAGCGCGACGCTCCTCGCGGGCCGCTACGCCTACGACGGCGAGCTCGGCACGGGCAGCTCCGGACGCGTGATCGGCCTCGTCGATCGCGGCGGAGAGCGCAGGGTCGGCAAGATCCTCGACGCGAACGCAGGCGCGCGCGCGCAGTGGGAGCTCGACGCGCTGCTCTCGGTCGAGAGTCCGCACCTCGCCGTGGCCGTCGAGCTCTTGCGCGTGGTCGATCCGCTGCCTGCGCCCTTCGCGATCCCGCGCGGCAGCTGGGTGCTCGTGCAGCGTCGCGCCGAAGGCCAGCGATCGGGCGAGGTCCTGGCGTCGATCGAGGATCTCGATCGTCGCGGAGCTCGCCTCGTCGATCTGGTGATCGGTGTCGCGCGTGGGCTCGCAGCGATGCACGCCGCCGGCCTCGCTCACGGTGACGTGAAGCCCGACAACGTGCTCGCGGAGGGCGCGCACGCGACGCTCATCGACCTGGGGGCGGCCGCACCGTTCGGACGCGGCGATGCGATCAGCGGCTCGCTCGGGTTCATGTCCACGGAGGCGCGCGAGGGAGAGCGCAGCCCCGCGACGGATCTCCACGCGCTCGGCGCGACGGTCGTCGCGTGGATCACGGGGCAACCGCCGCTCGCCGACGAGCCCGTCGCCCTACCGCCGTGGGTTCCTCTTCCGCTCGCGACGCTCACGCGCGCGCTCCTCTCGGGCGACGCCTCCGAGCGGCCGCACGACGCGTCGCGGGTGCTCGCCGATCTCTCGGGCGAGCGTGAGACACGGCGCGCTCGCGCGCGGGTGCCCGTCGTGGGCATGGACGTGGCGATCGAGCGGCTCGTCGCGGTGCTCGACGAGCGAGGCTGGGCGCGCGTCGTCGGCCCACGCGGCAGCGGCCGGACGCGCTGGATCGAAGAGGCGGTGCGCACGATCCAGAGGCGCGAGGTGCGCGAAGGAAGCGAGCCGCCGACCTACGTGCGCGCCGAAGCGCTGAGCGCGGCGCCGAGCCGCTCGGCCCTCGTCCACCTCGCGCCGAGCAGCGCGACGGCGCGCGATGCGGCGCGCCTCGTGTCCGAAGGTCGCATCGCGGGCGCGACGCATCGCGTGGTCCTCGAGTCCGAAGACGAAGATCCAAACGACGACGCACCGCCGCTGCGCGTGCCCTCGCTCGACGACGACGAGACGCGGGCGCTCCTCGCGAGCACGCTCGGCGAGCCACCGACGATCGCGCTCGTCCGCGCGGTGAAGGAGGCCACGGGTGGCCTCGCCGGACGTGTCGTGCGCGGCCTGCGATCGCTCGAGGCGATGGGGCTCGATCCGCGTCGCGCCGCGGACTGGTCCCTCCTCGCGCGCACGGCCGAGGCGTCCCCGCTGCCGCGTGACGCGGCGCTCGTGCATGCGATCGGCGTCGTGCTCGGTGGCGTGATCACCCTCGACCCGAGCCGCGCGTTGCCGAGCGATCTCGCGGGCGGTGCGCGGTGGTTGATCCGAGAAGGTCTCGCGTCGGTGCGCGAGGACGGCTCCCTCGCGCTCCATGGCGAAGAGGGCTCGACGCTCGCGCGCGACGCACGAGCGAGAGCGCTCGATCTCGCCGCGACGCTCCCGCTCGCGGGCCTCTCGCGCGCCGTGCTCGACGCGCAGAGCCTCGGGCACGAAGCTGCCGACCGCGCCGTCGCGTCGCTCTCGCGCCCGCTGCGTGAGCGAGGCGATCCAGAGCGCGTCGCGACGACGATCGCGCGCTACCTCGTCGTCGTTCCTCCTCGCGAGAGCGAGGCCCGCGCGACGCTGATCGGCATGCAGGCCGAGGCGCTGGCCGCGGGCGGAGAGATCCCGCGCGCGCTCGCGGCGCTCGACGCCTCGCGCGCTCGCGGAGCGACGCTGCAGCTCCTCTCTGCCGAGCTCCTGCGCTTGAGCGGTCGGCTCGACGAAGCGACCGCGCTCGCCTCCGCGCTTCCCGGACACCCCGAGGCGGAGGCGTTGATCGCGCGCGCGGAGCTGAGCCGTGACCCGCGCGCCGCCGAGTCGAGGGCGCGCGCTCTCGCGACGTCGGACGTTCCCGCGGCGAGCGCGCGCGCGCACGAGGTCCTCGGGCTGGTCGCGAGCTCCGCGGAAGGCTGCGTGAGCGAGGCCCGGAGCGGACGTCGGTCCGCGGCGCGCATCGAGCCCGTGCACCTCCGGCGCGCCTACGAAGCCAGGCTCGCGTCGGTCGAAGCGCGCGGCCTGGCGCAGCTCGGTCGACTCGACGAGGCGCGCGCGCTTCACCGCGAGAGCGCGCGACTCGCGACGTTGTCGGGCGATCGACTCCTCGAGGCCACGTTCGGCGTGAACGCTGGGCTCGCGTCGCTCGAGCGGGGCGAGCTCGCCGAGGCGCTCTCCGCGCTCGAGTCGGGCGCGCGCATCTTCGTTCGGCTGTCGCGGCCGCGTGAGCTCGCGCGGGCCCTCGCGAACCTCGCGAACGCGTGGGGCGTCGCGGGTGACGACGCGCGCGCGCGGTCGTTGCTCGACGAGGCCGACGCCGCGCTCGCGCACGTCGACGATGCGGAGGCGAGCGCGCTCGTCGCGATCGTGAAGAGCGAGGTGCTCGTGCGACGCGGCAAGCTCCGCGCGGCCTCGCTGGTGCTCGAGACCGTGGCCCCCGATCTCGGGACCGTCGGCGCGATCGCCGTGGCGCGCGTCGCGCTCGTGCGCGCTTCGCTCGGCGAGCGAGAGCTCGCGAGACGCACGCTCACCGAGCGGGGCCTCGCCGACGATCCGCTCTCGGACACCGAGCTCGCGCTCGCGCGCGCGCGGATCGCGCTCGACGACGCCGATCTCGACGCGGGACAGCGCGCCCTCCGAGCGGCGACGCGGCACCTCGACGCCGGCGCGGTGGGCTTCGAGCCGCGCGTGCGCACGCTCGCGCTCGAGATCGAGATCGCCGAGGCGCTGGGCCGCCGCGGAGACGCGCGCGCGCACCTCGGTCGCCTCCGCGCGCTCGTCGAGCCCACGCTGCGCGGCCTCGCCCCCGAGCTGCAGGCACAGTTTCGTCGGATCCCGATCGTGCGGCGTGCGCTCGCGGAGGGCTCGCTCGACGCGCGCTCCCACGGCCGAGCCGCCGAGCTCGCGCTGGATGCGCTCGCGACGCTCGCCCGCGAGCCTCGCGTCGAAGCCCTGGACGACCAGCTCGCGGGCCTCGCGCTCGAGGTCTCGAGCGCCGAGCGTGCGTTCGTCGTCGAGTGGGGTCCCGGCGGACCTCTCGTGCAGGCGCGCGCGGGCGCAGCGCGCGCAGACGCGAGCTCTCGTCCTTCGTCGTCGATCGTCGCGCGAGCCCTGCGCGAGCCCTTCGTCGTGAGCTCCGACGCGATCCAGGAGCACGACGCGAGCTCGAGCGTGCACGCCCTCGCGCTCCGCAGCGTGGTGGCGATCGAGATCCTCCCGCGCTCCGCGCAGCGAGCGCGACGCGTGCTCGTCGTGGACGATCCGCTCCGCGCAGAGGCCTTCGATCCGTCGGTCGTCTCCGCGCTTCGCGCCCTCGTCGACGTCGCCGGACCGCTCTTGGCGGCGCGGCTCGAGGTGCGCCGTGCGCGCGCGAGAGAGCGGAAGGCCGAGCGACGTGGGGCGACCGCCGAGGCCGATGCGCAGCGACTTCGCGCGCAGATCGGCGACGAGGCGGTCGACGCGTTCGCGTCGTTCGTGCACGTCGATCCCGCGACCGTTCAGCTCGTCGACGAGGCGCGTCGTCTCGCGAGCTCCGACCTGCCGCTGTTGATCGTCGGTGAGAGCGGCGTCGGCAAGGATCTGCTCGCGCGCGCCATCCACCGCGCGAGCCCACGACGTCACGAGCCGTTCGTCGCCGAGCGCGGTGGTGCGCTCGCGGGCGCGCTCTCGGACGCCGCCCTCTTCGGTCACACGCGCGGCGCGTTCACGGGCGCGGAGGGCGCACGCAAGGGCCTCTTCGAGCTCGCGCACGGCGGCACGCTCTTCCTCGACGGCATCGAGGATCTCGCGCCCGAGACCCAAGCCAAGCTCCTCCGCATCCTCGTCGACGGAGAGGTCCGCCCCCTCGGCGCGAGCCGTGCGCGCCGCATCGACGTGCGCGTCATCGCGACCACGCGGCTGTCGCCGCACGAGGCGATCGAGCGCGGCGTCCTCCGCGAGGACTTCTACTACCGCGTCGCGGGTGCGGTGCTCAGCGTGCCGGCGCTGCGCGACCGCCCTCTCGATCTCGAGCGCCTCGTCGACCGCACGCTCGCGCGCACGGGCCGAGAGATCCGCGTCTCGAGCCGCGCGCGCGAGGCCCTCCGCGCGAGGCGCTGGCCGGGCAACGTGCGCGAGCTCGAGCACGCGCTGACCGAAGCGATCCTGCGCATCGACGACGACGTGCTCGACGTGCCGGCCCTCGTGGGCGACGAGCTCGCGGGCTCACCCACGACCGAGCTCCCTTCGCTCCATGCGCAGCGAGGAGCGCTCACGCGCGAGCTCGTGCTCGAGACGCTCGATCGACATCACGGCAACCGCACGCACACGGCGAAGGCGCTCGGCCTCTCGCGCTTCGGCCTGCAGAAGATCCTGAGGCGCCTCCTGCCTCAGGTGCCCGACGATCCGCCGCGACGCGCGAAGTGATCGAAGCCGGACCGCGAGACCGCGATCTCACCGCCCGCCGCGTCCCTGACGACCACGCCCGGTCTGCCGACCACCTCACCGATGCGCGTCGCGAGATCGGAGACCGCCATGCCGATCGGCGCCGTGAACGCGAGCTCGTAGTCTTCGCCCCCGCCGAGCGCGAGCGCGACCGAATCGCGGCCGAGCGAGGCGGCGGACGCGGCGTGACCCGGCGCGAAGGGCAGCTCCGAGACGCGGAGATCGACGCCGACACCGCTCGCCGCCGCGAGCCGCTCGAGATCGACTACGAGCCCGTCGGACACGTCGATCGCAGCGGTCGCGAGGAGCGCGATCCGTCGACCTTCCGTGATGCGCGCGTGTGGACGCCGCCATCGCGCGACGAAGGGCGCGAAGCTCGGCTCGGCGTGACGACCCGCCTCGAGCGCAGCGAGGCCCAGCGCCGCCGCGCCGAGCGTTCCCGTGACGAACACACCATCGCCGACCTTCGCGCCGACGCGACGAAGCGGCGCCTCGGTCATGCGCCCGAGGACTGTCGTGTGGAGCGAGATCTCGCTCGCGCGCGTGAGGTTTCCGCCGACGACGCGCGCGCCCACGTCGTCCGCGGCCTCGCGCACGCCGACCGCGAGCGCGTCGAGCTGATCGTCGGTCACGTCGTCCGAGAGCGCGAGCGAGAGCAGCACGGCGCGAGGCTCGGCGCCCATCGCGGCGAGGTCGCTCAGCGCCGCCGTGGCAGCGCGCGCCCCGAGCTCGTGGAGGCTCAGCCACGCGCGACGGAAATGCACCCCCTCCACGTGCGCATCGACCGACAAGACCTCACGTCCGAGCGCCGGCGCGAGCACCGCAGCGTCGTCGCCGATGTCCACCTCGAGCCCCAGCGCACCGCGCGGCACACCACGCGAGAAGATGGCGCGCAGGCGCGCGATGCGTCCCTCTTCGACGTGCGCGCTCATGCGATCACGGCGTCGAGCGCGGGCTCGCGCACGAACGCTCAGGCATCGTCGGGATCGGGGATCGTGAGGTAGAAGGCCGCGCCCTTGCCGACCTCGCTCTCGACCCGGATCGAGCCGCCGTGCGCGCCCACGATGCGGTTGGCGATCGAGAGCCCGAGGCCCGTGCCGCCGTGCTCGCGCGTGCTCGATCCATCCACTTGGTAGAAGGCGTCGAAGATCTTGTCGTGCTCTTCGGGCGGGATGCCGATGCCCGAGTCGATGACGCCGATCTCGACCGCGCGACGCGGCACCGAGAGCAGCACGGCGCCGAAGCCGTCGTCGTCCGACTCTGCCTCGGTGACGCGTCCGGTGAAGCGCACGGTGCCGCCCTTGGGCGTGAACTTCAGCGCGTTCTCCGCGAGGTTGAAGAGCACCTGCTTGATGCGCACGGGATCGACGAACACCGTGCCCGTGCCCTCGGCGAGCTCGGTCACGAGCGTCACGCCCTTCTTGGCGGCGCTCGGCGCGAGCGTCTTCTGAAGGTCGTCGAGCAGCGCGCGCGTCGACAGGATCTCGCGGTGCAGGCGCATCGTGCCCTGCTCGAGCTTGTTCATGTCGAGGAGGCTCGTGATGAGCGCGAGGAGGTGCTCGCCCTTGCCGTGGATCGTCTCGACGAACTCGGCCTGCTCGGTGGTGAGCTCGCCGCCGATGCCGGCGCCGAGCATGTCGCTGTAGCCGATGATCGACGTGAGCGGCGTGCGCAGCTCGTGGCTCACGGTGGCGAGGAAGTTCGACTTGAGGCGGTCGAGCTCGCGCAGTCGATCGACGGCTTGCTGGAGCTGCGTGTTCTTCTCGACGAGCTCGCGGAAGCTCTCCTTCACGCTCGCGAGGTGCATGTTGCTCGTGAGGAAGGCGCGGTGACCGCTGAAGAGGATGAGGTCGAGCACGCTCGCGAGGTGCGCGCCGATCCGCTGGATCGTCTCGGCGCGAACACGCGGCATCTCCTGCAGCGCTGCGCGCGCGGCCTCTCCATCGAGGCGCGCGTCGAGCACGAGCAGTGAGCGCGGGACCTCGCGTCGCTCGGCGGGCATGTACGGGCCCACGACGAAGCGTCCGAGGCGACGGCCTTGGTACACGATCGGGACGATGCGGTACTCGGCGCCCGTGAAGCACGGATGCGTGACGGCGCCGTCGTTCGGATCGATCGCCTTCACCTCGGAGACGAGCTTCGAGCACGCGCGCCGGCCGTTGCCGAGCGTGTTCACGTAGCGGCAGATCTCCTGCTCTTCGTGGGCATCCGCGAGGAGCGCGCCATCGCCCGAGAACACGCGCACCGGGATCGAGAAGAGCTCGAAGAACGAGCGGCACACCTCGCCGAGGGCGCGACGATCGACCACTTCTTCGAGACGCGCGACCTCACCGAGAGAGAGCGCGTCTGCGAGCGCCTGCTCCGCCTCCGCTGCGCTCATCGAGCGGCCTCGCGACCCACGCGCTTCACGCCGAGCTTGCCTCGCACGTCCGTGAGCAGCTGCGCCTCTTCGACGCCGAACTTCTCACCGAGCTGGTGCTGCTGCTCGAGGCGCCGCCACGTGAGCTCGAAGAGCCCGACGAGCGTCTCGATCACGCCCTGCCCGCGCAGCGCGATCGCCTTGAACACCGGCTCGCGCCCCTTGCGCCCCATCTCGTCGATCTCGGCGTCGCTGCGCACGTCGGGCATGTCGCGCTTGTTGAACTGGATGACGAGCGGCATCTTCGCCGCGTCGAGGCCGTTGTCGGTCAGGTTCTGGCGGAGGTTGAGGAACGCGGCCTTGTTCGCGTTCGTCTCCGACTTCTGCGAGTCCGCGATGAACGCGATGCCGTCGGCGCCCTGGAGCACCAAGCGTCGCGTCGCGTTGTGGATGACCTGACCCGGAACGGTGAAGAGCTTCACGCGGATCTGGAGGCCCTTGCCCGCCATCACGGTGAGCGGGAGCAGATCGAAGAAGAGCGTGCGGTCGTCCTTCGTCTCGAGCGTCATGAGACGACCGCGAGACTCCGGCGCCACGAGCTCGTGGATCGCCTGGAGGTTCGTCGTCTTCCCGCTGAGCGCCGGCCCGTAGTAGACGAGCTTGATCGTCAGCTCACGTTGTTTGAAGTCGAGCTGCAACGCTCCATCTCCGGGGTCAGAGCGCGATGGTATCGGCTCGCCGATGCGAACGGCAACGGTGTTTTGCCTCGCCTCGCGCCGCGCGTCGTCACTCGCCGAGCATCCGCATCATCGAGACCACCGCCGCGGAGATGAGGACGATGGAGACGCCGAGCGCGATCCACTCGACGCGTGAGCGCGCGGTGCCGGGCTCGACCTTGTCGACGCGCACGCGCGCCATCGCGAAGCCGAGCAGCTCCTCGATGCGCTTCTCGGCCTCGGCGCGGCGCTTGGGATCGCGATCCTTGATCGCGCGGTAGCGCTTCCCCGCCTCGGCGAGTCGATCGAGCGAGTCGCTCAGCACGAGGAACTTCTTGTGCGCCTCGGCCGTGTCCCACTGCGCTTCGACCGCGGCCCACGCGGCCTCCATCGGATCCGAGTCCGAGGAGGTCGGCGCGGCGGACTCGCTCGGGACCGAGTCCGTCGAGGTCTCGGGGATCGCAGGCTCGGCGTCGTCGCTCATCGAGCGCGCAGCGTACCGAGACGGGGCGCACGCCGAAAACTCGCGCTGGAGATCGCACCTACATGAACATCCGATCCGTGACGCGAGAGACGCTTTCGATCCACCGCTTGCCACTCGCTCCGGACCCTGACGATTTACGTCAAATTCCTGCACGAAGGAAGTTGACAGGCCCCTCCGCCGCCCTCTAGCTTCCGGCCCGGTGGCAAAGAGTGGCAAGCAGTGTGATCGCGAGGAACGCGAGCCCACGGCGAGGCCCCCGAGACCACCGAGACGAGGCTGAGAGCGGTGTTCCGAGGTCATCACGAGCACGCGATCGACGCGAAGGGACGCACGTCCGTGCCCTCGCGTTTCCGCGATCAGCTCGCGAGCGACGCGCTCTCGCACGCGGGCTCGAGCGGTGAGCTCCGCATCGTCGTGACGTCGGGCGTGGACCCCTGCCTGCTCGCGTACCCGATGAAGGAGTGGCTCGAGTTCGAGGAGAAGCTCGCTGCGCTCCCGAAGTTCGATCCCTCGGTCGTGATGATCCGCCGCCTCTATGTGTCGAGCGCGGTCGAGGTCGAGGTCGACAAGCTCGGGCGCCTGCTCGTGCCCAAGGAGCTCCGCGACTTCGCGGGCCTCGAGCGCGAGGCGCTCTGGGCGGGCATGGGCGATCACCTCGAGCTCTGGTCGAAGGAGCGCTTCGCGGCCGCGCGTCACGCGGCGATCGCGACCGAGGACAAGCGCGTCGAGATCGGCAAGCGCCTCGCGGAGCTCGGCCTGTGAGCGCGACGAACGACACGCACGCGATCGCCGCCGCGCACGTACCCGTGCTGCGAGACGAGGTGCTGCGCCTCCTCGCGCCGCGCGACGGCGGCATCTACGTCGACGTGACGCTCGGCCGTGGCGGGCACGCCGAGGCGATCCTCGAGGCGAGCGCGCCCGGTGGCCGCCTCGTGGGCATCGATCGCGACGAGACCGCGATCCGCGAGACCCGCGAGCGCCTCGCGCGCTTCGGTGATCGCGTGCAGCTCGTGCACGGTCCGTTCTCCGGGCTTCGTGATCACCTCGCCAGCGCCCGCTCGACGCAGGTCGACGGCCTCGTGGCGGATCTCGGCGTGAGCTCGCCGCAGCTCGACACACCCGAGCGCGGCTTCTCGTTCAAGAGCGAGGGCCCCCTCGACATGCGCATGGACACGTCCACGGGTCAGACCGCGCGCGAGCTGATCGCGAGCCTCGACGAGCGCGAGCTCGCGGACGTGCTCTTCCAGTACGGCGAGGAGCGCAAGTCGCGCCCGATCGCGCGCTCGATCAAGCGCGCAGAAGAAGAAGGTCGCCTCGCCACCACGCTCGATCTGTCGCGCGCGATCTGGCGCGTGACCGGGCCGCGCCGCGCGGGCATCGACCCGGCGACCCGCAGCTTCCAGGCGCTCCGCATCGTGGTGAACGCCGAGCTCGGTGAGCTCGAGTCGTTGCTCGAGGCGCTGCCCGACGTGCTCGTCGACGGCGGCGTCGCGGCGATCATCAGCTTCCACTCGCTCGAGGATCGACCCGTGAAGCACGCGCTCCGTGACGACGTGCGCCTCGAGGTGATGGGCAAGAAGCCGATCGAAGCGGACGACGACGAGGCCCGTCGCAACCCGCGCTCGCGCAGCGCGAAGCTCCGCGGCGCACGACGCCTCCCGCGCGCGAACGATCCGGTCGCGGAGGTGTCGCCATGAAGCGTCGCTTCGTCGCCCTCTGGATCGCCGCGATCTGCGCGGCCGCGCTCGCGTTCGTCGCGCACCTCGCGCTCCGCTTCGAGACGGTGCGCCTCGGCTACGACGTCGATCTCGCGCGCCACGAGCAGCGTCGGCTCGTCGAGCAGGAGCGCCTGCTCGCGATCGAGGCCGCCACGCTGCGCGCCCCCGATCGCGTCGAGGCCGTCGCGCGTGGACGCCTCGGCATGGATCTGCCGTCGCCCGATCGTGTGGTGACGCTCGGCGCGCGCACGCGTCGTGCGGCCTCGGGGAGGATGCGATGAGCCCGCGCGTCCCCGGCACCGCAGCGATCACTCCGCCGATCGCGACGAGCGCGCGCAGCCCCAGCCGCTCGCGCAACGTCGCGCGTCGCGCAGCCCCTGCGATCGAGGCCGAGACGACGCCCGAGGTGAAGCCTCGCGTCACCGAGGCTCCCGAGGCGCGCGCGCGTCGGTGGATGCGCGTGCGCATGGCGCTGCTCTGTGTGCTCTTGCTCTCGGGCGCCGCGGCCGTGCTCACGCGCGCCTACCGCCTGCAGATCACCGAGGGCGATCGGCATCGCACCACGGCCGAGCACCAGCAGCTCCGCGACGTGAGGCTCGCGCCACGACGCGGGACGATCTTCGATCGCCACGGCGCAGAGCTCGCGGTGAGCGTCGACGCAGACAGCGTGTACGCCAACCCGCGCATGATGCGCGCGGAGGGTGTCGACACGACGCTCGCGGCGCTCCAGATCGCGCGTGTGCTCGGCATCGACGCCGAGCGCGCGCAGGCTCGCCTCGGCTCGGATCGCCTCTTCGTCTGGCTCGAGCGGCAGGTCACGCCCGAAGAGGCGGCGGCCGTGGACTCGCTCGCGATCCCTGGCGTCACGGTCACGCGCGAGGCGCGTCGCTACTATCCGAACCGCGAGCTCGCGTCGCACATCCTGGGCTTCGCGAACGTCGACGGCGATGGCCTCGAGGGCCTCGAGCTCTCGATGAACGAGCGCCTCCGCGGCACCACGACCGCCGTGCCGGCCCTGCGCGATCGCCGCGGCCGCGTGGTGTTCTCGGAGCAGCTGCTCGACGATCACGCCTCGCTCGGTGAGGACGTCTACCTCACGATCGACAAGACCCTCCAGCACATCGCGGAGCGCGAGCTCGCGCTCTCGATCCGCACGTTCGAGGCCGCCGCCGGATCGATCGTCGTGATGGATCCGCAGTCGGGCGAGATCCTCGCGATGGCGAGCTACCCCACGTTCGATCCGAACTCGCCCGGTGACGCGCCGCCTTCGCACCGACGCTTCCGCGCGATCACCGATCGCTTCGAGCCGGGCTCGACCATCAAGCCGATGACGATCGCGAGCGCGCTCGCGGGCGGCGTGCTCCGACCGAGCGAGCAGATCGACTGCATGCACGGCCGGTGGGTCGTGGTCGACGGCGAGCAGGCGATCACGGACACGCACGCCAACGACCTGCTCACGCCGGCCGAGATCCTCGCGCACAGCTCGAACATCGGAAGCGCGCAGATCGGCATGCGCCTCGGGCGACAGGGCCTCTACCGCTCGTTCCGCCGCTTCGGCTTCGGGCAGCCCACCGGCATCCCGCTGCCGGGCGAGGTCTCGGGCACGTTCCGCCACCACAGTCGCTGGTACGAGCGCGACTTCGCGTCGATCGGCTTCGGGCAGGGCATGAGCGTCACGGCGCTCCAGCTCGCGGCGAGCATGGCGGCGATCGCGAACGGCGGTCGCCTGATGAGGCCGACGATCATCCGCCGCGTCGAGGACGGCCGCGGCAACATGATCGAAGAGACCACGCCCGAGGTGAGGCGACAGGTGATCCCCGCGCACACGGCGCGCCTCGTCAGCGACATGCTGACGGCCGTCACGAGCGACGAGGGCACGGGCGCCGAGGCCGCGATCGACGGCTACCTCGTGGCCGGAAAGACCGGCACCGCGCAGATGGCGAGCACGTCGCGCGCTGGCTACGACAGCGCGCACTGGCTCTCGTCGTTCGTCGGCTTCGTGCCCGCCGAGGCGCCGCGCGCCGTGATCGCGGTGATCATCCAGGAGCCCGTGATCGACCACTACGGCGGTGTCGTCGCGGGTCCCGTGTTCCGCCGCGTGGGCGGCGCGACGATGCGTCACCTCGGCGTGCCTCCCGCGGGCAGCGGCGACGCGCTCGAGGTGCTCGAGGAGCGCGCCCGTGCGCGCGCCCGCGTCGCACGCGAGCAGCAGCGCGCGGCCCGTCGCCTCGGTGGACGAACGGACGGCCCGGTCGCGGCGATCGGCCACGCCGAAGAGAGCGCCGACGTCGGCGTCGCAGCGATCGAGACCCGCGATCCCGTCGAAGGCGAGACGCGCGTCCCTGCGCTGACCGGTCTCACGGCGCGAGCCGTCATGCGCGCGCTCGCCGAGGCGGGCCTCACCGCCCAGCTCGAGGGCTCGGGGGTCGTCGCGGCGCAGGATCCCGTGGACGGATCGATCGCGATGCGCGGCTCGGTCGTTCGTGTGGTGCTCGGTCGCCCGTCACTCGAGATCGAAGAGGCGGAGGCCGTCGTCCCCGTCGTCGAAGAAGCGTCGGCCGCGCCCGTCGCCCCTGCGCGCGCCCATTCCACGGCTCCTGCGCACGCAGCAGCGCCCGCGCGTGAAGCGCGACGGAGGCGCGGATGAGCCTCGCGATCGACGAGCTCCGCGCGACCGGGCTCGTGCGTGGGATCCACGGCGACACCAAGACGCAGGTCTCGGGCGTGCGCCACGACTCACGCGCGATCCAGCCGGGCGATCTCTTCGTCGCGATCCGCGGCGAGAGCTCGGACGGCGCGCGCTTCGTCGACACCGCGATCAGCAAGGGCGCGCGCGCCGTGCTGGCCGATCGAGAGCTCGCGTGCCCGGTGCCCGTGGTCGTCGTGGACGACGCGCGCAAGGCGCTCGGACCGGTCGCAGAGCTCGTGTACGGACAGCCCTCACGCGCGATCCCCGTGATCGGCATCACGGGCACGAACGGCAAGACCACCACGACGTGGATCACGGACGAGGCCCTCACGCTCGCAGGCCACACGCCCGCGCTGATCGGCACCGTCGAGCTGCGCGGGCCCGGCGGCTTCCGCGAGACCGCCGCGTTCACCACGCCCGAGGCCGACGCGACCTCGCGGTTCCTTCGCGCGATGATCGATCACGGCGCGAGCCACCTCGTCATGGAGGTCTCGAGCCACGCACTCGCCCTCCACCGCTGCGACGCGCTGACGTTCGACGTCGCCGTGTTCACGAACCTCACGCAGGACCACCTCGACTTCCACCCGAGCATGGAGGCGTACTTCGAGGCGAAGTCGCGCCTCTTCCTCGAGCTCGCGCCGCGCGTCTCGATCGTGCGTGTCGACGACGTCTGGGGCGCCCGCCTCGCGCGCGAGGTGTCGGACGTGATCGCGAACGATGCGCGCCGCTCGCTGGTCCGCGTCTCTCGTGATCCGTCGGCGGACGCCGAGATCAAGCCGCGCAGCTGGTCGAGCACGCGCGACGGGATCGTGGGTGACATCACGACGCCGTGGGGATCGCTCGCGCTCCGCTCGCCGCTCGTGGGCGCGCACAACCTCGACAACCTGCTGTTCGCGGCTGCCGCGATGGGCGCGGTCGGGATCGACCTCGACGCCATCGCGCGCGCGCTCTCGCTCGTGAAGGGAGCGCCGGGTCGCCTCGAGCGTATCGAGAGCGATCGTGATCTGGCGGTGCTCGTCGACTACGCGCACACGCCCGACGCGCTCACGAACGCGCTGTCGGCGCTGCGGCCGCTCACGCCTTCGCGTCTCTTCGTGGTGTTCGGCTGCGGTGGGGATCGCGATCGAGGCAAGCGTCCGCTGATGGGCCGCGCCGCGGCAGACGGCGCAGACGTGCTGGTGATCACGAGCGACAACCCGCGCACGGAGGTGCCGAGCGCGATCCTCGACGAGATCGTGCCCGGCGTGGTGTCGAGCGGGATCCCACGTGTCGAGCTCGATCGGCTCGCGACCACGACGCGCGGTTACGCCGTCGAGGTCGACCGACGTGTCGCGATCGATCGCGCGATCGGCGCAGCGCGCGCGGGCGACACCGTGCTGATCGCCGGAAAGGGCCACGAGGACTACCAGATCCTCGGGACGCAGAAGATCCACTTCGACGACCGCGAGGAAGCCCGCGCCGCGCTCGGCCGTCTTGGTGGCGCGGCCATGACCGCAGGAGGCGCCTGATGGCCACTGCACTTCCCACGAACCTCGCGCCCTTCACCCTCGACGAGCTCGCCTCGCTCGACGATGCGCGCGTGATCCACCGCGGATCACGCGTGATCCGTGGTGTCTCGACCGACACGCGCCACGTCGCCGCGGGCAACCTCTTCGTCCCGCTGCGCGGCGATCGCTTCGACGGCCACCGCTTCATCGCGCAGGCGATCGCAGGGGGAGCGACGGCTGTGATCGCCGCGGACGAGGGCGGTCTCGAGGCGGCGCGCGCGGCGGACGTCTCGTACGTGATCGTGCCCGACACCCTCATCGCCCTCGGCGCGCTCGGCTCGATGCACCGCGAGCGGATGGAGAGCCAGGGCGCCCTCGGCCTCGTCGTCGCGATCACCGGATCCGTCGGCAAGACGACGACGAAGGAGATGTGCGCGGCCGTCCTCGACGCGCTCGGCCACCGCACGCTCCGCACTCTCGGCAACCTCAACAACCGCATCGGCGTGCCGATGACGCTGCTCACGCTCGATCCCTCGCACACCGCCGCGGTGCTCGAGGTCGGCATGAACGTGCCGGGCGAGATCGCGACGCTCGGCGCGATCGTTCGCCCGCACGTCGGCATCATCACGTCCGTCGCGGCCGTGCACACGGAGGGGATGGGAACGATCGAGGCCGTGGCCGCCGAGAAGGCATCGCTCCTCGCGGCCCTCTCGCCGACCGCGCTCGCGGGTCGGGTCTCCGCGGCCATCTACACGGTCGACGATCGGCTGGTCGTGCCGCTCGCGCAGCGGTCGCCCGCGCCCGTCCACCTGGGCGTGGGCCGTCACGCAGACGCCGACGTGCACCTGTTCTCGCGGCGCGCCCTCACGAGCGGCGCGTCCGAGTGTCGCTACGCGATCCGCCCGCCCGGCGACGCGACGAGCACGAACGTCGATCTCACCCTCGCGCTCTTCGGCGAAGGCGCCGCCCGGAACGCTGCATGCGCGCTCGCGCTGGCGATCGCCGTCGGCGAGACGCGCGCCCTCGGCCCCGCGTCCCGCGCGCTCTCGGAGCTGCGCGCCGGTGAAGGTCGCGGCGCGATGCTGCCGGGCATCGACGGAACGATGCTGATCGACGACGCGTACAACGCGAGCCGTCGCAGCGTGCTCAACGCGCTCGATGCCGCGAGCGAGCTCGCGAAGGCGCGCCAGGGCCGCGTGGTCGCCGTGCTGGGCGACATGCTCGAGCTCGGGTCGTACGAAGAAGAAGAACACATGCGCGTCGGCGAGGCGGTCGCGCGCATCGGCGCTTCGCTCTTCGTCGCGTGTGGACCGCGCATGCGCATCGCCGCCGAAGAGGCGCGCGAGATGGGTGCGGATCTGGTGGTCGAAGAAGACGACCCGATGGCGGCGGTCGCGCACGTGCGCGACTTCGTGAGCCCCGACGACGTGATCGTGGTGAAGGGCTCGCGCTCGATGGGGATGGAGCGCGTGGTCGCGGGTCTGCGGGCGCAGCCCGAGGGCCGTCCGACGGGCGATCGCGCCCGCAACGTGGGGGGCGACGTCTGACCCATGCTGTACGCCCTCCTCTACCCGTACGCGCCGCAGCTGCACTTCCTCAACGTGCTCCGCTACGTGCCGTTCCGCGTCCTCGTCGCGACGATGACCGCGATGGTGCTGACCTTCGGGCTCTACCCGTGGTTCATCCGGCGCCTGCAGAGCAAGCAGATCGGGCAAGTCGTCCGCAAGGAAGGCCCCGAGAGTCATCTCTCCAAGGCCGGCACGCCCACCATGGGCGGCGCGCTGATCCTCTTGGCGGTGATCTTGTCGACCGTGATGTGGGCCGATCCCACGAGCACGAGCGTGTGGCTCACCACGCTCGTGACCGCCGCGTACGGCGTGATCGGCTACATCGACGACGCTCGGAAGATCACGAAGAAGGACACGGGCGGCCTCGCGGGTCGCTGGAAGCTCGTGCTCCAGTTCGCCGTCGCGCTCGCGGTGTGCGGGTACCTCTGGTACGGCACCGACGGCCTCAGCGCAGACTGGCGTGAGCTCCGTAACCACCTCGCGCTCCCCTTCGTCGCGTTCTCGGACGAGAGCTACGCGTTCGTCCTCCCGCCGTGGCTCTACGTGGTGTTCGCTGCGTTCGTCGTCGTCGCGACCTCGAACTGCGTGAACCTCACGGACGGCCTCGACGGTCTCGCGATCGGCCCCGTCATGATCAACGCGGGCACCTACGCGATCCTCGCCTACGTCTCGGGCCTCTTGCTCTTCGGCGAGTCGGTCGCGGACTACCTCCGCATCCCGCAGCTCGAGAGCGCGTCGGAGCTCGCCGTGTTCGGCGGCGCGATGATCGGCGCGGGCTTCGGCTTCCTCTGGTTCAACACGTACCCGGCCCAGGTCTTCATGGGCGACGTCGGCTCGCTCGCGCTCGGCGGCGGCCTCGGCATGCTCGCCGTGCTCACGAAGAACGAGTTCCTCTCGGTGCTGCTCGGCGGCATCTTCGTGATCGAGGGCGTCAGCGTCATCGGTCAGGTGCTGAGCTTCAGGCTCTTCAAGAAGCGCATCTTCTTGATGGCGCCCATCCACCATCACTTCGAGAAGCAGGGCTGGCCCGAGCCAAGGGTCATCGTCCGCTTCTGGATCATCGCCGTGATGCTCGCGATCGCGAGCCTCGCCACCTTGAAGCTGAGGTGATGGCCATGAACCTCCACGGAAAGACTGCCGTCGTCGTCGGGCTCGGTCGCTCGGGCCTCGCTGCGATCCACCTGCTCGCGGGCTCGGGCTGCGTGGTGCGCGCGAACGACAAGCAGACCGAAGCCGATCTCGGCTCGCTCGCGGCCGATGCGCGTACGCACGGCGCCACGCTGTTCCTCGGCGGTCACCCCGACGAGGCCTTCGACGGCGCGGATCTCGTGGTGCTCTCGCCGGGCGTTCCTCACCTCGATGCCGTGCGTCGCGCGCACGATCGCGGCGCGAAGATCGTGTCGGAGGTCGAGCTCGCGAGCTGGTGGATCGAGAGCCCGATCGTCGGGATCACGGGCACCAACGGCAAGAGCACGGTCACGACGCTCGTCGGCCACATGATGGAGCGCACGGGTCGCCCCACGTTCGTGGGCGGCAACCTCGGCGACGCGCTCACGCTCGCGCTCGGCACGGCCGCGAGCAAGCCCGGCGGCGCGATCATCGCGGAGCTGTCGTCGTTCCAGCTCGAAGACATCGACACGCTGCGCTGCCGCGTCGCGGTGCTCTTGAACGTCACCGACGATCACCTCGATCGCCACGGCACGCTCGCGAGCTACGCGGCCGCGAAGGGCCGCATCTTCGGCACGCAGACCAAGGACGATCACGCCGTCGTCCCCGCGGGCGACGCGCTCTGTCTCTCGCTCGCGCGCGCGGGCGCTGCCACGGTGCACACCTATGGCGGTGCGGACGGCGAGGTCCGCGTGGACGGCGGCGCGATCGTCGACACGGTCAGCGGCCTCTCGGTGCCCACGCGCGAGCTGGGGATCCGCGGCCTCCACAACCAGGCGAACGCGTGCGCAGCAGCGCTCGCCGCGCGTCTCGCGGGCGCCTCTGCTGCGGACATCGCGCACGCGCTCCGCACGTTCCGCGGCCTCCCGCACCGCATGGTGCTCGTGCGCGAGCTCGACGGCGTCGCCTACTACGACGACTCCAAGGCCACGAACGTCGGCGCGACCGTCGCCGCGATCGACGGCCTCGCGGACCTTCCCGGTCAGCTCGTCCTGATCGCAGGCGGCGTCGACAAGGGCGGCAGCTACGAGCCGGTGCGCGAGCGCATGGATCGGCGCGGCCGCGCGGTCGTCCTGATCGGGCAGGCCGCAGCGCTCATCCGCGGCGCGTTCACCGCGTCTCCGATCCCGCTCCACGACGCCGGCACGATCGACGACGCCGTTGCGCGCGCGCGCGCGCTCGCGAGGTCGGGCGACGCCGTGCTCCTCGCGCCTGCGTGCGCGAGCTTCGACATGTTCCGCAGCTACGCGCACCGCGGCGACGAGTTCGCGCGCGCCGTGCACGCGCTGCCCGCGGAAGGAGCGATCTCGTGACCACCGCGAGCCTCGACACGTCGAACCGGGCGACCAAGAGCGCGCCGAAGCGCCGCACGCACTCGTTCGAGTGGCGTCCGACCGAGGGTTGGTCGACCGCGGGCTGGCGCGACCGACTCACGCTGCCGAAGGTCGGCGCCGCCGATCCGGTGCTGATGGCGCTCATCGTCGCGCTCATCGCGTTCGGCGTCGTGATGGTGTTCTCGGCGAGCGCCGTGTTCGCGTCGCAGTCGCGCTTCACGCACCACGACGGCCACTACTTCTTGATCCGACAGGCCGCGTTCGCGGGCCTCGCGGTGCCGCTCATGCTGCTCGTCTCGCGCATCGATCCGAAGCGCTGGCAGACCCTCACGTACCCGGCGCTCGCCGTCACGACGATCCTGATGGTCGCGACGCTCTTCATCGGTCACCGCGTCGGCGGCGCGACGCGGTGGATCCAGGTCGGCCCGGTGAACATCCAGGCGGCGGAGCTCGCGAAGGTGGCCCTGGTGCTCTACCTCGCCCACTCGCTGGGCAAGAAGAGCTCGGATCAGATCCGGAGCTTCAAGGTCGGCATCCTCCCGCACCTCCTCGTGCTCGGCGTGCTCGCGCTGCTCTGCTGGCAGCAGAACGACCTCGGCTCCGCGATGATGTTGGGCCTGCTCACGCTCGTGATGCTGTTCGCAGCGGGCGCGAAGATCGGACCGATCGCGCTCATCGTGCTCGGCGCGACGTCGCTCGTGGCGCTCGCCATCGCGATCTCTCCGTGGCGCCTCGCGCGCATCCGCGCGTTCTTCGATCCGTTCGCGCACCGGCAGACGTCTGGCTACCAGATCGTCGAGTCGATCCTCAGCTTCGGGTCGGGCGGATGGACGGGCGTCGGCCTCGGCGACAGCCGACAGAAGCTCTTCTTCCTGCCCGAGGCGCACACCGACTTCATCGGCGCGATCATCGGCGAGGAGCTCGGCTTCGTCGGCATCGTCGTGCTCGTGCTCGCGTTCTGCCTCCTCGTCGTGCGCGGCTTCCGCGCGGCCTTCCACGCACAGGACGAGCACGCCTCGCTCCTCGCGATCGGCCTCACGACGTTCATCGGCGCTTCGGCCTTCGCGAACCTCGCGGTCGCGATGGGCCTTCTCCCCACCAAGGGGCTGGTTCTTCCTTTCATCTCTTATGGCGGCTCGTCGCTCCTGGTCTGTGCAGGCGCGATGGGCATCGTGTTGTCGGTCTCTCGGGACCGGGCCGTCTCTCGCGATCGGCCCTGGGCAGAAGGGCAAGTCGCGAAGGATGGAGACACGAAGTCGGGCACGAAGGCAGTGAGTGAGGTGCCGACCCTCGCGCGGGCGAGCGCGTAGGTCGGTCACCGAGGAGCGTGATCAATGATCCAGCGAGTCATCGTCGCGGGAGGTGGCACGGGAGGCCATCTCTTTCCCGGGATCGCAGTCGTCGAAGAGCTGCGTCGTCACAACCCCAACCTCGAGGTGCTCTTCGTGGGCACCGAGCGCGGCATCGAAGCGCGCGTGGTGCCGGGCATGGGCGAGACGCTCGAGACGCTCGACGTGACGCCGCTCAAGGGGCGCACGTTCACGCAGCTCCTCGGTAGCCTCGTGAAGCTGCCCTCGGCCTGGGGGCGAGCGGCGTCGATCCTCCGCCAGCATCGGCCGGATCTGGTCCTCGGAGTCGGGGGCTATGCATCGGGTCCGATGCTGGTGGCGGCAGCGACGATGGGCATCAAGACCGCGCTGCTCGAGCAGAACGCGCATGTGGGCCTCACGAACCGCGTGCTCTCGAAGGTCGTCGGTCGCGCGTACCTCAGCTTCGACGAGACCGCGCCGCAGTTCGGTCGCGCCGCCCGCGTGGTGGGCAACCCCGTGCGTCGTGCGTTCGTCGATGCGTCGCGCCGCGCGCTGATCGATCCAGCGGGCTTCGACGCGCGCGCGCGCCGCATCCTCGTGATCGGTGGCTCGCAGGGCGCACAGCGCCTCAACCAGCTCGTGCCCGAGGCGCTCGCCCGGCTCGGCCTTCGAGAGCGAGGCATCGAGGTCGTGCACCAGACGGGCACCAAGATGCGCGACGAGGTCGCGGCGAAGTACGCAGAGCTCGGCGTGAAGGCGGAGGTCGTTCCGTTCATCGACGACGTCGCGCGTGCGTATGCGAGCGCGTCGTTCGTGATCTGTCGCGCGGGCGCCTCGACGCTCGCGGAGCTCGCCGCGATCGGTCGGCCCGCGATCCTCGTGCCCTTCCCGTTCGCGGCCGACGATCACCAGGCGAAGAACGCCGAGAGCTTCGAGCGCGCGGGCGCTGCGATCTGTCTGCGCGAGAGCGCGCTCGATGCGGAGCGTCTCGCGACCGAGGCGCGCGCGCTGCTCGACGACGCCGATCGTCGCCGCGCGATGTCCGCCGCGATGCGCGAGCGTGGACGTCCCGACGCTGCCGCGTCGATCGTCGACGACCTCGTCGCGTGGATCGACGGCGAGTCGGTCACGCCCGTGCGCGGCGGCGAGAGCCCCGAGATCGCAGCGGCCGACGACACGACCGAAGACGACGACGGCGACGCGACGCTCACGCCCATCGCTGCGCTGGCGCGTGCGCTCGCCGCGCGGGGCGACGAAGCACCGCGCGTGTCGGGCTACCGTGCTCGGCCCGTGGTCGACTTCCGACGCGGCCGCGAGCTGCGCATGGATCGCCCCACCACGACGAAGATCCCGCGTCTCGTGATCGAGCCGTTCGTCGCGCCGCTCCGCGTCTCCCTCGCGAACTGATCCCGCCTCGCTCGTCGCGAAGGAGCCGCCGTACGTGCGTGCTACGGTCGCGCGATGCGTGTGTCGTTGGTTCTCGCGTTGTTCACTGCCCTCTCGGCGCTTCCGTCGATCGCCGCGGCTCAGCCGCTGATCGTGATCGACGCCGGTCATGGCGGCTCCGATCCGGGCGCCGTCGGCTGCTCGCTCGAAGAGGCGAACGTCGTGCTCGACGTCTCGACGCGCTTGCGCACCGAGCTCGAGCGCGCCGGCATTCGTGTGGCGCTCACGCGCGACGTGGACGAGTTCGTGGGGCTCTCGGCGCGCGCGTCGTTCGCGAATTCGATGAGCGCCGATGGGTTCGTGTCGGTGCACTCGAACGCGAACGCGGGAACGCCCGCCACGGGCACCGAGACGTTCATCTCGAACTCCGCGGGGGCGCGCTCGCTCGAGCTCGCGACACTGCTCCAGGCCGGGATGATCAGCGCCTGGGGTCTCCGTGATCGAGGGGTGAAGCGCGCCGACTTCGTCGTCGTCCGTGACACGACGATGCCCGCCGCCCTGGCCGAGCTCGCGTTCACCAACAACTGCGCCGTGGACGCGACACGCCTCGCGAGCGCGACCGATCGACAGGCGATGGCCGAGGCCCAGGCGCGCGCGATCCTCGAGTGGCTCGGCGTGATGCCCGGCATGAACGGCACGCTGCGCGGCGTGATCTTCGAGGATCAGGGCGTGGGCACGATGGATCTGAGCGTGCGTCTGCCGGGCGCGACCGTGCGCATCGTCGAGACCGGCGCGACGGCGACGGCCGACTCGCCCGACGCGAACTGGCTCTTCGATCTGCCCGCGGGCACGTACACCGTCGAGGCCAGCGCGGCCGGACACACGACGGAGCGCCGCATGTGTGATGTCACGTCGGGCGGCACCACGTGGTGCTCGACGGGGCTCTTCCCCACGGCGATGCCGACGCCCGACGCGGCCGTCGCTCCGATGCCCGATGCGTTCGTCGTCTCGATGGACGACGACGCGTTCGTCACCGTGCGCCCTGACGCGGCGAGCCCGATGGAGACGCCCGACTCGGGCGTGGTCTCGCGCCCGAACGCCGGCGACTGCGCGTGCCGCGCGAGCACGCGTCGCGGCAACAGCGGCAGCGCGTGGATGCTCCTGATGACGGGCCTCGTGCTGGCAGGCGCGATGCGTCGTCGTCGCGCGTTCATGGTCGCGATCGGCACGAGCGCGGCGCTCGCAGTGATCCTCTCGTCGTGCACGGGCGCGGAGGCGACGAGCACGCCGCTCGTGACGGCCGAAGCCGAGCGCGATCCCATCGCGACGATCGCATCGCAGCGCGGACGCGTGATCGAGGGACGTCCGATCTCCATCGTCTCGGAGCGAGAGTACCTGCTCTCCACGCCGAACGACGCGCCGCTCGCGTCGCCGATGATCAGCCCCGACGGCCGCACGGTGCTCGTGAGCACGTCGGACTTCGCGTCGCTCTTCGCGTGGCGCGAGGGCGCGCTCACCTCGATCTGCACGACCGCGCACTGCGGCCATGAGCCGCGCTTCTTCGGAGCCAGCGCGAGCGGTGAGAGCCTCGTCGCGACGCGCACGCCCGAGCAGAGCGCGAGCGCGATCCCCGGCGACGCCTACACGCTCGACGGGCATGCGAGCACCACGCGCATGGGCGCGCACGGCGCCCTCGCCTTCGTGGAGAACGAAGACACGGTGCGCGTCCGCATCGATGGCCAGACGCGCACGCTGCGCGCGCACGGCGATCGCTTCGTGCGCGCGGAGCTCTCGCCCGATCGCCGCTTCGTGATGATCTGGGGCCTCGTGACGGGCGTCTCGCTCCACCGCCTCGCCGACGACGTGGTGTTCGACCTCGGCGTCGTCGGCCACCCGCACTTCGATCCCGACGGCCGCGCGCTCGTGTTCGATCGCACGACGGACGAAGGCCACACGCTGCTCACCGGCGACGTGTTCCTCGCCGAGCTCCCCGCCTCGACGAGCGACGAGCTCACCGTCCGCCCCGTGCTCACGACGGAGCGCATCGAGACGAACGCGAGCCTCTCGCGCATCGACACACACGGCCACGCCTCGATCGCCCTCGAGCGCGACGGCGCGATCGTGATCGCAGAGATCCAGCTCACTTCGGTGGAGTGACGCGCCCCGACGCTCTTGCGTTCACGTCTTGGCTGGGGCGGGCGCTCGTCCCCCGCCGCGTCTGCGGTCGCGTATTCCGGCTCGCGGTTCGGGGTTCGGTCGCGATGGGTCGTGCCTCACGGGTGGGATCCTTGCGGCGAGTCCGTCTCCGTCCGCGTCGGAAAGGGGCAGAGGGCAGACGCGATGGCGCCGTGCCTGACGGACGGGATGTTCGCGGCGCGTGCCTGTCGGTCGCGAAGACTGGACCAGTAGAGCCCACGCGAGCGGGCTGTCTGTGAACGCAGCGCGAGTCGCAGGAGACGATGTGCGCGTAGGGAGACGGGGACGACGAGAACCCACGCGAGCGAGCGGTCTGTGCGCCCATGGCCGCGGATCGACCACGAGATCAGCCGCGCGAGGGGGCCGCGCAAGACGTGATCGTTGCGTTCGATCGAGACGGTGCTCCCGCAAGTGAGGGCCGGCGAGACAGCTCCCGCCCAGCTTCTCTCACTTCGAAGTCGATGCCGACACGCCTCGCGCCGCGAGGTGATCGGTGGCGTGCGCGGATGTGATCAGTCGCGTATTCCGGCTCGCGGTTCGGGGTTCGGTCGCGATGGGTCGTGCCTCACGGGTGGGATCCTTGCGGCGAGTCCGTCTCCGTCCGCGTCGGAAAGGGGCAGAGGGCAGACGCGATGGCGCCGTGCCTGACGGACGGGATGTTCGCGGCGCGTGCCTGTCGGTCGGGGTGACTGGACCAGTAGAGCCCACGCGAGCGGGCTGTCTGTGAACGCCGCGCGAATCGGAGGAGAAGAGCGCGTAGGGAGACGAGGGGGAGAAGAAGGTGACCGCGGGGACGACGAGAAACCCACGCGAGCGAGCGGTCTGTGCGCCCATGGCCGCGGATCGACCACGAGATCAGCCGCGCGAGGGGGCCGCGCAAGACGTGATCGTTGCGTTCGATCGAGACGGACACTTGCCGCGCGAGGTGTTCACGCAAGTGAGGGCCGGCGAGACAGCTCCGCCCAGCTTCTCTCACTTCGAAGTCGATGCCGACACGCCTCGCGCCGCGACGTGATCGGTGGCGTGCGCGGATGTGATCAGTCGCGTATTCCGGCTCGCGGTTCAGGGTTCGGTCGCGATGGGCCGTGCCTCACGGGTGGGATCCTCTCGTCGAGTCCGTCTCCGTCCGCGTCGGAAAGGGGGCAGAGGGCAGACGCGACGGCGCCGTGCCTGACGGACGGGACGTTCGCGGCGCGTACCTGTCGGTCGCGAAGACTGGACCAGTAGAGCCCACGCGAGCGGGTCGCCTGTGAACGCCGCGCGAATCGGAGGAGAGCGAGCTGAGAAGGGCGTGACGGCGGGACGACGAAAACCCAGGCGAGCGAGTGGTCCGTGCACGCAGCGGGACGACGAGAAGCCCACGCGAGCGAGCGGTCTGTGCGCCCATGGCCGCGGATCGACCACGAGATCAG
>CAZCVE010000003.1:0-59406 GCA_964502175.1 uncultured Sandaracinaceae bacterium
GCGGCGGCGGTGGTGGCGGCGGCTACGGCGGTCCGCCCGGCGGCGGTGGTGGTGGTGGCGGTGGCTACGGCGGGCCGCCCGGCGGCGGCGGCGGTGGCGGTCGCGGACCGGCGCGCACGGACTACTCGAAGCCGCGCGGTCCGGGTCGACCCGGCGGTCGCAACGATCCGGATCGCGACAAGCGATTCAAGGACGACGACGAGTACTGAGTTTTCAGAGGGTCCATGCGGACCCTCCCCCGCGTCGCGGGGCCCCCACCCGCTCCCCTTCGCTGCCGCTTCGGGCTGCGCGGCGGGGCCCCAGCCCCACCTTGCGTCGGCTCGCCTAGCGCGCCGACCGTGCTTGGTGGGGTTGTTTCCGTCGGCTCGCCTAGCGCGCCGACCGTGCTTGGTGGGGTTGTTTCCGTCGGCTCGCCTAGCGCGCCGACCGTGCTTGGTGGGGTTGTTTCCGTCGGGCTCGCCTAGCTCGCCCACCGTGCTTGGTGGGGTTGTTTCCGTCGGCTCGCCCATCTCGCCAGTGCTCTAGCTCGCTGGGTGGGGCGCGACGCGAACCGCCAGCGCCCCGGCCGCTGCGGTCGCGGCGAGGATCGCGACGCCTCTGAGGCCCCACGCGGTGAAGACGCGCGCGCCGAGCGCAGCGCCGCTGGCCATGCCGAGGAACATCGCCGTCACGAGCAGCGCGTTGAGGCGGCTCCGCGCGGCGGGGTCGAGGCTGTACACGATGGTCTGGTGTGAGACGAGCGAGAGGCTCACCCCGAGGTCGAACGTGAGCGTGGCGATCACGAGCAGGACGAGGCTCGCGGGCGCGAGGGCCATCGCGACGAACGACGCGAGCACGATGACGATGCCGAGCCGGATCACGACGTCTGGGCCGCGTCGATCGGCGAGCCCGCCTGCGATGGGCGCCGCGATCGCGCCGATCGCACCCGCGATGCCGAACGCACCCGCGGCCGTACTGCCGAGCTCGAACGGGCGGGCCGCGAGCACGAGCGCGAGCGTCGACCAGAACGCGCTGAACGCGACGCTCACGAGGCCCTGCGCGAGCGCCGCGCGGCGAAGCGGCGCGTGCTTCTTCAGCAGCGTGAGCATCGAGCCGAGCAGCGCGACGTAGGGCTCCGTCGTCGTCGCCGCGAACGACGGCAGTCGGAGCGCACACACGAGCGCGAGCGTCCACGCGAGGGCCGCTGCGCCGTAGAAGACGAGACGCCAGTCGCCTCGCTCTGCCACGGCGCCGCTGACGACGCGCGAGAGCAGAATGCCGAGCAAGAGGCCCGTCATCACGCTGCCGACAGCCTTGCCTCGCGCTTCTGGCGCCGCGAGCACGGCCGCGGCAGGCACCAGGTCTTGTGCGAGCGTCGCGCTGAGCCCGATCGCGAAGCTCGCGAGCGCGAGGACGGCGAGGTTCGGCGACGCGCCCGCGGCGACCAAGGCGAGACCCAGCGCGATCGCCTTCACCACGATCACGCTCCGCCGATCGCGACGATCGGCGAGGGGCGCGAACACGAAGAGGCCCGTCGCATACCCGAGCTGCGTCAGCATCGGCACGAGGCCCACGTCCGCAGCGCTGACGCGGAGCTCGCGGCCGATCACGTCGAGGACGGGCTGGTTGTAGTAGAGCGCGGCCGCTGACAGTCCCGCGCCGACGGCGAGCAAGACGACGAGCGACGAGGGGAGGGCGTCGGGCGGGTGCGGCTCGCGCGGCGGTGTGTTCGAGGGCTCCAAGGACGTGATCTCCGACTGCTTGCCCGGAACTTCGCTCCGCCTCGTGGATGGCGCATCGCGCGCGGAACGTCGACCTGCCCGCAGCGCCAGCCCGGCGCCGCCCGCAGGATTACATCGTTGCCTCTCGATGTTTGCGCGTGAGAGTATCTATGCTCGCGGTCGCGGAAAGGAGGGCTCGCTGATGTTCGAAGAATGCTTGACGGTTGCAAGGATCGTCGTCGGATGGAGCTTTGGAGTCCTCGTCGTCGCGACGCTCGCTCTCCACGCGCTCGCCAGCGCGTTCCCGGCCTTCATGGTGCAGCTCCACTCCGTGCCGTGGGCGTTCCACGTGCGACGCAGCGTCGAGCTCCGCTACCAGTGCGTGCTCTACGCGACGTTTCATCGAGGGCTGTGGGCGCGCCTCTCGCACCTCTCGCTCGCGTGGGATCAGCTCGCGTGGTTCGCGCTCTTCTGGGCCATCCATCCGTTGTTCGTCGTCGGCGCGCTCGCGGTGCTGTTCGCGCAGGCCGCGTGGATCGGCGACAAGCGCCTCGCGGTCGCGCTCGGCGGCACGTGGACGGTCATTGCGACGCTCGGCTGGCTCGTGAACGAAGCGCTCGGTGCCGATGCGCCGTTCGTGAGCGCTGCGGTGTTGTGTCTCGGCGGCGTGCTGCGCGCGTCGGGGCATCTCACCGAGCCCGTGCCGCCTGGCATGTCGATGTCCGATCGTTTCGTGCGGCTGCGCGAGCTGTCGGTGTCGTGGCAGCTGATCCTGTCGCCGTTCGTCGGCCTCGTGAGCGAGTTCGCCGCGGGCCTGCCGCATCGGTTGTTCCTCGTGCAGGTCGTGTGGCTCGCCGATCGCCTCGGCCTCACGAGCGACAGCGTCGGTTCGTTGCCTTCCCACGAGGAGGAAGCGCGGCGCGTCGTCGAAGGCGGCTGGCGCGCCGGCGAGACCACGGCGTGGATGTCGTTGGAGCGAGAGTGATCAAGCCCATCCGCGCGGCGTTCGGGTTCGAGTGCGCGCTGACGACGCTCGGGGGCCTCCAGGCGTTGTTCGCTCCTGCGTCCTCGGCGACGCAATTCGTGCCCGTGGCGCCGAGCGCCCCCGCGATTGATCTCGTGCGCTGGCTCGGGACCGCGTGGCTGGTCATCGCGACGCTGCAGCTCGGTCTCCTCCGAAGCGGCACGCGCGAGGCGTGGCGAATCGCGATCCCCCCGCTCTTGCTCGGCGATGCGCTGCACGTCGCCGTTCAGGGCGTGATGATCGCGGACGGTGGCGTAGTCGGCGGCGCGTACGGCGGCGTGGTCGTGACGCTCGTCTTCGCGACGTGCCGGGTGCTCGCCTACGCGCGCCCCGAGCGTGTGCACCGTGACTGAGACGATCGCCCTCTGCGTCGCGGACGCGACGGCGTGGAGAGAGGCAGCGCTCCTGCGCGCGGCCGCACTCGAGGCGTCGGGTGATTGGCGCGTCGCGCACGACGACGAGGGCCGCCGCGTCGAGCGTCTCGCGCCGCCGGACGGCCCGGCTGCGATCCGAGGCGAGGCGTTCCTGCGCGGCGAGCTCGACGAGATCGCGCGGCGCCTGCTGCTCGATCGCGAGTCTCACAAGGCGTGGGATCCGTCGCTCACCCAGTTCCGCGTGCTCGCACGGCCTGCGCCGGATCACGAGCTCGTCCAGCTCGACGTGCGCACGGGCGCGCATCCACTGGTGCAGAACCGCGAGCTCCTGATCCACGAGGCGATCCTGCGACGCGAAGGTGCGATCGAGGCGATCGCCGCGTCGCGCGCGCACCCGCACGTGCCCACCTTCGCGGGCTGCCTGCGCGCCGAGCTCCTCGTGTCGTGGAGACGGCTCGAGCGCGAGCCCGACGGTCGCGTTCGCTACCGCGCGCTCTGGCAGACCGATCTGCTCGGCTGGATGCCGCGCGCCCTCGTCGCGAGCGGACAAGTGGGCGCGATGCGCGCCGAGCTGAAGCGCTTCGCGTCGTGGTGGCCGCTCGCGTCCGCGACGTGAGCTCCAGCGCGTGAAGCGCGCACGCGCCACCGTCGGCGTCTCCGATCATGCGGGCTACGCCCTCTTCGTCACCGTCACGCGCGACGGCGCGCTGATCGATCGACGTCGTGTCGCGCTGCTCGACGACGGTCTTCCCACGATGCCGCACCACCACGAAGGGCAGCGCGTCCCGATCGACGAGGCCGTCGCGCTCGTCGCGCGCGTGCGGGAGAGCGCCCAACGAAGCGCAGTGTCGCGGCTCGACGAGCTCGCGCGTTCGCTCCCCTCGGTCGAGCTCGCAGGCATCGCGCTGCGCGTCGATCCGACGCTTCCCCCGACCGTCGCCGAGCGGATCGCCGACTACCGCGCGATGTGCGTCGCCGACTGGGTGATGTTCCGACATGGGCTCGCGGACGCGGCGCGTGCGCGCGGCTGGAGCGAGCATCGCTACGACGCGAAGCGCGTGATCGAAGGGGCTGCACGATCGCTCGGCCGCCCGTCGGTCGACGCGCTCCTCGCGTCTGCAGGCGAGGCCGTCGGCGCGCCGTGGACCAAGGATCACGAGGTCGCGATGGCTGCTGCGATCGTCGCGGGCCGCGCCACGCGCACGGCTACGGGGTCGACTCGAAGACGAGCGGGTAGGTGACCATCGTCGGTCCCTCGGAGGCCGGGAACGTCCACCGCCGCACGGCGCTCGTCAGACAGCTCTGGACGTCGCGGTCCTCGATCGTCGCGCTCGCTACGGCCGACGTCTGCACGGTGCCCGCGGGCGCGACGAGGAACGAGACCGTCACGCGCCCGGCGAGATCGGGCCGATCGAGCAGGCCTTGCTCGTAACAGAAGCGGACCTCGTTGACGTGCTGTCGGATGACGCGGCGCACGCTCTCTCGCGAGAGCCCCCCATGCGTGTCGGCCTCCCCGCACCCGCAGATGCGGGGAACAGCGCTCGCTCGACCACGAAAGCCACCCGCGCCGGCGCCGTAACCCGAGGCACCAGTGCCCTCGCGACCTGCGCCGTGGCCGAGCGTGCCGAGCACGCCGTTGCCGACCGTGCCGAGCCCCGCGCCGCCTCCGCCTCGTCCGACGCCGTGAAGACCGAGCCCACCGAAGCCGAGGTTCTCGCCCACCTGATCGCCTGTCAGCGCGCCGAGCGCGCTCATCGGATCGGCACCGACCGCGAAGCTCGACGACGGCGTCTGCCAGAGGCTGCTCATGCTCGCGAGCACGCCGAGCGCACCGACGGTGCGGGCGTCGGACGGCGACGTCGCCGGGAGACGAGCCTCGCTCACGCGCGCGTGGCCCTCGACCGCGTAGTGATGTTCCGTCTGCTGCTCCGACGGTGAACCCATCGTGCCCGCGTCCCCCTCGTGACGCGCGCCGGTTCGGCCCTCGCTGCCAATGATCCACGAAGGGCCGGGATCGAGGATCTCCTCGGGCGCGAGGAGCGCGCGGATCGGGCGTGTGTCTGGCTGGAGGAGATCGGCCGCGAGCGAGGGCGGCCTCGGCGGCATCAGGAAGAAGATCAGGAGGACGACTCCGTGGAACGCGAACGAGGCCGCCGCGCATCGCTCTCGCTCCCACGTGCGGTGACGGCCCCGGCGCGCAGTGACCTCGCCGACCCACTGCTGGATCTCGGCGTCGGTCGAGAAGAGCTACGTCGCGGCGTCGGTCATGCGTGGAGTTCGACAGTGGCGTCGACATCAGGTTCCGAGCCCGCGCGCCGTCGTTCATTCGTCCGCAGGGCATTCGCCCGCGGGCCGAGTCCCGACGGCGGTCACGCGTTCGCCGCGCTTCACTGCGAGTCGAACACCAGCGGGTAGGTCACGGCCGTCGCACCGTCGGACTCGGGGAACGTCCAGCGCCTCACGGCGTTGACGACGCACTGCTCGACCGGAATGTTGCCGAGCGTGGAACTCTCGACAGCAGACGTCCACACCATGCCGAGGCTGTTGATGACGAGCTGGACCGTCACGCGTCCCGCGAGATCGGGTCGATCTTCGAGCCCTTGCGCGTAGCAGAACCGCACCTCGTTCAGGTGCCGACGGATGACGCGGCGGACGACTTCGCGCGAGAGCCTGCCGCGCGTCTCGGTCCTGCCGATGGCGCAGACGATCGTGCTGCTTCGGCCCTGAAACGTACCCGCGCTGCTGCCATAGCCGTGGCCGCCGTAGCCTTGGCGCGACCCGAGCCCCGCACCGTGCCCGACGGTGCGGATCGTCCCGAGTTCGATCGTGCCGAGTCCAGCGCCACCGGCGCCGCGTCCGGTGCCGTGCACGCCGAGGCCGCCCGCTCCGGCGCCCGCTCCGATCTGGTCGCCCATCAGCCACCCGACGGTGCGCATGGGGTCCGCGCCGAGCTCGATCCCCGGAACATACGGCGATGTCAGTGAGTCCCACGCGCTGCTGCTCTGCGCGAGGACACCGAGCACGCCGCTCGCGGGATCGTGCCGCGCAGGCGACGTCACGCGCGCCTCTCTCACCGACGCAGTTCCTTCGATCGCGAAGCGACCCTTCTCTACCGACTCCGTTCCCGCGGCTCCGTGCTCGCCGTCGTGCGCTGCGCCCGTGCCGCCGCGAGCGTCGTGGCTCACGACGTGGAGCTCCGCCGTGAGGAGCGAGCGAACGAGCGGGAGCTCGAGCGGAAGGAGCTCGGGCGTCAGCGCCGGCGGCCTCGGCGGCATGAGGAAGAAGATCAGGAGGAAGACTCCGTGGAACGCGAACGAGGCCGCCGCGCAGCGCTCTCGCTCCCACGTGCGGTGACGGCCCCAGCGCGTGGTGACCTCGCGGACCCATTGCTGGATCTCGACATCCGTCGAGGAGAGGTCCGTCGCGCCGTGGGTCATGCGAAGGTTCGACAGTGGCGTCGACATCGGGTTCCGACTCTGCGCAGAGTCGTGCGATGCCCCCGAAGAAGACCGCTCCGATCACGCTCCGCGTCGTGCGTTGGTTCGCGCCGACGGTGGTCGGGGAACTGGATGCGGTTCGCCGCGCGCAGCTGTCGCTCGCGGGGCAGGCCTTCGACGGCAAGGACCTGCCGGTCGAGGCGCGGCTGACGACGGATCCCGACGACGCCTCCGAGCAGCGCTTCTACGGGTCACTCGAGTGGCGTGAGCTCATCGACGACGCGAGCGGACGCCAGTACGACGCGTGGCTCCTCGCGAGCGACTCGGGCAGCTACTACGAAGCGGGCACCACGACGTTGATCGCCGAGATGATCCAAGAGCTCGTCGACTCGAGTGATCCGGTGCTCGACACCGCGCTCCAGAACGTCTCGCGCTGGCCGATCCCCAAGGCGATGCGGGCTCGGAGAGAGGCACCCAGCGCTGCGCCCGCGGCCGCGAAGGCCACCACGGACAAGACTGCGCCGAAGGAGGCCACGATCAAGAAGGCTGATCCCGCGAAGGCAAGCACCAGGAAGGCCCTGCCCACGATCGCCGACGCCAAGAAGGCTGTGCCCAAGAAGGCCAGCAAGAAGGCCAGCAAGAAGGCCGGCACCAAGAGCGCCAGGACCAGTCGTTGACGCCTCTCGCGTTCGTGTCCGAGCATGCTCGCGTGCGGCACGTGGACGAGAGATCTCGCAGCGCTCGCTGCCTCGCCATCGCATGCGCGCTCGCCCTCGTGGCGGTGTGTGGGGGCGCGAGCGCGCAGGATCGCGAGCGCGGCACGTTCGTCTACCGCGAGGGCCCGCGCACGCGGCAGGTCACGCGCGACGCCGATGGCTCCGTGTGGCTCGAGGCGAACGGGCGCCGCTTCGCCGCCGCGATCGGCACCGAGCGCGTGATCCTCGTGGGCGCCCACGACGCCCAGGACGTGGCGGGCCTCGACGTCGTGCTCGACGAGGTGCTCTCCGAGGGCGCGGGCATCGTCGCGGTGCGCTCGACGCGTCCGCGCGAAGGCGCGCTCGCGCTCGCGTCGCGGCTCGCGAGCGCGGTCGACGCGGGACGCTTCGAGGGCGCGACGCCAGATCTCGCGCTGCCGCACGTGCTGCACGACATCGACGTGCCGCCCAATGATCCGTCCTTCGACGCGCAGTGGTTCTACGAGACGATCGGGATGACCGACGCGTGGTCGCTCGAGGACGGCGATCCGAGCGTGACCATCGCCGTCATCGACACGGGGTGCGACGAGCGCCACCGCGATCTCTTCTCGCAGCTCCTGCCTGGCTACGATGCGATCGAGGATCGCAACGAGGGCGGCTTCGTGCCCGACGAGTGGGGCAACCATCACGGCACGGCGTGCGCGGGGCTCGCCGCGGCCTCGACGGACAACGGAATGGACATCGCGGGCACGTGCCCCGAGTGCTCGCTGCGCTGCATCCGCTTGATCGAGGACGTGCTCGAGCCCACCGCGATGTCGGCGGACGTGCGCGCGTTCGACTTCGTGCTCGAGAGCCGTGACGTCGCGGTCGTGTCGAACAGCTGGGGCTTCTACGCCGGTGTGCCGGTTCCGCTGCCGCTCGCGACGGTGATCGCGCGCGTGATCTCCTCGGGCCACGGCGGCCGAGGCGCGCTCGTCGTGTTCTCCGCTGGCAACGACGGTGAGGCGATCGGCTCGGACGAGCTGCCCGCGATCCGCGGCGTCATCACCGTGGGCGCGACGGATGAGTCCGACGAGATCCGCGACTACTCGAACTCTGGCGAGTGCCTCGCGATCGCGGCGCCGACCGGCGAGGTGACGCTCGACATCAGCGGCGCAGACGGCAGCGGAGCCGGCTCCACGACCACGACCTTCGGTGGCACCTCGTCCTCGTGTCCGATCGTCGCGGGCGTGCTCGGCCTCATGGTGTCGGCCGCGCCGTCGATGTCGCCCGACGATCTGCGCGACGCGCTCACGTCGTCTGCGCGGCGCGTTCCGTCGGCCCGACCCGACGCGACGGGTCACGACCTCCACTTCGGGTTCGGCGTCGTCGACGCGCATGCGGCGGTGAGCGCGGTGTTGCCTCCTCCGCCCGATGCGGGCCCGTCGATGGATGCCGGCGCGAGCGTCGACGCCGACGTCGACGCCGACCTCGACGCAGATCGGGGCCTCGACGCGCCGGAGCCGATCGACGCGCGGCGCATCCCGAGAGACATCGGCCCGCGCACGTCGGGCGGCCCCTCGTGCGACTGCCGCGTGGCCGAGTCGCAGGCGCGATGCGCGCCGCTCCTGCTCTCGGCGCTCGCAGTGTGCGCTGCGATGGCCCGAGGCCGACGACGTGCGCGCGGGCTCGACATGAGGCGCATGTCGTGACCGATCCCGTCGAAGCTCAGCTCGCGGCGTACAACGCGCGCGATGTCGATCGTTTCGTGCCGTGCTTCACGGAAGACGTGATCGTCGAGGACGCGGCGGGCAAACGACTACTCACCGGGCGTGAGGCGTTTCGCGCGTCGTACGCGTCGATGTTCGCGGCGAGCCCACAGCTCCACTGTCGCTTGGTCTCGCGCATGCGCGCCGGAGCCTTCGTGGTCGACGAGGAGCGCGTGACCGGGCGCGGCGACGCCGAGCTCCACGTGATCGTCGTCTACACGCTACGCGAGGGGCTCATCGCGCACGTGAGGATCCTGCGCTGACGTGCGCGCTGGACGGCGTCAGCGCGTGAGGAGCGGGTTGCGCTCTTGGAAGTCGACCTGGTGCCAGTAGGGGTAGGTGCGCGTGCGTTGACTGACCGCGTCGAGCTTCGCGACTTGATCCTTCGACAGGCTCCAGCCGAGCGCGCCGAGGTTCTGCACGAGCTGCTCTTCGTTCCTGGCGCCGATCACGATGTTCGAGACCGTGGGTCGGCCGAGCACCCAGTTGAGCGCGACCTGCGCGACGGTCTTGCCCGTCTCTCGGGCCACCTCGTCGAGCGCGTCGACGACGTCGAAGAGATAGGCATCGTCGACGGGCGGACCGCCGGCGGCGCCACCTTGGGAGATGCGGCCTTCCTGAGCGGCCTGACCGCGTCGGATCTTGCCCGTGAGGCGACCCCAACCGAGCGCGCTCCACACCATGGTGCCGAGACCCTGATCGGCGGCGAGCGGCAGGAGCTCCCACTCGTAGTCGCGACCGATCAGCGAGTAGTAGCCCTGGTAGGACACGTAGCGTCCGAGGCCGTAGCGCTCGGACGTGGCGAGCGACTTCATCACGTGCCAGCCCGAGAAGTTCGAGCAGCCGAGGTAGCGGATCTTGCCGGCGGTCACGAGATCATCGAGCGTGCGCAGCGTCTCTTCGACCGGCGTGAGCGCGTCGAAGCCGTGCATGAAGTAGAGGTCGATGTAGTCGGTGCCGAGGCGCTTCAGGCTGGCGTTCACCGACGCGATCAGGTGATGACGCGAGCTGCCTTTGTCGTTCGGGCCCGGGCCCGTGGAGAACGTGCCCTTCGTCGAGATCAGCACCCGATCGCGGCGACCCACGATGGCCTTGCCGAGGATCTCTTCGGACGCGCCGCTCGAGTACACGTCGGCCGTGTCGAAGAAGTTCAGCCCGTGCTCGAGGCACACGTCGACGAGGCGCGTCGCTTCGTCGACGTCGGAGCTGCCCCACTTGCTGAACATCTTGCCCTTGCCGCCGAACGTGCCGGTGCCGAGCGAGAGGACGGGGACCTTGAGGCCCGAGCGGCCGAGCAGACGATGTTCCATGCGTGGGCTCCTGAGCGCGAGAGGTGCCCGTTCCTGGTGCGGCTGGAGGCAGCGTCAAGCGCGCGAGCGCTCTTCTGCCCACTGACTGAAGTCAGGCGCAGTGAGTCGCGAGGACGCGAAGCGCTTCGGGCTCGCTGCTCAGCAGCGCGTCCAGCCGAAGGTGGGGCGCTCGGGCTGGCCGTACTTCGTGAGGGCGCCTTGCGGGCCCACGGCGTTCGGGCGCTGGAAGATCCAGTTCTGCCAGGCGCTGAGGCGCGCGAAGATCTTCGAGTCGTGTGTCTCGCCGCCGGGGAAGCGGAGCGAGGCCTCCATGCCCGTGAGCGCGTCGGGCGAGAGCGACGCGCGCTCTTCGATCGCGATGCGCACGTCGTCGTCCCAGTCGATCTCGTCGGGCGCGATCGTGACGAGGCCGAGCTCGTTCGCGCGCTCCGTGCCGATCGGGCCCTTCTCCGCGAGCGACTGCTCCACGCGCTGAGGCTCTCGCTGGAAGCGCGCCTCGAGGCGGCTCAGGCCGTGTGACATCGGGTGGAGCCCCGCGTTCGCTGCGCCGAGCTCCACGCTCACCGTCTCGTCGTCGTCCGCGAGCATGTAGATGCGGTCCGCGGCGAGCGCGATCTCGAGCATCGATCCCGCGAACGCGGAGCCCTTCTCGATCAGCGCGAAGAAGCTCTTGCTCGTGAGGTCGAGGCGACGAAGCACGCGCGACTGGAACGCGAGGATCTCGGCCGCGAGCCAGTGATCCTTGCTCTCGAGCAGCGCCGCGTCGGACTCGAGCACCTTCTTCGCGTCGCCGCTCGTGTGCAGCACGACCACGCCGACCTCGAGGTGATCGAGGCGGAGGTGAAGGAGCGCGTCGTCGAGCTCGCGGTACGCACGGAGCGACCACTGCGCGCTGCCCGCGGCCTGGATCGCCGCGCCGCCCTTGGGGATGACGCCTTCGGGCGCCTTCATCGTGACGTGCGCGACGCGCGTCGCGGGATCGACCACGAGCGTGACGTGTCGATAGGCGTACGTGGTTCCGTCGATCGACGGCGCCACGGCTTCGAGCGCGATGCCCGGTCCGCGCACGCCGCTGGCGCGAACCGACTCGGCCTCGCCCGCGAGCTTCTTCACGCGATCCTCGACGGCCGCGTCGAAGCGTGTGCGCGACGCGATCGCGTCGACGAGGCCCCACTCCACCGCGCGCTTGCCGCGCACGCCCTCGCTCGTGGTGCAGAACACGTCGGCGAGGTCGCGGCGCACCTTGCGCTTGTCGACGAGGCGCGTGAGGCCGCCCGTGCCGGGGAGCACCGCGAGCAGCGGGACCTCGGGGAGGCTCACCGCGCTGTTGCCGTCGTCGACGAGGAGGATGTCGTCGCACGCGAGCGCGAGCTCGTAGCCGCCGCCAGCGCACGGGCCGTTCACCGCGGCGAGGTACTTCTGGCCGGCGCTCTGCGACGCGTCTTCGATCGAGAGGCGCGTCTCGTTGGTGTACTTGCAGAAGTTCACCTTGAACGCGTGGGTCGAGCCGCCGAGCATGTAGATGTTCGCGCCCGAGCAGAACACGCGATCGATCGCCGACTTCACGACGACGACCTTCACCTCGGGGTGCTCGAAGCGCAGCCGCTGCACCGCGTCCGCGAGCTCGATGTCCACGCCGAGGTCGTAGCTGTTGAGCTTGAGCTCGTAGCCGGGACGAAACCCACCGTGGAGCTCCACCGCCATCGCGAGCGTCGCGCGATCACCGGCGACCTCGAGCTTCCAGTGGTGGTAGCGGCTCGGGTGGGTGTCGAAGCTCGTGGGCCCGAAGCTGCCGGGCGTCGTGTTGGAGTCGTCGGCCATGGGCGGATTCTTAGAAAGACGCGCGGCCCGCACCTATGCGGAACCGCACGCGAACCGCCCACCTACGCCAGATTCCGCGGGACGGTCGGCGATGCGCGCAGCTCTCCTCGTCGGGGTCTTCGTGATCGGCTGCGGCGCCGTCGCGCCCATCGAGACGAACCCATCCGGTGGATTCACGGCGCGCGAGCCGACGGTGCGGCGCGCCTGTTCGCCGCTGTCTCGTCTGTGCGCGGGCGCCGAGCGGCCCGACGAGCGGCTCGAAGTCAGCGCCCTCGGGATCCTCAGTGTCGAGTGCGAGATGGTGCT
Source organism: uncultured Sandaracinaceae bacterium (assembly GCA_964502175.1). Classification (GTDB taxonomy): domain Bacteria; phylum Myxococcota_A; class Polyangia; order Polyangiales; family Sandaracinaceae; genus JAFLCL01. Next base: position 12,416 of record CAZCVE010000003.1, read on the forward strand.
CGCCTCCACCGACTGTCCGCAGTGGTCGGCAAGGACGTCGGATCTCGCGCTCCTCACCGTGGCGACGCTGCCCGAGCGATCGTTTCGCATTCGACTCGGTCGCGTGCGCGTCGCGGTCGATGGTGTGCTCGCCATTGATCGGGACGGCGCGGGGACCGAGAGCGGCGAGCCCGATCCGGTCGTGGTCTCCGGCTGGGTGAGCCCGGGATCACACGAGCTCGACGTCGAGCTGACGTACACCCCCTCGCGCTGGGGCGTCTTCGTGTACTCGTATGCGTACCGAATGCGCCGCTCGGCCCGGATCGACGTGCCGGTCGGGGGCGCGGTGGTGCGCGTGCGGTCCGGCGAGCGAGGCCGGGTGACGCAGTCGATCGACGAGGGGCTGTTCATCGAGGTCGAGACCGCCGCGCGGTGATCGGCGGAGCGCGTGGGCGTGCTACGCGTTCGCCGTGATCGTCGAGGTGTTCTTCGACTACTCGAGCCCGTTCGCGTACCTCGGGTCGACGCAGGTCGAGCGCGTGGCCGCTGCGCACGGCGCGAGCGTGGTGTGGAGGCCGTTCCTTCTCGGCGCGCTCTTCAAGGCCATCGGGACGCCGCTCGTGCCCATCGACGCGTTCCCGCCCAGCAAGCACCGCCACTACCGGCTCGAGCTCGAGCGCTGGGCCGCGCGCTACGGCGTGCCCTACCTGTTCTCGTCGCGCTTCCCCGTGCGCACGGTCGACGCGCTGCGGCTCACGCTCCTCGCGCCCGACGCCAATCGCACGCGGCTCGTGCACGCGATCATGCGCGCGATCTGGGTCGACGATCACGACCCCGCCGATGGAGCGGTGCTCGCCGCCGCGTGCGAACAAGCGGGCGTCGATCGCGCGCTCCTCGAGCGGCTGGGTGATGCGAAGCAGATGCTGTTCGACGCGACCGACGCGGCGCGGCTCCGCGGCGTGCCCGGGGCGCCGACGTTCGCGGTCGGCGACGAGCTCTTCTGGGGACAGGATCGGCTGACGCTCGTCGAGGACGCGCTCCGTGGCGTCATCGCGCCGCGCCTGCCGATCGACGGCTGATCCAGCGCCCTCCTCGCGCGTCGAGTGATCGAGTGGCGTCCGCGAACACCCACCACTACGCTCCCGCCCGTGCAGCGCGACTCGCATTTCCACTTCTTCGGGGTGCCCGTCCAGGTTCACCCGATGCACGTGATGGTGGCCGCCTTGTTCGGCTGGCAGCGTCATGGAGGACTGAACCTCAGCATGGGGATCTGGGTGGTGCTGATGTTCGTGGGCGTGTTGGTTCACGAAGTCGGGCACGCGCTGGTCGCCCGCCGATTCGGTCAAGACCCGCACATCGAACTCGTCGCGTTCGGAGGCTTCACACAGTGGAGCGGCGCGCGGCCGCTGTCGCCGGGGCAGAGCTTCCTCGTGTCGTTCGCGGGGCCCGCCGTCGGCCTCGCGCTCGGAGGAGGCGTGTGGCTCTGGCAGATCTATTCGCCGATGCGCCTCCATCCGATCGCAGAGATCGCGCTCGGTGATTTCATCTGGATCAATTTCGGTTGGGCAATCTTCAACCTGTTCCCAGTGTTTCCGCTGGATGGCGGGCGCATGCTGCTCGCCGCGCTGCAAGGCTTCTTCGGCATGCGCGGCGTGCGCTGGGGACACCTCGTTTCGATGATCCTCGCGGCGGGGCTCGTTGCGTTGTCGATTCCGACGACCCAGATCTTTCTCGCGCTGATGTTCGGCTCGTACGCATACACCAACTGGCAGCAGTTCCAGCTCGCGGGCCAGTGGTTGAACAAGACGCGACCGGCGAAGCCGAAGGTGACCTCGACGCCCGTCGCGCCGACGCGAGGATCGCCGCGCGAAGCGGCCTCGGCGGCGACGCTCGACGCGGAGCTCCAGCGGGGCTGGCAGGCGCTCGACGACGGCCGTCCGCTCATGGTGCGCATGATCGCCGAGTCGCTGCTCCTCCGCGTGGAGTCGGACGCGCAGCGCTTCGAGGTGATCCACCTTCTCGCGTGGGGACGACTCCTCGCCGGTGACGCGCGCGCCGCGAAGAACGCGCTGTCGCTCCTGCCGAAGGACAAGCTCCCCGACGCGCTGCTCGAGGGCGCCGTGAGGCTCGAGCTCGGCGAGGCGTCCGAGGCGGTGCCGCTGCTCGCAGAAGGCATCCGCGGACGCTCGGACGACTTCGTCGCGTCGCGCCTCGCGAAGGCCGTGTCGATGTCGGGACGGCTCGATCCCGTGACGCGCCTGCTCGAGGACGAGAAGGTCGCGAAGGAGATCGGAGCGCGCTCGTTCCAGGTCGTCGTCGCCGACTTGTTCGGGGCGCGTCGCTACGACGCCGCGATCGAGGTGGGCCAGCTCGTGTTCGCCCGCTTCGGCCTCGGCGCAGACGCGTTCAACGTGGCGTGCGCGCTCGGCAAGGGCTCGCGGGCGGACGAGGCGCTCGTGTGGCTCGACAAGGCGCTCGAGGCGGGCCTGCCCGATCCCAAGGTGATCGACACGGACGCGGACCTCAGCGACGTGCGCGCGCTGCCCGGCTTCCAGGCGCTCCGCGAGAAGGCGAAGCTCACCTCGTAGCCGCGCGGCTCACGGGCGCGCTGGCAAGAGCGCGAGCACGCCTCGCGGGTCGACGTCGACGTCGCGCCACGCGACGCGCCAGTCGAGGTGCGGGCCCGTCACGCGACCCGTCGCGCCGGTCAGCGCGATCACGTCGCCGCGTCGCACGAGGGCACCTTCGGGCGCGAGCGCGCGCGACAGATGGAGCAACGCCGAGGTGAGCCCGTGGCCGTGATCGATCACGACGGTGCGGCCGAACACGGGCGTCTCCACGTGCATCACGACGACGCCATCGGCGGGCGCGCGCACGCGCGTCCCCGAGGCCGCGACGAGATCGATCCCGAGGTGCACGCCGTGCGGACGATGCGCGGCGAACTCGCTCGTGACCGCCGCATCGATCGGCCACGCGAAGCCGCGCTCGAAGTGCGCCCGTCGGCCGACACGACGCCTCGCTCGCGAGATCTCGACCCTCGCCTCGTCGTGCGAGCGCAGGTCCTCGACGTCAGGCACGCGCACGCGGCTCTCTGTGTGCGTGCGACTCGCGAGCGTGATCAGGCTGCTTCGCGATCGATCTCCCAGGACGAGCACGTGACGTCCGGGCGCGTCGTGAGCAGCCGCGAAGAACACGCGACCGCTCGGTGCGAGCGGCAGATCGTCCTCGTCGTCGAAGCGGCGATCACCTTCGCGCTCGGCCCTGCAGGCCAGCAGCTCGCCTGACCACATGCGCCCGATCACGATCGGAGGTCGCGCTCGCTGCGCGTGCACGGTCGGCGCGCCGCCGAAGGTCGCCGCGACGCCGAGCAGCAGCGAGCGCCGGTTCATTCGAGGACGAACTCGGTGCGCACGACGACCATCACGTCTTTCTCCACGGAGGAGCGGTCGTAGACGCCCTCCCACGAGACCTCGGTCTGGTCCGCGGCGTTCACCTGCACCACGCCGACGTTCGCGGAGAGCAGACGTCCGAGGCTGCCGTCGGCGTGCGACGCGACCTGCTCGGCCCGCGCGCGCGCGTCGGCCGTCGCCGCGCCGACGAGGCGGATCTTGATCTCGTCGAGCCCCGAGTGGATGTACTCGGGCGCCGAGCTCGAGATGTCGGCGCCGCCCTCGATGAGCTGCGTCACCTCGCGCGCGACGCGGCCGACGCGCTCGATGTCGCCGGACGTGAGCTCGACGCGCTGGTGGAGCGTGTAGCCGATGATCTGGGACACGATCTCGTTGCCCTCCGCGTCCTGCGCGTAGACCTCGTTCGACGAGACCGCGCCGATCCGGACGTCGTCCTCGGGGATGCCCTGATCGATCAGGAATTGCCGCACGCGTGGCACGTCGCGCGCGAGGATCGCGTAGGCCTCCGTGAGCGTCGCTCCGCGGGCGCGCACGGTGGCGCCCCACATCGCGCGATCACTCGTGATGCGCTCGTTGGCCGAGCCCGAGACGTGGATCGAGTCGCGGTGCGTGACGTCGACCCAGTGGGTGAACGCGGCCGCGATCAAGTAGGCCGCGGCGGTGACGCCGAGAGAGACGATGGCGACGCGCGCGATCGAGATGCCGGGGCGCGACGCGGAGGACGTGGTGTCGGTCATGTGGCTCCTTCTACGTGCCGTTGTCGCGGACCCTCCGACGTACGAGAAGAACCAGAACGAAGTTCCGAGCAGGAAAAGAGGAAGCTCACAGGATCGCGCGTGCTCCTCGTGGTCCTCGTGACGCGGCGCGCTTGGCACTTTCTTCCGACCGTCGGCGGGGCTACCCACGACGCATGACGATCGAGATCGGAATGCTCCTCTTCCCCGACCTCACGCAGCTCGATCTGACGGGCCCGTTCGAGGTCTTCCACCGCGTGCCGGGCGCGCGCGTGCACCTCGTGTGGAAGGACCTCTCGCCCGTGATGGCGCGCGGCGGCCTCGCGATCGTGCCCACGACGACGATCGCCGCGTGCCCGCCGCTCGACGTGCTGTTCGTGCCCGGAGGCTTCGGTCAGCTCGCGCTGCAGGAGGACGCCGAGGTGTTGGCGTTCTTGCGAAGGGAAGGTGCGCGCGCGCGGTGGGTCACGTCGGTGTGCACGGGCGCGCTCTTGCTCGGCGCGGCAGGTCTGCTCGAGGGACACCGCGCGACGACGCACTGGGCGTACACGTCGTTCCTGTCGGCGTTCGGCGCCCAGCACGTCGAGGAGCGCGTCGTGATCGATCGCAACCGCGTGACGGGCGGCGGCGTGACGGCGGGCATCGACTTCGCGCTGGTGCTCGTCGCGCAGATCCTCGGTGACGAGGCCGCGCGCGCGATCCAGCTGCAGCTCGAGTACGACCCGATGCCGCCGTTTCGATCGGGGCATCCGAGCGTCGCCGATCCGGCGCTCACCGAGCTCGTGCGCGGACGCCTCGAGAGCTCCATCGAAGCACAGCGACGCGCGCTCGCGGCGCGGTGATCATCGCTCCTTCAGCGCGGAGCCGGAGTGCGGACGGCGTCGGGGCGACGACGCGCGCGCGGGAACTCCGTGACCGCGGTGCCCGTCTGGCCGCCGGTGCTCGGGGTGACGCCTGATCCCGTCGTGCCCGATCCCGTCGTGCCCGTCACCGTGCCGGGCTGCTGCGTCGCGCTCCCCGTGGTCGATCCGACGACCACGCCGCTCGTCGCCGTGCCGGGGCGCGTGCCCGTGGTCGATCCGACCACGACGCCGCCCGTCGCGGTGCCAGGCTGCTGCGTCGCGGTGCCGGTGGTCGATCCGACGACGACGCCGCCCGTCGCGGTGCCGGGGCGCGTGCCCGTGGTCGATCCGACGACGACGCCTCCGGTCGCGGTGCCCGGCTGCTGCGTCGCGGTGCCGGTGGTCGCTCCGACGACGACGCCGCCGCCGGTGCTTCCGCTCGTCGTGCCCGAGCCCGCGGGCTGCGTCACGACGGTGCCACCCTGACCGTGCGGCGGCTGGCCCTGCGGCTGGACGACGACCACGCCGGCCTGCGACCCCTGCTGGGGCCGCGTCGGCTGCACGACGGTTCCGCCCGACGTCGAGCCCGAGCCGCCCGCGACGACGGTGCCGCCCGACGATCCACTCGAGCCCGCGACGACGTGTCCGCGCTGGCCGGTGCCCGGCGTGACGGCGACCTCTCCACCGCTCGAGCCGCTCGAGGCCGTCGTGGTGTTCGTGCCGGGCTGGGTGACGACGACGTTGCCGCTGTCGCCGCCATGGTCGTGGGAGCCGTGCGCGCCCGCGCTGGTGGTCGTCGAGACGCGCACCGACGCGCGGCAGCCCGCGCCGAAGACGCCTGCTCCGAGCGCGATCAGCGCGGCGACGAAGACGGGGCCGAGACGACGCTGGTGGGTGACGGTGCGCGACATGGCTCTCTCCTTCACGGGCTCCCCGACGGAGCCGACCGACTGTTGGCGCGATCGACGAGCGTCGCAACCCGGTTCTTCATTCGCGACTCGGCGTGTCAGGGCGCGAGGCGTGGATCGCGGGGGCCTGCGACGCGCTGGACGCCGACGCCGTGGCGCTCGAGGTACGCGACGCCGTTCTCACCCGCGTAGCCGCCCTCGACGATCAGGACGCGCGCGATCCCTGCGTGATGGATGAGCTTCGCGCAGAGCACGCACGGCTCGCCCGTGACGATCAACCACGCGCCCGAGCACGCCACGCCCGTCGCCGCGGCGTTGCAGATGACGTTCATCTCCGCGTGGTGACAGCCGATCTCCATGCGCGTGCCCGACTGCACCTGCATCGTGTCGCGAAGGCAGACGTCGCCACCGCAGAGGTCGCCGCCGCCGCGCGGGCCGCCGTTGTATCCGTCCATGAGGACGACGTTGCGGGCCGGGTCGAGGAGCAGCGCGCCGAACTTGCGACGCGGGCAGTTGCTCGCCTTCGCGAGCGCGAGGCACTGCTCGATGCGGATGGCGACGTGCTTGTCTTTCATGACGCGCGCGAGTCTCGTTCCACCCACCGCTGAAAGGAAGGCCTTCGTCGATCCGATCACACGCCGCGGAGCATGCGACGAGAGCCGCGACGCGAGGTTTCCACGAGTGATCCAGCGCGCAGCGCCACGCGTACCGAGCGCATGCCTCCCCGTTACGCCGTCGCCGAACGAGGGGGCCTCCACGCCCCCTCGGCGCTCGACGTCGTCGCGCCCCACGTGCGGGTGGGCTGGATCGGTGCGGGTCATGTGCGGCAAGCTCCCGCCTCCGACCCCGACGGGTCGCACCCCCGCGCTGTGACCGCTCCCCCCGATGCTCTGCCCAGCGATGAAGTGCCCGACGTGGCGCTCGTTCGTGCCGTGGCCGCTGGTGATCGCGCCGCGCTCGCGTCGCTCTACGATCGCTACGCGTCGCTCGTCATGGCGGTCGGCGTGCGGATCCTCCGAAACCGTCGCGACGCCGAGGACATCTCGCACGACGTCTTCCTCGAGGTGTGGCGCCGCGCCGGCACCTACGATCCGGCGAAGGCCTCGGTGCGCACGTGGCTCGTGCTCATCATGCGGTGCCGCGCGCTCGATCGTCGCAAGTCCGCGCCCGTCGCGATGACGAGCGCGCTCCTCGAGGACGTGCGCGTGAGCGATCCGGCCGAGGCGCCCGACGCTCGCCTCGATCGCGCGCGCGTCACCGGCGCGCTCGAGGCGCTGTCGACGGCACAGCGAGAGGTGCTCGTGCTCGGCTACTACGAGGGGCTCTCCTCGTCCGAGATCGCGACGCGCCTCGACATCCCGCTCGGGACGGTGAAGTCGCGCGTCGCGGGAGCGCTGCGTGCGCTCCGCGCTCGACTCAGCGAAGGTCACGCTCAGGGCGATCTCGACGACAGCGACAGCGACTCGGAGGATCTCGCGTGACGCGCCTCAGCCCCACGAAGCGACACCCCGCGCGCCTGTCGGACGCTGCGCTCGACGACCTGCTCGACGACCAGCTCGACGGACGTCTCGACACCGTCGCCGACGCACTCGCGGAGATCGATCGAGCCGAGGTGGACGGCGTCGCGAGCGGAGTGGTGGCGGGGCGCGCGCGCCTGCTCGCGTCGCTCGAGTCGACGCACCGCTTCGACGATCTCGAGGCGAGCGTTGCCGAGCTGCTCGACGTCGATCAGCAGGTTGCTCGGCAGATGCTCCTCGACGTCGATCGCGCGAGCGTGTGGGAAGAGGGGCCGAGCGCCTCGTGCGCGCTCTTCCACGTCGACGGCGGCGAGAAGGTGCGCGACGCGGTGACTGGCTTCGTGCGCGTCGTCGCCGGCTCGGGCTTTCCGCAGCACGAGCACCTCGGCGACGAGACCGTGCTCGTGCTCCAGGGCGCGTTCCGCGATCGCGACGGCGCGATCGTCAGCGCAGGCGAGATCGCGCGCATGCCCGCGGGCTCGGCGCACTCGTTCGAGGTCGAGGGCGATCTCCCGCTGCTCTACCTGGCGATCGTGCAGAAGGGTGTCGTGTTCGACGGCACGCCCGTGTACCCGGGCGATCCGCGCGGCTGACACCGAACGCAGGCCACGAACGAGTCGAGCCCCGCACCTCACGGTGACGGGGCTCGTTGCTGTGCGAACGCGCAGATCCCTCAGGCGCTCAGGCTGCGCCGCCGGCGCCCGTCCACACGTACACCGCCACGGCGATGGTGCCGATGCCGACGAGCGCCGAGCCCACGACGAGCGAGATGATCATCGCCTTGTCACCGATGCCGGTGAAGTAGTCGATGGCCGCTCCGGCCGCGAGCACCGCGAAGAAGATCATTCCCCACATGCCGAGGCCGATCACGCAGATCGCGCCGACCACCGTCATGAACGCCGCGACGGCGAACAGGAGGACGAAGTCGAGGTTCGCGCCGAGTGACTGCGCGCGCTGGAGGATCTCGATGTCGCGCTGGACGAGCTGCTCGTTTTCCATGGCCGCGAGGATGCCAAATCGAACAGCCGAAAGGAAGACCCGAAACGGGCCGTGCGGGAGACGGAAGCGGAGAGGGCCCCCGCGTCGCCGCGAGAGCCCTCGTCACGCTGTGCCGACCCACGGTCGGCGGCCGACTCAGCGGCGGCGGCGCGCGATCCAGACGGCGCCGAGGCCGAGCGCCATGAACCACGCGAGCGGAGCGCTCGAGCGGCTCGTCGAGCCAGGCACGGTGCAGACGCAGCCGCCGCCACCGGCCGCGAGCACGCGGCTGTTCGGGTCACGATCCACCGCCGCGTCCATGCCGCCGCTCGTTCCCGAGTCGCGCGCGGTCGTGGTGCCCGCGTCGACGTCGCTCGGGCCCGAGTCCGGCGTGACGGTGCGGATGCGGCACTCGCCGTCCGCGCACTCCTGACCCGACGGGCACGTCACGCCGATGCAGCGATCGACGTCACAGACGCCCGTGACCGGATTGCAGGTCGTGGAGTCGGGGCACATCACGCCGCCGCACATGCTCGTCACGCAGTCGCCGCTCGCCGGGTCGCAGACCTCGGTGACCGCGCACGAGACGCCGTCGCAGAGATCTTCGACGCACGTGCCGCCGCGGCAGAGCTCACCCGCGTCGCACGTCACCGTCGCGCAGCTCGCCTCGCAGGTTCCGCCGCGGCAGACCTCGTCGGCGCCGCAGCCCGCGGTCACGCACGGGTCTGCCACGCAGGCGCCGCTCGTGGTGTCGCAGACCTGACCCGTCGGGCATCCGAGCGCGAGACAGGTGTCCTCGACGCAGCGGCCCGAGCGCGGGTTACAGACGAGGCTGCCGGGGCAGACCACGCCTTCACACGGGTAGGTGCAGTCGTTGCCGCGGCACACGCAGGTGGGCACGCCGTCCATGCCCGGCGCGCACTCGGCCTCGCCGCCCACGGTGACGGTGGTGGCGGCGCACGTCGCGTCGTCGCAGAGGTCGCGCGTGCAGAAGCACGAGCCGTCCGACTGCATCGCCGCGACCGTGCCGGTCGGACACATGGGGCCGAACTCGGTGATCTCGCAGGCGCTCGCGCACTGGCACTCCACGCAGCGCGACTCCCCGGGGCAGATGCCCGGCGTGCCGCTCTCGTCGACCATGCCGTCGCAGTCGTTGTCTTCGCAGTCGCAGACCTCGGTGCCCGGCGGGACCTCGCCGACGCAGGTGTCGGCTCCGTCCACGCAGCGGAGCACGCCCGCCATGCAATTGCCTTCGTCCGTGCCGCACATCGCGCCGTCGGGGATGCCCTCGTCGATCGCGCCGTCGCAGTCGTCGTCGAGCACGTTGCACACCTCGGTGCTGGACGGGATCTCGCCCGAGCAGATGGTCATGCCGGTCGCCGGGTCGCACACCGTGACGCCCGGATCGCACTCGCCGACGTCGGTGCCACACGCCGCGCCGACGGGGATGCCGTCGTCGATGACCGTGTCGCAGTCGTCGTCGAGGCCGTTGCAGATCTCCGGCACCGAGGTGACCTCACCCTCGCAGAGGCGGAGGCCGCCGATGCAGCGGGTGATGCCCGAGACGCACTCGCCGGTGTCGTCGCCGCAGGGCATGCCCGCCTCGGGGTCGCCCTCGTCGACGCGCGTGTCGCAGTCGTCGTCGAGGTTGTTGCAGAGCTCGGCGCGCGGAAGGATCTCTCCCGAGCACACGAGCGCGCCGCCCGTGCAGACGAGCGTGCCGCGGCGACACGCGCCGACCATCGGACCCGTGCCGCACGACGCGCCACCGCCCGGGTTGCCCTCGTCGATGCGGCCATCGCAGTCGTCGTCGAGGGTGTTGCAGGTCTCGGTCGAGCCGCTCGTGCCGCCGACGCACGTGATGGCGCCAGCGACGCAGCGGGTCTGACCCGCGCTGCACACGCCCACGTCGGTACCGCACGCCGCCAGCGGGTCGGTGCCTTCGTCGGTGCGGGTGTCGCAGTCGTTGTCGAGCGTGTCGCAGCGCTCGGTGCCAGGGCCGACCTGACCGATGCACATCCCGTACGTGCCGGCGACGCACTGACGCGACCCCGGTGAGCACTCGCCGACGTCGGTGCCGCAGTCCTCGACGATGCCGTCGATGACGCCGTCGCAGTCGTTGTCGAGGTTGTCGCAGATCTCGGTTCGAGGACCGGTGCCGGTGCAGGTGCCCCATGCGCCGGCGGCGCAGGTCTGCATCCCCGCGCTGCACTCACCCACGTCCGTGCTGCAGGGGCGCGTGAGCGACTCGTCGATGCGCGTGTCGCAGTCGTCGTCGCGGTTGTTGCAGGTCTCGACCGTGGGCGTGCACGCGCCGCACACGCCGCCCTCGTCGATCGCGCCGTTGCAGTTGTCGTCGAGGAGGTTGCAGATCTCGGTCAACGTGCCGCACGTTCCGCAGGCGTTGCGCAGGCCCTCGTCGACCACGCCGTTGCAGTTGTCGTCCACGCTGTCGCAGCGCGTCTCGGCGGGCGGCGAGCAGATGCCGGGCGTGGGCACCGTGGTGGGCGGCATCGCGTTGCGGTTGCAGTAGAGCGTGAAGCCTTCGTCGACGCGCGTGTCGCAGTCGTTGTCCGCGCCGTCACACGTCTCGTAGCGGATGCTGTCTGAGATGATCTGCGAGAAGGCGGCCGCGAGCGTGTTCTCGTCCGAGGCGAAGTACGCCGTCGTGCCGCCCGCGGTCGCGATGTCGGTCAGCGAGGCGTCGGTGGTTCCGAACCCGATGACGTAGGTGCGGATGTCGTAGGTCAGTGCGCCGAGCGGGGTGCTGCGGAGCTCCGTCGCGGCCGCGATGGTCTGCGCGTTCGACGCGCACGTCTCTTCGCCGTCCGTGAGGAGGATCACGGCCACGGGCCGGCAGGTGCCCGCCGCGTCTCCCGTCAACGGAGAGGTGGGGTACGTGGCGTCCATCCCGCGGTAGTACGCGCGTGCAGCACGGAGCGACCCGGCGATCGGCGTCCAGGTGTCGGCCGCCAGCTCCGGGTTGATCATCGTGACGTCCCACGGATACGTCGGTCGACGGCAGCCGCCCGTCGCGCCGCTGCCCGTGCTGCAGGAGAAGTCGACCCAGCGCAGGATGTGCTGCTCGTTGCCGGCGGCGATCGGGACGAGGACCTGTCCCTGTGCCGCGGTCGAGCCGCTCGACGGGCAGCCGTCGCCGTCGTTCTCGCAACCGCCGCAGTCGAGCACGCTCGATGCACAACCACAGGTCGAGCCGCCGCACGTCGCGGAGCAAGTGCCGCTCTGTGTGACCGAGTAGCGCTCGAGGCCGAACGTCACGTCGCCGTAGCCGTTCACCACCTGCTGGAGGACGCATCGCGCGTCGTTGATGCGGGTGCGCGACCGACCGCAGGAGTTGTTCCCGGAGCCGGTGCCCGCGGTCATCGAGCCTGAGTTGTCGACGATGACCATGAAGTACGGGCCGACGGCCGACTGGGCCTGGGCGCGCGCCATCGGCAGCGCGGCGATCAGGCCGGCGGCCGCCACGAGCAGCAGCGCGGCGCGAGCGAGGAGCGAGAAGAAGCGGTGCATCATGGTCGTACTCCTCGAAGTCATCAGGGTGCCGTGTCGCGACAGCAGCGGAAGCCGGTGTTGGGAGTGGCGACGGTCGTGCCGCCTACCTCGAACGAGTACTGGCAGGTGATGCCGCCGGAGATGTCGTTGAACGAGCCACCGCGGATCGGGTACAGCGCGGGGGTTCCGGAGCCGCGCTGGCCCGTCCACTCCTGCAGGTTGCCCGACATGTCGAAGATGCGGTTGGTCGCCATCGCGCCCCAGTTCGCGTAGCAGTTGGTCGCGGTGCCCGTGGGCAGCACTGCGTCCGTGGCCATCGAGTAGTCGCGGCCGTTGCAGGTCATCGCGGAGTAGGTGCCGCAGGTCGCGCCGTAGGAGTACACGCAGGCGGTGCCCGCCGACGTCTCGCACGCGCGCTGCCACTCGGTCTCCGTGCAGAGGCGTGCACCGATCCCGGTGCAGGCGGCAGCCGCCTGAAGCGGCGTGACCGTCGACCACGGGAGCCGGTTGGGCTCCGAGCACGCGAGGTTCGTGAGCGTGCCGGGCGCGGTCATCGTCGCGTTCGGGCGCGAGGCCTCGTACTGGAAGATCCAGCGGTTCGCCGTCGACATGCCAGGACCGAAGGGTCCGCTGAACTGTACCCAGCTCGTGCGTGGCGCGTTGTCGACGGTGCCGTTGCAGTCATCGTCGATGCCGTTGCAGAGCTCGGCCGTGCCGGTGATGCCGGTCGCCGCGTTACAGCTCACGCCCGTACCCGCCATGTTGCAGACGTTCATGCCCGTGCGCAGGCACGCGCCGACGCTCCCGTTGTTGCAGGCCGCGCCCTTCGTCGGGAACGGCTCGTCGACCATGCCGTCGCAGTCGTTGTCGAGGTTGTCGCAGCGCGTCTCGGTCGCCTGGTAGGTGGCCACCGGGTAGTCGCACAGGAACCCCATCACGCCTCCGCAGCGAGCCGCGGTCCCCGTGCACACGCCGTTCGGGTTGCAGAAGTTCGCCGGGATCGTGACGCCGTCGTCGATCATGCCGTCGCAGTCGTCGTCGATGCCGTTGCACGCCTCCGCGCCGCTGAACGTGCAGGTGTACTCGCAGCCGTCCATCGGGTTCACGTTCAGATCCACGAAGCCCGGCCGGCACGCGAGCATGCGGCAGGTCCCGGTCATGCAGCCGGCCACCGCGTTCGCGAACATGCACGTGCGACCGCACATGCCGCAGTTGCGCGGGTCGGTCATCAGGTTGAACGTCTGGTCCGCGCTGCCGTCGCAGTCGTCGTCGAGCGTGTTGCACACGTCGAGTCGGGGGCCGACGGAGCCCGCGCAGGTGAGGCCGCCGCCGGAGCACGACACCGTGCCCGCCGTGCACTCGCCCGCGTCGGTGCCGCAGGCTGCTCCGCCGCCGGGGTTGCCGTCGTCGATCGTTCCGTCGCAGTCGTCGTCGAGGCCGTTACAGGCCTCGGTCGTCGAGTCGATGCCGCCCGTGCACACGAGTGTTCCGGCGGTGCACGTCTCGCGACCCGGCACGCACACACCCACGGTGGAGCCGCATGCGCGGCCACCCTCGGGGTTGCCCTGGTCGGCGGCGCCATCGCAGTCGTCGTCGAGGCCGTTGCAGAGCTCCGTCGTCGGGGACACACCGCCGGTGCAGGTCACGCTGCCGGCGACACACGCGAGCGCGCCCGCGGTGCACTCACCCGTGTTGGTGCCGCACGTGCCGCCGCCGCCCGGATTGCCCTCATCGATCAGGCCGTCGCAGTCTTCGTCGACGAGGTTGCAGATCTCGGTCGCGGGGATGACGGGCGTGCAGCGGTACTCGCAGCCGTTCGTCGCGATGCCATCGAGATCGATGTAGCCCGTGTGGCAGGTGTCGAGGACGCAGCTTCCGCCCATGCACGCGGCGCTCGCGCGCGGCACGCGGCAGTTGCGGCCGCACGAGCCGCAGTTGTCCGCGTCCATCATCAGGTCGAAGTCCTCATCGACGTTGCCGTCGCAGTCTTCGTCGCGGCGATCGCAGCGCATCTCGCTCGTCGAGCTCGCGGTGCAGCGGTACTCGCAGCCGTTGTCGTCGCTGCCGTCGAGGTCGTGATAGCCGGCGGCGCAGTCGCCCATGATGCAGTCGCCCGCCGTGCACTCGGCGAACGCGTTCGGCGGGGCGCAGAGCGCGCCACAGCCGCCGCAGTTCCGCTCGTCGGTGCTCGTGTCGATGCCCTCGTCGACCATGCCGTCGCAGTCGTCGTCGTACGCGTTGCAGAGCTCTGGTGCGCCGAGCGTGCAGCCGTCGGGCAGCTCGAGTGCGTCGACCGTGATCTCTCTCGCCGCATCGATCGATGCGTCGGGACCGCCATCCCTATTCGCGTCCATCGGAACACCCGTGTCAGCCGGGCCCGTGTCGCGGTCCACACAGTCGAGACAGAAAGGCTCGACGTTGCAGGCTGTCAGGGAGAGGAGGGCACCAAGGAACGACGCCGCAAACACACGCGGCAAGCCGACTCTCTTCATTCCCTCAAGCTAAACGAGATCGGGGGCTGCCGTCACCCCCCCCTGAAAACACCGCTGCCCCCGAAGCCTCGCGCTCAGCCCGTTGCCCCGGCGCCGCGCATCCAGCGGTCGAGCACGACGAGCGCCCAGAGCGCCTTGGTGTGGTCGCCGCGCCGCGCGCGATGTTCGGCGTTCCAGTGGGCGAACGGCGCTCGCGCGAGGGCGGTCCAGACCGGCGAGTCGTCGACGATCGCGTCGAGCCGCGGAGCGAGCGGGCCGCGCAGCCAGGCGGCGAGCGGCACCGAGAAGCCGTGCTTCTTCCGCTCGAGGATCACGGGGGGCACGAGCGATCGCGCGGCCTCGCGGAGGAGCACTTTGCCCACCGACCCGCGCACCTTGAGCGACGACGGCACCCGGCGCGCGAGCGCGAGCACGTTCTCGTCGAGGAACGGCGGGCGGGCCTCGAGGCCATGCGCCATCGAGGCGCGATCGACCTTCGTGAGGACGGAACCCGGCATGTAGGTGGCGAAGTCGAGCGTCGTCGCCGTCGCGATCGGATCACCCCACCAGCGATGTCTCGCGGCGAGCGTCGCGGGCTCACCCTGCAGCCGATCGCCCATCGCCGCCGCGAGCGCGGGGAGGTCGAGGCTCGACATCCAACGCAGGTGTCGCCGCACCACGTCGTCGTCCCAGCGACCGACGAAGCGCTTCAGCTTCCAGTCGAGCGCTTGGTAGCCGTCGCTCGAGGGCACGCGATCGAGCAGCGCGCCCACGCGCTCGGCCCCGAGCACGGCGCGCGCGCTCGACACGAACGGCCGCATCGCCCGCGCATGCCTGATGTGCGCCGCGTACGTCGGGTAGCCGCCGAAGAGCTCGTCTGCCGCGTCGCCGCCGAGCGCGACCTTCACGTGCCGCGCCGCGAGTCGACAGAGAAGGTACGTGGGCACGATCGAGTGATCGCCGAGCGGCTCGTCGAGGTGATCGAGCACCTCGTCGACCACGTCGAGCATCGCGCGCGCCGTGAGCACCTCCTCGACGTGCTCGAGGCCGAGGTGCTCGGACACGGCGCGCGCGTGGGCGCTCTCGTCGAAGCTCGCCTCTTCGAACGCGATGCAGAACGCCTGGAGGCGCGGCTTGGATCCGCGTCGCGCGAGGCGCTGGTGCGCCAGCGCCGCGATGACCGAGCTGTCGATGCCGCCCGAGAGGAAGACGCCGAGCGGCACGTCCGACATGAGCTGTGACTCGACCGCATCTCCGAGCGTCGTGAGCAGCTCGCGCGCGTCGGGCACGGGACCGCCGAGCTCGGGGACCTGTGGCGCCACGTAGCGACGCGGGCCGTCTTCGGTGCCGTCGCCGCGCAAGACGAGCAGCTCGCCGGGCGCGAGCTTCGAGACGCCGCGCACGAGCGTGTGCGGCGGGTGCGCGTAGTCGGAGAAGAGGAACGACGCGAGGCCGTGATCGTCGAGGCGTCGCTCGATGCCGGGCACCTCGAGGAGCGCGTCGAGCTCCGAGGCGAACGCGATGCCGCCGCCCCCGCACGTGTGCTCCGGCAAGCGAGCCCAGTAGAGCGGCTTGATGCCGCTGCGATCGCGCGCGAGCAGCACCTCGCCGGTGCGTAGATCCATCGCCGCGAACGCGAACATGCCCGAGAGGCGAGGCACGATCCGCTCGCCCCAGCTCGCGTAGCCGCTCACGAGCGTCTCGGTGTCCGAGCCCTTCGTGGCGAAGCGCGCGCCCTCACGGACGAGAGCCTCGCGCGTGCGGGCGTGATCGTAGATCTCGCCGTTGAAGGTCACGATCGCGCGCGCGTCGCTGCGCGTGCCGACGCCCGCGTCTTCCATCGGCTGCGCGCCGCCGGCGAGATCGACGATCGAGAGGCGCCTGTGCCCGAACGTCGCCACGCGTCGGCCGACGCGACGCACCGCGAGGCCTTCACCATCGGGCCCGCGGTGGGCGATGCGCGCGAGCATGCGGCGGACGACGTCTTCCGCAGGCTCGGTCGAGACGATGCCGGCGATGCCGCACATCAGCCCACCCTCGAACATCGGGGTTCGGCGGTCATCGCTCCTTGATTTTCCGAAGCGAGAGCAGGTGCTCGAGCACGTGCTCGGGCGGTTCCTGTGCCCACTTGATCTGAATGTCGTCGTGGCTGGGATGCAGATGGCAACGCATCCCGCGGAGGTCGTTCGAATGCCCGGGTTCGTTGAGATCAACTCGAACGAACGGGGGATACGGCGGCGTCACCTCGAACTGTTCGAACACGATCTCGAAGTTGTAGGCGACCGGGGAGGTCGAGCTGGGGTCGACCGTGACGGCGAAGTGTATCCAGGCGCCGTCGTCGCGAATCAATCGGGCGCTCGTGGCCACCCTTCCAAAGTCTTTCTCTCCGCCCACGATCGCCCACGCCGCAGGAAACTGACTTGCGATGACGGCGGGAACCTCGCCGCGCGAGGCCTTCACGGCCGCGTGGATCTCGTGCGGAGCGGTCCGTAGCTGGCCGGCACCCTCGGCCCGCAGCAGGACACGCTTCAAGGAGTTCAGCTGGCTCGTGACTCGTCCGGGCACGTTCACGGCGCTGGCCGCCGAAGCAGATCGCTGCGGCCGATCAGCGTGAGCCACTCGGCCATGTCGGGGCTTGCTCCCCCGGCGCCCGTCTCGGCTCGGCGGACTACTTCCTCATCCTCGAGACCATAGTGCGTCCGGAGCCTCATCAGCCGTTCCTGATGTTCCAAGGCCGAAAGCGGCTGATCCTCGACGAGTGAGTGCGTCGAGCTTCCGAAGTAGCTCCAGAGATTGGGCGCCGCCCGCCCAGCAACCTCTGCTCGCGCGCGCGACAAGACGAGGACGATTCGTCGGTCGCCATTCCCTTCCAGCCGGGCCCGAGCTCGGTCGAGCCGTGGCCATTCGCCGTCAGCGAGTGCGTCTCCCACCACGACGTAGGTGGTCTGGGGATCCGCACGCATCGCCCGCTCCACTTCGCTTTCGGACGTCGGTTGGAGGAGCTTCGCCGAACATCCTTCCGCTGCGAGCTCCTCGACCACCATCGACGCCATGGGGGTGGTGCTCTCGGAGTCCGGACTGAGCAAGATCCACCATGCAGCCCCTGGGTCCGCAGCGACGCGGCTCGCGGCTTGGCCGGGTGTGAGAGCGGAACTCACGCCGCCTCCGAGTCCGTGCGGAGTAGCTCCCGGAGCGTCGGGTGAACTGTCCATCTTCCCAGTCCCGACTGGACTGCCTGGCCGCGCTCGATGACCGCGAGGTGGTCGTCGTTCTTGAGGTCCAGGGGGACACCTGCCGAGATCGAACGAAGCGCGTCGAGGGAGCGCGCGTCGAGAGCGATCGCCTTCGCTGCACCGATGTCATGGATAGCAGCCTCGATCGCGATGCGGTCGAGGCGCTCCAACCCACGGTCGTAGGCTTCGACGGCGGCGCGTTGCGCGAGGCTCAACAGGTCGCGCACGACCCCGCCCGACGCGCGAGCGAGCGCCTCAGCTGCGTCGTCCGGGATCATCTCGACCGGAGCACGCGCGCGCAGAACGGCGTGGAGGAATGCAACTCCGTCGGCGCTCTCAGCGTTCGCTGTCTGGACGACGTGCAGGTCGTCAAACAGCGCGGCGAGAGAGCGATCGCTCGAAAGCCCGAACCGCATCGGCCCCACGGTCACGCAGCCGATGCCAGCTCGCTTGAGCACCGGAAGGTCGTGCGTGACCGCATCACGGAATCTTTCACCGGACGCGAGTCGGTCGAGCGAGTCGAAAAGTAGAACGCAGTGCCGCCCCTCGAGTCCGCGTTCGCGCACTACGCGCAGCGGCTCCACCAGATCGCCGAAGCGATTGCTCGTGGGCGTAGGTGGCTGTAGGGCGCCGCGCACCTGGACCGGGTAGCGCGGGTCTTCATCCTGTTCGTCGTCTTCGGGGGGCTCGAAGTCCGGCTCGTCGCTCCAGTCGACCCACTCGGTGTAGCCGTGTGCGTGCTTGCGCAGGGCAATGAACGCTTTTTCGAATGCGGGATCTTTTCCCAGCTTCGACGCGCGGCGCCTCAGCGCCAAGCCCGCGACCGCAACGAGCACACCGGGCAGAGGTTCCTCGTCGAGCTCGTGCCACTGGCTCACATCGACGTACTCGACGATGTCGTCCGTGCCCATGAGGTGGTTCGCTAGCTCGGATCGCACCCGTTCGAGTGTCGTCGTCTTGCCAGAACCGATGGCGCCCACGAGGAGCCGCGACGACGCGGGTCGCAGCGCGAGATCACGTGCAAGCGTTTCGGCCAACCGCGAGGGGGGGGGAACGTGGACGCCAGGTGTTGCTCCCAACCCTCGTGGGCCAGTGGGTTCGAGATGCGAGAGGAGATCTCGGTATCGTTCGAGACGATTCACTCCCCTGAGCGTAGCGCGTTAGGTCGAAAGCGAACCAGCCGTTGGCTCGGCGGCGTCGCCGGATCGCGCGGGGAACCCGAGGCGCTCCGAGATGGGGTAGGGCGACCGACCCTGCGCCTCGAAGTACGTGCGCACGATGATCTCGGCGAGGAGGCCCATCCCGAGCGACTGCACGCCGAGGAGGCCCGCGAACGCGGCGATCGAGAAGAGCGGGTTCCTGTGCACCCAGACCTGCTCGGCGAGCTTCTGGTAGAGGACGAGCGCCGACAGCAGCATCGACGTCGCGATCATCGCGAAGCCCGCGCCGCCGAACACGTAGATCGGCTTCGTCTGGTACTGGCGAAAGAACCAGACCGTGAGGAGATCGAGCAGCACCTTCACGGTGCGCGACAGGCCGTACTTCGAGACGCCCGCCGTGCGCGGGCGATGGTTCACCGCGAGCTCCGTGACGTGCGCGCCTTGGTGCTCCGCGAGCGGGACGAGGAAGCGGTGCATCTCGCCGTAGAGGCGGATCTCGTCGGTGATCTCGCGCTTGTAGACCTTCAGCGAGCAGCCGAGGTCGTGGACCTTCGTGCCCGTGACCCAGCGGATGAACGCGTTTGCGATCTTCGACGGGACCTTCCGCAAGAACATCCCGTCCTTGCGATCCTTGCGCCATCCCGTGACGAGATCGAAGCCCTCGTCGAGCTTCGCGACGAGACGGGGCACGTCCTTCGGATCGTTCTGTCGATCCGCGTCCATCGTGACGACCACGCGACCCGTCGCGGATCGGAAGCCCGCGTCGAACGCCGCGCTCTGCCCCGAGTTGCGACGAAACAGGACGACGCGGAGGTAGGCCTTCTCCTTCACGAGCTTCTTGAGGAGCTCGCGCGTGCCGTCGCGGCTGCCGTCGTCCACGGCGATCACCTCGAACGTCGTGTCCCCGAGCGCCGCCTCGATCTCCTCGAGCAGCGGCACGACGTTGTCCACCTCGTTGTACATGGGGAGGACGATCGAGAGCTCGATCGCGCTGTTCGCCGGAGGGGTCATCGTCAGCGGAGGCATCGTCCTCGGTTCGAGGGGCCCCACGTCTATCGGTTTTCGGGGCACCCCGCCAATCCGCCGCGCTCCCCGCCCGCGCGCTGGCCGTGCGAATGGGCGTGTTACAACGCGCCACCCTTGAGCCCGCCGAACCACAGCACCGACGTCGGAGCGCGACGTGCGCCGCTCGTTCGCCGTGCTCTCCTCTGGGCGCTCTACGGCACCGTGCTCGGCGTGGCGGGCTGGCTGCGGCTCACGCACCTGGGCTTCGCGCCGAGCACGCCGTGGGCACGCCCCGACGAAGAGATCTTCGCGGCCGTCGCGCTCGGGCTCTTCTCGGATACGAACCCGCACGTGGGTCACACGGGCTGGCCCGAGCTCTTCTTCTGGGCGCACCACTTCGTGCAGCTCGGCCTCGAGACGCTCTGGACGGCCGAGCTCGGGCACGAGCCGCACATGGGCTGCCTGTTCGTGCTCGATCCGATTCGCTTCCTCCTTCCTGCGCGCGCGATGTCGGCGCTGTTCGGCTGGGGCACCGTCGCGCTCGTCATGCGGCTCGCGTTCGTCGTCGCGCCACGCACGGCGGGGCCGATCGATCGACACGCCGTCGCGCTCACCGCGGGCTGGCTCTACGCCGTGAACGTGCTCGCGATGCGCGACGCGCACTTCGCCGTCTCGGACACCGCGCTCGTGTTCTTCCTCGTGTGGATGCTGCTCGCCGTGGCGCAGGGCATGGCGCGCGCGCACCGCAGCGACTTCCTCTTCGCGGGCATCGCGCTCGGCCTCGCGATCTCGACCAAGTGGACCGGCCTCTCGTTCGCCTGCGTGCCCGTCTTCGCGCTGATGGCGCGCATCGGACGTCACGGCTTCACGCTCTGGCCGTTCGAGCCCTCGACGCGACCGGCGTGGGACAACGCCGTGGCGATCGGCCTCGGCTTCGTGGGCTGCGCCGCCGCGTTCGCGCTCACGAGCCCCACCGCGATCGACGCGCCGGGCGAGTACTGGGACGGCATCTTCTCGCACGCGATGCGGTACGACCCGAACAACTACCAGGCCTTCTCGTTCCGCGCGCACGCTCGAGAGACGCCCGGCCTCGTCCAGCACGCCACGGTCTCGTTCCCGTTCGCGTACGGCTGGCCCCTCACGATCCTCGGCCTCGTCGCGTGCCTCCACGGCCTCGTGCACACGGTGCGCACGCGCGATGTGATGCCCGGCCTCCTCGGCTTCTTCGCGCTGTTCTTCTGGGCCGCGGTCGTCGGCCGCACGACGATGAACTTCGCGCGCTACTCGCTGCCCGCGCATCCCGCCGTGGCGGTGCTGCTCGCGCTCTCGTTCCACCAGGTCGCGAGCGCGCTCCGCCCTCGGATCGCGAGCGCGCTCTCGAGCGCTCGGCGTCCGCGCGAGCTCGCGGTGCCGATCGCGCTCGCCGCGCTCGTCGTGCCGTTGTCGCTCGAGCCGACGGTTCGTTCGTTCGACTACGTGCGCATCCTCGGCCTGAACGACACGCGTGAGCTCGCGCGCGACTGGATCCTCGCGAACGCCGCGGACGTTCCCGTGGAGACGCTCGGCGGATACGGCCGCCTCTACGCCGTCGAAGATCACCTCGCCGATCGCTGCGAGGAGCTCGTGCCCGAGGCGTTCCGCGCGCCGGTGCCGCGGCTCGACTACCGCAGCGATCAGAGCATCCAGACGCACGAGGCGCCCTCGAGCTGGCGCAACACCGCGAGCGCAGCGCTCTACCCCGTGCTCTTCCGCGGCACGCCGCCGGCGCTGCGCTCGCGCTTCCTCGTGATCTCGCGCGCCTACCTGCCGTGCGATCAGGAGACCGTCCGCTACGACGGAACCGATCCCGTCGGCGAGTGCTTCGTCGAGCGCGCGCGGTTCGAGCCGGGCGAGCTCGCGTGCGACGCGCAGTTCGACGAGCAGGATCACTTCTACGCGCCGCTCTGGGGCTACGACGGCCTGCGCAACCTCGGCCCGAGCGTGCGGATCGTCGAGAACACGTGCCTCCCCGCGACGCTGAGGCGCTGACGTGAGACGCGAGCGCATCCTCGCGCTCCTCGTTCTCGTGGCGCTCGTGGTGGCGCTCACGATGGACGTCGCGATCGAGAGCACGACGGAGCTCTCGATCGCGCTCGGCGCGCTCGCGCTCGGCGCGCTCATCGCTTCGCGAAGGCTGACGACGTGGCTCGACCGCCCGCGCCTCTCGTCGACGCTCGTCCGATCGCTCCTGATCGGAGGTCCCATCGTCTGGGTCGCGTCGATCTACCTCGGCGGTCCCGAGCGCTGGGACGACATGGGCCTGCGCGGCGACTGGCCCGTGAACGAGGTCTTCGTGCACGCGATCCGCGATGCGATCGGGCGCGGTCGACCCTTCACGTGGTCGACCCTGATCGCGCCCGGTGATCCGACGACCGATCTCTATCCGACGCTCGCGCACCGCGTGCTGGCGCACGTGTCGTACGCGTGGCCCGACGTGTCGCTCCACCGCATCGTCGTCGGCGCCGCGGTGCTCGCGTTCGTCTCGGTCGCCCTCGGCGTGGCGCGCGCCGCGCGTGCCACCGGCGCGCCGTGGATCGCCTGCCTGCTCGTCGGTCTCGCGTGCCTCTACGACTACGGCTCGGACTTCGGCTGGGGCGCGCGCGCGACGTTCTTCTGGGGCTTCTTCCCCTCCACGCTCGCGATGGGCGTCTGGTACGCGACCTTGCCGACCGCGCTCGAGTCGCTGAAGCGGCCGACGCGCGTGCGTCTCGCGCTCGTGACGATCGGCTTCGGGCTCGCCGCGATGCTGCATCCGGTGGGCCTCGTGCTCTCGGGCGCGCTCGTCGTCGCTGCCCTGATCGGGGTCTCGTACGTGCGCGGTCCCGATCGCTCGAGATTGCTCTCGGTGTTCGTCGCGCTCGTGGCCGGGCTCGCGCTCACGGCTCCGATCTGGGCGCCGGCGAGCCAGCGCGTGATCGAGCACGGCGTCCACTTCGGCACGCCGCCCGTGCCGATCGAGATGGCGGGCGGTCGCATGGCGCAAGGACTCTTGCCGGACGGCAGCTTCGTCGTGCTCGTGCTGCTCGGATGGATCGGCGTCGTGCGCGGTGTCGCGTCGCGCCGCGCGGGGCAGGCGATGCTCGCGATCGCCGCGCTCTTCCTCGTCTCCCTCTACATCGAGACGTACTTCCTCGATCTCGGCGTCGCGCCCTCCGTCGCGAGCGTGCGCTGGCAGAGCTTCCGCGTCGGCACCTTCCTCAAGCCGGTGCTCTACGTGCTCGCGGCGCACGCGCTCGGCGCAGGCGCGAGCCTCGTCGAGCACGCCGGCACGCGACGCTCGGCGTGGTCCATGCGCGCGATCGCGCTGCTCGTGCTGCTCGGCCTGTGGAAGCTCTCGGACGCGGACGCGTCTCTCTGGCTCGAGGGCCAGCAGGTCATTCGCGAGCACGACATCACGGGGCACGAGCTCGTCGATCGCGAGGGCTTCCTCGCGCTGCGCGAGCACCTCGACGTCGAGCGCGCGGAGACGCCCGAGGGACAGCACGCGCGACTCCTCTTGTTCTGCCCGCTCGACTGCCCCTACGAGCTCATGAGCCTCGCGTGGGATCCGGGCGTGCCGCTCTTGCTCCACCACCCCGCGCCTGCCGGGCACTTCCTCCGCGATCAGTTCTTCGACACGAGCCCCGAGAACCTGCGCCGCTTCGGCGTGCGGTGGGCGCTGGCGGTGGAGCGCACACCACCGCCAGGCAACGTGTCGACCGAGCAGCGCTTCGGCGGCCTCATCCTGCGCGAGATCGACGGCTGGGACGGCACGTTCGTCCACGCGTCCGCGGGCGAGGCGCAGGTCCGCGTGGAGGTGATCGAGGGCGAAGGCTTCGATCTGATCAACGACGGCGCGCCCGTGCGCGTGGAGCTCGGCACGCCCCATTACCCGCGCCTCGTCGCCAGCCACGACGGCGCGTCCGTCTCGATCGAGCCGCTCCACGTGCGCCAGTCGTCCGAGAGCGCGCTCGATCGGGGCGAGCGCGCCGTCGCGCTCGAGCTCGCGTCTGGTCGAACGAGCGTGCGCGCGAACGGTCCACTCCACACCGATGGATCGGGCCGTGGCCTCGCGCTCATCGCGCTGATGGGCCTGGTCGCGCTCGGAATCCTCCGCACGCGGAGCGACGCGCCGATCGTCCGGCTTCGTCAGCGCTGGACGCGGTGGCTCGCATCGCCATGGCCGGGGCGCGTGGCGCTCGGTCTCCTCGCGCTCGTCGTCGTCGCCGTCCCGCTCTCGGACTCCACCGCGCGCGCGCTCCGCTTCGGCGTGCTCTTCCCGCAGCCGCGCATGCACCTCGAGCAGGCGGGCGAAGACGACGTGCCGTGTCACGTGCGCCGCTTCGGTCGCCGCTACGTGTGCGGCGATGTGGACGTCTCGATGACCGTCGCGACGGTGCTCCAGGACTGGCACGTGGGGTGGCCCGTCCCCGTGCCGGCGATCGAGGTGCGCGGCGCGCCGCGACGATCGACGCTCGTGATCGAGACCGACGCGCCCCTCACGGGCGAGTACCTCGGCACCTGCGAGGCGTGCAGCGCGACGATCGAGCGCGGCGAGGCCCAGTGGCCCTTCGCGGGCACTGGCACGCGCGTGCCGCTCGGCGACACGCCTGGACCGAGCATCGTGCGCGCGCAGATCCACGGATCGATCGCGCGCATCGCGCTGGTGCGCGCGAGCCTCGTGCTCCCGCCCGAGTGACGTCTCGCGTCAGGCGCCGGCGAGGCGCTCGAACAGCAGCGAGAGCATGCGGTGCGTGAGACCCCAGACCACGCGCTCACCCACGCGGTAGCCCGGGAGGCGGAGCGTCTGGCCTTGCCACGGATACTCCATCGTCGTGTCGAGCTCGCCGCTCATCAGCACGCGCAGCGACGCCCAGTGGACCTCCGAGACCTCGTAGTTCGGCGCGAGCACCGGCGTCTCGCGGATCAGCCACACGGTGGGCGTCACGACCATCCCCGTGATCTGACCGCGCGCGTACGCGGGCACGTCGTCGAGGCGCCCGAGCAGCTCGCCATGCGTCTCGAGCGACAAGCCGATCTCTTCGAACGTCTCGCGGCGCGCGGTGCCCTCCAGATCGAGGTCCGTCGGCTCCTTCTTGCCGCCAGGAAACGCCATGTGGCCCGACCACGGATCGCCGTGCTTCTCCGCGCGACGGATCAGCAGCACCTCGAGGTCTCCCGTCGGCGGGCGCGCGCGCAGGATGGCCGCCACCGCCGCGCGACCGCTCACGCGCTCGCCCTCGATGCGCTCGGGCACGTGCTCGCGCAGCCGCTCGGCGACGCGCTCTGCCGTGATCGTGCGTCCGGAAGACATCGTGGTGCCAGCGGCTACCCTCACGAACGACACGGGTCAACGGTCGAGTCTGGTAGGCTGGCGCGCCCTCATGACGATCGACGAGAAGCGCTACTTCGACCTCGCAGAACGCACCCTCTCGCGCGTGCTCGCGGCGTTCGACGAGGTCGACACCGACGACGCGGACCTCGACGTCGCGGGCGACGTGATCTCCGTTCGTTTTCGCGACGGGACGCGCGCCGTGCTCAACACGCAGCGGCCCACGCGCCAGCTCTGGCTCGCCGGCGATGCGCGCGCGTGGCACTTCGGCTGGGACGAAGCGTCGGGCACGTGGCTCGACGACAAGGGCACGGGCGCCGAGCTCTTCGCGACGCTGCGCGACCTCGCGCGTCGGAGCGCAGGCCTCGAGCTCCGCTTCGACCGGGCGAGCGGCACATGAGCGACGAGGAGACGCGCACGCCCGAGTCGGCGCCCGAGTCGACGCCTGAATCGACACCGGAGTCGACACCGGAGTCGACACCAGAACCGACACAGGAACCCACGCCCGCGCCCGAGTCGAGGCCCGCGCGAGAGTCGCCGCCTTCGCCTGACGCGCCGCCTCCTGACGCGGAGCCAGCGTCGGATCCTGCGCCCGAGCCCGCGCTCGCGGCGTCTCCCGATCGCGTGATCTCGCTCCTCGGCACCGACGGCGAGCTCGCGTGGGTGCGCCGGAAGATGGTCGTGTTCCGACGCCTCGAGCCCGATGACGTGCGCACGGCGGGGAGCTTCGTCGTCGACGAGAGCCCCTACCTCGAGGCGCGCCTCGTCGAGCTGCGCGTGCCGAAGAAGGCGCACGACGAGCTGCGCGCGCTCGGCAAGAAGCGCAACGACACGCTCTCGATCGCCGATGGCTTGCTGCGCTCGTACGAGCCCTCCGGCTGGCTCCTCGCAGGCGGCGGCGGCGGGCTCGTCGGCGTGTGGCTCGACTACCTCCCGAACGCGTTCTTCTGGCCGCTCGTCGTCGTCGTCGTCGTCGCCGTCGCGGTGGGCTTCGCCACGCGCTTCGCCCGCACCAACGCGGAGAAAGAAGCCGACGCTCGCTGGCGCGCGAGCCCCGACAAGAAGGACCACGACGCGCTCGCCAAGGAGCTGGCCGAGGCGTGGGCCGCGGCGCAGGCGACGCTCAAGCGCGAGTCCGGCTTCCACACGGTGATCCGTGTCGCCGAAGGTTCCGTCGATCCGCTGCGCCTCGCCTCGATCGATCCGCGACCGTATTCGGCCGATCCGCCGACGTTCGATCCCGACGACTTCCTCCCGAGCGAAGAGGCAGGCGCGGTGCGGTACGAGCTCGTGCACGCGACCGGTGAGGTGGTGACGCGCGCGCTCGAGGGCACGACCGACTTCACGGAGAAGTGATCGCGCTGAACGCCCGCCGACGCACGGGCAACGAGAGCCGCATGGCGGCTCGCACGATCACGGTGCTCGCGGCGCTCTCGCTCGCGCTCGCGGGCTGCTGGGAGTCGCACGGTCTCGGTGTCGATGCCGACGTCGATGCCTTCCACGTGCCAGTCGATGCACCGCAGCCCGTGCGTCGTCTGGTGTGGGCGCTCGTGCATCCGAGCGACGCGCCCGCGTCGGGGCCCGGGATCGTGCTCTTCGACGAGGCCACGCAGACGGTGCTGCGTCGGCTGCCGCTGCCCGTCGGCGACGACGTCTCGGCGCACGGGCTCGCGTACGACGGCACGTCGCTCTGGGTCTCGACGATGGGCCGCGGCTCGGGGACGACGCTCGAGGACGGCGCAGGCATCTTCGAGATCGATGCCGAGGACGGCCATGTGATCCGCACGTTCGATCGCATCCGCGCGGAGGGCCTCGCGATCCAAGGGGATGACCTCTGGTACGTCGGCGCGCGCCCCGACGAGGCCGGCCCCACGCTCGTGCGCCTGTCCACGCTCGACGGTGCGCAGCTCTCGTTCGTGCCGATCCCCGAGTCGTTCCTCATCCAGGATCTCGCGATCGCGAACGGCGCGCTGTTCTACGTCGCGAACGACGATCTCGATCGCGTGATGCGCATCGACGGCACCACGGGCGCGGTGAGCGAGCTCGTGCGCGGCGTCTACGTCGCGCCCTACGCGCTGGGCTTCGACGGCCAGTACCTCGCGGTCCCGATGGCCGATCGCTTCACGGCCTCGCCGAGCATCCGTCGCTTCGATCCCGACACCGGCGCGCTCGTGAGCGAGACGCCGTTCCTCGTGGACGGCTGGGTCACCGCCATCGCGTTCGTGCGATGACCTCGTCTAGTACTGCTGCCCGGAACTTCGTTCCGGGTTCTTCTAGTATGTCGGTCCGGCAGTTCGGTCCGGGCGGAACAGCGAACCCGGATCGAACTTCCGAACCGACGTACTAGTACTGCTCCCCGGAACTTCGTTCCGGGTTCTTCTAGTCCGTCGGTCCGGCAGTTCGGTCCGGGCGGAACAGCGAACCCGGATCGAACTTCCGAACCGACGTACTAGTACTGCTCCCCGGAACTTCGTTCCGGGTTCTTCTAGTCCGTCGGTCCGGCAGTTCGGTCCGGGCGGAACAGCGAACCCGGATCGAACTTCCGAACCGACGTACTAGGCTCGCGAGCGTGATGAACCGCCGCACTCACCGCGCGTCGATCGCGCTCCTCGTCTCCCTCGCCGCGTGTGAAGGCACGTCTGCAGAGGAAGACGCCGCCGTGACGCCGCGAGACGACGCGTTCGTGGTCGTGGCCGACGCGCCGGGCCTCGACGCGCCCGGCCTCGACGCGTTCTCACCCGACGCGCCCGTGATGGCCATCGACGCAGCGCTGCCCGACGCACCGGGCCTCGACGCACCGTTCGCGTCGGACACGCCGTCGTCGACGAGCACGATCGGCGAGATCGTCTCGCGCGAGCGCTTCGAGGAGCTCTTCCTCCACCGCGGGACGTCCCCGTGTCGCGGCGCGTTCTACACGTACGACGCATTCGTGGGGGCAGCGGCGACGTTCCCCGCGTTCGCGTCCACCGGCGACGACGCGACGCGACGACGTGAGGTCGCGGCCTTCCTCGCGAACATCGCGCACGAGACGACGGGCGGCTGGGACACCGCGCCCGACGGCCGCTACGCGTGGGGTCTCTGCTGGATCACCGAGGGCGCCACGGTCGATCCCTCGGCGCTGCCCGACTACTGCTCGCCCTCCGCGGAGTGGCCGTGCGAGCCCGGCGAGAAGTACTTCGGGCGCGGCCCGATGCAGCTCTCGTGGAACTACAACTACGGCCAGTGCGGCGTCGCGCTGGGGCTGCCGCTGCTCACGGATCCCGATCTCGTCTCGAGCGATCCGACGATCGCGTTCCGCGCCGCGCTCTGGTTCTGGATGACGCCGCAGTCGCCCAAGCCCTCGTGCCACGACGTGATGACCGACGCCTACGCGCCCACGCCGGACGACGCAGCCGCGGGACGCCTGCCCGGCTTCGGCCTCACGGTGAACATCATCAACGGCGGCCTCGAGTGCGGCCACGGCTCGGACGATCGCGTGAACGATCGCATCGGCTTCTACGAGCGCTTCACGACGATCCTCGGCACGACGCCGGGCGACAACCTCGACTGCGGATCGATGCGCTCCTTCTGACGGGCGCATAGAGTCGCGCCGCATGCCCTTCGATCCTGCGGCCGCGCGCGCCGATGCACCGTCGACCACCGCGTCGGCCTACTTCAACGCGGGCACCTTCGGTCCGTTGCCGCGCGTGTCGGCCGACGCGATGCATGCGCACGTCGACACGTCGTTCGAGCGCGGACGCCTCGGCACCGCGGGCATCCAGCGCTGGCTCGAGCTGATGGATCGCGCGCGTGAAGGCTTCGCCGCGACGCTCTCCGCGCACGTCGACGAGATCGCCCTCGCGCACTGCACGACCGACGGCTGCAACACGATCGTGTGGGGCCTCCCGCTCGAGCGCGGCGACGAGGTGATCACGACCACGCACGAGCACCCGGGCCTCACCGCGCCGCTCGAGGAGCTCGCGCGTACGCGCGGCGTCTCCATCCGCTACGTCGAGCCCACCCTCGACGCGATCGCCTCCGCGATCGGCAATCGCACGCGCCTCGTCGCGTTCTCGCACGTGCTCTGGACGAACGGCGACGTGCTGCCCGCGAAGGAGATCGCAGCCGCCGCGCGCGAGCGATCGGAGGGCCGCGCGTTCTTGCTCGTCGATGGCGCGCAGTCCGTCGGCGTGATCGACGTTTCACCTTCGTCGCTCGGCGTCGACGCGTACACGGTGAGCGGCCAGAAGTGGCTCTGTGGACCGTCGGGCACGGGCGCGCTCTGGGTGAAGAAGGACGCGCTCGCGCAGCTCGCCACGCCGTGGCCTTGGTACCTGTCGAAGAGCCGCGGTCCCGGGGGGGCGACGGACTGGCCGAGCGCGCGGCGCCTCGACGCCTCGACGATCGGCATGACGTCGCTCGCGGGCATCGCCGCGTCGCTCGCGTGGCAGAAGGCGCAGTGGGACGCAGGCGGCGGCGCCCACGCGCACACGCTCGCGCAGCGGCTTCGTGAGCGACTCCGCGGTCGTGAGGGCGTGCGCGTGATCGACGTCGCGTCTCCGTCGTCGCTCGTGTCGTTCACGGTCGAGGGATCGAGCGCAGGCTCGGTCGCGCACCGCGTCGAGGCGCAGGGCGTGATGGTCCGCTCGATCCCCGGCCTCGAGTACGTGCGCGCGTCGGTCGGGTTCTGGAACGACGAGGGCGACGTCGATCGTTTGCTCGCCGCCCTCTGAGGAGAAAGACAGGACGGTCCTCACCGCCGTCACTCGTGGTCAGTGCCCACCCGGCGCGGCGCCGCGACCGATCCTCGCGTGCATCGTACGGGTCGCGCGCGACCGTCGGACATCACGATGCTGCCTACGAGCGAGCCGTCGGGCGTGGGCCGCACGTGAACCGAGCGGATGCCCGCGCCGTCGGCATCGCGCTCGTAGAAGATGCCGCTCACCTCGCGGACGCAGGTGCTGGGGCCTCGCGTCTCGAGCGACACGTACGCGTCGTCGATGCCGAGCCGGCCGACGTTCCAGAGGACCATGGTCGACAGACGGAGGCCCGACGTGGCGCCCTCGCAAGCGCCCGTGTCCACCGACGTGTGCCGGAAGTGCTCGTCCTCGACGATCCGTCGGAGAGGAAGGACCTCGGCAGCGCCGCCCTCGAACGGAAGGAAGCGCGAGCCTGCCGCGCCCGACGCGAGCAAACCGATGCGCTGGCCATCGAGCGCCACGCCGACGCCCAGCTCCTCGACCGTGAAGTTGCGCTGGGCGACCAGCGCTCCGCGCGCATCGAGCTGCACGACGCGGTGCGACCGCCCCGCACGCAGGTGGAGGAAGACGCGCCCTCGCTCGTCTGCGATCGCGTCGTCGAGGAAGTCCATGCTGCGGAAGGGAACTGGACGCGGCGCCGCGCTCGCGCTCACGGCGACGACCGCGCCGAGCATGCCCGTGTCGCTGCCGTCCGCGCGCCGAAGGATCGCGAGCGTGTCGGTCGCGAGCACGACCTGATGCCCCTGCTCGAGGCGCGCGCCGCGAGGCCACGGGCGCGGCCCAGATCCGTGCACGCTCCACTGCGCTCCGTCCCAGCGCGCCCAGCGCAGCTCGCCCATCGCGCGCCCGCGCGCCGTCCACGAGTAGAAGCGCGCGAGCGTGTTGCCTTCGGGCAGCTCGACGACCGTCGCGTCGCTCGGCGCGCCGACGGGTGCCCACGGCATCGCCGCCCAAGGCCCGAGCGCCGTGCAGCCCTCGGGCGGTCGTCGTCGGGTCACTTCCTTGGGTGCGCCCGTCGACCGAGACGATCGCTCGATCGAGTGACGCGGCGCGAACGCCGACGGTGTGCACGCGACGATCACGGCGAGCGAGAGCGCCGCGATCGAGCGAGTCATCGCGCGAAGACCTGCGCGCTCGGCACGATCGTGATGCGCTCTCGCGGGATGCCGATGCGGAGATCCTGCACGGTGCGATCGACCGCGAGCACCTCGTCCGGCAGCGTTCGCCCTTCGGCGTACGTCATCGGCGACGTCCGCTCGCTGCCGAGCGCGTCGGCCAGGCCCTGCGCGCCGGGCGCGACCATCGCGATCTGGAGGCGCGCCGGATCGACGTGCCTGCGGATCGCAGTGTTCACCTCGTCCACCGTGAGCGTGGCCCAGCGCGCGCGCAGCCTCTCGATCCACGCGGTCTCCATGCCGTGGAACGAGTCGTCGATCGCGACGCCGAGGCGGCGGCTCTCCGTCTGGAGGAAGAGCGCGTAGTAGCCGTCGAGGTAGCTGCGGATTCGATCGAAGTCCGCCTGCGTCAGGCCCACCTCCACGAAGCGACGCAGCAAATGGATCGCGAGCCGCACGCCGAAGTGCGCCTGCTCGGGGCGGAGCGGACGCAGCCAGATCGAGAAGTACTGCTGACGCCGCGCGACGTTCGGTCGCGGGAACGTGCTCCAGCCTTCCTGTGAGAAGTGCTCGGGGTACGCGTAGTCGCCGTAGTTCATGCCGCGCACCTCGCGGATCTCGTGCATGAGCTGCCCGACGAACTGGCGGTGCTGTCCGAGCCACGCGGTGGCGAGCACCATCGCGGCGTAGTCGTCGTGCTCGCGGCTGACGTCGATCGTCATGCCCATCGAGACCGCGACGGAGCTCGCTTCGGGCTTGTCGACGACGACGATGCGGCTCTCGCGCGACGCGGGGGCGCGCAGCACCTCGCGGCCCACGCACGCCTCGCTCGACAGCTCTCCGACGTCGCGCGTCACGCGCTGCGCGAAGCCGTCGGGGTAGCCGCCCGCGAGGCCGATCGTGGCGCGCCCCGCGCAGAGCACGCGCGAGCGATGGGCGCGCACGTCGTCGAGGCCGATGCGCGCGAGCGAGGCCTCGGTGCCGAGCTCCGGGTGTCCGTACGGGTGTCCCTCGAAGAGCATCGATTGGAGGACCTCCTTGCCGAACGCCTCGTCGTCGTTGCCGCGCAGATCGAGCGTGAGCGAGCTCTGCGTCTGCGCGCGCACGCGCTCGAAGTCTTCGCTCGCCATGCGCGGACGCAGGAGCACGTCGCGGAAGAGCGCATAGAACGCGTCGAGCCGATCGCGGTGCACGCGACCGAGGATCACGGTCTGATCACGGCCGACCTGGAAGTCGAGCACGCCCGCCATCGGGTAGAGGCGCTCTTCCAGCTGCGCGTACGAGAGCTCACCGGCGCCGCCCTCCACGGCGAGCTGCGCGGCGAGGCGCGTGATGCCCTCGCGTCCGACCGGATCGTCCGACGAGCCTGCGTCGAACACCACGCGGATCGTCACGATCTGCGAGCTCGATCGCTGCTCGACGACCCGCGGCGCATCGCGCAGCGGCTCGCGCGACGGCGCCTCGATCGTGCGAACCTCGACCTGAGTGTCGGTGTGCGCGACGGGCGGGTACTCGGCGGGCGCGGCGCGCGTGCCGCCGCACGACGTGACGATGGCGGCGACGATCGTGATCACCGCGAGGCGCGTGCGGCGCGCGATCACGAGGCACCTCCTGCCGTCGCGCCGGCAGCGGTCGCGGGTGTCTCCGCCGCTGTCTCCGCAGGGACCGGCGCCTCGCGGAGCGTGACCACGTAGCGCTGCGCCGTTCCGAGGTGGGCGCGCGTCGCCGTCGCGACGTCGGCCGGCGTGATGGACGCGAGCGCGTCGTAGTAGCGACGCACCACGTCGAGCGAGCCCGCCACGGCGAGCTGGCTCGCGAGGAACACTGCGACGGAGGACGGCGTCTCGAGCGTCATCGGCACCGCGTAGAGCAGGTGATCACGCACCGCGGCCACGCGCTCCGGCGTCTCGCCCACACCGATGCGATCGAGCTCGGCTTGGATCGCGGCGATCGTGGGATCGAACACGGCGGGCTGGGTCGGTCCTTCGCTCGGAGGCAGCGTGGCCATCGCCACGAAGAGGCCCGGATCGCGCGAGTGCTCACCCGCCCACGACGACAGCTCGAGCACGCTGCGATCGGTGACGACGAGGCGCTGGTAGAGAGGGCTCGCGCTGCCGAACGCGAGGCCGTGCACCACGTCGAGCGCGGCGGAGGTGCGGATCGACGCGTCGAGGTTCCGGCCCTCGGTCACGAACGCGGGCACGCGGTAGCCGATCATCATGCGCGGCGCGCTCGAGCCGGCCCACGGAAGATCACGACGTCCTCCGGTCGGCGCGGGCTCCACGGGCACGCGCGGTCGATCGCGTCGTCCTCGCCATCCGGCGTAGTGGCGGTCGATCAGCGCATCGAGCGCGGCGCCGTCGAAGTCACCGACGACGATCACCGTGGCGTCGTCCGGCGTGTAGTAGCGACGAAAGAACTGCTGCGCGTACGCGTAGCGCGTCGGCATGAGATCGACGTCGCGCAGGTAGCCGATCGTCGTGTGCCCGTACGTGTGTCTCGTGAACGCGATCTCCGAGAGCGACTCCCACATCGGCTGCTCGGGGTTCGAGCTCCACACCTGGTACTCGCCGCGCACCGCGCCGGCCTCGGTGCGGAACACCTGCTCGGTGTACGAGAGGTGCTGGAAGCGATCGGCCTCGAGCTCGACGAACGTGCCGAGCGCGCTCGCCGGACCCGTGACCGTGTAACAGGTGTAGTCGTTCGTCGTGAACGCGTTGTTGTCCGCGCCCACGCCCTGGAGCGCAGCGTCGTACGCGTCCTGCGGGAAGCGCTCGGTGCCGCGGAACATCATGTGCTCGAAGAAGTGCGCGAAGCCGCTGTGTCCTTCTTCGACCTCGTCGCGCGAGCCCACGCGGACGAGCGTGTAGTACGCGACGATCCCCGGGCTCGCCCACGGCACAGCGATCACGGTGAGCCCGTTCCGCAGCGTGCGAACGCGCGGCGGCGTCGGGAACCACGAGTCGAACACGCTCGTCGTCCCGCTCGCGCGATCGCGCGGCGTCACGTCGGGATGCGTGGGCCCCGCGGGCACAGCGCGCCGCGCCGTGGCCTGCGCGAAGACGGGGGAGGGCAGGGTCGCGCCGAGCGCAGCGCCGGCCACGGTGAACGTCAGTGACGCGAGTACGCCCGCGGCAGAGCTCATGTGTCGCATCCGCCGACCCTAGCGCGCCCCGCCGGCCATTCCGACCCGCATTCAGACCGGACGCGACGGCGGGCCCGGCTGCATGCGCTGCTCCGATGACTGCGAGGGCGACTCGTCGCGTGGCCTGAGCCATGCTGCGCGCCTTGGATGCCCTGCTCGAGATGACCGACTCGCTCCCGTGGGGCGCGCTCGCGCTGCTGCTGGTGGTGGTCGTGTTCGCGAGCGCTGTGAACACGGTGGCGGGGGCGGGGTCGCTGCTGCTCTTGCCGGCGCTGATCTTCTCGGGGCTCGACGCGTCCGCGGCCAACGCGACCAACCGCGTCGGGATCCTCGTCCAGACCGGCGCGGCGATCCTCGGGTTCCGCAACGCGGGGCTTCGGGTGGGCGAGCGCGAGCTGCGGCTCACGCTCACGACCATGGCCGGTGGCGCCATCGGTTCGTTCCTCGCGACGCTGCTCGGCGCCGACGACATGCAGATCGCGATCGTGATCGCGATGGGCGTCATCCTCGTCGCGACGTTTCTTCCCAAGCCGCGAGCGCTGCCCGACGCACCTCCGCCGCTCGACACGATCCCCGAGCCCGACCTGAAGACGTTCGCGGGCTTCTTCGCCATCGGTGTCTACGGCGGCTTCCTCCAGGCGGGCGTCGGCATCCTCGCGCTGCTGTTTCTCTCACGCGTCGTGGGCACGAGCCTCGTGGCGGGCAACGTCCTCAAGGTGACCGCTACGTTCGGCCTCACCATCGTCGCGCTCTCGGTCTTCGCCGTGCGCGGCGAGACGATCGACGCGCCGCGCGGATTGGTGCTCGCGATCGGCGCTGCGATCGGTGGATTCTTCGGCGCCGATCTCGCCGTGCGCCTCGGTGAGGTGTGGACGCGCCGCACGATCATGCTCGCGGTGTTGGCGAGCATGTCGAAGCTCGTCTTCGATCTCGTCGCGCCCTGACGCTCATCGGATCGCGACGCGGCCGAGGATGTTGATGATCGGCGCCAGCACGGAGAGGGCGATGCCGATCGCGGCCACGACCATCGTCACGGGGAGCTTCCAGCCCATGCGCTTGCGGTACTCGGGGTGTCGCGCGATCAGCGCGAACGTGCCCGCGCCGGACATGACGCCCATGACCGTCGGGATGAGGCAGGGGTTGTAGAAGATCGCGATCACCGCGAGGCCGATCGCGCCGCCGCTCGCGCTGAAGATGGCGCCGGCGGCGCGCTCCTCACCCGCGTCGACGTCGGACTTGTCGTTGCACTTCCTGCAGATGGGATCGCCATCGTTCGAGAGGAAGGCCCCAGAAGCCTCGACGAAGTCCCCGCACCGCGAACACGCGACTTGCCCACTCATGCCGCAGGGATCTCACGCGAGCCGCCCCGGACGCAACCGCCGTTGGTGATCGACGGACGCCGTGTTAACTCCGTCCGATGCAGCGGCTCACAGGTTCTGGCGCGCTCCACGGGGTGCTGTTCACCCTCTCACTCCGAACGGCAGCGCTCGGTGCGGTGGCACTGACCGCAGGCGCGTGCAGCCGACCGCCGCCGCCGGCAGGTCTGAACATCCCGCGCGGTGACGCGCCCATGGGTTGGCCGAGCGTGCTCGTGAGCACCGGCGGTCGCGCCCCCGCGCTGTACGCCGGCTCGGACGATGCCGCGCCTGCGTTCGGCCACCTCGGCGAGGGTGTGCGCGTGCGTGTCGAAGGTCCGATCCAGGGCCAGCGCGTTCCCGTCACCGTGGGAGGCGGGCTCGTCGTGCACGCATGGGCGCAGGTGAATCGCCTCGCTGCGTTCACCGCGCGTCGCGGCCGCGTCGACGGCACGCCCGTGTACGTCGGCGTGAACGATCCCGTGAGCCTCGTCGGTCGCGAGAACGACACGACGTACCGCGTGATCGTGCGTCCGCGTCTCGGACGCCCGGAGATCGACGACACGCTCGTCGGCTACGCCGCGATGCTCGGCAACGACTGGGTGGGCGAGGGTGACGGCGTCGCCGCCGACACCGAGCTCAACGCCGGTGAGTTCATGCGCCTGCCCGCCGGGCAAGAGGTCGCGGTGTTCGATCGACCCGGCGGCAGCGTCGTCGCGCGCATCCCGCCGCTCGATCCGCCGCTCACGGTGGTCGTGCTCCGCGCGCGCGATGGCTGGAACGGCGTGCGCATCGGCGTCGGCCCGTTCCTCGTCGGCTACGTGCAGGGGGAGCTCACGGCGTCGACCGCCGACGCGCTCGGTCGTCGTCCGCAGCGCTCCGAGGCGGCGGGCATGCCGTCGCGCATCGCCAACGAGACGGGCGCGCTCTTCCACGTCGCCGCGGGCACGCACGTGATGTTCTACGGAGAAGACGTCGCGACGGTGCGCCGCGAGGCGTGGGCGCGCGAGCTGTCGCCCCGTCAGGGCGACCAGGCAGACGTCTACATCGCCGTCGACGAAGGCGTCGCGATCCGCGGTGTGGTCCCGGCGTCGAGCCTCACGCCCGTGGACGAGAGCGCTGGCGTCGCGGGAGCGGCAGCGCCGAGTCAGGCAGCGCCGAGTCAGCCAGCGCCCGTGCCCGCGCAGTGAGCGTCTGCGGATCGAGCGCACCGACGTGACCGCGAACACCGACATCGCCACGTCGGGCGCCGTGCGTGGTGCGGACGACACCGTGCTCGAGACCGAGCGACTGCACGTGCGCCTCGCGCGCGTCGACGAGGCCTCGGCGGTGCAGGAATTCTTCGTCCGCAACGACGCGCACCTCGCGCCGTGGGAGCCCACGCGGCCGC
This sequence comes from uncultured Sandaracinaceae bacterium, assembly GCA_964502175.1. Lineage (GTDB taxonomy): Bacteria > Myxococcota_A > Polyangia > Polyangiales > Sandaracinaceae > JAFLCL01. The sequence goes on from CAZCVE010000003.1 coordinate 49,260, forward strand.
CGGGCTTCTTCACCGTCGAGCACTGGCGCGAGCGGCTCGTGTCGTTTCGTGATCTCTGGCTCGCAGGCTCGGCCTACCGCTTTCACGTCTTCGAGAAGCGCGCGCCCACGCGCGTCATCGGCTCGATCGGCCTGTCGAACGTGGTGCGTGGCGCGTTTCAGTGTTCGCACCTCGGCTTCGGTCTCGACGGCGCGTGTGTCGGCCGCGGCCTGATGCTCGAGGCCGTCGAGGCGACCGTCGCGTTCGCGTTCGACGTCGCCGATCTCCATCGCGTCGAGGCCAACCACCAGCCGCAGAACCTCCGCAGCGCCGCGCTCCTCCGCAGGGCGGGCTTCGAGATCCAGGGCTACGCGCGCGACTACCTGTTCCTCGACGGCGCATGGCGCGACCACGTGCTCACCGCCAAGACGCGACCGACGAACCGCGCTCCCCGCTGAGCCCGATCCGGGCCCAGCCAACTCAGTCTTTTCGCTGAGCCTTCGTGAGGCGCTTCGCTTCTTTGGCGCCCGGGCCGCGCGTCATCGCGAGGTGGAGCACGGCTGGCAGGTGCTGACCGAGGAACGCGCCGATCTTTCCGTGGCCCGTGATCACGTGCTCACGCTTCCGCGCGTGCACCGCGTCGATCATCACGACGGCCGCATCCTGCGCCTTCCACATCAGGTTCTTCGGTCGCTTGTCGGCGCGCGCCGGATCGTGATGGCCCTGGTTGTCGACCTGCGCGATCTCGCTCTCGACGAAGCCTGGATGGAGCAGCGTCGCGCTCACTCCCGTGCCGTGTAGCTCTGCGGCGAGCGTGAGCCCGATCGATCGGAGCGCGGCCTTGCTCGCGTTGTACGGACCGAGCCCCGGCGCCGCCACGAACGCCGACACGCTCGCGACGAAGGCCACGCGGCCTCCGGTCTTCTGGAGCTCGGGCAGCGCGTGCTTCGCGGTCATCACCGCGCCGATCACGTTCGTGTCGAGCTGACGTCGCCAGTCTTCGGCGGTGAGCGTGGCGATCGATCCCGCGACCGAGAAGCCTGCGTTGGCGATGCACACGTCGAGGCGTCCGAGCTCACGCGCGATCTGCGCGACCGCGCGCGAGAGATCGTCGTCGTCGGTGACGTCGCACGCGAGCGGCAGCGCGCGGCCGCCCGCGCCTTCGATCTCCTTGGCGACGGTCTCGAGGTGCGCCACGCGTCGCCCCGACACCACGACGGTGGCGCCCCGACGCGCGAGCTCGCTCGCGAGCGCGCGTCCGATGCCGCTTCCGGCGCCGGTGATCCACGCGACCTGCCCGTCGAAGCGGCGGGCCATCACGCGCTCGCAGCGAGGCGCGTCACGGCGTCGCCGGTCGGAGCTTGATGCCCAAGAACGTGGCGATCGGCTGCGCGAGCGTGCGCGGCATGATCGGCAGGCGTCCCTCGACGACGGCGCGAGCGCGCGCGTGCGGCTCACCCTTGAGCGACGGCAAGATGATCTCTGCCCAGCGCTGGAGCGACTTCGGATCGGCGCTCGAGAGCGCGAGCTCGAGCACGGGCTCGAGGCGCTTCTGGTACGCGACCGACGCCATGCACAGCGCCGCGAACGTCGAGACGAGACCGTCTTTGCCGACCTCGCTGCACAGCGGGAAGCGCTCGGTGAGCGCCTGGAGGTGACGCGCGACGCGCGCCGGAGCGAGGCGAGCCATGACCGGCAGCGCCACGGCGACCGTCTGCACGGTGCGCTTCTGCGGAGACGCGACGAGCACGACGAAGCGATCGACGAGGCCGACGAGCAGGTCGGGCTTGGCCGCGAGCACGTCGTCGATGATCTTGCAGTTCTGCGCCAGCGATCGCTCCGCGGCGATCGCCTCGCCGACCACGCCCACCGCGGACGCGTCGTTCTCCGCGAGGATGCGCTGTGCCTCGCTCGACATGTCGGCGAGATCGGTCGAAGGGCGAAGCGCGGCGGCGTTGCGCTGCGCGAGGTTCTTCATCGCTGCGGTGCCGGTGATCGGCGCCGGCGGTCGCGACGGACGCGGCGGCATCGGCTTGCTCGGATCGATCGGCGCCCCGATCCCGACCGCGGTGACACCCGCAGCGGTCGTGCCCGCGACCGTGGCCTCGGTGGAGTCCGTGCTCGCACCGTTGGTCGGTCGCGGCGGAGGAGGCGGTGGCTCGACGGGCTCGTCGATCGGTGCGGCGACCGCAAACTCGTGCGGGATCTCGTGCACGCGATGGACGGGCGGTGCCGGCTTCGCGACCGCCTTCGGCCCCCCCTTCGCGACCGCCTTCACGGACAAGGGCGCGGTCGCCTTCGCGGACACGGTCGCCTTCGCGGACACGGGCGCCTTCACCGACACGGGCGCCTTCGCGGGCGCGGATGCCTTGGCCGGCGCCTTCGGGCTCGCTTTCGTCGCCGCAGCGACCCCCGTTTGGCGTGCGGGCGCCTTCTGTGGAGGCGTCTTCGGCGCGGGCTTCTTCGATGAGGAGGGCTTGGCCATGCGGGTCGTCTTGGTAACGGGCGCGAGCATAACCGACGACGTGTGTGTTGCCCACGTCGATCACAGCGCGCGGCGCGTGATCCGCGGCGACGATCTGCGCCCGCGATCAGCGAGAAAGAGCGAGCGCCGCGCTCCACTCGGCGACGAGCGTGCGCGCGTCCGCAGGTCGGTGCTCGCGCCGCGGGCTCATCGCGTGCTCGATCGCGACGACGACCTCTCGCGAGAGCGAAGGCACGCGCGACGCGAGCGGCACCACCTTGCCCATCGCGACGTCGAACATGAGCTGCCCGGGATGCTTGCGCGTGTCGAACGGCAGCGCGCCCGAGAGCGTCTGGTACGCGAGCACGCCGAGCGCGTAGAGATCGAGGCGCGCGTCGGGCTCGCGACCTCCTTCGCCCGTGAAGAGCTCGGGCGCCATGTAGACCGGCGTGCCCGCGAGCTCACCCGTGCGCGTGAGCCGATCGAGACCCTCGACCTTCGAGAGCCCGAAGTCGACGAGCTTCGCGAACGGCGCGCCCGCGGTGAGGAACACGTTCGCGGGCTTGAGATCGCCGTGCACCACGCCGCGCGCGTGGATGATCTCGAGCGCGCTCGCGACGCCCAGCAGGATGGGCCCAGCAGCGTCGACCGAGAGCGGGCCCTCGCGCGCGAGCCGTGTCTCGAGCGTCTCGCCTGCCAAGAGCTCCATCACCGTGAACGCGCGCTCGTCGTCGTCCTCGCCGGCGTCGAGGATGCGCACGATGCCGGGGTGCTCGATCGATCGGAGGATCGACGACTCGCGACGAAAGCGTCGACGCAGCCCCGGCTCCGCGGCCAGCTCGGGGCGCAGCATCTTCACGGCCACGCGGTCGCCGCTCGTTCGGTCGATCGCTTCGTGCACCGCGCCCATCGCGCCCGAGGCGATCTCGCGCACGAGCTCGTAGCGGTCACGGAGGACGACGGGCATCGCTCGTGCGATGGTCGCCACGCGCCCCGGCGTGGTCAAGGATGCGGCGCGAGGAGCGCTCGATGACACGGAACGTGGAGCTCGCGATCGTCGGTGACGTGCACCTCGCGTTCGGCCGCGAGGACGTGCGCACGCTCGACGCTGGCGGCTACGACGCGGTGCTCTTCGTCGGTGACCTCTCCGGGTACGGCGAAGCGGGCGGCCTCGAGGTCGCGGGCGTGATCGCCACGCTGGAGACGCCTGCGTTCGTCATCCCCGGCAACCACGACGCCGTGCACGTCTCGCAGCTCGCGGCCGAGGTGCTCGAGAGCGATCGCGCCGTCGATGCGCTCGAGCGCGTGCCCTCGCTCCGATCCCAGGAGCAGCGCGTGGCGGCGCTCGCGAGCGCGCTGCGGGGTGAGCGCGCAGGCAGCGCGATCCTCGGCGGCTACTCGCGGCATCGCATCGCGCCTGACGGCGTGGCGCCGGTCGATCTGGTCATCGCGCGGCCCCACTCGTTCGGCGGCCCGCGCCTCGCGTTCCGGCCCTACCTCACCCGCGCCTTCGGCGTGTCCGACCTCGCGGCGTCGGCGGAGCGCATCGACGCGCTGCTCGCGGCGTGCACGGCCGAGCGCGTGATCGTGCTCGCGCACAACGGTCCGCTCGGCCTCGGGGCGCGACGCGACGACATGTTCGGGTGCGACTTCCGCGCGAGCGAAGGTGACTTCGGCGACCTCGATCTGCGCCACGCGATCGATCGCGCGACGGCGCGCGGCCAGCGAATCGCGGCGGTGGTCGCAGGGCACATGCACCACCGCGTGCGCGGGGGCGGCAAGCGACCGATGTCGCGCGAGCTCGACGGCACGCTCTACGTGAACGCGGCGCGCGTGCCCCGCGTGATCCAGCGCGAGGGCAAGACGCTGCGGCACCACGTGCGGCTCACGATCGCGCCCGACGGAACGGCGCGCGCCGAAGAGGTGCTCGCCTCCGACGGCGCGTGAGGCCTTGACGCTCGCGCGCAAGAGTGGAATGTTCATTCCACCAAATGGCCGCCGCCCCCACCGCCGAGAAGCGCCTCCCCGCCCGCAAGCCCTCGGCGCCGAATCGCGCGGAGAAAAAGGACGAGCTGGTGCGTCGCGTGCAGCGAGTGGCGCTCGAGCTGTTCGCTGACCGCGGCTATCATGGAACGAGCATTCCCATGATCCTCGAGGCCGCGGGCGTGAGCGCGAGCTCCCTCTATCGGCTCTACCCGAGCAAGGAGGCGCTCGTGAACGCGGTCTTCGTCGAGGCCAAGGGACGCCTCGGCGCGGCGCTCGTGGGCCTCGACGCCACGCTGTCGAGCGATCGAGACGCGCACACGGAAGCGCACGCGCGGTTCGTGATGATCTGGGACGCGCTCGCGCGCTTCGCCGCCGACGACCCGGTGACGTTCCGCTTCCTCGAGCTGCAAGACCACACGCCCTACCTCGATGGCGCGAGCCGCACGAAGGAGCTGTCGGTGCTCGCGCCGCTCGCGCTCGCGTGCATGGACTTCCAGCGCCGCGGCGTGATCCGCGACGACGTGTCCGTGGACGTCATGCTCGCGAGCCTGTGGGGCGCGCTCGTCGGCCTCGTGAAGGCCGCGCGCCTCGGCTACCTCGCGCTCGACGACGACAAGCTCGCCGAAGCCCGCGAGTCGATGTGGCGAGCCTTTGTTTCGGAACTGGAGCCCAAGAGGAGGAGACGATGACCCAGACGATCGAACACACCGCGAGTCGCACCTCACGCAGCACGAACACCGCTCTCGATCTCGACGCGCTCGCGCGCATGAACGTGAGCGAGCTCGACGCGCTCTACGCGAAGGGCACGTGCCCCGATCGCGTCGACGTGCTCGCGGGCCATCCGCGCGGACGCATGCTCGCGGTGCGCACGCTCGACGGGCGTCGTCGCGGCGGCGCGATCCGCGGGCTCGCGGCTGCAGGCTGGTTCCCGTGGGGCGGCAAGAGCTTCTCGGGCGCGGGGCCGACGGGTCGGGGTGGCAACCGTGTCCACCTCGGCGGGAGGCACGAGCTCTTTCCGTTCCTCACCGAGGTGAAGCCTTCGGTGATGGACGGCGCGCCGTGCATCGCGCTCGACTACGACCTGCCCGACAATCCCTCGTTCATCCGCGCGATCCACGACGAAGTGCGCGAGGTGACCCCGGGCCTCTTCCTCGGCCCGGCGATGTGGAAGGGCGCGGACTGGGAGAAGGCGGGCCCCACGCTCGTGCTCTGGTTCGCGCTCGACACGCGCGTGCAGGCCGAGTCGATCGGCCAGAAGCTCGCGCGCGCGGTGAGCGGGCGATGACCCACGTCGTCGTGACGGGCGCCGCGGGCGCGATCGGCGCGGCGATCGCGAAGGAGCTCGTGCGCCGCGATCCGAGCGCGACGCTGACGCTCATCGACGTCGCGGAAGGCCGCGCGCGCGCGCTCGCCCAGTCGCTCGGCGACGGACACGAAGCCCTCGCGTGGGATCTCGCCGACGTCGCGACGCTCGAGGCGCGCGTCGCCGAGCTGACGTCGCGGCGCGGTCCGATCGACTCGCTCGTCAACTGCGCGGGCGTGATGGAGATCCGATCGTTCGCGGGCACGTCGTGGGAGGTCGGCGAGCGCCTCGTCGCGATCGATCTGATGAGCCCGCTGCGTCTCATGTCGCTCGTGGTGCCCGACATGCTCGCGCGCCGTCGCGGCACGATCGTGAACGTGAGCAGCATGGCGGGCGTCACGCCGCTGCGCGGCTGCACGTACTACGGCGCAGCGAAGGCCGGCCTCGCGATGGCGTCGGAGATCGCGCACCTCGAGCTCGCGCCCGAGGGCGTGCACGTCGTCACCGTGTACCCGGGTCCCGTGCGCTCCGAGCTCGAGCGCCGAGCGCGCGCCCAAGCGAAGCCGGGCCTCGTCAGCAGCCTCATCCCCACCGGCGACGCCGACGCGCTCGCGCGCCGCGTGAGCGATGCTTGCGAGCGACGACGGGCGCGCGTGTTCTATCCGGCGCTCTACGACGTCGCGGGACGCTTCCCTGCGCTCGCGTCGCGCGTCACGCGCGCGCTCAGTCCGGTCCCGCTGCGTTGACGGGCTCAGACCTCGCGAGCGCCCGCGAGGAACGCCTGCACGCGCACCGAACGGCCGATCGCCGCGAGCACACCACCCCGACGGATCAGCGCGTCGCCGAAGCGCAGCTGGTTGTCGGGTGGGTCGAGGCTCGTCACGCCCGTCTCCATCATGAGCTCACGGGCGAGCTGCTCGGCCTTCACCTGGCCGAACATGTTGACGAGCTTGCTGCGGACGCCTTCGGGCATGCGATCGAGGATTCCGCTCACGCACTCCACCGAGCGGCGGACGACGCGAGGTCGTCCGTGTTCGCAGGGCGCATCGTCGCCGTCCAGCGGACGAACTGCGGGCTGCGAAGGCCCGCGACGAGGAACGTGCGGCGGTAGCCCGCGTGCTGTGCGGTCTCGAGGCGCGTCGCCTCGTCGGCGGAGAGCGCGCGGCCCGTCGCGTCCAGTGAAGGCCTCGAGGTCCATCTTCGCTTGTGCGGCGAGGAGTCCGTCGAACGCGCCGAGCAGGTCGAGGTAGTCGCGGAAGCCCTGCTCGATGGCCTCGGGGCTCGCGACCGACGCGAGCTTGTCGAGCTCGAGCGCGTCGATGCGCGCGTGCTGAGACTCTTCGACCCAGTGCTTCTCGAGCAGGAGGGCGAAGAACGGATCGATCTGATCGTTGCCCTTCACGCTCTGCGTGTAGTGGTCCTGCGTCATCAGCTCGATGTGGAGGATCACGAGCATCACGCCGATGGGCGACTTCGAGAGCACGATCTCGGCGACCTCGCCGGCGTTGTCGAGCACCTTGTGCTGACGGCCGAACGCCCGATCGAAGGCGCCGCGGAAGCGCTTGAAGAGCTGCTGGTGCTTGATCTCTTCGTCGGCGAAGCGAACGAGAGCGCGGATGTTCTCGTGGTCGCCGAAGAGCTCTCCCTGCGCGTGCTCCACGACCGTGCAGAGGATGAACTCCTCGACGAACTGGAAGAGGTTCAGGTACGCGTTGCTCGCGAGGTGATTGAGCACCAGGCGCTCGTTGTCCGAGAGCCAGCTCAGATCGCCCTGCGCTGCGAGCGCCGCGGGCAGGAGCGGACGCGTCAGGTCCACCTTGGCGTCGAGCGGCATCACGTCGTCGAGCCGCCAGTTCACGCGCTCTGAAGTGGCGACGCACTGGGCATACGAGAAGTTGAGATCGAGCATTCGCCCAGCCTCGCCTCCGGGTTCCCCCGGGGTCAAGTGGGGTCGGGGCTCAATCGTCACCCCGCCGACGATCACCACAGCGTGTAGACGAACGGCGTGACGGCCTGCCCCGTGAAGACGACGAGGGCGAGCAGGCCGAGCACCACCACCAGCGGGACGATCCACCAGATCTTGTTCTCGGCGGCGAAGCGCACGAGGTCGCCGAACACCTTGGTGACGTAGCGGATCCGCATCGCGCCCCTTCTTAGCCGTCAGTCTGCTTCGAAGCTACGGCGCCACTTGGAGGGGTCCTCCCAGCCTGGCTGCTTCTTTCGCTCGAGCAGGAAAGGACCGAGCGAGAGGTAGTCCATCTCCGTGCTCATGAAGCAGCGGAACGCGTCCTCGGGGCTGCCGACGATCGGCTCGCCGCGCACGTTGAAGCTCGTGTTCACGAGCACGGGGCAGCCGGTCTGCGCGTGGAACGCGGAGAGGAGCGCATGGAAACGCGGGCTCGTGTCGCGGTGCACGGTCTGCACGCGCGCGGAGAAGTCGACGTGCGTGACGGCCGGGATGCTCGAGCGGACGCGGTTCACGCGCTCGAGCAGATCCGTCGAAGAGGACAGTGCGTCGCTTTCGTCGCTCTTCGTGCGATGGACCTCACGCACGGGCGCGACGAGCAGCATGTACGGCGAGCTGACGTCGAGATCGAACCACTCGTGCGCGTGCTCGGCGAGCACGGCCGGCGCGAACGGGCGGAAGCTCTCGCGCTGCTTGATCTTGAGGTTCATCACGGACTGCATGCGAGCAGAGCGCGGGTCGCCGACGATCGATCGATGTCCGAGCGAGCGAGGGCCCATCTCCATGCGGCCTTGGAAGAGACCGACGACCTGCTCGCTCGCCAAGAGCTCTGCGACGCGCGCGGCCCACGTCGCTTCGTCTTCCAAGTCTTCGAACACGAGCTTCTCGCGCTCGAGGAAGAACCGGATGTCGGCGTCCGGGAAGACGGGGCCGAGGTACGCGCCGCGCATTCCGTCGGTCGCGGTTCCGTCGCTGCGTCGGGCCACCGTGCGCGGCTGCGAGAGCCCCGAGTCTTCGGGGCCGAGGTGGTTCGCCGCGAGCGCCGCGCCGATCGCTCCGCCGGCATCGCCCGCGGCCGGTTGGATCCAGAGCGCATCGAAGATGCCAGCGCGGAGCAGCTCGCCGTTCGCCACGCAGTTGAGCGCGACGCCGCCGGCCATCGTGAGGTTCTTCTTGCCGGTCTCCTTGCGAACGTGCCTCGCGATGCGGAGCACGATGTCGGTGAGCACGTCCTGGATCGATCGCGCGAGGTCCATCTCGCGGCGCGTGATGCGGTCTTCGGCCTTGCGCGGCGGGCCGCCGAAGATCTCGCCCCAGCGGGGCGTGGTCATCACGAGGCCGTCGAGGTAGCCGAAGAAGTCGAGCGCGAGGCGGATCGAGCCGTCGTCGTGCACGTCGACGAGGTGATCGCGGATCGCCTTCGCGAAGCGCGGCTCGCCGTAGGGCGCGAGGCCCATGAGCTTGTACTCGCCGCTGTTGACCTTGAAGCCGCAGAAGTACGTGACGGCCGAGTAGAGGAGACCGATCGAGTGCGGGAACTCGAGCTCGGCCTCGAGCGTGATCTCGCGGCCCTCGCCGAAGCCCCACGTCGAGGTCGACCACTCGCCCACGCCATCGAGCGTGAGGATCGCGGCCTCCTCGAACGGCGAAGGAAAGAACGCGCTCGCGGCGTGCGAGACGTGGTGCTCGGGGAAGAGCACGAGCGGCTCACCCGGAACGCGGAGCGTGTCGAGCGTCGCGTGGATCTCGCTCTCGACGAAGAGCTTGCTGCCGAGCATCGCGGGCACGGCGTGCACGAACGGCACGAGCCCGCGCGGCGCGGTGCCGAGGGCGGTCTCGAGGATGCGGTGCAGCTTGAGGATCGGCTTCTCGTAGAACGCGACCGCGTCGATCTCCGGGCCGCTGGCCTCGGCGAGGCAGTAGCGCATCGCGTGGAGCGGCATGGCCTCGTCGTGCTTCTTGCGCGTGAACCGCTCCTCCTGCGCGGCGGCGATGATCACGCCGTCTTCGACGAGGCAGGCCGCCGCGTCGTGGTAGTGGCAGGACACGCCGAGCGTGCGGAGAGGCCGGTTTCGCTTGGCTCTCACGAGAGGGGCATTCACGAGACGGGCTCCTCGCGCAGCACACGGGGGCGTCCTCGGAGGAGCTCGCGCTCGCCTTCGTCGTCGCCGAGCGGCGCGATGCGGTTGAGCTCGACGATCGGGGATTCAGTCAGTTCCACGAGCGCATCGTACAGCGCGACGATCCGGCCCCAATCGGTTTCGCGGGCGGTGCAGCGAGCGCCTCCGCGCCCGCACCGCTCCCCGACCCAATGCGGTTGGCGGGCGACGGGCGAGGGCCGAACGTGGCCCGGTAGACAGCGACGGCACGTGCGCGTAGCCTGACGACACCACAACACGGGGAGGCACTGGGGATGGCGACAACGCATCGGCGACAACGCATCGGCGAC
>CAZCVE010000003.1:59506-238330 GCA_964502175.1 uncultured Sandaracinaceae bacterium
AACGCGGCGACAACGCGGCGACAACGCGGCGACAACGCGGCGACAACGCGGCGACAACGCGGCGACGCATCGGCTTGCACTGACGCTGCTGATCATGGCGGGATGCGCACCGCTGGGAGCAGTTCGGGAAGGGCTCGACGAGGCTGAGCCTGAAGAACGGGAGGTCGCGGAGGAGAGCGATCGGGGGACGCCAGTCGTTGATGACTCGAGCAGGCTCTCGGGGCGCGACGCCCTCATGCTGGCGTTGCTCAACGAGCCCGATCGCGCGCCCGACGACCGGCCGCGCGTGTCAGTCCGAACGAGCCAGCGCCTCGTCCACGCCGTCCGCGGCATGCACTACGCCGGAACCCTCCGCGACTGGCTCGACGAGTTCGGCGGCTTGCTCGCCGTCACGGACCGGGTCCATCAGCTGCGCCCGGCTGAGACATGCCGTGAGAGCTTTGAGTGCTTCGAGCAGGTCACGTCAGATGGGCTACCTGTGTTCGGATCATACGTTCAAGGACGAAGCAACGCTGAGGGGGAGCTGGTCCTGGTCCTGGCCGACACCGGCGTCGAGCCTGCGCGTGACGAGACCTCACACCCAATCGACGAAGCCGAAGCGGTGTCGTCGGCTCGAGAGCACCTCGGTGCTGCCGCGGACGCCCAGACGCGGCAAGGAAGTGCGCTCATGGACGGAGTGGCCATCCCCGTGTGGGAGGTCGAGTTCCAGGGGATCACGGTGACCGTGGATGCAAGCACCGGAGCCGTGATCGGGGAACGGGAGCACTTCGAAGGCTTGGACGCTCGCCAAGTGTTTCGCGCGACCTCGGGCCTGCCGCCGAACATGCCGGAAGATGGCCTCCCAGACGACCAAGACTGGTCCAACTACACGCTGATCTGGAGCAACACCTCACCGTACTCCACCGCGTCGCCCTACTCTGCGCCTACACCCTGGCCGGGAACCTCTGCGCTCATCAACGGCTACGTGCAAGACACCCGAAACTTCTTCACGTGGTGGGGCCGAGACGGCTGGGACAACGACGCCGGCAGTGCGTATCACCGAATGCGAGCTGCCGCGGACGTCGACCACGTCTTCTCGCTTTTCCCCGCGTACGTGCCGCCGGGCTACGCGAGTTGGTCCACGACGTTAGGCACAAACCCCAACCGCGCATCGACCTTCTTTGGACCCCAAGCGGCATGTCTCGACGTGGTGGCCCACGAGTTTTTCCACGGAGTCGAGCAGGACGAAATCGGCACCCCTTCCGCCGTCATCGATGCAACGGAGGAGCGCCGGGCGATCTGGGAAGGACTGAGCGACTCGGTCGGTCGCTTCACGGAACGTCAATACGGTGCAGCGCCCGACTGGGTGATAGGAACCGGTGGCACGTGCACCGGCTATCGGAGCATGAGCGATCCCGAGGCCCCCTCATCGATTGCCGGCGGGAGCTGCAGTTCGTGCTATTTCGGGTCCTCGCACTATTCCAACTACCAGCGGTGGGACGCGAATGGCGGCAATTCCGGCGCCATCAAGGACTTTCAGTACGCCAACGCGACGATCGTCGATCGCGCGGCGTACCTGATGGGGCGCGATACCTCCGCTGGTGCAACGACATTCGCGGGTCGGACCGTGACGGGCATCGGGAACATCAACGCGTCCTTTGTGGTCTACGACGTCGTCCGCGACCACTTGGCGCTGTCGGACACGATGTACGACATGACCAATGCGTGGGTGGATGCGTCTGCCCTCCGGTTCGGGACTCCGTCCACCAATTTCACCAATGCCGTTGCCGCGATCCAGGCCGTTGGGCTCTGGTACGGAGGCTATCTCGAACCGGACATCGGCAGCGAGTCGAGGTCGTCGTTTGCGCCCTTCACCGTGAGTGGACAAGCACGCACATACGTTGCTTACCGGGGCTACCTCACCAACGACCTTCGAGTCCGATACCGCGCCTCGACTCTGTCAGGCTCGATCTGGTCCTCTGCCACGACGATCGCGAGCAGTTCCTCTGGACCGTCTCTGCAGCCTCACGGCGGTGCCCTGTGGGTTGCGTACCGAAATACAGCGACCAACGTGGTCACGACCCGCACGCTGACCTCTTCGGGGAGCTGGACTGCAGCGGCGTCGTTGCCCGGGAGCGTGACGACTGACTCCGACGTGGCATTGATGGAGTTCGGCGGCAATCTCTATGTCTTCTATCGCTCTCTGGGGAGCGGCTCCAGGCCGATCCACTACATGGTTCGCAGCGGAGGCACGTGGTACGGCCCTTCGACGACGGGGGCATCCTCCGATTCGGGACCTGCGGCAGCCGTGGTCGGCAATCGCCTCTACGTGGTGTATCGGCGCGGGACGACGTCGCTGAACATGTTCTACCGCTACCTCGAGACGTCTCTGTTCAGCGATGAGTTGAACGTCCCGCGGCAGACGAGCCAACACCTGACCACGTCCCCCGCCCAGGGGACCCCCACGGCGATCGGGTACCGCGGGAGACTTCACGTGGCCGCACGGTCGACGGATAACAGGACTCGGTACTCGTCGTACTGCTACTGCGCCTCGAACCCCTGCGCGTGCACCTACCGAGCGGGCGAGTGGACGCAGACGGTCAGTCTCCCCCAGCAGGTCGCGATGGGCCCGCCCGTGCTCTACACCGACGCAGGCGGCGCAGCCCCGTTCGACAACCCGCTCTATCTCGTCTACCCGGTCGGTGCGCATGCGTACCGAGACCTCAAGATCTCGGAGTGAGCCATGCAGAAGTCCTCGGCAGTTCTCCTGTTGATCGCGCTCCAGGCCTGTTCGTCGCCCTCGAGTGGCGTCGATGCGGGCTCGGACGCCGGGGCCGATGTCGGCGCGGTAACGAGCGAAGCCGTGGTGGTGGAGACGACGGAGCCAACGCGGCTCGCGTATGGAACGATCACACGCCGCGACTATCTCGTCAGCGGGGCCACGTTCGATCACCCTGCCATCCAAGGCATCTGGCTCTGGTCGCTGCCGGACGGGTGCGAGCTGGCCCCAGATCCCGAGTGGGTCGGCCAGCTCGTCGAGCTCTACATCGATGTCCGCGGACGCACGCTGAATGAAGAATTCGAGATCGCGCCGACGGTCGGCGAGTACACGGTCGTCGATGGGTTCCTCGCTGGGCGCGAGCTCGCGCCTGGCGAGGGGCGACTCCTCTTCGAGGTATTCGGGGATGGGATGGTCGTCGGCGAGCTCGAGGCGACGAGCGGAGTCGTGCGGATCGAGGCCGTCACGGAGGCGAGTCTGACGGTGTCCGTCGATGCCGAGCTCTCTGACGGCACGCGCGTGCGCGGTCGAGTCACGGTCGGCATCTGCGATCCATGAACCAGGCGGTTTCGCTTGGCTCTCACGAGAGGGGCTCTCACGAGACGGGCTCCTCGCGCAGCGCGCGGATGCGTCCTCGGAGGAGCTCGCGCTCGTCTTCACTTGCGGTGAGCGACGCCGCGCGCTCGAGCTCGACGATCGCCTCGCGCGTGCGGCCGAGCCTCGCGAGCAGATCGGCGCGCACGCTTGGGAGGAACGGATAGCGAGCGAGCGCGGGGTCGTCTCGGAGGTCGTCGAGGAGCGGCAGCGCGGCGGCAGGGCCCTCGGCCATCGAGACGGCGACGATGCGGTTGAGCTCGACGATGGGGGAGCCAGTGAGTTCCACGAGCGCATCGTATAGCGCGACGATCCGCGACCAGTCGGTCTCCTTCGTGGAGGGGGCGCGGGCATGGCACGCGGCGATCGCGGCCTGGAGGGTGTAGGGGCCCGAAGGCCGCGCGAGCGACTCGGCCTTCGAGAGCGCGACGAGCCCTCTCTCGAGCAGCAGGCGATCCCAGCGAGCGCGGTCTTGGTCGACCAATAGAACGGGACGGCCGTGCGCGTCGGCTCGAGCGCGGAGGCGCGAGGCCTGGAGCTCCATCAGCGCGAGGAGACCGTTCGTCTCCGCGTCGCTCGGCACGTGCGCGACGAGGATGCGCCCGAGCCGCATCGCCTCCTCGCAGAGCTCGGGCCTCGTCCAAGCCGCGCCGCGCGAGGCCGAGTAGCCCTCGTTGAACACGAGGTACAGCACTTCGCGGACGGCCTCGAGGCGCGGAGGGAGCTCGTCTTCCGTCGGCACCTCGAAGGGTACGCGCGCGGCGGCGAGGGTCTTCTTCGCGCGCACGATCCGCTGCGCGATGGTGGGCTCGGGCGCGAGATACGCGCGCGCGATCTCGTCGGTGGTGAGGCCCGCGACGAGGCGCAGCGTGAGCGCGACGCGGGCCTCGCGCGAGAGCACCGGATGACACGAGACGAGCACGAGGCGGAGCACGTCGTCGGCGATGGGTTCCTCGTCGGCGGGGTCGATCGCGATCGCTCGTGGTGAGCTCGACGCGATCTCTCCGTGCGCGCGCTCGCGGAGCTCGCGGCGACGGAGCTCGTCGATGGCGCGACGCTTCGCCGTGGTCATGAGCCACGCGCCCGGCCGGTCGGGGATCCCGGACGTGGGCCACGTCTCGAGCGCGATGACGAGCGCCTCCTGCGCGAGATCCTGTGCGAGCTCGACGTCGCGTACGACGCGAACCAGCGCGCCGATCAAGCGAGCCGACTCGATCCGCCAGCTCGCCTCGATCGCCGCGCGGCTTGCGCGCTCGGTCATCCCGGCTTCTTCTGACGCTCGAGCTCGGCTCGCAGCTGGTCGTCCTTGGCCTGGAGCTCGGGCGTGTACTCGGCCCCGAAGTCCGCGGCCTCGAAGATCGGACGGATCTCGACCGTGTCGTTCTCGAACGGCGCGCGACGAAGCCATGCGACCGCCTCGTCCATCGACTTCACCTGCCAGATCCAGAAGCCCGCGAGCAGCTCCTTGGTCTCGGTGAACGGACCATCGATCACCGTGCGCTCCTTGCCCGAGAAGCGGATGCGCTTGGCGCGCGTCGTCGGGTGGAGGCCATCGCCCGCGAGCATCACGCCCGCCTTCACGAGCTCTTCGTTGAACGCGCCCATCGCCGCGAGCTCGGACTCCTTGGGCATCTGACCGGCCTCGGACTCGGGGCTCGCCTTCACCAGCACCATCACGCGCATGACTCGTTCTCCTGTTCTACGGGTCGCTCGTCGGCCCGTCCGAGGAGACGACGAACAGGGCCCACGCCGATCGACAAGGTCCGTGAAAAAAGATCAGAACGGTCGATCGAGGCGCGGCACGCGGCGCTCGCGTCGCTTCCAGTGCGTGGCGCCCCGCGGATCGCCGCTGCTCTTCCACCGCGCGCGCGAGCCCGAGCGGATCGCGAAGCGGAGCGGCGTGACGACGAGGAAGAACACCGGCGTGAGCAGCACGTACGCGAGGGCCCGACCCACCACCGCGGACGCCGCGAGGAAGAAGCGATCGATCGCGCGGTACGCGCGCGGCGCGACGGCGGCGAGGAGCACGAGCGCGATCGCGATCGAGGCGACCACGACCGCCATGACGCGGCGGTCGAAGAACACGAGCACGCCCGCGACCACGGCGGCGATCGCGGCGCGCTTGGACGCCTCGATCCACAGCGGCTGCACGCGCTTCGAGAGCGCCGACGCGTAGGGCGCCCACGCGGTGCGCGCTGCCTCGGGCCTGCCGCCGAGCGCGTGTGCTTCGGGAGACGGGCCGCTCACGGGGCCGCTCACGGGGCCGCTCACGGCGTCGGTCACGGGGTCTTTCACGGGGTCGGTCACGGGGACGCACTATCCCTGCGCGCGCGGGATCGCGCGAGCGCTTCTCGAACCGCAGGCGCGATGGCCTCCGCGAAGCGTCGGTGCCCTTCGGCGTTCGGGTGGTGGTCGACGGCGTGCACCCACAGCGCCTCGGTCGAGCTGCCCACGAACGCGGGCAGGGTGTCGATCACGCGGACGCCGATGCCGTCGAGATCTTCGGAGATGCGCGCGTGCGTCGCTGCGAACGGATACGACGACTCCGACTCGAGCTGCGCCAGCAGCGGCCAGAGCGCGACGACGAGCTCGCGACCGTCCTGCGCGAGCAGCGCCGCGAAGTCGCGCACCTGCGCCAGCGTGGCGCTCCATCCTTCCTCGTTCGGGCGCTCCACCATCTCGCGGTACCAGGCCATCGTCGCGCCGCCGATGCGGATCGCGTCGACGCGATCCTCGATCAGCGTGACGAGCCGCGGAGTGAACGACGGGCCCGCGGCGTCCTCGCCGAGCATGCGACGGCGATCGACGATCCAGTCGTCGACGTAGCTCTGCCTCGCCGCGAACGCTTCGCTGCGCGCGGGATCGTTCAGCGTCATCGCGTACACGACGACGTCGGCGTCGAGCACGTGCGCGCGCATCCAGCGCGAGAGGCCGTGCTCTTGGTTCTCGTCGAGGGCGAAGTCGTAGCCACGTCGTCCGCACGCGAGCACGTCGGTGTCGTCGAGCGCGGCGCCGAGGCGCGCGGCGACGGTCTGTGCGAACACGACGCCTTGCCCTTCGATGAACGAGTCGCCGACGAGGACGAGGCGCGCGCGATCCGGTGCTCGCGCCGGGAGAAGGTCGCCCTCGCGCGCGACGCGGCACAGCTCGGGCGAGTAGTGGCCGGGTACCGCGTGCGGCGCGCGCTCGGCCCACGCGTCGAGATCGTCGACGCGATTCCTCCACGCGGCGCGCGTCGTCTCGTCGGTCAGATCGAGCGGAAAGCGATCGCCCGGATCGGACGGATACACGTCGAGACCGGCGCGCTTGTCTGCGCTCTCGAGGTGTCGCGTCTCGCCGTAGCGCGCCGGCTCGAGACCGAGCGCGCGCACGGCGAGCTCGGCCATCATCAACGACACGATCAGCGCGCCGATCGAGAGCGCTGCGCGCCTCGCGAGGGAAGGGCGCGGGCCCGTCGAGGCGTCCCGCGACGCGGTGTCGTTCACGCGACGCGCTCCCGGGCCGGAGGCGAGAAGGCCCGCGAAAGAGGACGCATGCGCGGAGCCTGGCCGGAGCGCGCCGTGGGGGTCAACGGCGCGAGAGGCTTCCCGCGAGGTCCATCGTCCCGTACAAACGTCTGACCGCTCGCGTGGGTGCCACTTCGCGATCGAAACACGCCCCGAGGAACCTCGCTTGCTCGCCTCGTCCGCCGCCCAGACTCGCCCTCGATCCGCGCTGAACCCTGCGAAATTTCGCGTGGGGGTCGAAGCCACAGCTGTGGGCCCGAGCAATACACCCGAAAATGATAGCGAGGCCGATCGGGCCGCGAGAACGCGCTCGATCGACAGGCAGCAGCGCGCGGCGCTGCTGGAACAGTCCGTGCTGAGGGATGCCGTACCGATGTCACATCGCGCCTTGTCTGCGCTCGCGCCGCTGGTTCTCTTCCTGGGCGCGTGCGCGTCGTTCGGAGCGCTGTCGCTGGCTGCGCCCTCGCGGGGTGAGGCCCAAGCGCGCCCCTCCGCCACGATCCTCCGCACGCACGTGGGCGACGGTGCGTCCGAGGCCACGGGCCGCGGCTTCGACCGCGTGCTCCGACAGCGCCTCGACGCGCTCGAGGTGGCGCAGGTCGCCGGGAGCGTCGAGCTCGATCTCGAGTCCGTGCAGCTCGCTCTGGGCTGCATGGGCGAGTCGGCGGAGTGCTTGCGCGCGGCGGCCACGCAGGCCGGCGCCGAGATCCTCGTCTTCGCGTCGATCGAGTCTTCGGGATCGCTCGTCGTGTCGGTGATGCGCTTCGACGCCGCCGACGGTCGCCTTCGTCGCGCGGTGCGCACGGTGGACAGCGAGGCCGCCGTGCTCGAGGCCGCAGAGCCTCTCGCGCGAGAGCTGTGGGATCTTCCGCCCGTCGTCGAGCAAGCGGACCCGGTCATCACGCCGGTCACGCCCTCGACGCCTTCGATCTCGCCCGGTCCGCTGGTGCTCGTCGGCCTCGGCGGCGCGGCCGTGATCGTCGGCGCCGTGCTCCTCGGACACGCGAGCTACCTCGGCGACCTCTACCGGACCGCGAACCCGCGAACCATGGCGGAGGTCGATCAGGCGAACGCCGCGCTCAGCGGATCGCAAGACGAGTCGCTCGTCGGCACCGTGCTCCTCGCTGCAGGCGGCGCGATCGCGATCGCGGGCACGATCTGGTTGCTCGCCGCGGGCAACGACGACGGCTCCTCGCCGCTCGCCGTCGTTCCGTTCGTCTCGCCCGATGGAGTCTCGCTGAGCCTCGCGGGGACGTTGCCCGGAGGAGGCTTCTGATGTCGCGCTCCCGATCTTGGTGCCTCGCTTCGCTGCTCGTGTTGGCCGGCTGCGTCAACGCGGCGGACAACACGAACGCGCGCTGTCTGAACGACGAGCCGTGCCCCGCAGGACAGCGTTGCTACGGAGGCTTCTGCATCCCCAACGACGCCGGCAGCGGCTTGGACGCGAACGTCGACGCGAACGCCGACGCGGGCCCCATCCCCGATGCGGGCTGTCCACGCGCGGGCGAAGAGTGCATGACGGGGATGAACGGTGAGTGCGCGAGGGGTCGGCTCGAGTGCAACTCTCGCGGCTTGTATGTGTGCATTCGCATGGCCCCTCCGGGCGCGGAGGCGTGCAACGGCCTCGACGACGACTGCGACACGAGGACCGACGAGGGCGCCGACTCCGCATGTACTGCGGGTGGCTGCACCGACGTGGCGGGGGTGATCACCTGCCAGGGTGTTTGCGCGCCGGGCATTCTCCGCTGTGAGATGGGCGTGCCCTCCACCATGTGCGTCGGCGCAGTGGCACCGGCCGGCTCGGATGGCTGTACGGCCGCTGGATCGGTGGCGGTGGACGACGACTGCGACGGAGACATCGATCAGGACTGCACGTGCGCCGACGGCGCGACGGTCGCGTGTTACACGGGCTCGGCAGACACCGCTGGCATCGGCGCGTGCACGCTCGGCACCGCGACCTGCTCGGGTACCGGCTTCGGTGAGTGCGTCGGGGCGGTCGGTCCGCGCCCCGAGACGTGCGCGAACCCACGCTCCGACGATGACTGCAACGGCGTGTTGGATGACGTGCCCGGTACGGGCGTGCCCTGCGACACGGGTGGGATGGGCGTCTGCGCCGACGGCGTGATGGCCTGCAACGGCGCGATGGAGATCGCGTGCGACGGACCGAGCCCTGTCGCGGTCGAGGCGTGCGACACAGCCGACGACGACTGCGACGGGAACATCGACGAGGCGTTCGATCTCACGTCCGACGAGGCGAACTGCGGCGAGTGCGGCCACGCGTGCAGCGACGGCCAGACCTGCTGCGACAGCGCATGCGTGTCGACGAACGCCGATGACTCGAACTGCGGCGCGTGCGGGACGACGTGCGAAGGCGCGAACGTGTGCTGCCAGGGAATGTGCCGCCCGCCGACGGCCGCGGAGTGCACGGGCTGTCCGACCGACTGCTCCACCATGGGAGGGCAGACGTGCTGCGAAGACGAGCAGCTCTGCGTGGATGGCATGACGGACTCGGCGCACTGCGGCGCGACAGAAGGCACGTGCGGCGTCGTGTGTGGCATGGGACAGCGATGCTGCGGCGGCGTCTGCGCGGCCGACTCCGACGCGACGTGCGGGAGCTGCGGCACGATGTGCTCGAGCACGCAACAGTGCTGCGGCGCGGCGTTGAGCGGTGCCTGCGTCGCGGACCTCGACCCGCAGAACTGCCTCTCGTGTGGCCGTCGCTGTGCGTCCGGTGAGTCGTGCTGCGCGGCAGGCGTCGGCGGCGAGGGCGCAGGCTGTCGCAACTTCCAGAACGACGAGCTGAACTGCGGCGCGTGCGGGAACCGCTGCGCGAGCGGCCAGACGTGCTCCAACGGTGTGTGCTGCACCGGCGCGCAGGTCGGCTGCGGCGGCGAGTGCGTCAACCTCCAGAACGACGGCGAAAACTGCGGCACCTGCGGCCGCAGCTGCTCGGCGATCGGGATCTGCTGTCGAGGGGGATGCACCGCCCTCGCGTGCCTATGACGCGGCAGCTGCGCATCGATCAGGGGCCAGCGCCTGAGACCGAACCACCGCCGCCGCCGGACGATCCTGCGGAGGCGCTCGTCGGTCGGCTGATCGCGGGTCGCTATCGCACCGAGAAGATCCTCGGGCGCGGCGGCATGGGCGTGGTGTTCGAGGGCACGCACGTCGAGCTCGAGAAGAAGGTCGCGATCAAGGTGCTGCTCGCCAGCTACGCGCGTGACGCGGAGGCGCTGACGCGCTTCGAGCGCGAGGCGCGGAACGCGGCGAAGCTCGGGCACGTCCACATCGCCGCCACGCTCGATCTCGGGCGGCTCGACACGGGCGAGCCCTTCCTCGTGATGGAGCACGTCGCCGGCACCGACCTCGTGTCGCTCGTCGGCTCGGTCGCGCGCGGCGAGGCGACGCCCGAGCGGATCATCAAGCTGCTCGAGCAGGTCGCGGCCGCGCTCGACGTGGTGCACAAGGCAGGGATCGTTCACCGCGACGTCAAGGCGGAGAACGTCCTCCTCACGACGGGGCCGGACGGCGGCGACGTCGTGAAGCTCGTGGACTTCGGCCTCGCGACGCTCGCCGACGCGGAGCGCAAGGGCACGCGCCTCACGCGCGCCGGCATGGTGATCGGCACGCCCGAGTACATCGCGCCCGAGTGCGCGCGCGGTGCATCGGGCGGCCCCGAGTCCGATCAGTACTCGCTCGCGGTCCTCGCCTTCGAGCTCCTCTGGGGCGCGCCGCCGTTCTTCGGGACGAACCCGATGGACATCCTCATGGCGAAGGTGTCCGAAGACGCGCCGCTGCTGTCGAAGGTGACGGGGCGACCGGGCCCGGCGCTCGACGCCGCGCTCGCGCGTGGCCTCGCGCGTGACCCGACCGCGCGCTTCGAGAGCTGCGCCGATCTCGTTCGTGCGATCGCGGCGGGCGTGAACGAGCAGTTCGCCGTCCCCACGATCCGCAGCAATCCGCCGCCGCGTCGGCCCATCCGCAGCGATCGCGTGCGTCGTCCTCCGACGAAGGACGACCTGGACGAAGCCGCGGACGTCGGCGACGCGAGCCCTGCGGCTGCGTCGTTCGGCGCGCCCGCGCAGTCGGGGTCGTCGTCTGCGCTCGAAGCATCGACGGATCGCAGCGACACCTCGCAACAGAAGCTGCCCGTCAACGGAGCTGGGCGCTGGATCGCGGTCGCGGGAGCGCTGCTGCTCCTGCTGCTGATCGGCGTCGCGGGCGTGACGTGGGGTGGAGGGGGTGGCGTGCCCGACACGACGACACCCACGCCTCCTCCGACGACGACGACCGAGCTGGTCCTTCCGCCGCCGACGACGGTCGAGCCGCCGCCCACGACCTCCGTCGAGCCGCCGCCCACCGTCGCCGTCACGCCGCCCCCGACGACGCGGCAGCCGCCGGAAGGTCGAACGCCCCCGCCTCCCACGACGGAGACGACCCCTCCGACGACGACCACCGAGGCGACCCCTCCGACCACGCGCGTGCCTCCGACCACGCGCGTCGAGGTGCAGCCGCCGGTGACCACGACCGAGAACGCCACGCCCGAGAGCGCCAGCGTCACGGCCGCGGACCTCGTGCGGAGCGCGCAGTCTGCGCTCCTTCGCGGGCAGGTCGGCGAGGCGCGTGACCTCTTCCGCGATGCGACGCGCGTCTCGCCGCGTCACGCGCCTGCGTGGCGTGGGCTCGGCATCGCGAGCGAGCAGCTGCGCGAGATCCCGGAAGCGCGTCGCGCGTTCGAGCGCTACCTCGAGATCAGTCCGACCGCGCCCGACGCCGAGATGATCCGAGGCCGCGTCGCCCGCCTTGGCGGCTGAGCCGCGCCTCGACGTCGCCGAGCATCGGTCGCCAGCCGCCGAGCATCGTCGCCAACTCAGGGACCGCGAACGAATCGCCGAGCGCGAGGCGTGCAAGCGGGGTTGGGGCCTCGCGCGCAGCACGCGCTTCGGCGCGTGGAGCGGGAGGGGGCCCCGCGGCGCGGGGCCGCATGGACCCTCAGTAAACTCAGCGAAGGCCGGCGCGGCGGAGGAGCGTGAAGAAGTAGGAGCGATCGAGGCCTGCGTCGCGCGCGGCCTGCGAGACGTTGTCCTGCGTCTGCGTGAGCAGGTTCGCGAGGTAGCGGCGATCGAACTCTTCGATCGCGCGATCGCGCGCGAGCTTGTAGGGCAGGGCGTAGAGCGGCGCGAGATCGACGCTCGACCCGGACGACGACTTGGTGTCGGCGGTCGTGTCGAACGGCGAGAGGAGCGGCGTGCGCCCGATGGCGAGCGTGGCCTGCACCACGTTGCGGAGCTCGCGCACGTTGCCCGGCCAACTGTGCGTCGCGAGCTCCTCCATCATGTCCTTCGGGAACACGGACTCGAGCGGGCCGTCGTGGCCGAGCTCCGCGAGGAAGTGCGCGGCGAGGAGCGGGATGTCGTCGCGTCGCTCGCGCAGCGGCGGCAGCTCGAGCATGAGCACCGCGAGCCGGTAGAAGAGATCGAGGCGGAACGTGCCCGCGTTCACCTCCGCGCGCAGGTTGCGGTTCGTGGCGGCGACGAGCCGCACGTCGACCTGCACCTCGGTACGGCCGCCGACGCGTCGGAACGTGCGTCGCTCGAGCGCGCCGAGCAGCGCGGACTGGAGCTCGCGCGGAAGCTCGCCGATCTCGTCGAGGAAGAGCGTGCCGCCGTCGGCTTGCTCGAGCGCGCCGAGGTGCTGTCGCTCGGCACCCGTGAACGCGCCGCGCTCGTGACCGAAGAGCTCGCTCGCGACGAGCGTGGGCGCCAGCGAGCCGCAGTCGACCGTGACGAGAGGCTTGTTCGCGCGGTCCGAGAGAGAATGGAGCGCGCGCGCCACGGCCTCCTTGCCGGTGCCCGACTCGCCGACCAAGAGCACGGGCGCGTCGGATCGCGCGGCGCGCTCGACCCAGGACATCACGCGCCGCATCGCCGCCGAGCGCCCGCGCACGGGGCCGAGCGCGTCGCCGTCGTAGAGGTCGACGTCGACCTCGAGCCCGTCGGTCACCCGAACGCGCGTTCGGCCGAGCTGCACCACCGTGCCCGGCGCGACAGTGGCTTCGCCGAGACGTGCCGCGCCGATCCACGTCCCATTGGTCGAGCGTTGATCGACGATGCGGATGCCGTCGTCCTCGCGCTTGAGCGTGAGGTGAAAGCGGCTGACGGTGTCGTCGCTGAGGACGAGGTCGTTGGCGTCGGCCGTTCCGAGGGACAGCTGCTCGCTGTTGGCCACGCGGAGCCGTCCGCTGTCGGGGCCATCGAGCACGTCGGCGCGCAGCGTCTTCACGATGAGACGCGGCACCGCGGAGCCGAAGCGCGTCGTGCTGCCCATGGGCGGACCCTAACACGGGGTGCGGGCATCACGCCCACACGTGTGGGTGAGCAGCCGACGACGGGCGACCCAACTGCTCTGATTCTCCAGGAGATAGCGCGGCCGGCTCGTGGCGCGACGATTGCGAAAGGGGATGAGCGCGTTGTCGCGCGGAAAGAGGAGGAACTGGTGGTGAAGACGCGCAGCTTGCTTGAGATCACGTCTCTGTGTGCGTGTGTGGTGGCCCTGGCGGGCTGCCCTGGTCCGATCGGAACGCCCGATGACGCGTTCGTGGCGCCCGACGCGCGTGCGAACGACGACGCGTTCACGCCGACGCCCGACGCGTTCGTGGCGCCCGATGCGTTCACTGCCGTCGACGCCTTCGCGCCCCCCGACGCGTTCGTCGAGCCCGAGTGCGTGGAGGCCGCCGATTGTGACGATGGCGATCCCTGCAACGGCACCGAGGCGTGCACCACCGGCGAGTGCGTCGACGGCACTGCGCTCGGAGAGGGCGACGTCTGCGACCTCGACTCGATGGCCGGCACCCGCGAGCTCTGCCTCGCCGGGACCTGCGCGCTCACGCGCTGCGGCGACGGGTTCACCGACACCACGACGATGGAAGAGTGCGACGACTCGAACGACGTCTCCGGCGACGGCTGTGACGACTGCCGCTTCTCGTGCGAAGCCGCGGCGGACTGCGACGACGCCGAGTCGTGCAACGGTGCCGAGACCTGCTCGGCCGCTCACGTCTGCACGGCGGGCACGAACCTCGCGGCCGGCACGGCCTGCGCGGGTGGAACGGGTCGCTGCGTGACCGGCGCGTGCTTGCCGAACAGCTGCACGACGGCGATGGAGTGTGACGACGGCGACGCGTGCAACGGCGCGGAGGCCTGCGGCGGCACCGGCTGCGCGGTCGGCACGGCGCCCACCTGCGACGACGGCGACGCCTGCACCACGGGTGCGTGCGTCTCGCCCACGGGCTGCGTGCAGACGCTCATCGACGCGGACCGCGACGGCAACGCGCCCTCGAGCCTCGGCGCGTGCGGCACGGACTGCGACGACACGAACTTCAACATCGGCCCCGACGCGCCGGAGATCTGCGGCAACGCGATCGACGACAACTGCGACGGCGCGGTCGACGAGGTCGGCATCACCACGTGGTACGCCGACTGCGACGCCGACGGCTTCGCGGCGACGGGCGCCCGCTCGCTGATGGCCTGCGCGATGCCGGCGGTCGGCATGAGCATGTGCGCGACGGGCGGCGGCTGGACGGCGCGCGCTCCGGCAGACGGCGCGGACTGCAACGACGGCAACCGCGACGTGAGCCCCGCGCAGACGATGTTCCAGACCACCGCGATCTCGGGCGCTCCGCTCGCGAGCGACTTCGACTACGACTGCAACACGATGGAAGAGCGTCGCGTCATCACGCGCGGCGCGTGCACCCCGGCGGGCCTCGGATGCAGCCTCCGCGAGGGCTGGAGCGCCGAAGCGCCGGGCTGTGGCACGAGCGCGGCGTGGATCATCGGCTGTACGCGCGGCCTCGGCGGCTGCTCGGCCACGACCGAGATGCGTCAGCAGGCATGCCGCTGACACGCTGATCCGACACGCGGGCTCGACCGAGCCCTCACGAGAGGAGACGGGCTGCGGCGCTTGCGTCGCGGCCCGTCTGTCTTTCGTCGCCGCGTGATCAGGGCGAACGCGGAGCGCTCACCGCCATGAGGGCGGGAGGCCGCGCGTGACCTCGATCGCCGCGAACGGAGGCGTCGCTTGCGGGCCGAGCGCGCGCGCCCACTCCCACGTGCGCGCGAGGCCCGAGGCGAGCGAGGTCGCGTCGAGGCGCGCGCCGAGCTGCTCCTTCGCGAGCGTGTGATCGGCCCACGCGTGCACGACCTCGTGTCGCGCCTCGAGGTGCTGGATCGGCACGCGCGAGCCCGTGACCTCGCGCAGCGTCTCGGCGAGCGCGAGCACGGACGTCGGTACGTCGCCGCCGATGTTGAACACGCGGTCGCGCGCCTCGTCCATGAACCCGCTCGCGGCGATCGTCGGGACGAGGTCACGCACGTACGTGAACGCGCGCGTCTGGAGGCCGTCGCCGAACACCGTGAGCGGCTGCCCCTTGAGCACCTGGTTCAAGAAGATGCCGACGACGTTGCGGTAGCGGTCGCGCATGCTCTGGAGCTCGCCGTAGACGTTGTGAGGGCGAAAGATCGTGTGCTCGATCCCGAACTGCCGTGAGGCAGCGGCGAGATCGAGCTCGACCGCGTACTTCGCGATCCCGTACGGATCTTCGGGGTGCAGCCTCGCGCTCTCGCGCAGCGGCAGCTCGCCTGTTCCGTAGACCGCGATCGACGACGTGAAGACGAACCGGCGCACGTCGTGCCGCACCGCGGCGTTGAGCACCGTCATCGAGCCGACGACGTTGTTCTCGTAGTTGAAGCGACGGATGAACGGGCTCAGGCCCTCCGCTGCATAGGCAGCGAGGTGATAGACGACCTCGAACGACGTCTCCGCGAAGACCCGCTCGACGAGCCCGTCGTCGACGACGCTGCCGCGGACGAAGCGCGCTCCCTTCGGCACCTGGCTCTCGAGGCCCCCCGAGAGATCGTCCAGCACGACCACCTCGTGGCCCTTCTCGACGAGCTCGCGGGCGACGTGCGCGCCCAGAAATCCTGCACCGCCCGTGACGAGGACGGCGCTCACGACGAGGTCTCCCGAGACATCAGGGGCGTGAGCGTCGCAGGGACCCGGCGGAGCGGGAAGGGCCAACTTCGCGAGGTGCGATCCTGCGTCGGGGGCTGTCGTCGCACACCCCGCGGTCGTGTTAGCGTCGGCGTCCCCGATGGAGATCGAAGAGTTCGAGCAGCGCCTGCACGATGCTGAGGTTCGGCTCGCGCGCCTGAAGGCTCTCTACGAGCAGTGGTTCCAGGGCATCGAGCGCATCGAGCCGTCGATCGCTCGCAAGGAGCTGGAGCGCGTGCTCGAGCTCCTCAAGCGCGAGCAGCCTCGCAACACCGCGCTGCGTTTTCGATGCCAGCAGCTCTCCGCGCGCTACGGCACGTACGGCATCTACTGGGGCCGCATCGCGAAGCAGATCGAGGAGGGCACGTACCGCCGCGATCTCCAGCGCGCCAAGGCCCGCGCGGAGCGCCAGAAGGAGCAGGAGGCCAAGTCGTTCGAGCTCGACGTCGACGTGGAGGTCGACGATCTCAGCGGCTTCGACGATGGCTTCGGCGACTCCGACCTCGATGCGATCCTCGGCGCGCTCACGTCCGACGCGGGACGGCCCTCGCACACCCCGGCCGCGCCCAAGACCTTTGCGCGTGTTCGCGATGGCGCGCCCGAGCCCACGCGCGAGCCCAAGACCGATCCCGCACCGCCGCCCGTCGCCGCCGTGGCGACCAACGGCGTGCGCCCAGGTGCGGTTCCGTCGCCAGGCGCCAAGCCTCCGCCGTCGCCAGGCGCCAAGCCTCCGCCGTCGCCAGGTGCCAAGCCGCCGCTGCCACCGGGTGCTCGACCCGTTCCGAGCGTGCCTGCCCCGGCGGCGCGCGCCTCCGACATGGATCAGCCGCCTCCCTCGTCGGGCGGCGTCGCGATCGGTCGCTTGCTGCGGCAGTCCCCGAGCACCCCCGCGACCGGCGGCGTGCGCGAAGAGGCCGGCTTGCACTCACGCTCCCTCCGGCCCACGCCCGCCACACCGGCGGTCGCGACGTTCGGCAAGCCCGGCACCGGCACGCGACCGGCAGTACCCGATGGCGCGCCGTCTCGCCCCGTGCCGCGCCAGCCTGCTGCGACCTCGAGCGACCCCGACATCCGCGCGCTCTACGATCGCTACGTCGACGCCCGTCGGCGCAACAACGAGCGCGTCGACAACGTGCGCTTCGAGACCCTCCAGCAGAGCGTCGACAAGATGATGCCCAAGCTGCGCGAGAAGCACGGCAACAAGGCGATCGAGTTCGACGTCGTCCTCCAGGACGGCAAGGTCGGTCTCAAGCCCAAGGTGCGAGGCTGACGCCGCGGCTCGCTCTCGCTCTCGCGATCGAGCGCGGAGAGAGCGCGTTCGCGACTGCTACCCCTCCCCGGAACGTCGTTCGGGTTTCGGCCGCGATCGCGATGCGAGGCGCAGCGCTCTCCGCCGCGTGTCTCGCGAGCTTCGGCGCGCTGGGCTGCGGCACGATGAACCTCGCGCGCACGCTCGGCCGCGGCAACACCGAGATCGCAGCGAGCGTCGGCGGGCCGCTCATCGGCGTCGGCCAGGCCGTGTTTCCCACGCCGCAGGTCCGTGTCGGCGTACGACACGGCGCGACCGACGACGTCGACGTCATGGGCCACCTCGCGCTCGACGCGGTGGGCTCGGCGTTCCTCGCGCTCGACGGCGGCGTCGTCGGTCAGATGACGCGCACGCGCGGCGGCTTCGCGATGGCGCTCTCGGCGCGCATGCACCTCGTGATCGACCTCGACGATCTCGCGCCGCCGACGTTCTTCCCCGAGGTGGGCCTGCACCTCGAGCATCCGATCGACACGTGGGGCTCGTTCTTCTTCGGCGTCGGAGGCTTCGCGCAGATCGACGCGCCGCGCGAGAGACCGTTCTTGTTCCTCTCGCCCTACCTCGGTCTCGAGGTCTTCCTCGATCCGCAGACGAACGCGGAGGGCGTCGCCACGGAGCGCATGGGCTTCGCGCTGCAGGTCGGCTGGATCAACCCGTGGGACTCGAGCGCCACGCTCATCCGCTACGTGCCCGATGGCGCGGGCGCGATCACGGTGCTGCTCGCGGTGCGTCATCGCGTCGGTGGGATCGATCGATGAGCGCCGTCCGGAGCCTCGGGCCCGCGTGCGCCGCGGCGAGCGTCGCGACCGTGATCCTCACGGCGTGCTTCCGCGTCGAAGACTTCTTCTTCGCGGGCCGTCCCGCCGACGCGTACCGCTGGGACGAGAGCGATCCCGCGCTCGACGGCGACCTCTCCTCGCCGCATCCCTCGCTCGTCCCCGCGGAGCTCCGCGACGAAGGCTTCCTCGACGCTGGCTTCCTCGACGCTGGCGACGAGGCCTCGCTGCACTGGGTCTTCGCGCGTCAGCCCGAGGGCGAGACGCGCGCGACGATCCTCTTCAGTCACGGCAACGGGCCCGGCATCGGTCGCTTCTGGGATCGCGTCGAGGTCATGTGGCAGCTCGGCTACCAGGTGCTCGTCTACGACTACCCGGGCTACGGGCGCTCGAGCGGCGCGGCGTCGGAGCCAGCTCTCTACGACGCCGCGTCGCGCATGCTCGCGATGCTCGCGTCGCGCGACGACGTCGATCCCTCGCGCATCGTCCTCTACGGCCACTCGATGGGCTGCGCGCCCACGTTTCACGTCGCGGTCCGCTCGATGCGCGGCGAGGTAATCGCGCGACGCGGAGACGAAGACCTCGCCGTCGAGGCCGCGGCGGTGATCACCGAGAGCGGGTGGTGCTCGATCGAAGAGATGATCCGAGACGGAGCGTTCCTCGATCTCCCGGCCGAGCTCATCTCGCGCCTCGAGCTCGACAACTGCGCGCGCATCGCCGAGCTACGCGGCGTGCCCGTGATGTTGCTCCACGGTCGGCGCGATCGCGTCGTGCCGATCCGCCAGCTCTCGCTGCTCGACGGCGCGGCCGCGGAGAGCCCCATCGTCCATCGCGTCGCGGAGGCCACGCACGTCGACGTCTCGGTCGTCGGACGTCCCTGGCTGGGCAGCGACCCGCCGATGGGCGTCCCGCGTCCGTCGGAGGACTATGCACAGTGGCTTACGTCGCTCGCGCCAACGGACTGACGCGCGTCGCGGTCAGCGTCCGGAGAGCACGTCTTCGCGAGGCGCGATCCAGCCCGGCAGAAAGCCGGGGCAGTCGACGTCCGCGTCCTCTCGAAGCGGCATCTTCGACCACGAGAGATCGCGCGACATGTCGTAGCGCGCGTCGCCGAGGATGCCGTCTTCGTACGCCTCCACGACGAAAGGCGCGCGAGAGAAGAGCGTGAACGCCGCCACGCGGCAGTCGCCCTGCGCGAGCGCTCGCATGCGCGAGAGAGGCACCTCGAGCGTGTCGACGAGCCGCACGTCGATGGTCGAGCCCTCGGTGATCGGCGTTCGCGGCGCGCTCGTCTCGCGCGGCGGATCGGTGTGGCAGCCCTCGGCGGTGACGAAGCGCGGCGCGACGCTGATCGCGAGGCGACGGTACGTGAGCTCATCGCCCTCGGTCTGCACTGCGAGGCCATTCCAGCACAGCGGATCGCCCGGCATCGGGTTCAGCACGAGGTCGTGGAGCGTGCTCTCGGGGAACGTCGCGGCGAGCACCTCTCGACCACGCGCGCGCGCCATCGAGCCCGCGACCGCGAAGGTCACTGGCACGAGCACGCCGAGCCCGAGCGCGAGCCACGCGCGCGCGGGCCGAAAGGCGCGTGAGCTCGCGTAGAAGAGGAGCGGCGTGAGCGCGCCGAGCAGCGCGACGAACGGCGGCAGCACCACCCCGCTCACGATCGCGAGCACCACGGCCCCGATCGGCGGCAGCGCGAAGAGCACGCGCCCCACGCGGCTCGAGGCCGTGAACACGAGCGGCGCAGAGAGCACCACCCACCAGAGCGGCTCGATGATGAAGATCGTGTCGCCGAAGTACCAACGCGCGTCGAACGGCCAGAACGGATGCACGCCGTAGTTGTTCGTCGCGTCCATCGCGATGTGCGTCACGCAGCCGAGCAGCGACAAGCCATAGAGCAGCGCGCGGTGCGAGCCGTCGGGCGGCTTCTCTTTCTCGCGTCGGGCGCTCCATCGCTCGAGCGCGAGCGCCGCGAGCCAAGGCAGGAGCGCGAGGAGCGGCGCGAGCAGGAGCGTGTGCGTGTGTCCGCGGTGGTGGAGCAGGTAGCCGAGCGGTCGCTCGATCACGCCCGTGTAGACGAAGTCGAGGTCGGGCACGTTGTTCGCGCCCGCAGACGCGAGCCACGCCGCGCGCGTGAGCGTCGCGCCCGCGTCCTTGCCCGTGCGCCGGCGCCGCAGCTCGAGCGCGACCTCGGCCACCACGATGCCCGCGAGCGCGTGGGTGATGTTGTCCATCTCGTCAGCGGCCCGTCAGCGAGGTGCGAGACCGAGCATGCTGTAGTCGAGGATCGCCTCGGCCGCGGCGGTGATCGTCGGTCGAGGTCCACGCTCGTTCTCGGGCGCGTCGACGAGGAGCTGCACCATCTGCTTGATGGTGCCGAGCACCGCCCACGCGGCGAGCTCACCATTGGCGACGCGGAGCAGGCCGAGCCTCGCGCCGTTGTCGAGCGCGTCGGCGAGCCAGCGGTGGAGGCGCGCGTAGAAGTCCGCCAGCTTCTTGTCGACCTCGGCGTCGAGGCCCACGGCCTCGCGCAAGACGACGCGCGTGAGATCCGGGCTCGCGACGAACGCCGCGAGCACGCGCTCCACGCTCTCGCGGATCTGCACGTTCACCGGCGGCGCGTTGCCCGTCATCGACACGCCGACGACGCTCGCCCGCACGCGGTTCAAGAGGTCGTCGAGGAGCGCGTGGAAGATCGCGTTCTTGCTCTCGAAGTAGAGATAGAACGTGCCGCGCGCGACGCCCGCGGCGTCGATGATGTCGGCGATGCGCGCGTGGTGATAGCCGCGCTGCGCGAAGACACGCAGCGCCACCTCGAGCAGCTCGCGCCGACGCTGCTCGCGGATCTTCTCGGCGCGTGACGCGCGACCGTCGCGGATCGCGACCTCTTTCGTCTCGGTCATCGCGCCGCCGCCGGGTGGCTCGCTCGTCGGCGTGCTCATGGCGCGTCTCCCGTCTCGGCTTCACGTCCGCCGGTGACCGTGTCGTTCGCGCCGCCGGTCCAGCCGCGCGCGCGCCAGTGATCGTCGACGCGCTTCGCCATCACCGTGCGCACGTGCTCCGCCAGCTCGGGGATCGCCGAGTCCGGAAGGCCCTTCGTCGGCACCGGTGCGTCGACGTAGATCGTCACCTCGTGCCCAGCGCGGAGCACCACCGAGCCCTTGCGCGCCACGTCGAACGCGCCGGTCACGGTGGTCGGCACGATCGGCAGACCGAGATCACGCGCGATGAAGAACGTACCGCGTCGGAACGCGCCGAGCCGCCCGGTGAGCGTGCGATGGCCCTCGGGGAACGCCAGGATCGAGTGACCCTGATCGATCTCTCGACGCATGTTCGCGAGCACCTCGGGCGTCTGTCCCTCTTTGCCGGGACGCACGGGGATCGTGCCGCGCGCCTTCATGAACCAGCCGTACACGGGGATCTTGAAGTGGCTCTCGAGCTCGAGGCCCTGCTTGAAGTGCGGCGTCGCGTCGTAGACCCACACGTGATCGAACTGGTTCGTGTGGTTCTGCGCGAACATGTAGGGTGTCTTCGGATCCACCGCGGGATCGACCACGGCCTTCCACTTCGATCCCGTGAGACGGATCTGCGTGCGGCAGTACCAGCGGTTCATCCACTCGATGCGCTCGGAGCCGAGCGTCGCCGAGAGCACCGTCATCGTCGGAAAGACGCTCGCGAGATAGCTGAGGCCCACGCCCCACAGGCCCACCGAGATCGCGTGCTCGGCGAGCGACGCGCTCGCGAACGACGCGGCGGGCAAGCCCTCGGGGTTCTCTCGGCTCATGACGATCCCTTCGTCGCGCGTCCGTCATCGAGCGCCTTGAGGCGCACGAGCACCTCTTCTTGCAGGCGGTCGACCTTCTCGTGGAGGTGCGCGACCTTGGCTTCGGCCGACACGTTCACCTGGTACTCGATCTCGTTGCGGATGCGGTCGCGCGCGACCTGTCGGTTCTGCGACAGCATGACGAGCACCGAGAGGATGATCGCCTCGAGCGACACGCACATCGTGAGCAGACCGAACGGGAACGGGTCGAAGCTCCCGATCGAGCTCGACTCGAGCGGCGGCACGTTCAGCCCGATCCACACGACGAACCACACGAGATGGAGCACCAGGAACGTGATCGATCCCGAGAACTCCGTGACCCAGTCGGCCGCGCGCTCGACGGTGGAGCGGTTGTCCTCGGTCTCTTCGTTGATGTCTTTCGCCGCTGCCATGCGGAGCAGGCGGTTCGTCTCTCGCAGTCGTCGGCCGGTCGCCGACAGCAGATCCATCGCTGCTGCGGGCTTGAGACGGAAGAGCTCGTCGAGATCCTCCCGCGTGACGACGATCATCTCGACGGCTTCGATGCACGTGGCGTTCGCCGTGCGGGGGCCGCCATCGAGCAGCGAGATCTCGCCGAAGAAGTCGTGGGCGCGAGCGGTCTCGACCGTCACCTTCTCGCCGCTGTCCTTCTTGAACCAGAGCTCCACCGCGCCGCTGCGCACGATGAACAGCGAGCCGCCGGGCTCGCCGGTCTTGAAGAGGTCGTGTCCCTTCGCGAACGTCACGTGATCCACGCGCTCCGCAAGCGCGCTTCGCTCGTTCTCGTCGAGCAGCGCGAAGAACGGGACCTCACCGAGGATGTCTGTGGTCGTCGCCATGGTTCGTCACGCCACCACGTCGAAGGCCCGCGGCACGACCTCGATCCGCTCGAGCGCGAGCGGCACGATCTCGCCGTCGATCATGCAGTCCACCGTCTTGCCTCCGAGGTCGAACATCACGCTCTTCGCGCGCGACTGCTCGACGCCTTCTTTCTCCACGTGCGTGCCCGCGAAGATGCTCGGGAACCGCCCGAGGAAGCGCCCACGTGTCATCGGGCTGATGCGGATGATGTCGAGCTCACCGTCGTCGGTCTCGGCGCGCGGCGCCATCTGCATACCGCCGCCCGTCGCTCGACTGTTCGAGAACGACAAGAGGATCGACGGCCTCGCGTCCTCGTCCGCGCGATCGGTCGAGAACGGGTACGCGTCGACCGCGAGCTCGACCGTGCTCTGCACCACCGCCGCGATGTAGCCGGCCGTACCGAGCGGCTTGTAGCGACGGTTCGTCAGCGCGCCCGCGCGCGCCGCGAAGCCGAGGCCCAGCAGGTTGAACGCGAAGAGCTCGCCGTCGCGATGCACGATGCGGAGGACGTCCACCGCGCGCGTGTGCCCGCGCTCGATCCGACGCGTCGCCTCTTCCGCGCTCGTGATGCCGAAGTCGCGGAGGAACGAGTTGCCCGTCCCGAGCGGCAGCATCGCGACCGTCACGCGCTCGTCCTTCGCCGCGAGATGGGGCAGCGCGCCGTTGAGGACCTCGTGTGTCGTGCCGTCCCCGCCCACGCAGAGAAAGCGTCGTACGCCGCGGTCGAGCTCTCGCTTCACGAGCTCGATCGCGTCGCGCGGCTTCTCCGTGTAGCGCGCCTCGATGCGCACGCCTCGATCGCGGAGCCGCGCGAGCGCACCGGGCGCACGCTTGCCGGAACGCCCCCCGCCCGCGGCGGGGTTCACGATCGCACACCAGCTCTCACCGAGGGTCACGGCCCCGCGCGCGCTCGCTCGTGTGCCCGTCTCCATGTTCGTCATAAGGACACCGTCCCCGCCGCGCTCGAGGCGCGCGCCAGCGCATGCCAGCTGCCGTCACCTGGCGTCAGCTCTTCGCGCAGCAGCTCCGCGAGGAGCTGGCGCTTCACCTTCATCGACGCGGTCCGCGGAAAGCTCTGCTCGATGATCACGAACGCCGCGATGCGCTTGTGCTCGGGCAGCTTGCGGTTGCGCGCCGCGAGCTCCTTCTCGAGCGCGCGGGGCTCGATCTTCCCGCGCACCACGGCGAAGAGGCCTTCTTCGGTCAGGGTCGCGCGGCGCGGCCACACGTAGCCCGACGCGAAGATGCTGAGCTCGTCGACGTGTGCGATCCCGTCGAACGCCGCCTCGACGTCCTCGGGGTACACGTTCTTGCCGCCGGGCGTGACGATCATGTTCTTCGCGCGGCCGACGAGGTGGAGGTGTCGGCTCGCGTCGAGCCATCCGAGATCACCCGTGTGGAGCCAGCCGTCGCCGTCGATCGCCTCGGCCGTGAGCTCGGGATCGTCGAGGTAGCCCGACATGAGCGTCTCGCCGCGGATCCACACCTCGCCCACGCCGTCGGAGTCGAGCGCGGTCGCGCCGCCGTGCGGGACGACGCGGATCTCGACGCCGCGCACCGGAGGCCCGACCGAGTCCGCGCGGAAGGGACGAAGGTCCTGCACGGTGGCCACGGTGCAGCACTCGGTGAGCCCGTAGCCGATCGCCACGGGGAGACCGAGCGCGTGGAAGCGCTCGGCGCGGGCACGATCCACGAACGCGCCGCCCGCGAACATCACCTCGAGGTGGCCGCCGAAGCCCTCGTGCACCGAGCCGAGCAAGCGCCGCGACAGGCTCGGGCGCTGCACGTCTTCCGTGAGGACACGGTTGATCGCCCCGAGCACGTCGAGCGCGCCCTTCTGCCAGCGCGGACGCTGATCGAGCTTCTCGTCGATCGCGCGCTCGAAGGCCTCGAGCAGCACGGGGACGATCGCCATGTGCGTGATCGCGTGCTCCTTCATCGTCGCGACGAGGAACTCGGGACGCAGCGTGCGCTGGTGCACCACGGTGGCGCCGCACGCGAACGGGCCGACGAAGCCGACCATGAAGTCGATCGCGTGGTTCGTCGGGAGGATCGAGAACGTGCGGTGCCCGGGCCGCATCGGGTAGAGCGCCATCAGCGCGTCGAGCTGCGCGAGGTAGGCGCCGTGCGAGAGCATGCACCCCTTGGCGCGACCGCCCGTGCCCGACGAGTAGACGATCGACGCCAGGTCGCGGCGCGTGCGCTTCACGAGCGGCGGCATCGACGCGTCGGGCAGCGTGTCCCACACGCTCACGCGCTCGCTGACGTCGGTCGCCGTGCCATCGACGAGCAGCACCGGACACGAAGGCTTGCTCGTGAAGCGCTTCCAGAGCGGCAGCTCCGTCACGAGCACGTCGGCCTTCGAGTGCGCGAGCAGCTCGAGCTGTTCTTCGGACGAGAGCTTGAAGTCGATCGGCACGATCACCGCGCCGACGCGGAACGCCGCGCACGCAGCGATCAACCAACGGCTCTGGTTCGACAACACCACGGCCACACGAAGCGCGACCGAACCCCCTCCACTCAGGAACCCCGCCACCTTCGCCACCTCTCGATGCACGTCGAGGTAGCTCATCGATCGCCTCACCTTCTTGCGATCGACCTCGATCAGCGCGAGCTCGCGCTTCCACTGGACGAGCGCGTCCGAGAGGAGCTCGCCGAGCGAGGCGTACTTGTCTGCGGGCAGCATGACGGTCAGAGCCTCTTCGCGATCACGTCGGCGAGCGCCGAGAAGGTGCGGACGTCTTGGATCTCGTAGTCCGGGATCTCGATGCGGAATTCGACCTCGAGCGCGGTGAGCAGCGTCATCGCGTCGACGCTGTCGATCTCGAGCGCGTCGAAGAGATCCTGATCGGCGCTGAGCGCGGCGCGTTCTCTCGAGAACTTCGCGGCCGCGAGATCGAGGAGACGCGCGGTGAGGCCCTCGTGGCTCACGTGGGTGGTGTTCATGTCAGCTCTCGTCCTCGGTCGGATCCGCCGCAGGGCGCGCGGGCAGGTAGGGCATCGCGTCGGTGGCGCTGTCGAAGCGCGCGAGCGCCTCGGTCACCGCGTTCGACGTGAACAGATGACAGAAGAGCCCTTTTTCCTTGGCGAGCTCGTCCTTCGGGATGTGCTTCATGAAGCGCTTCGCGACGCGCGCCGTGTTGCTGTCGAAGCGCTCGATCTGCTCGGCCGTACGCATCGCGACGACCGCGGCCTGACCCTCGCCGACGAGCTGCGCGACCAGGCCCACGTGATGCGCGCGTTCCGCGCCCAGCGACCGGCCGGTGAGCAAGAGATCGCGCACGACCGCGTTGCCGAGATCACGACGCAGCCGCGGGATGCCGCCGAAGCCAGGGATGAGGCCGAGGCGCAGCTCGGGGAACGCGAAGCGCGCGGTGCGATCGGCGACGACGACGTCGTGCGTGAGCATGAGCTCGAGCCCGCCGCCGAAGACCACGCCGTGCACGGCCGCGACGGTCGGGAACGGCGCCTCGTCGATCGCGTCCATCACCGTGTGGATGCGATCGAGGAACGCGCGCACCGAGGCCGTTCGCTCTGCGTCCGTGGCGCCCGAGCCGAGCGCCGCTTGGTTCGCGCGGTGGAGCTCTCGCAGATCGGCGCCCGCGGAGAAGCCGCGCCTCACGCTCGAGCGCGTGACCATCGCGCGGATCGGCTTGCCGTCGATCACGCCGCGCCGACAGAGCAGCGCGAGCGCCTCGAGCTCTCCGAGCATCGCGGTGCCGATCTCGTTCGCAGGCTCACGGCGCAGCTCGACCTCGAGCGTGCTGCCGGTGAAGCGCGCGACGAGGCACGGTCCGTCGAGGACGTTGCGCGGATCGGTCACGCCGCCAACCCGCCCATGGAGCCCAGCCCACCCATGGAGCCCAGCCCACCCATGGAGCCCACCTCACGCATAGAGCGCCTCGATCTCCTTGGCGAAGTGGCGCTCGATCGCGCTGCGTCGGAGCTTCTGGTTCGCCGTGAGGAGCCCGTTCTCCGGCGTGAGCTTCTCGCTCGCGACGTGCGCCTTCCGCAGGCGTCGGTAGTGCGGCAGCCCCTCGTTCACCTTCTCGAGGCCGGCGTCGATCGCGGCGGCGTCGACGGCGCCCGTCACGATCACCGTGAGGTACGGGCGCGCGTGTCCGATCACCACGGCCTGCTCGACGCCGGGCACGCAGAGCAGCACGCGCTCTTCGATCGGCTCGGGGGCGACGTTGTGGCCCGACGTCGGCACGAGCAGGTTCTTCACGCGGCCGATCACCGCGAGGTTCCCGCGCTCGTCGATCGTGCACTGGTCGCCCGTCTTGAACCATCCGTCGTCCGTGAACGACGCTCGGCTCGCCTCTTCACGGCGGAAGTAGCCGGGGAAGATGTTCGGCCCGCGCACGAGGAGCTCGCCCTCGTCGCCGAGCTTCATCTCCACGTCGCGGATCGCGTGGCCCACGCGACCCGACACGGTCGCGTCCGTGCGATCGATCGTGACGATCGCCGTGGTCTCGGTGAGCCCGTAGACCTGGAACACGGGGATCTCGAGCAGCTCGACGAACCAGCGCTGCACCTCTTCGGGCAGCGGCGCCGAGCCGCACACGAGCCCCTTGATCTGCGTGCCGATCTGCGCGCGGATCGATCTGAAGATCACGCGCTTCGCTGCCGCGACGACGACCTCGTCACGCTTGCGCGCTTCGCCCTTGCCCGCCTTCGCGAGCGCGAGCCGACGCCACGCGTCGATGGCCTCGGCGTAGCCCGCGCGGATCGGATACGCGCGCTTCGCGATCTGCTTCTCGACGCCGTTCTTGATGCGCTCGAGCAGCGCCGGCACGTTGAGGAAGTACTCGGGCCGCGCGGTCTTCATCTCCTCCGCGAGGTTCTCGAGCGACGTCGACATCATGATGCCGTTACTCCGGAACAAGCAGCCCCAGAGCACCATGCGCGAGCCCGCGAAGCAGAACGGCAGGTAGTGGAACACGCGGTCCGAGCCGCCGGGCACGCCCGAGAGCTCGCGGAGCTTCACGTCGAGCACGGGCAGCATGTGCTCCACGTTCAGGACGTTCGTGATCACGCCCTTGGGCTCACCCGAGCTGCCCGAGGTGTAGATGATCGTCACGGGGTGATCGCTCGCGAGCGCGCGCGCGGCCTCGAGCTCGGCGGGCGGCGCGCCCGTGAACAGCTCGGGGAGGAGCGCGAACGTCGACGACTCGGCGTGCGATGCGATGGAAGCGCGCAGCGCGTCGTCGAGCGTGATCACGAGCTTGGGGTCCGCGTCGCGGATCATGCCCGCGAGCTCCTTCGGATCCTGACGCGCATAGAGCGGAACGACGGTCGCGCCCTCGGCGAGGATCGCGAGATCGGTCGCGATCCAGCGCGTCGAGTTCGGCGCGACCAGAACGACGCGATCACCTGCCACGACGCCGCGCTCACGCAGCCCGCGCCGCGCGATCTCGACGAGCGCGCGCAGCCGTCGACCCTCGGTGGACACGAGCCGCGGGCCATGCACCTCGATCGCGAACAGGCGATCGGGCCAGGCCTCCAAGTTGCTGAGGATCTTTTGGACGAAGTGCGTCATCAGTGGCGCTCGAGGATCTTCCGCTGCAGCGCAGGCAGCTCCGGCAGGTGCGCGATCGGGTCGCTGCCCTCGCCGAGCCCCGCGCGGAACGGGAAGCGCGGGTGTGCGGCGCGCACGTGGTCGACGAACATCGCGCCCATCTCGCCCATCGAGCGCAGGTTCCGCGCGACCGATCGCTCGATCGGCGCGCGCGCCTCTTCGGCTGCTGACAAGAGCGCGAGACCGTGCTCGCGGATCTTCGCGTCGAGCTGGCCGTCGTCGACCTCGAGCGAGAGCGCGGGCGTGCCGCGGTCCTTCATGAGGTTGCGGATGCGCTCGTCCATCGTGACGCCGATCGACGGCACCGCCGCCGGCATCGAGCACACGAGCGCGTGGTAGCGCGAGCTCACCACCAGCGACGCGCGGCGCAGGATCGAGACGATCTCGAACATGTCGTGCTCGTCGCTCGCGAACAGCGGCCACTTCTGGTGCGTGGTCACCTCGACGCGCTCGGCGAAGCGCTCACACGCGCCGCGATCGAGCGCTTCCATCGCGACGATCACGGGGAAGACGTCCTTGCTGCGCGCGAGATCGACCATGCCGCCCGCGAGCTTGCCGAGGTAGCTGACGAGCTTCTTCTCCACGTCGGGCGCGTCGTGGTGGAAGTAGATCGATCGAAAGTGCGACGCATCGTGCGCGCCGGTCGCCTTGTGGACGAGCGCCTTCCACGGATCCGGCTTCACCGGCCACCAGAACGGGTGGATCGGACACACGACCACGACGGGCTTCTTGCCGTCCCAGCCCGCGCGGCGGAGCAACGTCTCGGAGAGGCCGTTGGGCGCGTCGACCTCGTCCGAGCCGAACGTCCACGCGGTGTCGGTGCCCACGCGCGTGTCGATGCCGAGGCGCGCGAGCACCGCGCTCGACTCGGGGTTGCGCGTGATGACGAGGCTGCCCCCGACGTACTGCTCGATCATCGCCTCGAGGCTCGCGTCCATCGCGCCCGCCTCGCCGCCGTAGCCGATGGCGACCTTGTCTGCGGCGCGCGCGAGGCCGAGCGCGCCGACCATCATCGTCGTGAGCGCCGACGCGAACTTGCTCTTGAACATCGAGCCTTCGCACGCGATCACGCCGTGGTAGCGCCGCACCTGATCGTAGAGGAACGGTGGGAACACCTGCGGCACCTCGAGCTGCCGCACGGTCTTGAAGTAGCCGCGCGTCCAGCTCGGATCGATCGTGAGGATCGACAGGCTCGCGTGCTCGTCACCGAGCAGATGCCGGAACTGTCGGATCATCTCTTCGGTGCGCACGTCTGCGCCCGTGTTGCGCGAGCCCACGTAGCCCGCGAGCAAGAGCTCGAGCGGCTCGCCCGCGCGCCACCGCGGCTGCGGACGCTTCTCGTGCTCGGCGCGACGCGCGTCGATGAGCGCGCCCATCGCGGTCTGGAGCGCCTTGTCCGCGTCGAGCGCACCCTTGGCGGTGTCGAAGACCTTCTTGGCGGCGCGCTCGAGGAGGATGCTGGTCAGGCCCATGTGGTGACCTCTTGAGAAGGTGTGGCGAGCTTCGCGAGGCGGTCCGGAAGCGACATGAACGGATAGGCGAAGTCGACCTCGCGCGACCAGCGGTAGAGCTCGCCGCAGTACTCGGTGAAGGGCACGGGCGTCTCGCTCAGCTCTTCGCAGACGCGCGTGTTGTCGAACACGGTGTCGAACACGATGTAGGGCCAGAACACCTTCAGGAGCGCGCCGTAGAGAGAGAGCGTGCCCTTCGGGAGGTTGGCCATGCGGTTCACCGTGGCCTCGAACGCGCGGCTCGCGCGCGGCACGAAGCGGGGCGGTCGCCGCGACGGATACTTCGAGAGCAGCGCCTTGCCGATGACCTCCGCGCTGCTGCTCCGTGTGCCGCTCGAGAGGTGGTAGATGCGGTGCTTCGTGTCCTTCTTCAGGTGGAGATCGGCGATCGCGCGTCCCACGAAATCGGCGTTCACGATGTCGAGGCGCGTCGCGCCGCTCAGCGGCAGCACGGGCATGTCCGCCAGGGCGCAGAACGACCGCACCATGTCGAACTGCGTCGTCTGCGGAAACCTCGAGTCGCCCATGACGATCGAGGGGCGCACCACGAGCCGATCGGTGTTCGGCAGGAGCTCTTCGACCATGTGCTCGGCGAACTTCTTCGTGCGCGCGTACGGGTCGTAGTCCGATCGCTCCCAGTCGATCGCGAGGTCTTCCTGCACCACCTCGCGGAAGCGCCGCCCGCAGACCGCCACCGTGGACACGTCCGTGAAGCGATCGAGCTTGCCGCGCTCGGCGATCACCTCGTGTGCGAAGCCGACCACGCTCAGCGTGCCGCGGAGGTTCGCGTTGAGGCACGCCTTCTCGGAGCGACGGTTGAGCGACGCCGCGATGTGGAGGATCGAGGTGGTGCGCTCGGCGAGCTCGGCGCGCACGCGCGGATCCATGCCCAGGTTCGGCGCCGTCAGATCGCCCGAGACGAACGTGATGTTGGCCAGGATCCTCTCGAATTGAGCCGGATCTGCGTGCATCTGGAGGCCGTTCCAGAGCTTCGCGATCGCGTCCTTCCTGTTCTTCGCGCGCACGAGCAGCGCGAGCTTGGCGTCGTGGTGCTCGACCAGACGCGTGACCGCGTACGAACCGAGGTAGCCCGTGCCACCGGTGACGAAGACGAGCGACATGTCCCCTCTACTCCGCGTCGTTCGGCGCGACGCCGTCGCCGTCGTGCGTCGAGCGTGTCTCTTCTCTGCGGGCCCGCGGCCTCTCGCTCGCGTCCCGACCGGGCTCGCGCGCGGTCCACTCGTCGAGGTCGGTCTCCATCGAGAACACCGGATCTTCGGGGATGCGCTCGCCGCGGAGGAGCGGGATCGACCACTTGTCGAGGCCGGGCAGGTGGACGTTCATCCAGTAGTCGCGCCAGTCGAGCGACAGGAGATCCCACCCGAAGAGCGCGCGCTCCTCGGGCCCGAGGCGATCGGTCGCGCGCTGGATGTTCTTCGTCTCGAGCTCGAGGTCGTTGTCGAAGACGAACGGCTGGTAGAGGCGGAGCATCTCCGCCACCTGCCCGATCGTGCGCGACGCGCTGCCCCACTCCTTGGCCTGGCGGTTCGCGAACTTCGTGAGGTCGGCGCCGAAGCGCTCTCGCACGGACGTGGGCAGGTGATGCTCGGCGCGGAACGACGAGAAGAGATCACGCACGCCGCGCGTGAGCTTCTTCGCCGCGGGCAGAAACGGATCGGTGTCGGCCGCGCGATCGTGCACGACGCTGTCGAGGTGCCGCAGCACGAGGCGCTCGAACGGATCGTCCGACCGCGCGTACTCGCGGCGTCGCACGAGCGCCGTGAGGTCGACGGCGCGTCCGAACGTGAGCGGGTTCGTGTCGCCCGACGCGAGCTGGTAGACCTTCGCGTGCTCGCCCCGGAGCAGCTCCGCGAGCGCGACGATCGTGCCGCGCGCGACCGAGTCCACGGGCACCACGTCGAAGCAGTGGTCCTCCGCGAACGGCAGGCGCCTGTGCACCGTCCCGATGAGCCACGCGAGCGGCGCCGACGTGTTGACGCCTTCGTTCCAGCCTCCGAACGGCATCTCCCGCGCACACTCCACGATCGACGGACGCACGAACGTGGTCTCGACGTCGCCTCGCATGGCCACGAGGTGCTCGGCGAGCGCCTTCGTGTACGTGTACAGGTTGGGCCAGCCGAGGGCCTGCGCGCGCAGCGTGCCGCGCTCGATGCGCGCCTTCTTCGCCTCGATCGGATCGGGGAAGCGCTTGCTGGTCGCGTCGCAGAGCGACTCCATCGATGCCAGCTCGTCGCGCGGCGAGAACCGTGTGCCGTTCGCGGAGAGGCCGGGCTCGAGCACCTCGGGGACGTGCCCCGAGACGTTGCCGGCCACGAAGCACGTGGACACGTGCAAGAACCTCCGGCCGCGTGTCCGTGCCGCGAGGTCCGCTGCGTTCAGCGCGCCGCGCACGTTGACGGCCACGCCCTCGACGGGATCGGGCTCGAAGTCCGTCAGACCCGCCACGTGGATGACGCAGTCGATGGTCGCGCCCAGTCGATCGACGACCCGTGGATCGATGCCGCAGAGCGGATCGCGCACATCACCGGCCACCACGTCGACGCGGCTCGCGAGGAACGCGCCCAGCCCTTCGCCGTGGGTCTCTCGCAGGTGCCTGAGGCCAGGGCTGCGCTCGAAGAGGTGCCGCACACGCTTGGCAGCGGGCTGCGTCTTCTTGCCGCGCGCGAGCAGCGTGATGCGTCCGATCTCGGGCGCGCGCGCGAGCAGCATGCCGACGAGCACCTTGCCGAGGAAGCCCGTGAAGCCCGTGACGAGCACGTGCTTGCCGCGGAGCTCCGCTCGGATCGAGAGCGCGTTCTTCGTGCCCGCATGGGACATCGATCGATCGGACATCAAGCGTTCGCTCCTTCGTCTTGGTCCCCATCGCGGGGAAGGGCGTGGTCTGCCGCGTTCGGCGCGGAGACCTCGTAGGGCGTGTGCGTGCGCACGATCGGCCAGTCCAGATCACGCGCGACGCGCGCGAGCTCGCGGTCGGGCTCGATCGCGCACGGCTGACCGACGAGCCCGAGCAGCACGAGGTCCGCGCGCGACTGGCCGTACGCGCGGCTCGTCGTGAGGTCGATGCCGTGGAGCGCCGCGAGCTCACGGATGCGCCTCGGATCGACCTCGGGGCCGATCACGGGATCGAGCAGCTCGCCCGTCGCCCGCTGCCTCTTGTCGAGCTCGAGCTGGTTCGCGATCACGACGTCGAACGCGGGTCCGTCCTTCGCGAGCAGGCGCGCGAACGCGTCGGCGATGGGCGCGATCGACTCCGCGACGAGCACCGTGACGAAGCCATCGCGGCGCGCGCCTTCGACGAGCCGCACGGCCTCGGCTCGCACCTCGGCGACGAGCACGTCACGCGCGTAGTCCTCGCCGAGCACTTCGATGCGGTCGCGGCTGAATCCGGCGACCGTCGCGTACGCGAAGCGCGTGGTCCGGGCCCCTGCGATCCCGGCGCCCGCGAGGCTGACCCCGCGGAGAGCCCCCGAGAACGCCGCCCCGCCCAGACCGAGGAGGCGGGTCCGCATCGAGGCCGCGTTCGACGCCAGATAGGCCGCCCCGGCCCACGCCGCGGCCGGGTGCATCACGCCCTCCAGCCTGAAAAACGCGGCAGGCCGCGAGGGGGAGGTGGGAGGGGTAGAGGCCGCTCGCATCGGCCCGCTCCTTACAACTGCACTGACACGTCAGTCTAGTTGAATTCGTCACAGGACGGTCACGGACCCCACGCTGCCCACGAAGAAGCCCCTCCCAGCGGGAGGGGTTGGGGAGGGTCAGCGCAACCGTGCGCGCACCTTCACTCCCAGCCTTGCGAGCTTCGCCTGCAGCGTCGTCGGCGGCAGGCCGAGCCTCGCGGCCGCGCCGGTCGGTCCGTGGATGCGACCGTCCGAGGCCTCGAGCGCTGTCGTCAGTACGCGTCGGACGGCGTCGTCGAACGAGAGCGCGTCCCCTCGCACGTCGGGTGTCGCCTCGGCGGGACCGAGCGCGTCGGGCAGCGCGAGCTCACCGTCGCCGAGGACGAGCGCGCGTTGGAGCACGTTCTCGAGCTCGCGAACGTTGCCCGGCCAAGACCACCGCTCGAGCGTCTCGAGCGCGACGCGATCCAGCTCGGGCACCGCACGACCGAGGCGCGCGCCGAGCTCCGCGAGGATGGCGCGCGAGAGCGGCCCGACGTCGCCTTGTCGCTCGCGGAGCGGCGGCACGTCGATCGGCACCACGTGCAGGCGGTAGTAGAGGTCTTGCCGAAAGCGTCCCTCCGCGACCATCGCCTCGAGCGACTGGTGCGTCGCCGCGATCACGCGCACGTCGACGCGGATCGCCTCCGAGCCTCCGACGCGCAGGATCTCGCCCGATCCGAGCACGCGCAGGAGGCGCACCTGCGACGCAGGCGACAGCTCGCCCACCTCGTCGAGGAACACCGTGCCGCCGCTCGCGCGCTCGAACAGGCCCACGTGCCGCTCCTGCGCGCCCGAGAACGCGCCGCGCTCGTGCCCGAAGAGCGTGCTCTCCGCGAGCGTCTCGGGGAGAGCGCCACAGTTGATGGTGTGGAGCGGTCGACGCGCGCGCCGCGAGAGCGCGTGGATGCGCCGCGCGATCAGATCCTTGCCGGTGCCCGTCTCGCCGCGCACGAGCACCGTCACGTCCTCACGCGCGACG
Organism: uncultured Sandaracinaceae bacterium; assembly: GCA_964502175.1. Lineage (GTDB taxonomy): Bacteria > Myxococcota_A > Polyangia > Polyangiales > Sandaracinaceae > JAFLCL01. The sequence goes on from CAZCVE010000003.1 coordinate 93,906, forward strand.
AGCGGCAGCGTCTCGCGCACGAGACGACGCATCACCGCGGACTCACACACGAGGGCAGGCCCTCGCTCGATGATCTGCGCGCGCAGCTGATCGCGCTCGCGGTGCGCACGACGCGACAGATCAGCGACGCGCGCGAGCGTGCGCACGTGCGCGAAGCTCGACGCGATCACCGCCGACATCGCGCGCTCGAGCGCCTCGCTCGGAGGCGACTCGTCGTCATCGAGCGTGACGAGCACGCGATCGTGCTCGGCGAGCGCGATCTCGATCGTCCGCGCGCGTGGTCCTCGCGCGATGCGTCCTTCCCACACGCGCCGCCGCACCGACGTCTCGAGCACGAGCTCGATCAGCGGAAGGTGCGCGCTCAGCGTCCCAGCGAGCGCGGCGCCGAGCGTCGTCTCGTTGTGCGCGCGGCTGGCGGCCTCCGTGAGCGAAGCGATCAGCGCGAGCCCTCCCGCTTCGTGCGTCGTCGTGCGCCTCTCGACCACGCGCTGTTGTCACACCCGCTGGACGCTGTCGCAACACACGCCGCGCCCGGCCAGCGCGCGAGAGACCCTCGCTCGTTTCGGGCTAGCCTCGCGCTGTGTCCACGCCCGTAGCCGCAGCGTTGGCCGTTGGCGCTCTCGCTCTCGTCGTGTGGAGCGTCCTCTCGATGCTTCAGCGTGTTCGAGCTGCCCTTACCGAGGGGCGCCCACGCTGGGAGGAGACGCTCGAAGGAACGGACAGGAGTCCGGGACGCGAGGCCCCATGGAGCGTGCGGGCGTCGGCCGTCGTCTGGGCGCTCCTGACGCCGGTCCTCGAGCCGGTCCTCGTCGGACTGGGGGGCGGGATCGCTGGGATCGCGGCGCTCCGCGAGATGGCGGACGGATCGCGCGGGGGTCCGCTGTCGCTCGTGTTCGTCGCGGCATTCCTCGCTTCCCTGTCATCGAACAGGGTGGGTGCGGTCGCGCTGCGTCTCTTGGCATGTGAACCGGCCTCGTGGCGTCAGGCTCGGCTCCGCAGCGTGATCGGGATGGTTCGGCATGCGGTCCCGCTCGCGACGCACCTCGGGCTCGCCGGCCTCACCGCCTCCACAGCGATCGCTGCAAGCGTCTATGGGCCGCTCCTCGCTGCGTCGGTGCTCCTTGCGTTCGCCGCCGCCCGCGGACGAGAAGCGCAGGGCGAGTTCTCGTTCCCGCAGCCCACCGTCTCACACCCCCGCGCGGCGTCGCCGCCCGCAACCCCGATGGAATCTCGCGTCAGCGGCGTGATCGTCGTCGTGCTCGCGAACGCGCTCGTCGCGTTCAACCTCATGTCGTTCGAGCTTGACGGGAGCTACTACCCGAAGCTGTTTCCACTCGCGTTCGCGGTGATGGCGGCCGGCGGGGTGCAGATCATCACGGGGCGGCGCCCGGATCGATTCGCGGACGGGCCGATCCGGTACTGGGTCGTGACGCTCATCGCGATGGGCGCCGGACTCGCGGTTGGCGTGCTCCTGAACCACGCCGTGTTCGGCGCGCCCTGATCGGCTCGTGCCGTCGGCGGGGCGTGCGCTGCTCGTCACACCGGCCGGCGGTCATCGCAACGTCGGGCCGTTGTCCGCGGTCGCGACCGGACCTCGTTCGCGTGAGGAATCGCGATCATCCGCGCGGCACGACCGCTGCTGAGGTCATGCGGAGGAGGTTCAGAATGGCCCACGTGATCGCCGAGCCCTGCGTCGCGACCTGCGACCAAGCGTGTCTGGATGTCTGCCCCGTCGACTGCATCCACGGCCCCGTTCCGCAGAACGAGATCGACGAGATTCCGAAGGACGAGCGCGTGCGCCGCTTGGTGCACGTGCAGCTCTACATCGACCCCGCCGAGTGCGTCTGCTGCTCCGCCTGCGTGCCCGAGTGCCCGGTCGGCGCGATCTTCCCCGAGGAGGATCTGCCGCCGAAGTGGTCCCACTACCGCGACCTCAACGCGCGGTTTTTCGATCGCACGTAGTTGCGATCAGAACGCGCCGTCGGCGATCCACGTGGGGTCGCCGGCGTCTTCCGCGGGTGACCCGCCGCGGAAGCCGTCGTTGCCGTTGAGCGATCGATCGAGGACGACCTGACCGACGCCGTCGAGCGGCCAGTACGCGACGAGGCCGCTCACGCCGGGCGTGAGCTCCGTGCGCATGAAGCCCTGGATCGCTGCGCGACGACGCGGCACACGCCACAGGCGGATCTCGTCGACGTCCATCTCGGTGCGGCCGATCACGAACGGCGCGCTGTTGAACGACTCGAGGTAGCTCGACGTGTCGCCCGCATCGATCACGCCGGACGCGCTCTCGCCGTCGACGAAGAGCTCGAGATCGACGCGTCCCGTCGAGACGCCCTGCTGCACGATCGCGAAGTGCGTCCACGTGTCGAAGCCGATCGGACGATCGATCTCGACGATCACGCGCGACCCGCCCGACGACCAGCCGAGCCAGAAGGTGCGGAAGGATCCGTCCGCGCTCGGGCGCAGCTCGAGGTAGAGGTGGCTGCCGATCGACGGGTCGCCCTTGATCGCGATCACGCCCGTGGATCGCAGGCGCGCCCAGAGCTCGAGCGTGAGGTCGGGGCCGATCGAGAGCGCAGGTCGGTCGGGCACCGTCATCACCTGCGAGCTCGTGAAGCGCAGCGCATCGGAGCTCGGGGGGCGGCCTGCATCACGGCCCGGTGGAACGAACGCGTCGATCGGCCGGACGAACGCGTCGATGGGCACCACGAACGCGTCGCGCGGCACGAAGAACGCGTCGGGGATCACGAAGCCTGCATCGAGGAACGCCGCGTCCGGATCGGGACCGTGGATGCCCGTGTCGGGGACGAGCGGTCCGCTGTCGCGACGGAGCAGCGCCGCATCACGATCGACGGGCACGCCGCTGTCGGGCGACACGCGCGGGAAGCACTCGCCCGTGGGCTCGCACACGCCATCGGGCTCGCAGCGCTCGGGCTCGAGGCGGTACGTGCACGTGCAGTCGCTGCAGAGCGGCGCGAGGCAGTTCCACGAAGGTGGCGGGGGAGGGCAGTCGGCGTTGGTCGCACACAGGCAGAAGGGCACGTCGCCTGTCGGAGGCGCGTCGCGGAAGATGAACGGGCCCGTGTCGCTCGGCGTCGTGCGCGCATCGAGCCCGAACGCGTCGTGCGCGAACGCGTCGACGGGGCCGATGTCGTCGGGGCCGTGCGTCGCGTAGCAACCCGTGGCTGCGAGCAACGCGAGAGAGCAGAGGGCGGACACACGCACGGCGCAACGATACCGGCCTTCGAGCCATCACGCTCGAAACGGCCGACTTTGGTATCGTCGGCCCCATGCTGCGCCGCCTCGCTCGGGTCGTTCTCGCGAGCACATCGCTGTGGGTCGTGGCGCTCGGCTGCGGCGAGATGACCGGCGACGGAGACGCGTCCGTCGGGACCGACGCGCGGAGCCCGCGCGACGCGTGGAGCGACGACACGCGTGCGGACGCGGGGCCGATCGATGCTGCGGAGTCTCCAGCGGACGCGGGCGCCGCTGTCGACACGGGCCCCGCAGCGAGCGTCGTCCTCACCGCGCCGCTCGCGGGTGCGGACGTGTTCGAGAGCGTGCTCGTGCGCGCGAGCGCGCCGGCCGGCACCGCGAGCGTCGAGTTCTTCGTCGCGGATGAGACCGCCCCGCGCTGCACGGATCCGGCTGCGCCGTTTCGGTGCCTCGTCCACCTCGAACCGGCGGGACCCGCAGGGCCCGTGCGATTCACCGCGCGCGCCGTGATCTCGGGCGCGCCGAGCGAGGCGACGGTCACGGCCATGCGCCGCGTGCGCACGCTCGACGGCTGCGCCGATCCGCTCGGTGACTGCGTCGCGCGCTGGGTCACCGAAGGAACGGCGGCAGGCTTTTCGGGCCTCACCTACGAGAACCGCGACGGCACGCACGCCCGCTACGACACGAGCGGCATGCCCGGGATCACCGACCTCACCAACGATGAAGGCAACTTCACGTGGGGCGCGTCGGGGCCGAGCATGGACCGCAGCACGATCGTGATCGCCAACGTCTCCAAGGCCTACACCTCGATCAGCGCGAGCCTCGTCCGCTACGACGTCGCGTGGGGGCGCCAGTACACGAGCCGCTACGAGACGCAGTTCCTCGCCGACAAGCTGTTCTTCTACCCAGAGCACGTCGACTGCGGCGTCGAGGACTTCTACTCGTTCCAGACGGCGGCCGTGTTCACGTCGCAAGGCAGCTCCGGCTCGGAGCTCGACGAGGTCGGCAAGCACCTCTACGCGCTCGCGTCGATGTCGTCCGCCGTGCGCGCTCGGCTCCACGACGCAGGCGTCTTGATGGACGTGCTCACGATGATCCACCGACGCACGCGCGCCGCGTCGGACGCGGCGTACCTCACGGGCGCCGCGCACCCGACGGCGTTCGGCAACTTCGACAACGACCGCGCGATGTCCCTGCTCGCGCACGCGATCACCGAGGCCGACCTTCCACCCGTCGCGCGCATCACCACCTCGGACGACACCTCACCGGTGCAGATCGCCGACGGTCCGACGCTCCGCGCGCGTGGCTTCCTCACCGGCGGCGTCGACGAGTACGCGCTCACCGTCGACGCGACGAGCAGCCGCGACGTCGGCGGCCGACCGCTGACGTTCCACTGGGTCGTGCTGCGCGGCGACGCGTCGTACGTGACGATCGCGCCCATGAACGACGACGAGTCCGTCGCGCGCGTCACGTTCCGTCGTCACCCGACGACGATGTACGAGGGCGACGGCGGCGCCGCGTCCACCCGCATCATGCGCGCGAGCAACCTGCTCTCGATCGGGCTCTTCGTGCACAACGGCGTCGACTTCTCGGCGCCCGTCTTCGTCACGTCCTACAGCCTCGACGCGCAGCGCGGGGCCTCGGGCGAGAACAACCTCGACTGAGCGATCGCTCGGCGGACAGGAAACGATCACATGACCAGCAACGTCGCGGTTCTCGGCGCGGGCTCGTGGGGCACGGCCCTCGCGAAGAGCATCTCGGATCAAGGCCACCGCGTTCGCCTGTGGGCGCGCCGCAAGGAGCTGGTCGAGTCGATCCAGACGAGCCGCGAGAACGCTGCCTACCTTCCGGGCGCCATGCTCGCGCCGAGCCTCTCCGCCACGCACGAGCTCGCGCACGCGCTCGAAGGCGCCGACGTCGTGCTCTCGGTGGTGCCCACGCACGGCCTCCGCGAGACGCTCGATCAGGCGGCGCCGCACTTCCCGAAGGACGCGCCGATCCTCAGCGCGACCAAGGGCATCGAGGTGGGCACGCTCAAGCTCGTGAGCGGCATCTTCGAGGATCACTTCTCGAAGGATCGGCACCACCTGCTCAGCTACCTCGGGGGGCCGTCGTTCGCGAAGGAGGTCGCGCAGGGCATGCCCACCGCGGTCGTCGTGGCCGCGAGCGACGCGACGAGCGCCGACCGCGTGCAGGCCGTGCTCGGCACTGATCGGCTCCGCGTGTACACGACGGACGACGTGGTCGGCATCGAGCTCGGCGGCGCGCTCAAGAACGTGATGGCGATCGCGGCGGGCACCGGCGACGGCCTCGGCTTCGGGCACAACACGCGCGCGGCGATCATCACGCGCGGCCTCGCGGAGATGAGCCGCCTGGCGATCAAGCTGGGCGCCAACCCGCTCACGCTGTCGGGCCTCGGCGGCATGGGCGACCTCGTGCTCACGTGCACGGGCGACCTCTCGCGCAACCGAAAGGTCGGCCTGGAGCTCGGCAAGGGAAAGAAGCTCAGCGAGATCCTCGCAGGCATGTCGCAGGTCGCCGAGGGCGTGCGCACGACGCAGAGCGCGTACGAGCTCGCCAAGCGCGAGGGCGTCGACATGCCCATCGTGGAGGCCATGTACAAGGTCCTCTACGAGGACCTCCCGCCGCTCGAGGCGGTCGTCTCGCTGATGACCCGAAAGCTCCGCGCCGAGCGCGACTAACGCGGGCGCAGCTAGCGGAGCGAGAGGAGCGCACGAAGGACGCGGTCCACCGAGGCCATGGTTCGAGGGTCGAGCCGGCCGCGCGGCTCGGCATCGAAGTGGTCGGCCTTGAGCGACGACACGAGCGGCACGAGGATGAGCAGGTCGCGTTCGTGCGCGCCGTCCTTCATGCGAACGGGCACCGCACCGCTCCAGCTCGCGAGATCCGGGATCGACCGCCGCATGGGCGCCACGACGAGCGACCCGAACAGATGACTGAAGCTCTCCGCTTGGAGCACGACGAAGAGCTCGAGTGAGTCACTTCGACCGAACCCGAACGTCCGCCGCGACGCGAGGACCTCACCGCGAAGTGCCAAAGATCTCCTCCATCGCCTCCAGGGTGCGGCGCAGCTCGACACGAACGGCCTCGGTCGAAGTCTCCTCGAGGCGTCGCATGAACTCTTCGTGCTCGGCGTCCTCGAGCGCCTTCACGAGGAGCTCGCGCGCGGCCTCCGCTTCACGAAGACCGCGACGCTTGGCGAGGCGCCGCAGGTCGGCGCGCACGCTCTCGGGGACGTTCAGGTTCAGGCGCTCCATGTGTGACCTCCGCGAGTACGAAGCCCCGGAACGAAGTTCCGGTCAGCACATGAGGTCATGCTGGAGGTCCTCCCCGAGGATGTCAACGCGCTCCGAAGGCTCTCACTCCACTCGGTAGTAGTAGAAGATGCCGAGGCCCGGCATCGTTCCGGCGTTGGGGGGCGGGGGCGTCCAGCGCTCGTGGAAGTTCATCACGCTGCGCAGCGTCACGGTGGCGCGGCCCGACTGGCCCGTGACGTTGATGCTCAGGATCTTGGCGCCCGTCACGAGGAGCGGATCGAGGACCTGCCGCTGTGCCGGCGTGATCGTCACGGGCGTGAAGAGCAGCGGGCTGCCTTCGCCCAGGAAACCGCGGAGCATGGGGTAGAGGTCCTGCGCGCCGCCGCCGCCCTCGAGGAAGGTCATGAAGTCGCCGCCCGACGAGAAGAACGGGATCGGCGCGATGCCGCGCACGGTCTGGAACAGCTGGATGAACTTCGCGGCTTCGAGCGGGTTGGTGCAGAGCGGCTGGTCCGTGAGGACCGAGCAGACACGCGCCAAGAGGACCTGCGGCGGTGCCTCGTTCGGGTTCACGGAGCCCGATCCGTAGATCGTGACGAGGCGGTTCTCGGGGTGCTCGCGATCCTCTTCGATGAAGGTCGCCCAGAAGTCGTCGCCCACGCCGCGCACGAGGCGGATCTCTTCGAGCGAGTCGAAGGGCGCGTTCTTCGCGCGGTAGTCGTCGTCGAGCCGCTGGTAGATGTCGTCTTCGGCACCGCCGACCGTGACGGTGGCCGCGCCGGGATCGAAGTTCGTGCGATCCGTGTCGTAGTCCCACCAGTCGATGAGCGCGCTGACGATGTCCTGCCGCGTCGACATCTGACCGTCCGAGTCGAGCTGCTCGAAGAGCGGATCGAACGGCGACGGCGACTGGTAGCCGCCCTGGAGCGCGAAGAACTGCATCGCGACGCTGGTGCGCGCGCGGTCGCCGTCGAAGAAGAGCGGGTCGTTGAGGTTGATGCGGCTGTTCTCGGCGAACGCCGTGATCTGGCAGGTCGCGTTGGTGTTGCCGATGCCCTCGGCACCAGAGAAGTCCATGCCGGTGTCGCCGGCCATGCCTTGCGCGCCCTGGTAGTTGCAGAACGGCTGCAGCAGGTCGCTGGCGAAGCTCCACACCGGCAGCTGCGGGGGCGGGCGCCCGATCAGCATCTGGTACATCGGCGCGACGGCCGTGCGGATCATCGGCTCTTGCGCGACGAGCATGCGCGTGAGGTTCACGCCGCTCCTCGCCATGTACTCCGCGCGCAGCTGATCGCGCTCGCTGCTCGCCACCACGAACGCAGCTGCGGTGCTCTGCTGCATGTCGGCGAGCATCACGGCGAGGATCGCGAGCGCGACCATCGCCATCACGAGCGCGACGCCGCGCTCGCGTCCCGTCACGCCGTCGCGCTGCTCGGTCGCGGGCGCACGTCCGCGGCGCCGTCGAACGACGACGGTCTGCGTGCGGGGCTGCGAGCGAGCGGGCATGGGGGCGTGAACGGCCGAGGCGAGCGGCAATAGTCCCCGACTCTCGTCGCGCCCGCAAAGCCCCGTTCGGGCGGCGACCTAGAAGTCGCGGCGGATCCGCAGGAGCTCGACCGATCGGTGATCCGGGAGCGAGTCGTAGATCGGGTCGAGCGCGAGGTCGTCGTCGCGGAGCACGCCCTGGTGGTAGGCGGCCTGGAGCTGCTGCCACCAGAGGGAGGGCGGCTCGATCGGCGGACACTTGCGGGGCTGATCGGGGACCGGACTCGGCAGGTCCTCGCCGAGGAGCTCGGACTTCTCGCGGATCGCCGTGCACGCAGCGCGATCGTCGTCGTCGTACGTCTGGAGCAGGAGGTGATCGAGGATGCGCAGCCAGGGCGTCGGGTCTTCGCGGCGCACGCGACGGAACGCCCGCGCGACGAGGTAGGCCACGCGCGAGGGCGTGGTGCCGCGGAGCTCCCACGTGCTCTCGGGCGCGCGCTTGCCGATGCGCGCGCCGGCCTGGAGCACGCCGTCGTCGTCACCGAGCGTGACGGCCAGCTTGATCGCTTCCCAGTCGCACCACGGCTCGGCGGGCACGCAGCGCGCGCCGCGGAGGTACGAGGCCAGCGCTTCCTCGGGGCGACCCGCGCGCCTGAGCGCGTGGCCGACGGTGACGTGCGCGACGCTCACGTCCGGCTCGACGGCGGCGTGCCGCTGGCCCTGCGCGAGGTAGCGGTCGAGGGTGAACGCGCTGCCGAAGTCGTTCGCCGTCCACTCGCTGACCTGCACCCGGCACCACGCGTCGAAGGTGCGGTGCACGAGGCGGAGGTCGCCCGACTCGGGGTCGTAGTCGACGATCGGCCAGGTGTCGCTCACGGGCGCCGCCGTGCGATCGAACGCGAGCACCGATCCGTGCTCCGTGCGGGCGAACGGGAGGATCACCTCCGGGTCGAGGAACGAGGCCTCACGCTGGGCCGCCACCTGCTTGAGGGCGGCGTCGATGGTGGTGCCCGGTCCTTGTGCCGCCGTGAGGAGGATGGAGCTCGGGAGCTGTGCGCCGTTGAAGCGGCCCAGCACCAGGCGCAGGTCCGTGGGCAGCGGCGCGCCGATCTCTTGCTCGAGCGTGGAGAGGTCGACGGCCTGCGCGGGCGCACGCAGGGCGACCCCGGAGTTTCCGTTGTTCTTCTCGACCCACTGGATCAGCTCACGAACCCCACGGTGCATGCGGGCGGCACTCTACACCGCGCCGCTCCGTTCCAGAACCCATTGTGGACGCCTCGTGACGGTCACGGGAATCCGTTGACTGTCACGAAGGCCCTACCGTAGATTGGTGGCACGCCGTGGACGATCCGGACGTCAAGACACGTGTCACGCCGCTCGAGGAGCTGCGTCCGCTACGTCAGGGGACCGACTGCCTCGTCGTGATCTATTCGTCGGACACGCGTCAGTTCGGCAAGCGCTACGTGCTCGAGCGCGAGATCCTGAGCCTCGGTCGCGGCCAAGAGAACACCGTCGTCCTCGACAACGACAGCGTCTCGCGCCGCCACTGCCGCATCGAGAAGCGCAACCAGGCTTGGTACGTGTGCGACCTCGACTCGACGAACGGCACCTACGTCAACGATGAGCTGGTGAAGGAGTACCAGCTGCGCCGAGGCGACCAGGTCAAGATCGGCGACACGATCGTGAAGTACCTGAGCGGCTCGGACGTCGAGGCCCAGTACCACGAAGCCATCCACGAGATGGCCATCAAAGACGGCCTCACGAACGTCCACAACAAGCGCTACCTCATGGAGTCGCTCGAGCGCGAGATCCCGCGCGCGGTGCGGCACCAGCGCCCGCTGTCGGTCGTGCTGTTCGACATCGACTTCTTCAAGAAGATCAACGACACGTTCGGCCACCTCGCGGGGGACTACGTCCTCAAGGAGATGGCGACGCTCGTGAAGCAGCGCCTCCGTCCCGACGACGTCTTCGGTCGCTACGGCGGCGAAGAGTTCTGCTCGATCCTTCCGGAGACTCCCGTGGTCGGCGCGGGCGCGATCGCAGAGGACCTGCGTCGTCGCGTCCAGGAGAAGCGCTTCGTCTTCGAGGGCGAGTCGATCAACGTCACGGTGTCGCTCGGCGCCGCGGAGCTCGCGAACGGACAGGACGCGACGGCGTTCCTCAAGGCCGCCGACGAGAAGCTCTACGAAGCGAAGCGCAGCGGCCGCAACAAAGTCTGTATCTAGTCTTTCCGAGGGGCCGAGCGGCCCCTCCCCCACGCGACGTGGGGCCCCCTCCCGCTCCACTCGCTTCTTGGCCGGAGGGTACGATTGAGCGCGCAGGTCTTCCTCGCCGTCGCGGGCAACATCGGCTCGGGCAAGACGACGCTCACCAAGCGGCTCGTCGCGAAGCTCGGCTACGTGGGTCTCTATGAGAGCACGGACGCGAACCCGTACCTCGCGGACTTCTACGCCGACATGCCGCGTTGGGCGCTGCCGACGCAGCTCCGCTTCCTCGCGGAGCGCGTGCGGCTGACGCGCGAGACGCTCGGCGAGGGGCGCAGCGCCGTGCAAGACCGGACCGCATACGAAGACGCGGACATCTTCGCCGCGAACCTGCACGCGCGCGGCGCGATGGACGAGCGCGACTGGGAGACCTACCAGCTGATCGCGCGGCAGCTGCTCGCGGGGGAGCGCGCGCCCGACCTGCTCGTGTACCTGCGCCGCGAGGTCGATGGGTGCGTGGCCAACATCGCGCAGCGCGGGCGCGAGTACGAAGAGTCGATCCCGCGCGACTACCTCGCCGACCTCCACCAGCGCTACGACGCTTGGTTCGAGGGCTGGCGACGCTCGCCCAAGCTGCTCGTCGACGCGAGCCAGCACGATCTCCTGCGCTCGGATGCAGACCTCGACGCGCTCGTGCGTCGCATCGAAGCGGCGCTGCCGCAGCAGACGTTGCCGTTCTTCTGACCGGCGCTCGAGCGGGCGATCAGCGCATCTGCGGCAGGCCGAGCACCACGTGGAGCGCGTTGTCGCGCACCTCCAGCCGCTCGATGCGTACGGCCTCGAGCAGCGCCGCGCCCGCAGCGTTCGACAGCGCGGCGCGCACCGAGGGCACGGTGCGCAGGTCGACGTGCAGCACGTTGCCGTCTCGCTCCACGAACGCGCCCTCCGGTTGATCGTTCGCGCTCGGCTTCATCGCCGCGCTCCACACCGTGCGGGCGACCAGCGCGGAGATCGCGCCGATCAGCTCCTTCACGGCGGCCTCCGCTGCGGCCTCGGGCGGCTCGACGCGGAACACGAGCTCCTTGGCTCCGCGCGCGGCGAAGCGAGGCGACTCGGGGATGACGCGCGCGCGCGACCATCGACCCGACTCGAGCTCGGCCTCGAAGACCAGCTCGCCGTCCATCGTGCGGAGGCTCGACGAGACGACGCCTGGCAGGCGCATCGCGGCGCGCGCGAGGATGCGCTCGGGGATGCCCGCGCTGCGGGCCTGCAGATCGCGCGCGAGGTTTCGCACGGCTGCCACCGCGGGCTGCTCGCGGACGCGCTGGCCGAGACCATCCGCGGCCCGGCGAACGACGCTCCTCAGCCAATCGCTTCGATCGCTCACGACGAGGGCGTAGCACGGAGGTGGTGAGATCGGCGTGCGCGCGCGACCCTTCATTCGCGGCCGTCGCGAGGGCATACTTCGCGGCGATGACCTCCAAACGACCTCCTCGTCGGGATCCGAGGGCGGAGGATGAACAGTCACCGCCGGACGACAACCTCGGCGCGCGTCGAGCGCGCCCGGCGACTCGACCGGCCAGCTCGCCGGGCGCGGGACCGACGGACACCGAGTTCGAGCTCCTCCGCTCTCGCTACGCAGAGGCCGAGACGAAGCGCCGACGCGCCGAGGCGCTCGCCGACGGTCTCGCGCAGCGCGTCGCCAGCCTCGAAGCGGAGCTCCGCGCGCGAACTCCGACGGGCTCGGACGACTCGCGCCGCCGGCTCGAGCTGCGCGTCTCGGAGCTCGAGGGCGATCTCAAGAGCACCGTGATGCAGGTGGAGCAGGCGCGCAGCGCGCTCGTGGCGAGCGAAGCGGCGAACGCCTCGCGCGACGAGGCCGTGAGCGTCGCGCGCGCGCGCACGGACGCAGCGGAAGATGCGCTCGCGAAGCTCGAAGAGCGCACCTCGCGCGAAGAACGAGACCGCGTGCCGGCGGGCGACTACGAGACGCGCATCGCCGCCCTCGAGTCGCAGCTCGCCGCCGTGCGCGAGGAAGCGAACGAAGCGTCGGTGCGCCACAGCAGCGCGTCGATCGACGTCGAGGCGAAGCTGGCGAGCGCCGAGGAGCGCGCGAAGAAGGCGGAAGAGGCGCGCTCGACCGAGAGCACGTCGGCGACGGAAGCGCGCGCGAAGCTCGCGTCGATGGCCGCGAAGGCCTCGGAAGCGGCGCTCAAGGTCGCCTCGCTGACCGAAGAGCTCGCGCGATCGAAGACCGAGTGGGACGGCCGCCGCGGTGAGCTCGAGAGCGCGGGGCGCACGCTCGAGTCCGACAAGGCGGAGATGGCGGCCAAGCTCGCGACGACGAGCGCCAAGCTCAGCGCGACCGAGTCGAAGGTGTCGACGCTCCAGTCGATGGCGACCGAGCTCGACCAAGCGCTCCAGCGGGAGCGCACGCGAGCCTCGGAGATCGAGGCGGGTCAGCGTCGCGTCCAGACCGCGGCGATGTCGAGCGCGCGCGAGGTGATCGCCCGCCTCGAGCGGCACGAAGAGAAGCTGTCGTCGCTGCGTCGCGACGCGCTGAACCGCGCGCTCGCGCTCCTCGACGAGGCGGGCGGCCTGCACGGACAGAACGCCGCGGCCTCGGGTCGCCTGACGCCGTCGGTGCCGAGCTCTCGCCCGGTCATCGCCGTCGCGAAGGCCACCTCGGCCCAGACGACTCCCGGCGCTCCGCGACCCGACAAGACGGCGCGCGGTGAGGCCGCGCGCGCATCGGCGGCGGGCACGAGCGGGGACCAGAACACCCCGATGCAAGGGACCACGCGACAAGCCAACCCCAAGCGCACGATGCAGGGCCTCTCCGCGCTGCCGCGTGGCGCGTTCGGGAGCGACGAGACCTCGGCGACCGCGCCGCTGCCGCCCAAGCCCGAAGAGCCGGACATCGAGATCAGCGTCGACGACGAGAGCTGAGAGACCGAGAAACTTTCGTTTCTCGGGATCGAATCGTCGTACGGGGTTTGGGGGCAGCGCCCCCATCTCGCCGCGCCTGCGCCGCGGACAACTGAGCTCTCGGAAACTCACGCGCTCGCCGCGTCCTCGACCACGAGACTCAGCGCCGCCGCCGCGTCGCGGCTCGAACGACGCTGTGCCCGCAGCGCGTCGAGCTCGAGCGGTGACAGCACGCCGAGACCGAGGTGCGTTCGCACGATGCGCATCGACGGCTCGCGCGCTCCGAGCAGCGCCTCGATCACCTCGGCCGGCTTGGTCGCGCCCGCGCCGCTCACGCGGAGGTCCATGCGGATCGGGATCAGATCCCCGAGCACGCCCGCCTCCGTCAGCGCGTCCTGGCCGTCGCCGATGCCGACGTCGAGGAGGAACGGGAGCACGTCGACCTTCTTGCCGATGCCCTCGATCTCGCGGATCACGACGAGGCTCGCGTCGCCCGCGCGCGCGGCGGCGATGCGCGCCTCGACGCGATGCCGCAGCGCCGCGAGCTCGATGTCACGCGAGAGGCCTCTGCGAGACCAGTCCTCGCGCGCGAGGCCCACCACGTAGTCCGCGCGATCGATCACCTTGTTGATGCCCGGGTCCTCCGCGCCGAGCTCGACGTGACCGAAGAACTCGAGGCCGATCTCGGTCGCGAGGTTGAGCCGCTCGCTCAGGTTCGTGAGGTCGAACGGGTGCGCGGTGTCGAGCTTCACGTCGACGAACTCGGCGAGGCTCGTCGTCCCGAGCGAGAGCGCGGGGCCGAACACCATCTCGGGCTTGGGGTGGTAGCCGAGCGTGTAGAAGAGCGGCATCCCGATGCGTCGCAGGATGCGCGGCAGCACGCGCACGAGATCGAGGTGACCTCGGTACGCGGCGCGTCCGAGCTTTCGGTACGCGATGCGCACGCGCTTCGCTGCCCCTTGCGGCAGGCGTGTCGGCTGCTGCTCGTGCATCGGCTTCACCTTGCCGGCGACGCGAGGCGCAGGCGCAGGCGGAGGCTCGTTCGCGCCGAGCTTGCGCAGGAACACGAGCCGCTCCTCGCGCATCTGCGTCATGTCGCACGCGACGCCGCAGTCGTAACAGACGAGACGTCGCTGCTCCTTGTTGGCGTCCTCGAGGTTCGTGGCGTGCACGAACGCGCCGGCGACCTTGCCGCACGGCGGCGACAGGCGGTTGTTCACCGCCTTGCGGTACTCGCGGAGGAGGAAGCCGTCTTCGAGGCCGACGTGGAGGTGATCCCACGGCAGCCGCGCGTGCACGGGCAGCGTGCCGAGGAAGGGTGTCGCGTCGATGTGGTGCGCCGCGAAGGCCGCGGCCCACACGTCCCACTTCATGCACTCCTCCCACGAGTCGAAGCGCGCGCCGCCGCGGTACGCGTGCTCGATCACGTCGGCGAGGGTGCGGTCGCCGCGCGCGAGCACGCCCTCGAGCCAGCTGCCGTCGGTCGGGTGGAGCTTGAGGCGGATGTTCGTGCGGTCCGCCTCTTCGCGGAGCCACTTCTTCTTGGTGGAGACGGACTCCTTGCTGTCCATCGCGCACCACTGAAAGGGCGTGTGCGGCTTGGGCACGTGGATCGAGCAGCTCGCCACGACCTCGGGACGGCCCTTCTGCACGCGACGTCCGACGTCCCTCGCGCGCGCGGCCGTCTGCACGATGCCGCGCACGTCCTCTTCCTCTTCCGTCGGCAGGCCGATCATGAAGTAGAGCTTCATCTTCGACCAACCGCGCGAGAACACGCGCTCGGCCGTCGTCATGAGCTGCTCTTCGGTGACGTTCTTGTTCACCACGTCGCGCATGCGCTGGCTGCCCGCCTCGGGCGCGAACGTGAGGCCCGTCGCGCGCACCTTGCGGATCTCGTCGAGCAGGCCCTCGTCGAGGCCGTACGCGCGGAGGCTCGAGACGCTGAGCGCCACGCGCTCGGGCTCGAGCTTCGCCATGACGGTCTTCACGAGCGGGTGGATCGCGCTGTAGTCGGCGGTCGAGAGACACGTGAGCGAGGCCTCGTCGTAGCCGCCCTCTTTCACGGCGCGCGTGATCGAGTCGACGATGCTCTCGGGGTCACGCTCGCGGACGGGCCGGTAGATCATGCCGGCCTGACAGAAGCGGCAGCCCTCGGTGCAGCCGCGCGCGATCTCGATCGAGACGCGATCGAAGATGGTCTCGGTCGCGCTGACGGGCCCGCCCGTGGGGAACGGGTGCTTCGCCAGATCGGGGACGAACGCGCGGAGCACGGGGTAGGGCACCTGGGGATCGCTCGGCTTCGCGACGACCTGCATCGAGGTCGCGGGCTCGAGCTCGGTCTCGTAGAGCGACGGCACGTAGATGCCGCCGAGCTTCGCGAGCTCGCGCAGGCGCTCGCGGCGCGGCACGCCCGCCTTCTTCAGCGCGCACCACGTGAGGAGGAGCTCGGTCGTCTTCTCTTCGCCGTCGCCGATCACCGCGCAGTCGAAGAAGGGCGCGAGCGGCTCGGCATGCGTGGCGACCGGCCCACCGACGACGATCAAGGGATCGGTCTCGCCGCGATCGAGCGTGCGCAGCGGGATGCCGCCGAGCTCCATCATCAGCAGCATGTTCGTGTACGTGAGCTCGAACTGGAGCGAGAAGCCCACGACGTCGAAGTCGCGCAGCGGGCGCCACGACTCGAGCGAGCGCAGCGGCTCGTCGTGCGCGCGGAGCTCGCGCTCCATGTCGGCCCACGGCGCGTAGGCACGCTCGGCGAGGAGCTTGTCGTGGCCGTTCACGATCCCGTAGAGGATCTTGAAGCCGAGGTGGCTCATCCCGATGTCGTAGACGTCCGGGAACGCGAGGCAGAGCTTGCCGAGCGTGGTGTCCCAGTCCTTCCTGACCTCGCCGTGCTCGCCGCCGACGTAGCGCGAGGGCTTCTCCACGCGCTCGAGGAAGCGAACGTACGGGTGCTCCGTGGAGGGCAACGGCGAGGGAGACGAAGTGGGCGGCGCGAGGGACATGCGGTTCGGAGGGTAGCCGCCGGCGGTCCGAGAGGCCCGAAGGGGCCGCTCTCGGCGCCTCACCACGCATACGGGAACGAGGCGAGCGAGCCGCCTTCCAGACGTTCCATCACATCCCGCTCACGAAGGCACACCGCGGGCACGCACGCGCGGGCGGTGTCCTCCAAGCTGCACCGTTGACCCGCGCCGCAAGGCGCTTCGCACGCCGAGGGCCGACGTGCGCACACGATCTCGGTGCCCTCGCGGACGCAGTCCAGGCCGCTTTCGCAGCCAGTCATCGCGCACGGCTCGCCCTCGCGGCCCGGCGCCTCGGGCACGGCGCATGCGCCCGCTTGGCACACCCGGCTGACGCATTCCTCTGGGTCGGCACACGCCGCTCCCGCGGCGTGCGGCTCGATGCAATGTCCTCCCACGCAGTGATCGCCGGTCGTGCACTGATCCGAGTACCCACACTCGGCGCCGCGTGCCACGAAGGGCACACACGAGAAGCCGCGTGTTCGCATGCAGATCTCGTTCGGGTCGCAGCTGCGACCGTCGCACTCGCGGAGCGCGGGGTGGATGGTCTCGCGCGTCCAGCATCGGCCCTCGACGCAGGCCCCGTCGGGACACGCGTCGGAGTTGGTGCACGCGGGGGCGGAGCCGTCTTGTCCCCGGCACGTGCCCTCTCGACAACGGCCGCCCATGCACGGCGACGATGGCATCGACGCGACACCGGGAGGAAGCGCGGGAAGCGGCGGCCCACCGCACGCCTCACCGAGCGACGCGGCATTCACGATGGGCGACTCCCAGTCGACGTTCCACGTGCCGCAGTGGGCGACGTTCGCGCGCACGAGCTCGAGCGCGGTGCGCGCGCGCGTCTCGTCGTACGCGTAGCGTGGGATGTGTGCTGGATTGTCGCTCGCGACGTGCTCGCGCTGTGCATACGAGAGGCACGTGATGAGCACCGTGGCCTCACAAGGCGACGCGTCAGCGGGTGGCGCGCAGGAACATCGCGCCCGTGCGGCGCAGACGTCGCGCGCCATCGGCTCACACACTTCGTCGCGGAGGCGCGCGACCGCGGCGACGTGACCAGGCTCGTCATTCGAGTCGTGGATGGCGGGGCTCGCTGCCGTCGTCGCGGGCGCAGTGGACGAACCAGAGCTCGCCCCCGCGCATGCCGCGGCGAGCGCCGCCATGGATCCGATTGCGAAGGGCGCCCACTGTCGACGCGAGAGATCGATGGGTCGCAAGGGTGCCTCCTACGCAAGGACGTCCGCGGCTGCGATCCTCACCCGGCCGGACGCAACGTGGGGGACTTTCGTCTGACGCCGTCCCGACCGTGTCGCTTGTTCGTTCGCGCGACCGAGGCGACACTCCGTCCATGCGTGCGCTGGCCGTCTGCGCCTCTTTCTTCGCGATCAGCCTCGGCGTCGCCGCGTGTACCCCCGGCCCGACGCAGCTCGTGGTGGTCGTCGACACCGACATCCCGATCCCGACGGGGATCGACGACGTGTCGATCACGGTCTCGTCCGAGACGGGCGTGATGGAGTCGCAGCACCAGGCGCTGAGCTCGCGCGCGCTCTTGCCGCTCACCCTCGGCGTGACGACCGACGGCGACTTCCTCGGCCCCATCCTCGTCGTCGCCGAGGGCACGCTCGACGGAGTCCGCGTCGTCGATCGGAGCGCGCGCGTGACGCTCGTGCGCGGCGAGAGTCGCGTGCTGCGCCTGCACCTCGTGGCGTCGTGCGTGGGCACCGCGTGCGCGCGCGACATGAGCTGTGGCGAGAACGGCTGCGAAGACATCGACATCGCGGAGCTGCCGCCGTGGACGGGCACGCCGCCCTCGCTGCCGCGCGACGCGGGCATCGACGCGCGCGCAGGGTTCGACGCGCCCGTGCCGGACGCGCCCGGGCTCGACGTCGGGCCGATCGACGCGCTCATGCGCGACGCGCCCGATCTCCCGGACGCGTTCCGCGCGTGCGCGGCGGACATCGACTGCGACGACGGCCTCGCCTGCACGATGGACAGCTGCGACGAGGAACACTGCGTCTATGCGGCCTCCGACGCGGCGTGCGCGGACACCGAGGCGTGCACCGATGATCGCTGCGTGCTCGGCACCGGCTGCACCCACACGCCGAACAGCGCGATGTGCAACGACGGCGTGTTCTGCAACGGCTTCGACCAGTGCTCCGCTGGCGCGTGCTCGACCCACACGGGCGATTCGTGTGCGCCGCCGACCGTCTGCGACGAAGCGACGGATCGCTGCCGCGGCTGCGTGACGACGGCCGACTGCTCGGGCGAGACGTTCGGCCCGTGGGGCGGCTGCACCTTCGCCGACTCGTGCGTCGAGTCCGGCACGCGCTCTCGGGCGCGTCGCACCGAGGTCTGCATGGACAACGTATGCGTGCCGACCGACACGACGGTGAGCGAGGGCTGTCCGCGCGAGACCGACGGTACGAGCTGCGGCATGGGCTCGTGCGGCGGCTGGGGATCGTGCTCGTTCGGAGACGACTGCATCGAGAGCGGCACCCAGTCGCGCACGTGCACGGACCTCGCCTGCGGCGACGGCGTCTGCCGGACCTCGATGCGCACGGAGTCGATGGGCTGCCCGCGCGAGACCGACGGCAACGGGTGCGGCGGTCCGACCTGCGATCCCTACGGCGCGTGCGACTACGCTGACGCGTGCGACGAGAACGCCATGCAGACCCGCACTTGCTACGACCGGCGCTGCGCCGCGGGTTCGTGTGGCTCGACTCCGCGCAGCGAGTCGACTGGATGTCTGCGCGACACCGACGGCATGAGCTGCGGCGCGGGCGTCGCCTGCAGCGGCGGCAGCTGCGTGTCGTGCGCCCCGACGCTGTCGGGCTCGTTCGGCTCGGGCGCCGCCATCGTCTACGCGTCGGGCTCGGGCGCGACCCTCACGTTCCAGAACAACGCACCCGCGACGGGCAACATCAACGTTCCTGGCGTGTCGATGTCGGGGACCGCGAGCAGCAGCGTGTGCATCTGGGCTGCCGTCGGCATGGGTGATCGCATCCGCTTCTACGACTGGGACGGCTCGACCGCGTGGGACGTCACCGTGTCGGGCGCCACGGTGTCGGGTGGCGCGATGCCGCCGTGCATGGAGTTCCCGCCGTACGGGTGCTTCAACCCGTGCATCACGGCCGTGCACGCGGCGGGCTCGAGCCTGCAGCTCGACTACGGCGGCTCGATCGAGGGAAGCCTCACGTTTGCCTGCCCCTGAGCGCTCGCGAGGCGTCGCGCTCGCGGTCGTCGCCACGGCGTGCGTCGTGATCGCCATCGCAGTCGGTGCGAATCCTCGGGGCACAGGCTTCCTGCGAGAGCAGGTCATGCAGGACGCCGCGCTCGTCGACGCAGCAGAGCCGGCTCTCGATGCGTCGCTGACCACGCCTTCTCGCTACCGCGGCGTGCTCCACGTCGGCTCGTCGGTCGGTCCGCTGCGCGCGCCGCGTGGTCGGATCGAGCGGGTGGTGCTCGACGGTGACGACGCGCGGGTCGAGTCGATCGATCACCCGGAGAGCGACGTCGTGCACGTGGTGTGGCCCGAGGAGGACGGCGCGGAGCTGATCGTCGCGACCGGTGGGCCGGCGCGGCTCGAGCGGTGGACGCGCGTCGACGGATCATGGACGCCGCACGAGCTGTGGCGTGCGCAGTTCGGGATCTCGAGCCGGATGCGTGACCTCGAGATCGGGCCGGTCTGGCCTGCGGGCGAGACGGGTGAGGGCGACACGCTCGTCGTCGGCACGCATGACGAGGGTGTCGTCGCGATCGTCGTTCCTTCTGCAGCGGGAACGACGCGCGTGGTCGAGATCGATCGCGAGCCGCGCACGCTCGTGCACGAGATCGAGCTCGGCGATCTCGACGGCGATGGCGTGATCGAGGTCTACGCGACCCGCTCGCCGCCCAACACGCTCGTGCCGGGGCTCGTCCAGCCAGGCAGCGTCGTGCGCTACGTGCCTTCGCGCGCGTCTCCCTCGGGCGCCGTCGCGCGCGAGGTGCTGATCGATCTCGCGCCGCGGCACGCGAAGGAGATCCTCGTGACCGATCTCGATGGAGATGGCCGCGACGAGCTCTATGTCGTCGTCGAGGCGCTGCTCCGCACCGACGACACGGGCACGCACGTGGTCGAGCCCGTCGAGGTGCGGCGCATCACGGCGGAGCGCGCCGCGCCGGGCGACGTGATCGCGCGCTTCGACGATCGCTCCACCCGCTTCCTCGTGGCAGGCGATGTCGACGGTGACGGGCGTCGCGAGCTCGCGGTCGCGACGTTCTCCGCCGGGCTCTGGGTGCTGCGACCGACCGCGGAGCCCGAGCACGCGTGGGCACGCGAGCTCGTGGACGCGGGCTCGGGCGGCTACGAGCACGCGATCACGCTCGCTGATCTCGACGGCGACGGCGCCGACGAGCTCTACGTGGCCGACGATCCCGCGCACGAGCTGCGTCGCCACGTGCGCCGCGACGGGCAGTGGACGCGCGAGGTCCTCGTGCGCCATCCCGACGCCGAGGAGCGCATCACGTGGAGCCTCGTCGCAGTGTCGGGACTGGCGCCCTGAGCCGAAGAGCGGTCCAACCCCGGGATCGGTTAGACTGGCGCGGTCGCATGGTCGCAGTCGCCCGCGAGCTCGGTGGCTACGAGGTCCTCGCCAAGCTCAAGGCGGGAGGCATGGCCACGCTCTATCTCGGGCGCCGCAAGGGCGTCGCGGGCTTCTCGCGCCTGGTCGCGATCAAGTTCGTGCACGAGCACCTCGCCGAAGATCAGGACTTCGTCCGGATGTTCGTGAACGAGGCGCTGCTCCAGTCGCGCATCACGCACCCGAACGTGGTGCACGTCGAGGAGCTCGGCGAGCTCGAGGGGCAGCACTTCCTCGTCATGGAGTACGTGCACGGCTGCGCGCTCTCGCAGCTGCTCCGCACGCTGGCGCGCCGTGATCGCGCGCTCTCGCCTGAGCTCGCCGTCTACATCGCGATGCAGATCGCGGCGGGCCTGCACGCGGCACACGAGCTGCGCGACGAGCACGGCAAGTCGCTCGGCGTGGTGCACCGCGACGTGAGCCCGGACAACGTGCTCTTGGCCTACGAAGGGCATGTGAAGCTGATCGACTTCGGCGTCGCGAAGGTCGAGGCGAGCGTTCAGAAGACGTCGGCTGGAACGCTCAAGGGCAAGCTCCGCTACATGTCGCCCGAGCAGGCGAACGGTCGCTCCGTCGATCGCCGCACCGACGTGTACGCGCTGTCGATCGTGCTCTGGGAGATGCTCACGATGCGTCGGCTCTTCCACGAGCCGGATCAGCTGCTCCTGCTCGATCTCGTGCGCGCGCCGCGGGTGCCGCCGCCGAGCAGCGTGCGCGCGGGCATTCCGCCCGCCCTCGAGGCCGTGGTGATGAAGGCGCTGAGCATCGATCCTGCGGCGCGCTACGCGAACACGCAGGAGATGCGTCGCGCGCTCGCGGAGGCGCTGCCGAGCGCGCTGCTCACCGAGCCGACGCAGCTCGCGGGGCTGTTGTCTGCCACGATGTCGGCCGAGATCGCGAAGGAGCGCGCGCGCCTTCCGTCGACCGTCTCGTCGGTGCTGGGCACACCCACGTTCGAAGCGGGTGAGACGGAGGTCGCGCTCGAGACGATGACGATCACGGTCGAGGGCCTCGCGTACCTCGCCGAGGGCGGCAAGCAGACGCTGAGCCCGAGCCAAGAGGTGTTCGCGCCGACGTCGTCGTCGCAGCCCTCGGTCAGCGGCGCGAGGCCCATCGCGCCTCCGCCGCTGCCGTCGTCGATCGGGCCGATCACCGCGCTCGATCTGCGCGGGCCCGCCACGCCCGCGGTGGTGATGGCCGACTCGTCGGGCTCGGCGTCGTTCGCGCCGCTCTCGAGCGCGCCGAGCTCCGTGAGCGCGAGCGTGGAGGCGCCTTCGAAGGGACGCTCGCCGCTCGTCTGGGTCGGCGTGGCTGCCGCGGCGATCGGCGTGGTGCTCGCGTCGGGGCTCGCCGCCTACGTCGTGCGCACGAGCTCGAGCGCGTCGACCGACGTGATCCGCGTCACGCCCCTCGCGCCTGCGCCGACGACCGTGCCGGCCGCGCAGCTCGCGCCACCTCCCGTACCGCCCCCGACGACTCCGACGATTCCTACGCCGCCGCCGGCGACGACGCCGACCGAAGCGTCGAGCACGACCGTCGCGCACGAGGTGACGCCTCCTCCGACGACCCCACCGGGGACCACGTCACAGGCTGCGGCCACCGTCGCCACACCTCCTCACACGACGACGACGACGCACGGCGGTGCACATCCCGCGACCGAGCCGGTGCGTCCGCCGCATGGAACGTCGATGCGCGAGCGACGCGCAGGTCCGATCACGACCGAGTTCTGAGAGACCGAGAAACTTTCGTTTCTCGGGATCGAATGGTCGTACGGGGTTTGGGGGCAGCGCCCCCATCTCGCGGCGCCTGCGCCGCGGACAACTGAGGGCGCGCGATCAGAAGCGGATGACGCCGTCGCCTACGTTTCCTTGGTAGGGCGCGCTCGGCGACGACGTCGCGACGACGACGCCGACGATCACGCCCGCGATGACCAGCGCGCCCACGCCGAGGCCCACACCGAGGCCGATGGCGAGGCTGTCGTCGCCGCCGCCGGTGACGGGCGGTGGCCCGATCACCTCATCGGGTGGCGGCGTCGTGCGCGCGGGCCGCAGATCCACGGCGCGGAGCGCGAGCGTTCGTGCCTCGCCGTCCGCGAGGGTGACGCGCTGATCGATCACCTCGCGGCGGCCACGTCGCACGACGACGTGATGCTCGCCCGGGTTCATCGCGATCGGCGTCGCGATCACGTCGCGGTCGCGGACCACGTCGTCCACGACGATCTCGTCGTCGGCCGCGAGCGCCGACGCGTCGAGCGTGAGGTGCGCGATGCGTAGCTCCACGGCCGCGAGCGCGCGCGTGGCCTCGGCGCGGTTCGCGCGCTGATCACGTCCGGTCGCGATCTCGAGGAAGCGTCGGTAGCTCCGCGCGCTCTCGATCAACGCGCCGGTCTCGGCCTCGGCGGTCGCGAGGTTGAGGAGGATGCTCGGCCGCTCGGTGATCGCGAGCGCGGCCTCGAACGCCGCGCGCGCCTCGTCCCAGCGCTCGGCCTCCGCGTGCGCGAGGCCTTGCTCGAACAGCGTGCGCGACCGTGCCAGCTCGGACCGAGACTGCTTGTGCGACTGCGCGAGCACGGGCGTGGTCGTCATCACGACGAGCACGCTCAACGAGCCGATCAGCCAGCGCAGCACCCGACGATGGTGCACGGCCGAGGCCACGGCCGACAAGCCGTGGCTGCGATCACTCCGCGGGCGTCATCGGCCCGAGGCCGCCGTAGGTCGTTCGGTGCGTCTCGGTCATCGTGCGCATCTCTGCGATCTCGCCGTAGACGGTCGCGCCCGTCGTCGCCGTGCGCGTGAAGCCGCCCTCGCGATCGACGCGGTAGAGGCCGAAGTGCGGGCCGAAGCCGAGGTGCCACTCGAAGTTGTCGACGAGGCTCCAGTGGTAGTAGCCGCGGAAGTCGACGCCCGCCGCGATGAGGCGATCGATCTGCTCGAGGATGCGCACGACGTTCTCCGCGCGCCGCGCGCCCACGTTCGCGGCGATGCCCGCTTCGGTCGCGAGGATCGGGAGATCGCGCGCGCCGTAGCGCTCGTGGAAGCCGATCACTGCGTCGTAGAAGCCGGGCGCGTAGAACTCGTAGCCCATCTCCGGAACGATGAACGTCGGGTCTGCGGGCTCGTCGAGACACGCGCCCGCGTCGAGCGGCAAGACGCACGGCGTCGCATCGAGGAGCGAGAGGAGCGCCGGTCGCGAGGTCACGCCCGCGCGGAAGTAGTACTGCACCCCGAGCCAGTCGATCGCGCCCTCCCACTCCGGACGCGCCGTGAGGTTGTCGGTCTCGGGGTCGAGGTCTGGATCCCAGGTCCCGTTCAGGAGCGAGTCGGGCACGAGGTAGTGGTACGCGTAGGTCATGCGCGCCGCCGCCGCGACGTCGGCCGGGTCCGCGCTCGGAAGACCGCCGCGCGTGGGGACCCAGTTCGCGATGCTCAGCGGGATGCCCACCGACGCGGTCACTCCGTCGCCGTCGTCGGCGTCCACGGTGTCGCTCGTGTGGATCGCTCGATACATCGCCACGTGCGCGTCCATGAACGTCTGCACCACCTCGAGGAACAGCTCCTGATCGGTGAGCGCCCAGTTGCGACCCGGCGGGAACTGGCCCGCGCCGTAGGCCGCGAACAGATAATTCACGGGCTCGTTGATCGTGCCCCATTCGTCGACGAGATCGCCGTACTGCGCGGCGAGGAGCGCGGCGTGCTCCTCCATCTCTTCGACGATCGCCTCGCCCGAGTGTCCCCAGCCGCAGAGCTGCGTGGCGGTCTCGGTGCACGTGGTGGGATCGATGCGCGGATCGTCGGCCCAGAGCGGGTTCGAGAAGTGATGGATCGTGACCATCGGCCGGATGCCCGCGGCGCGCAGCGCGACGAGCAGGTCGCGGTAGTGCGCGACCTCGTCCATGTCGATCACGTCGCGCTCGGGCTCGATGCGCGCCCACTCGATCGAGAATCGGTACGCGTCGAGGTGCATCTCGGTGAGCAGCGCGACGTCGGCCTCGGCGTTCGTGTAGCCGCGCACGCCTTCGCCCACGTACTCACCGTGCGCGAGACCGCCCATCGCGACGGGCGCCGTCCACGCCCACCAGTCGGTCCGCTCGTTGGTCTCTTCGATCTGCGTCGCTGCGGTCGCGACGCCGAACCGAAACGTCCCGCGGCCCGGCGCGCCTTCGATCGGACCGACGGCGCCGAAGCGGATCTCCGTCGCGGGACCTCCATCGGGCGGCGCGGCGTCGCGCCCCGCGTCGGGGATCGGCGTGAACGCGTCGTCCTCTACGATCTCGCCCGTGTCGGCTGCGACGAACGCATCCGGGACGGGATCGGGGCTGCCGCACGCCATCGCGAGCGAGGGGATCGCGACCGCAGCGGCGCGCGTGAAACGAGAGGTTCTGCGCATGTTCAGCTCAAGGTCTGGAGGAAGGTCTGGAGCTCGGAGAGCGCGTGCGCGTCGCGCTTCTTGCTCGCGACCTCGACGCCACGCTGGCAGAACGTTCGTGCCTCGTCTCGGCGCCCGAGCTCGTCGGCGAGCTGCGCCGCCATGAGGTAGGTCGGTACGTAGTCGGAGTACGTCTCGGACACCTTGCCGAACGCGGCGAGCGCGTCGTCGCCGCGCCCGATCGATCGCAGCTCCATCGCGTGCGCGTAGTGATGGAAGGGATCCTTCGTTCCCTTGCTCAGCATCAGCTCGAGCATCTCGAGGCGCTTGCTCATTCGGGCTCCAGCACGCCGAGGTACGGGAGGTTTCGGTACTTCTCGCCGTAGTCGAGGCCGTAGCCGATCACGAACACGTCTTCGATCGTGAAGCCGAGGTGATCGATCTTCACGGGCACCTTCGTGCGGGCGGGCTTGTGGAGCAGCGAGCAGAGCTCGAGCGACTCGGGCCGACGCGTCGCGAGGTTCTCCATGAGGTAGGTCATCGTGAGACCCGTGTCGACGATGTCCTCGACGACGATCACGTGCTTGCCCTCGATGGGCTTGGTGAGGTCGTAGGTGATCTGCACGACGCCGCTCGACTCCATGCCGTCGCCGTAGCTGCGGCAGGCGAAGAACTCGATCGAGAGCGGGAGGTCGATCGCGCGCGCGAGATCCGCAGCGAAGACGAAGCTGCCCTTGAGCACCGGCACGAGCACGAGCTCGTGACCGCGGTGTGCCTCGGTGATGCGCTTGCCGAGCTCGCGGACCTTCGCCGCGATCGTCTGCTCGTCGATCAAGGTTCGAATGCGTGCCATCTCGTCTTCACTCCTCTGTGCGTCAGACCGTGGAACCCCAGCGGCGACGGAGCTCGAGCGCTTGCTCGGAGCCGTGGAAGCGCAGGAGATCCTGCGCGAGCACCGAGCCGCGCAAGAACGTGGGCAGATCGAGGCCCTGACCGTCGCGCTCGATGCGGCGAAGCACGTCGAGGCAGCGCTCGAGGTCGTCGGCGACGAGCAGGCCGACGCGGGTCGCCGCCCGCGAGACGCGCGACGAGAACGCGGGGTAGTCCTGGATCGGGCTCTGCGCGTAGCGAGGCGCGAGCTCGTCGAGCGTGCGACGCGCCTTGCGCGACAGGAGCTTTCCGATGCGCTTGGCCTGATCGTCGAGCACGTCTTCGGACGTGAGCCCCGCGCCGAAGCCGGGCGCGACGATGCGGGTCGCGGAGGCCACGAGGATCTCGAGCTCGCGCGGCGTGAGCTTGTCGACCACCGAGAGCCGCGCGGCCGCGAGGCTCATCATCCGCGCGGCGAGGAAGACCTGTCCCGGCTCGGACAGCTCCGAGAGCCACGCGGGGACGAGCACGTACGTGGGCTCCGCGAGCTCGATCGCGACGTTTCTCCCGCGCACGCGGTGAACGAAGAGCTCGTAGGGCGGCGACCCGAACAGCGTGCCGACGCGATCGAACAGGTTGCGCAGCGCATGACCGCTGCGCGCCGCGATGCGCTCGCGGGTGCTCGTGCCGTAGCCCTCGAGGTCGGCGGGATAGAGGCGCGGCAGGGCCTCACCGAGCGCACCGAGGAGGCCGACGATCGGCGCCTCCGGATCGAGATCGGCGAGCGTGAGGAGCGTCTCCGGAGGCATCGCGCCCATGCGCGTGCGCGGCGCGGGCGGACGCCCTTCGACCCCGAGGATCGCGAGCGGCGCGGAGGTCCACGAGTGACGCTCGGAGCGCGCGAGCGCGAGGGCCAGATCGGACCAGTGCTCGGCCGAGAGGGGCGCCTCCGCGAGTCGTCGCTCGGCCATCTGGATCGCATCGCGGTCACGGCCCGCGTCGACGAGACGGCGAAGGAGCTCGCGTCGGAGCGTCGCGTCGTTCGGGTGGCGTCGCGCGGCCTCGATCAGCGCGTCGGCGGACTCGTGCGAGCGTCCGAGCTCGGTGTGGAGGAGCTGCGCGAGATCGAGGTAGCTCGCGGCGTCGGCCTCGTGGGTGCGCGCGTGCTCGCGCAGCGCCTGCACGAGGGCGTGGATGCGAGGTCCACGATCCTCGCGCGCCGACTGGGCGACCAGCTGCGCGAAGGCCGTGCGCGCCTGCCCGCCCGAGCCTTCGACCGCCACCGCCGCGACGGCCGCGCGAAGCGTGCCCTCGCGATCGCCGAGTCCTTGCGCCGCCTGCATCGACAGCGTCCACGCGCGTCCTTCGTCGGCGGTGCCCTTCGCGCGCTCGGCCCAGCGGGTCGCGAGCTCGCGAGCGTCGGCGAGCTGACCGCGCAGGAACGCAGCCTCCGCGAGCGCGGCGAGCGCGCGGATGTCGTCCGAGATCGCGAGCGCCGTCGACAGATGCTCCTTGGCGCGCGCGGCGTCGCGCAGGTGGTGGAGCGCGAGCAAGCCCGCGCGGAGGTGCGCTTCGGCGCGGGCCTCGGGGCTCGGCGCGATCTCGGTGAGGCGCTCGCAGCGATCGAGCGCGGCGGCCCACTGCGCGTCCTGCTCGCAGTAGTCGACCTGGAGCGCGACGAGATCGGGCGTCTCGCCCAGCTGCATCACCGCGCGCGCGAGCGTCGCCGTGGCGCTCGGCGCGTCGCGACAGATCTCCGCTTGGATCCACGCGATCCGCGCGTGGTGACCGACGACCTTGGTCTGCTGCGCCGCGCGGCGGAGTCGATCGATCGCGCGCTCGGGCTCGCCCGATGCGACCAGGAGGCGCGTGAGCGCCTCGGCGACGTCCTCTCGCTCGGGCGCGAGCGCGAGCGCTTGCTCGAGATCGGTCGCGGCCCGCGCAGCGTCGATCTCGTCGATCGCAGACGCGGCACGAAAGAGGAGCTGCGCGCGCTCTGCCGCCTCGGTCTCGAGCGTCGCGCAACGACGCAGCGCCTCGGCCAGCTCTTCGCGACCGGCGGCTCGCGACGCAGCGTTCACGAGGCCTCGCGCGATCGACAGTGACTCGGGATCGAGCGTCGCGGCTCGGTGCCAGAGTCCGAGCGCGTCGTCGCTCTCGGCGTCGCTCGCTCGCCTCGCGAGCCACGCCACGTGACCTGCGCGGGTGGTCGGATCCGCGACCGTTCGCGCCCGCACGTCTTCGACGCGCGCGCGCAGGCTCGCGTCGCCTTCTCGCGTCGCGACGGTCGCGAGCGCGTCGAAGGCGACGGGGTCGTCGGGCGCGAGAGCCGCCATCGCTTCGAGCGTGCTTCGGAAGTCCGCGCGGCCCGTCTCGCGTCGCTCTTGGAGCCGCCCGAGCGCGAACAGCGCGGCGGCTCGCGCGCGCGGATCACGCAGCACGCGCGCTTGGCCCGCGAGCGCGCGCGCCAGTCCGTCGGGCGCTGTGGTGTCTTTCGAAGGCGCGCGCCGGTGGAGATCTTCGAGACCGATCCACGGCGCCGCGGCCGTCGGGTCGTGCTCGATCGCCGCCTGGTAGAGCGTCTGCGAGAGCGTGTGATCGCTCAGCTTCTCGAGCGCGAGGCGCGCAGCCTCGCTGCGGAGCGCCGTGCCTCGCGAGCCCTCGGCACGCTCGGCCTCTGCCTGCAGCATCGCCACCAGCTCGGCCGTGCGATCGAGCCGCGAGAGCAAGCGCACCGACGCATCGAGCGCATCGGGGCGCAGGGCGCCGCCGATCACGGCGCGACGGTAGGCCGAGAGCGCCTTGTCGGGATCCGCGACCGACCGCTCGGACAGCTCACCGAGGGAGAACGCCGCGCGCGCCACGCGAGCCCCGCGCTGGTTCGCGGTCTCCTCATCGCCGAGCGGCGTCGCCTCGAGCGCCGCGAGCTCGGTCTCGAACAGTCCGCGCAGATCGGCGAGCGCGTTGCGTGCGCGCAGCCTCCGCTCGAGAGCGCGCGCGCCCGCGGCGTTCGTGGGATCGAGCTCGAACGCGCGACGCGACCAGCTCAGCGCCTCGTCGGCGCGGCCCAGCTGATCCCCCGCGAGGCGCGCGAGGCTCGCGGCCACGAGCGACTTGCGCACGGCGTCCGGCGCGAGGTCGAGCTCGCGTCGGTGGATGTCCATCAGGTCGTCCCACTGCCCGAGCTCGTGGTGCAGGCGGCCGAGGCTCGCGAGGGTGGGGCGATGCACGGCGTCGAGGTCGAGCACCTTGCGGAAGCGCACGATCGCCGCATGCGGATCGGTGGGCGCGAGGAGCTCGCCGGCGCGATGCAGCAGCGCGACGCGACGCGCCGGATCGGTCTCGAGCTCGCCCTCGCGATCGAGCGCGGAGGCCACGACGTCGGTGCGATCGGCGCGCTCGCCCACGCGCTCGAGCGACGCGATGGCCACACGGTTCTTCGGCTCGATCGCGAGCACCGCCTCGTACGCCTCGATCGCGCGCACGGGCTCTTCGAGCAGGTCTTCGTGGAGCGTCGCGATCGCGAGCCAGTGCGCGACGCGGTGGCCGTCGTCGTGCGCGGCGTCGAGCATGCGGCGGTGCAGCTCGAGCAGCTCGCGGTGCATGCCGGCGCGACGGTAGAGGCGCGCCAGCGCGTGGAACGACGGCATGTGCGTCGGCAGCGCGGTCAGCGCGCGGAGGTGATGCGCGATCGCTTCGCCCACGGACTGGAACTGCCGCTCCTGGATCTCCGCGACGCGCGCGTGCGCGGCCGCTCGACGCGAGGGCTCGCGCGTCGCGTCGGCCTCGGCGAGGTGCATGCGCACGAGCGCCTCCCACTGCGAGTGCTCGCGGTAGAGGCGTCCGAGCGATTGGAGCGTCGGCACGTGAGTCGGGTCGGCCGCGAGCGCGCGCTCGAGGGCGCGGATCGCGTCGGCGCGGCTGCTCTCGCCTCCACGCCCGTACGCCTCGGCCATGCGCGTGAGGAGCGCGATGCGCGTTCCCAGCGTGCCCGCTTGCTCGGCCCACCGCTCGAGCACCATCGCGAGCGAGGCCGGATCGTCGCTGTGCTCGAAGGCATCGGCGAGCGCGGACAGCACGTCGATCTCGAGCTCCGGCGGGGCCTCGTTCTGCGCGGCGCGGAGCGCGTGGATCGCCTCGTCGCTGCGGTTCAGCGTGTTCGCGAGGAGGTCCGCGAGACGCAGCCTCAGCCGCACGCGCCGCGTCGCGTCGGACTCGATCTCGATCTCGTGCGTGAGCACGTCGAGCAGCCAGTGCGTGCGCTGCTCGGCGGTGGTGACCTGTCCCGCGCTCGACGCGCTCGCGGTGGCACCGACCAGCCCCGCGCTCGTCACGCTGCCTGCGCTCGACGCGCTGCCGCTCGTGCGTTCGGGCGGACGCGTGAGGAGACGCTTGAGGGCTTCGAGCGCCGCGACGCACTGCGCGTCGAGCGCGAGCGCCGCGCGGTACGACTCGATCGCGGGCTCGAGCCGCAGATCACGCTCGAGCGCGCGCGCCCGGCGGACGAGGATCTCGGCGCCGAGCACGGGGTCGTCGCCGATCGCCGAGGAGGCGCGCTCGAGCACGCGCGCGCGATCGGTCTCGCTCGTGCCTTCCCAGTCGGCGCGCACGAGCTCCTTGATGGCCACGAGGCTCGTGCGATCGAGCTCGTGCGCCTGTTGGTACGCCGCGCGCGCTTCGGCGCGACGACCGAGGCGGTCTTCGAGCACGGCGCCCTTCGCGATCCAGATCGCCGCGCGCTGGGACGGCTCGCTCACGAGGCGCGCTTCGGTCTCGAAGAGCGGGAGCGCGTCTTCGTACGCG
Organism: uncultured Sandaracinaceae bacterium; assembly: GCA_964502175.1. Lineage (GTDB taxonomy): Bacteria > Myxococcota_A > Polyangia > Polyangiales > Sandaracinaceae > JAFLCL01. The sequence continues at coordinate 124,694 of CAZCVE010000003.1, forward strand.
CCCTGCGCGAGCAGGAGTCGACGCAGCGCCGCGACCGCCGGGAGGAACGCGGGCGCTGCGGCCAGCGCTTGTCGGTGGAGCTCGATCGCGCGCGGGCGATCTTCGAGGTCTTCCTCCGCGATCACCGCGGCGTCGAACGACGCGCGGGCGCGCCGGCCTGGCTCTTGGGTCTGCGCCGCGCGCCGAAGCGCCTCGTCGATCCGCTTCTCACGCGAGGGAACTTTCGCGGCCTTCTCGAGCAAGAGCGGCGTCTCGCTCGACGGCGGAGCCTGTCGCGCTGCCGCGGGCATGGCGGGTGCGGTCTTCGCGGTGGTGCTCGGCGCCGTTGCGCGCGCCACGGCGCGCTTCCCTGGCGGCAGTCCGCGCGCGGGCGGCGCCACCGATCCACGCGAGCTCGCCGGCGGCGGAGCCGGAGCGCGAAGGCCGGGTGAGGTCGGCGCTGGTGGCGGTGGCGGTCGCACCGAGGGCTTGTCGCCCGACACCGGAGACGTGCCGCCGTCGAGGAGCGCGTCGAGATCGCGATCGAGCCGGATGCCGGTCGATGCATCTTTTCGCAGGGCACCAGTCGGCTGACCCGCGGATGGCGCCGCCGAGGCGTTGCCTGACGGGCCCGGCGCGGCAGCCGCCGTCGGCGTCGTCCCCGTGGGCGCGCCTTTCGTCGTCGGCGCGGCGGGCGTCGCGGGCGTTCCCGCGGCGGTCAGCGCCGGGTTCTGCTGCGTGGTTCCGGCGCCGTCCTCGATCTCGTCGAGGAGGACCTCCATGGTCGAGTCGCGCCGCTCCGAGCTCATGGGCCGATGATGCCCGGTCCCACGCGCGGAACGAAGCAGATCCGGCGGGCCAGGCGGGGCTCAGGCCACGAGATCGAGGTCGAGATCCTGCAGCTGATCGCGCAGCTTCTGCTTGGCTCGCGCCTCGAGCTGACGCGCCCTCTCGCGCGACACACCGAGCGTGCGACCGATCGCGGCGAGCGACGCCTCTTCGTCCTGCAGGAAGCGCTGCTCGACGATGTATCGCTCGCGCGCGTCGAGCTCGCCGAGCGCCTCGTGCAGCCGTCGCCGCGCGCGCTCCATCGACTCCTCGTCGGCGAGCTCGGCCTCGGCGGTGGGGCCTCCGCTGTCGAGCGTGTCGAGCAGCGTCGCGCCCGAGTCGCTGAACACCGCGGCGTCGAGCGACACGTCCTTCGCGTCGATGCGGCGCAGCATCTCCTCCATCTTGTCGGAGGTGGTGTCGAACCGCTCTGCGAGCAGCGCGTTGCGCTCGTCCGGATCGATCGAGAGGTTGCCGATGCGCGCGCGCTCGCGGCGGAGCCGGAAGTACATCTTCGAGCGCAGCGGCCCCGTGCCGCCACCGACGAGGCTCGAGGCGCGCACCACGAGGTCGAGGATCAGCGCGCGGATCCAGTAGCTCGCGTACGTCACGAACCGCGTGCCGCGCTCGGGGTCGAACTTCTGGGCGGCGATCAGCAGGCCGAGGTTGCCTTCGGCGATGAGGTCGGCGAGGCGGATCGCGTAGCGGCGGTACTTGAGCGCCACCGCGACCACGAAGCGGAGGTTCGACCTGACCAGTCGGTCGCGCGCCTTCTCGTCGCCTGCGAGGGCGGCGACCGCGATGTCGTGCTCTTCCTCGCGATCGAGCAGCGGGATCTGCCGCACTTCGTCGATATACCGGGTCAGTCCCGCGTCGTCAGAGCTCCACGCCATCGTCGCCTCCAGAAGACAGACGTTACGTTACGGAACTTTTGACGGCCACCGAGAACTCGTGGTTCCTCACCAGGTGGGCAGGCGCATCGCCGAGGGACGGAACGCAGAGAGCCCGCTGGAGCGGGCTCAGAGGGTGAGCAGCGCCCGCGTTCGGCGGGCTCTCTGGAGGAGTGGGCGAGGCTGGCCCCGCAGGACCTCAGGCGGAGAACGAGGATCCGCAGCCGCAGGTGCTCTTGGCGTTCGGGTTCTGGAACTTGAAGCCCGCGCCGTGGAGGCTCTCGACGTAGTCGATCTCGACTCCCTCGAGGTACTGGTAGCTCATCATGTCGACGTACATGGAGATGCCGTGCGACTCGAACTTCTGGTCGAGGTCGGAGATCTCGTCCTCGAAGAAGAGGTCGTAGCTGAAGCCCGAGCAGCCCCCGCCGATCACGCGCACGCGCAGCCCCTGCTCGCCGAGGCCTTCGGCCTGACGGATCTCGCGGACCTTTTCGGCCGCCTTCGTCGTCAGGTGGAGCGCGGTGCGGCTCTCGCCGGTCTCCGCCTGCTGGTTGTCGTGGCTGTGCGAGTGCTCGGTCGTGGTCGTGGATTCCATGGGGACCTCGGGAGACGCCGCGGGCTCGTGTGGGCCGTCTCGAGCCGCGAGTATAGAGGTGCCGTAACGGGACTGCCAGGGCCCCCAGCGATCCAGGGAGGTCACCAGTGGAGTGCCTCCGGGACCGCCACGAACGCCGCCTCGATGTCGCGTCGGGATCCCGGTTGGCGTTGCATCTCGCGGAAGACCGTGGGGTGCTGCCGCGCGAGAATGTCGGTTCGACGCGCGGTCAGGTCCTTGCGCGTCGCACCCGCGGTCCTCGCCGTCGCGTAGGCTTCAAGATGGCGGAGATAGTCAGACAATGCCGCGGCGCGTGCCCGGAGGAGCGCGTCGCGGGCGTTCAGCCGCAGAACGTCGAGGGTGTACGCGGCGCGGGCCTGCGCCGCGGGGCGCAGACCGCGAAGCGGCAGGAAGTGGAACGTATCGGTGAGGTCCAGCCAGAGGAAATCCAAGGGGTCCTCTCGGCGCGGGTCGAGAAGGGCATCGGCGCCTGCGGGTGGCCTTCGGATGGGCTTGTCGCGAGTGCGAACGAACGGATGGATCCGTCCGGCGGCCATCGTGGCGTACTGGGCGCGCTTGGGGCCATTGCACGGACCACACGCATACAGATAGTTCTCCCAAACGAAAGCGAGTTCCGGGAACAGATTTTTGGGCTTGATGTGCTCGACCTCGTCGGCCATCGAGTCTTCGCAGTAGCCGCAACGGCGGGCACCACTGCACATCGCGTCGAGCGCGCGCTTCACGGACTTGAACGTTCGGTTGCTCTTGACGTTGCGGAGTTTCCACAGCCGCGCCGCGTCGTCGATGCGGCGCGAATACGAGCGGGATTGATTCGCCTCGCGCTGATACTCCGATAGCTGCTCAAGCGTGCTCGAGGCTGGCGGCCGGTCGACGAGGCGGATCATGTGGTCACTGAAGGTGCGACGGTTGGAAGCACGGACCGAAGCACATCGCGCTCCTTCCTCTCCGCTGCTGTCAGCTTCGTTCGCGGGTCGAGATCCTTCTGATTGAGTTCTGCCAAGCGCTGGAGCTTGCGGTGCGCCCCCTCCGAGCGAGTGACACCCTCGCCGAAGAGTCCGGTGCCGTACGCATCAAGTACGTCTCCATAAAGGAGGCGGTCGAGCTCGGCGCCCTGGATCATTCGTGCCGTCTCGTCCGTCCCTGGTCGTGGGAGACGAAAGACCGTTCCATGTTCTGCGGACTGGCACACCAATGGGCTGTGCGTCGTCACGATGAACTGCACCTCCGGAAAGTGCTGGCGGAACCAAATGCCGGCCCGGCGTTGCCAAGTTGGGTGAAGGTGCGCGTCGATCTCGTCGATGAGCACGACCCCAGGCGCGACAACCCGCCTTGCTTCCGCATCGAATACGCGCGCCGCACCGTAGGTCAGCGCCATTTGCCGGATGAGCTCGAACGTCATCGAAAGAATCGACCGGTAGCCGTCGCTCAGATCCTCGACCGTAAGCTCGAAGCCGTTTCCATCCAGGATGCGAACGCCCTTCGACGTAATGGCGTGTAGCTGCGCCCCGTGGGGAAGGAAGTCTGGTTGGTTGACGAACCGCTGAAGAGAGTCGAGTAGCGCTCCTTCGCCATCGGATTCGAGCTGACGAAATCGTAGCGTCTTCAGCCATTCGATCGATTCACTCAGCGCGATGGATTCTCCGAACACCGACAGATGCCGCGCCAGACGCGGGTTGGAGTAGAACAACTTCTCCTGCTCCTTGTCGCCGCCCGCAAATCGCCGGAACGGACCGTACGAGGCGCTGAACCAGCCGTCGCCCGAACCCCAGACGTGTCGCGTGGGGTCGGGTTCGATGTCCGTCGGTGCCACGAGTTCGACCGCATCGCCGGCGCGCTTCAGGGATAGGCCGGCCGCGAGGTAGACGACCTTCGGCAGTCGGCCGCCCTTCGCAAACTTGTCCCACTTCGGTTCGCTCTCGAGGAAAACGGAGATTCGTCCGGTGGTCGTGTCGGCACGAAGCCACCGTGACCAGTCCTGCCGCAGCGCCGGTGCCTCTCGAGGGCCGGCGAGGGCGAGCGCCACCGATCGAAGAAACGTCGATTTCCCGGCGCCATTGTCGCCGATGACGACGTGCCAGCCTTTCGCGCGCTCGTCGGAAATTTCCCAGTCCGCGGCGGCGATCGACCTGAGGTTTTTCAGGACGATCTGCTTGATGAACATCCCGCGATCTCACCTGCGACCTCTCGGTTCGTCAACGCCTGTCAGCCCTCGCCGGAGTGCTGGCCCGCGAGCACGACGCCGCCGTCGACGAGGATCTCGTGACCCGTCACGAACTCCGCCTTCGCGAGGTAGACGGCGGCTTCGGCGACGTCTTCGGCCGTGCCCAGCGCCTGCAAGAGGGTGCGCGAGGCGAGGGTCGCGCGCTCGGCCTCGCTCATCGACTCGGGCGCGAGCACGGTGCCGGGCGCCACGGCGTTCACGCGCACCTCGGGCGCGAGCTCCAGCGCGAGCGTGCGCATCAGCTGCTTCGCCGCGCCCTTGCTCACCACGTAGGGGAGGTGGTTCGGGAAGGGCAGCGACGCGCTCGTGCACGTGACGAGGATCATCGCGCCGCGTCGATCGCGCAGGGTCTGCCTCGCCTCGAGCGCGAGCGAGAGCGACGCGCGCACGTTCAGCGCCATCGCGCGATCGAAGGCGTCTTCGTCGACCGCGTCGAGCTCGAGCCGCTCGAAGCTCGCGGCGCTCGAGACGAGCACGTCGATCCCACCGAGCGCGTCGATCGTCTCGCGCACGAGCGAGCGACACTCGCTGCCCTTCGAGAGATCACGCTGCAGCACGACGGCGCGCTGACCGCGCGCCCGCACCTCGCTCGCGATGCGCTCGCACTCGTCTCGGCTCGTGTGGTGGTGGAGCGCGAGGCTCATGCCTTCTGCCGCGAGCGCGCGCGCGATCGCCGCCCCGACGCGACGACCCGCGCCCGTGACCAGCGCCACGCGGCCTTCGAGCGCGCGCGTCATCCGTACCGCGCCGCGAGCGAGCGACAGAGCGCTTCGAGGTGGGCGCGATCGATCTCGTCGAACGCATCCGGATCATCCGAGTCCACGTCGAGCACGGCGAGCACGCGATCGTTCGCGACGAGCGGCACCACGATCTCGGAGATCGTCGACGAGCTGCACGCGATGTGACCGGGGAACGCCTCCACATCGGGCACGAGCTGCGTCTCGCGCGTTCGCGCAGCGGCGCCGCACACGCCCTTGCTGAACGGAATGCGGAGGCAGCCGTGTCCTCCTTGGTAGGGACCGACGGCGAGCAGCTCGGGCGCGACGGTTCGATAGAAGCCCGTCCAGTGGAAGTAGCCGAACGCGTGGTGCAGCTCGCAGACGACGGTGCTCATCGCGGCGACCCAGTCGTCTTCGTCCTCGAGCAGCGACGTGATCGAGAGCGCGACGCGCTCGTACGCCTCGGTCTTCTCGGCTGCGGAGGCTCGGCACGGGACTCCGGGGTGAAGAGGCGCGCTCATGCCGCCGATGATGAGAGGCGCGCGCGCACTCGTCACGCGCGACCGTGCGCTCTCGTCGTGCGGCCTCGCGTCCCCAGCGTGCGGGTGGTGTCGATGGTCTCCGCGGGGTGGCGGATGGCCCTTCCACCGCGGGCCGAACGATCACGCCGACCGCTGCAAAACACGGCGATAAGCGCGATCGAGGGCGGGGCACGGGATTCGCTCAGGGGCGACTCGTTCCATTCCCCCATCCCCGGAGGCGTTCATGGCCAGCACCGAACGAGTCGCTCGATTCATCCCCACGCGCACGAGCCTCGTCGCGATCTCGATCGGGATGGTGACCGCGGCGCTCGCCGGATGTGGATCGTCTCCGAGTCGTACCGACGCTGGCATGACGAGCGAGCTCGACGCGCCGTTCCCGCCCGGCACCGACGCCCGCGTCACGCCCGGCACCGACGCGTACCTCGCGCCCGGCACCGACGCGCCGATGAGCGGGAGCCCCGACGCGTTCGTGCCGGCTGGCTCCGTCTGCGAGAACACGTGCGAGTACGCCGACGATGGCGAGTGCGACGACGGCGGCCCCGACTCGATCACGTCGATCTGCACGTTCGGCAGCGACTGCGGCGACTGCGGCCCGCGCGATCCGTCGAGCTGCGTGCCGGACTGCGAAGGCGCGACGTGTGGCGACAACGGCTGCGGCGGGACGTGCGGCGAGTGCACGGCCCCTGCGACGTGCATGGGTGGAACGTGCGGCGTGTGTGAGCCGGACTGCGAGGGGCTCGCGTGCGGCGACGACGGCTGCGGCGGTTCGTGCGGCGAGTGCGGCAGCGGAGCGAGCTGCGATCGTGGTGCCTGTCGCACGCCGAGCTGCGCGGGTCGCGTGTGCGGGAGCGATGGCGCGGGCGGCGACTGCGGCCCCATGGACGGCGCGTGCCCCGACGGCCAGGGCTGCCGCGACGGTGCGTGCGTCGCGTGTGACTGCACCGGTCGTTCGTGCGGACAGGCCACCGGCTGCGACATGTCGTGCGGCGACTGCCCGGCGGGCATGGAGCTCTGCGATCGCCTGACGGGCATGTGCTCCGCGACGGCCACGCCGGCGGGCTGCAACGACACCTGCCGCTTCTCCGGCGACAACGAGTGCGACGATGGTCGCCCCGGCTCGTACACGTCGCTGTGCGAGGCGGGGACCGACTGCTCCGACTGCGGACCGATGTGATGTTTCGCTGAGGCTCGAACGAGCTGCTCGAACGGCGCCGATCGCACACGCGGCCGGCGCCGTGTCGTCGTCCGGTACGACGGCGCGTCGACGGGGCGGGTGACACGGCGTGACGCGGGCACGCATGATCGCGTGATGGCGACCGACGGGATCCGACCACGCTGCGAGCGCTGTCGAAAGGAGACGCTGGAGCTCGTGCGCTTCGGTGTCTTCCGGTGCGCGACCTGCGGGTTGGTCGACGCCGACGGACAGGCGCTCTCGGTGGACGGCTCCGTACGACCGTCTTCGTTCATGCCGCCGCCGAAGGTGGACGCGGTGAAGGCGATGCAGGCCAGTGGCTCGCGGTGGACGAGCACGCCCGCGATCCTCGTGGGCACGCTCGCCGTCGACGTCGGCGTGATGTTCGCCGTGCTCGTCGCGACGCGCGGTGAGCACTACTGGGGCTTCCTCGTGGAGCTCGTGCTCGCGGCCGCCCTGCTCTCCGGGAAGGACCTCGCGCGGAGGATCTTCGTGGGCGGCAGCATCGCGCGACTCGTCACGGTGTGGGTCGTGTTCGCCCTGAGCCGCACGCCGAGCGCTGCGCTCGTGACGACCACGGCGCAGTCGATGTGGTGGCTGTACGTGCTCTCTCGCGCGGACGTGCGACGCCACTTCGTGCCCGCGGGACCGGCGGTCAGCCCGACATGAGCCAGCCGATCGACGACGAAGGCGCGCTGCTCGCGCGCGCGCATCGCTTCGCGGGGTGGACGATCGCGGAGCTCGCGGGTGATCTCTCGCACCCACTGCCCGCCGATCCGACGCGGAGCAAGGGCGCGATCGGTCACCTCGTCGAGCGTGCGCTCGGCGCCGAGCGTGGCTCGCGTCCCGGCCCCGACTTCGCGAGCGGCATCGAGCTCAAGACGCTGCCCGTCGACGCGCGCGGCAAGCCCGCGGAGAGCACGTTCGTGACCGTGCTGAGCGACAAGGATCTCGAGCGTCCGTGGGAGGAGTCGCACGCGCGCGCGAAGCTCGCGCACGTGCTCTTCGTCCCCGTCGAGTCGCGCACCGTGCGCGCGTTCACCGATCGCCGCTTCGGTCGCGCGTTCCTGTGGCGGCCCACGGACGACGACGAAGCGCTGCTCGCGAAGGACTGGTCCGATCTCGCGGAGCGCGTCCTCGTTCACGGCGAGGTGCGCGCGACCGAGGGCGTCGCGCTGCAGATCCGTCCCAAAGGCAAGAACGCCGACGACACGACGCGACGCGCCGACGACGAAGGCGCGCCCACGCGACAGCTCAAGCGTGCCTTCTATCTGCGCGCGAGCTTCACCGAGCGCGTGCTCGCGCGAAGCGGCCTCACGCGCTGACGATCGCAGCGACGCGCGTCAGAGCAGCGTGCAGCGGGGGCGGGTCGTCGAGCCGGGGCAGGCGGGTGGTGCTTCGCCGCTGGCGCGCGCGATCGACCAGTCGATCGCGTGGCCGATCGAGGTCGAGACCATCGTGAGGTGATCGCCGCCGTCGACCTCGCAGAAGTCGTACTCGGTCATGTCGTCGCGGAGGCGATTCACCACGCAGCCGATCGCGCCCGGGGACGAGGCCTCGTCGTCGGTCGAGGTGAGCATCAGGATCGGCGGTGCGTCCGCCATGGGGATCACCGGCTGGTTCGCCTCGTCGCGCGCGACCCACGCGCCCGTGAGATCGCTGCACTCGTCGCGATCGACGCAGCCGGTCACGTCGTCGATGAACGCGTCGTCGAAGACCTCGTCGACGGTGTTCGGCGGCACGTAGCCTGCGCGTGGCGTGCCGAGCGCGGCGCCGGCCTGCACGAAGCAGCGCGTGTTCCACTCGGACACCACCGTGTCGCGGATCGAGGCCTCGAACGGCTCGCCCCAGCGCGTCGTGTCGTCCGTGAGGTTGGCGTAGTCGGCGAGCACGAACAGCGAGCCCGTCGCGCGGAGGAGATCGTTCACCGCGAACGTCCGCAAGCGAACGATCGTCGTCGAGCTCGCGACGTCGTAGCCCGGCGCCATCGACACCACGGCACGGAGATCCAGCGATGGATCCTCGCTCGCGAGCGCGGCGACCGAGAGCGCGATCCCGCCGCCCTGGCTGTGCCCGTACGCCAGCGTGCCGGAGTCGAGCCTCTCGCTCGGGAGGAGCGCGCGGATCGCGCGGACGCCGTCGATCGCCGAGCGCGCGGGATCGATCCAGTTGCCGTAGCCGTGCACGCCCTCGGTGCCGAGGCCCGCGTAGTCCGGCGCGATCACCGGCAGGCCGGCCGCCGCGTACGAGAGGACGAACGCGTCGACGTAGCTCGCGGGCAGACCGATCACCTCGAGGCCTTCGCGCCAGAAGCGCGAGGGCGCGCAGGGATCCGCGATGCCCACGGTGCCGTGGAGCGCGAGTACGACTGGCACGCGCTCGCTGCGCGTCACGTCCGGCAGGACCATCAGCGCGGTCGAGATGCCGCCGACGCCGCGCGGCTCGCGCTCCGTGCGGTACGCGATCACGTAGACGCGAAGCGCGCCACCGACGCGCTCGATGCCCGACACGCCCGCGAGACGTGTCGCGACCTCGCTCGCTTCGATCGTCTCGATCAGCGAGCAGCCGAGCAGCGCGCCGCGCACCGACGGATCGAAGGCGGGCAGGCCCTCGGGCGTGTCGTAGAGGGCGGTGACGACGTCGTCGCACGCGTCGAGAGGCTCGAGCGCGGACGCGGTGGGACCTCCATCGGGCCGGAAGAACGGCGCGTCCGATCCTGCGTCGGGCGACACAGGCGGCGTGTCGCTGGCGACGGGCGCGTCGGTCGGGGACGCAGCGTCGACGCCTGCGTCGGGCTCGACGTTCGACGGACCACACGCGACGACACCGAGGGCCAAGACGGCACCGAACAGAACACGTTCCCGCTTCATGCGCGGGAGCGTCGCACGATCTCGGAGCGGGAACGAAGCGCGTCAGGGTACGGAGCCGCGCTCCGTGGGGTGGCCCTCTTGGATCCACCAGCCGATGCCTTCGTCGAGGATCGCCGCGCGCGTGTGACCGGCGGCGCGCACGGCGTCGACGACGTGGCCCGACGCGCCGTGCGGGCACGCGCAGTACGCGATCACCCACGTGTTCGGGTCCGTGATGTGCGAGACGAGCTGGGTCGCGTCGTAGAAGGGGAACGGCGCGGCGCCCGGGAGGTGCGCGGAGGCCCAGTCGGAAGGTGCGCGCGCGTCGAGGAGGATGAAGCGCTGGTGCGCCTCCATCGCGGCGAGCACCGAGGCGCCGGCCACGAAGCGGTCGTCTCGGGCGGTGAACTCGGCGAGCGGCGCGTCGGGGTTCATGACGAGGTGATCGAGATCCGGCGGGGGCGGCCCCATCGGCGCGGCGGGCGGCAGCGTGCGCGGCGCGAGCGAGCGCACGAACGTGGTGAGCGCGTCGATGTCGCGCGACGACAGCTCGTCGTCCCAGCCCTGCATCGGGGTGCCGCGACGACCGCGCGCGATCGTGTCGCGCACGAAGCCGTCGTTCGCCGTGCGGAGGAACACCTCGGAGCTGAGGCTCGTCGCGTTGACACCCTCGCCGCGCGCGCCGTGACAGACCGCGCAGTGCTCCGCGAAGAGCTCGGCGCCGCGCACGGGGTCGCCGATGATCCGTGTCCCCGCGGTCTCCGCGCGCGGCTCGTCGGAGAGGCTGCGCAGGTACGCGATCATCTCCGCGATCTGCGGATCCGTGAGCGGTCCGCCTCGATCGCGGTGCCACGCAGACATCGGCGTGCCCGCGTGCCCCTCGGCGATCGCGGTGCGGAGGAAGTCGTCCGACGCGACCCGCAAGAAGTCGGCGTTGCCCAGCGCGGGCGCGTTGTCGACGATGTAGCCCTCGGCGTTCGCGCCGTGGCAGAGCCCGCAGTAGCGACCGAACGACTCGTGCCCTCGCGTGACGACGTCGGCGTCCACGCTCGCGAGCGGGAGCGGCGGCGGTGCGCCCACCTCTTCGGGCTCGGACCAGCACGCCGCGACGCTGGTCAGCGCGAGCGCGAGCGCGAGGCGTGGAGCGAGGCGTGGAGCGAGGAGACGCACGGCGCCGAGCTTGTAGCACCGCGGCGCGGAGGAGCGGTCACCGATCAGGCGATCGCCTTCATGGCTGCGGTGACACCCGCGCCGACCTCGCGGTGATGACCCGAGCGGACGAGGGCGCGCTCGAGGGCGCCGAGCGTCGTGAGCATCTCGGGCAGACCCGTGGTCCCCATGTGACCGATGCGGAAGTACGTGGCTCGCAGATCGGGATGGAGGCCTCCCGCGATCACGACGCCTTCTTCGCGGACGGCAGCGACGAGCGAGGCGTCGACGCCGCTCGGGTAGCGAACGGCCGAGAGGGTCGACGCGCAGATCGACTCGCGCGCGGGCAGCATCGAGAGACCGAGCGCCGCGAACCCCGCGCGGAACGCGGCGGCGACGCGCGCGTGTCGCTCGAAGCGAGCCTCCATGCCCTCGCGCACGATCGACGCGAGGCTCACGTCGAGCGCGCCCACGAGCGAGACCGCGGGCGTGGCGAAGTACGCGGGCTCGTTGGCTTCGTACGCCTGCATGATCGGCAGCCACTCGAGCAGATCGAGGTAGAGCGACGCGGGCGGCGTCTCACGCGCACGGCGACGTGCGAGCGCGGCCTCGGACACCGTCAGCAGCGCGAGCCCGGGCGGCGCGCCGAGCGCCTTCTGGCTGCCCGTGAGCACGACGTCGATGCCCCAAGCGTCCTGTCGGATCACCTCGCCTGCGGCGCTGCACACGGCGTCGAGCACGACCAACGCGCCGTGCTCCTTCGCGAGCTTCGCGATCGGCTCGACGTCGATGCGCACGCCCGTCGAGGTGTCGACGTGCGTGATCGCGACGAGCCTCGGCTTCATCGTCCGCAGCGCCTCGCCGATCGCGTCGATCGACGGCATGTCGCCTGGCGTCGCGCTCACGCGCGTGACGACGGCACCGAGCCGCTCGAGGATCGACGCCATGCGCGCGCTGAACCAGCCGGTGTCGACGACGATCGCGCGATCGCCGCGCTCGACGAGGTTCGCGCAGGCCATCTCCATCGCGAGCGTTCCGCTGCCCGCGATCACGAACGGCTGAGCGCTCGGCGCGAGCATGACGCTGCGGAGCGCGCCGATCGCTCGACCCATCACGGGCACGAAGTCCGGGTCGACGTGGCTCGTGCTGCGCTGGCCCATCGCCGCCAGCACGGACGGCTCGATCTCGATGGGGCCGGGGATCATCAGGAGGCGGTGCTCGCTCATGCCGCGCAGCGTGAACGCATCGCGTGATCTCGTCACGCGAGGAGCGCGCGTCAGCTTCGCGCCTTGTCGCGGAAGAGGCGCGCGAGCCGATCGAGGACGACACGGCACGCGGGCCGCTCCGACGCCGCGGTGCTCGACACGAGCCAGAGCGTGCGCGGCGCGATGCTCGGCAGATCGATCACGTGCACGAGGCCGGCCTCGCGCTCTCCCCAGAACGACACCAGGGGAACGAGTCCGCGGCTCACCCGCGCAGCCGACACGAGCGCTGGAAGGCTGTTGCTGCTCGCCGCGACCGCCAGCTCGGTTCGCGCGGCGAGCCACCGCGCCTCGGGCAGGTGCGCGAGCTCGCCAGCGGGCGCGAGCACCCGATGTCCCGTCAGCTGCTTCACCGTCTTGGGTGTGCCGTGCGCGGCGAGATAGTCGGCCGACGCATAGAGGCCGATGCGTCCGCGCGCGATCGACCGCGCCTTGTGGTCGGCGCCCCGCAGCGGATCGACACGGAGCGCGATGTCGGCCTCGCCGCGCACGAGATCGAGCCTGCGGTTGCCGGCGAGGATCTCGATCGACAGGGCAGGGTGCTCGTCGAGCAACGACAAGAGGCCCGCCTCGACGACGAACGGCGCGAGCGCGTCGGTCATCGCGAGCTTCACGATGCCGCTGACGCCGCGCGACGGCGCGAGCTCGCGCGTGATCGCCGTCGAGGCGCTCTCCATGCGCTCCGCGAGCCCCACCGTGCGCTCGCCCGCGGGCGTGAGCGTGAGGCCGTCTCGCGTGCGGTGAAAGAGACGCGCGCCGAGCGTCGACTCGAGCGTTGCGAGCCGGCGACCCACGGTGGTGCGGTCCATGCCGAGCTGCTTGGCGGCGGCCTGCAGCTGCCCGGTGCGCGCGATCGCGAGAAAGACCCTGACGTCGTCCCAGCTCATGCGGCGCGGCTCCTCGTCGCGAGCCTACACGTTCGTGTGTGCACGGATGCACGCGAGGTGTGCATCCGTGCGCGCGACTCCGGCGCGTCGTCGGCGAACGATCGGGCTCGAGAGGACACGACGCATGCCGACGACGATGAAGGCTGTGATGCTGACGAAGAAGGGCGGTCCCGAGGTGCTCGAGGTGGTGGAGCTGCCGCTGCCGGAGCCGGGCGAAGGCGAGGTCCGCGTGAAGGTGGACGTGACTGGCGTGGGCTCCACCGACGTCACGATGCGCACCGGGCAGTACCCGTACGCGCCGCCCATCCCGTTCGTACCTGGCTACGAGTCGATCGGGCTCGTCGACGCGATCGGCGCGGGCGTGACCTCGCTCGCGGTCGGCGATCGTGTGTGCGCGCTGCTGGTGCACGGCGGCTACGCGACGCACGTCGTGCGAGGCGCGGAGCACTGGGTGAAGGTGCCGAAGGAGCTCGACGCGAAGGAGGCCGTGTCGCTGGTGCTGAACTACGTGACCGCGTACCAGATGCTCGTGCGGACGGCGCAGGTGAAGGCGGGGCAGACGGTGCTGGTGAACGGCGCGAACGGGGGCGTGGGGCAAGCGCTGCTCGATCTGTGTCGTGCGCTCGACATCCGCGCGATCGGCGCGGCCTCGCCGAAGCGCCACGACGTCGTGCGCAGCTACGGTGCGATCCCGATCGATGGACGCGGCGCGCCGATCGACGTCGGCACGCTCGCCGTGAAGCCCGAGGGCGTCGACGCGTCGTTCGACGGAGTGGGCGGCGAGCAGACCGGACAGTGCACGTCGGCGACGCGGCGTGGAGGCACGGTGGTCTGGTACGGCTTCGTCGGCACCGGCGGCCTGATCGGCACCGCGCGATCGGCCGCAGCGCTCTTCGCGGGCGCGCCGCTCTGCGGTCGCACGGGCGCGTTCTACGGCATCACGCAGCTGTACCGGAAGGACCCGAAGCCCTTCCGCGAAGACCTCGGCGCGCTCTTCGCGCTGCTGGCGGGGAAGAAGATCCGACCCCGGATCGCCGAGACGATGGGCCTCCTCGAGGCGAGGCGCGCGAACGAGCGGCTCGAGGCGGGGAACATCGAAGGAAAGATCCTGCTCGTCGCCGACCGGTGAGATCGGCGACGAGCAGTCTCGACTTGTCTGGAGGTGGCGGGAGTCGAACCCGCGTCCGGAGGCGCTCCGCGCCGACGTCTACGTGTGTAGCTCGTGTGTTGAATCGCGCGGGAGAGCGCCCACGAGCAAGCTCTCCCTCACGCTATCGACCTCAGTCTCGCTCTACCTGCGGCCGCTCAGGTAGTGCCAGCCAGTTCAATGACGCCTCCGCGGGAGCACTGGCAGGCTCTTCGCTTCGACGGCTATCGCTAAACCTTCTCAGGCCGCGACGGCGTAGGTGCTGTCGTTCGCACTTACAAATTCCCTACTATTTTTGACGCCGTTGTTGGGCCCGGCGACACGCAATCTTTGCCTCACTGCCCCCGTCGAAACCGTGACACCCCCGGAGATTCGGAGTCGTGCTGGTCCAGACGAAGCGAGGCGAACCTAGCAGGGCATCGCGGACGACGCTCGCCAGGGCCCAGCCCGTTCGGTCGATCGGAGATCGAGACGAGGCCGAGACATCGCGCGACCGTCGTGCGCGGAGCATGCCGGCGGACTGGGGCTCACGCCGCGACGACCACCCGGTCCTTGCCGGCGCGCTTGGCCGCGAGGAGGGCCTCGTCTGCACGTGCGAGGAGAGAGTCCGCGCCGATCCCGCGCGCGTGTGCGAGCCCGACCGACGTCGTCACGGCGAGCGGGCCGTGCGGCTGGGCGACTGGCTGTGCCCGCACGGCGTCGTGGAGCGTGTGCGCCAGCCCGATCGCGTCTGCCTCGGACAGAGCGTCCGAGACGATCGCGAGCTCCTCGCCGCCGTAGCGGTACGCACGCGTACGAGGCGGCAGGCGCGCGCGCAGGCGTGCGCCGATCTCACGCAACACGGCGTCACCCGCAGGATGCCCGAGCGTGTCGTTGATGCGCTTGAAGTCGTCGAGATCGAGGAGCACGAGCGTGACAGCGCGTCCGTCGAGCAGGGCCGCGTCGCAGGTCTCGCGAAGGATCGCATCGCCGGTGCGGCGTGACGCGAGCCCGGTCAGCGGATCGGTCGTCGCTTGCGCGCTGACGCGCTCGAAGCGCGCGGCCGCTTCGAGCGCGGGGCCCGCCAGGCTCGCCACGAGGGAGAAGAGAAGGCGCGTCTCGTCGTCGGGCGCGCGACCCGTGAACACGTTGTCGGCGACGAGCGAGCCGCTGCGTGCGCTCATCGGGAGCGGGGCCTCGATGGCGGTCGGACCGTCGAGCTCGAAGCGAGCCCCGCTGCCGTCGATGCGGCGCGCGTCTCGCGTCAGACGTGCGCCGACGATGGTGTTCGCCAACGCCGATCCGTCGCTGAGCGTGCGCGCGCCGACCTCGTACAAGGTCTCGAGGTCGGGGCCGTCGCGCTCGATCGAACGCCACACCCGATCGGCTTCGGTGCGATCGAGCGGTCCGATCGCCGCGAGGACCTCGAGCTCGTCCCCCGCGTCGGTCGGGACGAGCACGAGCGCGCGGTTCATCCCGAGGCCGACGCCTGCGGTGACGCCCGTGAGGACGGCGCACGCGGTGGCGCGCCGATCGTCGCCGCTTCGCGCGAGGCCTGCGATGCGGGCGAGAAGCGAGAGACCGCGCGTGAGTCGTCGGGTTCGCTCGTCGAGCGCGCGGTTGGCCTCGAGCAGCCGGGCGAGATCGGCGGTGAGCGCATCGCGGAGATCGCTCGACATCGAGCGGAGCGTATCAAGACGGTCGTTCTGCGAGGTAGAGTCGAAGGCGATGTTCGCGCCGCGCGCCCGTGCGCTCTTCGTCTCCGTGCTCACCTCGGGCGCGTTCGTCGTGCTCGTGACGGCGTCCGGTTGTTCGTGCGGTGGATCGGGCGGACGCGACGCGGGGCCGCGGCGAGACGCGGGACCGCGCGCCGACACCGCGAGCGACGACGCTGGAGGCAGCGGCGTCGATCCCGACACGGGGATCGGCGACGGGATGGATGCGTTCCTCGATCCGACGATCGACGCGAACCTCGACGCGTTCGATCCGAGCCGCGTCGATGCGAACCAGGACGTCGGTCCCATCGATGCGTTCGAGCACGATGCGGGCGGTGGCTCCGGGTCGACGGACGCCAGCGCGGCACGGCGCGACGTGGGCGGCAGCCGAGACGTGGGTGTCGACGTGCGGCCCCCTTCGGGCGCGTGCGGGATCCTCTGGTCGCGCGGCGATCCGCTGCCCGACGAGTGCACGCCTCGCTGCTCGCGCGACACGCGCGACTTGTTCAGCGGGTGTTCGGGCGACCCGGTCTGCGAGGCGTACGTCACGGTGGGCGACACGACGCGGACGGGCCTCATGTTCGTCTGGGACGACTTCGACGTGACGGAGGTCGACTGCGAGTCGTGCGTGGGGACGCAGAGGTACTCGTGCTGGTACGAGCGCTGCGCGGCGCAAGCGGACGACTGGGTCGACTGCGTGGCGGTGCGCATGTCCGAGGCGTGCTCGCGGGAGCGGGAGATCCTCGATCGCTGCCTGACGCCGCACCGGACGGAGGTCGATCGCTGCGCGGCGGAGCGCGTGGCGCGGTGTTTCCCCGACTGAGATCGAGGAGCGTCAGGGGTCGGGGCAGCCGGGCCCTCCGCCGAATGGATCTTCGACGTCGTGGCGTGCGGCACACGCGCACGGATCGTCGTCGCAGAAGTGGCCGCACCACGGTGCGTTCGAGGAGCGCCAGCAGGGATGCTCGGCGTCCCAGCGCGACCACGCCACGAGCGGCGCGAGGACGAGCGCGGCGGTCGCGAGGACGGTGGCGGTGATGAAGCGGGGCTTGGTCACGGGGCGAGTCGTCGCACTGGCTGCGGGGAGCGGCTCGGGTGCAGGGAACGAACGGTCGCACTCTCGGAACGAGCGGGCGCGCCAGCGGCTCACTGGCCGCGCGAGCGCTCTGACCCATCGCCGGACGCGGAGGGGTCAGAGCATGACGAGGTCGATTCGACGCAACCCGCGGCGCCGGGTGCCGACAAGGCGCCCAACATGACCCGCCGCCGCTACCTCCCGCCCGAGCACGACCTCGTTCACGTGTCCTTCAAGTGCGTGGGTGATGCCTTCCTCATGCGACCCGATGCGTACGCGAACTACGTGATCGCAGTCGCCCTCGCGGGAGCGGCGAAGACGTACGGCGTGCGGCTCCACGCGTTCACGTTCTTGTCGACGCACGCGCACCTCTTGCTCGGCGTAAAGGGCTGCCGGGTCGACTCGTTCATGCAGTACCTGAAGAGTCGAATCGCGACGGACCTCAACGTTCATCGAGAGCGAGATGGGGCGTTCTTCAAGCGGCGGTATCGGCTCGAACCGATCCTCTCCAACGACGCCGCCGTGGGCGTCGAGCGCTACACCCATGGGCAGGCGGTGCGGCACGAGCTCGTGGAGCGCGCGGTGGAGTGGCCGGGACTGTCCTCGTACGCCGCCGTGATCGCCGGACGCGATCACGTGGAGTCGTCGTGGTTCGACGCGGAGGGCTGGCGGGAGGCGGGTGCTCGCAAGAACGAGCGCGCGTCGTTCACGCACACGGCGCGGGTGCCGTTGAGTCCGTTGCCGCATCGCTCGAGACTGTCGTCGAGCGCGATGGTGTCGGAGCGTCGGGCGCTCGTGTCGAACATGCAGGACCTCGAGTCGGAGGTCGCGCGCAAGCGTCGCGCTGAGAGTGCTCGGCGGCTGATCAAGCCGTCGAAGTACACGACGCAGGATCCGAACGGCGTGCCGGCGCGTCGGCGCGAGAAGGACAAGACGCCGCAGCCATGGGGGCACGGCACTGACGCGCAGGTGAAGGCGTTCCGCGAGGCCTACGCGCTCGTGATGGAGGCGTACGACGCGGCCTCTCTTGCGTATCGAGAGACCGGTGTGCTCGGACCGTTTCCCGCGGGGACGTTCCCGCCGCGCATCCCGGTGCCGCTCGAGGTGACGTAGCCCGTCAGCTCGAGACGAAAGCCGATCCTCACCCATCGGGACGGGAGACGTGTACCTGCAGGCCGAGAGGCCGAGCGGGGCGACTGCGTTTCCGTCGCGCAGTCGCTTCCGCTGCCAGGGTCTCGAGCCTGTTGTCGACGTCGGAGTCGTTGGTGCTGCGATCAGCGCCTCGGGCATGGCTCGCGGTGCGTCGTTTCTGACCACGGCGTCGCTCGCGCGAAGAGTGCTCTGAGCCTTGTCCCCGAGCCGCCCGCGAGACCACATCCTCTTGGTCAGCGACGTTTCTTGCGGCGCTCGAGCAGGCTCTCCGCGAGCGTAGAAGGCGCGGCCGGCGGCGGCGCGCTCGGGGGTTCGTCGTCGGGAGGCTTGCTCGGCGCGGGACTCGCGCTCGCCGTTGGCGCAGGGGCCGCGCTCGCCGTGGTCTCGGTCGCGCGCGCGATCTCCGGAGCGACCTCGCGCTGCTTGCTCTGCTCGCGGCGTGCGCGTAGCGCGTCGAGGGTGCCGAGCGAGACGGGCCCCCGGCTGCGGGCTGCCGCGCGCTTGGGCGCGAACCGAGCGAAGAACGCCCGCACCGGCTCCGGCACGACGAAGCGACGAAGCGCGACCGAGATCAGCAGCAGCCACATCGCCGCGAGCAAGAGCTCACGCCAGAGGCCGCGGTGCGCGAACGTCGGCGCCGGTCGATCGACGAAGACATCGCGGAGATCGGTGCGGACGACGCCGCCGGTGGCCGCAGCGATCTGCGACAGGAGCGCGTGATCGGTGCCCTCGCCGCGAAGCTCGTCGCCGCGTCCGCGCACGAGCCCGGCCGACCCGACGATCGACCCCTCGCCGTCGTCACCGAGCTCGCGCACCGTGACGAGGTAGCTGCCGGGCGCCGCGCCATCGAACACCGTCTCGTAGCGACCGGGTCCCGTCTGCTCGAGCGCGACCTGCTGCGAGACGCCGCCCGGACCCGAGACCGTCGCGAGCAGGTCGAGGTGATTGCGGAAGCGGCCGTGGTCGTCCATCGCCTCGACGCGGATCGACCCGGTGCTGCCTTCGATCTCGACGTCGAGCTCCGCGTCGGCCCGCTCCGGCGCGCGCGACAGCGAGCGCGCGAGCTGTCCCATCAGCGGTGCGTAGCCCGGCCAGCCGAGCCACGGCCGACCGTAGTGGCCGCCGGCGTCCGTGGTGAAGATGCCGCTCTGACCCACGCCCGCGCGCCACGTCGCGAGCAGCGGCTCGTCGCCCTCGCTGCCCTCGCGGTGCGCCCCGAGCACGAGCGTGGCCCGCGGCCGCGCGTTGACGATCACGTAGCCATCGAGCGCCGGCGCAGACGCGAAATCGATGCCGCGCGTGAGTTCCGCGGGCCCGCCGACCGAGATCGTGAACGGCTCCTCGATGAGCGCGCTGCGGCTCGCCGTGATCGTCTCCTGCGTGAAGATGCGCGGGAGCTCCGCCATGTTCTCCACGATGTAGAAGCGCCCACCGCCGAGGCGCGAGAGCACCTCGAGCTCCGGCGTGTCGGGGCCGTTGCCCATCGAGACCACCGACGTCGTGATGCCGTCGCGCGCCGCGTCGGTGACGAGCTGTCTCGCGCGGTTCATCTCCTCGGAGTCGCTGCCGTCCGAGAACAAGAGGAAGTGCTTGAGCTGCGTGTCCTGCGCGCGGAGCTGGCCGTAGGCGCCCTCGAGCGCGACGTCGACGTAGATGCCGCCGCCGCCCGGTCCTGCCCGCCGGATCACCGCACCCAGCGCCTCGGGTTCTTCGACGGACGTCATCGGCAACGTCCACGTGATCCCCGTGTCGACGTGCTCGACGGCGATGCGATCCATCGGCGAGAGCAGCGCCGCGCTGCGCGCCGCGGCCTCGTTCGCGAGGTCGAGCTTCATCACGCCCGGCGACACCTCGACGGTCATCGAGCCGCTCTTGTCGATCGCGATCACCATCGCGAGCGACGCGCGATCGCGACGCTGGCGGAGATCGAACGTGGCCGGCAGCACCTCTTCGACGGGCGTGTACGCGTAGCCGCCCAGGCCGAACGAGTCGCGCGCGCCCATCATCAGGAGGCCGCCACCGAGATCGCGCACGTACGCGCGGATCGCGGTCATCTGCCCCTCGGTCAGCGAGCGCGCGTTGAGGTCCGAGAGGACCACGAGGTCGTACGACGCGAGCTCCGCGAGCGTGAGCGGCACGGCGAGCCGATCGCCGACGTCGACGTCGGGGCCCGCGGCGCGGATCGCCGTCGCGAGCGCCTCGGCCTCGGGCGGCCGATCGGACAGCACGAGCACGCGCGAGCGCCCCGAGATCCGCAAGAAGCCGCCCGCGACGTTGTTCTCCGTCGAGACGTCCGCGCCCGCCTCGAGCGGCTCGATCTCGACGTCGTAGCGGTGCACGCCCGCCTCGCTCGTCTCGTCGCGCAGGCTCAGCGCATCCGAGCCCGCGTCGATGGTCGTCGTCGTCTCCGCGATCAGCTGGCCATCGCGCCGAACGCGGATGCGCACGTCCGTCTCGCGCGTGGCGCGCGTCACGATGCGTACGTCGATCGGCTCGTTCGGATCCGCGGAGGGCGGCACGATCACGCGCTCGATCGCGACCTCGGCGCTCGCCGCGCGCTCGATCGCGTAGGTGTCGATCGTCACGCCGCGCGCGCCCGCGATCTGCGCCGCCGCGAGCGCGTCGCCGCTGGTCTCGACGCCGTCCGAGAGCAACACGATGCGCGGCGTCGCGGCTGACGGCAGATCGGCGAGCGCGCGCCTCAGCGCCGCGTCCACGTCCGTGCCGTCGCGCGCGATCGAGGCCGTGCTCCGTCCGATCTCCGGGTGCGCCTGCGGCAGCACTTCGGTGGCGGCCTCGGCGCCGAACACGACCAGGCCAGCCACGTCGTCCTCTCGCATGCCCTCGATGGCCGCGCGGATCGCGCCGAGGTTCTCGGTGTGCGCGTCGTCCGCGGCGTTCTCGACCGAGCGGCTGCGATCGAGCACGAAGATCGTCGCGATGCGATCGATGCGCGTCGCCAGCTCGAGGCGAGCGATCGCGAGCGCGGCGCACAGCGACGCGATCAACATGCTCGCTTGAACGAGGCGACGCCGAGGGCCGGTGTGACCCGCGGGCAGCGAGCGGAGACGCCAGGCGACGAACAGGACCATGGGGATCCCGAGCGCGAGCCAGAGGGGTGCCGCGAAGCTCACGTGGCCGCCTTGCGGGTGGCCCACGTGGCCTCGAGGACGAGCACCACGAGCAAGAGACCCGCGAGCCACGCCCACGCCTCGCGCGGCGAGCTCGCCTCCTGCACCTCCACCTCGCTGCCGCCCGCCCGCGTGACGAAGCGCGCGCGCGGCGAAGGATCGGACTCGCTCGGCGCGAGAAGGCTCCTCAGCGCGAAGAGGCGCTGACGCCCGACGTTCGCCTCGAACACGCCGGGCACCGCGGGCACGTCGACGATCGCGACGCCGCCGCGCGAGAGGCCGCGCGCGGTCGAGCCGTCGGGGCAGTGCACCTCCACCGTCGCGCCGTCGGGCGCGGGCACGCGGAGCGGCTCGCCGATGCGGTCCGCGCGGATGCCGCCCTCCGCGCGACGCTGACGCGCGCGCTCGAGCACGTTGCGGAAGAGGATCACGAAGCCCGGCTGATCCGGCAGATCGGAGCGATCGGGATCGAACGCGAGCAGCGTGGCCTCGCCGCCCGGATGCGCGAGCGACGAGACGAGCGCGCCGTGATCGGTCTGGACGAGCGTGCGGGCTTGCGCGCCCGTGATCGGGCGCATCGTGGCGACGTGCACCGCGGCGAACGAGACGAAGCGGAGGCGAGGATCGTCTTCCTCCCAGCTCACGATGCGCGGGCTCGCCGCGGCTTCTCCCAGCGCGACGCCGAAGAGCGAGCCGCCGCTCGGCGCGATCGCGATCGAGTCACCTTGCGGCGCGGCGTCGGGTGTCTCGCCCGCGTAGACGAAGACGCCATCGAGGTCGGTCGTGTCGGGGCTCGCGGCGCGCTCGGTGAGGGCGGCCAGCGTGGTCTGGAAGAGCTCGACGTCGCGATCCGCGAGGAGCACGCGGCGCACGGACTGCGGGGCGTTGCCCACCAAGAACACCGGCAAGCGACGCGCGCCCGGGCTCGGCGCGACGACGAGATCATCGAGCGAGAGCGCGTCTTCGCTCGAGGCCGCGACGGCTCCTCCGGCAGGGTCGTCGCCCGCCAGCTCGATCCGCACGAGGGCTGCGCGGCCGTCGGCGTCGGGCGGAAGATCCGCCAGCATGAGCACGCTCTCGGGCTCGCCCGGCACGAGCTCGACGCGGCGTGACGCGACGACGCCTCGGCCCTCGATGCTCGCGGTGATCCAGCGCGTGGCGGGGCTCGTCGCGTGCCTCACGACGCGCACGAAGATCTCGGCGCGATCCGGCGACTCGTCGCTCGGACGTGCGCGCACGTCGACGGCGACGATCGCGTCGTTCACGGCGTCCATCCCGACGCGCTGCACCTCGACGGGCACGCTCGCTGCGAGCGCCTGCTCGCCTTCGCTCGCCGCGTCGGTGATGACCAGGATGCGCGAGCCCGGAGGCGCGTCGCGCACGCGCTCGGCGCCGACGGCGACCGCGCGCTCGAGCGAAGACTCTGCGCCGCGCACACGGAGCTGCCCGATCGCGCGCCGGATCTCGGCGACGTCGCTCGTCGGCGCGAGCAACACCGCAGGCTCGCTCGCCGCCTCGATGAGCATCAGCGTTCCGCCCGCCGGCAGCGAGTCCGCGAGGCCGATCACGACGCCCCGCGCGGCCTCCATGCGCGTGTCGCCGCCGGGCATCAGCGTGGCCATGGAGGCGGACGCGTCGACGACGACCACGACGCGCGAGCCGCTCGGGACTTCGCCGATGCCAGAGGGTCGCGAGAGGGCGAACGCGGCGAGCAGGATCGCGAGCGCCTGGAGGAGGAGCGAGAGGTACGGGATGAGCCGCTGCCAGGGCCGCTCCGCCCGCATGTCGCGCACCGCGCGGTCCCAGAGCAGCGTCGATCCCACGACGCGCGCCTCGCGACGGCGCCGCAGGATGTAGAGGCCGATGAGCGGCGCGAGGAGGCCGAGCCAGGCGAGCGAGAGCGGCGAGAGCAGGCTCATCGCGCGCCCTGCCTCAGGTAGCCGATGACCACGTCGTCGAGCGCGTGATCGGCGTCGACGCGACCGTAGAACAAGCCGCGCTTCTTCGCGTAGCTCTCGAGCTCTCCGAAGAACGCGAAGAGGCGCGCGCGGTACGCGGCGATCGCGCGCGCGTCGAGCGAGACGTCGACCTTCTGGCCCGTCTCGCTGTCGACGAGCTCGACGTCTTGGCCCGGCGTGGGATCGAGCTCTTCGCGATCGAGCACCTGGAAGAGAACCGGCTCGAACTTCTGCGCGAGCAGTCGATCGAGGGGGCGCTGGAACCCGCCTGGATCGAAGAAGTCGCTGATCACCGCCACGAGCCCGGGGCGCGGCGAGCGCGCGAGGAAGCGCTCGACGGTGTTCGCGAGATCGGTGTCGCCGCGCGTCTCGATCGCGTCGAGGTAGCGGAGCAGCGTGCCGATGCGTCGGCTGCCGCGTGTCGGCGCCATCGGCTGATCGAGCTGCTCACCGAACGGCAGCACCGAGACACGCTCGCTGCCCGAGAGGCCGACGTACCCGAGCGCGGCCGCGATCTGCTTGGCCGTCTCGATCTTCGGCGGCGATCCCGTGCCGAGCGACGCGCTGCGATCGACGAGGAGGTAGAGCGAGAGATCTTCTTCCGCCACGAACAGCCGGAGCACGAGCTCTTCGAGGCGCGCGTACGCGTTCCAGTCGATCCGTCGCACGTCGTCGCCCGCGTAGTACGGGCGGTGCTCTGCGAACTCGGCTGAGCTCCCGCGCCGCAGCGAGCGCCGCGCGCCGGCCGAGCTGCCCGCGAACCGACGACGCACCGCGAGGCGCAGCCTGCCGAGTCGCCGCAGGAACGCGGGCTCGAGCAGCGAGCTCACGGAGCGCCTGCGGGGCTCGCCGTCGCGTCGGTCGCCGCTGCGGTCGCGGGCGCGGTGCGCTTGGCGCGTCGCTCGGCGTCTGCGCGACGCACGCGCGCCACGTGGAGCTCGATGCCGATCCAGAGGCCCAGCGTCGCCACGCCGTAGCCGCCGATGCCGAGGAACGCGAAGAGGACCGTCTCCATCGGCGCGTGGTCCGACAGGAGGATGCCCGACCAGAGCGGACCGATCGGCGAGAGCGCCATCAGCGGAGGCAGGCGGTTGCCGTAGTCGAAGACGTTGGGCTGGAGCATCAACGAGAGCAGCACCGGCACGAGGATGGCGGTGGCGAGCGTGACGAGCGCGAGCAGGCGCGCGACCACGCCGTTGCGGCTCCACAACCGGAAGACGATCGCGAGCGTCGTGAACGCGCTCGCGCAGAGCGCGTTGCCCACCCCGAGCACGAAGAGCGCAGCGTCGCCGTCGTCTCCGACGGAGAGCCCCGGCGAGGCCGCATGCCGCGCGAGGACGGTGACCGCGCCGACGCCGAGCGGCGGCAGCATCGCGAACACGATCGCGAAGCGCGTCGTGCCTCCCGCGCCGGGGCCCACGATCGCGAGCAGCTTCTCGAGCACCGACGGCTTGCTGCGCGCGCGCGGCGGCAGCGGCGGCTCGTTCGCGAAGGTGAGGCCGATGAAGAGGCCGAGGAGGCCCGCCATCATCGTCATGAAGATCCCCATGTGGGTCACGCCCGGCATCCCCGGATAGACGAGCCCGATCGGGATGGCAGCCGCCACGACGCTGGCCGGCGACACGAAGGCGGCCCACTGCTTGAGCGGCGTCGAGCGGTCTTCACCCGGATGACGCAGGCCCGCGACGGACGACGCGAGGAAGAACCAGATCGTCGAGCCGAACACGAAGCCCGGAAGGAGCACGAGCGCGGCCCAGCCGTCTGGCGTGTCGATGCGCTGCGGGAACGCCTCCGCGAACCAGAACGGTCCGTCGAACGGCACGCCCCACTCGCGCTGGGCCTCTTCGCCCATCGCCGTGATCATCCCCGTGAGCATCATCGCGACGGGCACGAAGAGCACGGTGGAGAGCACGATCGCGATGCGCGTCGAGTCGAGGCGCGCGGAGATCGCGAGGCCCCACGAGACCGCGGTGGCGAGGATCACGAGCGTCCAGAAGAACGCGACGAGCACGGCGCCCGGAGAGACGCCGCCGAAGAGGAACGCGACGCCGATCACGGGCGCGATCGCGACGACGATGAGGACGATCGATCCGAAGTACGCGATGAATTTGCCCCAGACGATGTGCCACGCGCCCATGCCCGAGAGCACCAACGACTCGTAGGTGCGCGTCTCGCGCTCGGTGGTGATCGCGGTCGCCGCGTACGACGGCGCCACGAGACACAGCACGCCGAGCACGAGGCCGAAGAAGATGTGGAAGAGCGCGCTCCCCACGTCGGCAGGCGCGGTGTTGCCTTCGCCGATCATCGCGCCGCCGAGCAGCACGGAGACCGCCACCACGCCGGTCAGCAGGTAGAGGAAGCGGATGAACAGCGCCGTGCGGAACGTGGCGCGCAGCTCCTTGAGGAGGATCGGGTTCGGATCGCGCAGCGGCGCGAGCACGAGCGCCCTCACGCGATCGACGAACGACGGAGCCGCGACGGCCTGAGGCGCGAGCGAAGGCCGAGAGCGCCGAGGACCATCGGGGTGGGAGACGCGCGGGCTCTCCACTGCAGGCGCGGAGGCGGAAACTGGAACCAGGTCCGGAATCGGATCCGGAATCGGACCCGGATCCGGAACCGCATCCGGAACCGCATCCGGACCCGGATCGGCATCCGGACCCGGATCGGCAGCCGGACCCGGATCGGCAGCCGGATCCACTCGCGGCTCCTCGGGAGACTCGTTCGGGTCGCTCACTGGAGCTCTCCCTTCGTCACTTCGAGGAAGATGCGCTCGAGATCGTTCTGGTCGGGCTCGACGCGCACGATGCGGAGCTTCTCGCGCACCGCGAAGTCGACGATGTCCGCGAGGGCCTCGTCGCCGCCTTGGTACTGCATCGCGTACGCACCGTCCGGATCGCGCTCGACGTTCATCACGTGCGGCGCCTTCGCGAGCAGCTTGTCGACGCCGTCGGGTGGTGCGAGCAAGCGGACCTTCACGCCGCGCTCGGGACGCAGGCCGCGGCCGATCGTGTCGACGCTGCCGGAGGCGACGACGCGACCCCGCTCGAGGATCGCGACCGACGTACACATGTCGGAGAGCTCGGTGAGGATGTGGCTCGAGAGCATCACGGTCTTGCCGAGGCGACGCAGCTCTTCGATCAGCTCGCGCATCTCGATGCGCGCGCGCGGATCGAGGCCGTTCGCCGGCTCGTCGAGGATGAGGACCTTCGGGTCGTGGAGGAGCGTGCGCGCGATGGCGAGGCGCTGCTTCATGCCCTTGCTGAGCGCTTGCACGAGTCGATCACGCACGGCGCCGAGCTCGGTGAGCTCGATGACGGCTTCGATCGTGCGACGACGCTGGCCGAGCACGATGCCGTGCGCCGCGGCGAAGAACTCGAGGTACTCGTCGACCGTGATGCGGTCGTAGACGCCGAACGAGTCCGGCATGAAGCCGAGCACCTTGCGGACCTCGTCGGGGTGCTCGACGACGTCGATGCCCTGCACGATCACGCGGCCCACGTCGGGCTCGAGCAGCGTCGCCATCATGCGGATCGTCGTGGTCTTGCCCGCGCCGTTGGGGCCGATGAAGCCGAAGATCTCGTTCGACGGGACGACGAGCGAGACGTCGGTCAGCGCGCGAAAGCTCCCGAACCAGTGGCTCACGTTCTCCACGAGGATCACTGCGCACCTCCCGTGGCGTCGTTCGAGAGCGGCGCCGATGGAGGCGCGCTGCTCAGCTCGGGCAGAGGGACATAGAGCGCCATGCCAGGCATGCGCGGGACGACGCGCAGGATGCGCACGTCGAGCTCGGGGCTGAAGCTCGGGTTGGCCGCGGGCTCGGACGTGGGGTCCACGCGCGCGTACAGCACCGGCAGGATGCCGGACGACGGCGACTCCGTGCTCATCGCCATCATCGCGTTCACCGCGGCGCGGGCGTCGCTCCGGTAGCCGAGCGTTCCGAGGAAGGCGTCGGCGCCCGCCCAGTACTGTGCCGTCGGCCGATCTCCCACCGCGAGGTAGCTGGTCGCGACCGTCGGTACGTCGACGCTCACGCCGGGAGCGACCTCGCCGATCGCGTACACGCCACCCGCGAGGTCCGTCATGAACGCGCCGTGGAGCGGCTGAGACGAGTCGTTGCGCACCCGCGCGATGCGCGAGCCGTCGAGCTCGAAGCGGATGGCGCCGCCGATCGAAGGTGTCGCGTCTTCACGCACGAACGCCGTCTCCCACAGGCCCGCGCGCATCGTCTCGAGCGTGCGGCGCTCCGCGCCTTCGCGGATCAGCGGCCCCTCTCCGGCGCCGTTCGAGCCGATGCGCATCGCCACCGCGCCGGGCGCGAGCTCCACGTCGACGGCCGCAGGGCGCGTGTAGAAGTAGCCCGTGTAGCGACGCGACGTGCCGGTGTCGGAGCCCTCGACGATGTCGACGAACTCGATGCGCCGGTAGCGCATCTGCACGCCCTTGCCGACGTAGCCTACGAAGAAGGTCGCCATGACGCAGAGGAGCGCGAGCACGGGCGTCGTCACGAGCGCGAGCGTGGGCTGCTTGCGTCGCTCGACGATCGTGAAGTTCACCGGGCCGACGAGCACCACGTAGAGGAGCAGCACGATGCCCACGAGCACGAGCGCGGGCCGGTAGCCCTCGTTCGGATCGAGCGCAGTGCGCACGAGCGCGACGTTGGGGCCCGGCGTCCACTCGTCGAGCGGACGATCCGCGCCGCGCGCGAACGTGAGGTAGGGGTGCACGCGATCGTCGCTCGCGGCGATGGATCGCGCGATCGCGCGGAAGACCTCGGCGGTCTCGGGGCGGTTCACGACGCTCGCGTCGGAGAGGTCGAGATCCGTGATCCACACGACGCCGAAGCCCACGCGCACCTGGCAGCCGAAGACGTCGCGCGTGGCGTCCGGGGGACACGCGAGCGGCAAGAGCGGGACGCCCAGCGCGGGTCCGAGGTTCGGCGTGGCGGCCTCGGCGCGGGTGAGCGAGCCGACGGTGCGCCTCAAGAACGGATGATCGAGATCCGCGGCGCGCGTGGGCATCACCACGAGGTGTCCGCCCGCGCGAACCCAGGCCTCGAGCGCGGCGAGCTCGGGCTCTCCCGCGCGTCCGAGCGTGGTCACGGTCCCCACGGCGAAGAGCACGTTCGACCAGCCCGCGGCGCTGTCGGGCAGGAGGAGATCGCCCGAGCGCGGATCCGTCGAGGCGATGCCGATCGGCACGTCTACGTCGCGCGAGCCGCTGCCGTAGTAGGCGGCCGTGGGATCGGTCGTGGTCACGCGCGTGCCCACGAGCGGAGCGCGCAGGCGCGGCGGATCGTCGAGCACCACGATCGGCCGCGCGGAGCCGGCGTAGTTGAGCGCTGTCGTGGTGCTCGCGAGCGTCGAGCCAGCGACGCGGTAGCTGACCGTGAACGACAAGCCGTCTTCGAACGCCGGAACGGTGAGCGACGTGACGCGGCCCTCGCGCGCGGGGAGATCGAGCGGCGCGCGGTGCACCGACACGAGGTGATCCCACGTGCGCGCTTCGACGGTGACCTCTCCCTGGAGCGCGCTCTGCGTGCGGTTGGTCGCGCGGACGACGAGCGTCGTGTAGCCGCCGCTGAGGAACGCGTCGTGGCCGAAGATGCCGTCGGCCTGGAGGTCGACCGGCGGCGGCTCCTGCGCGCGCGCGGACGACGCCGGCGCGAGCGCGCAGAAGAGGACGCCCGCGATCAGCGCGAGGGCGAGTCGAGCGAGCTCGCTCATGTCGCGATGCGTCCCACCGACGCCGGCATCTCGGGCACCTCGGCGAGCAAGCGCTGGACGATCACATCGGTGCCGACGCCCTCGGCCTCGGCCTCGAAGCTCGGGATGAGGCGGTGCCTCAGCGACGGCGGGGCGACGCGCGTGAGGTCCGCGAAGGACACGTGCGGTCGACCTTGGAAGAGCGCGTGCACCTTGGCGGCGAGCAAGAGCGACTGGCCACCGCGCACACCCGCGCCGTAGCGGAGGAACTTCTTCGCGACCGGCGCCGCGCCTTCGAGAGACGGATCGCTCGCGCGTACGAGCCGCGCCGCGTAGCGAGTCAGCGCGTCGGGCACGTGCACACTGCGCACGAGCTTGCGGAGCTCGAGGAGCTTGGGACCATCGACCACGCGGGGGACCTCGCTGGTGGCGTTGCCCGTGGTCTTGTCGAGGATGCCGACGAGCGTGTCTTCGTCGGGCGAGGGCACGATCACCTTGAAGAGAAAGCGGTCGAGCTGTGCCTCGGGCAGCGGGTAGGTGCCCTCCATCTCGATCGGGTTCTCCGTGGCGAGCACGAAGAACGGCTCCTCGAGCTGGTGGCGCGTGCCCGAGATCGTGACGCTCTTCTCGGCCATGGCCTCGAGCAGCGCGCTCTGCGTCTTGGGCGTCGCGCGGTTGATCTCGTCGGCGAGCACGAGCTGCCCGAAGATCGGTCCCTTGCTCAGCTCGAACTTCTTGCGACCTCGCTCGTCCTCGACGACCACGTTCGTGCCGACGATGTCGCCGGGCATGAGGTCGGGCGTGAACTGGATGCGTGAGAAGCGCAGCTCCATCGCCTCGGCGAGCGTGCGCACGAGCAGCGTCTTGCCGAGACCGGGCGCGCCCTCGAGCAGCACGTGTCCGCCCGCGAACAGGCAGATGAGCACCTCTTCGACGACCTGCGACTGACCGACCACCACGCGCGCGACGGCGTCTTTCAGCGTCGCCGTCGTCTTCGCGAACTCTTCGAGCTGGGCTTCGCCGGCCGTATTGGGGCTCATGGAATCTCGGTCCTTTCCTGGGTGCCGCTCGGGGCACTCGTGCTGCCGCTCGTTCCGCTGGCGCCCGCGGCGCCGGGGCGGGAGCCGCCGAAGTACGTGCGCACGTGGTCGCGATAGTCCTCGGGGATCGGCGCGCGCTCGATCGCGCCTTGCTCGCCGCTGCCGCCGGGACCCGTGGCCTCGCCCGCGGGACCGGGCTCGCCGGTGGTGGGATCGATCCACTCGTAGCTGCGCTGCGAAGGCTGTCCGGGGAGCTGACGAGGACGCACGCGCGCGAGCGTTCCGTCGCCGCCGAGATCGTCGGTCTCTCCGCCGCCCGGGCCGCGTCCACCACCCGGTCCCGGGCCGCCGCCGCCCTGTCCTTGGCCCTGACCCTGTCCTTGGCCCTGACCCTGACCCTGTCCTTGGCCCTGGCCCTGGCCCTGACCTTGTCCCTGACCTTGGCCCTGACCTTGTCCCTGACCTTGGCCCTGACCTTGGCCCTGACCTTGGCCCTGACCTTGTCCCTGGCCCTGACCTTGTCCCTGGCCCTGACCTTGTCCCTGGCCCTGGCCTTGTCCCTGACCTTGTCCCTGGCCCTGACCTTGTCCCTGGCCGGGGGTGGGGATGCCGCCCTGGCCGATCTGGACCTGCAGCTGATCGAGGTGCTCGAGGGCCTCGCGCAGCTGACGCTCCATCTCGTCGGCCGTCATCGGCTGCGCGTCGCCGCCTTGTCCTTGCTCGCCGCCGCCTTGGTTCTCGCCGCGCGGCGCGTCGCGCATCGCCTGCGCGAGCCGGTCGCGCTCTTCTTGGCTGAGGCGTCCCCACGCGTCGCGCATCGCGTCGACCATCGCGCGATCGAGCTCGCTCGCGTCGCCTTCGCGCTCGAGCGAGTCGAGGCCCGCCTCGAGACCCTGCGCGAGCTCGGGCATCGACTCGGCGAGCTCGCGCGCGAGCTGCGCCTGCTCCGCGCGGTGTCGCAGCCGCGATTCGCTCTCGAGCAACGACTCCGAGAGCTCTTCGTCGCCTGCCTCGCGCGCCGCGCGGGCTGCGTCTTCGAGAGCCTCACGCGCGCGCTCGCGATCGCTCGACTCACGCCGCGCCGCGGCGCGCTCCGCCGCCTCCGCGAGCGCCTCGAGATCGCGCTGCCTCACGGCCTCCGCCATCTCGGTCTCTTCTGCGAGCGCCTCGGCCGCATCTTCTTGCGCGCGCTGCTCGCGGGCCTCGTGCGCCTCCTGCGCCGTCTCGAGCGTCTGTCGCAGCTGCTCGACGCGATCGAGCGCCTCGCGACGCTCGGTGCCATCGGCGAGCGCCTCGCGCAGCTCACGCGCCTCGCGCGCGGCCTCTTCGAGACGACGACGCTCGACCTCGTCGGTCACGCGCTCGGGCAGGCGCTCGATGCGCTCGAGCACCTCGGTCTCGCTCGTCTGCACCGTGTCGGTGCCCGGATCGGGCGGCCTCGGCGCAGGGATCGGCACGGTGAACGCTGCGATGAACGTCGCGAGCGCCACGAGCAGCGCCCACGCGTCGCCTCGCACGACGCGCGGCGAGATCGCGCGCGGGGTCGCCTTCTCGAGCAGCGAGGTCGCGCTCGTCATCGTCCGCGCGAAGAGCGGCAGCGCGCGCGCGTCGGGGCCGAGCTCGTACGCGCTCACGATCGCCTCGCCGCCCTCGAGTCGTCGGTCGATGAACAGCACGAGATCGCTCTCGCTCGGCAGCGTGCGGCGCGCGCGCCACGCGCCGACCAGCGGCGCGAGCGGGAGCAGCACCAGCCACGGCCAGCGCGGCATGGCCGGCACGACGAGCGCCGCGACGAGCGCGGTCGCCCCGAGCACCGACGCGACGAGGACGGTCG
Source organism: uncultured Sandaracinaceae bacterium (assembly GCA_964502175.1). GTDB lineage: Bacteria > Myxococcota_A > Polyangia > Polyangiales > Sandaracinaceae > JAFLCL01. The sequence goes on from CAZCVE010000003.1 coordinate 156,564, forward strand.
CCTCGAGCGCGCCGCGGGCGAGGAGCGCGCGCTCCACCGAGGTCACGAGACCGTGCAGCCCGGGCAGACTCGTGGCGTCGCGCCTCGCGGTCATGTCCTCGGTGGGACGCTGCTTCTCTTCGAGAGTTCCCGTGTTCATGTGGCTCGGACCGAGAACACGACGTCGAGCGTGGGTGCTTCCACGATCACGCGTGCGGGAAGATCAGAGCGTCATGTCGCGTACGCGCCAGTAGAACTGCCCCTGATCCGCGGCGACCTTGATCACCGTGCAGCCCGCGCCGTCCACGCCCTCGAGCGAGGTGACGGTCGTGCGCTGTCCGACGAACGGCTGCATCTCCGGCGACCAGTTGAGCTCTTCTTCGGCGCCCGGCGCGACCATGCCGCCCTGGCCGTTGGGCCCCGTGTAGGACGAGTGCGCGCCGAGCATCACGCTCGACCCGATCGAGAGCGGGCCGAACAGCGCGACGCCCGATCCGCACTCGCGCGGGATCGCGCCGCCGCCGCTCGGAGGCGGGAGCGAGGGCGGAGGCGGCGCGCCGAGCGTGCCCGCGGTGACCGTCGGGTTCGTCGTGAAGCCCATGGTGAAGCCAGCGCCCGTGGCAGACGCGTTGTAGGTGCCGACGTAGACCTGGTGCGCGCCCGCAGGAAAGGCGCCGGAGACCATCGGGTTCGGGTAGCCGCCGCCGTCGTCGTCACAGAGCACGCGTCCATCGGAGAGGCGAACGATCAGCGTGGTGTCCTGCGGCGAGCTCACCACGATGCGCAGGTTCGGGATCGCTGCGGCCGTCGTCAGCGTGACGTTCGGCGCGCCCGCGATGGTGCCGCGGCACATCGAGCCCATCGTGCTCGCGTCGATCGGACCGCCCGCGTTGCCCACGACGAGCGTCGGATCCGGAGCGAAGCCGGGCGCGAGCGTGATCGCGGTCGCGCCGACCGGTGGCGGCAAGGTCGGCACGGTGCCGCCGCCGCCGCCGCCCGGCGAGGTCACCGGAGGCGGCGGAACGTTCGGCACGCCGCCGAAGCAGCAGCCTGCGGCCGCGACCGAGAGGGCGATCGAGCCCAAGGCACCTGCGGTACGCGTCGCCCAGATCTGCACGCGGTCGATCACTCGTCCTCCTCTGCCCGAGCGGGCGCCCGGATGGTACGCGAACGGCACCTCTTTCGTCCCCCGCGAAACCTCGGAATTCGCGCGCCTCAGAACAGCGTGACCGCGGGGAGCGCGAGCGCTCGCCGGTCCTCTTCGACGCCGTTCGACACGTAGATCACGCCGTCGAGCAGCGGCGTCGCGTCGAGGCCTGGCGAGAGGTTGCGGCCGATCGCGTCGTGGTGGATCCAGCCGCCGTGGAGCTCCATCGTGGCGGGGCTCACGAGCTGTACGCCCGCGACCTCGTGCTCGAAGGAGCGCACGTTGGTGAGCCGCACGATCGCTCCGTCGGTCGCGACGATGCCGCTGCCACCGCCGGTGCAGCCCGCGCCGCACACGGCCGCGCGCACGCCCGACACCCAGAGGTCCGTGAGCTCGAGCGTCGTGCCGACGCCGGTGACGAGCACGCCCGCGCCCCGCGCGTCTTCGACCACCACGCGGCTGCCGCGCATGGCGCCGCCGGCCACGAGGTGGATGCCGTGTCCGAAGCGACCATCCACGGGGTCGGGCACCGTGCCGATGACGCGCACATCGCGCACCTCGAACACGGTGGTCGGCGTCGTGTGAGAGATGCCCGCGACGCCCGCGCGGAGGATCTCCACGCGCTCGAGGCTCACGAGGCAGTCGGTCGAGAGACCGCCGAGCGTGGCGTCTTGGATGACGACGTCGGTGAGGCCGAGGCGCGGCGGCTCGTCGCCGTCCGAGCACGCGCCGCCGTAGCCGTCGAGCTCGGCGAGGCGCACGCGCGTCAGCGTCGCGCTCGATCCGTCGTTGATGCTCACCCCCGCGCTGATGTTCTCGCTGGGCCCCACCGCGCGCACCACCGTGTCCTCGGCCGTCAGCGCTCCGCCGCTCTCGGCGACGAGCGCCGCGAGCGCGATCGTGTCGATGCTCGCGCGCCTCACGATCATCGAGCCGCTCACGGCAGTGACGAGGCCGAGATCCGCGCCCGAGCAGCGCACGTCCTCGAGCTCGAGGCTCGCCTCCTGGAGCGACGCGAAGCAGGAGTTCGCGGTGCGGGTCGCGCGGACGCGGCGCGCGATCGTGCGCGAGCGGAGGTAGCCGCCGATGCCGTCGTCGCCGATGCCGCTGCCCGCGATGTCCTCGAGGATCGCGTCCTCGATCTCCGCGGTCGCGTCAGCGCCCACGCGGAGGCCAGCCCGGCCGCCGCGCACGAGCACGCGACGGAACGTGCCGATCGCCTCCTCGCCGTTGGCCTGCAGTGAGTACTGCGTCGCGCCCGTCACGCGCGCGTCGTCGAGCTCGAGCACGCCGCGCACGAAGGCGCGGGCGCCGATCGCGATCGGGCCGACGCGCACGCGCCGCGCGATCATCGTGCTGCCTTCTTCGGAGTGCAGGCCGACGCTGAGCGCGTGCGTGCCGTCCGACACGTAGTCCTCCACCTCGACGCGACCTCCCGCGCTCGCGATGCCGAAGCCGTCGATGTCGTGCGTGCGGAGGCCGCGCGCCACGAGGCCGCCGAAGCCCGTCACGCCGATCGCGACCATCTGCCCGGGCTGGATGCGGGCGCCCTGGACGAGCGTGTCCTCGATCGTCACGTCGCCGCCGTTGGCCGCGATCATCTGGTTCACGCCGTTCTCGACGACGGTGCGCGTGACGCTCGCGCGCATCGATCCGTCGCGGAGCAGCACCATCGCGGTGGGCCCGGTGTCGCTCGTCGTTCCATCGGCGACGAGCGAGTCGGTCAGCGTGAGGCTCGCGCGCAGATCCACGGTGAGGCCGAAGCCCGCGCGCCCTTCGATCACGAGCCGTGTCGCGGTGAGCGAGCCGTTGATCACGTGCACAGCGCCCTCGAACGTCGCGGTCGCGCCGGTGCCGCCGCGCACGACCACGTCTTCCAGCGTGTTGATGCCGGAGCGGAGATCGATCCCGCGGCCCACGTGATCGCCGACCACCACGCCGCGCGCCGTGAGCCCGCCGCGCGACACGACGATCGCGCTCGTCGGGCTCGTGATCGTCACGTCCTCGAGCGTGACGGGGCCATCGATCGCGAGCGGGCCGGTGAGCCGCGTCTCGGCGGCGCACGTGCCTCGGATCGTGACCGGGACGCTGACCGTGGCGACGGCGTCGATCGTGCCGGTGGCCAGCACGATCGTGTCGCCCGCCGACGCGCTCGCGAGCGCTTCGCTCAGCGTGCCGAACGGAGACTCGCGCGTGCCCGTGCCCGCCGCGCCTGCGCGCACGAAGATCGCGTCCCCAGGGACGTCGGTCGGGAGGTCACCGCTCGCGGGGCAGGCGCGGCCGATCGGCATGCACGCGGTCTCGCCGGGGCGGATCGCCGTCGCGCCTTCGCAGCGCGGTCGACCACCCTCGGGCCACGGATCGCAGATCGCTCCCGCTTCGCTCTCGCGGCGCGTCCAGCCTGGAGCACACGCGCGGGTCACGGGATCGCCGTCGTCGCCTTCGAGCCACGGGATCACGGGCTCCGCGATCTCGGGCTCGCCGGTGGCGAGCCACGGGATCGACGGCGCCGTGACCGGCGGATCCTCGAGCGGCGGCGACGCCTCTTCACAGCCCGCGCCGAGGGAGGCGATCACGAGCGCCCACGCCATCCTGGTCCTCATGGGCGCGCACGATATCATCGCGCCGTGTCGCCTCCTCGCTCGCTCGCCTCGCTCACGATCGTGCTGCTCGGCGGCTGCCGCGCGGTGCTGCCGTTCCCCGATCTCGCGGTCGAGGGAGCCACCGTCGAGAGCTGCCAGGACTTCGTCGATCAGGATCTCGACGGTCTCCTCGACTGCGCCGACCCGCAGTGCGACGGCAGCTGCACCGAAGAACCGCCGCGCTGCGCGGACGGCCGCGACAACGACATGGACGGCGCGACCGATCAGCTCGACCCGAGCTGCTGGCGAGAGCGCGCGATCGCGGTCGAGCGCTGCGCGACGACCGAGGGCACCGACACGGTGCTCGTCTCGGGCGCCGAGTTCGGGTGGACGGGCCACGCGGACCGTGTGGACGTCGACGGACGCACGTGGTTCGGCGCGAGCACGGGCGACGCGCGCGTCGGCTGGGGCACGCCGCTCTCGGGGCGCGTCGAGGGCACCGAGATCGAGCTCACGATGTTCCACGCGGGCGTCGGCCGTGGCGTGGTCACGCTCGCGCCGCTCTCGGCGGTGAGCGACGACCTCGTCATCGCGCCGCAGGCGTCCGTCCTCCGCATCGAGATGAACGACGACGCGATCCGCGTATTCTCGGGGATCCTCGTCGCCACGTTCGCGCGCGGCACGACGGTGGCCGATTACTACGACCTCCGCGTCCGCCTCGGACGATCGTCCACGATCGTCGTGCGCACGCCCGAGGGGATCGACACCACCCAGGAGTTCGGCAGCCCCGGCTCGTGGGTCGAGGACGAGCCGCTCGTCTTGCTCTTCGAGGCCACCGTCGCGGACCCGGTCGTGCGGCTCGGCGACGTCACGATCCGTCGTCCCTCGGTCGAGCACTGTGATCGCGCGGTGCCCGAGATGGACGCGATGGGCGAGAACCTGCTCTTCGACGTGGCGCGCGGGCCGCGTGGCTTGTGCGTCGTGGCGTCGGTCGATCCCGCGAGCGCCGTGCCGCGGCGCCTCCGCGCCTACGAGTCGAGCGACGGCATCGCGTTCGTCGATCGCGGCGTGATCGCGACCGAGGGCCTCCCGCTCGGCGCCTCGATCACGTGGGACGCGCGAAGCGAGCGCTTCGCGGGCGTGATCGCGGGTCAGGACGAGGCGATCATCCTCACGCCGACGCCGGAGTGGACGCGCGCGTTCGGAGGCGCCGACTGCGGCAGCCTCGCGGTGGGCGCGTCGCTCGAGCTGCCGATCACCGGCCTCGAGGCGCAGGGCGTGGACTACGCGGTGCTCGCGGACGGTCGCCACCGCGTGACCTTCGACTACCTCGCGCAGACGGCCCTGCGCTTCGGCCTCCGCGCCTACACGTCGCTCGACGGCGCGCCGGGGAGCTTCGAGGTCTCCACGATCGACGTCGGCGACGGCTACCACGCGCTCCGCAACATGGGCGCGATCCCGTCGATCGACTCCGTCCTCGGGCAGCGCCTCGCGTCGCTCGAATTCGGCGGTCAGGTGCACCTCTTCCGCGAGCTCGAGCGAGACGAGTGGGTGGAAGAAGAGACGCTCTTGCTCAGCGCCTCACCGACGCCCGGCAACTTCGATCGCGGTCGGGTGCTCGGTCCTCGCCTCGTGATGGACGACCCGCCCGAGGGCGTGGCGATGGGATGGCCCGGTCGCCTCTACTACAGCGGCACCGCGGGAGCGCCGTGCGCCACGTGTGGCCGCATCGGAAGCGCCGACCTGGTGGTGCTCCCGTGACGCGCGCACATCGATTCGTCGCGCTGCTGCTCGCGCTCCTGTCGGTGCTCGTCGTGATCGCGGGACGCGTGCCCCGGGCGCGCGCCGACGCCGCCGAGGAGGCGCGCTTTCACGACGAGCTCGCGCGTCGTCACTACGCGGCGCGGCGCTACGAGCAGGCGATCCGCGAGTTCTTCCTCGAGCGCGATCTCGCGCCGAACGCGCGCGTGACGTTCAACATCGCGCTCTGCTTCGACGAGCTCCACCGCGACGCGGACGCGTACCTCTCGTTCGCGGAGTACCTCGCGGGCGACGACGTCGACCCCGAGCGTCGTCGGCTCGCAGAGGCCGCGGTGGCGCGACTCGCTCCGCGTGTCGCGCTCGTCTCGGTCACGAGCGATCCCGCGGGCGCGACCGTGTACCTCGATCGGCGCGAGCACGGCGGCTACGGCGTGACGCCGGTCGTCCTCGCGGTCGACGAGGGCGCGCACACGCTGCTCCTCGAGCGCGATGGGTGGAGCGCGACGGAGCTGTCGATCCGCGCGGTGCGCGGGCAGCGCATCGAGGTGCGCGGCGCGCTCGCGCGCGTCGAAGGTCCGCTCGAGGTGCGCGCTCCCGAGGGCGCGACCGTGGAGGTGCACGACGCCGCGGGGGCGACGGTCGCGCGCGGCACGGGCACGCTGCGAGCCTCGCTTCCGCCGGGGGACTACGACGTGGAGGTGCGGAGCGAGGGCTTCGAGCCGTGGCGCTCGCTCACCCGCGTGACGCGCGAGGCGAGCGCGCCGCTCGTGCCCGAGCTCGTGGCTCGCGCGGTGCCGAGCAGCGAGCTCACGATCACGGCGAGCGCCGCGGGCGCGACGATCGAGATCGACGGAGAGGTGTCGGGCTTCACGCCCGCGGTGCTCGAGCGCCTGCCCCTCGGTGAGCATCGCGTGCGCGTGAGCCATCCGGGCCTCGTGCCGTGGGAGGGCGCGGTGTCGGTGGATGCGGACGTTCGACGGTGGCTCACCGTGAGCCTCGCGCCGCCCACCGAGACGCGGCGCTCCGAGCTCACGTGGGTGGTGGGTGGTGCGGCCGTCGCGTCGCTCGTCGTGGGCGCGACGCTCGGCGGCCTCGGGCTCGACGCGCTGTCGCGCTTCCAGTCGATCGAGCTGCAGGCGCGCGACTACGCGATGGGCACGGGCCCCGCGCCGACCGGATCGCTCCTCGACGCGCGCGCGCAGGGCATCACGCTCGCGAGCGGCGCCGACGTCGCGTTCGTGGCGGCGGGCACGCTCGCGATCGTGGCGGTCGTCCTCTACTTCACGACGGAGACGACGTCCGAGCAGGCCTCGAGCGCGAGCGTGGCCGACGGTGAGCGGAGCGGTTCCGACGAGGGTGACGAGGCCGACGAGGCCCGGCCGTGAGCGCTGCGCGTCAGCTCGCAGCCGTGCGCGCGCTCGCGCGGGCGGTGGTGCTCGCGTGCCTGGTTCTCGGCACGCTCGCGAGCTCGAACGCCCACGCGCAGAGCGCGGTCCAGGCCCGCTTCTTCGACGAGGCGGCGCGCGCCTCGTACGCGCGCGCCGACTACGAGGCCGCGCTCGCGGACTTCCTCGAGCTCGCGCGGATCGCGCCGTCGCAAGGCACGCTCTACAACGTCGCGCTCTGCGCGGTGCTCACGCAGCGCGACGCGCTCGCGTACGAAGCGCTCGAGCGCTACCTCGCCGATCCCTCCGACGACGCCGGCCGCGTCGCCGATGCTCGCGTGCGGCTCGCGGCGCTCGAGGCGCGCGTCGCGCGCGTGCGGGTCACGAGCTCCGAGGCCGGGGCCACGCTGTGGGTCGATCGACGGGACGTCGGCTCGTTCGGCGTGACACCTCGCACGCTCGTGCTCCCCGCGGGCCCGCACGTCATCACGCTGACCCATCCGCGCATGCACGACGCGCAGGTCGAGGTCGTCCTGGAGGTGGGTGTGCTCCGCGAGTCGCACGCCGCGCTCACGGCGCGGACGGGTCGGCTCCGCATCGCGCTCGAGGGATCGAGCGACGCGGAGATCCTCGCGGTGCGCGAAGGTGCCGAAGAGCGCGCGCACACGCTCGCGGTCGCCGCGGCGAGCGAGCTCCCCGTCGGCACCTACCTCGTGACCGCGCGTCGCGAGGGCTTCGTCGACGTCAGCACGCGCGTGCAGGTGCGCGAAGGCGAAGAGGAGTCACGCACGCTGACGCTCACGCCCAGACCGCGCGTGGTCGGCGTGCTCGTCGTGCGCAGCGACGTCGTGGCGACCGTGCGCGTGGACGGCGTCGATCGCGCGCAGACCCCGGCGCGCATCCCCGCGCTCGACGTGGGCGCTCACCGCGTCGAGATCGTCGCGCCGGGTCGCGTGCCGTGGACGGGCGAGGTGGAGATCACGCGTGAGCGCGTGCGGTTCGTCAGCGTGTCGCTCGTGCCCGAAGCCTGACGCCGACGCTGGCGTCGGGGCTCAGCGCGGCGCGAGCGCGGGCGGGTGATCCGCCGCCTGAGCCGGCGTGAGCGCGAGCGTCAGCTCTTCGGGATCGGCGACGGAGATCGTGCGCGAGGCGCGTCGATGACCGCGCAGCTGCGCGACGATCTCGAGGCTCCCGCTCGCTGGCAGCGTCACGTCGCACGGCGTCGTGCAGAGCGTGCTCCCGCCGCTCGAGAGCACGGCGCCCTCGGGCCGCGTGTGGACGCGTCGCGTCGCGGGCGGTGCCTCGATCGCGAGCGGCAGGAGGTGCGCGTCGGGTGGCAGAACGGAGGCGTCGGGCGCCACCACCCACGCGTCGGGCGTGCTCGGCGTGACGACAGGCGCGGTCGCACCGTCGCCCCCGCGCATGACGATCCACACGCCACCCAGCGCGGCGAGCACGAGCGCGCCCACGAAGGCCGCCGCGATGCCGCGCGTGCCCGGATCGGGAGCAAGCGGAGGAGGAGACGCGGGCGCCGTCGCGGGCGTCGTCGTCTCTGTGGGTGTGACGGGCGGGCTCGGCTCGGCAGGGCTCGACTCCCACGCGCGCTGCCACGCGACACGAAGCTCGGCGACGTCCGCGAAGCGCTTGTCGCGCGCCTTCTCGAGACAGCGGAGCACGACGGCCTCGACCGACGCGGGCAGGTCCTCGCGCGAGAGGCGCAGCGGTCGCGGCGACTCCGTCGCGTGCATCACGACGAGCTCGTAGGCGTTGCGCGCCTCGAACGGACGCCGCCCCGTGATCAGCTCGTAGAGCACGACGGCGAGCGAGTACTGATCAGATCGGGCGTCGACGCTCGCCGTGTCGCGCGACTGCTCCGGCGACATGTAGAGCGGGGTGCCGATCACCTGACCCGTCTGGGTCAGGCGCATGTCCGCGTCGGTCGTCTTGGACTTCGCGATGCCGAAGTCGACGATCTTCGCGCGCACACCGCGGTCGGAGCGCGCGAGGAAGATGTTCTCCGGCTTGAGATCTCGGTGCACGACGCCCTGCGCGTGCGCGGCGACGAGCCCGGCGAAGAGGTCCTCGGCGATCGATCGCACGAGGTCGAGCGGCAGGCCGCGCCCGCCCACTTCCTCGTCGAGTCGGGAGCGGAGGTCGTGGCCCTCGAGCAGCTCCATCACCACGAAGAGCGCCCCCGCGCTCGTCTGTCCGAGGTGCGTGACGTCGACGATGTTCTCGTGCCGCAGGCGGCTCGCGACGCGCGCCTCGGCGTGCAGCCGCGCGACGAGCACGGCGTCGTTCGCGAGCGAGTCGGCGATCACCTTCGCCGCGAAGCGACGCCCGAGGCGCGTGTGCTCGACGAGGTACACGGTGCCCATGCCGCCTCGGCCGAGCACGTCGAGCACGCGGTAGTTCTCGTCGAGCAGCGTGCCCGGCGCGAGATCGCCCGCGCGGCCGATCTCGACGTGCACGTCGTTCGGATCTTTGGCGAGCTGTCCGGGCGTCGACGCCATGGTCGGCGACAGCTCGAGCAGCGCGCGCACGGGCCCGCTCTTCGCATCTCCGGTCTGCGCGCGGGCCTCGCCCGTCGTCCCAACGCTGAGAGCGCCGACGCCGACGGTCTCAGCAAGCTCTCGATCCGAAGCGGGAGAGCCTTCGCGCGAAGTCTCGGCCATGCGTGCGGCGCATGTTAGGCGTGGCCCTCGCTCAAGTCGATCGTACGAGAAGAACCCGGAACGAACTTCCGCGCCGCAGGACTAGTCTCACGCCCATGCGTATCGCGAGGGCATCGATCTACGTCTCGCTCGCCGTGCTCGCTGGCTGTGGGTCGCGCGAGGCGCCTGCGCGAGAGGCCGCGATCGAGCGACCGTGGCCCGAGCTCGTGCGCGTCGCCCTCGGCACGACCTTCTCGTGCGTGATCGACCACGGCGCGCGCGTGCAGTGCTGGGGCGACGTGCCGTCGGAGATCGCGGGCCACGAGGTCCTCGATCGACTCCGCTCGCCGCACACGATCCCGCGCATGACGAGCGTGCACGAGCTCGCGTCGGACCACGACACGCTCTGTGCCCGCACGTCCGAGCGGCGCGTCCTCTGTTGGGGCCCCGACGTCCACGGCGACGGCGAGCGCGAGCATCCCGTGGAGCTCGGGCCGCTCGCGGGCGCGACCTCGATCGCCGTGCTCGACGAGCGCGTGTGCGGCCTCGTGGACGATCAGCTCCGCTGCGTCGGCACCAACCAGCCGCGCATTCGCGAGGCGCTGCCGCGCGGCGCCTGGCTCGCGGCGGTGGGCGACGCCGTGTGCGCGCTCGATGGCCGCGGACCTGCGCGCTGCGTCGAGTCGGGCGGCACGACGTTCTGGCCGATCACGGGGTCGGAGGGCGCCGTGTCGATCTCGCTCGCGAGCGGCGTGTGCGCGACGACGGCCGACCATCACCTCCGCTGCGACGACGACGCGCTCGTCGTGGTGGAGGCGAGCCTGCGCGAGGTGGACGGCATGACCGACGCGCGCTTCGTGCGAGGCACGCGGGCCGTGCGCTGCGTGGCGCGAGAGGACGCGATCGTGTGCGCTTCGGGAGCGGAGGACGACACGCGCTTCGAGGGCGCTGCCGCGGCGCTCGACGTCGGCGCGAGCCGCGCCCTCGATCGCACGCGCGAGCACGGCGCCTGGCACGCGTGCGCGCTCGTCGACGGTGCCGTGTCGTGCGCGGGCGTGAACCAGGTGGGAGAGGTCACGGGGCACGCGCCCGCTCCTGTGCAGCGCATCCGCGAGCTCGAGGGCGCGCGGCCTGCGCTCGCGGTCTTCGTCGATCACGCGTGGCTCGTGGGCCCGAGTGGCGCGCTCGTGCGCGTTCCGTTCGACGATCCCGAGGCCAGCGTCGAGGACACGCGCGCCACGGGCTGGCTCGATCTCGCGAAGTGCGAGCACGATCGCCTCTGCGGCCGCGGCGAGGGCGACCGCCTGCTCGCGGTGCATCCCGATCACGCGCGCGCGCCGAGGATCGTCTCGGGCTTCGTCGCCACGGGCACGCCCTTTCCGGCGAGCGGCTTCGTGTGCGCGCCGAGCGAGGCCGGCACCGTGTGCGTCGACGACGAAGATCACGTGACACGGCTCGACGCTCTCGCGTCACCGATCTCGTTCGAGGATCAGCTCTGCGGTCTCCGCGCCGGCTCGGTCGTGTGCGCGCCGCCGCCGCGATTTCCGGCCATGGAGCGCGCGCTCGAGCCGCTCACGCGCGTGCCCCAGAGCCCCACGGATCTGACACTGCTCTTCGGCGGCGCCGAGCAGCTCTTCGCGCAGCGACGCGGCGGCGTGTGGGTCGCGATGGGGCACAACGGCGTCGGGCAGCTCGGGCTCGCCCCGTCGGTCCCCGTGTCCGTGCCCACCACGACCAGCGCGAGCGCGTTCACGCGGATGGGGTTCGCGTACCACCTCTCGTGCGGCTGGAACGAGTCCGGAGCCATCGTGTGCGCTGGCCTCGACGACGCGCTCCGGCCTCGCGTGCTGCCCATGAGGTTCGGCTTCTTCGCCGCGGCGGCAGCCGACCGCGGCGATGGCCTGTGGCGCGCGATCCCGTCGGTCGCGGACGTCGTCGCGATGGACTCGAGCGGCGAGGTCAGCTGCGCGCTCGACGCGCGCGGAGGGCTCTGGTGCTGGGGCGGGCCCTCGGGCGGCGCAGGACCACGACGGCACGGACCGACGGTCGTGACGCTCGCAGAAGAGTGATGCGCGAACGACGAAAGGAAACGCCGAGCTCGCGGGTTGAGCCCGCCTCGGTGTGGACCACATCGAGCGGAGACCCGTGAGCGAAGAGACAGGCAAGACGAGCGTCGGCGGGGCGATCGCGGGCTTCGTGGTGAAGTCGATCGCGTTCCTCGTGATGCTCACGATCCCGCTGCTCGGCGTGTGGAGCGCGTCGAGCCTCGCGGCGTACTGGAACGGCCCGATCGCGCTGACGATCGTGGTGGGCCTCCTCGCGTTCCCGGTGCTGCCGCTCGCGTGGGATCTGTGGCGAGAGCGGGCGCGGGCGGTGCGTGAGCGCGACAGCAAGACGAAGCCGCGCCCGCGCATCCTCACGTTCGTCGATCGCATGATCCTCCGCACGCTCGTGCTCGATGGCGCGTTCCTCGCGGTCCTCTTCGTCGCGTGGCCGCAGTCGATCTTCACCGCGCTCTCGACGCGCGGCGACTGGTTCCTCGACGGCGTCGAGGGCGCCGAGGGCGCGCGTCGCGCGGTGCTCGGCGTGGCCGACGGCATGGAGTGGCTCTACGAGCTCGCGCACGAGAATCCTTATGCCGACGAGTCCGTGGAGGATGACGACGCGGACGAAGACCTCACCGCGGGCGTGGTCGAGACGGGCGGGGAGGGCGCGACCTCGGCGGCCACGGACGATGCGGACGCAGGCGTCGCGGAGGATGCAGGCATTTCGTCGGATGGAGGCATTGCGTCGGATGCGGGCGAGTCGGGCGATGCGGGCCCCGCGCCGGACGCTGGCCCGACACCGGACGCGGGCGAATCGAGTGATCCCATCGACGTGGCGGATGCGGGCGCGAGCGAAGCGACCCAGCCTCAACCGAGCGCGACCCCGGGCGCCGCGCCGCGCTGGCCCCTCGAGGAGCGTGTTCATCCCGCGATCACCGCGATGACGGCGCAAGACGAGCGCTCGATCGAGAGCGTCGGCGCCTACATCCGCGCGCACGCCAGCTCCGAGCTCGATCGCGCCAAGGCCGTGCACGACTACGTGGCGACGCGCGTCTCGTACGACGTGCCCGCGCTCACGGGACATCGCCCGCCGCAGGACTCCGACACCGTGTTCCGCACGCACATGGGCGTGTGCGAGGGCTACGCGCGCCTCTTCCACTCGCTCGCGGGCGAGGTCGGTCTCACGTCGCGCTACCTCGTGGGCGATGCGCGCGACGCGGGCGATCCCGCCGAGGGCGAGCCGCACGCGTGGAACGCCGTGCAGATCGGCGACGCCTGGTACCTGCTCGATCCCACGTGGGACAGCGGCGGCCTCCGCAACGGCGCCTTCGAGGCGCACTACTCGACGCTCTACTTCCTCACGCCGCCCGACGTGTTCGTGGCCAGTCACTTCCCGGACAACCGCGGCTGGCAGCTCCGCACGACGCCCATCTCGCGCGGCGAGTTCCACCGACAGCCGATCCTCTCGCCCCGCTTTCGCGCCGAGGGCTTCGAGCTCGTCGCGCCCGATCGCGTGCAGGTGGAGACCCACGGCGCGTTCGAGGCCACGGTGCGTCGGCCTGCGGGCGTGTTCGTGGTCGCCACGTTCCTGCCTCACGGCGCGAGCGAGCAAGGCGAGGACTGCGACGTGCGCGGCGGGACCGACCTGCACATCCGGTGCACGCTCGGCGCGCCCGGCACGTACGACGTGCGCCTCTTCTCGAGCCACCAGGAGTACGGCAGCTACGCCTTCGTCGGCTCGTTCCAGGCCGTGTACCGCTGAGCGTGCGCCCCTACCTTCGCTCCCATTTGCGCAGTTGGGCGATCTTCAGCGTCTGCCTGGCTCGTGCTCGATCAGTGACCTTGAGCATGACGTAGTCGGCGGCGTCGGCGGTCTCGCGCTCGATCACGTCGACGACCACGCTCGCCATGTCGCTGGCCCACGAACGCGTCGTCGTCTCGAACAAGACAACGGGAAGACCCTCGCGAGCCAGCGCATGCGCCACCACGAGGATCGCGCGTCGCAAGTCGTCCCGGTCTCGGAAGTGCTCGAGTACCGCCAAGTCTCCCAACATCACCCGTCGAGGCGCCTGTCTGCCCTTGACGATCAGATCGAGTGCCTGGATGACGCGATCGATGAGCATGTGCCCGCTGAGATACGGGTCGCCGAGATCCAAGACGATGTCCGTCTGACGGAGGTCGCGAATGACTCCGGACATCGAACTCGCTTCATCGAACCGAACGAGAATGTCTGGCCACCGATCGGCTCGCTGGACGTCGCCGAGCCAGCTCGCGACGAGGCGAGTCGAGGCGGAATTCGCTCCCTGCACGACCACGATGGCGCTTCGGAAGGGCGGAAGCCCCGGCAAGTGCGCGTTGAGTGGCGCCCAGAGCCCGTCATCCCCCAGGACGTTGGGAGTGTCTGCGCCATCCCACGCTTGGAGGTAGGCGGCAGGATGGGGCAGGACTCGCGCGCCGACCCCCGTCGCGAACTCGAGCTCGTGCGTGCGGGCATCGAACGCTCCGAAGCGATTCTTGGTCACGCGCAGCGACCGTCGCTCACTCACCCGCTCTAGTTCGATCACCAGGTCGACGACGAATGTCCACGCAGAAGGCGTGCCGAGATCGTCTACTTCCTCGACGAGCACCAAGACCACGCCGCGTTCTGCACCTAGTTTTGCGAGACCGTCGGCCAGCTCGCGAGAGACCGTTCCACCGAGCTGGTAGCTCTCCGACAACGCGTCCAACAGTAGGACGCGAGGCGTGGCACCCGCACGTGTTGCTTCGTCTAGGAGAGCCTCCAGAGCCGCGCCCAACCAGACCAGAGGAGGGTCAGTCGCCGCGTCCAGCACGCCGACGAACAGCCCCGGTTCGTGTCCATGCGGCCGGGAACTGAACGGTGCCGCGACGATGGGGCTCGCCGTCCCGTGAAGAGACGCGTACTGCGCGGTCACTTCGCTTGGCAGTAGTTCCACGCATGCGTGCACCACGTCGCCGCCGCGCTGTGCTGCGATCCCCATCGCGATGTCGACAGCCAACGCCGACTTGCCTACACCTGCCGACCCCCGCACGAGCAGGCTGGCGGAGTCCTCCAGGGTCGAGGCGCGCGGGAACATCGCGACGCCGCCGCCCAGCACCATGTCCAGGCCGGGGACCGTGGTCTTGACAGTCCTCATGCGGCTTTCTTTTGGTTCACGCGAACGATGTGGGGAGCACGTAGCCGAGCCCGTCGCTCCGTCAGACTGGACCCGTGATCGCGGGCCCACTCGAGACCCGCCTCGACAACGCGCCTCACCTCGACTGAGAGTTCAGCGTCCTCGCGAAAGAGCGCGAGGCTATCGAGCGCCAGCGCCCGCTCGCCGCTTCGGCGCCAGAGGCCGACGGCGCTCGCAGTGAGCGCCCCGCGTGTCTTCGGCTTCGCGATGGGTATCGACAGTGCGAGTTCGGTCTCGAGTTCTGCGGCCTCCCTCCAGAGCGCTCGGGAGCTTCGGCCCTCCCGCTCCGCCAGTTCAGCATCGAGTGTGAGCTCGTCGACGCGTCTGTGTCGGGGATCGTCGAATGCGCTCGTCATGCGGCGCCTGCTCGCAAGTAGGCCGTGGGCGGTTCGAATGCGACGACGATGGCGATGCATGACGAGTCACCACCGCGACCGAGTTGCTGCAACTTCCTGTTGATCACCTTGCGGTGATCGCTCGGATTCGATCCGCTCAGAATGCCGGACACCTCCAGCCGCACGGAATCCTCGTCATCGGCGCCAGGACTCGCGAGCAGAAAGAGGAAGTCGGCTCCCGTGCCTTGTTCCAGGCGCTTGAGAACTCGCAACCCTTGTCTCGTCGCGATCGCCAACGCGACGGCAGTCGCTCCGTCTTCTGCGATCTCGCGCAGGTCGTACGACGCACGTGCATCCGGCGTCGACGACCACACAACCTGGACGAGCTCTCGCCCCTCCACGCGATCGAGCGTCGTAGTCACCGGGGACGTGTGGTGAACGTCGAGCGCCAGGCTGGCCGCCTCGACGTATGCCGCCACCCGCTTTTCGGAAAGAGCTGGAGAACAAGCGCGTGGCAGGTCGTCCAGATCGATCGCTTCCGTCACGCCGCGGCCCATGAGGCGAGAGCCTAACTCAGCGAGTTGCGGACGTCAGTGCCCGAGCGTCGTCATGTCGCCGTGCCCACGCGCCACACGCCACGCGACGGCGATCGCGAGCAGCGAGAAGCCCGCGTTGACGATCGCGAGCACGCGACCGTCGAGCGTCAGCAGCGTCGCGGCGACGAAGACCAAGAGCGCGGAGAGCACGTCGCCGAAGCGCATGAAGTAGGCGTCGACGACCTGCTTGGCCTTGTACTTCTCGTCGCGGCTCGTCGGCAGCCAGAGCAGCGCCTTGCCCGTGTTCTGGATCGAGTAGTCGGTCGCGTTCTCCGTGATCTTCAGCGCACGGAACACCATGAACGGCAGGCCGATCGCAGCGAGGCCGTACGTACCGAGCGCGACGATCGGCAGCGCGAGCAGCACGCCGCGCATGCCGAAGCGGCGCGCGAGGCGCGACGCCAGGAAGATCTGCACGAGCACCGAGGTCACGTTCACCGCGAAGTAGAAGTCGCCGTACGCGCTGCCGATGAAGTCCGTCCGGAACGCGCGCGCGTCCTCGACCGTCACGCCGCTCGCCGTCGCGCTCTCGAGGGCGCGCGCTGCCTCGTCGAGCACCGCGCGCGAGAGGAGGAACTCGCCCGTCGTGTTCACGAGGTTGAGCAACACGACGAGCAGCGCGACCCACCGCAGGTAGCCGCTCTGCCACACGAGCCGGAAGCCTCCCGGGCCGTCGAGCGCGGGCGCTGGGCGCGCGGCCTCGGGGCGCGCGAGCACGGCGCGGAGGAGGATCCACTGGAGCAAGAGCAGTCCGGCAGACGCGTGGATGAGCGTGGAGATCGCGCCGCTGCCGTCGAAGAGGCGCGAGGCGAAGAGGGCGCCCGCGGCCGAGCCGAGCGGGGCGCCGAGCGCGACGAGCGGAAAGAGCCGCGTGCCCTGCGCGTGCGGGTAGACGTCGTTCGCGAGCGCCCAGAGCTGCGCGACGGAGGTCAGCACGTACACGCCGAGGAAGACGTAGAAGATGATGCCGAGGTACGGCAGCCGGAGGCCTGCGAGGAGCGCGAAGCACTCGACCGCGACGAGGAAGAAGACCTGAGTGCCGAGGACGAGCGTGCGCCGCGAGACCCTGCGCGCGAGCGCGCCGTAGAGAGGCACGAGGCCCATCAGCGCGACGGCCTGGATCGCCGTCGCGTACGTCTTCACCTCGGCGCCGCCCGTGGCGAGGATCAGCGGCTCGCGCACGGTCTTGAGGACGTAGTAGGCGAAGAGCCCCACGAAGAGCGCGCTCGCGAAGAGCAGCGCCGTGAGCGCCTCGCCGGAGCGGACGTCGCTGACGATGCGCGAGGCGCGGTCGAGCGGTGTCGGCATGGTCGGCGCGAGAGGCGAGGGCTCGAGAGGGGAGAGGGGCGTGGCACGCATGCGCGGTGGGACACGTACGAGAAGAACCCGGAACGAAGTTCCGGGCAGCAGTACTAAGCGGTCGTCGAGAGACGAGCGTACGGGGAGTGCGTGTTCCGACGCTCCTAATCGGCGGAAGTTTTGGCCGGGCGAAACGAGAGATCCTCTTTCGTCGAGAGCGCGACGAGGACCTGACGCACGGATCCGGGGTCCGGCGCGGGCCCGTCGGGTGGCGTCGCGGTCGCGAGCGCGCGGAGCTCCGAGGCGCCGAAGCGTTGGCGGTGCAGCGACGTGAGGCCCGGACAACCGTCGCGCGCCGTGCACGCGTCACACGGCGCGCCCATCGCCGTGAGCGTGTCGCGGAGCTGCGCGCGCGCGAACGGACCGAGCACGCAGCGCGGGAAGCCCTCGAGCACCACGTCGATCCCGCTGCGCGACGCAGCATCGACCGAGCGCAGCACGTGCGGCATCACCACTCCGAGCGAGGGCGAGACACGCGCGCTCTCCGCAGCATCGGAGGGAACCGCGAGCGCGACGTGCCACGCGACGACCTGTGCATGGACCAGCTCGGCGGCCAGGCTGGTCGTGCTCCGCGCGTTCGAGCGCGTGATCGAGGTCGCGATGATCACGGGCAGCCGGACCGTGCGCGCCGCGCGGAGCGTCGACATCGTGCGATCGTGCGCGCCTTCGCCGTGCACGTGATCGTGGCTCTTCGCGTGCGTGTCTTCGAGCGCCAGGATCACACCGCGCGCGCCGCGCGTCGCGAGGAGACCCCAGTCGCCGACCGACCAGTCACCGACGCGCCACGTGTCGCCCATCGCTCGCCCGTCGAGCCACGCGCCGGACGTCGGCAGCGTCGTCAGCACCTCGGCGAGGGGCGCGCGGCCGAGGACGACGAGCTGCATGGTGACGTGATGCGCCGGATCAGTCGCGACGCGCCGGATCAGTCGCGACGCGCCGGATCGAGCGGCACGTGCAGCGTGGCGAACGGAGCGCGACGTCGTCGCTCGCGCGCCGTGAGGAGCGGCAGCGCCTCGAGCGGCGCGACGTGCGGCGCGAGCGCGCTCGCCAGCCGGAGCGCGAGCCGGGCGTCGTCTTCGGACGTGCGCGTGTGGCCGTCGCCGCGGTTCTCCATGACGAGCGCGAGCGCGCCGACGCTCGCGAGCGGTGCATCGCCCGCAGCGTCGCCGCGGAGCAGCTCGAACGCGCGACGCGCGCCGGCGTGCTGACCCTCGAGGATCTGGACGACGAAAGGGAGGCCCCCGTGGCGCGGGGCGAACGCGTCGACGAGACGCACGCCCGCACCTTCGCAGCGCTGGAGCGCCGTGAGCGCGTCGCCGCGCAGCGCCTCGAGATCGTGGGCTCGGAGCGCCCGCGCGCGCACGTCGTCGGTGTTCCGCGAGGGCGTCGCCGAGGCAGCGCCATCGGTCTGCGGGCGGTCGGCTCGGGCGCTCGGGAGCGCGACGCCGCTCACGCTCGCGAGCGCGCCGATCGCGCCTGCACCTTCGAGCGCGGCGCGGCGACCGAGGTGAGGTGTCGCGCTCGCGGGCGCGAGGGGGGTTGTCGATGCCTGCTTCGGACGCGCGGCCATGAGACCTCCGTGCCGCTGCGGTGCGGCGAGCCACGACCCTACCACGACCGCCCTCGAATCAGGCGATCCAGCTGATGTCGAGCAGCGTCTCGCCGTCGTCGAGCGCCCGCGCAGACAGGAGATTCACCTCCACGTCGGCGGCGCCGAAGCGGCCGAGGCTGCGCTCGACGAGACCCAGCACGAGCACGGCCAGCGTGAGGCTCGGGCTCGCACGCTCGACGAGCTCGATGCGCGCGTAGCCGCGCCCGATGCGACGCACCGTGGTCTCGGCGCCCTGGATCATCGTGCGCGTGATCCGAGGGAGCTCGGCGAGCAGCAGCTCGATCGGCGGCGAGGGCGGCTTGAGGTTCCGCATGTCGTCGAACGCGCTCTCCGCGATCGCGCGACCGAGCTCGACGATCACGTGCAGGTCGTCCCGCCCGTGCACGGCGTCGATCCGCTCGGCGAGCGCGAGGAAGTGCTCGCCCGCGTACCAACGATCGGGCTCGATGCCCTCGTCGAACGGCCGACGCAGCACGGCGTCGAGCCCATCGATCACGTCCTTCACGGAGCGCTCGCCGAAGCGCCGCCCCACGAAGCGCAGCGCAGCGAGCGCGACCTTGCCTCGCACGAGCAGCGAGACCTGCGTCACCTCGTCGATGTCGGGCGCTTCGCTCTCGCCGATCCGCGGGTGCCGCCGCACGTCGCCCGCCTTCGCCACCGGCGGAGCCCACGGCTGTGCGACGCGCGGCTCGACGAAGCCCACCTCGCGACGTGCTGCCTGGGGCGCACGCTCGGCGACGCGCGCGGGAGACGGCCCCGCGCTCGGCATCTCGGGCGCGGTGACGAACGGCACCGTCGGCGTCGGTCGCTTCGGCGCGACGTGCTGGACCTCGCGCACGGCCTCGGGCGGCGGCCGCTTGGGGCGCGCCAGCCACTGCGTGGGATCGTCGAGCGCCGTCGCGTCGTCGAACTCCGGCGGATCGGGCGGCGCCGCGGGCAGCCCCGATCGCGCGCGCACCGCCGCGTCGAGCTGGGCCATCTGCGCGTCGAGCGCGGGCACGCGCATCGTGCGATCGGGCGACACCGCGGTCCGCTCTTTCATCGCGGGGGGCGCGAGCCGCGGGACGGCCGCGCGCGCCGGAGCGCTCGCCGCCACGGGGTGAACGACCGCGCCGCCCGCTCCGCCGAACGCGGGGGCCGCCGCGGGCGCGGGCCTCGGGGCGACGGCGAACCCGGGCGGCGCCGGAGGGGGCTTGCGCGCAGGCGGGGGTCGCGTGGCAGGCGCCGAGTCGCGCGCGTCGGCGGGGAGCTCGATGCTCGGCCGCGTGCCCTTCTTGCGCGAGTCGCGCTGACGGATCTGCCAGACCTCGAACGTGAAGCTGTCGCTCGGCTCGTCGTCGAGCGCGATGTTGCGTCCACCGAACGGCACGAGCGCTGCGGCGAACTCACCGGCGTTGCGGAAGCGGCCGTCGGGCTCCTTGGCGAGCGCGCGCTGCACGATGTCCTCGAGCCCGCGGGGCACGTCTGCGCGGAGGCGCGTGAGCATCGGCGGCGGGTCGTGCTTCACCGAGCGCGCGAGGTCGCGGAAGGTCTCGCCATCGAAAGGACGCCGGCCCGCGATCATCTCGAAGAGCACGACGCCGATCGAATAGAGATCGACGCGCGGATCGCGGCGATCGTCGCCGCGGAGGCGCTCGGGAGAGGCGTACGCCGGCGTGCCCACGAGGGTGCGCGCGGGCGTGAGCGTCTTTCCATCTTCGGCGCTCGTCGGCCCCATCAGCGCCGCGAAGCCGAAGTCGCAGACCTTCACGAAGCTCTTGTCGCCGAAGCGCTGCACGAGCATCAGGTTCGCGGGCTTGAGATCGCGATGGAGGATCCCGCGCTCGTGCGCCGCGGCGAGGCCCGCGAGCGAGTGGGCGGCGATCGAGATCGCCTGGTGGATCGGCAGCGCACCTTCGGCGCCGAGCACCTGCGAGAGCGAACGCCCGCGCAGGTACTCCATGATCATGTAGGGCCGTCGATCCACGCCGAAGTCGAGGATGTCGATGATGTTCGGGTGACCGATCGCGGCGGCCGCGCGCGCCTCGCGCTGGAACCGCTCGACGGCTGCGGGACGCTGCGCCACCGCGGGGTGGAGGAGCTTCACCGCGACGAAGCGCCGCAGCACCTGATCGGCCGCCTTGTAGACGGCGCCCATGCCGCCATCGCCGAGCAGGCGCACGAGCTGGTAGCGATTCGCGAGCGTCGTCCCGACGAGCTTGGGATCGCCGCCGATCGGCAGTCCCGTCGTGGGACAACGGGTCTCGCGCTCGTCGTGAGCGACACCGCAATGCGGACAGGCGGCCACTGGGCTCGCGAGGATATCGCGCGCGCGCTCTCTCGCGTACCGCGATGTGCGTGTCTTCGTTAAGGCCTGGATTAAGGGGCGCGCGAGGCGAGCGGGCGCGATGGTCCCCACGTGGCCGATGCCACGGAAGGAGCCGATCATGATCCAGCCTCACTACCTCCGCTTCGTTCGCGCCCTCACGCTCGCCGCCCTCGTCCCCGGTTGCGCAGGCACGAGCTCACCCGCGCCTGCGCCCCTCGAGACCAGCGACGCGGGCGTCGGTACGGGCCCGACCCTCGCCGACGCGAGCGCGCCCGTCGACGCCGCGAGCGACGACGAGCAGGTGGACGCGCACGCGTTCTCCTCGGGCCCGATCGTTCCGCCCGAGCTCCCCGCGAGCTTCGCGTGATCGCGACGCTCTCCGCCGAGCCGGGCCACACGCCCATCGCTCGCGTCTACCGTGAGCTCGCCGACGCCGCGTGCTCGCGCGTGGACCACGGCGTGTTCGACGTCGGCGCGTACGACCCCGCGTCGGTCGCCGAGGCGCGCACGCGCTGGAAGAAGCGCATGCTCGACGAGTACCGCTCGACCACCGTGTTCTCAGCGCTGGTCGCGCAGCTCGTCGAGGCCAACGCGACGCTCGACGCGAGCGCGGTCGCGCTGAAGATGGCGCAGGACGAGCTGCGTCACGCGGAGATCTGCGGACACGTGGTGGTCGCCATGGGCGGAACGAGCCGCGCGCGCCGCGACACGAGCGTCGCCACGATCGCCGTGCATCCGGGCGTGAGCCTCGAGGAGCGCGCGCTCCGCAACGTGCTCGTGACCAGCCTCTCCGAGATGTACAGCGTCGCGTTCTTCGTGGCCTCGCTCGACCGCATGACGGATCCCTACCTGCGCTCCGTCACGCGCGACCTCCTCGCCGACGAGGTCCTCCACGGCCGCTTCGGCTTCTACTACCTCGAGGGCTGCGAGGACTGGCTGCGCGCGAGCGACGGCGTGCGCGCGTCGGTGTCTCGCTACCTCGGGCACGTGTTCGCCGTGTGCGAGCGCGAGTTCGTGCGCGGGCCCCGAGCGCGCGCAGGCGCCAGCGACGACGCGCTCGGCCTCGTGTCGAGCGAGCTCGCGCGCGAGGTCTTCCTCGAGACCATGGAGCACGCGGTCGTCCCCGGCCTCGAGCGCTTCGGGCTCGACGCCGAGCGCGCCTGGCGCTCGCGAAGCCTGGGATAGGGCGCACACACACGAGACCGAGCGCGCGGCGCCTCGAGGCCGCGCCCTACCGGCTCGCCACCACCCGCGGCTGTGGCACCCTGCCTCCGCCGATGGCTCAGACAGCCCCCCGCGAAGCGCGCCTGCTCCCCTTCGTGGGGCCGCTGATCGTCGGCTACCTGGTCGTCGAGCTGCTCGCGACCTCGCGCGCGCTCGACGGCGTCTCGGTCGCGCTGCTCGTCGTGGCTGCGCTCGGCGCGCTGAGCCCTCGCTGGTTTCTCCGCGCGAGCGAGCTCAAGCCCGTCAAGCGCGCGCTCGCGGTGGACGCCAGCGCGTCGGTCGCGGGCGAAGGTCGCCGTCGTCTGTCGTGGCTGGGTCTCTCGATCGCTGCAGTCGCGGTCGCGAGGGCCTCCACGGGCGCGCGCGACGAGGTCGGCAGCGTTCTGCTCGAGGCCACCGGCGGCGTCGCGTCTCCGTGGATCGGCGCGCTCGTGGTCGACCTCGCGTTCGTCACGCCGGATCGTCTCGGTCGCGCCCGCGCGATCCGCAGCTTCGATCTCCACAGCGTGGTCCGCACGCTCGTCTTCGTGGCGGCGACGCTCGTCTCGGGCATGGAGCTCGTGCGCTCGGCCGCGGCCATCGAGCTCGACGGCTTCGGTCTCCTCCTCGTCCCGCACACCGCGGGCTGGATCACGGTCGCGTTCATCGTGCTCGCGAGCGTGGGCGCGATCGCGGCGCGTCTCGCGCGCCGATCGGGCGCGAGCGAGCCCGAGGCGATCGCGAGCAACGCGTTCGCGCTCGCGGGTCTCGCGGCGACGCTCCTCGTCGGCCTCGTGGCGATCGCGGTCATGGCGACGGGCACGCAGGAGGGCGCGCCGGAGACGCGGGCGCTCGTCGCGGCCGCCCTCGGCGCCACGTTGGTGGGCCACCTCGCGATGACCGACGAAGCGCGGCCCGTGCGCGCGGCCCGGACGCTGCGCGCGCTCGTCGCCGCGGCCGCGAGCCTGGGCCTCGCGGCCGTGCTCGCGGTCTTCTTCCGACGCGGCGTGCTCGTGTCCGCGGGCTGGACCGACTGGGCCATCCGCGGGGCGCTCGTCGCGCTCGTGGCCGGGGCTGCGTTCGCGTTCTTGCGCGCCGTGGCCGACCGCGCGTTCGCTCCGGACGGCGGTCGCTTGCTCGAGGCGATCGCGTCTGCGCGAGAGCGCGTACGCACCGCGCGGTCGCTCGAGCAGATCGCCGAGGCGGTGCTGCCTCCGCTGCGACGCGCCGCGCTCGGCGACGGTGAGCCGCCGCGCTTGCTCTGCTTCGATCCCGCGCGCGAGGCGCGCGTCGACGCAGCGGGCGTGGGGCACGTGGAGGCGCGTCCGCTCTCGCCCGCGATCCTCGAGCGGCTCACGCTGCGACCAGGCGAGATCGTCGTCGCGCGACCCGTCGTCGACTCGGCGGTGCGACGCCCCGATCTCCGCGCGCTCGTCACGGCGCTCGTCGATCTCGACGCCCTCGCGATCGTGCCGCTGGGCTCGGAGGCGGGACCGGACGCGCTCGAAGGCGCGCTCGTCGTGGCGCGCGGAGAGAGGCGCGCGGCGGTGACGCTCGAAGAGATCGCGGAGCTCGAGGTGCTGGGTCGCGAGCTCGGCGTGCGCATGGCCGCGTGGGCCGCCGCGTTTCGCGCGCAGGACAGGGCAGGGCGCGCGGCGATCGAGAACACACGGCTCGAAGAGCGCGTCGCGGCGCTCGAAGACGAGCTCGCCGATCGAGGCGGCAGCAGCGACGCGAGCGCGCCGAGCACGCTCTTCGCGTACGCGCCGCGGTCTCGCGCCGCGCTCCGCGCGATCGAAGACGCGTCACCGCGCGACACGCCTCTCTTGCTGGTGGTCGAGCGCGGCACGCCCGCCGAGCCGTGGGTCGCGCGCGCTCACGATCGAGGTCCGCGCGCGAATCAGCCGCTCGTGTGGATCGACTGCGCCGAGCTCCTCGAAGAGGGCGCCGAAGCGCGCGTGATCGCCGCGCTGCGTGAGGCGGGCCGCGGCACGCTCGCGCTCCTCGACGTGCTCGCGCTGCCGCTCGCCGTGCAGAGCAAGCTCGCGGACGCGATCGCGACGCGCACGGTGCAGGTCGGCGCGGAGGCACACCCGGTGTGGTCGCGCGTGATCGCGACGTCGTCCCGTACGCTCGTCGAGGCGCCCGGCGCCACCGCGCGCGAGGCCGTGACCGCAGACCCGGAGCTCGCGCGCCGGCTGAGCGCACAGACCATCACGGTGCCGCCTCTCTCCGAGCGCCTCGAGGACGTGCGGTCGCTGACGCTGCGCGCGATCGAGAGGGCGTGTCGTCGTCGCGGGCGCGAGCTCCTCGGCATCGAGGACGACGCCCTCCGCTGGCTCGAGGCGCACGGTCTCGACGACGGCGAGCGAGGCCTCGTGCGCGCGATCGATCGCGCCGTCGAAGACGCGGTGCCGCCGCGCATCCGCGTCGTCGAGGTCGAGCGCGCGCTCGCGGCGCCGGGCACCCAGGTGGGCGAGGATCCGCTCGACGCGACGCTGGCCGAGGTCGAAGAGCGAGCCCTCCTCCGCGCGCTCCATCGCGCGAAGGGAAACAAGAGCGAAGCGGCGCGCCTCCTCGGCCTCAAGCGCACGACCTTCCTCGACAAGATCCGACGGCTCGGCCTCGACGACGGGACCGAGCGACCGAGCGCGTGATCGGCAGACGCCTCGTCCGTGGAAACGCCGCGCGGAACGCAGAAAACCCCGCAAAGTTGGGTGTTCTCTGTGAGATTGAAATTGACTCTCACTGGCTTGTAGCGCATCCCTCGGCCCTCTCGAGGTGTTTCATGACTGGTTCGATCGATCGCGCTTCTCCTTCTCTCTCTCTGACCGCGCTCGCGGTGGGGGCTCTGGCCGCCGTCCTCTCGACGGGCTGTCCCAGCGAGCCGGTGTCCGACGACGCCGCCACGCTGCCGGACGCGCCGAGCGCGACGCCCGACGCAGCCACCGTTCCCGACGCGTTCGCGACGCCCGGCACGGACGCTGGCCGCGACGCTGCGGTCGCTGCCGATGATGCCTTCGCGACGCCCGACGCGTTCGTGGAAGCGGACGCGTTCCTCGAGCCCGACGCGTTCGTGCTGCCGAGCGAGTGCACCACGACGATCACGAGCGCCGACGCGGGTACGTTCGTCGAGCTGTGTCCGATCGCTGGCAGCGTCGAGCACTTCCGCATCGAGGGTGTCGCGGTGCCCGGCGGTCACGCGTACGCGCAGCTCGCGTTCGGCTTCGCCACCGCGCCGGCGTCCGGCACGGGCGCGCTCGGAGACGATCAGCTCCGCGTCACGCTCTACGGCGGAGGGCCGCCGCCGCCGGCGCTCGTGCAGGCGGAGCTCGGCACGCTCGACGGCCTCGGCGCCGTCTACACCAACGCGCTCTCGACGGTGTGCGGCGACGTGCACGACGGCGGCGCCGACAGCACGCCGTACGTCGTCCTCTGGGTGGATGGAGCGCGCGGCGCCGACTGCGACGACGCGACCACGCTCACGCTCGACTCGGCCTACGACTCCGAGCTCGTGTGGGACGGACCGCGCGCCGTGAACAAGGCGACGCCCACGTTCTACTTCCAGGCGGCGGCGGTCACGACCTACCCGACGATCACGCTCTACGACGATCCGGTGCTCGAAGGCACCGCGCTCGCGGAGAGCACGCTCACCTGCGAGACGCCCGCGACGGCGGTGACGACGTGGCAGCCGCTCTGCACGCCCGCAGCGGGCACCGCGCACCACGTGCGCATCGAGGACATCTCGGCGACGGCGAACAGCAGCTACTCGTACTTCGTGCTCGGCGGCCCGGCCGACGTCACAGCGTCACCGTCGCCCGCGACCGCTGCGGGAGATCGTCGCTTCATCGCGACGATGGGCCGCAACCACATGGGCGTGAGCTGGACGTGGTTCCGGTTCAACGGTGGCACCACGACGCAGTTCGCGTACGAGGCGCCCACGGGCACCGCGCTCTACACCGCGGGCCCGAGCGACGTGTGCATGGACTTCGGCGCGATCGACGGCCACGCCCGCGTGCTCTTCTGGGCGACCGGAGCGGGCGGCGCGGACTGCGAGGACTGGTCGACGCTCACCGCAGCGAACGCGCGCTACGACAGCAGCACCGACGCAGCCTCGGGCGCGATCTGGAACGCGCTCTTCGAGGACACGCTCGTCGACTACGTGAAGACCAACAACGCGACCGTGAGCGTCGGCCGCGTCGTGCGCTTCACCGACGCTGCCGTGCTCTGACGGTCGACTCCCTGGCGTGAGCGGAGATTGGACGCCGTCACGCCACGATGGCGCGACATGCGTCGCCGCAGCGCTGACACGCCTCCGCACACCGCGCGCAGATCGGGCTGTGCGCGGCGTGCGGCGCGCAGGCGTCGTGGCAGTCGGCGCACGCGCCACCGCAGACGGCCGCGAGCGCGGCGAGGCGTGAGGAGTCCGCGCTCGCGAGCGTGATCATCGCGCGGCAGAGCGCCGCGCACTCGAACGTCGTCCGGGAGCACCCGGCCATCATCGTCTCGCCGGTGGCGAGCGACGCGAGGCAGTGCGCGTGGCACGCCTCGCACGCAGCCAGACACTCCGCGACGAGGCGCGCGAGATCGTCGTGCGCGGCCGCGGGAGGTGTGGTGCCGATGGCGCCGCCTGCGCTCGACTGCGCGCCGCAGCCGCTCACGGCAGCGCCGAAGGTGTTCGCCAACGCGGTGCTCGCGAGCGAGGAGGAGGCGACCAGGAACGCTTCGCGTCGGTTCATGCGGACACTCTCGCGGGCCCGCGACAGCGCTGCAACCCCTCGCGCTCGGGCGACGGACTCGGGCATGCTCGGTGCAGACACGGTGCAAACACGGGCCGTCCATCGCGCGCACGTCGCGAGGATCGCCCCCGAGGTCGCACGCATGAGAGCTGTCGAACGCATGAAACGAGCAGCATCGCCCCGTCCGTCGCGCATCGCGGCGCTGGGCCTCGTCGCGGCGGTGGGGCTCGCGGGCTGCACCGGCGAGCTCGACGCGGGGCCCACAGGCTCCAGCACGGCGCTCGCGCCGATCACGCCCGCGCCTCCTGCGATGCACCGACTCACCGCGTCCGAGCACCGCGCCACGCTGTCGACGCTGTTCCCGGGCTACGCGCTTCCTGCCGCCGCCGACCTTCCGGGCGACACGCCGCTCCACGGCTTCTCGACCGTGGGCGCGAGCGAGCTGACGATCGACGCCGTCGCCGCCGAGGAGCACGAGCAAGCCGCGCTCGCTCTCGCCGCGGCCACCCTCGCCACGCCGGAAGCGCGGATGGCCTTCTATGGCTGCGACGTCGCGACGGGCGACGACTGCGTACGAACGTTCATCATGCGCTTCGGTCGCGCGGCGTGGCGTCGTCCGCTGACGACCGACGAGGTCACCACGCTCGTCGACCTCGATCACGAGCTCGCGGGCATCGTGCGCGATCCGTGGCGCGCGATCAGCTACGTGACGGCGGCGATCGTCCAGTCGCCGCACTTCCTCTTCCGCGTGGAGATCGGCGAGAGCGATCCGGACGACCCGCGGCGCCTGCGCTTCACGAGCGTCGAGATGGCGAGCCGCCTCTCGTTCTTCCTGTGGGGCGGCCCGCCCGACGACGCGCTCCTCACGCGCGCCGTGCGCGGCGATCTCGCGACCGAAGAGGGCGTGCGCGACGCGGCGCTCGAGATGATGGAGGATCCGCGCGCCCGCGCGCAGATGATCCACTTCTTCTCCGAGTTCTTCGCGCTCGATCGCCTCGCGACCGCCGAGAAGAACACCGAGCTGTTCCCCGAGTGGACACCGACGCTCGAGGACTCGATGCGCATCGAGATCGAAGAGCTCGTGGGCGACGCGTGGGACCGCGACGCCGACGTGCGCGAGATGTTCTCGACCGACGTGACGTTCGTCGACACCGAGCTCGCCGCGCTCTACGGCCTTCCCGATCCGGGCGCCGGTCGACGCGTGCGCACGACGCTGCCGGCGAGCGCGCGCCGCGGCGGCCTCCTCGGGCGCGGCGCGATCCTCGCGACGTACGCGCACGCGACGATCAGCTCCCCAGTGCGTCGCGGAAAGTTCGTCGTCTCGAACGTGCTCTGCCGCGACATCCCGCCGCCGCCGCCGGGCGTGCCCGAGCTGCCGGAGGACGACGGCTCACCCCGCACGCAGCGCATGCGCCTCGAGCGACACGTGTCGGATCCGGGCTGCGCGTCGTGCCACCAGACGATCGATCCGCCGGGCCTCGCGCTCGAGCACTTCGATGCGATCGGCCGCTACCGCACGACGGAGAACACGCTGCCGATCGACGCCGAGGTCGTGATGTTCGGCACCGATCTCGAGGGCGCCGACGGCCTCGGCGACTACCTCGCCGGATCGCCCGCGGTGGGCGCGTGCTTCGCGCGCCGCATGTTCCGTTTCGGCGTCGGTCACCTCGAGACCGAAGGCGAGCTGCCCGCGATGCGCCAGCTCGAGCGCGCGCTGCGCCTCGGCGAGTACCGCCTGCGCGAGCTCGCGATCGCGCTCGTGACGAGCGAGGCCTTCCGCTACGCGTCGATCCCCGACGCCGAGTGCGAAGAAGACGACACGCGCGCCTGCGAGAACGCGTGCGGCTCGGGCGAGGAGACGTGCGCGCACGGCAGCTGGAGCGACTGCAGCGCGCCCACCGGCGGCGCCGAGACGTGCAACGGCATGGACGACGACTGCGACGGCACGAGCGACGAGGCCATCGCGCGCGACTGCACGAGCGAGTGCGGCGCGGGCACGGAGATGTGCGTCGCGGGCGCGTTCACCGCGTGCTCTGCGCGCACGCCAGGCGCCGAGAGCTGCAACCGCGCCGACGACGACTGCGACGGCATCACCGACGAAGGCTTCCGCGCGATCCCGGTCTCGGGGAGCTTCTCGACGCTGCGCTCCTTCCACGCGGGCTGCGACGGCGCGGCCCAGCGGCTCGGGGAGCAGTGCAACTCCGCGATCGACTCGTTCTGCACCACGTCGGGCGACGTCTGCGGGACCGCGGGCTTCGGCCCCGCGGAGAACAGCGGCGACACCGCGCACTTCACGTGCGTGTCGGCCGAGCGCATCGAGACGAGCTACGCGGAGCTGTCTGCGAGCCACGCGGGCTGCGACGGCACCACGCAGCGCGTGGGCCGCGAGTGCAACGCCGCGATCCATCGCTTCTGCAACGCGCGCGGCCTCACGACCGGCTTCGGCCCCGTGCAGACCGGCGGCAGCGCGGCGACGATCGCGTGCGTGCGCTTCGCCGAGCTCGTGTCGACGACCTACACCGAGCTGTCGAGCCACCACGGCGGCTGCACGGCCGCGGTGCGCTCGGGGCCCGAGTGCAACTCCGCGATCCACCGCCTCTGCGTGAGCCGCGGCGCGACCAGCGGCTTCGGTCCTCTCGAGAACAGCGGCGATGGCGCCGAGATCGCCTGTGTGCGGCCATGAACGTACGGCCACGACGGAGACGCGCATGAAGAAGTCCTCCTCACGCTTCTCACTCGACCGGCGCACGTTCTTGCGCGGTGCGCTCGCGACTGGCGCGACCGTCGCGCTCGGTACGCCGTTGCTCGACGCGATGCTCGACAGCCACGGCGTCGCGCATGCGGGCGGTGAGCCGCTGCCCTCGCGCTTCGGCCTCTGGTTCTTCGGCAACGGCGTACGGCCCGAGCACTGGATCCCCACCGGCACGGGCGCGGACTGGACGCCCGGCGCCGAGCTGCGGCCGATCGTCGACGGCGGCCTCAAGCCCTACGTCAGCGTCGTGACAGGCGCCGAGATCAAGACGGCGACGCACCCGCACCACTCGGGCATGACCGGGATGCTCACCGGCATGCGCTACTTCCAGAACGGCACCACGCGCGACACGATCGTGTCGTCGTTCGCGGGCCCGTCGGTCGACGTGATCGCGTCGCGCTGGATCGCAGAGCGCACGCCCACGCCGTTCCGCTCGCTCGAGCTCGGCGTGACGCGCTTCCGTGGCACTGACGAGGGCACGACGTTCCAGCACCTCTCGCACAACGGTCCGAACGATCCGAACCCGAGCGAGTACTCACCGCTCGCGGTCTACCGACGCCTCTTCGCGATGGCCCCCGACGCGACGCTCGATCTCGCGCGACGCAGCGTGCTCGACTCGGTGAGCGATCAGATCCGCGGCCTCCAGCCGCGCGTGTCGATGGCCGATCGTACGCGCCTCGAGCGCCACTACGACAGCGTGCGCGCGATCGAGCTGCGCCTCGCCGCGAGCCACGCCGCGTGCTCGGTGCCTGCCGAGCCCGTCGACCTGGGCGACGATCCGATGGGCCGTGAGCGCATCACCGATCAGAACGAGCAGATGAGCCAGCTCTGCGCCCTCGCGCTGGGCTGCGATCTCACGCGCTCGTTCTCGCTGTTCTTCTCCACCGCGGGCTCGGGCGTGATCATGTGGCCCGTGGGCGCGGCCAACGGCCTCCACCAGATCAACCACGACGAGGGTCCGCCGTTCTCCACCGTGCACGCTGCGGTGGTGTTCACCATGCAGCAGCTCACGCGCTTCCTGACCATCCTGCGCGACACGCCCGATGGCACCGGCAACCTCCTCGACACGTGCTCGATCCTCGTCACGAGCGAGCTCACCGAGGGCTGGCGTCACACCAACGCCGACTTCCCATGCCTGATCGCGGGCAAGGGCAACGGACGCTTGCGCGGCGGCATCCATCACCGCGCGGTCGGCGCGAACACCTCGCACTGCGGCCTCACCGCGCTCCGCGGCGCGGGCATCGACGTCGCGAGCTTCGGCAGCGCCGAGGGCGAGGTCACGACGCCCTTCGCCGAGCTCATGACGTGAATCAACGTGCGGGCGTCGCCTCGTCGGCGGTCGGGCGCGAGTACACGACCAACGACTCGCGATCGACGGGACCGATCGCTTGGTACCGTGCCCACGCGAGCCGACGTCGTTCGGGCGACGGTGGCCGTGACGAGCTGCCGCCTTCGGCGTCGTCGACGCCCGCGAGCCGCCCCTCGCCGCGGATGACGACGATGCGCAGACCGCAGACGACCGAGTCATCGAACAGGTAGACGGTGCCGCCGAGCGTGTACGGATCGTCGCCGTCGAGCCGGTCGGCCACGAGGAGCACGTCCGGCTGCGCGCGCGCGGCGAGCTCGCTGGCGGTCGAGAGGGCATGTCGGGCGTTGACCGACGTGAAGTCACCGTCCGGATCGATGTCTTCGAGCTCGAGCCGCATCGCGCCCGCGAGCGCGCTCGACGTGTCTCGTTCGCCTCCCTCCGACGTCGTGAGCACCGCCACCCACGGATCGTGGGACGCGCGCTCGGACGCGGGCCATGGCGGAGGGGTGAAGCGAAGCGGACACGGCTCGCCTCGCCTCGCGACGAGGTCTGCGCGGTGAGCGAGCACGTCGGCAAAGCGCGCCTCGATCGCGACGATGCGCTCGCTGGCTCGCGCGACATCGCGTGCGAGCTGCGCGTGATCGTCGGCGTCGAGCGGGCGCGGTCGGTCGGCGATCACGGGCCAGAGCCATGCGACGAGCGCGCACGCGAGCGCGAGCGCGAGCGTGATCACCACCGCTGCCGTCACACGTCGATCTCTGCCTCGCACGGCGCGGAGGATACGCGCGACCGGTGGGGCCGTGTGCGTCGCCAAGCCGGACGTCGACGGGTACGTTGTGCGCGCGATGCGCGCTTATCTCTTCGTCGATCACGGCTCACGCCTGCCGGCCGCGAACCAGGTCGTCGTCGACGTCGCCCACGCGTTCGCGCAGCGCCTCGGAGGCGACGCTCTCGTCGCGCACGCACACCAAGAAGCGGCGGCGCCTTCGATCGACGACGCCATCGACGCGCTCGTGGGGAGCGGTGCGCGCGAGATCGTCGTGGTCCCGTTCTTCCTCGCGCCAGGCAAGCACGCCACGAGCGACGTGCCCCGCCTCGCGCGAGAAGCCGCCGCGCGACACGAGGGTGTCGTGATCGAGGTGCTGCCGCCGCCGCTGCCAGCGCGTCCGGACGACCTCGCGTCGCTGGTCTACGCGTTCGTGCAGGCACCACGGCGCAGCTGAGACGCGCGCCCGATCGTGGCGACGTGCATCACCTCGGACAGCGCTGTCAGAGGGCGCGCGCGGAGGCTGTCCGTGGCCGGAGACGAGGATCGAAAGCGCGCTCCTCGCAAGACGTGGCGTGACCTCGGGCACGCGAGCGAACGCCGAGAACTCGCGCGTCCCGATCGATCGCCCTAACGTCACGGCCTCTGATGCGCCCGTTGTTCCAGGCGACCGACGCGTTCCTCCTCGCTCGACTCCGCGCCCGCGGGTACGTGTCCGAGCACGTCCCGACGAAGCTCGGGCCCCTCCATCTCGTGCGCGCGAGGGGCGAGGGCCTGCACCCGCCGCTCGTCGTGCTCCACGGCCTCGCGGCCGCGGGACACTTCTACGAGAGCGTGTTCGATCCGATGCGTCCGTTCGTGCGCTCGGTGATCGCGCCGGACCTGCCGGGCCACGGCAAGAGCCCGCTGCCGCGGGGCGCGCGGTCGAGCGATCTCGCCGACGCGGTCGGTGAAGCGCTCGCCTCGCGGCTCGACGAGCCTGCGATCTTCTTCGGCAACTCGCTGGGCGGCGCGGCCGCGATCCGCATCGCCATCGAGCGTCCGGAGCTCGTGCGCGGCCTGTTCCTCGTCGCGCCCGGCGGCGCGCCCATGCCCCGCGCCGAGCGTGAGCGCTTCGTCGCGCGCTTCGATCTCGCCACGCACCGCGACGCGCTCGGCTTCGTCGACGGACTCTTCGCCGAGAAGCACCCGTTCCGGCACGTGCTCGCGTGGGGGACGCGGAAGAAGTTCGCGCGCCCCGAGACGCGCGCGCTGCTCGCGCGCTTCGACGAGTCGGCGTTCCTCACGCCGGCGATGCTCGCTGCGCTCGAGATGCCGATCCACGTCGTGTGGGGCGGCGCCGATGGCATCCTCCCGCCCGAGCACCTCGCGTTCTTCCGCACGCACCTGCCTGCGCACGCGCGCATCGAGGTCGTCCACCACTACGGCCACACGCCGCAGATGGACCACCCGCGCGAGCTCCACCTGCGCCTTCGCCGCTTCGTCGAGCGCGTCGCACACGGAGACCGCGCCCGGAGCAGCGATCCCTCGATCGTCCGCGCCTGAGCTCGTGCGTCAGCGCCAGCGCGCGGCGAACCGACAGTACGGATCGCCGTTCACGCGGCAGGCGAGCTCGCGCGCCCAGATCACCCGGCCACCCGAGAGCTCGACCGTGCGCTCCGCCCAGCCGAGCACGGTGAGGCAGTGCGCTCGGTGCGGCTGCGCGAAGTCGCGGAGCGTGATCTCGCAGCCATCGCCCTCATCGTCGCGCATCTCGCGCGTCTCGAGCGTCCCGGAGTCGTAGTGATGTGACCAGAGCTTCGCGCCCTTGCCCACGGTGTACGAAGGCGAGCCGAAGCGCAGGAACATCTTGAGGATCGTCGGCATCGAGAAGTCCGCCGACGCGCGACCCAGCTCGCGCGCGAGGCCGAGGTCGCCCTTGCCCCACAGCCGATCGATCTCCGTGGTGACCTCGAGGTAGAGCGAGAGCGGCGCCCACTCGTGCGGCTGCACGCGCGCCTCGAGGTGCGCGCGGTTCTCCGGCGAGAGCGCGTACTTGAGCTGGCGAGCACCCGGCTCACCGAAGCGGTCGTGGACCCACTTCAGGCGCGCGGTGATCACCGAGCCGCGGACGTTCGCCACCGTACGAGCGTACGCCCGCGATCCACACCCCGAGAAGCACCTCGGAAACCCGAGCGGTCAGGCGATTCGGAGGACCACCGCGGCCGCGCCGACGCCCGCCTGCGCCGCGGGCTCGGTGAGCAGGCTCGCGAGGATCGGCGGCTCCGTGCGCGGGTCGTCTTGGAGCACGGTGACGACCTGCGCGATCGATCGCATCGAGAACGCGCTGACCGATCCGGCCATGACGAGATCGCCGGGCTCGAGCGGCGTGGTGCACTGCGTGATGCGCGCGACGAGCGCGCCGTCTTTCGCTTCGTCGCGCGGCGTGAGTCGCTGCGGCTTGCCCGAGCGATGGAGGTACACGCGACACGGACCGGCGCTGACCACGTGGAGGTCGCCTTCGTCCATCGCGATGGCCGCGAACGCGCAGTCGGGCAGGGTGCGCTCGACGAGACGATCGCACGCCTCGGCCAGCTCGCGTCGCACGCGATCGGCCGCCGCGACGAGCCGATCGGCGCGAACCTTGCGGCCGCCGCCCGCCTTCTCGTGCGCCTCTTCGAGGCCTCGCTCGAAGCCCCGCGCCACGGCATCGAGCGCGAACGGCCAGCTCCGCGGCAGGCCGAGCCCCGAGGCCACGAGGAAGACCTTGCCCCCATCGAGCTTGAGGCCGGTGTGGCGCGTGATCTCGCCGTCACGCACCTTCGACCGAGCCACGCTGATGTGAGACTGGGCGCGCATGCGTCAGGCCTTGCCGAACCCGAACTGGCTCGTGCGCACCACGAGCGATGCGCCACCGAGGAAGAGCACCGTCACCACGCTCACGATGAGCACGGCGATCCACGTCTCGACGTCGGGGACCGTGTCCGCCGCGAGGCCGCCCTTGGGAAGCCCCGCGATCTGCGTCGCCCAGTAGTTCATGGACACGAAGCGGATCGCGAACGGCATCATGCCGAGCGCGAACTCGATCGCGCCGAGGTGCAGGGTGGACATGAGGCCCGAGGCCTCGGTGATCAGCGCGCCCCAGAAGAGACAGATCGCCGAGTAGCAGAGCGTGAGCAGCGCGAGCGCGCCGATCATGCGCAGCGTCTCGTCGAGGCCCTCGATCATCTCGCTCGGGTTCGTGACGTAGGCCCCCGCGTGAAGCACGAGCACACCCACCGCCAACAGAGCGAACGCGAGGGTCACGCCAGAGAGGTACTTCCCGAGTGTCAGCCCGATGCGCCCGGTGGGCCGCAAGAGCAAGTAGGGCAAGGTTCGCGTCTCGACCTCTTCGGCGATGGCGCCCGAGTTGAAGAGGAACGGCAAGAGATACGCGAGGAGGCCGAAGAAGCCGGTGTGGATCGCGTCGCGAACGAGGAGCTGCGGATCTTCGGGGTCGACCACGTAGCGGGCCGTGAGCGTCGCGCCCACCACGAGCACCATCGCGGCGAGCGCGAAGCGCAGCTTTCGCCCGCGCAGCATGCGCTTGAAGTTGAGCTTGAAGACGGCCGCCACCGACGTGGCGAGGTCCGGGACCGGGAGGAGGGTCTTGCTCACGCGCCTGCCTCCTTTCCTGCGCTCTTCGTCGTCGCCGCGGACGTGGGGGCTTCGGCCTTGGGCTTGTTCACGCCCTTGGCGGAGCCCTGCGCGGCGTCGGCGCCGGTGCCGGCCATGCCCGCGCTGCGCTCGACGAGGTAGTGGAACAGCGCCTCGAGCGTGGCGTCGGGGCTCGTGAGCGCCTTGATCTCGAAGCCGCCCTCGATGGCCTGCTTGGCCACCGACGTGTAGGTGTCGTCGGGATCGTGCGAGAGGAACTCGACCTCGCTCGGGCTGGGGAACGTGACCGTGGAGACGCCAGGCGTGGTCTCGAGCACGCGCGCCGCGAGCTCGCGCGGCTTGTCGCACTCGACGCGCACGTGGTGGGGGTGCTCGCTGAGGAGGTCGCGGATCTCGTGCACGTTGCCCTGCGCCACGAGCTGACCGCGCGCGATGAGCAGCACCTGCTCGGTGAGCGCCTCGACCTCGTGCAGCACGTGCGTCGAGAAGAGCACCACCGCGCCGTCGTCCGCGCGCTTCTGGATCTGCTCGAGGATCACGTGACGGGACGTCGGGTCGGTGCCGGTGAGCGGCTCGTCGAGGAGGATGATGTCGGGGTCGTGCACGACCGTCTGCGCGAGCTTCGCGCGCTGGCGCATGCCGCGGCTGTAGCCGCCCATCGCGCGATCCATCGCCTTCTCGAGGCCGAAGTCGGTGAGCGCCTTGGCGGCGCGATCGCGCGCGTCCTTCGACGTCATGCCCGAGAGCTCCGCCATGGCGCTCACGAACTCGAGGCCGGAGAGGTCGTCGTAGAGCGCGTCGGCCTCGGGGCAGAGGCCCACGCGGCGCAGGACGTCGGGGTTCGCGAACGGTGCCTGCTCACAGACCTTGATCTGTCCGACGCTCGGCGTGAGCAGTCCCGCCACGAGGCGCATGAACGTGGTCTTGCCCGAGCCGTTCGGGCCGAGGAGGCCCCACACGCCCGGCGTGCACTGGAGGCTCACGTCCTGCAGCGCAGTGACCTTGCCGTACCACTTGGAGACGCGGACGGCCTTGATGGAGGGGGCGCTCACTTGATCACCTCCGCGCGACGCAGGCGTTCGTGGGCACCCCACAGCCCGAGCGCCGCGATTCCGACGAGGATCGGTGCAGCGTGGAACCACTGGAGACCGCTCTCGCTCTCCACCTTGAAGAGGGCATCCGCGACCGTCCCGAACAGGCCGGTGAATGACGCGAGGTAGAGCCACGGAAAGTCGCCGTCGGCGATCGCGTCGACGATCGACGCGATCACGTGCGGCACGACGAACAACAGCACCCATGCGCTCATGGTGAGCGCGCGGCTCGGGCTCAAGCAGGACACGGCGACGGAAACCGAGCCCATGAAGGCCGACAGTGAGACGGTGAACAGGAGAACGGGGGCGATCAGCGAGAGGTCGGCGAGAACGGCGCCAGGCGCCGCTTCCCCGAGCAACGTCGCGCTCGCGCCGGCGACGAGGACGACGAACGCGCCACCCACGAACGTGACCAGGAACAGCAGGACCGACACCGCGCCGATCCGGCCGGTGAGGTACTGCGCTGGGGTCACGGGTTTCGAGAAGTAGAACTGGAACGCCTTGAACGTGAGGTCCTCCGCGATGGCGGGCGCGCCCGCCCCCAAGGTGACGAGGCTCACGACGAACCACGTGTCCGCCATGAACATGTAGCGGAGCACGGTCGACCCGAGGTCCACCGTGTCGTCGGCCTGGCCCATCTGCATCGCGAGGTAGCGGAGGGAGCCTACGGCGAGACACGCGACGAGAGGCGGCACCACGGACACGAGAACGGCAATCTTCACGAGCCAACTGCCCCACGCGCGGGCCAACCCTTGTCGAAGCATCACCCAGGAGTTGTTCGACGGTGGGAGGCGCGCGCCTTCGTAGGGCTTGTAGCCCAGGTCGCGGATCGTCATCGCGGCGCGAGGCTACTCGACGGTCCCGCACGGGGCAATCGCGCAGCGCGCGACGTCGAGCGTCGGCCGCGCGTGCCGTCGAGGGCCCGCCCCGAACCCGAGACGGATGCGCCGGCGTGGCGGCGCACGCGGGCCGTGCGAGGGTGTAGACGTCATGACGCCCGCCCGCGCGCGCCTCGTCGCCCTCTCGATCGTGATCGCTGTGTCGTCCTCGGTCGCTGCGCCCGTGGCTGCGCAGGAGGAGTCGATCGATCACCGCTACCAGACGTGGCTGGGTCTCTTCGCCCACGGCCCGCTCCACCAGGACCTCTGGCTGTGGGTCGACGTGCAGCCGCGCTTCTTCGAGCCCTTCGAGCCGACCGCGCTGCTGCTGCGATCGGGCCTCAGCTGGCGTGTGGTCGCCAACGTGTTCCTCACGGCAGGCTACGCGTGGACGCCGTCGTGGCGACAGGCGCCCGAGCCTCGGAGCTGGAGCTCGCTCACCTTCGTCGACGAGCACCGCGTGTGGGAGCAAGCGCTGTTCGTGCTGACCGACGAGGCGTCGGGGATCGCCGGTCAGGTGCGCGTGCGTGTGGAGCAGCGCTTCCGCACGAGCGGCGGTGACGACGTCGGAGTGCGCCTCCGCGTGCTGTTGCGAGCGCAGATCCCGCTGGTGCGCGATCGCACCTGGAGCTTCGTCGTGTGGGACGAGCTCTTCGTGCCCCTCTCCGACGCCGACTGGGGCCAGCGCGTGGGGTTCGATCAGAACCGACTCTTTCTCGGCCTCGCGTGGCAGGCGATCGCCACCACGCTTCGGCTCGAGCTCGGCGCAATGCACCAGTGGATCGTGCGAGAGGCTCGCGACACGGGGAACGTGATCGCGGCGCTGAACGCGTTCGTCGCCTGGCGCTGACTCGCTCTCAGCGGCCTGCGCAGGCGAGGGCCAGGCGTGCGATGAGCGCGATGGCCGGATCGAGCTTCTCCACGGGCACGAACCCGCGGCCGTGGAGCTGCACCGTGTTCGCCTCCACGCTCAGGCCGTCCATGCCGATCGCGCGTGCGCTCGCGAGCGCCTGGAGAAACGCAGCGCGCATCGGCGGCGTGAAGAACGCGCGCGCTTGCTCGTCGTGCGCGGTGGAGACGATGAACGCCTGATCGAACGCTGCGTCGCCGACCTGCACGTCACGGAGGCCCGTGAGCGCGTCGAACAGCTCCGTGAGCGCGCCCTGGTGCGGCCGTACGACGAGGTCGCCCATCGGCGCGGGCACGTCCGCGACGAGCTGGAACGTCCAGTGCTCGCGACGACGACCGCTCGCTCGCGTGCGGCGGTTGCGGTGACCGAGGCGCACGCGCGTGCCGTCGAGCTGGGCCTCGAACGAGACGCCGGGGTGTGGCGTGAGCAGCGCGACGCTGCGCCGCGTCGACCACTCCGTGATCGCGTCGCGGTACTGGCTCGTCTGCCGCATGCGGTACGCGACGAACGCGACGAGCCCGAACAGGAAGAGCAGCACCGGACAGATCAGGACGGCGGCCTCGGCCACGTTGCGGATCGGCATGGGCCGAGGGGAACATGCGCGCGGCGAAACGCCGCCTGAAATGCCCTGAACCAGTCCGATCTCAGGTGCCTTCGGGCGCCGTCAGCGGCATCGCGTAGAGGTCCGTGTAGACGGCGTCGTCGTTGCCCATGCCCCAGAGGATCTGGTGCGTCACGGGATCGAACACGCCTTGTCCGCTGGTGCGCGAGGGCGGCGCGCCCTCGACGTCGACGTGCTGCCAGCGCTCTTGTCCGCGCTCGAGCGACAGCACGTCGAGCCCCGGCACCGAGTCGGCGCCGTCCGGGGTGCCGCCCCACACGAACATGCGGTGACCTTCGGGATCGAGCGCGTACGCGCCGTTGCGCCGCGGCGAGATCTCGGCGGGCGTCTCGATCTGCGTCCACACGAGCGCGCCGTCCTCGTCGGCCTCGAGATCGAGGGCCCAGGTCTCGCCGTCGATGTCGAGGTTCTCGGGTCCCACCTGGCCTCCGAACACGATCACGCGATCGGTCGCCTCGTCGTAGACGTAGTGGAAGCCGTAGCGACCGCCCGGTCGCTCGAGGCTGGTCGAGAGGCGCTGCCAGCCACCTTCTTCGGTGAACGCGTGCACCTGGCAGTGGACGCCGACGAACGCGTCGACGCCGCACACGCTCAGCCAGCGCTCGCGCCTCGCGTCGTACACCAGCGCGCCCGTGTAGCTGCCGAGCGCGCCCATCGAAGGCAGCGCCTCGAAGCGCGCGCCGCCCGTAGACGTGTCGATCGCCTGGAAGCTCGCCGGCGTCTCGAGGCCACCGTCGTCGCCGATGCCTGCGCCGCCGAAGATGTGCACGCGACCCGCGGCGTCCGTGGCCACGCGCCCGCCCGGTCCGGGCCCCGTGCCCTCGACGGCCATCGAGGACCACACGCTCGTCGCGAGATCGAAGCGGAAGAGCGTGGTCGTCGGCGTGAACTGGCGCGGCACGTACGAGAAGCCGCCGTAGAGGTAGAGCGCGCGCTCCTCGGACGCGAGCCACCACGCGAAGTACTCACGCCCGCCGGGGATCCCGTTCGCCTCGTCGGGCGTCCAGTCGGACACCGCGTCGAAGCGGAGCGGCTGCACGTCGAGCGAGAGCGTCGCGACGCCCGAAGCGCACGTCACCTGCACGTCGCGTGTGCCCGCGCCGTAGGGCGCGATCAGCGTGATCGTGTCGTCGCTCAGGATCGACTCCACGCCGGTGACGGTGAGCGCAGCCTCGGTGAGCTCGCCCGTGCGATCGATCGAGACGCGGCCGCCCTCGATCACACGAAGGCTCGCGGGAAGGATGCCTCCGCACGGCACGACGACGGGCGGCGGCTCGGCCGGCGCGCACGCCGCGACGGTGACGATCGAGGGCAGGAGGAGCGCGGGGACGAGGCGCGCGTTTCGCGAGGACGACGACATCGACCCAACGTGTTCGCCTTCACGCCCCGCGACCGCTTATTCGCCGCGAGGGGCGATTAATGTCGGCTGTCGACCCATGGCTTTGGAAATCCACCGGACGCCGACCGACTGAGGGCATGTGTGCCCTCGAACCCCGAGGCGCACGCGTCTCGGGAGACCTCTGATGCATCGCAGCCACTCCCTCTGGATCGCCGTCGCCCTCGCGGGAACGCCTGGGTGTTACTTGTTCAACGGCCTCGGCGGTGGTGCGGAGCCGAGCCTCGACGCGAGCCTGGTCGGCGTGGACTCGTCGCCGTCTTCGTTCCTCGACACCGCGACGGACGTGCAGTGGCCGACGCCCGTCGATGCGTCGTCGTTGCTCGCCCACGACGTCTGGTACCCGGACTCGGGCCCTCCGCTCCCCCGTGAGCCCGAGCCCGATCCGGGGCCCGACGGTCGACCGAGCGATGACCCGGGCGACGACTGGGTCGATCCGCCTCCGCCCGGCGGCGTCGACGATCCCTGCTGCACGCTCAGCGAGCCCGTGCGCGTCACGTCGCGAATCGAGGGGATGTCGCTCGCCGAGGAGCCGCCGCTGATCGCGTGGCGACCGGGTCGCTTCGCGCTCGCGGTGACGCGCTACTTCGAGCGAAGCGAAGGCGACATCTTCCGCATCGTCGTCTACGAGCTGAACGACGACGGCTCGCGCGCCGGCGAGGCCCTCTTGCTCGACGCGCCGCCGAGGATCTCGTCCGACCGGAGCGAGCCGCGCTCGCTTCGCTGGGCCGCCGGTCGATGGGCGCTGGCGGCGACGGGTGACGGCACGCTCGGCGCGGGGCGGCAGATGCACGTGCGCCTCTTCGACATGGCGTGGACACCCGCGAGCACGTGGCTCCCGCTCGGAGACGCGGTCGGCGTCGACCTCGCGTATCTCCCGCGCGGCGACGGCTGGCTCGCGTTCACCTCGTCTCCCGAGGTGATGCTCACCACGCCGTTCGACGAGCTCAACGGCGTGGGCGATGCGATCGCGTCGCCGCTCCAGTGGTCGATGAGCGTGCGCGCGGCGAGCTTCCGCAGCCGGGCCGCGGTCGTGCCGATCTCCGGCGAGACCGAGGCCGACTTCCTCGTGGTCGACGCCGACGGCGTGGAGCTCGGCCGCGTCCCACGCGGCGGCACGACGGCGGCCGCGGGAGGCATGGCCGCCCTGCGCGATCTCGCGGTGTTGGCCGTGAGGCAGGACGAGCACGTGGAGGTCGAGGTGCTCGACCCCTTCACGCTCGCGCACACGGGCGGGCCGACCGTGCTCGGCGAGGTCCGCGGGTCGAGCGACCGCGCGCTCGTCCACTCGGTCGACGTGGCTGGCTCCTCCAAGTTCGGCGTCGCCGGTGTGTGCTGGGGCGTGCCCGGTGCGATCGACGGCCGCGGCGACGAGGAGAGTCAGATCATGTTCCGTCTCGTCGGTCCGGACGGAGTGCCTCGCGGCGCTGCGGTCACGCTCGTGTCTTCGGTCTTCCGCGGCGGCATGGCCGCGTGCACGGTCGGCACCGACGACCGCGGCTTCCTCGTCGGCTGGTGGAACGGCAGCGAGCTGTGGGTCCGCCGCGTCGACGTCGCGGCCTGAGGCTCGATCGCGCGGACGCTCAATCGCGCGGCGCGAGGTGTCGGCCGAGGAACGCGAGCCCCTCCTGCTCCACACCGGGGAGGCTCGTGTCGCCTGCCCACACGCGCGACGCGTAGTCGCCCACGAACGTCGGCAGATCCGGCGCCACGACGCGAAGCCACGGGTAGTCGCCCTTGGTGATCCGGATCACGCGGTGCGTCCCGAGGTGCACGGCGAAGGGCCAGCGGTAGAGCGCGCGCAGCGCGTCGCCGAGCGGTGCGCCGACCTTCGCTTCGGCCGCATCGAGCGCAGCCGCGCTGGCCGGAGGTCGCAGCTTCGCCACGAACGACGCGGCTCCGTTCTCGTTCATCCACTCGACGAGGTTGTCGAGCGCCTGCGTCATGCCATCGAGGTCGCTCTGCATCACGCGCCAGCATGCCGGGCGCGCGCGTGCCTCAGCCGACGATCCGCACGATCTCGGGGTCGAGCGCGTACGCGTGTTCGTCGAGACGGATCGCGGCACCGAGCCCCAGCTGCCGCAGCGTCGTGAGCGCGACGTGCAGCCTGTTCTTCGCCGCGCGCGGCAAGATCTGCTCGCCGGGCCAGCCCGCCGCGATCAACGCCGACGCGCGAAGCGCTGGCGCTCGACCTTCCGTCGGCAGCGTGTCGATCAGCGCCCGCAACAGGTTTCGCAGCGCCTGCCGCTGCGAGAGATCCACGCGACCTTCGCTGCACACGACGAAGCGCGCGTCGCGCTGCACGATCACGCGCGCGTGCTCCGAGCGCGCCCGGGTGATGCGCTCGATGAGCGTGCGCGTGAGGCGCGCGTGCTCCGTGTGGAGGCCCACCTCTTCGAGCTCCGCGAGCGTGATCTCGCTCCGCGCGCGCGACAGCGTCTCGCGCATCGCGCGGAGGCTCGCCGAGGGTGGCCCATCGAGCACGTCGTCGACCGGCACGCCCAG
Organism: uncultured Sandaracinaceae bacterium; assembly: GCA_964502175.1. Taxonomy (GTDB): domain Bacteria; phylum Myxococcota_A; class Polyangia; order Polyangiales; family Sandaracinaceae; genus JAFLCL01. The sequence continues at coordinate 199,328 of CAZCVE010000003.1, forward strand.
CGCGAGCCGCACCAGCGTGAGGTAGTGCCGCAGCGTCGAGGCGAGCACGACGCGACCATCGCTCGCAGGCAGCGCCAGCACGCTGTCCATGGTGCGCGTCAGCGAGGCGAGGGCGCCCACCGCGTCGCCCTCGAGCATCGTCGTGATGCCGTCGTCCATCGCGAAGACGAGCGAGAACAGCGCGTCGCCTCGCGCGGACGCGCCCTCGATCGCCTGCGCGTAGAGCGCGTGCGCCTGCGTATGCTCGCCGCGCTGCCGCGCGAGGTTGCCGCGGTAGCCGGCGAGCTGTGGCGCGAGCAGCGCGACGTGCTCGACCGCGCGCGCCTCGATGTCGTCGAGCATCGCGCTCGCGCTCGCGCCATCGCCCTCGTCGTAGAGGAGGAACGCGACCGCGATCTCGGTGCGCAGCGCCGCGTGCTCGTCGCCTCGCCCACGCTCCACGGCCACCGCCGCGGCGAACGACACGCGCGCTCGCGCCATGTCTTCGCCGAGGTGATGCACGCGCGCCTCGGTCTTGTGCGCGAGCGCGGCGACCGAGCCGAGCGACGCCTGCTCCGCCAGCAGGGCGACGGCGTGTGCGATCACGCGGGCCTCGTCGAGCTGCTTGCGCTCGATCGCACGCGACACGAGCGACAAGAGCTCTCTCGCCGCGCGCTCGGACGCGCCTCCATCCGGGGCATCCGAGCTCGTGTCCGTTCCGCGCGTCTCAGCCACTCATCATCTTGCCGAACTTCGCGTTCAGCACCGGGTCGCTCGCGAGCTTCGCGCCCCAGCCCTGCGCGACGCCCGTGTAGCTGCCCATGTCGAGGCCGTACTTCTTGAGCGCGCCGTTGAAGTCGCCGCCCTGCATCGCCTTGAGCAAGCCCACGTAGTCGCTGAGCTTCGCGATCTTGCCGTTCGGGAACACGACGGGATCGGGGTCGCCGCCTTGTCCCGACTCGATCTGCTGCATCGCCACCTGGTGGTTCTGCTTCATCGACTCGACGTCGCCCGAGCCGCTCATCACCTGCTGCATCGCGCGCTGCTCTTGATCGCTCAGGCCCTGCGCGGCGAGCGACGCCTTCTGCTGCGCCGCGAAGAACTTCTTCTGCAGCTGCTGATCCTGGTTGACGCGCTGATCCCACTGCGGCACACGACCGAGCAGGCCGCCCTGCAGCTGCGGCACCTTGTACTTCACGCACAGCTGCGCGAGCTCGCCCATGTAGCCCATCGAGTTGCCCGCGCCTTGCACGGCCTGCCCCGCGATGTTGCCGGCCATGCCGCCCAAGAAGCCCTTCGCGAGACCGCCGAGCAGCGCACCGCCAGCGGCCTGCGCGGTCATGCCCATGCCGCCTGCGGGGCCGCTCGCGGCGCGCAGCATGATCTGATCGCGCTCCGCCGACATCTTCGCGTAGTCCTCGATCGTGAGGCCGGCGTGCTTCTCTTCGGCGAACTCGATCTTCTGCGACTCGCAGCGCTTCTTCCACAGATCGAGCTTGTTCTGTTGCTCGGGCGAGTGACCGCCGAGGTTCCGCCACACGTTGACGAGCGCGTACTCGTAACAAGTGAACCCGGTCTTCGGGATCTGCGTCTCGAGCCAGCCGTAGAACTGCTCCACCGCAGGTCGCACCGCGGGATCGTTCTTCGCGATCCAGCCCATCGCGATCACCGCCGCGTCGACGGTCCAATCCACCGGACCGCGCGCGAGCGACTCGAGCGCACGCTTGCGCGCGCTGCCTTCCCAGCCTCCGTCGAGGTTCGCGATCACGAGCGCGACGGCGACCTGGACCTTCTGCACCCAGAAGAACGGGTCGTAGTTGAGCTGAGGCAGGTTCGGTGGGTTCACCATCGTGAACAGCAGCTGGTTCAACCACGGCGCGCCCATCTGCGCGGCGAGCGCCTTCGCGTCCTTGTCCCAGACCGTGAGCGAGTAGGGCTTCACCGCGATCGCCGCGATCGCCGACGCCACGCGCGGATCGGGGTTCGGACAGTTCGGACGCGGCACCTTGTCGTCGAACGCCCAGAGCGTGAAGTCGACCTGCCCCTTCGCGAAGCGCGTGTCGGGCTCCTGCACGCCCTCGACCTTCGCGCGCATGCCCACGCCGTTCCATCCGCGTGCCTCGGTCCACAGCTTGAACGCGCGCAGCGCGCTCGGCGCCTCCATGTGCTGGAGGTGGATGTCGATGCCGAGCGTCGGTGACGCGGGGGGCTTCCGCGTGAGGTCACCCACGACCTGTCGCGCCGCGAAGTAGGTGGAGTCGCCGGGGTTCGGCAGCCACGTGAAGTACGGGTGATCGCCGACGACGCGGAAGTAGAGCTCCTTCGCGCGCTGGCTGCGGCTCATCGCGTCGAACAGCGGCTGGAAGTCCGCCTCGCTGTTCGACTTCTTGTACGTCGCGTAGAGGATCGAGGTCTCGGCCCAGTCGTCCTTCGGGGCCATCCCGAGCACCTCGCGGTACGCGCCGATCGCGTCGTCGTAGCGGTCGGCGTCGAGCAGCGTGTCGCCCACGTCGAGCAGCGCCGCGGCGTCGTCGGGGCGGAGCGAGTGCGCGTGGCGGAACCACTGCACGGCCTCGTCGACCTTCTTCGCGTCGCGGTACGCGCACGCGACGCCGATGGCGGTGTTCCAGTCGTTCTTCAGCTGGAACGCGAAGCTCGCGAACTGGATCGCGGAGTCCCACTGTCCTTGTCGGCGCAGCGTCGAGGCGATCGCGAAGATGAGGAAGCCGTGCTGCGGATGCTTCGCGTAGAACGCGCCGAGCACCTGCGAGATCGCGTCGACGTTCTTGCGACGCTCGTCCTCTGGCTTCACGGGCGCCGGGCAGCTCGACACCATGCGCAGCATCGGCGGGATGATCCGCTTCTCGAGATCGTCGGCGGAGATGGCCGCGATGGCCTCGGGCCGCGCGGCCCACTCGGTGGCCCACAGCATGAACGGCGCGTCGGGTCGCACCGCGCACACGTCCGCGACGGTGCCGAACGCGTCGAGCCACTCGCCCTTGAACGCGTGGACGTAGCCGCGCGTCGCGGCGGTGATGTAGTCCGCCTTCGCCTCGTCCTTGCGGACGAACACCATCGCGTCGGGCGCCTTCTTGATCGCCTCGTCGAGGATGGCGCGCCACTGCGCGTTCTGCGGCTCCGTCGCGAGCGCCGAGCTCACGTGAAAGAGCGCGCCCGCGAGATCACTCTTCGCGAGCGCCTGCCGAGCATGCTCGACGTTGTCGAGCGCGACGTTTCCACCCAGCTCCGCTTGGACCACGGTCGTTCCTCCTCGTAGGGCCGCGAAGGATCGTGCGCGCGAACGAGGAGATCAAGGCGCCATGGCGACGGCTCTGGTACCTTCGTCGCCATGTCCACCGTCGACCGGGTCGCGAAGGCGATCAAGAAGGCGAAGCTCCCCGAGTGGGTCGAAAAGACACATGTGGAGTCGATGGTGGATCACACGGGTGCGGGGGCGTTGCGTGTGATCGTCGTCGTTCGTTCCGATCGCGGGGAGATGGTCAACGACGGCAAGGCTCTCAACGCAGGCGGGTCACCTCGCGCGCGTCGATAGGAAGAAGCCCAAACAGGCGAACCTGCGCCGCGCGGTCTCGGCCGCCTACTACGCGCTGTTTCACCTGCTGATCGATCAATCCAGCCGCTTCTTCGTCTCCGGTACGCAGCGAGAGGCGCTGCGCCATCAGCTCGCGCGGAGCTTCGACCACGGCCACATGAAGAAGACCGCGCAAGCGTTCGCCGCCGCCACTCCAGGGCAGAACGCGTGGCGGGCGGTCATCGGAGCGCCGCCCTCCGCTTCCTTGGTCGATGTCTCGCTCGCGTGCGCTGACGCGTTGGCGGACTGGCAGACAGTCGTGCCCAGTGCCGAGGCGGAGACCTTTCTCGTCGCGATGCTCGTGAAGGGGCGAGGCTGATCAGCCGCTGCGCTTCGGATCGTTCGAGCCGCCGAGGCCCGGGAGCCCGCTCGCGGCTTCACGGCACTTGCAGCGCTCGTCCTTGGGTACGCCAGCGAGCGCCTCCTCGATGTGGAGGCCGCAGCCCGCCCACGTGGGCTTGCTGCACGTCATGCAGGTGATGCGCTTACACATCGCTGAACACTCCTTGCGTCATTCCGCGACGCCGACTTCGTGCGTGGTGAGCGGCACCTCGTCGGGGTTCGCGCGACGCCACTTGTCCTCGAGGCCGAGCTCTTCGAGCGGGTCGCCCGACCAGAGCTTGCCGCGCGCCATGTAGCTCCACATGCGGAGGTCGCCGAGGAAGGACCACAGCGGGTACTTGAAGGTCGCTGGACGGTTCTTCTCGATGCCGAAGTGGCCGGCCCATGCGCAGGCGTACGCGAAGACGACGCCCGCGGGAAACGTCACGGGCGCCACGGCGCCGGGCATCGCGACCATCGCGGCGATGTGCTTGAGCGACGGTCCATCCTGCTCGTTCTGCACGCCGTGCCAGAGCACGCCGGCGAAGCCCGCCATCGCGAGCGGGAAGCGCACGGGGTGCGCGACGGTGCTCGCTGCGACCCCGCTCATCCAGCCGCACGTGCCGAGGAAGTGCAGGCGCCGCGACGTCTGGTTGCGGTGCTCGGAGAGGTAGTAGGGCCAGAACTCTTCGAACGACTGAATGCGCTGCTCGGTCACGTCACACCTCGTGTGCGCCGAGGATAGAGCCACACCCATCACAAGTCGATCGACGCGGCGCGGGTCGCCGCTGCTGCTCGGTGATAGAGTCGCGCTATGGCGCACGCGCTCGAACGAGACCAGGTGCGGGTATGGCTGGACACCGTTTTCCTCCCGCTCGACGAAGGGATCGCCGTGGAGCTCGACTGGCTCACGACACGCGACAGCCCCAGCTATCGCCACGCGGGAGGAACCCTCGAGCGCATCTGCACGACCCAGCAGTACGTGGGCGCCCGCAATCGCCGCAACCTCGAGCAAGTGTGCCGCTGGTCGAGCGAGCTCAAGACCGCGTCGGAGGAGCATGACGCGGCCTGTGACGCGCTGCTCGCCGCGTGCGCGGAAGCTCAGGAGATGCTGCGTGCAGACCCTGCGATCGTCGCCATCGTCTCGGAGCGCCCCGACAGCGAGCGCGGCTACTTGATCGAATACCTGGTGAACGGTGCCGACGATCTCCCCTCTCACTACACGTTGCGTGAGGTGTGGGCTTCGCTCCAGCAGGCGTTGCGTGCAGCCGCCAGCGGGCCGGCGCACGCCGAGCGGTTGCGTGGAGTGCGCGCGCGGCTGGCGGACGTCCGCGTGCGCGCGGAACGATTGCGCTCGGTCGTCGATGGGCTGTTCGACTCACTCGCGGATGAATACAAGCTGCCCCCCGTCGCACGAGCGAGCTGATCCGTGCTGCACCGTTGGGTCCCGTTCTCGACGGCGTGCGACGACGACGTGGTGCTCGACACCTGCGTGCTCATCAACGCCTGGACTGCGGAGGAGGACCTCGTCGTCAAGGTTCGTCGGAGGTTCCGCTGGGCCGCGGCCACGACCCTGTTCGAGTTCCTCCGACGCGACGATGGGCAGCTCCTGCCTCAGAGCGAGGTCGAACGCCGCAAGGCATGGCTCGAAGAGCACAACGTCAGGCCACTCGCATGGACTGAGTCGGCATCCGACTGGTTGGCGACGCTGGCAGGCTCCAGGTCGCAGGTCGGCTACCAGGACGCGCACGTGGCCGCGGCCTGTGTCGGTCGTGACTTCGCTCTGCTCACCCGCAACGTGCGTGACTTCGAGGAGCTGCCGCGTCTAAGGCTCGTCGACCCGCCCAGGTGATCGCGCGGCGAGGTCGGCGATCGAGAGAGAGCGCGCTTTCTTCGCGCGCTTGCCGCCCAGCTCCACGCCGATCGCGTCGAGGCCCATCTCGTTGGCGACGGCGAGCACGGTGCCGTGACCGCAGAACGGGTCGAGCACGGTGCGCGTCGGCGTCCACGCGATCACCGCCTCGCACGCGGCGCGGCACGCGTGCACCCCCATGCCGCGTGTCCATGTCGTCTCGCCCGCGCTCGGCAACACGTCAGCACCGGGCCTGGCGAGATCGATGCGCGCGCGCTTCGAGAAGCCGATCAGGTGCGAGTACGCGGCGCGCGCATGCGTGACGGTGCCCGCGGGCGCGCGCAGCACGATGCGGTGGAACACCGTGGTGAGACCCGCCTCACGCGCGGCGCGCGACACGAGCGCGCCCTTGTCGGTCCACCCCGCGCTCACGTGCTTCACGTCCGACTGAAAGAAGATCGCGAGCGCATCGTCAGCGACCGACTCGCAGCAGAGGCGCGCGGCGTCCACGAACCACCGCTCCCAGCCGTCGTCTCCCAGCGTGGGCAGCTCCGAGATGTCGGGGAGCGACGTGATGATCGAGGTGCCGGCGATGACGCCGCCGCCATTCGCGCGCTGCTCGTGGAGGTACGCGAGCCCATCGCCGTGATGAACGACCCTGTTCGGCGCTGACGGCTCGTGCTCGTTCACGTGCGACACGGCCGCATCGTGACGGATCGCGAAGCGTCCGGCAGGCCGAAGGGGGCTGCACGAAGCGCTGCGCGATCAGCGCGAAAGCACGAGGAGTCGACCCCGAAGCACAGGGCTAGCGACGGCGTCGGCCACTTCAGCAACACGCGCACGGCTGGTCGCGTCCGTGGCCAATGCGCGCGCAGCCTCGAGCCGCGTCGTGTCGTCGGTCAGCGGCGACCCGAGCACCGCGAGGAGCGCATCGCGCGTCTTCGCGTCGCGGGCCTCGACGGTCCTGTACGCACTCGGACACGTGGCCGACTCGAGTCGAGCGAGCACATGGCCGTGCGGTCTCGTGCGACACCTTCGCGAAGCGTCCGGCAGGCCCGAGGGGACCCACACGACGCGCTTCGCAAACCGTTCATCACCAGCAGACCGCAGGGGAGCCGCTCGGAGCTCGTCGAGCATCCACGCGTCCGGATCCGAGCGCGAGGAGCGCCGTGAAGGGTCGAGACGTCAGAAAGTCCGACGGTGCGACCTCGCCGAAGGGTGGACCCTCGCGCGACCCCCGGCGCTTCGACTTCTGGAAGGGTCCACCCTTGCCGAAGTCCGAGGATCCGAGTCTCGGAAGGGTGGACCCTCGGCGAAGTCCGGCGATCTCACTCTCTGAAGCGTCGAGCCTCGGAGCCAGTCCAGGATCTCACGTCCGCAAGCGTTGACCCTCCGCCCACGTCCGACTGTCCAACTCCTGGAAGGGGCGACCCCTCGCCGACCCGACCCCGTACCGCGCTCGGAGCCTTCAGCTATCGTGGCCGACCATGCCGGGTTCAGCCCGTCAGTTGCTCTGAGCAACCGTTCGCGGGAAGTCGCAGGAGGCGCTCGCCGTCAGCGCGCGAGGTCCCTCAGCGCTCCGCGAACGCGAGCGTGCCCTCCACGAGAACCGCGACCTCCGCGCCGCTGATCACCGCGCGGGCAAACACGCGCGCGGCGTACTCCCCGCTCAGCGGACCTTCGGCGAACAACGCCAGCCGACGGCTCTCGCAGCCCCACAGCCACACGGCCTCAGCGGAGGCAGCGACTGACTCGCCGCCGCCGAGAGGCGTGAGGAGCGCATCGAAGCGCTCTCCGCAGACGAGCTCGATCTCGACCCACGCGATCGCTCCGTCGGGTGCCGCAGCGACGGTCTCGTCGGGCACGAGCGCGTGGACGGCGCGAGCGTCTGGGAGCACCCAGCTTCGCTCGGAGTCGCCCGCCCGCGCGGTCACCTCGATGTGTTCGCTCTCGCCGTCTGGGAGCGGCACCCAAGACGACGAACCGCCCTCGCAACGCTGCGGCACGCGTCCGAGGATCCCGTCGTGCTCGGCTTCGCACACCACGGGCGTGACCTCGATCGGAACGCCGTCGACGAGGACCTCCCACGGCGTGCTCGTGCAGCGGACGGGCCGCTCGAGGAGGAGCGAGCGCTCCGTGCCCACGCACACGATCTGAGGTTCGGCCAAGCGAACCTGGATCAGTCGTGACGCGTCGTCGGCCGTCCACACGGTCTCGATCTCGACGTGCTCGAGGTCGGGCACTTCGGGCCCTGGCGAGCCGCAGCCGACGAGCCCGATGAGCAGAGCGAGCGACGAGCGCATGCGTTCCTTTCGGCCGAGGTCGTGTCGCTCGGCGGCCTGAATCAGCACGCGACGTGCCGTGACGAACGCGGCGCGAATGGACCGGTAACGCGGGTCGGTCGGGAGGTGTGTGCTCGCCCCGCCCGCGACGTGTGAAGGAACCGCACGCGGGCGCGCGAGCCAAGCTCGCACGTCGGGCCTGCGGCGGGCCGCGGCGCGTCCATCAGCTATCGTGGCCGACCATGCCGGGTTCGAGCTTCGGTCAGGCGTTCCGCGTCACCACCGCCGGCGAGTCGCACGGGCCGGGCAACGTCGTGATCGTCGACGGCTGCCCCGCCGGGCTCGCGCTCTCGGTCGACGACCTCCTCCCCGACCTCGCGCGACGTCGCACCGCGCAGTCCTCGATCGTCTCGCAGCGCAAGGAAGGCGACGTCCCCGAGATCCTCTCCGGCGTGCACGAAGGACGCACCACGGGCACGGCGATCGCCATCCTCGTGCGCAACGAAGACGCGCGCAGCAAGGACTACGAGGCGTTCGCGACGGCGTATCGGCCCGGCCACGCGGACTACACGTACGACGCGAAGCACGGGCATCGTGATCCGCGCGGCGGCGGACGCGCGAGCGCGCGAGAGACCGTCGCGCGCGTGTGCGCAGGCGCGGTCGCCAAGAAGCTGATGCACGCGCTCTACGCGACCGATGTGTTCGCGTACGTCGTGCAGGTCGGTGACGTGCGCGCGTCGATCGCGCGCCCCGAGCACGTCACGCGTCACAGCATCGACACCCTGGACGACGGCACGCCCAACGACGTGCGCTGCCCCGATCACGAGGCGTCGCGCGCGATGCGCGAGCTCATCGAGACCGTGCGCAAGGATCGCGACTCGATCGGCGGCATCGCGGAGATCGTCGCCACGAACGTGCCGCGCGGCCTCGGCGAGCCCGTGTTCGACAAGCTGCGCGCCGACCTCGCCAAGGCCTTGTTCTCGCTGCCCGCGGTGATGGGCGTGGAGGTCGGGAGCGGCTTCTCCTGCGCGACGATGCGCGGGAGCCAGCACAACGATCTCTTCACCAAGGTCGCCGATGCGCCCGGTGATGCGCCCGTGCTCGTCACGCAGTCGAACCACCACGGCGGCATGCTCGGAGGGATCTCGAGCGGCATGCCCATCGTGATGCGCGCCGCGGTGAAGCCCACGTCGAGCATCCCGCGCGAGCAGCCGACGGTGGATCGCAGCGGCATCGACACGAGCCTCACCGTCACCGGCCGACACGATCCGTGTCTCCTCCCGCGCTTCGCGCCCATGGCCGAGGCGATGGTCGCCATCACGCTGGCCGATCACGCGCTGCGTCTGCGTCTCGCGAGGATGTGAGTGGCGGCGGGTCGTGGTGTGCGCGTGCTCGGTGTGCTAGTCGTCGCCCTCGCGGCGTCGTGCGCGCCCGAGCCACGAGACCCCGAGCACGCGCTCGAAGACGCGATCGATCTCTCGCGCGACGACCTCGCTTCGTTTCGTGGCGACGAGCCCGAGCTCCACCGGACGTCGATCGAAGATCCCTCGGGCCACGCGCTCGACCACGCGCGCGAGTCCTTGGAGCGCGCTGCGCGGCGCGAAGGTGTCGCGCACGTCGTGGTGTATGGCGGCTCGCACACGGCGGCCGACCTCTACACGGGCGTCTTGCGTCGCTCGCTCCAGAGCAGCTTCGGTGATCTCGGCCACGGCTGGGTCACGCCCGTGCCGCCGTTCGAGAACTACTGGCAGGCGGGCGTGCGCATCGCCACGAGCGAGGGCTTCGCGGCGGTGGAGCCGTCGCCCAAGCGCATGGAGCTCGACACGTATGGCCTCGCCGGCATCGCCTTCGACGCGACGGGTCCCGCGCTCGCCGAGCTCGAGACGGACGGCTCGCGCGCCTCGCGCATCGAGGTCTTCCACCTCGCGCAGCCGGGTGGCGGAACGCTCCGTATCCACGTGGACGGCGTGCCGTTCGACGTGAGCACCGCAGCCGACGAGGCGCGCGCGGCGGTCGTGACCGTCGCCACGGTCGATGGCTCGCACCACGTCGCGATCGAGGCGCTCGGCGATGGCCCCGTGCGCCTCTACGGCGTCGCGCTCGGACGCGAAGGCAGCGGCGTCGTCGTCGATCAGCTCGGCCTCGCGGGCGCGAAGGCGCGACATCAGCTGCTGTGGTCCGAGCCGATCTGGGCGCCGCTCCTCGCCGCGCGCGCGCCCGATCTCGTGATCGTCTCCTACGGCAACAACGAGACGGACGATCATCACCTCACGGACGCCGAGCACGTGGCGCACTTCGACAGCATGCTCGCGCGCCTCCGCCGAGAGACGCCGAGCGCGTCGTGCCTCGTGCTGAGCCCCGCCGATCGCTTGCTCCCTGACGCGAGCGGTCAGCTCGTGACGCCGCCCTTGCTCGAGCTGCTCCGCCGAGAGCAGCGCACGATCGCGTTCGCGCGAGGCTGCGCGTACTTCGACGTGATGGGCTGGCAAGGCGGACCGGGCTCGATGGCGCGCCTCCGCGAGACGCACCCGCCGCTCGCGCGCGAGGATCAGATCCACTTCACCGAGCTCGGCTACCGAAGGCTCGGCGTGGCGCTCACCGACGCGCTCCTCGACGCGCTCACGCGCCCTGCAGACGACACGACGGCGGCCTCTCCGTGAGCGAGCTCGCCGCGATGGGTGTCTTCGCGGCCTTCGTCGCGCTCGCGAGCGTCACGACCGTGCTCTCGACGCGCGCGCACAGCGAAGCGCGCCGCGGATCGCTCCGGCGGTGGTGCCGCGAGAAGCACGGTCGCTTCACCGAAGGCAGCCCCGGCTGGCTCGACAGCTCGGGGACCAGGGCCACCGTACGGCTCGAAGGCATCCCCGTTCGCGTCGATGTGCAGCCGCTCGACGGCCGTCACGTGGTGCGCGCGCGGGCGCGCTTCGCCATGGGATGTGGTCCGCGCGGGAGAGGCGAGCCGCCCATGCTCGACGCCGCGATGTTCGATCCCGTCTTCGGCACGACCGAGGACACCCGCGTGCTCTTGCGCATGGTGTCTCGCTACGAGTGGTCCGAGGGCGCGGCGGAGTGGCGCGCGCACGTGCTCGCGGAGCTCGCGCGGCTCGAGACCGCGATGCTCTCCGCGCCCGGTCTCACCACGCCCGTGCTGTCGAGCGACGGCGAGCACGTGGAGATGACGCACGCGCTCGCGCCGCGATCGAACGACGTCGCGGAGCTCGCCGAGCCGCTCGCGCTCGCCGTCGCGCGCCTCGCGCGGTTTGGTCTGTCGCGCGCGAGTGTGTTCGGCGACCTGCTCGGGACGAGCGTCGTCCTCGTCGAGCGCGGTGACGAGCGCGTGGAGCCGTGCGCACGCCTCGGCCGGGTCGAGCTCGCGTTCTCGCTCGCGAGCGACACGAAGTTCCGGCTCGTCACGCGCGCCACGGTTCCGACGCGCACGAGCTTCACGTACGCGGGCAGCCACGGCGTGCTCGGGCTCGACCCGCCGCTGCCGCCGAGCCTCGCGTCGCTGCCCGCGCTCGGTCTGCTCGAGGGCATCGGCGCGTGTCAGGTCACGCTGACGCCGGGCGAGTCCGCGTGCCTCGTGTGGGTCGACGAGCAGGACGAAGACGTGCTCCGCGCAGGCGCCGCGTTCCTCGAGGCGCTCGTCGCGCCGGGCCCGTCGACGGGGGCGTTCCGCTGACGAACCGCCGTGTTGCGCGGGACCTCACGGATCGGAGCGCTCGATCCGCTTGACGCGATGCGTTGACCCCCACACCCTCCCGAACTGAAGCGCGATTCATTTTTCGCGCTCCGTGCTCGAGCCCCGACTCCTGCGGGCGCGAACGGCAACGACGCGCACCCCGATCTTCGAAGAGGTTCCCCGATGTCCCAGCCCCAGAACCGCTACAAGGCCGATCTCCGCGAGCTCGAGTTCCTGCTCTTCGAGCAGTTCAAGATGGGAGACATCCTCTCGAAGGAGCCCTTCGCGAACTGGGGCGTCGACGAAGTGAAGATGGTGCTCGAGGGCAGCTACGAGTTCGCCACGACGGTGCTCGGGCCGCTCAACGCCGTCGGTGATCGCACGGGCTGCCGCATCGAAGACGGCCGCGTGATCACGCCGCCCGGCTTCAAGGACGCGTGGAAGAAGCTCTACGCCGCGGGCTGGCGCCGCCTCTCGGAGAGCGAAGAGCTCGGCGGGCAGGGCGCGCCGCACACGCTGCAGGCGATCGTCGAGGAGCTGTTCAGCGGCGCGAACTGCGCGTTCATGATGTACCCGGGCCTCGCGATCGGCTCCGCGCACCTCATCGACACGTTCGGTACGCCGGAGCTGAAGAAGCTCTACGCGTCGCGCATGCACTCGGGTCAGTGGGGCGGGACGATGTGCCTCACGGAGCCGCACGCGGGCTCGGACGTGGGCTCGGCGACGACGACGGCCAAGCGCAACGCCGATGGCAGCTACGCGATCAAGGGCACCAAGATCTTCATCTCGGGCGGTGACCACGACTGCGCGGAGAACATCGTGCACCTCGTGCTCGCGCGCATCGAAGGCGCCGAGGCCGGCACCAAGGGCCTCTCGCTCTTCGTCGTCCCGCGCATCCGGCCGAACGCCGATGGCAGCCTCGGCGCGCCGAACGACGTCAAGGTCGCGAGCATCGAGCACAAGATGGGCATCAACGGCTCGGCGACCTGCGTGATGCAGTTCGGCGAGGACGACGGCTGCATCGGCTACCTCTGCGGCAACGCGGAGCACCAGGGCATGCGCCAGATGTTCCAGATGATGAACTACGCGCGCATCGGCGTGGGCCTCCAGGGCCTCGCGCTCGGCAGCGCGGCGTACCTCTCGGCGCTCGACTACGCGAAGGATCGCAAGCAGGGCAGCTCCATCCAGCAGTGGAAGGATCCGAGCGCGCCGCGCGTGGCGATCATCGATCACCCCGACGTGCGCCGCATGCTCCTCGAGATGAAGGCGAAGGTCGAAGGCATCCGCGCGCTCATCGTGAAGCTCTCGATGCACCAGGACCGCGCGACGGCGCTGCAGGGCAAGAACGACGAGGTCGCCGCGTACCACCACGGCCAGGTCGAGCTGCTCACGCCGCTCGTGAAGGCGTACTCGAGCGACCAGGCCTTCCGCATCTGCGAGCTCGCGGTGCAGGTGCACGGTGGCGCGGGCTACTGCCAGGACTACCCCGTGGAGCAGTACCTCCGCGACTCGAAGATCTTCTCGATCTACGAGGGCACGAACCACATCCAGGCGCTCGACCTCGTGGGCCGCAAGCTCGGTCAGGGCGGCGGCAAGAACACGCAGGACTTCTTCGGCGACCTCGGCAAGTTCCTCGCGGCGCACTCGGAGCACCCGGTGCTCGGCGCGTCGGTGAAGGGCCTCGGCAAGGCGCAGGAGGCCGTGGGCGGCGCGGCGTTCCAGTTCCTCGGCTGGTTCAAGGGCGGCGAGATGGAGAAGGTCCCGCTGAACGCGAACCGCTTCCTCGAGATGATGAGCGAGACGGCCGTCGGCTGGCTCCTCCTCGAGGGCGCCGTCATCGCGCACGAGGCGCAGACGAGCCACGCGAAGGGCACCAAGGACTGGGCCTTCTACGAGGGCAAGAAGCAGGCGGCGATCTACTACGCCAACACGATCCTCCCCGAGGTCATCGCGAAGTCGAAGATCCTCGCGAGCGGCGACAAGAGCCCGATGGACATCCCCACCGAGGCCTTCGCCACCGTCTGACCCGCTCTGCTCCGAGCCCGCGCCCGCGCCCGCGCCAGGAGCGCAGCGACGCGCCAGGAGCGAAGCGACGCGCCCGTTCACGCGCAGCCGCCGCACTCGAAGTCGATCTCCCGGATCTGCGCTTCCTCGTGGGGCACCGACGCGTCGATGCCTTGGTTGGGGCCGCAGCCCGCGAGCGGCTATCGAACGACGTGACCGTCGCGAGATCGCAGCGGCTCGGCGTGGCAAGCTCGCGCGCGATGCAGAACGACAGCCTTCGGATCGGCGAGCACACCTTCCACTCGCGCCTCTTCGTCGGCACCGGGAAGTACGCGAGCTTCGAGCAGAGCTGCGCCGCGCTCGAGGCCTCGGGTGCCGAGGTCGTCACCGTCGCGGTGCGCCGCGTGGACTTCTCGAGCGAAGACGGCAAGCGCCTCGGTCGCTACCTCGCCGAGAAGAAGTACGTGATCCTGCCGAACACCGCGGGCTGCTACACGACCGACGAGACCGTCCGCACCGCGCGGCTCGCGCGCGAGATGCTCGGTACGTCGCTCCTCAAGCTCGAGGTGATCGGCGATCCGAAGACGCTCTTCCCCGACGTGGTGCAGACGCTCGAGGCGACGAAGGTGCTCGTCGCCGAGGGCTTCACGGTGCTCGCGTACACGACCGATGATCCGATCACGGCGCGCAAGCTCGAGGACCTCGGCTGCGCGGCCGTCATGCCGCTCGCGGCGCCGATCGGCAGCGGCCTCGGAATCCGCAACCCGTACAACCTCGAGATCATCCGCGAGCACGCGAAGGTGCCCGTGGTCGTCGACGCAGGCGTGGGCACGGCGTCCGATGCCGCGATCGCGATGGAGCTCGGCTGTGACGCCGTGCTGATGAACACGGCGATCGCGGGCGCCAAGGATCCCGTGCTCATGGCGAGCGCGATGAAGAAGGCGGTCGAGGCCGGCCGCGAGGCGTACCTCGCGGGCCGCATCGAGAAGAAGCTCTACGCCACGGCGTCGAGCCCTCTGCGCGGCGTCATCGGCTCGCGGAGCTGACGTTGAGCGGCGCGGCACGGCGAGATCGGCGCGCGCTGCCGTTCGACCTCTGGGTCATCACCGATCCGACCTCGCCGCGCGGCCTCGCCCCGTATCTCGAGGCGCTCGAGGCAGGCGTGCCGGGCTGGGCGCTGGCGATCCGCGATCACGAGGCGAGCGACCGTGAGCTGGGGCGCACCGTCGAGCGGCTCGCGTCGCACGGGGCGGAGGTGCCGCGCGTGATCGCGGCGGCGAGCTTCGAGCGCGTGCACCTCGCGGCGCGCCTCGGCGTGGGCGTGCAGCTCGCGGAGCGAGCACCGAGCGTCGAGGTCGCGCGGGCGAGCGTCGGTGACCGCGCGCTCATCGCGGCGTCGGTGCACGACGCGGAGGGCCTGGCGCGGCGGGTGGGGGAGGGCGTCGATCTCGTCCTGCTCGCGCCGTTCGGTGCCGTCACGGGCAAGGGCGCTCCGCTGAGCGACGCGGCCGTCGAGGCGATCACGGAGGCCAGCGACGCGCCCGTGTTCGCCCTCGGCGCGATCCGAGCGCCCGAGGACGTCGCGCGGGCGCTCGCGTTGGGCTGCGCGGGTGTCGCCGTGCGGTCGTGGCTGGCCACCTCGGCCGACGGCGCGCGCGCGGTCGCCCAGCTGCGTGGGTGGATCGATGGTTCGCGTCAGGAACGAGATTCCGCGTTGGGTTCTCGATAGAGTCCGCGAATGGGCGACAGTCTTCGCGGTCAGCTCTTCAAACTCGTCATCGTGGTGGCGCTGATCCTCCTCGCGATCGCCGGCTTCCTCCGCTGGCAGTACGTGGACGTGGTCACCGTCAACGATGACGCCATGGCTCCGACTGCGTTCGGCGGCGACAGGGTGCTCGTGTGGCGGACGTCGGAGTTCGATCACGGCGACGTGGTGCTGTGTCGTCACCCGCGCACGGCCGGTTCGTGGCTGATCGGCCGCATCATCGGTCGCCCGGGCATGCGCGTGGAGACGCACCGCGAGCAGGTCGCGGTGAACGGACAGCGCGTGGATCGCGACTTCCGCGGCCAGTTCCGCTTCGAGGACACGCAGAACCACAACGTCGCGACCTTCGCCCACGGCGTCGAGAACCTCGGCGAGGTGCACCACCTCTTCATGGAGCGGCCCGAGCGCAACGTGACGATCCGACCCGTGGACAACGCCACGGGCTTCTACCTGCTGAGCGACAACCGCACGTGGATCGGCGCGGACAGCCGCGCGCTCGGACCCGTCTCGCCCGAGAGCTGCGTCGGCACGGTCTTCATGCGCTGGGCACCCGGCGGTCGCGCTCCGGTCGAGCTCGATCAGGGCCACCTCGACATGCTGGACTGAGCCGCGAGGCGCGCCCCGCCGGTCGAGCCGCTCGACGACGAACGCCCCCGCGATCTCTCGTGGGGGCGTCGGCTCGTTTCGTGTCGGTGGGCAGCGTGGCGCCCGCGACGATCACCAGTCGGACATCCGGATCTCGCGCTCGTTGTCGTGCGCGAACGGGTGCCAGGTGTAGTCGCCGCTCTTGAGGGACGAGATCACGAAGATCACCGTGAGGGCGACGGCGAGCGTGCCGAGGAGGAGCGCGACCAGGCGGGGGCCGTTCCAGACGGCGTCTTCTCGAGCGACGCGTTCATCGATCTGCTTGTTTTCGTCCACTTCGTGCCTCCTCGGAGCGCGCCCGAGATACCGCGAACCACGCGCAACGTCCAGCGTTTCGGGCCCGAGCCGTCAGATCGGCAGCATCGCGACGGGCAGTCGCTGGCCCGGCGAGAGCGTGACGTTGTAGACGCCGACGACGCGACCGCCGACCGAGATCGACACCTGCGCGGGCGTGACCCCAGCCACGCCGCAGTCGCCCCAGTAGTGGAGCTCGATCATGTACTGGCCGCTCGGCGGCTGCGGGGTGTTCCAGTAGACGTTCTCGATGGTGTCCGAGCCCGGCACGCACGCGCCGCGCGCGTCGTGATCGAGCACGCCGCCCGTGGGCGACTGGCGATCTTGGTAGCTGATCGTGAAGCCCGACGGGTCCGTCACGTAGAGATCGATGTCGGCGCCCGTCTGCCACGCGAGGGTCACCTGGATGGCGCCGCTCTGGTAGCCGCAGCCCTCGTCGATGCGGCCATCGCAGTTGTCGTCGAGGCCGTTGCACTGCTCGGCCGCCCCCTGCGTGCACTGGATGCCCACGGAGCTCACGCCCGCCTGGACCTGCACCTGCACCTGCGCGGAGCTGGTCGTCGTGGTGGTGTTGGTGTCCTGACGCACCTGCTCGGTCGTGACGACCGTGCGCGCGCGGCGCACGCAGCCGGCGCCTCCGAGGAGGGAGATCGCGGCGATCGACGTGACGAGAGAGAGCGTGTGGAGCGAGCGCATCGAAACCTCCTCGGGTCTGCGGGCCGGGGAGCCTACGCGAGACGCGTCGAGGTTCTGCCCGATTCAGCGCGTCACGCCAGGCTTTCGCGCTCCTCTCGGCCGAACAGCGCGCGGAGGCCCGCGACGTCGTCGAGATCGTAGAGCACGGGCGGCACCAGATCGCGCGCGGGCAAGAGGCCCGTGAGCGCGCCGCTGTCGCCGAGCGCGCGTCCCTCTGGCCCATCCAGGATGAAGAACACGTGCTTGCGTCCGCCGACCGTCTGGTGCTCGGCGACGTCGAAGATGCGCGACCGATCGAGCGACAGCTCGGTGAGGCCGCGGCGGATGAGCACGCGCCGATCGGTGACGAGGTACTCCGTGTCGCGGCCCTCGGCGCGCGCCCGCACGAGCCCCCACCACACGAGCCCGCCGCCCACCGCGAGCACGAGCGCGAAGGTCACGAGGCACGCCCCGAAGAAGAGGCTCCAGATCTCCGAGCCCACCGGCAGGCCGACCTCCTCGAGCGAGCTGAGGGCGCCGAACGTCACGAGGCCGTAGCGCACGCCGATGCCGAGCACGACGACGCCGAGCGCGGCGGTCGCGAGATCGCGCCACCCGAGGAGAAAACCGGCAGGTCCCGCGCCCCAGAGGACCTTCTCGTCGGGGTCGAGCATCTCGACCAGGCGCGGATCGTCTTCGTCGTGCGGCGCGCGATCGACGCCGCGGACGAGGCCGAGGACCACGTCGGGCCCGCGCAGATCGTGCAGCACGATGCGCTCTTGCCGCATGAGCGGACCGAACGGCACGGCGCGGATCAGCTCGAGGGTGCCGATGCCGCGCGAGGTCCGGTGCCATCGGATGCGCGCGAAGCTGATCGCGCTGCGCTCGATCGATCGCACGCTCGCGCCGCGCTTCCACAGCGCGCGCCGGTTCGTGACGGCGAACTCACACGGGTCGAGCGTGTAGCGAGGCACGAGCACCGCGCCCACCACGAAGACGAGCGCGTAGAGCGTGACGGTGAGGCACGCCTGGATGCCGGGCAGCTCCGACACGCGGAGGAGCGCCGCGAAGAGCAGGGCGGACGTCGCCGTCGATCCTGCCGCGAGCAGGGTCAGCACGTAGCCGAGGCGACGCGGAACCCCGAGCACGGGGCGTCCGACCCAGAGCAGGCGCTCCGACGGCAAGAGCTGGAATGCGCGCGCCGTGGCTGCGTCCTCCAGTTGGCGTCCCTCGTCCTTCACGTCAGCCAAGCTAGCAGAGCGCACGCCCCGATCGACACCGCGGCGGCGCCGACGTTCCCGGCGCGCATGGGGTGTTGGTCGACGACGCCCCGTGGACGGTTGCGATCGCGAGGCTGCCGTGGGAAACGCGGCCGCCCGTCGGGTCGTGACGACCGCTGTCCGGGCGCAGGAGGGTCGTATGCGAGCAATGTGGACGCGTCCGGTGATCGGGGCGCTCGGTGTGGTCGTGGTGGCGGGATGCGGCGGCACGCCGGCGGAGCCGGACGCGTTCGTGGCGATGAACGACGCGGCGGTCGGCGTGGACGCGTTCACCGCGCGCGACGACGACGCGTTCACGGTTCGCCCGCCCGATGCGTTCATGGAGATGGCCGACGCGGCGGTGTCGCCGGACGCGTTCGCGGGCGAGGCGTGTCCGACGCGCGGCGCGAGCGAGGACGTCGTGTGCGGCATGTGCGGCACGCAGACGCGCTTCTGCACCTCCGCGATGGTCTGGGAGTACTCGGACTGCGAGGGCGAGCGCGGCGTCTGCGAGGCGGGCACGACGATGGACGTGGCCTGCGGACCGGGCGGGACGGTCACGTCGCGCTGCACCGACGCGTGCGTGTTCGAGGCGATGGGCGAGTGCAGCTCGGCGCTCTGGTCGTGCGCGATGCCGCTCGTCGCCGAGTCGCGCGAGGGCACGGTCTCGGTCTCTTCGGACACGAGCGCAGGCGCGGCCGGTCCGCTCGATCTCGGCAT
Organism: uncultured Sandaracinaceae bacterium; assembly: GCA_964502175.1. Taxonomy (GTDB): domain Bacteria; phylum Myxococcota_A; class Polyangia; order Polyangiales; family Sandaracinaceae; genus JAFLCL01. Next base: position 218,398 of record CAZCVE010000003.1, read on the forward strand.
GACGTGCGGGCCGATGATCGCCGACGCGACGATGCGCCCCGCGCAGGTCGTCGTTCGCTACGTCGTCCCGGGCACGGGCATGCGCCTCCTGCGCTTCACCACCGCGAACGACGCCACGCCCGCGAACTTCGACACGCTGATCCAGCTGCGACGCGACTGCGCGGTCGCGCCGACGGTGCGGGAGGGCACCTGCTTCGACGACGGCGTCCCGGCGCCGACGCCGCCGCCGATGATCTCGGAGTTCCGCACGCAGGGCATCGCGTCCGTCACGGGCGGCGAGACGCTCTACTTCGTCGTCACCGGCTACGGCACGAACCCGCCGGGCACGATGACGCACGTTACGGAGGGCGCCTTCCAGCTCGACCTCACCGTGGGCGATCCGACGCCGCCGGTGCTCACCGCCGCGACGCTCGAGACGCGCACGGGCGGAGCGACGGGCGACACGGCCGTCCTGACCGTGACGGGCAGCGACGCGAGCTTGGACGTGCTCGGCGCGCGCGTGACGCTGCTCACCGCGGCCGACGTCGCGCTCGACACCAACGACGACGGCATGGTCGACGTGGACGACGACGTCAGCGTGCTCTTGCCGGTCATCACGACGGCGTCCTTCACGTCGATGGTCGAGAGCTTCGTCCTCAACGACACGATCAACCGCGAGGGTGCCGTGCGCGCTCGTGTGCGCCTCTACGACGCCGTCGGCAGCGAGAGCTCCACGGTCACGATCGCGATCACCGGCACGCGCCTCGTCGCGTACGGCGAGGTGTGCGACGCCACGCACGTGTGCCCGACGCTGCTCGAGTGCACGGCGGGCACGTGCAGCGAGACGGCGGCGACGCGCGCGGCCTGCATGGCGGCCACGTTGCTCACGCTCTCGGGCACCCCCGCGACCACACGCGTGAGCGGAACGCTCGCCGTGGGCGCCTCGACGGTGCCGCGTCCCTGCAACGGCACGGGTGTGCAGACCTTCTACCGAGTGACAGTCCCCGCGGGCGCGTTCGATCTCGTGGCGAGCACGATCAACCCGGGGACCGCGATGACGCTCGACACCGTGGTCTATGCGCTCTCGAACTGCGGCAACCCGGCGTCGGGCCCCGCGGGCGCGTGCGCCGACGACGCGCTCGGCGAGCGACGCGCGAACCTCGTCGTCCAAGACATCGCAGCGGGCACGTACACGATCGGCGTGTCGGGCTACGCCTCGCTCGCTGCGCCCGAGCCCTTCGCGCTCGACGTGACGCTTCGCCCGGTGGTCGGTCTCGGCGCGAGCTGCGACCCCACGGGCATGGCGAGCCGCTGCGGCGCGGGCGTGTGCTCGGCCGCAGGCACGTGCACCTGACGCTCGGCCGACCTCAGCGACAGTAGCGACGACCGGGGTGGGGCTGGACGATCCAGCTGTCGCGACGATCGAGGAACGCGCGGACGCTCTCGTGCATCGGGGGAGCGTTCGCGCGTGCTTCTTCTTCCGTGACGACGCGGCTGCGACGTCGACGCGGCCTCACCTCGGCGACGGGCGAGAGATCCGCGCGCTCGATCTGTGCGAGGCGCCACGGGTACATCGGCACCGAGTCGGCGCAGCCGTCGGCGAGATCTTCGTCGCTACAGAAGAGGCGCACGTGCAGGTGATCGTCGTGCGCGTACGCGGGCTGGCAGCTCACCTCGGAGAAGCGCTGGATCGCCGCCGCGGGCGCGCTCTGCCGCGCGGCCTCCGCGAGCAGCATCGTGCGCACGTGCTCGACGACGAAGATGCGCTGCACGCGCGCGCCCTCGTCCTCGACGAGCGCCTGCACGAAGCGCCAGGTGCGCGGCAGATCGATGCGGAGCGGGATGTCGTCCGCCGGATCCATCAGGTCGCGGTAGTCGGTGCCCTCGCCCGCAGGATCGATCGGCACGCCGATCGACGGATGCGGTCGGCCCTCGGCGTTCAGCAGGTAGAAGAGGACGTCGACGTCGCGCCCCGCTTGATGACTGCCGTGGTGATCGATGGGTCCGCCGCGCTCGAAGCCGAGGTCGTTCACCGTGCACGTGCCGCCGGGGATCGCGCGATCGACCGTCGCTGCGGCCGACGCCAGCATGTTCACGAGCTCGGCCGTTCCGTAGAACGCGGTCCCGTTCGGACGGCGTGGGTTCGACACGAGGCCAGGCGCGCGCTCCGGCAGCGCGACGCCGCCGCGCAACGAGCCGCTGCTCGGTCCGCCGAGCGACGTCGAGCGTGATCCTCGCGCACGTCGGTACGCGGGCACACCGGCGTCGGTGGTCTGGGCCGACGACTCCGCGACGCAGCCGACGAGCGCGAGGCAGAGGCCGAGGAGGGCGATCCGCATGGCCGGGATGAACGCGTCAGCGCTGCACGGAAGTCCACTTCCTGTCTTGCCTGGGCTCGAGGGCCCCGATGGCTGTTTCCGCATGGATTTCGGCCAGGATGCGCACTGTATAGTTGCACTTGACACACAACACTCGGACGAGCATCTTCGCCTCATGGCTGCAGCCGCTGCCCGAGACCGTGTCAAGCGCCGCCCCGGCGCGCTCGATGTCGCCGCGTCTGCGCTCGTGCGCGTCCTGCCGCGTCGTCTCGAGCCCACCATCAGCCAGGCGCGCCTCGACGCGCGCATGCTCGTCGACGGTCTCCGCGGCGAGCGCACGCCTGCGTTCACCACGCACACGAGTCCCTCGGTCGCGCCGACGCCGCTGACGGAGATCGATCCCGTCGAGGTGGTGCTGCCCCGTCCGCTCGCCGAGCGCTACGTGTCGCTGCGCCGCGATCTCTCGATGGTGCTCCGCGAGCTGCGCGGTGATCGGGCACCGCAGGTGGTGCCCCGCGCTCCGTCGCGTGACCGAGCGCGTGAGGCGCCTCGTCCGGTCGCCACCGCGCTCGCGACGCGAACGTTTGAGGTCGTGCGCGTGATCGAAGAGACGGCCGACGCGCGCACGTTCGAGCTGCGCGACGCGAGCGGCGCGCCGTTCACGTTCGCGGCGGGACAGTTCCTCACGCTGCACGTCGAGGTCGACGGCGTCTCGTACAAGCGCGCGTACTCGATCTCGTCGTCGCCTTCGGACGCCAGCTCGGTGCGCATCACCGTCAAGCGCATCGGCGGCGGCCGCGTGTCGAGCCACCTCGTCGAGCGCGTGCGCGAGGGTGACCGCCTCACGGCGCACGGACCGTCGGGCTCGTTCGTGATCGCGCGCACGACGCAGCCGCGGCACCTCGTCCTCGTGGCCGGCGGAAGCGGCATCACGCCGATCGCGTCGATCGTGCGCGACGTGCTCGCGAACGATCCCTCGACGCGCATGACGCTGGTCTACGGCAACCGCACCGAGCACGACACGATCTTCCGCGCCGAGCTCGATGCGCTCGCGCTCACTCACGGCGCGCTCGCGCTCGGGCACGACACCCGCCTCGCGATCGTCCACGTGATCGAGCAGCCGGCGCGCGAGGGCTGCGTGCGAGGCGTGCCGGATCGCGAGACGCTCGGCCACGTCCTCGACGATCACGCGGTGCTCTCGTCGCGCGAGGGCGAGGAGCCCGCGCTCGTGATGACGTGCGGTCCGTCGCCGATGATGGCCGCCGTGCGCCACGCGTTCGTCGCGCGAGGTGTGCCCGACGCGCGCATCCTCGAAGAGAAGTTCTTGAGCCCCGGTGATGCGCGCGGCCGCGCGCGGGCGAGTGGCCCTCAGCTCGTCACGCTCCGCACGCGAGCGGGTGCGCGCGACGTGCAGGTGATGCCTGATCAGACCGTGCTCGAGGCGGCGCTCGCGCGAGGCGTGACGCTGCCGTTCTCGTGTCAGATGGGCGGCTGCGGCGCGTGCCGCGTGAAGGGATCGGGCGAGCTCGTGATGGACGAGCCCCACTGCCTGAGCGAGGCGGAGCGCGCGGAGGGCTACGTGCTCAGCTGCGTGTGTCGCGCCCTCGGCCCGGCGACGATCGACGCGACGGCCGCGAAGGGAGGCGCGCGATGAGCGAGCAATTCGCAGACGCCGCGCGCAGGACGAGCACGATCGCGCCGCCCGCGAACGACGGCGAGGGCGACAAGCGCCTCAAGATGAAGGACCTGTGCGACGCGACGGGCCTGCCGCGTCAGGCGATCCACTTCTACATCCAGCAGGGCCTCCTGCCGCCGGGATCGAAGACGGGCCGCAACATGGCCTACTACGGCGAGGCGCACATCACGCGCCTCAAGCTGATCAAGAAGCTCCAGCACGAGCGCTTCCTCCCGCTCAAGGCGATCCGCGCGCTGCTCGACGATCAGGAGAGCCAGTTCTCGCAGGTGCAGCGCTCGCTCCTCCTCGAGGTGAAGCAGCGCTTCACCACCTCGCTCCTCACGCAGCCCACCGCACCCGACGTCGTCGTCGACGCCGACGAGGCGTGCGCGCGTCACGGCGTCGAGCGCGCGGATCTGGATCGCATGATCGAGATCGGGGTGCTCGGCGTGCGCGTCGACGAGGCGACCGGTCAGGCCGTGCTCGCGCAGGACGACGTGTGGATCCTCGCCGCGTGGGGCGAGATCCAGAGGCTCGGGTTCGCGAAGGATCTCGGCTTCCGCGTCGACGACATCCAAGTGCTGATGGAGGTCGTGCAGGACCTCTTCAACCGCGAGGCGCTGCTCCTCGCGAGCCGCATGGATCGCCTGCCGCCCGAGCGCGCCGCCGAGATGATCGAGCGCGCGCTGCCGATCATCCACTCGTTCCTCACCGGCTTCCACGTCGCGAAGATCAGGAACTTCTTCGCGTCGCTCGAGTGATCACCGTCCCGCCCGTCACGAAGGAGATCGACATGCCCGTGGTATCCGCCGCCAAGAGCCGCGCCCTCGCGTTCCTGCCCACGAAGGTGAAGAACCAGCTCGAGGCCTACGCCGACGCTGCGTCCACCTTGTTCGAGGTGCGCGATCCGCGCGTGCTCGGCGCCATCGGCCCGAGCGCCGTGCGCGGCACGATCCTCAAGCGCGGCAAGCAAGGCGTGCCGACCGTGATCCCCGCGAGCCACCGCGCCTACTTCGACTGGAGCTATCCGTCGGACTTCCCCGAGATGGCCGAGCTCTACTCACGCGCGAAGCGCGGCCAGTGGAACGGCGACGATCTGCCGTGGCACACGTCGGTCGATCCGCTGAACCCCGAGGTGCCGCTCCTGCCCGACGACTTCCTCGGCTGGCACCGCGCCGACGAGTTCGGCTTGAAGCTCGACGAGCGCGAGAAGGCGCAGCTCCGTCACTCGGTCACGTCGTGGATGCTCTCGCAGTTCCTCCACGGCGAGCAGGGCGCGCTCTTCGCCGCCGCGCAGGTCACCGAGGCCGTGCAGTTCTTCGACGGCAAGTACTACGGCGCGACGCAGGTGATGGACGAGGGCCGTCACGTCGAGGTCTTCCACCGCTACCTCGATACGAAGCTCGACAAGCTCTACCAGATCAACGACAACCTCTTCGTCATCATCGACGCGCTGATGAACGATGGCCGCTGGGACATGAAGTTCCTCGGCATGCAGATCATGGTGGAGGGCGTCGCGCTCGGAGCGTTCTCGACGCTCTACAAGGAGACGAAGGAGCCGCTCTTGAAGGAGCTGCTCAAGAACGTCATCCAAGACGAGGCGCGTCACGTGCACTACGGCGTGCTCGCGCTGCGTGAGCACGTGCTCACGGAGCTGAGCGAGAGCGAGCGTCGCGAGCGCGAGGACTGGGCCTTCGAGGTCGCGCTGCTGATGCGCAACCGCTTCCTCGCGTACGAGGTCTACGAGGAGTGGTTCGAGCACAAGATGAGCCGCGAGCAGTGGCGCGCGTTCATCACCGGAAGCCCCGGGATGGAGCGCTTCCGCCACCTGATGTTCGCGCGCATGGTGCCGAACCTGCGCGAGATCGGTCTCTTGTCGGATCGCATCAAGCCGCACTACGACCGCGTCGGTCTCTCGAAGTACTTCGGCGGCGTGGCGGCCGATCAGCTCACGGGCGATCAGATGCTCGCAGACCTCGAGGGCGTCCCCGTGAGCAACGCGCGTCCTCCGGCCGACGAGTACGCGCTCGCCGCCGAGTGAGCGGGGCGGCCCGCGAAGCGGAGGCGGTGTATTCTCGTCTCGTGACCTCCGCGGCTCGGAAGATCCTCGCTCAGGCGCTGGCATTGCCCAGCAAGGAACGCTTGGAGCTCGTGCGCGAGCTCAGCGACAGCCTGGACTCCGACGACGTCGCGCTCGGCGCGGCGTGGCCGGCCGAGATCTCGTCGCGGCTCGAGGAGATCGAGCGCGGCGCCGTCGAGCTCGTCGCTTGGGAGGTCGTCGAGCAGCGCCTGCGCCGACACACCGTTGTCGGCTCAGCGCGTGATGCCGCGCGCTGAACGCCGCCGCCGAGTGATCGGTCGCGTGGTAGGCCTCCGCGCGTGAGCGACACGACGCGCATGGATCCGAGCAAGACACCCTTCGAGCTGCTCGGGGGCGCCGATCGTGTGAACGCGATCGCGGCGACGTTCTACGAAGTGATGGATCGCGAGGAGCCCGCGCTCGCGAAGCTCCATCGGCTCGATGCCGAGGGGCACATCGCTCAGGAGCCGCGCGACAAGTTCGCGCTGTTCTTCATCGGCTGGCTCGGCGGCCCGCAGGACTACGTCGCGAAGCACGGCCACCCGAGGCTTCGGATGCGCCACATGCACGTGAAGGTGGACGCAGCGATGCGCGACGCGTGGCTCCGCGCGATGACGAAGGCGTTCGACGCGCACGGCGTCGAGGGTGAGCTGCGAGTCTTCCTCGACCGAAGGCTCGCGGACCTCGCCGACCACATGCGCAACTCCGAGGGCTGAACACAGGAGGCACGATGGGGGAGAGACCGACGCTGAAGGCGATGTTCGAGACGGCCGAGGTCGTCCGAGCGATGCGCGACGCGATCGATTCACACCTTCGAGGAGCGCTCCCGGCGGAAGAGCTCGCGGAGCTCGGCGTGAGCTCGTCTCGACGCATACACGGGAACCGCCATGCGGCGGGGTGTGCGGTGGACCTCGGTGAGCATGGATTGGAGCACGGCACGCGGAGCGAGGACTTCGTGCACTACGCGCGTGAGCTCGCGAGCGGCCTCTCGCTCGACGTCGAAGAGATTGGGACGGTGCACATGTCCGCCATTCTCATCGCCGAGAGGGCGGGGACACCTGTCGTGCGCCGCGCGTCCAATGGCCTCGGCGTCGTCGACACGACGTTCTTCGCGTCGCCCGCGACGGGGCGGACATTCACTGCGTGGAGCACACGGTCGCCCGTGATCCCAGCGCCGTCCCACGAGTGGGCCAACCTGTGCGTGCCGCGGGGCGACCGCGCGTTCGGTCTGGTCGACCTCGTCGAGTCGTTCCTCTGGGACGTGATCGAGACACCGGAGTCGACGTTCAACATCGACCTCGAGATCCTTCCCGTCGTTGCGTTGATGCGTGAGGACGACAACGGGAACCGCGTCGAGATCCGGACGTTTCACTCGTACACGGGGGCGATGCGTGAGGCGCGGCGGTTCGAGGAGCTCGGCCACAAGCAGCGGTATTGGGTCGAGGTGAAGCGCGAGCCTCGCTGGTAGGCGACGTGTCCGGTCGTGCGCGCTGACGCGAAGCTGTCTGCGCGTGGTCTCTGCGAGAGGGTTGGGCCGAGGGCCCAGCAGGGTCGAGGGAAGAGGCTCGCCGCGCGATGCCTGCGGTCTTCCCGAGTGGAACACGTGGTCGACCACTGCGTCGTCTCGTTCGACTCGTCGGTCGTCGTGCGGGTCTCTCCCCTCGGCCCTGACGGCGCTTGCCTAGACTCTCCATCGTCCGCGACGCGAACCTGCTTTCGAGTACGGCCACGTGTCCGGTCGGGCACGCCACACCTCGCGTACAGCGGCGGAGCTCGTGGAGTCGCCAAGCGCGCCCTTCGAAGCGATGCGCTCCGTCGCCGGCAGGATCGAGGGGAGGAGCCAGCGCGGAGAGCGTGCAGTCTTGGCAGGACGGTCGTCGTCTCGGCGCTCGTGACTCCCCTCGGGCCTGCCGGACGCTTCGTGGATGCGTCGCGTCGACTGCAGCGAGATGGGCGCGCGCGGACGAGGCGACGTGTCCGGTCGTGCACGCTGACGCGAGGCTGTTTGCGCGTGGTCTCTGCGAGAGGGTTGGGCCGAGGGCCCGGCAGGGTCGAGGGAAGAGGCTCGTCGCGCGATGCCTGCGGTCTTCCCGAGTGGAACACGTGGTCGACCACCTGCGTCGTCTCGTTCGACTCGTAGGTCGTCGTGCTGGTCTCTCCCCTCGGCCCTGACGGCGCTTCGCTAGACTCTCCATCGTCCGCGACGCGAACCTGCTTTCGAGTACGGCCACGTGTCCGGTCGGGCACGCCACACCTCGCGTACAGCGGCGGAGCTCGTGGAGTCGCCAAGCGCGCCCTTCGAAGCGATGCGCTCCGTGGCAATGCCGCGAGGAGCGCGAGCGGTCGGGTCGGGGGTCACGCGCAGCCTTCGGACGCGACGAGGAACTCCGCGAAGCGCCCCCGCGTTCTCGAAAGAGGAGTGAGAGATCGTTTCCCGAAGCGGTGCGTCGTAGGGGACATGCGACGCCGAAACCCGATGCGGTCCCTCCTGATCCTCCTCCTGGCTGGCCTCTCCATCTTCGCGCTCGCCGAGCGCGCCGCGGCGCAGGCCGTGATCTCCGAGCCGCTGCCGGACTTCGGCGCGCAGAACCCCAACCCGCGCGAGCCGATCATCGTCGAGGTCGCGGTGCGGGTCGACGTTCCGAACGTCGAGGTGGTCGTGAACGCGCGCGAACGAGCGCGCGTGCGGGCCGAGCTCGCGTCGGCGCGTCGTCGGCACGTCGCGATGCTGCGTCGCTACGCGAACGCGATGGCGTTCCCGGTGAACTCCTACGAGCCCGGCATGCTCAACGTGTTCGTCGACGACGAAGGCCACATCTGCGCGGCCGCGAACCTCATCGCGCGTGATGGCCAGCGTGACCTCGTCCAGCGCACTTCGGCGCAGGACAACTACCTCCGCCTCGCCGAGGTCGTCGGTGGGCCGCTGATGGACTGGATGCTCGCGTCTGGGTTCACGCAGGAAGAGATCGGCCGCATCCAGGAGCCGTACTCGTTCATCGACGAAGAGCAGCCGCGCCGCGACGTGCAGCAGCAGCTCGAGGCCGAGCGGCAGCGCGTGCGCAGCGTGCTCCTCCAGGTGGCGCGCGAGCTCGACCAGAACGCCAACGCCAGCCTCGACGTCGCGACCGAGCGCCTGATCGCTGCGCGGGCCGCCGCGGCCGTGGCGGCCTCCGCGACCCCGACCCCCGCCAGCTGATCACGGTGCACTCAGAGACCGAGAGAGAATCGTGCGCTCGACGGGGCGCCTTGCGGCGGGGGCTGCGAAGCAGACCCCTGGAGCAGGAGCGAGGAGGAGTCTTCGACGAGCGAGCGACGGGGAGCTCGAGGGGCCGGAGGCCTCTCGATCCGGCCAACTCAGTGCGCATCGGATGTACGTCTCGTGTACATCCGGCGCGCATCGCTCGTTCTGGTCGTCGCGAAAACAGGCTGATTCTTCGCGATCAGAGGTCGGCACGACGGCCGCAATGGGGGTGGCCATGACCAACACCAACGCGTGGATCTTTCAGAGCTGGGTGGCCTTCGTCGTCGCGCTCGGCGGCTCGAGCATCGGCATCGCCTACCTGCCTCTGGATGCCTGGGCCAAGGCCTTCGTCGCGCTCGCCTACTTCTTCACCGTCGCGCAGGCCTTCACGCTCGCCAAGACGCTCCGTGACCAGGCCGAGGTGCAGGCGCAGACGCAGACGCGCGTCGAGCCCCGCGTCGCGGACCGCGTCTACGGCTGAGGCGTCAGCGCGAGCAGCGTCAGCCCACCGACGCAGAGAGCGCGGTCGCCTCGTCGATCGCCTGCTGACCGAGAGGCAGGTGGACGAGGATGCGTGACCGGACGTCGGTGAGACCCAGGCGAGCGTGGAGAGCGTGACCGATCGCTCCCACGCTCGCGCTCGGATCGAAGACGCGACGTGCCCAGGCTGCGCCGAAGCGGTCTCCGTGGCTCACGACGAGAGGGCGCTCCTCGAGCGCCGCGTCGATGCGCGGATCGACCATCAGCGCGGCGTGCGGCGACTCGCGCTGTGACGCCACCGCGAGCGGCTCGGCGGTGCCGAGGTCGCGCGCGCAGCCTTCGTCGACGAGCAGCCCCGCCACGATCGACTGGAGCATGATCGCGAGCGCGTCCCGCGGCAGCGCGAGGGCGTGCGGATCGAGCGACGGGTCGATCACGACGTCGAGCTCGATCACGAGATCGAGCGGGTAGTGCTCGCGGATCGGCCGAGCCACGGGCTCGCCCGGCAGCGGGCGCAGCCGCACCGCGTCGACGTCCGTGGCCGAGGCGAGCGAACGTCCGACGAAGGCGCGCCTCACGGTGTCGAGGCAGCGCAGACCCACGAGCTCGTCCGCGAGCGCGCGGTGTCCTGCGTGTTCGAGCGCGATGACGAGCGCGTGCGGCGCCGTGGGCGCGTCGCGCGGCAAGTCGTGTGCGTCGTGCTCGCCGATCGCCCGCGCGACGAAGCTCACGCGCGACCTTCGAGGATCTTGGCGAGGCCTTCGTCTTCGGGGGCCTGCTCGAGCCAGCCACCGTCGAGCGTGTGGTGCGCGAGCGAGCGGTAGCGTGCGTCTCGGAACGCGAGCAGCTCGGGGTAGAGGCGCGGCAGCGCGCGGCCCTCACGCTCGTCCTCGCGCGGTCGAAAGCTCTCGCTCCACACCACGGGCTTCGGCTCGGCGAGGTAGCGCGCGAGCATCGCCTCTTGGCGGGCGTCGGGCGTGCGCAGGTAGACCACGCGCGTCTCGTCCGCGAGGCGCGCGAGCAGCGAGTCCTTCAGGTAGATGACGCTGCCCGTGCAGTCGAGCGCCACGTCACGGCCCGACGCGCTCGCCTCGATCGCGCGATCGATCGCGGCGGTCGTCACGACCTCTTCGAGCGTGAGGTAGGCGGCCTCGCGCTCGGGGTAGCCGCGCGTCCACGGCATGCCCATCCACGTACCGAGTGCGCGCACGGGCTCTTCGCCGGGCTCGATCGTGAGCAGCTCGCCGAGGCGTCCTGCGATCTCGCCGTCGCAGTCGATGCGGAGCCAGCCGCGCGCCTCGAGCTTCTTGGCCCAGTGGCTCTTGCCGACGCCCGACATGCCGAAGAACGAGAGCGGCTTCATGCGGCGAGACGAGAGCACCGAGCGCACCCTCGACGCAACGAGAACCGTGGAGCGCCTCGCCGGGCGATCAGGGCGTGCCGACGCGGAGCTCGACCTGACCGCAGTCGAACCCGGAGTAGCGGAACGCGTCGGCGACGATCGCGTAGGTGCCGGGCTCGAGCCGCGTGGTGAAGCGCGACTGACGCACCTGGAGGCCGCCGCTGCAGCCCGTCATCAGGTCGCTCTCGGAGCACGGGATGTCGTCGCTGCACGCGATCTGCGAGGCGGCGTCGGTGCACGTGCGCCGCAGGTACACGATCGTGTCGATGCCCACGGTCGGATCCACGTCGCGCAGATCCACCTCGACGGCGGTCGCTTCACGGATCGTGAGGAGGAAGGTCGCGTCGCGCGAGTCGGACTCCGACATGGCGTTGCACGTCTCGCTGCGCGCGTAGCTGTTCGAGCCGCCGCTCGCGCAGAGGTCGATGCGGCGCGTGTCGCCGAGCGCGATCGTGGGCAGGCCCGCGCAGCTGCCGCCGCCGCGGCACGTCGTCGCGCCCGGATCGCAGCCCGTGGGACAGGACGAGAAGGTCATGCCGGATCCGTCGTCGTTGCACGTGACGAGGCCGGTCCCGTCTGCGGAGCAGAACGACGTGCCCGGCACACAGCGCATCGGTCGGCAGACGGCCGCCTCGCAGATCAGGCCCTCGGAGGCGCAGTTGGTGCGTCGCTCGATGCCGGCGATGCAGACGACCGCGACCTCGCCCTCGCAGCGCGAGCCGTCGACGCAGCCCATCGGCGAGTACGCGTCGGGCTCGAGCGGATCGACGGCATCGGGAGCCCACGCGTCCGCGGGGCGCAGGTCTGCGTCGACGCCCTCGGGCACGTACGCGTCGACCTGCGGCACGAACGCATCGACGCCCTCGAGCACGAACGCGTCGGGCTGCGCGAGGCCGCCGTCGAGGTCGCCGAAGAGGCGCGAAGGGTCCGGGCTGATGACGGCGCTGCAGCCGGTGAGGGCCGCGAGAGACACCAACGAAGCAAAGGAGGACGTCGAGCGCATGCGGCGAGTGTAGGGCACGACGCGGCTCGCGGTCCCCCTCACCCTCACCCTCACCAGGTGCGCGCGATCTCCTCGAGCTTCTTCTTCGTCTTGGCGCCCAGCGGACCCACCGCAACGATCGCGAGGGCCTCGGGGCTGAACACGCGCTTCGCTGCGGCGACGAGGTCGGGGATGTCGATCGCGCTCGCGCGTCGCGCCAGCTCCTCGAGGGAGCTCGAGTGGCCGTCGAGCTCCTTGCCGAGCATCAGATCGACGTGGGCCTCGGGGGAGTCGTGCGCGAGATCGAGCTCGAAGAGCGTTCGGGTGCGCACGCGCGCGAGCTCGGCGGTCGTGATGTTCTCGCCTGCGGCGCGGGCGAGCTCGAGCAAGGTGCGCGTCGCGTCGGGCGCGTTCTCCTTGCGGCACGCCGCGCCGAGCGAGAAGGCCGAGACGTCGCTGTACGGATCGAGATCGCCGAACGCCTCGTACGCGAGGCCGCGGTCCTCGATCATCGTGCGGAACACGCGCGCGCTCATGCCGTCGTCGAGGATGCGCGAGAGCATCGTGATCGCGGGCCAGCCCGGGTCCTTCACGCCGGGGGCGAGGAACGAGATGCGGAGATCGACCTGGCTGCCGGTCGTGTCGACGAACGTGGCGCGGGTGCCCGCCGTGCTCGCGATCACCGGAGAGGTCTCCGTGCGCGCGCCGCGCGGGATCGCGCCGAGCGTGTCGCGGCAGGCGTCGAGGACCTCTTCGGTGATCGCGCCTGCGATCGAGATCACGACGTTCGCGCCCACGTAGTGGCTTCGGTGCCAGCTCCGCAGATCCGCTTCGGTGATCGCGCCGAGGCTCGTCACCGTGCCGCCGATCGACTGGCCGAGCGGGTGATCGCCGAAGAGCGCGCGCGCGGTGAGCTCGTCGGCGTCGACGAGCTGATCGTCTTCGTCGAGCGAGTCGAGGATCTCTTCGCGCACCACGTTTCGCTCGAGCTCGAGCTGCGCCATCACCGGGTCGCGGAACATCTCTGCGATCAGCGAGACGGCCTCTGACGCCGCGGACTTCGGCACCGTCGCGCTGAAGATCGTCGTCTCGGCGCTCGTGGCCGCGTCGAGCGTGCCGCCGAGCGACTCGAACGCGAAGTTCTGCGCGTGCGCGCTCGGGTGCTCGCGCGTCCCGCGGAAGAGCATGTGCTCGAGGAAGTGCGAGATCCCGCCGAGGCGCGCGGGCTCGTGTCGTGAGCCCACTCGAACCGCGACTGCGATCGCCACGTGCCTCGCGCGCGGCATGCGCAGGCTCGTGAGGATCGCGCCGTTGCCGAGGACCTCGCGCAACGCGCCGGCTCCCTCCGCCTTGCGGACGGGACGGCGCTTTGCGGCGCTCGCGCCTCGGCTGCTCGAGCTCGAACCGGCGCGGCTCAAGCGGGGAGGACGTCCTCGATGCGACGCGGCAGCGCGGACTCTTCTTCTTCGTGGGGCTCGGCCTCTTCCGACGGCTCTTCGCTCTCGCCTTCGCCGTCGTCCTCGTCTTCGCCGTCTTCCGGCTGCTCGTCGCCGTAGCGGAGGATGCGGTCGTCCACGCGGATGTCGTCGTGGCTCTCGGCGGTCTCGCGGAGCTCGTGCACGTACGCACGCACGGCCTCGATGCGCTTCACCGAGAGGAGCTCGTCGCCGATGCGATCGCGGACCTCGTCCGTGAAGCCCTCTTCCGTGGCCTCGGTGCGATCCTTCAGGCTGAACACGAACCAGTCGTCGCCGAGCTGGATCGGCTCCTCGGGCAGCGGCGACTCGAGCGACATCTCGAACGCGGCGCGCGTCAGCGGGCCGGAGTCGAACGCGCCCGAGATCGGCGTGTCGGTGCGGCCGAAGCGGCGCGTCTCGCGGACCTGCGGGGCGAGCGCATCACGCTCGGGCTCGGCGGGCGCCTCGACGGGGGCGACGTCGCCCTCGACCGGCGGCGCGGCCGCGGGCGCAGCGGGGTCGACCGTGGGCGCGGGCGCGGGCGGCGCCCAGTCGCGAACGAGCTGCGTGTCGAGCTCCGGCATCGTGTGGCCGTCGCGGAGGTAGGCGAGGGCGCGGACGGCCTGCTCACGCGCGAGCTCGCTCGCACGCGCGCGGACGTAGAGACCCTCGGCGATCTCGAGCTTCGCCTCGGCCTCGGGCACGTCGCCCTCGCGACGACCTTCGACCTTGATCACGTGGAAGCCGAACTGGCTCTCGACGACGTGATCCGTGATCTGGCCGACCTCGGTCCCGAACTGTGCCTCGTCGAACGGCGCGACCATGCGGCCGCGCGGGTTGTAGCCGAGGTCACCGCCGCGGCGGCCGCTGCCTTCGTCCTGGCTCTCGGCGCGCGCGACCGTCGCGAAGTCTTCGCCGCCGCGGACGCGCGCGAGGATCGCCTCGGCGCGGGCACGGGCCGCATCGCGATCGGCCTGCGGGGCGTCTTGTCCCGCCTCGATGAGCACGTGGCGCGCGCGGACCTGGAGATCGAGGCCCGTGTAGCGGTGGCGCTGACGCGTGTACTCCTCGTCGACCTCGCTCTGGTGCTCGCCCTGCCACGCGGTCACGTCGGCCGTCGTGGGCTCGATGCGGTCGCGGTAGTACGACGGGCGGTACTGCACGTAGTCGAGCTGCGCGCGCTCGGTGTCGCGCACGTAGACCGAGTGGACCTCGTCGGGGCTGACCGTGACCTGCTCCTCGATCGCCTGACGCGCCTGACGGGCGAGACGCTCGCGGCCCTGCCACGTGACGAACTCTTCGGTCGAGCGACGAAGCGCGTTCGAGATGAAGTTGCGCATGCGGCGCGCGGAGAAGGTGCCGTTGCGATCTTCGAAGGCGCTCGAGACGTCGAACTCGGGGCCGGGGAAGCCGGGAGGCGCGTCGACCGACGGGTTCAGGTAGATGACGCCCGTCTCGAGGAGGTCGTCCATGACCTCGTCCTCGGAGACGCGGAAGCCCATGTCGAGCGCGGCGTTCGCGAGCAGCTCGCGCTCGATGAGGCCGTCGAGCGTGAGCTCGCGGAGACGGAGCGTGCGCGCCTGCTCGACGCGGTACTGGTTGAAGCCCGGCACCGCGTACGCGGCGCGGAAGTCGCCGTTGGTGATCGTGCGCCCCGAGACGCGCGCTGCGTAGCCGCTGTTCTCGAAGATCGAGGTGCAGCCCTGCGACTGCGGTCCGCCGAACTGGAGAACGAAGACGGCGCTCAGCATGAAGACGAGCACGACGAGGACGACCGTCTGGAACCGCTGTTGAATGAGCTCGAGCATCGGGGAGGACTCGCGAGGCGAGGGCGCGCGACGGCGGGCGCCCTGGGAAAAAGGGGCCGAAAGGTAGCCAAGCCCTTCGCGAGTCGCAATGCGGCTCGGAAAGAAGGTTCGGAGGCCCCCGACCGGGCGGAGAGCGACGACGGAAAACATGAAGGCGGCGCTCGGGTGAGCACCGCCTTCTCGGAAGCTAAGTGGGTCGGGTCGGGCAGGACTGCGGGTTCTGGCTGGCCACCTTCACCCGCGAGGAAAAATCTTCGTGGCCGTCCCTATTGCGATGCGTGTGCCACCGCTCGAAGTCTCCGCGCACCGCGTGGCGGTCCCGTGATCGCTGCGAAAAGTCCGAGCGACGGAAGGCCGGGCTGCCGCGGCTGGCCGATCGAGTGGCCGGGCCGGAGGCGGGCCTGGCTATCCGGGTGACCACGCGCTCGGTGCGCCTGCGACGACACTTGCCAGCTCTGCGGTATCAGCGCGACAAAGGAGCGGCCGTGAGCGACTCCGACAAGCTCGTCGCGCTGTTCGCGACGCTCGGTCTCGATCGCACTGCCCACGTCGCGAGCCCCGACTCGACGCTGCGGCCGGGCGATCTCGCGGAGCGTCTGTCGCCCGATGCGACAGTGCGTGGCGGAGCGCGGCGCGGGCCGGCCGAGCGTCCGTCGGTCACCGAGCCGTTCCTTCCGACGATCACGCTCGGCGAGCGTCGCGGCGGGACGGACAGCGAGCCAGCGTCGGCGGACCTCGTGCTCGGCGTGCGGCTCGGCGAAGGAGGCATGGGCGTCGTCGACGCGGCGTCTCAGCGATCGCTCGGTCGCGAGGTGGCGCTCAAGCGTCCCCACGGCGAGGGCGGCGGGCACGCGCTCGTCGTCGAGGCGCGCACGATGGCGCTCGTCGAGCACCCGAACGTGGTGCCCGTGTTCGCGCTCGGTCGCGACGTGAGCGAGCGACCCGTGCTCGTGATGAAGCGCATCCAAGGCGCGTCGCTGAAGGAGCTGCTCCGCGATCGTTCGCACGGCGCGTGGCCGCGCCTCGAGCAGCGCTGGGGCGATCAAGAGCGCGCGGCGCTCGGGATCCTCGGCGAGGTCTGCGACGCGCTCACGTTCGCGCACTCGAACGGGATCGTGCACCGCGACGTGAAGCCCGAGAACGTGATGGTCGGCGAGTTCGGCGAGGTCTACCTGCTCGACTGGGGCATCGCGCACCGCATCGGTGACGCGCGCGGAGAGAGCGCGGCCGGACAGATCGTGGGCACGCCCGGCTTCATGGCGCCCGAGATGGTGCTCGATCCCGACGGCGCGAACGCCCGCACGGACGTGTATCTCCTCGGGGCGACGCTGCACACGCTGCTCACCGGCAAGATGCGTCACGTGGGCGAGTCGTTCTTCGAGACGCTCGCCTCCGCGCTCGCGTCCGAGCCGTTCGAGTACGGCAGCGAGATCTCGGAGGACCTCGCCGCGCTCGCCAACGCGGCGACCAGCCTCGACCCTGCGGCGCGACCGTCGAGCTCGGCGGCGTTCCGTAAGGCGCTCGTCGAGCACGAGCGACACCTCGAGGCGATGGGCCTCGTGCGCGCGGCCCGCGAGGCGCTCGAAGGCGCGGGCGATCTCGCGAGCCCCGAGGCGCTCGCGTCGCTGACGGAGGCGGCCGCGTGCCTCCGCGCGGCGGAGCGCGCGCGACCGAACGCGGACTTCGTGCGCGCGGTGAAGCAGGCGCACGTGCGCGCGCTCATCGAGCGCGAGGTCCTCCTCGAGAGCCCGCGCGCCGCGCGCGCACACCTCGCGGCCTTGCCCGAGACGGACGCAGAGCTGGTCGCGCGCATCGAAGCGATCGAGCGTCGACAGGTCGAGGCGAAGGCACGCGAAGAGGCCGAGGCGCGCGCGCGGAGCGACGGTGACTCGTGGACGTCGGTGCGCGTGCGCGTGATCTCGTCGTTCGTCGTCGGCATCGTGTTCGCTGGCTTCGTCGCGCAGCACACGTTCGTGTCGGCCGAGCGCTTCTCGACGCTGGGCTTTCTGCGCAACGACCTCGTGGCGTTCGTCGCCATGACCCTCTCGCTCGTGGTCGGGCGTCGTGCGTTGCTCGCGAACGCGGGCAACCGACGCATCACCGGGCTCGTCTTCGGCGCGCTCTTCACCATCACCGCCTTCAACGCCGTGTCGGTGCTGCTCGAGGTCACGCCTGCCTTCGCGCTCGTGTACGGCTACCTCGGCGTCTCCGCGTGGTTCGCGATGGCGGCGGCCACCGTGCATCCCGCGTTCGCGCTCCCGGCGACCCTCTCGACGGTCGGTGCGCTCGTGCTCCTGGCCGTGCCCGATCGCGCGCCGCTCGTCTCGCTCGCGACGACGGTCTCGATGCTGTGCGCGATCTTCTACGCGGTCCTCCAGACGATGCGCGCCTCGCGGGCCACGCCGAGCGCCTGACGCGCGACGGCGGCGTCGTGCTAAGTCGCGAGCCGCCATGCGCTACTCCACTGCCTTCATCCCGACGCTCAAGGAAGTTCCCAAGGACGCGACGACTCCGTCGCACGTGCTGCTGCTCCGCGGCGGCTTCGTGCGGATGGTCGGCGCGGGCATCTACGAGATGCTGCCGCTGGGCCTGCGCGTGCTCCGAAAGATCGCCGACATCGTTCGCGACGAGATGGATCGCTCGGGCGCCCAAGAGGTGCTGATGCCGGCGCTCCTGCCGGCCGAGTACTTCCGCGAGACGGGGCGCTGGGACGTGTACGGCGACGTGCTGATCCGCATGAAGGATCGCAAGGGCGGCGAGTACCACCTCGGCCCGACGCACGAGGAGATCATCACGGACATGGTGCGTCGCGACGTGAAGTCGTACCGCCAGCTGCCGCAGAACCTCTACCAGGTGCAGATGAAGTTCCGCGACGAGCCGCGCCCGCGCGCGGGCCTCCTGCGCTGCCGCGAGTTCATGATGAAGGACGCGTACTCGTTCGACACGAGCGAGGAGAAGGCGTTCGCGAGCTACGGCGTGATGCGCGAGACGTACCACCGCATCTTCAAGCGCCTCGGGCTCGAGTACCGCATCGTCGAGGCCGACTCGGGCGCGATCGGCGGCAAGACGAGCGCGGAGTTCCAGGTGCTCGCGCAGACCGGCGAGGACGCGATCGTGGCGTGCACCAAGTGCGACTACGCGGCGAACGTCGAGGTCGCGACGACGGTCGCGCCGGAGAAGAAGACCGACGCGGTGGCCGCGATGGAGAAGGTCGCCACGCCGCACAAGAAGACGATCGAGGACGTCGCGAAGTTCCTCTCGGTGCCGCAGGCGCAGACGATGAAGGCGCTCTTCTTCCGCGTGATCCGCAAGGAGTCGACGTCGCTCGCGCTCGTCTTCGTGCGCGGCGATCACGAGGCGCACGAGGTGAAGGTCGCGAACGCGCTGAGCCAGTCGGGGTCTGGGGGTGCGCGCGAGGTCGTCATGGGCTCGCCCGAAGAAGCGGCCAAGCACGGCATCGTGACGGGCTACATCGGCCCGCAGGGACGAACGAGCACGAAGGAGCTCGAGGTCTACTTCGATCGCTCGCTCGACACGGGCGAGGGCTTCGTCGCGGGCGCCAACGAAGACGGCTTCCACACGAGGAACGTCGTCGTCGGTCGCGACGCGAGCGGCATGATCGTCGACGTGCGCACGGTCGGCGACGGCGACGCGTGCCCCAACTGTCGCGGCGAGCTCAAGAGCTACCGGGGCATCGAGGGCGGCCACATCTTCGTCCTCGGCACGCACTACTCGGCGAAGATGGGCTGCACGTTCCTCGACGAAGAGGGCAACACGAAGCCGATCGTGATGGGCTGCTACGGCATCGGCGTGTCGCGCCTCGTCGCGACGGCGATCGAGCAGAACCACGACGCCGACGGCATCCGCTGGCCGATGACGATCGCGCCCTACCAGGTGGTGCTCGTGCCCGCCGGCAAGGAAGACGACATCCAGGCGACCGCGAACGACCTCTACGCGAAGCTCGTCGCGGAGGGCGTCGAGGTGCTGCTCGACGATCGGGACGAGCGCCCGGGCGTGAAGTTCAAGGACGCCGATCTCCTCGGCATCCCGCTCCGCATCGTGGTGGGCAAGAAGGGCCTCGCCGAGGGCAAGGTCGAGCTCAAGGCGCGGAAGGAGAAGGAGCTCTCGATGGTTCCGGTCGGCGAGATCGTCGAGAAGGTCGTCTCCGTCGTCCGCGAGGGCGGCGTTCGTCTGATCCCGAAGGCCTGATCCGGAAGCCGCGAGTCGTATGGCGAAGAAGCCGATCGCTCAGCCCGAGAACCTCGACGAGCGCGACCGACCGGTCCGCACGATGGTGGCGCTCGTCGTCGGCTTCCTTCTGATCCTCGGCATCGCGACGTGGACCGTGCTGATCCCCGAGCTGGAAGACGACGCGGGCGAAGAAGAGGAGGGCGCTTCTCCGCCCGAGGCGCCGCCCGCGCCCGAGGCACCGCCCGCCACCTGAGAGCCCGCCACCGAGAGCCCGCCACCGAGAGCCCGCCACCGAGAGCCCGCCACCGAGAGCCCGCCAC
>CAZCVE010000003.1:238430-266976 GCA_964502175.1 uncultured Sandaracinaceae bacterium
CGAGAGCTCAGTGGTCGAGCTGCTCGCAGCGGCCGTGCTCGCACACGACGTCGGGCGTCGGGCCGTGACCGCTCGGATCCATCGGCGGGCACGACACGCCGTCGGTCTCCATGCGTTCGCGCATCTCGGCCTCGTCCGCGGCCTCGCGGCCGGCGGCCACCGCGAACCACTGGTCGCACACGCCGAGGTAGGCGACGCAGTCGCTGTCGCGCTCGCACTCTTCGGACACGGCCGTCGTGGCCGGATCATCGAGCGGCTCGGACTCCATGATGGGTCCCGGCACGGGCGTGGGCGTCGGTGTGACGGGCGCGGCGTCGTCGGCGCCGCAGGCCGTGGTCGCGCACACGACCAGCATGGCGGTGAGGAGCCGGGTGCGTGTCTGCATGCGCGCGAGTCTACGTGGTCCGGCTGGAAGCCATTCGCCGGTCGGAGTTAGGCTCGCGGTCGTGCAGGAGCGTGGGCACGTCGCGTTCGATCCCAAGGGTCGCCTCTTCGTCGTGACGCACGACGAGGAGCTCCTCGTCCACGACGGGGACAGTGAGGCGCCGCTCTGGCGCGAGTCGGTCGGCGAGACGATCGCGGGCGTCGCCATCTCGGGCGACGAGCTCGTCGCCGTGGGTGAAGACGGTGCCGTGCGTCGCTTCACGTTCCTCCACCGCGAGCTGCCGCGCGCGTCGGTGGGCGCGGGTGTTCGATCGTTCGCGCTGAGCGCGAGCGGCACCGTCGCGGCTGCGCACGACGAGCACGTCTCTCTCTTGCGCAAGAACGATCTCGCGTCGGTCTCGCTCTACCACCGCGGCGTCTCCGCCCTCGCGTGGTCACGCGACGGGACGAAGCTGCTCCTCGCGCGATCGAAGAGCGAGAGCGACCACGCGCTCGTCTTGCTCGACGGCGCGAACGGCGAGCCCATCGGCGAGCCCTGCGTGATGACGGGGCCGGTCTCGGCGATCGCGCCGAGCGCGCGCGGCTTTCTCGTGGCGTGTGGCGATCGCGTGCTGCGCTTCACCAAGCCCGAGGTCGCGCTCGAGCACGTGACGCGCGCTCGCGATCGCAAGATCACCGACGTCGCGTGCACGCCGGACGGCGGGCGCTTCGCGCTCCAGCTCGAGCGCTCGCAGGTGTACGTGCTCTCGGATCCGCCGTCCGAGACGCTGCTCGACGTGAAGTACCCGGAGCGCGTGACCTCGGGCGTGTCGTTCGGACAGAGGCCCTGGATCGCGATCGCGCTCGCGGGCGGCGACGCCAACAAGGTGAACGCCGACACCGGCGCGATGCACCGCAGCGACACGCACCCAGGTCGCACGCACAACCGCTGGATGGTGAGCATCGCGGGGGCGTTCCAGAAGAAGCAGGCCGAGGCCGCAGCGGCTGCTGCGCCTGCGCCGAAGAACGAGGCCGACGAGGCGAAGAAGCGCGAGCGCCAGCGCGCCGCGCAGCGAGCGCTCGAAGACGCCGACGTGCAGCTGCGCCAGGAACAAGCCGATCAGGCCGATCGCAAGATGATGATCCACGTCGGCATGATCGCCCTCGGCATCCTCATCGGCGTGCTCCGCGCGTGCTCGCACTCGAACCACTACTGAAGGAGGGGGCATGCGAAACGGAGGACTCCGCGACATAGCGCTGAGGCTCGCGGGTGTGTCGGCGCTCGGCGCGCAGGCGATCGGCTGCGGCGGCACGACGTGCCCCGCGGGCTCCTACGACTTCATGGGGCGCTGCATCGCCGAGGACGTCGACGCAGGTGCGGTCGGGGACGACGGAGGAGCGCGCGTCGATGCGCGCGTCTCGCCCGATGCGTTCGTGTTGCTGGACGCTTGCGCGCCGGTGAGGGGCTTCGTGGATCAGGACCTCGATGGGCACGGCGATCCGATGCGGGAGGAGCTGCGCTGCGCCCCGATTGGATCGACCGGCTTCGTCGCGATCTCGGGCGACTGCGACGACGACGAGACCACCACGGCGCCGGGCGCAGAGGAGCGCTGCGACGGCGTCGATCAGGACTGCGACGGAGCAATCGACGAGGGTCTGCAGGGCCTCATCGGGGCGCCGATCCGGCTCGGTCCCGAGACCGGCGTCGACTCGATGTTGCTGCATGCGGCGGTCGTGGGCGGCTCCTATGTCGTGGCGTGGAACCGACCCGATGCCGTGGTGGTGGCGCGCTTCGACGCGACGGGCGCCGTGCTCGCGGCCCCGCACAACGTCGTCGAGACGGACAGCGAGTCATTCCTGCGTGTGGTTCCCATCGATGCCACGCACGTGGTGGTGATCACCGTGTTGCGAATGAGCGGCTGGAAGAACCAAGGCTTCTACGCGACGCCGGTCACGATCGCGCCGTCCTTCGAGGTCGGCACGACCGTCGTTCTGGAGGTCACGCCGTTCACGTCGAACGCGGCCATCGCCTACGACGGCACCGATCTCACGACGATCTTCGATCACGAGGTAGCGCCCGTGGGCATGGTCCAGGACGCGAGCTTGACGTCGATCGCATCCGGTCTGGCGACGCCAGCGACCTACGACACCATCCGGTCGCTGCACGCCGTGGACGGCAGCCTCTGGCTGCTCGACGGTGCGCTCGCCGTTCATCGGCTCACGTCCCGGACCCTCGTCGAGGAGCGGCGCGTCGACCTCGCGATCCCCAGCGCGCTGGCGGGCGTAGCGACCCTCGACGCACACGGCCTCTCGGTGTTCGTGGGAGACGAGTCGTTGGTGGGCGTCGCGCACGTCGCGCTCGCGGATCTCGAGGCCGAGCCGGTGCCGATCGCCCGCACCACGTGGGTACCGACACGCCCCCTGACGGTGGCGCCAGCGCTGGCCGCGAGCGAGGCCGGCGCGGATCTCGTCACCGGCGGCATCGACGGGGCCGAGCTGGCGCTCACGTACTCCCACATCGATCCCGCGGGCGGCGCGCACGCGGAGGCGGAGGTCGCGCGCGTCACCTCTGGGAGGCACGTGTCCGTGGCGCGTCTCTCGAGCCGCGCCGGCGCGATCTTCTACCCGGCCACCGACGCGACTGGTGGCTGGTTCTGGATGCAGCGCATCGGCTGCGAGTGAGCGCGTGCTTCCGCGCGAGCGCTTGCGCTCGGGCGGGGGGCGGAGCAATCGGGGCGCATGAAGCTCGTGGTGCTCGCGTCGGGTCGTGGGTCGAACCTTCGGTCGATCGCCGAGGCGATCGATCGTGGCGCGTGCGCGGCCGAGATCGTGGCTGTGGTCTCGGACAAGGCCGATGCTGCGGCGCTCGCGTTCGCGGCGGAGCGTGGGATCGCGACGGCCGTCGTCGCGCCGAAGGCGTTCGCGGATCGGCCTGCGTGGGACGCGGCGCTCGCGGAGACGGTGGGCTCGTTCGGACCTGATCTCGTCGTGCTCGCGGGCTTCATGCGGATCGTCGGCGCGTCGATGATCGCGCGCTTCACGAGCCGCATCGTCAACGTGCACCCGGCGCTCTTGCCGTCGTTCCCGGGCGCTCACGGCGCGCGCGATGCGATCGCGAAGGGCGTGCGGATCTCGGGCTGCACGGTGCATGTCGTGGACGCGGGGGTCGACACGGGGCCGATCCTCGCGCAGGCCGCGGTGCCGGTGCTGCCGACCGACGACGAGGCGACGCTGCAGGCGCGGATCCAGCGCTGCGAGCATCGCTTGTTTCCGTTGGTCATCGACGCGATCGCGCGGGGAGGAATCGTGCTCGACGCGGGCGGCGCTCCCGCGTTTCGTGCGGATCTCGCGTTCGACGATCGTGAGCTCTTCGCCCCGTCGTCGTCGTCGCGCGGCTGAGCGTCACTCGCTCGCGCGCGGCGGGCTCAAGGGCACTCGCTCATCGCGATCGAGAGCGTGCCGTGATCCTCGACCTCGCGGCGGATGGTGCGCCACCGATGCTCGGGCCCCGTGGAGCGGAGGCCGATCGCGAGCGGGCCGGCGGGGATCTCGACCACGCGAGGCGTGAGGCCGAGCGAGCGGTTGTCGAGAAAGATCTCCGCCGCGGGCCGGCACACGACCTCGAGCGTCGCGCGCTCGCCCTCGGTGTCGGTGATCAGCGCGGCCGGCGCGGTCGGATCCGAGGTCTCCGTCTCGGGTCTCGTGCGCGCTTCGACGCTCTCTGCTTCGGGGACGTCCACCTCGGCCGCATCGTCTACGTCGGCGACGTCGTCCACGTGATCGACGTCGGGCTCGTCCGCGGTGATGGCGGTCGTGGTCGGTGGAGAGGCGGTCGTGTCGACCGTGCCGATCGTCGTCGTCGTCTCGGGCTCGGTCACTCGAGAGCGTGCGGTCCTCTGGGGCTCGCTCGTCTCGACGGGTCGTCGCGCCACATCGCCGGTGTCTTCGGCGCGGCTCGACATCCTCACCGCGACCACGACGATCAACGCCAAGAGCCCGCACGCCACGGCGACCAGCGCGAGCTGTCGTCCGCCTGCGCTCGCAGGCGTGGTCGGAGCGCGCGCGGGCGCAGGCGAGGGGCGCGGTGTGCTCGCGGTGGGCGCAGCCTTCGGCGACGCGGCTCGTGTCTCGGTCGAGGCGACCGCAAGGACCACGGGCGCGTCGGGGACGGTCGCGGTCTGGACGCTCACGCCTTCAGGGAGCGTGGAGGTCTGTGAGGTGCTCGATCCCTCGGGGAGCGTGACCGTCTGGGAGGTCGTCGCGGCCGCGCGAGGCGCGACGGCTTCGCGGCTCGGTGTGTCCGAGGCGGCGGTCGTCGTCGCCTCTGTCTTCGGAGTCGCAGGCGTGGTCGCGAGCTCTGCGCTCGCCGTCGCGCCCTTCGTCGACGACGCGAGCGGGGTCGTCGGGTTCGGCGCGGGGGGATGAAACGACGGTGAGCTCGCGGCGAGGGGCGCGTACGAGTCGCGAGACGGATTCATCGCGCGACGCATCGTCGCGTCGCGCCCCGCTTGTCGCTGCGCGAAGAGATCCTGCAGCAGCTTGCGTGTCGCGAGCGGGCTCGCGTCGCGGCGGCGCTTCTCGAGCAGCTCGTGGAGGTCTTCCGCGAGCGCGCCGGCGGTCGTCGGACGATCGTGCGGATCGCGGGCGAGGCAGCGCATCACGATGCGCTCGAGCGCCGCGGGGCAGTCGGTGAGATCTCCGGGGCGCGGCACCTCCGCGCGCTTCACCATCGCGCGGGTCTCTGCGCGCGTGGGCGCCTGGAAGAGGCGACGCTGGGTCACGCACTCCCAGAGGATCACGCCCAGCGAGAACACGTCGGACGGCGCGTCGAGCATGCGCTGCGCGGCTTGCTCGGGAGACCAGTACGCGACGCCGCCGTGATCGCGTCGCTCCGCGTCTTCGGGGCCGATCGCGAGGCGTGGCGCGCCGAAGTCCGAGACGCGCACCTCGCCGTCGTACGCGATGAAGAGGTTCTGCGGCGTGAGGCTGCCGTGCACGAGCGGCGGGCGTCCCGTGTGCGCGTGCTCCACCGCTTCAGCCGCGAGCGCGATCACGCGCAAGAGCACGTCGAGCGGGCGCTCGCCGGGCCCGAGGCGACGGAGGATCGCGGCGAGCTGCTCTCCGTGCACGTACTCGGAGGCGACGTACGGCGTGCGCGGATCGCTGCTCACCTCGAGCACGCGCGCGATGCCCGGATGGAGCAGCTGCTCGGCGCGGTGCGCGGAGGCGAGGAGCTCCTCGACGAAACGTGGGTCGCTCGCGAACGGCGCGAGCGGTCGCCTCAGCGCGACGAGCGCGATCTCGCCGTCGCGCCTGACGGTGCGCGCCAGGTGGACCTCGCTCGTCGAGCCCTGGCCGAGGCGCTCGACCAGCTCGTAGCGGCCGACGTGGATCGACGCGGCGCTCAAGGCGTGACCTCGGCCTGCGTCGGGACGGCGTGCTCGTACCGGAGCAGCGCGCCGCCGTGCTCGTCGAGGAGCGTGACGGCCACGGCGCCTGGACACGACGCGGCGACGCGAACGGCGCTGAGCTCGGAGCCTCGTCCGAGCGGTGTCGTCGGGAGCTGGGCCTCACCGCAGCGCACGCCGATGCTGCGCACGAGACGCGGCGGCGCATGCCACACGCGCACGACGAAGCTAGACGCGCTCGCCCCTGCCTCGGCGTCACGCTCGACCGCGACCGACAGCCCGTGCGCGGGCCGCTCTTGCTCGAAGCGCGAGCGATCGCGGCCTGCGAGCTCCGTCGGCGTGGCGACGGCGGGATCGATCGCGAGCGCGATCGCGAAGTGGTTGCGCGCCGTGCGCTCGGCGCCCGTGGCGCCCGCGAGGATGCCGAGGTGCACGTGGATGCGCACCAGCGCGTCCCGCTCGTGGCCCGGCTGCCGCAGCGACGCGAGGAACAGTCGGTTGGCCTCGCGGAGGGCGCCGCGCGCGTAGGCCGCCTCGGCCGCCGCGAGGGCGCCGTCGTCTGCGCGTGCCGGAGGAGGCTGCGGCGCGGCCGCGAGCACGAAGAACAGCGCACACGCGAGCGCGCGCAGACGCGACCGTCGCGCGCGCCGTTCGGTCGCGTGCTCGGTCACTCCCAACGCTGTCTCCGAGAGGCCCCTCACGGTCCGCAGACGGTACCACGGGCCTCCCGGCAGACGGAGCGCCGCGCGGCTTGCGGGCGCGTCCGCGCACCCCCTACATTGGCGCCCCCATGAAGCTCGAGCTGACCGAAGAACAGTCGATGATCCAGCAGATGGCGCGCGACTTCGCCGTGCGCGAGGTCGAGCCCAAGGCGCGCGAGCTCGACAAAGAAGGTCGCTGGCCGGCGGAGCTCGTCGCCCGCATGGGCGAGCTGGGCCTCATGGGCCTCGCGATCCCGGACCAGTACGGTGGCGCGGGCGCCGATGCGGTCAGCTACGTGCTCGCGATGGAAGAGGTCTGCCGCGCGTGCGCGTCGACCGGCGTCATCATGAGCGTGAACAACTCGCTCGTCTGCGATCCGCTCTACAAGTTCGGCAACGACGACCAGAAGAAGCGCTTCCTCGCGCCGCTCGCGAGCGGCAAGAAGCTCGGCTGCTTCGGCCTCACGGAGCCTGCGTCGGGCTCGGACGCGTCGAACATGGAGACGGTCGCCGAGGACAAGGGCGACCACTTCATCGTCAACGGCGCGAAGAACTGGATCACGAACGGCCCGCACGCCGACACGATCGTGCTGTTCGTCGCGAGCGATCGCTCGCTCGGCGCCAAGGGAACGAGCGCGCTCGTGATCGAGCGGGGCACGCCGGGCTTCACGCTCAACCCGCGCGATCACAAGCTCGGCATCCACGCCGCGCACTCGTGCACCGTGTTCTTCGAGAACGTGAAGGTCCCGAAGGCGGACATGCTCGGAGAGAAGGGCATGGGCTTCAAGATCGCGATGGCGACGCTCGACGGCGGCCGCATCGGCATCGCGTCGCAGGCGCTCGGCATCGCGCGCGCGGCGCTCGAGAAGGCCACCGAGTACGCGAAGGTGCGCAAGGCCTTCGGCGAGCCGATCGCCAACAAGCAGGCGATCCAGTTCATGCTCGCGGACATGGCCACGGAGCTCGACGCGGCGCGACTGCTCACCCTCCGCGCGGCGGCGATGAAGGACAAGGGCGTGCGTCACACCAAGGAGTCGGCGATGGCGAAGCTCTTCGCCTCCGAGGCGGCGACGCGCATCACGCACAAGGCCATCCAGATCCACGGCGGCTATGGCTACAGCACCGAGTACGACGTGGAGCGTCACTACCGCGACGCGCGCATCACCGAGATCTACGAGGGCACGAGCGAGATCCAGCGCATCGTGATCGCAGCCAACACGTTGAAGGCATGACGCGCGAGCCTTCGCGCGCGGAGAGAGCAGGCAGTATGCGGAACGGTGTCTTCACGTTGATGAGGCTCGCGCTGAGCCTCGGCCCGCTGGGTCTCGGGCCGCTGGCCCTCGCGGCGTGCGGCGGTGGCACGAGCGAGACGACGACCACGACCACGACTGCGCGCCGCTCGCGCGAGCCGACGGCCGAAGAGCAGGAAGAGCAAGACGCGCAGAGCGGCGTGCAGATCGAGGGCCTCATGGGCACGATCTCGTCGCATCAGGTGAGCGGCACGATGAACCCGCGCGTCGAGGGGGGCCTCTTCAACCCGTGCTTCTCTCAGGCGCGCGGGGTCGACTTCCTGGGCGGAACCATCCGCCTCTCGTTCCGCATCCACGTGGACGGCAGCGTGTCGTGGGTCTTCCCGATCGAGTCGAGCATCGGGCACCGCGCTGTCGAGCGCTGCATCACGGAGCGCGCGCACGGCGTGCGCTTCCCGCGGCCGCGCGGCGGCGAGGCCGAGTTCACGTGGAGCTTCCACTTCGACGCGCCGTCCGACGTGCGCGCGCCGGTCAGCTGGGACGCGACGCGTCTCGCCACGGTGCTGGCGTCGAGCGGTGGTCAGCTCGTGTCGCAGTGCGGAGGCCAGCGTGGCTACCGCGTGACGGCGTACGTGCAGCCGGGCGGCAGCGTCATGGCGGCCGGCGTCTCGGCGCAGACCAACGACGTGGCGGGGCAGCTCGACTGCATCGCGAACGGCGTCTCGGGCTGGCGCATGCCGGACCCGGGCAGCTATCCGGCGAAGGTCTCGTTCGATCTCTGATCGCACGGGCGATTCGTGCCAGGATCGGCCGACATGAACACGCTTCGACTCGTCCTCTCTCTGGGTGTCTCGGTCTCTCTCGCGGGCTCGCTCTCGGGCTGTCCCGACACGACGTCGGCGGGAGACGCGGGGCGCGACGCCGGCCGCGGCGCTGCCGACGCGCCGCTCTTCCTCGATGCCTTCGTCGACCCGAGCGTCGACGCGCACGTGGTCGTGGTGCCCGACGCGTTCTCCGCGGAAGATGCGCCCGGCCTCGATGCGCCCGGCAGCGATGCGCCAGGCTCCGATGCACCCGGGAGCGATGCGCCGGGTTCCGATGCGCCGGGTGCCGATGCGCCGGGCAGCAGCGATGCGCCCATCGCGATGCGTGACGCGTACGTGCCGCCGACGTCGGACGCAGGCATGTGCATGGATCTGCCGCCCGATCCGACGCGCATGACGGGCGTGGTCTGCAGCCCGTGCCGCCCGCCGGGCGCGATGAGCAGCGGCGGTCGCGGCGAGTGCATGAGCGACGCGGACTGCACCGAGGGCGCGAACGGTCGCTGCGGCTTCGGTCGCGCAGGCACGTTCTGCTCGTACGACCTCTGCTTCAGCGACGCGGACTGCGACGCCGACGAAGCGTGTCTCTGCGACGGCTCCGGCCTCGGCGGTGGTGGCAACTCGTGCGTGCGCGCCGACTGCCGCACCAACAACGACTGCAGCCCCGGCTTCGCGTGCTCGCCGACGTTCGGCGGGTGTGGTCACTACACGGGCTTCATCGGCTTCGAGTGCCACACGGCGGCGGACGAGTGCACCGTCGATGCGGACTGCGGCGGCGCGGCGTACTGCGCGTTCGACTCGGCCGTCTCGCACTGGGCGTGCTCGACCTCCGAGTGCGCGGGCTGACACGACAGCGCTCTCTCGAGGTGCGGTGGGCGGTCTCGATCGGGCTCGCCCTCGCGGGCCTCGTCGGCTGCGCGCCCGAGGAGCGCTCGCCGCTCGACGACGCGCGCGCGTACCGAGACGACGCGCGCGTGCGTCGCGCCGCGCTCGAGCGCTCGATCTCCGAGCAGACCACGCCCTACGGCGAGCTGCGCGAGATGCACTACGCGCTGTCGGGCGCGGACGTCGAGAGCGACGACGACTGGGACCGCCTGCCCGAGTTCCTGCCGCGCGTGCGCGAGGTCTTCGTCGACGGTGACGAGCGCGAGGGCTCGCCGATCGCGGACACTGACCTGTCTTCGCTCGATCAGGCGGTCGCTGCCGGTGAGCGCGCGTTCGATCACTACCCGGCGCAGATCGATCTCGCGCTGACGCAGGTGCGCACGCGCGCCGACGCCGCGCGCATGGGGCTCCACGTGGAGACAGACGGTCGCATCCGCGGCCTCGTCGAGGCAGAGACCGCGTCTGGTTGGGTGCCCGCGCTCACGTGCAGCGGCTGCCACGGCCGCTTCGACGGAGAGGCCTTTCGCCTCGGGATCCCCAACGAAAATTTGGCGATCGGCGATCCGGCCTGGCCGCTCGGCACGATGGACGTGACGGGCGATGGCGTGGACAACCCGACGCGTCCTTCCGATCTGCGGCCGCTCTCCGTGCAGTCGCGCCTGCATCACACGGGCAACCTCTTGAACAGCCGCATCGAGCGCATGGTGCGCATCGAGACGCTGCTCATCACGCAGCAGAACGAGCGGCTTCGTCCGAGCCGCACGCTGGTTGCGGCGATCTCGCTCTACCTCGACTCGCTGGCAGGCACGCTGCCGACGCTCGATCACGCATCGCCGGGCGGTCAGCTCTTCGCGAGGGAGTGCGCGCGATGTCACTCGTCGCCTGCGCTGGGCGGTGCGTTCGTCGACGCGCACGAGGTGGGCACCGACGCGATCGCGACGACCGCCGGACAGCGCGGGACGGGCGGCTACCGCCCGCCGTCGCTCCTCGGCGTGCTCGACCGACGAGGGCTCTTCCACGACGGCAGCGCCGCGGACGCGCGCGCGGTCTTGCATCTCGATCCGAGCGAGCACGTCGGCCACGCGTTCGGCCTCGGGCTCACCGAGCGTGAGCGCGAGCAGGTGCTCGCGTACCTCGCAGGCGCGACAGACACGCGATGACATTGCGTGTAGGTTTTTCCGAGGAGTCCCCATGAAGAGCGTCGCGCGGTCCGTCGTCACGCTGTCACTCGCGCTGCTCGCTGCATGCGGGGAGTCGAGCTCGCCCGAAGCTGCGTCCGTGTCGGGCGCGCTCGAGGGGGAAGACCTCGACGGCCGATCTCGACGCCAACGACCTCGACGCGTGGTTCGTGCGTCGCGACGCGGCGCGCCCCGACGCAGGCGAGCTCCCGCTCGGTGGCAGCGGCTGCGGCTGTCGTGCGGTGGGCTCGCGCGAGGGTCGGCTCGCGCAGTTGGCGCTCGCGGCGGTGGCGATGCTCGCGTTGTCGCGACGTCGCCGCCCGCGTTCTTGAAATCGAGCTAAGGGCTGCTGCCCGGAGCGTCGCTCTGGGCCACAGGAGTGATTCGATGGAGTTCGAGCTCGATGAGACGGCGTCGATGGTGCAGGCGAGCGCGCGTGACTTCGCGAACAAGGAGATCGTTCCGCGCGCCGCGAGCATCGATCGCGACGGCAAGATCCCGCGCTCGATCCTGAAGAGCCTCGCCGACCTCGGGATGATGACGCTCGCGCTGCCGGAGGCGCTCGGCGGCGCAGACGTCGGCGCGGTCGCGTACTCGGCGGCGCTCAGCGAGATCGCGCGGGGCTGTGCGTCCACGGGCGTGACGATGTCGGTGACCAACATGGTCGCCGAGGTGATCGCGCGCTTCGGCACCGACGCGCAGCAGAAGCACTACGTGCCGAAGCTCGCGAGCGGCGCGATGGTCGCGGGCAGCTTCGCGCTCTCGGAGCCCGAGGCGGGCAGCGATCCGGGTGCGATGGGCACGACGGCGAAGAAGGACGGCGATCACTGGGTGATCGACGGCGCCAAGCAGTGGATCACCAGCGGCGACTTCGCGGGCGTCTTCGTGGTGTGGGCGCGCACGGGGGGCGCGGGGACCAAGGGCATCTCGTGCTTCCTCGTGGAGCAGGGCACGCCGGGCCTGTCGGTCGGTCACCACGAAGACAAGATGGGCCTGCGCGGTAGCTCGACGACGGCGCTCCACTTCGAGGGCGTGCGCGTGCCCCAGAGCGCGCTCCTCGGTGAGCTGAGCGGCGGCTTCAAGATCGCGATGATGGCGCTCGACGGTGGCCGCATCGGCATCGCGTCGCAGGCGATCGGCATCGCCGAGGCCGCGCTCGGCGCGGCGGTCGAGTACGCGAAGGAGCGCAAGACGTTCGGCAAGCCCATCGCGGACCACCAGGCGATCCAGTGGATGATCGCGGACTCGCGCACGGAGCTCGACGCGGCGCGCCTCCTCACCTACCGCGCGGCGTACCTCAAGCAGAGCAAGCAGACGTTCTCGTCTCAGGCCGCGATGGCGAAGCTCTACGCGACCGAGGCCGCCGGCCGCATCTGCGATCGCGCGCTCCAGATCCACGGCGGCTACGGCTACGTGAAGGAGTACGACGTGGAGCGCTACTACCGCGACGTGCGCGTCACGCGGATCTACGAGGGCACGAGCGAGATCCAGCGCATGGTGATCGGCCGCAGCGTGACGGGCTGATCGTGTCGGAGGGTGAGGACGGCTCGCGGAGCGCGGAGCGTTCCCCACGGCTCGAGAGCCGGGGCAATGGCGATCCCAGAAAGCCCGCCGTGAGCGGGCTGCAGAGGGAGAGGCGGCCCGGGCCGCTCGAGGGCGTGCGGGTGCTCGACCTGACGCGCGTGCTCGCGGGGCCGACGTGCACGCAGACCCTCGGGGATCTGGGCGCCGACGTGGTGAAGGTGGAGCGGCCGGGCACGGGCGATGACACGCGCGGGTGGGGGCCGCCGTTCGTCGAGGATGCGCACGGGCAGCGCACGGATCGCAGCGCGTACTTCGTCGCGGCCAACCGCAACAAGCGATCGATCACGATCGATCTCGCGGACGACGACGGCGTCGCGCTCGTGAAGCGGCTGGTCGCGAAGGCCGACGTCGTCGTCGAGAATTTCAAGGTCGGTGATCTCGCGCGGCGCGGGCTCGACGCGGCGACGCTGATCGCAGCGCACCCGCGCCTCGTCGTCTGCTCGATCACGGGCTTCGGGCAGACCGGACCGCGCGCGCACGAGGCCGGCTACGACTTCCTCGTGCAGGCGATGAGCGGCCTGATGAGCGTCACGGGCGAGGTCGACGGAGCGCCCATGAAGGTGGGTGTCGGCATCGCCGACGTCGCGTGCGGGCTCTACGCGACGATCGGGATCCTCGCGGCGCTGCGCGAGGTCGATCGCACGGGCCGCGGTCAGCACGTGGATCTCGCGCTCTACGACACGCAGCTCAGCTGGCTCGTGCCCGCGGCGGCGAGCACGTTCCTCGCCGGCGCACCGCCCGCGCGACGCGGCAACGCGCACCCGAACATCGTGCCGTACGAGACCTTCGAGACGTGCGACGGATCGATCGCGCTCGCCGTGGGCAACGACGCACAGTTCGAGAAGCTCGTGCGCGCGATGGATCGCGCGTCGTGGTGCGAGGATCCGCGCTTCGCCACGAACGCTGCGCGTGTCGTGCATCGCTCGACGCTCGTGCCGATGCTCGCGGAGCGCTTCCGCGAGCGCACGAGCGCGCAGTGGATCGAGACGCTCGTCGCGCTCGGCGTGCCCGCGGGGCCCGTGCGATCGATGGTGGAGGGCTTCGCCGATCCGCAGGCCGTGGCGCGCGAGATGCGCGTGGAGCTCCCGTCGAGCGATGCGGCGGCGGGCCACGTCGCGGTGGTCGGCAGTCCGCTCAAGCTCTCCGAGACGCCCACATCGCTCCGCCGCGCGCCGCCTTCGCTCGGCGCGCACACCGACGAGGTGCTGCGCGACTGGCTCGACGCTGACGAGGCCTCCCTCGACCGACTGCGAGCGTCGCGCGCGCTCGGGTGAGGTCGGTGCCGATTCGGGCGCGGGCGACGATCCTCTCCGCGCGGGCGCGCCGGGCCGCGCCGCGGGCGTCTGGTATCGTCTCGGCGTGCAGACGGCCTCTCCTCGCGCGCGCATGCGCCTCCCGCTCCTCGCGAGCGAGAGCCGACGCGCGCTGCGGGAGCCACTGCCGCCTGCGCCCTCGGGCGAGAGATCGACGGATCCGCTGACGGACGCCGAAGGGCGCGCGATCCGCTACCTCCGCCTCTCGGTCACCGATCGCTGCGACATGGCGTGCACGTACTGCATGCCGCCGGGCGGCGAAGAGGAGCACGGCCTCCGCGAGGAGCTGCTCTCGTTCGAAGAGATCACGCGGCTCGTGCGCGCGCTCGCGGCGCATGGGCTGCGGCGGGTGCGGCTCACGGGCGGCGAGCCGCTCGTGCGTCGGGACGTGGTCGCGCTCGTGGCGAAGATCCGCGAGGCGGGGATCGACGACGTGTGGATGACGACGAACGCCTCGCGCCTCGCGACGCTCGCGCGGCCGCTGCGTGACGCGGGGCTCGCGGGCGTGAACGTGTCGATCGACTCGCTCGACGCCGAGCGCTTCGCGCGCATCACGCGCGGCGGTGTGCTCGCGTCCGTCCTCGCGGGCATCGACGCGGCGCGTGACGCTGGGCTCGCGGTGCGCACGAACACGGTCGTGCTGCGGAGCGAGAACCTCGTCGAGCTCGCGACGCTCGCCCAGTGGGCGTGGTCGATCGACGCGACGCCGCGCTTCATCGAGCTCATGCCGATCGGTGAAGGCGCGCGCCTGCCCACGACCGAGCGCGTGGGCGCCGACGAGATGAAGCACGCGCTCGCGTCGCTCGATCTCGACGCGACGGCCGCGAGCGCTGACATCGATCGCGGCCCCGCGCGCTACCTGCGATCGCGCGAGCGCGCGTCTCACCGCGTGGGCTTCATCACCGCGGTGTCCGACGAGTTCTGCGCGACCTGCAACCGCGTGCGCCTCACGTCGCAAGGGGAGGTGCGCCCGTGCCTCGCGTCGCGCCGCGCGGTGTCCTTGCGCGAGCTCCTGCGCGCGGGCGCGTCCGACGACGAGCTCGTGTGGGCGCTGCGCTGGGCCCTCGCCGGCAAGGCCACGGGCCACGACTTCGCCATCACGCCGCGCACGACCACGTCGGACGTCGATCACGAGCGCGTGGGCATGAGCCTCATCGGCGGCTGAGCACGCGTCCTCGAGGCGTCTCGCGGCGGGGCCCTCCCTTCCGAGCGCCGGAGGCGCGGGAAGTCAGGTCCAGGCGACCTCGAACGCGGCCTTCGCCGCATCGGTCGTCGGGCGCTGCACGACGGAGACGTTCTTCCCGCCGCACTTCTCGACGAGGAACGCGACGCCGCCTTGCCACTCGGCGTGCACGGCGAAGCTCGCGCCGT
The DNA here is from genome assembly GCA_964502175.1 of uncultured Sandaracinaceae bacterium. Lineage (GTDB taxonomy): Bacteria > Myxococcota_A > Polyangia > Polyangiales > Sandaracinaceae > JAFLCL01. The sequence goes on from CAZCVE010000003.1 coordinate 253,305, forward strand.
GGAAGTCGTCCCAGCGCAGCACGTGGTGCTTGTTCGCGAGCCGCTCGACCTTCATCGTCGCGCCGCGCACGTAGCTCCCGAACACCTTGTCGCCGTAGCGGAGGAGCAGATCGGGGCTCGTGAAGGCGAGCACGTAGCGGAGCAGGCCGCGCGTGTCGCGATCGGTCGTGACCCGGCCGAGCTGCGTGGCGAACGCCATCCCGCCGCGGATCACCTCGTCGCACGCGACGTGGAGCGCGGAGTAGTCGCCCATCGGATACCAGCCCACGCGCGTGATGCCGCCCTTGAGGATGCGGTCGCGGACGTCGGGCCGGACCGCGTTCCGCACCGCGTTCGCGGTCGCTTCGTCACGGAGCTCTGCGACGCCGTCGAAGAACGAGAGGAACGCCGCGCCTCGCATCTCGACGGGCACGCTCACATCTCCGGTGCCAGGCGCAGACCCGCCGGTGCGATGCCGACGAAGATGGTGCCCTGGCTCGTGCCGAGTCCGTCGGGCGCCCACTGGTAGAGGAACGAGATGCGATCGTCGATCTCGAACGCGCTCGGGAAGCGGCGATCGCGCGCCTCGACCACGGGGCGTCCGAACTCCTCGAACGTCGCGCCGTCGGGCGAGGCCGCGAGCGTGATCAGCGTGTTGCCGTTGCTGCGACGCGACTCGAAGTAGAGGCGCAGGAACGAACGGTTCGCGGGGGACGTCACCACGAGCGCGCCGGGGCCACCGATCTCGATCTCGTCTCCGTCGCGATCGTCGCGCGCGGCCATGGGCGTGAAGGCGAGCGGGCCGATCGGCGTCCACGCGAGGCCGTCGCTCGAGCCCGCGACGAGGATGTGGCCGTCGTCCTCGTAGTACATGAGGAACGGGTGGCTCGCGCCGGTGAGGAGGCGCGTCTCGATCACGCTCGGACGACGCGGCGTGGTCGCGCCCGCGGCGATCACGGGGCTCGCGCTGCCGGTGAACGGGCCGGCCGCGCTCGCGGCTGTCGCGACGCCGATGCCGCCCTCTGCGGCGTAGTAGAGGAGCACCGATCCGTCGGCGCGGACGAGGGCCCAGGGGTCGCTGACGTAGCCGCCTTCCCACGCTTGGCTCGACGTGAGCACCGACGTGCCCGCCACGAACGAAGGCGCGTTCGTCACGAAGTCGAGGCCCATCGCCGCGGCGGGCGTGCTGCGCGAGATCGATCGTGGACCGTGCGCGGTCCAGTCGGGCGCGGCGAACGAAGCGGGCGCGGGGCCCGCGTCAGGCATCATCGGCATGCCCGCGTCGTCCGAGACTCCGGCGTCTTCGGTGCCGGCGTCGGGCGTCGGGCGCGCCATCGCCATCGCGCTCGCGTAGAAGAGCGAGCCGTCGCTCGCGACCATCGCGCTGTCGATCGTCGTCGCGGCGATCGCGATCGCGGCGCCGCGCGGTGAGCGCACGCTGGTCTCTGCGGGATCGAGATCACGGAACGGACCGGTGCCGTTGTGGGGCAGGCCTTCCGGAACACCGGGCGTTCCGCCGAGCGTCGCGCAGCCGGGTGAGAGCGTGGCGCCGGCCATCGCGGCGAGCGTCGTGACGCCCGCCACCGCGAGCCAGAGGAGCGAGTGGGATCGGGCGCGCATCACTCGAACCCCACTTCGAGCGTGGCGCCGCCCGCGAAGATCTGACCGGCGACGCGGTAGTCGCCCACGGGATCGACGAGGCTGCCCTTCGTCATCGTGCGCTCGGGCAAGAGCGAGTACTGGAAGTGGAAGTCGATCTGGAGGAAGCCCGGAAGCAGCGGGCGCAGATCATCGAGGCGCATGCCCATGCCCGCCGAGAACACGAAGCGATCGGTGTCGGCGAGGTTGGTGAGGGACATCTGGTTCGGCACCGGGCTGTGCTCCCAGTAGAAGCCGCCGCGGCCGCGCAGCTCGAGCATGCGCTCGCGGAAGAACACGCCCTCGGCGCCGATGCGCGGGACGAAGCGATCCTCGAAGAGCGCGGGCTGCTGGGTGGTTCCGGCGATCGCGTCGGGCACGCGGATCATGTCGCGCAGCGCCTCGGGCACCTGGATGTTGAGCACGATCTCGGAGCGGCCGACGGGGCTCACGTAGGCGGACCAGTTCACCCACGTGACCTCGAGGTTGAGGCGGAAGTCCGGCGTGGGAGACCACGAGCCGCCGAGCGAGACCTGCTGCGGCACGAACGCGTTCACGGCTTGGCTGAGCAGGTTGAAGTAGCCGGGGAAGCCGTCGCCGAAGCCGGTGAACGTGAGCGGCGAGGTGCAGAACGGGTCGCCCGGCGTCGCGCAGCCGACGCGGGCCACGAGCGTGCTGTCGAGCGCGAACTGGCCTCGGTACACGGCGCCGAAGGAGAGCTCGGGGAGCGGCTGCACCTGCACGCCGACCTGCGGATAGCGGATGGTCGTCAGGTCCGCGAGGATCTGGTGCTCGAGGCGGGAGCGGCGCTCGGCCATGATGATGTCGAGCTCGCCGCGGATCGACAGCGTGTTCGTCGAGAACGACAAGAACGAGATGCCGCCGCCGATCGTGAGCCACTCGACGGGCCGGATCGCGAGGTGCGCCGCGAGGTACGTGCGCCTCGGGCGGTTGTCGTAGAACTCCCAGCGCGGACGGCGCCCGGGCAGCGACCGCGTGCGCGAGATGTAGTCGTCGTTGAGGTGCACGCCGAGGCCGAACGCGAAGCGAACGTTCTCGATCTGACCGGGCACCACGAGGCCGAGCACGAGGCCTCGAACCGGATCGACGTTCGAGTCGAGCTGGTTGATCTGCATCTCGTGGAACGCGCCGAAGTAGCCGATGCCGATGCGCGCCGCGCCCGCGCGCGCGAGGCCCGCGGGGTTGTAGTAGTTGGCGGTGAAGTCCTCGACGTCGGCGACGACCGCGCCGCCCATCGCGATCGAGCGCGAGCCCATGCCGTACGTGTCCATCGGCTGCGCCATCGCGATCGAAGGAGAGAGCGCGCTGACGGGGATCGACGCGCACGCGAGCGCGAGCACGCAGAGGAACGAGCGGAGTCGTGTGTCGCGGCTGGACATCAGAACTCCAACCCTGCGGCCCAGCCGCCCATGAGGATGATGCCGCCCGACGTGAGCGGGTCGGTCGCGTCTGCGGAGCGCAGCGAGACGAGGTGGGTGCGCTCGGTGAGGAAGTGCGCCTGGCCGAAGACGTCGAGCGTGAGGCGCTCGTGGCTCGACAGATCACATGCGAGGCCGAGGCCGATCGTCGCGATGTGGCGGTCGTTGTCGATGAGCCGCAGCGCGACGTTCACGGGCGCGCCGCCCTCTTCGTGCACCGTGCCATCCGGGTTGCGCTCGGGCGCCAGGCGCGCGGGCGGCGTGGGCGACATCTCCCACGCGTAGCCGCCGCGGAGGTGGAGATCGACCGTGCCGTGCCTCAGCGTGGCCTCGACGGCGATGCGCGGAGAGAACGTGTCCGAGTACTGCACCGCGGGTGCCTGGTAGCTGCTCATCGAGGTCGAGCTCGTCGGTCCCGGGTAGGAGCTCCAGAAGCGCGTCGTGACGTTCGCGATGAGCCGCAGCTGCGGGATGGGGCGGTAGTAGCCCTCGATGATCAGCTGCGCGGGGTCGTACTGGATGATGCCGCCGATGGTCAGCACGGGCAGACGCACGGGGAGATCCTCGACGACGATCTCGAGGTTCATGTCGGCGCGCAGCTCGTGCCGGTACGTGATGCCGAGGCCGAACTCGGCCAAACTCGGCTGGCCAGGTGCGGTCGCCGCCGCGCGGAACGCGGGCGGCTGCTCGAAGCGGATGCCGACGGTGGGCGCGAACGTCGCGAGGAGCTGTGTGTCGACGACCGACTGGAACGAGTTGGTCTCGTCGAGCTGCACGCGGAGATCACCGACGAGCGCGGCGAGCGCGGCGATGCCGACGCCGATCTGGAGGCCGTCGAGCACGCCGTGGAGATCGATGCCGAGGGCCACGTAGAGCGCGAGCGACTGCGCGCGCGAGAGCACGCCCCACTGCGGCACCTCGGGGTAGCGCACGTCGCCGCGGAGGAGGACGTTCGCCGGCGTGTAGAAGCCGCCGCCGAGCGTGAGGCGATCCTCGAGGATGTCGCCGAACGGGATCGGCAGCGTGAAGCCGATCGTCGTGCCTCGAACGGGCTCGAGCTGTGAGCGCTCGCCGTCGAGGTTGAGGTCGTAGCTGCCCCCGCTGATCGCGAACATGATGCTGCGGCGCCGCATGGAGCCGAGGTTCGCGGGGTTGAGGAACACCGCCTCGTAGCTGTTGTTGTACGACGTGCCCGTCATCGCGAGCCCGGGTGAGCGGGCTCCGATGCCGAAGAGATCGGGGGGCGTCGCGCGCGCCGTACGAGGTGTGGTCAGACCGCTCGCGAAGAGCGCCACCACGAGAAGGCAGCCCAGCTGCGTCCGCATGCCGCGACGGTACACGAAGAGCCCCGACGGCCCATCACGAAACCGATCACGCGTTCGAGATCACGAGGCCGAAGCGTCGGGTGCGGCTGACGTGACCGCGTTCGTCGAGGCGGCGGGGCTGGTCGCCTTCGCGGTGGAGCGACCGAACGAGCGACGCGCGAGGCTCGTGACGAGGCTGCCGCGGAGCACGGCGCCCGCCGCGAGCGCGCCGCCGAAGAGCGCGCCTGCCACGCCGCAGCTGACGAGGTCTTGTCCCGCGAGGAAGAGGCCGGGCACGGGCGTCTGCGCGCGCAGGGGCAGTCGAAAGCGCGCGGGCGTGTGATCGAGCCCGTAGATCTCGCCGTGCGGATGCGCGGTGAAGTGGCGCGTCGAGAGCGGCGTCGAGAGCTCCGAGTGCACGATGTGCCCCTGCAGCGACGGTCGATGCTTCAGCGCGATCGTGAGCAGCCGCTCGCTCATCTCGGCCTTCCACGCTTCGTAGTCCTGACCGCGCTTCTTCCAGCGCGCGTCCTTCCAGCGCTCGAGCCACGACAGGTTCGCGAGCGTCACGAGCTCGACGGTCGCCTTGCCCGGATGGCGCTCGGCGAACGTCGGATCCTTCGCCGAAGGGAACGACGCGTAGACCAGCGGGATGGGCGCGCTCGGGTCGTGGACGAACTGCGCGAAGGCCTTCTCGCGATCGGGCTGTTTCTCCGAGTGTTGGGGATAGATCCAGAGGTTCGTGCCATCGAGGCCGAGCTCGCGATCGGTGCGATCGAGGCCGAGGTAGAGCGAGAGATGCGCCGAGCTCGGACCGATCTCGCGCAGGCGCGCTGGCAGGCCCGTGGGCTCGGCGATCTCGCGCGGGAGGAGGTTCAGGTAGGTGTTGGGCGCGCCCGCATCGCTCACCACGATCGGCGCGCGCAGCTCGCGTCCGTCGGCCATGCGCACGCCCACCGCGCGCCCGCCCTCGACGAGGATGCGCTCGACCTCGGCCGCGACGAACACGGCGCCGCCGTGCTCCTCGAGCGTCTGCGTCACGGTCTCCGCGATCACGCGGCTCCCGCCCACCGGGTAGTACGCGCCGCGCAGGTAGTGGGCCGCGACCATCGCGTGGATCGCGAAGCTCGCGAAGCGCGGCGTGAGGCCGTAGTCGCCGCACTGCGCGGTCAGCACGTCGTAGAGCGGGCCGTCGCCCAGGATCGGCTTGATGACCTGCTCCGCGGTGCGATCCGACCATCGACGCATCGGCGCGCGGAGCAGCGGCCCGACGAGCTTCGAGAGCCGCGCCGGCAGCGCACGATCGAGGAAGAACGTGCCGCCTCCGCGCGTGGCCGCGAGGATCGTGTCGACGTAGCGCGAGATGTCGGCGCGTCGTCCGGGGAAGCGCGCTGCGAGCGAGTCGACGAAGCGTCGTCCGCCTGCGACGAGGTCGTACGCGTCGTCGCCGAGGATCACGCGATCGTAGGTGTCGGGCATCTTCGCCCACGCGATGCGACCGCCCGAGATCTCGTCGAACAGCACGCGGACCGGCGAGCCCTCTTCGAGCTGCCCGAGGTAGTGCACGCCGACGTCCCACTCGAAGCCCGGCCGCGTGAACGTGTGCGTGAACCCGCCCGCCGTGGAGTGACGCTCGAGCACGAGCACGCGCTTCTGTCCGTGCTTCGCGAGCAGCGTCGCGCACGCGAGCCCCCCGAGGCCTGAGCCGATCACGATCGCGTCCCAGCGATCGCTGGGGCTCTGCTGCTTGTAGGAGACACCGATGCGTCGCGTCATGGGCGGCGAGGATACGGTCGCGCGCGGCGGGGGACGAGCCCCCGCCCTGCCCATGAATGTCGGCTGTCGCACGCGACGCGCCCTACCCAGGAGTGTCCGGAGGCGCACATGACGCGGTGACGCAGTCAGTCGACGATGGCGAGGACGCGGGCGACGCGGTCTTCGAGCGCCGTGTCGTCGGGCGCGCAGATCGTGATGTGGCCGACCTTGCGGCCGGCGCGCTCCGTCTTGCCGTAGAGGTGGAGGTGCGCGCCGGGGATCGCGAGGATCGCTTCGCGCGGTGGGATCGTGCCGATGAGGTTGATCATCACCGACCGACCGCGGAGCGTGGTCTCGCCGAGGGGCTCGCCCGTGATCGCGCGCACGTGCGCCTCGAACTGGCTCGTGTCGGCGCCCTCGATCGAGAAGTGACCCGTGTTGTGCACGCGCGGCGCGATCTCGTTCGCGATCAGCGCGCCCTCGGTCTCGAAGAGCTCGAGCGCGAGCACGCCGACGTGATCGAGCTCGACGAGCAGCCGTGAGATCGCCTCGTGCGCGCGGGTCGCGAGCGCGTCGCTCACGTCGCGGGCGGGCGCGTCGGTGCGAAACAAGATGCCGCCGCGGTGCGTGTTCTCGACGAGCGGGTAGCTGCGGATCGTGCCGTCGACGCTGCGCACGCCGAGGATCGACAGCTCGCGCGTGAAGCGCACGAAGCCCTCGAGGATCGCGGGGACGCTGCCGATCGCCGCGAACGCGCCGGTCACGTCGGCCTCGGTGCGGAGCACGCGCTGGCCCTTGCCGTCGTAGCCGAGGCGCCGTGTCTTGAGCACGGCGGGGAGGCCCACCTGATCGATCGCGGCGCGGAGGCTCTCTTCGTCGTCGACCGCGGCGAACGGTGCGGTGGCGATGCCGAGCGAGCGGAACGTCGTCTTCTCGTTCCAGCGATCGGACGCGACGACGAGCGAGCGCACCCCCGGTCGCACGTGCACGTGCGCCGCGAGCCCCTCGACGGCGCCGCGCGGCACGTTCTCGAACTCGTACGTCACCACGTCGACCGACTGACGCAGCCGCTCGATCACGAGGTCGTCGTCGAAGTTGCCGATCAGCGGACGCGCGACCGCGCACGCGGGCTCGTCCGCAGACTGCGCGAGCACCACCACCTCGTGGCCCATCGGCACGGCGGCGAGCGCGAGCATGCGCCCGAGCTGACCACCGCCGAGGATGCCGATGCGCATCGGAAGCTCAGGCCTGTGGGGCCACGCGCGGGTCGGGGTTCGAGAGCACGCTCTCGGTCTGTCGTGCGCGGTAGGCGAGGAGGCGCTCGCGGAGGAGCGTGTCGTGCGCGGAGAGGATCGCGGCCGCGGTGAGCGCAGCGTTGGTCGCGCCCGCGCGGCCGATCGCGAACGTGGGGACGGGCACGCCCGCGGGCATCTGCACGATCGACAGGAGCGAATCGAGACCGCTCAGCGCCTTGGACTGCACCGGCACGCCGAGGATCGGCAGGTGCGTCTTGGCGGCGAGCATGCCGGGCAAGTGCGCTGCGCCGCCCGCGCCCGCGATGATCGCGCGCAGACCGCGCGCCTCGGCGCTGGCCGCGTACTCGAAGAGGAGATCGGGCGTGCGGTGCGCGGAGACCACGCGCACCTCGTGAGGGACCTCGAGCAGCGTGAGGACCTCCACGGCGTGCTGCATGGTGTCCCAGTCGGACTTCGAGCCCATCACGACGCCGATGGTCGGCGGCCCCGCAGGCGGCGGGGCGAGTGTCGGTGCGTTGGGGGTCGTCACGGCGAGAGACGCGAGAGGATAAGCGAGGCGCCTGTTCCGGATCCACCGCAGCCTGAAGCCGCCCACGGTCGACCCATGGCGTGGCGCTCAGGTCGGGCCGAGCCAGAGCCACAGCAGCGCGGCGGCGGCGAAGAGGCCGGCGGCCACGACATAGAGGACGGCCGTCGAGATGCGCGGATCCTCGGACGACGTCGGCGGCAGCGTGCTGACGCGATCCGTCGGCTCGCGTCGCTCCGGCGGCGGGGCGCTGCTCGGCGCGCTCCGCGTGACGACCGGTACGTCAGCCGCGATCACGGACGGCGGAGCGATCGGCTGCGGCAGCGTCGTCGGCGTGGCCTTGTCGCCGACCTGCACGCCAGAGATCGACTCGCTCACCGCGCGGCGCTCGCCGCTCGAGATCACCTCGGAGGTCGCGCCTGCGCGCGAGCGGACGTGCGTGGAAGGAGTCGCGCGCTTGAGGTACGCGGCGTTCGGCGGGAGCGCCGCGATCGCCGCGAGCACCTCGTCGCCGTGGGCGTAGCGAGCCTCGGGGGCCTTCGCGAGACAGCGCATGACGAGCGCCTCGAGCGCCGCGTCGACACCGAGCTCACTGCGCGACTCGGAGAGCGGCGGAGGCGGCTGGAGGAGGTGCGCGCGCAAGAGCTCGGAGCGTCGCTCCGAGAGGAACGGACGACGATCGGCGAGCAGCTCGTAGAGGAGCACGCCCGTCGCGTACACGTCGGCGCGCACGTCGAGGCCGGTGCCCGTGATCTGCTCGGGCGCCATGTACGCAGGCGTTCCGACGATGCGGCCGCGGCGCGTGAGCGTGCCGTCTTCAGCGACGTCGTCTTCGCTCAGCATCTTGGCGAGGCCGAAGTCGAGGAGCTTCACGCGCTCGCCGCTCGTGCCGCACAAGAAGACGTTGGCGGGCTTGAGATCGCGGTGCACGACCTGCCGTGCGTGCGCGAACGCGAGGCCCTTGAGCACCTCGCGGATCACGACGAGCGCGCGCTGCGGAGGGAGCGGTGCCTCGTCGAGCTGGTGCTCGAGCGTGCGGCCCTCGAGCAGCTCCATCGCGATGTAGGTGTGGCCTTCGTCGGACACGCCGAAGTCGGTGATCTCGACGATGTTCGGGTGCTCGAGCTTCGCCAGCACGCGCGCCTCGCGCTCGAAGCGACGCTTGAGCGCGGAGATCGATCCGAGGTTGTCGTGCAGCACCTTGAGCGCGACGTCGCGATCGTCGCCGGGGCGGCGCGCGCGGAACACGACACCCGTCGCACCCGTGCCGAGCTTCAGCTCGACGCGGTAGCCACCGAGCATGGTCCCGACGAGGGCATCTCCGGCCTCACTGCTCACCAGGGCGAGGATAGACGAGCAGGCCCTCGCGGCGGGAGGGGCTCTTGCGTGTTGCCTGCGAGCGCCCGGACGGGGTCAGCGAAGGTGCAGCGGGACGACCGTCAGCCCGGTCCCCGACGGGCTGAGTAGGGCGTCGGTCGTCGTCGCGCTCGCGGTGCGGAGGACGATGCAGCCCGCGCCACCGCCGCCACCGCCACCGTTTCCATTCGCCGGTGCGTCGCCGCCTGGGAGCCCGTCCGAGGTCGCGCCGCCTCCCGACGCGCCGCCGTTTCCGCCGCTCGGCCCCGCCATGCCGCCGGCCGCGGGGCCCTCCGCGAGGACACCGTCGGTCGCGGCGGTCTCCGTGAAGCTCGTGGTGCCGCCCGCGGCGCCACCGCCGCCGCTCGCGAGCACACGACCGGTCATCGGCACGACGAGCACGACGGGAGCCTCGAGCAACAGCGACCCTCCCGAGCCGCCGCCACCGCCTGCGCCCGACTGGCCGGCGCTGCCCTCGTCGCTGAGCTGCCCGGCGCCTCCGCCGACGAGCACGCCGCCGCGGATCGTGATGCGCGCGAGCGAGGTGATCTGGATCGCGCCGCCGCCGCTGCCGCCCGCGCCGGCGCGCCCCGACACGCCGCCGCCTGCGCCGCCGCCGCTGCCGCCGACGAGCGGCTCGAGCATCGTGCTCACGCCGGCGCCGCCCGGGCCGCCCGAGGTGGTGCCGCCGCGTCCTCCGTCGCCGCCCCCACCGCACGCACCGCCGCCGCCGCCGCCGCCATCTTCCGACGTCACCGACATCCCGCGCGCGCCGGGCCGCGGTCCGCTCGGCGGCGTGTCGAGGACACCGCCCGCGCCGCCGCCGGGTCCGGCCGTGCCGCTGAAGCTCGCGCCGTAGAGGGTTCCGTTGATCTCGACCGCGCCGCTCGCGGCGATCGCGAACGGCACCGTGCCGCGCACGAAGAGCACCGACTCCTCGGACAGCGTCACCGTGCGGCCCTCGAGCACGCAGATGGCGCTGTCGTCGCGCTGACGGCGCATCACGAGGTTCGGCAGGCCCATGCACATCGTGGTGTCGACGGACGGAAAGCCCCCGGACACGACGACGTCGACGACCGACGCGAAGCTGTCCGCCGGCAGGTTCGAAGGCGCGAGCTCGCCGCAGTGAGGAGGCGTGTCCACGCAGCCGAGGGCGCACGCCGTGCGCTGCTCGAGGTCACCCATGCACTCGACGAGCATCGTGCCCTCGCAGCGCGCGCGACATCGGTACGCGTCGGGGCCGGCGTCGATCGGGGGCGTGGGCGCATCGAGACGCGCGTCTTCACGCGTGTCGCTCGCGGGCGCGTCGCGCGCGGCGTCGTTCGTGGTCGCGTCGCGCGAGGTGGTCGCGGCGTCGAGGCCGGAACCGTCGAGCGGACGCAGCGGCGTGCACGCCGCGCCTGCGAGGCAGGTCGTGATCAAGAGAGCGCGGCGACACGCGGCGTTCACGCGCGCTGATGGTAGGTCGAGCGCGCGTGCCGGTTCAAACGTCCCGGGTCGCCCACGCTTGCCGGGTGACCGGGCCGCGGTAACTTCGCGCGCCTTCGCCGACCGTGGCGCACGAGGAGCCGTTCGATGAGCATCAAGTTCCCTTCGACCGAGTGGACCGAGGCCTTCCGTGACGCGGTCAACGCGAACGCTGGCTACCGCGAGGCGGGCAAGGGCTGGACGCACGGCAAGGTCGCGTACGTGCTCAAGGCGGACTCCCGCATCGGCACCACGGAGGACATGGCGATGGTCCTCGATCTCCACGCGGGCCAGTGCCGCGGCGCCACGTACGTGCCCGCGACCGAGGCGCAGAGCTCGGACTTCGTGATCGTCGCCGAGTACCCGAAGTGGAAAGAAGTGCTCTCGGGCGAGGTCGATCCGACCAAGGCGATGATGCAGAACAAGCTCAAGCTGGAGAAGGGTCACCTCCCGACGATCGTGAAGTTCGTCGTCGCGTCGAAGGAGCTCGTGAAGAGCGCGACGGCGATCCAGACCGACTTCCCTCCGGTCGGATGAAGGTGGCGTGATGGCCTTCGTGGTCGAGCTCGACAAAGGCGCTGAGGACAACGGCCTCGCGAACATGCTCGCGACGATGATGCGACAGAACGTCGAGGATCATCCGTCGCGCATCGACATCGCGCGCAAGATGCGCGGACGCATGGCGATCTTCGCGGAGGACGCGGACGTCTCGATCAGCATCGACTTCGAGGGAGAGCGCGTGCTCTTTCGCGACGGCATCGTCGGCGTTCCGGATCTCACGATCCGCGGAGGCTTCGAGCAGATCGGAGATCTGTCGCGCATGGAGCAGGTCGGCGCGGTGCCCGACCCGCGCGGCCCCGTGAACCGCGCGCTCTTCGCGGCGATGCGCGAGGGCAAGCTGCGCGTGCACGGCCTGCCGCGCTCGCTGTCGCTCTTGCTCGGGTTCGGCGACGTCATGCACGTGGCCTGATCGGCGCGCGCTGCGAAGTAGAGGGTGGGCGAGGTCGACTGCGTTTTACGCAGCCTTGACCACGAGCGCGCGCGGCTCGCTCTAGAACGACGTGGAAGAGGTCACATGCGATCCATCCACGCTCGTCTCGGGTTCCTCACCATCACGCTCGCGCTCGCGGGCTGCGCCGGCGCGCGCGACACGGTCATGAGCGGGCGCGCCGACGCTCCGCTGCGTCTCGAGCGCGTCGTGCTCTACGAGAACGGTCTCGCTCACTTCGAGCGTCGCGGCTCGGCGCCGGAGGGCGAGCTCGATCTGGTGGTGCCTGCCGCGCAGGTCGACGACGTGATCCGCTCGCTCACGGTGGTCGGCGGCGAGGCCGCGGCGATCACGGGCGTGCGGATGCTTCCCTCGGCGAGCGAGGGCGCGGACGTGACGTTGCGCGTGGGCCTGCGCGGCGCGCGCGAGGATCTGCGCATCAGCTACGTGACCGAGGCCGCGAGCTGGCGACCGAGCTATCGGCTCGTCGTCACCGACGGGGGTCGCGTGCACCTCCAGGGGCTCGCCGTCGTCGCGAACCCCACGAGCGAGGCGTGGCAGGACGTGTCGCTCACGCTGTCGTCGGAGGTGCCGCTCTCGTTTCGTTTCGATCTGCGGCACGCCGAGGCCGCGTACCGGCCGCACTTCGACGCGAACGGTCACCTCGTGCGCGAGGCGGAGCCCGAGAGGCCCTTCGACCTCGTCGCGCGCGGTGAGGGCGCCGGGCCGGGCGGGATCACCGAGGTGAACCTCGCGTACGGACTCGCGCAGCGTGATCTGCCGGAGCGATCGACGCGCGCAGGTCGTCGCGTCGGCTACGACGCGGCGCGAGAGGCGGACGGTGACGCGACGGAGGCCGCGAGTGACCCCGTACCGGGCGCGCTGCTCGCGTTCGAGGAGCACACGGAGGCCGAGGGGGGCGTGTTCAGCTCGGTGCCGGGCTTCGATCTCGGGCGCGGCGAGTCGGGCCTCGTGCCGTTCGTGGACACCGCGACCGACGGCGAGATCGCGCTCGTGTTCAAGCCCTCGCCCGGTGGAGCGCTGAGCGCCTTGCACCCCTACCGCTCGGTGCTGTTCCGCAACCCGAGCGAGGCCTCGCTGCTCACGGGCCCCGTCGCGATCTATGCCGACGATCGATTCGTCGGCGACGGTGTGACGGGCACCATCGCGGGCCAGGCGCACGCGTTCGTGCCCTTCGCGATCGAGCGCGCGGTCACGGTGCAGCGGACGTCGCGCGCGAGCGAAGACGAGGTGCGCGCGACGAGCCTCGTGGGCGGCGTGCTCACGCTCTCGCTGCGCTCGGTGCGGCACGAGGGCTTCGTGATGAGCGCGACGCACGCGCTCGACTCGGCCGCGTTCGCGTTCGTGGATGCCGTGCCCGGTTTCGAGCCGCGTGGCCTGCCCGACGGAACGGTCGTCACGCCGCAGGGCTACTTCGTGCCCGTCGCGCTGGGTGCGGAGGGTCGCGGCGAGGTCGCGCTCGATCTCGTGCAGCAGGCCACGTCGTCGGTGAACATCGCGAGCGAGCCGGATGCCCGCTACGTGCCGGCGCTCCTGGGCTTGCTCGGGGATCGTCCCGAGGTCGCGCGACTTCGAGAGATCGCCGATCGCATCCTCGCGGTGCGCAGCGACGTGGGTCGCGTCGAAGAGGATCTGCGCGTGGAGCGCGATGCGCTCGAGGAGCGTCGCGAGGCGATGGACGCGCTGCGCGCCGTGACGAGCGCGGGCACGGTGAGAGCGCACTTGTCGTCGTCGATCGCGACGGGGGTCGAGCACGTCGATCGGCTCACCACGCAGGCGACCACGCTGCACGCCGAAGACATCGCGCTGCGGCAGGAGTGGTACGGCCTGCTCCGCGCGCTGCGGACCTGAGCGTCGCGCTCGCGCTCGAGTGAGAGCTCGATCGGTGGTGCCTGGCGGAATTGCCCGCCAGGCGTCCGCCAGTCCGCCAGATCTCGCGCGAA
>CAZCVE010000004.1:0-175765 GCA_964502175.1 uncultured Sandaracinaceae bacterium
GCCCGCGTGGCCACCGCCGCCGCTGCCGCCGCCGCTCCACGTGCCGCCGACTCCGCCGCCGAAGCTGCCGCCTTGCGGCGTGCAGCCACCGCTGCCGCCCGGCGTGCCTTCGCCGCCGACGCCGCCTTCACCGCCGAGGCCCGCGACGCCACATCCCGCGCCGCTGCTGCTCGCCGGTGCAGGGTTGGCCGTCGCGCCGCCGCCGCCCGAGCCGCCGTAGGTCGCCGTCGGGTCGATGCCGTTCGCACCATCGCCACCCGACACGTCGATCGTGCCGTTGACGGTGATCGCGCCGACCGCACGGAGATCCAGCGTGCCCTCGCCGCTCGTCGTGATCGTCACGCCCGCAGGGATGTTGATCACCGTGAAGTGGTGGACGCCGGGCGCGAGCGTCGTGCTGCTCGCGGGTCGGAACGCGCCCTCGGCGCCAGTGCTCTCGAAGATACAGACGCCCGCGTCGCAGCTGCGGCCGCCGATGCAGAAGTCGTCGCACGAGCCACAGTGCGAGTCGTCGTTCATCAGATCGAAGCACGCGCTCTCGCCGGGGCAGTACGTGACCGTCGTGTCGAGACCGCACGGACCCGCGTCGCCGAAGACGTCGGGACCGCTGAACGCGTCGATCACGGGCGCGTCGCTGCCGGCGTCGCTGCCCGCATCGCTGCCGCCATCGTCGAACCGAGTGAACGCGTCGATGAACGTGCCCGCGTCGTCCATCGGGATCACGCTCGCGTCCGCTCGCGATGCGTCGATCGCCGCGTCGCTGTCGAGCGGCAAGAGCGTCGCCGGATCGATGGCCGCGTCTTCGCAGGTGCCCGCGCGGCAGGTCTCGAGCGTCGAGCACGTCACGCCGAGGCAGGCGTCCTCCATCACGAGCACGAGGCGCAGCGTCTGGCCCGCGCGGAAGCCGCTGCGCGCACGCACGACGCTGACCTCGTCGGCGCCCGCGAAGCCCACGGCCTCGAAGCGAAACGTGCGCGTCGGGTCTTCGCCCTGCGGGACGATCGCGAGCGAGATCGGGAAGGTGAGCGGCGCGTTCACGTCGCGCTCGAACACCGTGCCCTCGTCGAGGCCCGTCGCGTCGAAGCCTTGCGCGCGGAGGTGAACGCGCGTGAGCTGCGCGCGGACTCCGGGCTCGGCGTGCACCTCGACCATCACCTGCGTGCGCGCCCGCGTGGAGCACGCGGCGATCGACGAGACGACGAGGGTGAGCATCAGCGCCCGCGTCACGAGACGAGAGAGCGAGACGTTCGAGCTGACGGTCATGTTCGTCGCGCCTTCATTGCAGGATGAACGAGCCATTGGCACCGACCTGCGGGCTGGCCATCGTCGTGTCGGGAGCGGTGCCCGACGTCACCGGCGGCGTGGACCCGGACGCGCTCCCCGGGCCTCCTCCGGGACGCAGCACGCGCCGGGCTCGCTCGAGCGTGATCGGGCTCGGCGGCGGAGCGTCGGTGAACGCGAGCTCCACCGGCTGATGACCTTCGGCCGAGATGCGGAGGTGATGCTCGCGTCCGTCTCGAGGCAGCGTGGCCGTCCACGTGCCCGTGCCCACGCTCACGCCGTCGAGCTCGATCGTCGCGGCCGGCGGCGTGATCGTCAGCGTGGCTTCGTAAGTCGCCACGGGCGGTGCGGTCACCGGAGGCGCGGTCACGGGCGGCGCGGTCACGGGCGGCGCTGTCGCGGGAGGCGTGGGAGGCGCTGTCGCGGGAGGTGCGGGCCTCGTCGTCGCGCCGTGCTCGGAGGTGGTGCGCTCGGCGCTCGTGCCGTTGGCGCCGAACGCGAGGAAGAGCGCGACGCCGACGATGGCGACGGCGCCCGCGCCGACCACGATCGGACCGCGGTTGTTCGTGGGCAGCTCCACCGGTCCGGAGGACGTGGGCCCCTTCGGAGTCGTCGGGGCCGCGAGCGGCGCGATCTCGCGGGTTCGTTCGTCACGCGCAGGAGACGGCGCGGCCTGCGAGCCCGGCACGATGGTCATGGCATCGACAGCAGCGGGTCTCTCGCTGTCGGGGCGGTTCTTGGGCGACGCCGCGATCGTCTCCGCGGCTTCGTTCGCGCGCCTCTTCGGCGGCCGGACCACCTCGACCTCGGCCGAGTCCGTGGGCAGCTCCGCGCGAGGCGGAGGAGGACGCTCCGTCGACGGTCCCTTGTCGAACGCCGCGTTCCACGTAGCGCGGGTGTTCGCCGACGCGAACGGGAGGAGCGCGTGACCGAGCGCCGACATCGACGGCCATCGCTTGGCCGGCTCGCGATCGAGCGCGCGCATGACCACCCCCGCGAGCTCGGGTGAGACGTGGGGGACGGCCACGCCGAGGGGCTTGATCGGCATCGTCGCGATGCGGTGCAGGATCTCGAGCACCGTGTCGCCCGTGATGGGTCGCTCGCCCGCCAGCGCCTCGTAGAGGATCACGCCCATGGACCACTGATCGATCTGGGCGTCGATGTCCTTGCCGCCGCGCGCTTGCTCCGGCGACATGTAGTACGGCGTGCCCATCAACGACGACGTGTGCGTGATGCGCGAGTTGTGCGCGCCCGTGACCTTCGAGATGCCGAAGTCGAGGAGCTTCGGGACCATCGTCTTGGCGCGCGTCTTCTGGAGGAAGATGTTGTCGGGCTTGAGATCCCTGTGGATCACCCCTTCTTGGTGGGCGATCACGAGCGCCGAGATCACGGGCAAGAGGATGTCGATCACGCGCTCGGTCGGGATCTGCGTCTCGCGATCGAGCATCGCCGCGAAGCTCTCGCCGTTGAGGAGCTCCATCACGAGGTAGGGGATCTCGTCCTCGATGCCGACGCCGTAGACCTCGACCACGTGCGGATGTCGCAGCTTCGCCGCGGCCTTGCCCTCACGGAAGAAGCGCTTGCGACTCTCGGGATCCTGCGCGACCTCGCTGAGGAGCGTCTTGATCGCCACGTGTCGATCGAGCGACTCGTCGAGGGCCTCGTAGACCGCGCCCATCCCGCCCTCACCGATGAGGTCGATGATCTTGTACTGCGCGAGGCTCGCGCCCGCGGTGAGCTTCCGCGACACACCGCGGATGGTAACGAACTCGGGGGTCGCCGTGTTAGCGTTCGCGCATGCCGCTCATGCGCGCGACGGCTCGGGTGCTGATGCTGCTCGCGAGTCTCTGGATGGTGAGCACGCTCGCGATCGCGGCGACGCCCTGCGTCGTCGCAGCGCAGTCCGCCGACGAGCTCCTCGAGCAGGGCATCGCGCAGCGACGCGCGGGCGACGACACGGCCGCGCTCGCGACGTTCCAGCGCGCGTACGACGCGACCCCGTCGGCGCGCGCTGCGGCGCAGCTCGGCCTCGTGCACCAAGCGCTCGGCCAGTGGGTCGAGGCGCACACGCGCCTGAACGAAGCGCTCGCGATGACGAGCGACGAGTGGGTCACGCGCAACCGCGCAGCGCTCACGCAGGCGCTCGCGGTGGTGGACGGCGAGGTCGGCACGGTCGAGATCCTGATCAGCGGATCGCTGCCGCGCGGCACACGCGCGACGCTCGGGGCGAGAGAGATCACCACGTTCCCGATGTCACGCCCGATCACCGTCGTCGCCGGCGAAGAGGCGCTCGAGGTCACCGCGCCGGGTCACCGCACCGTGCGTCGCGACGTGCGCGTGCGCGCAGGCCAGCTGAGCCGCGTCACCGTCGAGCTGCGCGCCGAGTCGGTCGAGACGTCGACAGGCACCGAGACCGGATCGAGCGCCGCGTCCACAGGCACGGGCACCGAGAGTGGGTCGAGCGCGGAGACCGGCAGCGGATCGAGCGCAGGCACCGAGACTGGAGCGGGCACGGGATCGACGGGTACACCGACGGACGGTGGCAGCGCGAGCAACGACGACTGGATCGTGTGGGTGATCATCGGCGCCGTGGTCGTCGTGGGCGCGGGAGTCGCGATCGGCGTGGTCGCGAGCCAGCAGTCGCTCGAGGCCCCGCTTCCCGGAACGGCGGGCGCGGTCGAGCTCCTGCGCTTCTGATCCGAGCTCCTGCCTCGTCGAAGAGCGCGCGCTCAGCGGCCTGCGCGCGCTCGGATGAACTGCCCGATCTCGTCGATGGCCTGCTGCGCCTCGGGGGTGATGCGGCGGTGCAGATGCCAGACGTGAACCATCTCCGGGTACTCGGCGTACGTCACGTCGACGGACGCCTCTCTCGCTCGCGCGACGAACGCGCGGATCTGATCGACGAGCGTCTCTCGCCCACCAGCGTGCACGAGGAGCGGCGGCAGACTCGACAGATCGGCGAAGAGCGGTGAGAGCTCGGGCGAATTCGCGGGACGCCCCGCGAGAAAGCTCTGCGCCGCGAGGCGACAGTGATCGAGACCGACGAAGTCGTAGGCCGCGTTCGTCTCGAAGCTCGCGCCCGAGCAACCGAGGTCGACCCACGGGCTGATGGGCACGGCCGCGGCCGGGAGCGGCAGACCGCGCTCTCTCAGCGCGAGCATGAGCGTGAGCGTGAGCCCGCCGCCCGCCGAGTCGCCCGAGACGACGATGCGCTCGGGCGCGATCCCTTCCGCCAAGAGGTGCCTGTACGCGAGCACCGCGTCCTCGATCGCGGTGGGCGCTGGATGCTCGGGCGCGAGACCGTACTCGAGCGCGAGCGTTCGCGCGCGCGACGCACGCGCGAGCGCGCCGATGAGGCTTCCGTGCGTGCGGATCGATCCGAAGACGTACCCGCCGCCGTGCAGGTAGAGGAGCACCGCCGGGCCAGCGTTCGGCGGCTCGAGCCAGCTCGCGCGGAGGGGTTCGCCGCCCGGCCTCAGATCGATCGTGCGCGGCGTGAGGTCGTCGGTCTCGAGCGGGCTCA
The DNA here is from genome assembly GCA_964502175.1 of uncultured Sandaracinaceae bacterium. Lineage (GTDB taxonomy): Bacteria > Myxococcota_A > Polyangia > Polyangiales > Sandaracinaceae > JAFLCL01. The sequence continues at coordinate 4,805 of CAZCVE010000004.1, forward strand.
TCGCCTCGCCGACGTTGCGCCAGCGCACCATCCCGATCTTCGGCATCACCGACCACGACCCGCGCGTCGCGGCGATCGTGAGCTCGAGCGCGCGTCCCCACGCGGGGTTTCGCGTACGTCCGAAGAGACGCCGGAGCGCTGCGCTCATCGCCCACCCGATCGCGGCGGAGACCACCCGGATCGAGTCGAGCACGCCCGCCTTCGGGGGAGCGGCGAGCTTCGTGCTCACGGCCGTGACGTCGGGTGTGTTGGCGAGAGCGAGATCCTGCATGGCGACTCCGTTCGGCGTAGGAGGGTCGGGTTCAGCGCGACGTGCGCGGGGCGGTCGCGCGCACGTGCTGCGTGAGCAAGTGACGGAAGAGCGCGAGCGGATCGGGCAACGACCCGCTGCACCAGCCGATCAGCGTCGCGTAGTAGAAGGCGAGCGCCGCAGACGCGAAGGTGATCGCGTCCGTGCCGCGGTCGATCTCGCGACGCGCCTTCGCCGCCTCCACGAGCGCCGTGATGCGCTGGTGCACTGCCGCGGCCTGCACGCCGAAGCGCTCACGCCACGGCGGGTCCGCGAAGAGCGCGCTCCGCAAGAGCGTGCGCGAGAGCTCGGGACGCTTCGCGTAGTAGGCGTAGGCCGGCGAGACGGTCGCAGAGATGCGATCGACGAGCGTGCCCTTCACCTCCGCGGACACGCCGGCCTGGACGACCTCGGCGAGATCGTCGTGGAGCGCCGCGTGGAGGAGACCGCGCTTGTCGACGAAGTGGAGCACCACGGTGCCCACGGCGACGCCCGCGTCGTCGGCGATGCCGCGAAAGCTCGCGCCGTCGAAGCCGTGACGCTCGAAGTGCGCGCGCGCGACCTCGAGGATGCGCTGCTGCGTCCCGAGCTTCTGCGACGCCCGATCGAGCGCGGGTGCCGTGAGCTTCTTCGTCTTTCGCTTCTGGATCGCCATCTCGACACGCTCGCCGTCAGCACTGACCGAGTTCAGTGAACACGCTCAGTGAGTGCGTTCATAGCACAACGGCTCGTGTGTCGAGGCCGTTCGGTCAGCGGCCTGCGCGCGCCTGGATGAACTGCCCAATCTCGTCGATCGCTTGCCGGGTCGCCCACGAAGACGATGCGCTCGGGCGCGATGCCTTCGGCGAGCGGGTGTCGGTACGCGAGCACGGCGTCTTCGAGCGCAGCGGGAGCGGGGTGCTCGGGCGCGAGGCGGTACTCGAGCGCGAAGGTGCGCGCGCGTGCGGCGCGTGCGAGCGCGGCGATGAGCGTGCCGTGCGTGCGCATCGACCCGAAGACGTAGCCGCCACCGTGCAGGTAGAAGAGCACCGCGGGGCCCGCGTTCGGAGGCTCGAGCCACGCGCCCTGCAGAGGTCCGCGCTGCGGCTCGTCGGGCCTCAGATCGATCACGCGGAGCGGCAGACCGTCGGTGCGCAGCGGGCTCGCCGACTCGCCGACGGCGCGCCATCGCACCATCCCGATCGCAGACAGCGGCCGCCACGATCCGCGGATCGCCTCCGTCGCGAGCTCGAACCCGAACGTTCATCGTGGATTGCGCGCGCGTCCGATGAGGCGCCGCAGGAGCGCCGAGAGCAACCCGAGGAACGCACCGAAGGCCACGCGCCCGACGTCGAAGAACCTCGGCCGAGGCGGCGGCGCCAGCGTGGAGGCGATGGCACGCGGAGCGTCTGAATCGGCCGTGTGCGGGGTGGTGTCCATGCGGTCTGGCAAACCTGACACTCGGCTGACAGGCCGCTCGGGCAGGCTCTGCCCATGACGATCACGACGTACCACGGGAGCTGTCACTGCAAGGCTGCGCGCTTCGAGATCGACCTCGATCTCGGCGGGAAGGCCTCGCGGTGCAACTGCTCCATCTGCACCAAGACCATGGCGACGGGCGCGAGCACCAAGCCCGACAAGCTGCGCGTGCTGACGCCGCGCGAGGAGCTGTCGACGTACTCCATGAGCCCTGTGGCGACGCGCTACTTCTGTCCGAAGTGCGGCATCCACTTGTTCGGTCTGGGCGACCTCCCGGAGATGGGCGGCGCGTTCGCGAGCGTGAACCTCAACGCCCTCGACGACCTCGACGTCGGCCAGCTCGAGATCACGCACTGGGACGGCCGCCACGACAACTGGCAGGCCGGCATGCGCCCGTCGCCGTGGCCCGTGGTCGCCGACGTGCCGATCAGCGCGTGACGTGATCAGCGACCGTCGAGCGCGGCGGCGTCCGAGCGGTAGGTGAAGCCTCCCGCGAGCCGCGAGGCGCGCGTCGGCGCGAGCACGAGGTGGCCGGAGCGTCGCGTGCGGAGCGGCAGCGTGAACACGGGCATGCGCGAAGGAATGGCGATGCGGATCGTGTCTCCGCTGATGTCGATCGTGCTGACCTCGCCGCGCGCGCGCATCGTCTCGAGCGCGTCGCGGTCCGCCTCGAAGGTGCTGCCGAGCGGCTGCTCGATCAGCGCGGGGAACGCGAGATCGCTCGGGAGGTGCAGCTCGATGTCACACGCGGCGTCGAGCACGCACTGCTCGGGCACCGTGCGCTCGATGGACGCGGCCTCGTCTCTGTCGGCCGGCGCCGAGTCTCCGCTCGCGCGCCACCGCCGTACCTCGAGCTCCACGCGCGGACGCGCGGTGCCGTCGTAGCGCACCTCGATCTCGTGCCGTCCCGGCTCGAGGGACGAGAGATCGATCTCGCGCAGGGCCAGCGCGCTCGCGAAGAGGGAGCCTGCGGCGACCTGGACGCTGCGGCGCTCCTCGCCGTCGACGAGGATCTGCACGGTGCCGTGCTCGTCGGGGTTGCCCGGCGGCACGCGGGTGAGCGCACGGATCGCCCACGCCGTCGCGCGGGTGTTGTGCCACGCGCCGAAGCTGCCGCGCGTGTGGAGGATGAAGCGGATCGCATCGCGCGCGGCGCTCTCGAAGCGCGCGTCGGTGACGAGGCCGCGCATCTCGTCGTGCTCGCCCGCGCGGAGCGCCTCGAGCACCTCGAGCGTCGTCGCCGCGGCCTCCACCGTTCCGCCCCACGCGTCGAACCAGCCGGGCTCCCAGTGCACGGTGTCGCGCACGCTCGCGAGGCGCGGGACGAACGACTCGATCGTCTCGCGGTCGAGCGCGCCGAACCACAGACCCGCAGCCACCGCGTGCGCGAGGGCGAGCGGATCGGAGCTGTCGGACGCGCGCACTTCCTCGAAGCGCGGCGGGAAGAGCTCGTCGCGGGCGATCGCGAAGAGCGGATCCGTCTCGGGCAGCGCGCGCGCGATCGCGTGGAGCGCCTCGACGCTCGCGGCCGTGCTGACCCACGGATCGTGACCCTCCCACGGCGCGACGTCGTTCGCGGCGAACGGGCCGTGCTCGCGCAGCGTGCTGATGAGGTAGGCCGCCGCGCGGTGGATCGCGCTCTCGTCGTGGAAGAGGCCGACGTCGCGCAGCTCGAGCATCGACTCGAGCACGTGCACCGTGACGAACGGCGCGCTGCGGCCGTTCGACCAGTACCAGCCGAAGCCGCCGTCGAATCCCTGGGCCGAGGTGATGCGCTGACCGATCGTGCGCAGCCGATCGACCGTCTCGCCGTGAACGGCGGGATCGAACTGCTCGGTGATCACGAGGTAGCGGTACGCGGCCGCGGCGCCCATGACCTGGCTCGCCGCAGGATCGGGACCGTACGGCGCGAGCGCGAAGAGCCCATCCACGGAAGCGAGCGCGGGCGCGACGGTGGGGAACACGACGCCGAGGCGCACCTCGTGCGCGCGATCGGTCGCGTCGAGATCGATGGCCGTCCGGTACGAGCCGGACGAGACGATTCCCAGGCTCGGCACGATCTCGGGCTGGCCCGAGGGCTCGATCCAGACGTCGCGCTCGTCGATGTCCTCGAACGAGCCCGCGCGCGCGTGCACGCGGTAGTGCGCGGTGCCTGGGGTCGCGCCGGTCACGGTGAAGCGGGCGGTGAGCGTGCCGCCGGGACGCACGAGCGCGCGGCGCGACTCGCCCGCGATCGTGATCGTTCCGCGCGCGTCGTCGCTCGCGTCGCGCGGCTCGAGGCCGAGCTCGATCTCGAGCGCTTCGTCCGCGTGGTTCTCCGCCGCGACGTTCACCTCGATGGTCTCGCCCTCGACGATCGAAGGCGGCAGATCGCTGCGCGCGAAGAGCGGCTGCGCGATCGGCAGGCGCAGACGCGCGAGGGCGACGCCGCCGTTTCGATCGGTCGCGAGCACCGAGATCTCTTCCTCCGTGATGCTCTCCGGAAGGCGCGCATGAAACTGGGCGCGCCCTCCCTGCGCCACGAGGCGCGGCAGCCAGAGGCTCGTCTCGTCGTGCTCGGTGCGGAGCACGATGGTCGTGGGCTCGGCGGCCGGTGGCTCGTCGTACGGGGACGTGGGCCCGTTCCAGGCGCCGCTGAGCTGCCCGAGCACGCCCATCGCGCCCGCGCCGCTTCCGTAGCCCGAGCCCGTGCCCGTGCCCGCGCCGTGGCCGATCGTGCCGAGGTTGCCGAGCCCGATCGTGCCCTCGCCGGTGCCGCCACCGCCCATGCCGGTGCCCACGAGCCCGAGCCCACCGAAGCCGAAGTTGGCGCCGATCTGATCGCCCATCAGCGCGCCGAGCGCCGACATCGGATCGCTCCCGTACGCGTTGAACATGCTCGCCGGCATCGCATCGAAGGTCGCGTCTTGCCCCGCGTCGAGACGGGTCGGCTGCGGATCGCGACCCGCATGGAAGCCGAACGATCCCGGCCATCCGATGTCGATGCGATCTTCGCCCCACGTGCGCGAGACCCACGGCCACGTGAGCGTCTGTGAGCCCGTGGACGCGAGCACCTTGCGCTCCGCGTTGTAGAAGCGATCGACCGGCGCGCGCTCGAACGGGTCGAGCAGCGAGAGCACGGCGCGATCGGCGACGCTCACGCCGAGGATCGCGTCGGCGAGCGCGCCCGACGCATCGCGCACCTCGACGGTCGCGTCGATCTCGTCGCCGGGGCTCGCGTGCTCGGGCAGGCCTCCGAGCGTCACGGTCAGCGTGTCGCGCGGGGTGACGACGAGGCTCTGCCCGTCGGTGACGACGCCGACCATCGCGCCGCGCCGCGCGACGCACCACAAGGTCAGCAGCATCGAGCCCCAGCTCGGCGCGACGACCCGACTGCGCGCTTCGGGTCGTCCACCGACGTCGACGATGGGCACCAGGCTCGAGTGGATGATCGCGCCCGAGCTGTCGACGACGTCCGCGTGCACGACGCCCTCCACGGGTCGCACGTCGGACGGAAAGAGGACGTGCACGTCGATCTCCTGCCCGCTCTCGACGACGGTGCTCGGCACCGCAGACAGCATCGGGATCGTGACAGGCGACGGAAGGTGAGCCTCGCCGACCGGCTCGCGCACGTCGGAGAGGAACGCCTCGAGCCGCGCCGACTGCGCGAGCATCGGGAACGTGAAGTGCGCGACGCCCTCACCATCGCTCCGCGCGGTGAGGCGCGTGCGGCCTCCGATCTGGAGGACGACGTCGCGATCGCGCACGGGCACGCCGTCGCGCTCCGTCGCGCGCACCATCACGTGGACCGGATCGCCGACCTGGTAGCGCGTGCGATCGAGCTCGACGGCGACCATGTACGGGTTGGGCACGACGTCGACGAAGCGGTGGATCGTGTCGGTGCGCTGGTTCGTGTCCGTCGCGACGAGATCGAGCGCGAGGGTTCTTCGCTGCGAGGCTCCGCGCCCGCCGAGCGCGGTGAGCACCGTCTCGAGCGCCGCAGCGTCGAGCGTGAGCGCGTGAGGGCCCGCGCCGTTCACGTCGCGCTCGACGCGCGCGAGCTCCGTGTCGCCGTCCTTCGCGATCAGCGCGAGGTGAACGTCAGTGATCTCGCCGCCCGCGAAGTACCGCAGCGAGACGTTCGTCGTGAGCTCTTCGCGCGTTCGCGCGAGGTAGCGCGGGAGATCGTGATCCATCGCGATCACGGGCGCGACGTAGCGCTGGACGACGAGCCGGCTCTCGGCGGTCTCCCCGCCCGAGCGCACGCGGAGGCGGTACGGACCGTCCGCGAGCGTCGACGGGATCGGCAGCGACGTGTCCGCGACGCCCCACTCGTCGGTCTCCACGCTCGCGCCCGACACGATCTGCTCTCGATCGTTCACGAGCTCGATCTCGAGCTCTTGGGCCGCGTGCGGCACGTACTCACCGCGCAGCCGCCATGCGATCGCGCGGAAGAGCGCGGTGTCGCCGGGCTCGTAGATGCCGCGATCCGTGTACGCGTAGATCGTGACCGACTCGAACGACTGGGTGCGCGAGCCGGCGTCGTAGCGGATGCGGCGCGTGAGACCGCCATGACGCACGACGATCAGGCCCTGCCCCGCGTCCGCGCCTCCCTGCATCGGCTGACGACGGAACGCGAACGCGCCGTGCGCGTCGGCCGTGCCGATGAGGCGCCCGAAGAGAAAGACCTCGGCGCCCGCCGCGGGCTGGAAGTCCGGCGTGAGCGCGACGAGATGAACGAACGTGCCTTCGTCGGCGAAGCTCTGGTAGGGCGCGTCGAGGACGACGTGCAGGCGCGAGGGCGGCGTCGCGCCTGCGCGCACGTAGCTCCCGTGGAAGCCGTCATCGAGGCGATCGATCGCGTCGTCGGGGAGCGCGCTGCGGTCGCCCTCGGCGCCGATGAGGATCTCGACCTCGCCCACCTCGGGCATCGAGACGGCGGCGTCGGTTCCCGGCGGCGGCGCCGGTGCGTCCACCGGTGACGCGTCCACCGCCGTCAGGCGATCGAGCTCCGCCTCGTCGGAGGACTGTGTTCGCAGCGAGCGCCACGCGGGACGGCTCTCGCGGTCCACCACGACGTCGGCGTAGCTGCCATCGCCGAAGTCGCCGCCCACCGACGGCTCGGACGCGCGGTGTCCGCAGGCGCCGATCGCGACGGGACCGCCCGCCGAGATCAGTGCAGGCACGATCAGTCGAGACATGACGGACCAGACGGGGGTTCGCAGGGTCATGAACGCTCCGGAGCAGGCTGCCGTGCGGAGACACAGTGTTCCAGACCCGGCCTGGGTTCCGTCCCGCGCGCGCTCAGAAGCGAACGCGGAGCCCGTCGACATCCAGCGAGACGCTGTCTCGAACACTCCCCCCCGTCTCCAGCACCAGGCCGACGACGCCCACGATCACGCCGAGGAGGCTGAGGGCGAGCCCAACGTCGGCGACGATCGTCGCCGCGTCGAGGACGGCCGCGCGATCGGGCGCGCAGATCGGGCGGCACTCGCGCAACGTCGCGTCTTCGGCGAGCACGAGGCTTCCGGCGATCGCGAACACCGCGAGCCCGAGCCCCGCCACGCCGAATCCGGTCGCTGTGATCACGGGCTCGCGAGAAGGCGTCGGGCTCGTCAGGACGACCGCGGTCCCGGGGCCCTCATCGGATGATGGCTCCACGATCGCGGCTTCGGGGGTCGGCGGCGCCTGCGTCGCCCGTGACTGTAGAGCGCGATCACGGAGGCGCGAGAGCCGTTGCTCGAGTGCCGCACGATCCTCGGACTCGGGCGCCTCCCGAAGGAAGCGCTCCAGGCTAGCGGCAGCCTCGTCGAACTGACCCAACCGCTCGTGCGTCATGTAGAGGTTGAACAACAGCGCCGGTCGATGACTGATCTCGTAGGCGACGCGCAGCTCCCGGAGGGCGCTGTCATAGTCCCCGACCTGGAAGTAGGCCGTCCCGGCTTCGAAGTGTCGACGCGCCCGCGCGTCCGCGGCCGCGTCGGGATTCTCGACAGTCTCCTCGACTGCTCCGGCGTCTTGGGCACCGAGCCTCGTGGCGTGGAAGAAGCCCACGCACGAGAGCACCATCGCGAGGCTCAGGGCTGGTAGACGCATCGTGCCCCCGTCGCGAGATCCGCGGTGTAGACGTTGTAGAAGAAGCGCGCCGCGCCCTGCAGGTTCACGATCGGGCTGGCGAAGCCTCCACCCCGGCGGGTCACCGTGCCGGAGCGAGGGACATGGAGACAGACCGGGTCCCCGACCGTCGAGCCAGCGGGCCAACAGTACGGAAGCATCGACACGCCCGCGTCGAGCACGCCGCCGTCGAGCGCGGCGTCGCCCCATGCGAGATCTTCGAACTCGTCGATCGTCCACTCGAACGCGTTGCCGGCGAGGCCATGGAGTCCGCCGACCGCCGCGCCGCTCATCGTCACGGGACGCGCAGCTCCCGCAGCGCAACCCGACCAGTTGGCACGATCGCAGTCGGCGCCCGGATCCGCGTTGCCCCATGGAAAGCGCCTGCCACTCGAGAGACCGTCGACCACGCGGCCGCGGGCCAGCCACTCCCACTCCGCCTCGGTGGGCAAGCGACCTCCGTCCCATACGCAGAAAGCCTGCATGTGGGACGCAGTGAAGCCAGTGACCGGCAGCAGTTCTTCGCTCGCAGCGCCCGGGGCGGTCGTCCAGGTCGATCCGCCGACGGGCACGAACGGGGAGCTGACGTTCGGGAACGCAGTGCCATTGGGGTACGTGACGGGAGGAGGGACGGTGGGCGCGCCGCCGTGTGCATCCATGAAGCGACGGAAGCGTCCGACCGTGACCTCGTACGCGTCGACGTACACGCGAGTCACACGCACATTGCGCGGAGGGGCGGCGAACGAAGTGCCGACCTGGCCGAACTGGAAGGTTCCGCCGGCTTGGTCGACGATCGCGCAACCCGGCGCATCGCCGCCGTCACAGCTCGGTCGGACGCGACAGCGACCCGCGCCGTAGCAGTGGCTCTGCGCACCGCCGACCAAGCCACACGTGTCGAGCATCCAGTGGCCGGAGCCATCGCACTGACGGAAGGCCGTAGGGGTACCTGGAACGCACTCTCGCTGCGGCGGTGAGCACTCGACTGCGTCCGGGGCGATGGGGCTGTCGCTCATCGGAGCGTCGTGCGTCGCCGCGGCGTCGTGCGAGTCGGCGTCGATCCCCGCGAACGCGTCGAACGACGGGGCGTCGCGCCCGGTGTCGTAGTGGGCGGTGTCGTACTGGGCGGTGTCGTACTGGGCGGTGTCGTACTGGGCGGTGTCGTACTGGGCGGTGTCGGGGACGCCGCCAGCCTCTGCGATCGCAGGCGTGTCGCTCGTCCCGCCGTCGAGCCTCGGCGCGTCCGGCGCGTCGGGCGTCGGCGCGTCGATGCCGAGACCACCGTCCTCGGCTCCGTACTGCGACGGATCGAAGGCCAGGCGACATCCAGCCATCGAGGAGACCGCGCACACCAGCGCAAGTAGCGCTGCACCACGAACCGCGCTGGCCATCGGGGAATCCTACTCGCAGGCACCGCGCGACGGAACGGCGGTCGTCTGACCCGTCGCACGCGCCGCGCCATCCGTGTTCACAAGCGGTTCTTCGCGATCCACTGGTTCGTGAACGCGGTGGCCTTCTCGTAGCTGTCGCGCGTCTCTTTCTCGACGAACTTCTCGACGACCCCGCCGACGCCGAAGATGTTCACGCTGATGTCGACGTCGCAGAAGCGCTCGATGCGCTTGTCGCCGCGCGACTCGACCCAGAACTTGCCGCCGATCGTGACCTTGTCGGCGAGCTTCGAGAGCTGGACGTTGTACGTCCAGATACGGCCGTTGGGCTCGAACCTCCCCTGCTCGACGTAGCCGATCGAGCCGCCCACGAGCTTCTGCACCACGGCGGGCGCGTCGCTCTTGGGCTCGAGGTTCTGCTTGCGCGTACGCACGCCGCCGGGCTCACCCGTGAGCTCGACGAGCTCCCACTTCTTGAACTGGAGCGCGTCGACGTAGAGGCCGCGGTTGTACTCGGGATCGAAGAAGATCTTCGACCAGTAGGTGTCCGCGTCGGTGTTGAAGATGTTTCGGCAGGTGAACTTCATCGCGCGCGAGGATAGGAGATGCGGCCTGCACGTCCAAGGTCGCTTCGCATGGCCGGGTTCCACGCCGGTCGACGGGCTCGCCGCCGCGTCGTTGGGACGGAACGAGGAGAGAGCGCATGGATCGGAAGACGATGTTGCTGTTCGTGAGCGGTGCCGTGGCGGTGGGCGCCGTAGGTGGCGTCGCGGTGCTGTCGGGCGGGCGTCCCGCGCCGACGCACATCGCGCTGCCGCAAGACGACGGGAACGGTCTGGGGAACGGCACGGGCACCACACCGGGGAACGGCACGGGCACCGATCCCGGAGACCAGGCCGCGACGGAGGGAACGCTCCGCACGTTCGGGACCGACGATGCGTTCCAGACGTTCGTGACATCGCTCCAGCAGCAGCAGGCCCAGGGACGCGGTGATGGAGTCGGCGGAGGAGGCTACTTCGGCGGTCTGCTCGAGGGCGCGCTCGGAGCCGAAGAGGCACCCGCGGCGCAAGCGGCTCCTCCCTCGGCGCCCACCGCGACGGCAGCGGTAGCACCGACCGAGCGCGCAGCCGCGGGCCCCGGCGCCGCGGCCAGCCCGGCGGGCGAAGAGAGCATCACGAACACGCAGGTCCGCGGGGTCGACGAGGGCGGCATCGTGAAGACGCACGGCGATCACCTCGTGGTGCTGCGTCGTGGTCGCCTCTTCACCATCCGAGTTGGTGATGGCCGCGTCGGTGATGGATCGCTCACGCCCGTCGCGATGCTCGACGCGCCGCCGCCCGGCGTGACCGGCGGCTGGTACGACGAGATGCTCATCTCGGGCGATACGATCGTCGTCGTTGGCTACAACTACCAGAACAGCGGCACCGAGCTCGGCATGTTCGGGATCGACGCGCAGGGGCAGCTCACGCGACGCGGCACGTTCTACCTGCGCTCGGGCGACTACTACTCGTCGCGCAACTACGCGAGCCGCCTCCTCGGATCGACGCTCGTGTTCTACATGCCGATCGCGATCCCCACGTGGGGCAACCAGCCCGTGGAGATGCCCGCGATGCGTCGTCAGAACGACGACTGGCGCGAGCTGATCCGCGGCGAGCGCGTGTACCAGCCGATCCAGGACGTGCAGGGCTATCCGCTCATGCACACCGTCGTGCGCTGTGATCTCGCGCCGACCGAGCGCGGCGCCGATCCCGAGTGCCGCGCCGACGCGATCGTCGGGCCCTCGAGCCGCAACTTCTTCGTGAGCGCGAACGCCGTGTACGTGTGGGTGGGCAACACCGGCTCGAGCGCGAACCGTGGCCCGCAGAACGGCCCGCGCGCAGACGCCGTGGTCTACCGAATCCCGCTCGAGTCCGGGCAGCCCGGCGCGATGCGCGTGTTCGGTCAGCCCACCGATCAGCTCTCGTTCGACGAGGCCGCCGATGGCAACCTCGATGTGCTCGTCCGCAGCGAAGGCGGAGGCGATGCGATGTGGCGGCCCGAGGTCGCGGCGGGTGACGTGGCGCTCGCGCGCCTCTCGATCGCGCAGATGAACGCCTCGGTTCCGACCGCGTCGATCGAGGCCTACACGCCGCTCCCGCGCGCGGAGGGGTACGACTTCCACAACCGCTTCGTGGGCGACTGGGTGCTCTACGGCAACGGCGCGCAGACGCAGTACTACGGCTGGGGCGAGCGTCCTCCGCCGTCGACGACGACCCGCACGCTCTACGCAGCGCCGGTGCGAGGCAGCGCGCGCGCGGCCGTCGGCAGCCGCGACCCGTGGGTGTCGATCCCGCTCGAGCACGGGGTCGAGCGCATCGAGGTGATGGGCTCCGACGCCGTCGTCATCGGCGCGGGCGGCCGTGATCTCCACTTCGACGCGATCGCGTTCGAGGGCGCGAGCGCGCGCATCGCCGGTCACTACGTGCAGCCGGGCGCCTCACAAGGCGAGAGCCGCACGCACGGCTTCTTCTACCGACAGGACACGCCGACCGACGGCGTGCTCGGCCTGCCGATCCGTGGCGCGAACAGCCAGGGCTTCGCGGAGATCTGGCAGGGTTCGGCGAGCGTGCTGTTCCTCCAGGTGCACGATCGCAGCTTCACCGAGGTGGGCTCGCTCGCCGCGCGCAGCGAGGCGGTCGAGGATCACTGCATCGCGTCGTGCGCCGACTGGTACGGCAACGCGCGCCCGATCTTCTGGCGCGGCCGCGTGTTCGGCTTGATGGGCTACGAGCTCGTCGAGGGTCGCCTCGAGGGCGGCCGCATCCGCGAGACGCAGCGCACGAACTTCTACCGAGATCTGCCCGCGAACGCGCCGCGCCCGCACTTTGGTCCTACCGGACAATGAGGGGTCCCACCGGCGAGTGAGAGGTCCGACTGGTCAGTGACTGGCTGTGATCAAGCCTTCGCCCAGTCGACGAGCGCGACGCGACTGGGCGCGGCGGCGATGAGTGGCGCGAAGTCGAGCGCGTTCCGCGTCGCGACTGGGAGGCCATGGGCGCTCGCGGTAGCGACCACGAGGAGATCGAAGACCTCGCCGCGCGCTCTCGCCCCGACCTTCGCCCAGATCTGCGCCGCGTGGTCCGCGACCGTCTCGTCGACGGGCACCACGTGCGACTGCGCCGCCAGCGCCACGAAGCGGCGCATGTGCAGCTCGAAGGGCCGGCCGCGCTCGATGGCCGATCGATAGCCGCGCAGGCGCTCGAACACGGTGATCGCGCTCATCGTGAGTCGCCCGTGTCGCTGCAGGTAGCGCCGCGCCCGCTCGGCGACCCGCTCGTGCCCGCGCGCGAGCACCGACAGCGTGTCGGAGTCGAGGAGGGTGATGGGATCCTCGTGCGATGCCGTCATCGTCGCGTTCGCTTCCGGCCCCACATCTGCTCTTGCTCCGCGTCCGAGATGCCCAGCACGCCCAGGCGCGCGAGCGCGAGCGTCCCCTCGACCGACGGGCTCAAGTCCACGTCGTCGCCGTAGTGGCTCCGCAGGATGGCCACGACGTGCTGTTCGAAGCTGCGGCCGCAGCGCTCCGCGTCCGCGGCGATCATCCCGCGCACGGTCGCGGGGAAGCGGATGGTGCGGGCGACCGTCGGGGCGTCCGCCTTGGCCCGGATTTTCGGTTTCGTCTGGCTCACACCGAACGCATACCATTCTGGTTGGCACCAAGCCACGCGAGGCGCCGCGCCCGCGGTGCTACCGTCGTGCGTCGATGCATCGGGTCTTGCGCAGCGTCGTGTTCGCGTCGGTCTCGCTCGTCGGGTGCTACGCGATCCACGATCGCGAGACCGACGCGGCGACCGATGCGCGGATGACGCTCGACGGGTCCAGCCCCGATGCGTTCACGCCCGACGCGACGACGACGACGCTCGACGCGGGCACGGACGCGTTCGTCCCGCGCGACGCGTCGTGCTCGGCGATCGAAGAGCGCAACGTGCGGATGTGCGTGCTCACGCCGACCGGCACCATCCCCGAGGGCGAGCCGTACACGCTGCGCATCGAGCGCACGACGTGTCGCTGTGAAGAGCGCGTCTGCGACGTGCGCGTCGAGGGCGACCGCATCGCGCTCGAGATCACGTCGTGCGACACGGGCATGCCGTGCGACGAGTGCACGAACGAGGCGGAGTGTGTGCTCCCGCCGCTGCGGAGCGGCACGTTCCAGGTGAGCGTCGATGGCGTCTACGCGGGCCTCGTCGACGTGGAGCCTCGGCGCATGGTGAGCGACGCGCGCCCCGCGTGCTGGGCGATCCCCGAGACGCCCGACGCCGAGCTCGAGTGCGTCGGCACGCCCGTCGACTCGCCTCACCTCGGCGAGGTCTGCTTCCGCTCCCTCGAAGACGTGGGCTCGTTCGTGCGGTTCCTGCTCACGTACGACTGCACGACCTGCCGCGACTGGAGCGGCGGGTGCGTGGCGATCCGCGAGTCACCGCGCTCGATCCTCTTGCGCCCCAGCATCCAGCGCTGCGGCTGCCCCGACTGCCCGCCGTGCGATCCGGGCGCGTGCGTCGCGCGGAGCGTCACCTGCCAGACGCCGCCGCTGCGCGACGGGCGCTACGAGGTCGACGTCGAGAGCTCGAGCGGCGAGCGCCGACGCCTCGGTGCGGTCGACGTGCTCGACGTGGACACGCCCGGCCCCGTGACCTGCATGGCGCTGCCTTGATCGTCGTGACCCGACGAGACGCTCAGGTGCCGACGGCGATGACGACGACGGTGATGTTGTCCTCGCCGCCGTTCGCGTTCGCCTTCGCGACCATGTCCTCGGCGGCCTTCTGCGGGGCGCCGGGGTTGGCGATGCAGAGCGCGAGGATCTCTTCGTCCGTGATCATGCCGGAGAGGCCGTCCGAGCAGAGCATGTAGAGGTCGCCGGGCTTCGGCGTCTCGGGGACGAGATCGACGACGACCGAGTCCTGCATGCCGAGCGCGCGCGTGATCACGTTCTTGGGCAGCTCCTCGCGCTGCTCGGGCGTGAGGTCCGGCAGGACCGCGAGGTAGTCGTTCAGGAGCGAGTGGTCGCGCGTGAGCTGCGTGATCTCGTTGTTACGGATCCGGTAGCAGCGGCTGTCGCCGACGTGCGCGATGTACATCCGGCCTCGCTCACGCGAGACGAGCGCGCTGACGATCGTCGTGCCCATGCCGTGCACCTCGCGGTGCCGCGACGACGTGTCGAAGATGCGCTTGTTCGCGACGCGGATGCCGGTGATGAGGCGGTTCTCTTCGACCGTGAGGTGCGGGTCGAAGTGGAACGGCCACGTCGCGTCTTCTTTCGACGTGGCTTGGAAGAACGACGCCATCGTGTGCGTCGCCATCTTGCTCGCGACGTCACCCGCGCGATGACCGCCCATGCCGTCCGCGACGACGAAGAGATCGAAGTCCGGGAGGATGCAGAACGAGTCCTCGTTGTGCTCGCGCTGCTGGCCGACGTCCGTGACGCCGTGGGCGACGATCTCCATGTCGTGAGAAAGGTCGCCAATCGGGGGCGCGGGTGTCAAGCATCTCGCGTAGCGTCCGCCCCATGACGCAGTCACCTCCGCAAGCGCTCCGCATCGCACTCCTTCCTGGTGACGGGATCGGCAAGGAGGTCGTGGCCGTCGGCAAGGCCCTCCTCGAGACGATTCGAGCCCGCCGCGGGCTGGCTCTCGAGCTCGCGGAGCTCGATCTGGGTGCGGATCGCTTCCTCCGCGACGGCGCGACGTTCCCCGAGTCCGACCAGCGCTTCGTGCGCGACGAGTGCGACGCCGTGCTCCTCGGCGCGATCGGCGACCCTCGCGTCCCCAGCCTCGACTACGCGCGCGACATCCTCTTCGGGCTGCGCTTCGGCCTCGACCTCTACTGCAACGTGCGCCCGATCGTGTGCCTCGCGGACTCGCTGATGCCGCTGCGCGGCAAGACGCCCGCGGACTGCAACATGGTCGTGTTCCGCGAGAACACCGAGGGCGTCTACGTGAACATCGGCGGCAACTTCAAGAAGGGCACCGCCGACGAGGTCGCGATCAACGAGGACGTGAACACGCGCAAGGGCGTCGAGCGCGTGATCCGCGCGGCGTTTGCGTTCGCCGTCGCCAACGGCCGCAAGCGCGTGCACATGAGCGACAAGTCGAACGCGATGCCCCACGCGCACGGTCTCTGGCAGCGCGTGTTCAAGGAGGTCGCGGCCGAGCACCCGCAGCTCGAGTGCAAGCACGTCTACGTCGACGCGCTCTGTCTGCAGATGGTGCGCGCGCCCGAGAGCTACGACGTGATCGTCACGAACAACCTCTTCGGCGACATCGTCACCGACCTGGGCGCGGCGCTGCAGGGCGGCCTCGGCATGGCCGCGAGCGCCAACGTGCGCCCCGATGACGCGCGCTGGACGAGCGTGAAGGCGCGCTGCCGCGGCCTCTTCGAGCCCGTGCACGGGAGCGCGCCGGACATCGCAGGCAAGGACCTCGCGAACCCGCTCGCGACCGTGCTCACCGTCGGCATGATGCTCTCGCACCTCGGCGTGGACGGCGAAGAGGCGCGCCTCACGCAGCTCGTCCGCGACGCCGTCGCCGCAGGCATGACGACGCGCGATCTCGGCGGCGACAAGAAGACGAGCGAGGTCGGGCGCTGGGTGATCGAGCGCGCCTGACGAATCAGAAGCAGGCGCCCACGCCGCACCACGGGCCGCTTCCGGGTGACATCCCGCGCGGCGCGACGAGCAGGATACGGGTCTGTGCGCCGACGATGCTGCCGTCCTCGAGCTTCACGAGGTAGGTGAACGGATACGCGCGCATGCACTCGACGAGCGCGTCGTCTCGGTACTCGAAGTCGAGCTGGTACGCGAACAGCGTGCGGCCGACCACACCGACGAAGCGCTCCTCCTCGACGAGGCCCACGTTCGCCGGCGGCGTACCTGCGACGGCGGTCGCGCGGAGGAAGAAGTCGTTCGCCGTCGTCGTGTCACCGAGCGGGCGTGGACGCGCGGAGAAGCCGCCCACGTAGCTGCCGCCCTCCCCGCGCACCGTGTACGTCAGCGCGACGGAGGTCGTGGCGAGTCGATCGGTCGGGAGCACGACGAGGTCGTCGCGATCGGGCGAGTCGATCATCAGCGCGTCGGAGTAGATGTGGATCTCGACCAGATCGGAGAAGCCGTCGCCGTCCGTGTCTTCGTCGAGCGGGTCCGTGCCTCGCGAGAATTCGGTGTCGTCGCAGAGGCCATCGCCATCGCTGTCGCGGATCGGAGGCGCGTCTGTCTCACCGACCGCGGCGTCCGTGCCCGGTCGAGGACCACAGCCCGACATCGCCGCGCACGCGAACAGCACACCGATCACGCGCTCTCTCGGACGCCGAGACACACCGGCAGCGTGCGGGCTCTCACCCGCCTCGGCAAGGCTGGCGCGTGGGCGAGGCCCGCGGGCTTGCCGCGGTGGGGGTCGGACGTTAGGAGACGGGTCCAGCATGAGCGTTCCGAAGAAGCCCCTGGATCCGTCGGCGGTCGGCCACACGACCGCGCCGCTCACGTTCACGTACCGCTGGCAGGACGCCGCGCTCTACGCGCTCGGCATCGGCGCCAGCCAAGCGGATCTCACCTTCGTCTACGAGGGCGCAGAGGGCGATCCCGCGATGAAGGTCTTCCCGACCTACGCGGTGATTCCGACGTTCGAGGCGTGCCGGGCGATGTTCGACGTGGTCGGCGGAGACTTCGGCGGCGTCGTGCACGGCGGTCAGTCGATCCGGCTCCACAAGCCGTTCGCGCCGAGCGGCACGCTGACGACGATCGGCAAGGTCTCGAACGTCGGTGATCTGCGACGCATGGCGCAGGTGATCTTCTCGACCGAGACGCGCGACGAGTCGGGCGAGCTCGTGTGCGAGACCGACTGGACGATCATGTACCTGCTCGACGGCGGCTTCGGCGGAGACGCCCCGCCCAAGAGCATCCGCGTGCGCGCGCCCGAGCGCGCTGCCGACTGGACCGTCGAGTACCCGACGAGCGCGTCGCAGGCGCTGCTCTATCGACTCTCCGGCGACCTCAACCCGCTGCACGCCGATCCCCGCGCCGCGGAGAAGGCCGCGAAGGTCACCGAGGGTCGCCCGATCCTCCACGGCCTCTGCACCTACGGCTACATCGGCCGCGCCGTCGTCGAGCACGAGTGCGGCGGCGATCCGAGCAAGCTGAAGCTCTTCGCCGGACGCTTCTCGAAGCCCGTGTGGCCCGGCGACACGCTCGTCGTGAGCGGGTGGCGAGAAGAGGGACGAGTGATCGTGCAGGCCGGCACGAAAGAACATCCGGAGGAGCCGGTGTTCTCGAACTCGTGGGTCGAGATCGCCCGCTGAAGCTCCAACCTTTCCCGCGCCCACCGGCGCTCTGATCGCTGAACCAGAACGAGGAAGTCATGAAGAAGCTGAGCAAGGAGATCTGGATCGTCGGCGCCAAGCGCACTGCGTTCGGCGAGTTCAGCCAGTCCTTCAAGGACATCAGCGCGATCGACCTCGCGGTGATCTCGACGAAGGCCGCCATCGCGCAGTCGGGCCTCAACGCCGACGAGATCGATCAGGTGATCCTCGGCAACGTGCAGCAGACGTCCAAGGACGCGATCTACGGCGCGCGTCACGTGGGCCTCAAGTCGGGCATCCCGATCGATCGCCCCGCGCTCACGCTCAACCGCCTGTGTGGCTCGGGCTTCCAGGCCGTGATCAGCGCGGCCGAGCAGATCCTCCTCGGCGAGGCCAAGGCGGTCGTCGCGTCGGGCTCCGAGAACATGAGCCAGGCGCCACACGCGGTGTGGGGCCTTCGTGATGGCGGCGCGCGCTTCGGCAAGCCGCCCGAGATGGTCGACACGCTCTTCACCGCGCTGCACGACACGTTCACGGGCTCGCCCATGGGCATGACCGCCGAGAAGCTCGGCGCGCAGTACGGCATCACGCGCGAGCAGTGCGACGCGCTCGCGGCGCGCAGCCAGCAGCGCTGGGCCGCGTGTCAGGAGTCGGGCGGCTTCAAGGACGAGATCGCGCCCGTCGAGATCCAGGAGAAGAAGGGCGTGAAGGTCGTCGACAAGGACGAGCACCCGCGCATCTCCACCCTCGAGCAGCTCGCGAAGCTGCCGTCGGTCTTCAAGAAGGACGGCCTCGTCACCGCCGCCAACGCGTCGGGCATCAACGACGGCGCGGCGAGCCTCATCGTCGTCGACGGCGAGTGGGCCAAGTCGCGCGGCCTCACGCCGCTCGCGAAGCTCGTGCAGTGGGGCGTCTCCGCGGTCGACCCGACGATCATGGGCATCGGCCCCGCGCCCGCGATCCGCAACGCGCTCGAGCGCGCGGGCCTCAAGCAAGACGAGGTCGATCTCTTCGACGTGAACGAGGCCTTCGCGGCGCAGTTCCTCGCCGTCGAGAAGGAGCTCGGCCTCGACCCCGCCAAGACGAACGTGAACGGCGGCGCGATCGCGCTCGGCCACCCGCTCGGCGCCAGCGGGGCGCGCATCACGGCGAACCTCGTCTACACGCTGCGTCGCCAGAACAAGCGCTTCGGCGTGGGCTCGGCGTGCATCGGCGGAGGCCAGGGCCTCGCCGTCGTGCTCGAGCGCGCCTGAGCTCCGAGCGGGAACGACGTTACGCTCGACCTCCATGGCGGACGCCTACCGAGACGAGCGCGAGGCGCTGCGGTCGAACCTCGAAGAGAAGGAGCGCGAGCTCGGCGCCTCACGCGAGCGTGTGCGCGCGCTCGAGGCCGAGGTGTCGCTCGCGACCTCGACGCCGTCCTCGGGTACCGGCCTGTGGCGCATCGTCGTGACGGGGCTCGTGTGCGCCGTCCTCGGCGCGGGTGCGGTGCTCGTCGCGCGCCGGAGCGACGCGAGCGTCTACGAGACGCGCTGGCTCTCGCTCCACGCTGCGGAGGTGGGCGTCACGCGCGTGCGCGACGATCGTGCGTGCCGCCTCCGCTTCGAGCGCACGCGCTCCTCCGCGCCCGGACCCGTCAGCGCGGTGTGCATCACGCGCGTGACGTGCGAGCGGACGCTGTACGACGGCGTCACGCGCTGCGGCGACCACCAACACCTCAGCGACACCGAGACCGCCGAGTCCGACGGAGACGGCCGCATCGAGGTCGACCTCCTCGCCGGCACGATGACGGTGGACGACGAGGCCTTCCGGTTCTGATCACCCGGAACCGGCAGCCGCGAGCAGAGCCTCGGGCGTCGTCTTCGCATGCGGCAGGACCTGGGCGATCACGTCGAAGTCCTTCACGTTCCACGTCACCACCGTCGCACCGACGCGTCGTGCAGACGCGACGATGAGGGTGTCGTCGAGGAACGACTTCGTGCGCAGATCGGCGTGACGATCCCAGATCTTCGACTGAACGGTCCCCGCCAGCGTCCAGTCGTCGTGGCTCGGAGTCGCGAGACGACCTGCCCGCGTGGTGGCTCGCAAGGCACGGCGTACGCGGGCGCGACCAGGCTCACCGCGCGCACCCTGGAGCAGCTCCGCGACGACGACGCTCGAGAGAAACGTCGCGGGCGCCAACGTCTCGAGCATCGGCCCGAAGCGCAGCAAGAACGCAGGATCACAGAGCAGCGCCACGTACACGTTGGTGTCGAAGAGGACCTTCACGGCCGACGCGACTCGGTACGCATCTGCTCGAGGAACTCCGCGCGGAAGATGTCGCGACCTTTCTTCCCCTTGGACCGAGCCGCGCGGATGTCGGCGAGGATCTCGTCGCCGCGCACGACGGCGCGGAGCGCCTCGTGGATCGTCTCGGTCTCCGTCGCGAGCCCGAGCACGCGGCGCGCGCGGTCGAGCAGATCAGCGTCGAGGTTGTGGCTCTTGCGTCGGATGGTCATCGCGTATGCATCGTAGCGCGGAACAGGCATACGCTCGTGTGGCACGCTGGGGCATGCACGTCGTCGACTTCTGGTTCGATCCGATCAGCCCCTACGCGTGGCTCGCGGCGCGTCAGCTCGAGCGCATCGACACGCTCGCGAGCGTGCGGGTGCGACCGGTGCTCTTCGCGGCGCTGCTCAATCACCATGGAAACGTGGGCCCCGCGGAGATCCCGACCAAGCGCGCGTACACGTTCCGTGACGTCGCGCGCACCGCCGATCGGCTTGGGCTCGCGATCGAAGGGCCACCCGCGCACCCGTTCAATCCGCTCACCGCGCTGCGCGCGTGCGTCTCGATCGACGACGACGCGAAGCGACGACGGCTCGCGATCGCGCTGATGGACGCAGCGTGGTCCGTGGGCCGTGACCTCGAGTCGATCGACGTGGTGCGCGACGTGGCCGCGCGCGTCGGGCTCGACGCAGACGCGATCGTGCTCGCGACGCGCGAGCCCGCGATCAAGCAGCGACTGCTCGATGCGACGCAGATCGCGATCGCCGCGGGCGTGTTCGGCGTGCCGAGCTTCGTGATCGAAGGCGAGGTGTACTGGGGCAGCGATCGGCTCGACGCGCTCGTGCATCGTCTCGAGGGCCATCGTGTCGACGAAGCGAAGCTCGCGCGCATCCTCGCGCGGCCCTCGAGCGCGACACGCCGCTGAGCCGACGTCGAGACGGGCCATCGCATCCGACGTCCTCGCGAACGTCAGACCATGGACCACGACGCGGCCAGCCAGCGAAGGAGCGCCTCTTCGTCCGGCTCTATCCCGCCGACATACGAGGCGACGAGCACGGCGCGCACGATCGCCTCCCGCGAGCGCGTCAGCGTGACGCCGAACGACACGAGCGCGCGAAGGTGTCCCTCGCCTCGGATCTGCTGGCGCGCCGCCAGAATCAGCGGATCGAGCGCCTCTGGCGTGGTGTCCAGCGCAGACGCCGCCGCCTCGAGCGCCCGAGCCTTGCCGGTTTCGTCGAGGCCCGATGCCGTGAGCATCGCGTCGAGCAGACCGCCGAGCACGACGCGATCGCTCGGAGGGATCGCGGAGAGCGAGGCCACCGCGTCCGCGCCCGGATCGAGCGGAGTCTCGCGCCAGAGCAGCGCCAGCCACGCGAGGAACATCTCTTCACGCACCGAGAGCCCGCCGTACGAGGCGAAGCCCTGCACCGCGCGCAGGATCGCGCGACGCGTGTCGAGGGCGGAGACGCCGCTCCTCAGCAGCGCACGAAGCTCCTCGGGATCCGTGAGCTCACGCTCCGCGCGCCTCATCCACGGCTCGAGATCGAGGACGAGCACGCGCATCACGTGCGCGGCCTCTCGGTACCCACGCTGCTCGGGCTCGGGCCGCTCACGCTCGCGGCTCCGCAGATCGAGGCTCTCCGCGACCGCCGTGAGCGCGTCGCGTCTCTCGTTCGTGTCGAGGGCCTGGATGCGCGTCAGCGATCGCAAGATGCCCGCGAGGGTGAGGAGCTCGGTCGGCGAGAGCGTCATGACGCGCGAGTCTATGCGCGCGACGTGACGCTGGAGGACACGCTTCGTGCGATCGCGCGGCCGACGCGCATGCCGTCCATCGCGGCGCTCACGATGCCGCCTGCGTAGCCCGCGCCTTCGCCGGTCGGGTAGAGGCCCGCGAGGTCGAGCGCTTCGAGCGTGGTCGCGTCGCGCGGCACGCGGACGGGCGCGCTCGTGCGGGACTCGGTCGCGACGAGCACGGCCTCTTCGGTCGCGTAGCCGCGCATGCGCTTGTCGAACGCGCGCAGCGCCTCGCGAAGTCGTGCCGCGAGCCGCACGCCCGCGCCGTCGAGCACCTCGCCGACGTCGGCGCCGACGAGGCCGGGCAGGTAGCTCGTCTCGGGCACCGTGCTCGAGCTGCGGCGCGCGAGGAAGTCCGACACGCGCGTCGCGGGCGCGGCGAGATCGTCGCCCCCTGCCTTCATCGCGCGGCGCTCGATCGCACGCTGGAGCTCCACCCCGCCGAGCACGCCGGTGAAACCCGCCTTCTCCCAGTCGCTCGGCTCGACGCTGACGACGAGCCCCGAGTTCGCGAACGGTGAGTCGCGACGCGAGAGGCTCATGCCGTTCACGACGAGGCCATCGGGCTCCGTCGACGCAGGCACGATCCATCCGCCCGGGCACATGCAGAACGAGAACACGCCGCGCCCCTCGACCTCGTGCGCGAGCCGGTAGTACGCGGCCGGCAGCTTCGGGTGGCCGAAGTCGCGTCCGTACTGGATGCGATCGATCAGCGGCTGCGGATGCTCGATGCGCACGCCGAGCGCGAACGGCTTGGCCTCGAGCCTCACGCCGGTGTCGAGCAGCATCTGGAACACGTCGCGCGCGGAGTGGCCCGTGGCGAGCACGACGTGATCGGCCTCGAGGATCTCGCCGTCTGCGAGGCGCACGCCGGTCACGCGTCGATCGCTCCCGACGCCGCGCACCTCGAGACCCACCACCTTGCTCTCGAAGCGAAACGTCACGCCCGACGACTCGAGGCGCTCGCGCATCGCCGTGATGACCTTGGGCAGCTTGTTCGAGCCGATGTGCGGTCGCGCGTCGACGAGGATCGCCTCGGGCGCGCCGTGGAGCGCGAGCGTCTCGATCACGTCGCGCACGTCGCCACGCTTGTGCGCGCGCGTGTAGAGCTTGCCGTCCGAGTACGTGCCCGCTCCGCCTTCGCCGAAGCAGTAGTTGCTGTCCGGGTGGACTGTGCCCTTGCGCTGGAGGCCCTTGAGATCGTGGCGTCGCGGCTGCACGGGCTTGCCGCGATCGAGCACGATCGATCGCACGCCCGCGCGCGCCAGCTCGTACGCCGCGAACAGCCCCGCCGGTCCATCGCCCACGACGATCGCGCGCACCGCGCCCGACACCTCGCGCGGCAAGGGCAGCCCGAGCTGCGCCTGATCGACGTCTTCGTCCTTCTTCAGCGCGAGCAGCACGTGGAACTTCACGCTGCCCTGGCGCGCGTCGATCGAGCGCTTCCGCACCGCGGCGAACGGGATCGCGTCCGCCTTCACCTTCAGCAGCTGCGCCGCGCGCGTCTTGAGCGACGCCTCGTCGTCGGGCTCGTCGAGGCCGAGGTCGAACTCGATCTCTTCGGGGACCTTCGACGTTCGCGCGCTACGAGGCGTGGCCATGGCGGCGCGCAGTATGTGCGAGCGCCACACGGAAGCGAGCGTGTAGGATCGCGAGATGCGCGTCGTGTCGCGGGGATGGGTCTTCGGCGCTCTCTTCGTGCTCCACGGCTGCATGGAGCGTGGCGAGGGCGCCGGCGACGCCGGTGACGTGAACGACGCTGCGAGCGACGTAGGCGTGGACGCGCCTCCCGCGAACGACGGACCACGCCGTCTGCTTCGCGCCAGACGACTACCGCTGCTTCTGCAGCGTGCCCAGCTTCGCCGGCGCCATCGAGTGTCCGGCGCCGTGATCGTGCGCTCTCTTGTGCTCGGGTCACGAGGACGTGAGGATCGCGTGATGCGCAGATCGCTCCTCGGGTTGTCGCTCCTCTTCGTCGGCTGCGGTGGTGGGATGGACACGACGGACGCTGGGCGCGCGAGCGACGCCGCGAGCGTCGTCGATGCGCCGATCGAGAACGTCGACGCAGGCCCGTGCACGCCAGGCACTGCGAGCGCGCCCGAAGAGGTCGCGACGTCGTTCGGTGTGTTCCGCGGAGAGGTCGCGGGCGAGACGCACGTGTTCCGCGGCATCCCCTACGCAGCGCCGCCAATCGGCACGCTGCGCTTCCGCGAGCCCGCGCCGCCGCTGTGCTCCTCGAGCGTGCGCGACGCGACGGAGTTCGGACCCGTGTGCCCGCAGCTGTCGGACGGCACGCCGATCGGCGACGAGGACTGTCTCAGCCTCAACGTCTGGACGCCCACGTCGCGCGGCAGCGAGCCGCTGCCCGTCCTCTTCTTCATCCACGGCGGCGGCAACAACCAAGGCTCGGGCTCCGAAGCGCTCATGGGCACGCTGCTCTACGACGGACGCGGCCTCAGCGAGCGTGGCGCGATCGTCGTCACGATGAACTACCGCCTCGGCGCGCTCGGCTTCCTCGCGCACGCTGGCCTCGACGCCGAGCGCGCGGAGAGCACCTCGGGCAACTGGGCGCTGCGCGATCAGATCGCGGCGCTCCAGTGGGTGCACGACGAGATCGGCGCGTTCGGCGGCGATCCGTCGCGCATGATGATCTTCGGTGAGTCCGCGGGCGGATTGAACGTGTGCATGCTGCTCGCCTCGCCGCTCGCGGGCGGGCTCTTCTCGTCGGCGCTGATCGAGAGCGGCGGCTGCCCGGGCACGGCGCGCTCGACGGCGCTCGCCGCCGCGGACCGCCTGATCGCGGGCGCCGACTGCGACGGCGAGGCCGACCCGATCGCGTGCCTGCGCAGCAAGAGCGCGAGCGAGATCCTGATGGCGCTGCCGCAAGAGGTCACCGGCATCACGAACAACGACTTCAACGCGTTCGTCGATGGCACCGTCGTGCCGCGCGCACCGACGCTGGCGTTCGCAGCGGGAGAGCACAACGCAGTGCCCGTCATCCTCGGCACGAACTCCGAAGAGACCGGCCGCATGGTGCCGCCGGCGTCGATGTTCACGACCGAGGCCCAGTACGAGGCGTGGGCGCGCCTCTACCTCTCGCAGTACGGCCTCGCGGGGGCGACGGCCGACGCGGTGATCGACGTCTATCCGACCTCCGACTACCCCACGATCCGCGGCGCCGCGGTCGCGCTCTCGACGGACACGCGCTGGACGTGCCCGGCGCGCGCGATCCTCACCGCGCTGTCGATGGGACAGAGCGAGCCCGTGCATCGCTACTTCTTCACGCAGCGGCTGAACGGCCCGCTCGCGGTGCTCGGCGCGACCCACGCGCTCGAGCTGCCCTACGTGTTCGGCGTCCTGCGCATCAGCGGCTACGTGCCGACGGCGGAAGACGAGGCGCTCTCGGCCGCGATGGGCGACGCGTGGACCGCGTTCGGCACGAACGGCACGCCCGGCGACGTCGGCACCGTGACGTGGCCCGCATGGACTGAGGCCGCCGACGACTACGTCGAGCTCGGCACCCCGATCCGCGCGTCCGAGGGCGTGCGCAGCGTCCAGTGCGACGCGATCGAAGCAGCGCTCGGAGGCTGAGACGCACGAGCTCTGGGTCGACGCAGGGTCGCTGGCCTGTGCATCCCTTGCCTCGCGGTTGGTGCATGCCGACCTGCGATCGCCGTGGGTGATGTGTGCGTGATCGAGAGGAAGCTGCAGGTATCCTCGACGCGTGAGAGCGCGAGTCGCATGGGTGGTGTCGATGGTGACGGCGTGCCTCGGCTCGATCGCGTGCAGCGCGTCGCCCGAGAGCCTCGACGCATCGTTCCTCGACGACGCAGGCGCCGACGCGGCGCTCGACGCAGTCCCGGCTCCGCCGGACTCGGGCGAGTGCGGCACGATCACGCAGCCGTGCGTGACGGACGACGACTGCACGGAAGGGCTTCAGTGCGCACGGGAGCTGCCCGTCGACGCCGGCGTCGGCGGTCTGTGCCTTCCCATCGGACGCGGCGCGTGTGGCGGCCTCGCGGGCGAGCCGTGCGCTGTGGAGACCGACGAGTGCGTGGGGAGCGCGGATTGGATCGACATCGAGTTCTGCTTCGAGCCCACGCAGCTCAGGTGCCTCTGCGCGTGGCCGCCGTTCATGGAGCGGTACGACTGCCCGTGAACGAGTTGCCGCACCGGCGATCGGCCCTATTCTCCGCGCCTTCCCGAGGATCCCCGATGCCGACGTACGAGTACCGATGTGATGGATGCGGCCACGAGCTGACCATCGAGCAGCGCATCACCGAGCCCAAGCTCACGACCTGCCCCAAGTGCGCCGAAGAGAAGCTCGTGCGCCTGATCTCGGGCGGCAACTTCATCCTCAAGGGCGGCGGCTGGTACGCGGACCTCTATCACAAGCCCGCGGGCGCCAAGTCCGATGGGGGCTCGAGCAGCAAGAGCGAGAGCAGCGCGAGCTCGTCGTCGTCCTCCTCGAGCAGCAGCTCGAGCGACTCGAGCAGCTCATCGTCGTCGAGCTCGAGCAGCGCCCCGAGCACGCCGTCGTCGGGATCGGGATCGAGCGGATCAGGATCGAGCGGCAGCAAGACCTGAGGTCACTGGCCCGACACCAGCGCTACGGGACACACGCTGCAGCCCGAAGGGCTTTCCGAGATCGCCCATGCCCCGCGCTTCAGCGCGTGGGGCACCTCGCATCGCCGTCTCAGCGCTTCTTCTTCGGCCGCTTCGAGCGCGTCTCCGCGAGCGGGTCGCTCGCAGGCGTCACGCTCGGCTCGCTCGCGGGCTCGGCCTTCGTGTCGGGCGATTCGCTCGACGTCGCCTCGTCCGACGACTTCGTCTTCGACTCGCTCGACGACTTCGACTCGGCTTCCTTCGCAGCGAGCGCAGCCTCACGCTCGGGGTCCCACGCGACCGCGTCGGGCACCGTCGGCTCAGGCGACGTCTCGACCCAGCGGAGGAAGAGCACGCCCGCGACGAGCAGGATGATCGCGCTGTAGTGACCCGGCGTGAGGCCGAAGTAGCGCGCGTCGCCGACCTCGAGGTCCGTCGCGCGGAAGAAGTCGAGGCAGAAGCGGAACGGCGAATAGAGGATCGGGAGCAGGCCCAGGTAGAAGCCGCGCTTGCGAGGCGTCTGGCCGAGGTAGACGAAGAGGCTCATCACGGCGGCGGCCCAGATGACCTCGTAGAGGCCCATGTCGTGGCGCGTGACGTACGGCGGATCGCCCGCTTCGTAGTTCTGCACCGCGAGGAAGAAGTCCGTCGGCGCGCCCGGGTGATCGTGCACCACGAAGCAGCCCATGCGACCGAACATCCAGCCGAGCGGGAAGGCCCACGCGATCGGATCGCCCACCACGCGACCATCCACGCCGAAGCGCTTGAGGTAGACGACGAGCCCGATCACGGCGCCGAGGAAGCCGCCGAACGACGAGAGGCCGTCCCAGATCCGCAGCAAGAAGAGCGGGTTCTCGGCGACGACCTCGGGGTGGTACGCGATCGCGTCGAACACGTGGCCGACCACGAAGCCGCCGATCAGCACGTGCGCCACGCAGCTCGCGATCGCGTTCGGATGAACGCCCACCGCCTTGCCGCGACGCTCCGACAGCGAGGCGCCGAGCATCA
Source organism: uncultured Sandaracinaceae bacterium (assembly GCA_964502175.1). Lineage (GTDB taxonomy): Bacteria > Myxococcota_A > Polyangia > Polyangiales > Sandaracinaceae > JAFLCL01. The sequence continues at coordinate 32,030 of CAZCVE010000004.1, forward strand.
CGCCGATCGCGACGAGGATGCCGAACGGCTGGATCGACCAGTCCTGCGGAAAGCTCGCGCGGTAGCCGAAGATGTCGATTTGCTCGGGCAGAGGGATCGGGATGCCCTCGAGCCGGAACCAGGGGATGAGTCCGCTCACGCGCGACCTCTATCACGCGACGGTCAGGTGGGCGCGTCGCCGTGGAGGCGACGGCTCGTCACGAGACCGTCGATCGGCAGGCCGAGCTCGCGGCGCACGTCACCGACGCTCCGCGAGAGCAGCGACTCGTACTCGTCGAAGCGACCGAACAGCGAGCCGCGCCCGGGCGCCGCGCGGTACGCGCGCAGCGTGCGTCGCGGTCGGAACGCGAGGCCTTGGAGATCCCCGGCCCAGATGATCCCGCGCACGTACGGGCTCAGCGCCCCGAGCCCGCGCTGCGTCTCCCACGCGGAGATCTCGGCTTCTCCGGCGAGGTCGGTGCCGTACCCCGTGACGACGTGATGGAGATCGTGCATCGGCAGCGCGCGACGTCGCGACTCGGTGCTCGGCACGTAGATGTGGATGCCGAACCACAAGGGGACGCGCGCGACCCGCTCGGTGTACGTCTTCATCGTGAAGCCGTTCTCCGCGAGGTAGCGATCGCGGCCCTCGCCCACCGTGATCTCGGGCGGATACGTGTCGAGCGTCGCCCGCTCTCGTGCCTTGCCCATGCTCAGCCTCCCATCCCGCCGCAGACCTCGGTGCCCCACTCCACACGGACCGTGTGCGTGGCGGTGCTCGTCGTCCCTGCGCGATCGGTGATCTGCGCCTCGAGCCTGAGGTCTTCGCCGATCGCGAGGTCGGGCTCGGGGACCTGCAGCGTGAGGCCGAGGAGCGAGCTCGAGGTCGCGGTCTCGTCGGGCTGGAACGAGAGGCGCACGAGGAACTCGAGCGACACGCGGAGCTCGTCTCGCTCGCGAAACAGATCGAGGCGCACCGTCATCCCGCGCGGATCGAAGCCCGCGTCCGCGCGCAGCGAGATCCACACGTGCTGGCTCCCCTGACAGCCGCGCGCGAGCAGCAACGTGTCGCCCTCCTCGATCGCGCGCAGCACCGACTCGCCCTCGCCGACCACGAGACCTCCGGCCGCGACGGAGCCCGCGTCCGGCAGCTCGCCGTCGAAGTTCGCGTCGAGCGAGCGCGCGCCCGCGTCGAGGTTGGGGGTCGCCCCGCATCCGCCCACGCACGGCGACCCCACGAGCGAGGCCACGGCGACGATGCGAACCAGGCGCCCACGGAGCATGGCCGAGCATGACACGCGGTGTGGCGAGGCGGACCCGCGACGTGGTGGGTCGGACACGTCGCGCCGCAACCGGCACGTCCAAGCAGCGATGAAACTATGGCGATCCAAGGCCCCGCGCGGCTGGCCGACGGCTTGCGATGTGGGTGCCATGTCCATCCGCAAGCTCGCGGTCGCGCTCACCCTCGTGCTCTCCCTCTTCGTCGCGCAGCCCGCGCGCGCATGCTGGGACGGCTTCCACGCCAACGTCGGCCACGTCGTCGAGATGGGCGGCGACACGGAGTGGGACCTCGCGTCGATCCAGCTGCGCGCGACGTGGCTCGGTCGCATCGACGCCCTTCTCCCCACGCCCGGCAGCGTCGTCATCGAGCACGGCTACGTGACCGTCGAGGCGAACGGCGTGACGCACGATCTGGAGTGGCGCGACGGACGCTACGTCTCGCTCTTCCGCGCGGTCGCGCTCGCGGTGGGCGCCTCGCCCGCCGACGTCCAGCGCGCGCGCTCGGTGTCGACGCCGGTCTACGTCGTCCAGAGCGGCGCGTTCCTCGACGCACCGCTCGCGCGCACCGAGGCGCGCGCGATCTCGGATCGCGACGACGTCGAGCACGGCTTCCTCGAGGCCGGGGGCTTCCCGGCCGACAACCCCGAGGCGCACGTCGTGACCATCCAGGCCGCGCGCCAGCTCCACCGCGTCTACGTCGGCGCGTTCGTGGATCGCGCAGAGGCCGACGCCCTCGCCGCCCGCCTCGGCCACGGAGCCTTCGTCCGCGCGGTCTGACCGCACCGTGGGCGCTGGCTCCGACCAAGCGACGCCACGACCGCGGTGTATTCTCGGGACCACGCATGAACGCGCTCGTCGACGGCCTCGATCGCGTCCGGCTCGGGTGGCTCCAGCTGCTCGGACCGGGCGTCGCGCCGTTCGTGCGCTCGCGTGAGCTCCGCTCCGCCACGGCCCTCGCGCTCTCCATCGTCTTCGCGCTGGTGCTCACCGCGGTGGCGCCCCTCGAGCTGCTCGCGCTCGGGCCGATCGTGCTCGGTGTCCCTCACCTCGCGGCCGACGTCCGCTACCTCGTCGTGCGCCCAGGCCTCCACCGCCGCCCTGCCTTCTGGCTCACCGTCGTCGTTCCGCTCGTCGCCCTCGGCGTGACGAGCGCGAGCTGGCTCGGCTTCGTCGCCGTGCTCGGCGCCGCGCTCACGCTCCCGAACGCGTGGACGCCGCGACGCATCGCGATCCTCGTGATCGCGGGCCTCCTCCTCGTCGCGTCGTGGTCCGTCCCGCGCACCATCGCGCCGATCATCGCGCACGCGCACAACCTGATCGCCGTGGGCTTCTTCCTCGCGTGGCCGCACCTCGTCGCGCGCGAGCGCACGAGCGTCTGGCACCGCGGCGCTGCCGCGCTCTTCGTGCTCGCCGCGATCGCCATCTTCGCGGGCGCGCTGGATGCGCTGGCGTTCGGCGTCGGTCGCCTCGAGATCGGCGACGGCATGGGCACCTCGATCGACGTCCACCTCGCGAGCCTCGTCCCGTCGCGCCTCTTCGACGTCGGCCACGTGCTCGCGCTGCGCTTCGTCCTCTTCTTCGCGTTCGCGCAGAGCGTCCACTACGCCACGTGGCTGCGCGCGATCCCCGACGAAGACCGCGAGCGCGAGACTCCGCGCACGTTCCGCGCGTCGATCGAGGCGATGCGCGTCGAAGGCAGCCTGCCCGTCATGATGATCTTCGGCGTGCTCTCGCTCGGGCTCGCCGTCTGGGCCGCGCTCGACCTCTACGGCGCGCGCATGGGCTACCTCCGCGGCGCGCTCTTCCACGGCTACCTCGAGCTCGCGGTGATCGGCGCCCTCCTCTGCCAGAGCGGCGCGCGCCTGAACGATCTCGGTGACGCGCAGCCCAGCGCTCCTCGAGCCGACGCCTCGTGACGCCGCTCTTCGTGCGCTGGGCGATCGCGTTCGCCTTCACCCAGCTGGTCGAGGCGCCGATCTACGCGTCGGCGATCGGCGAGCAGCGCGTGCGACGCGAGCGCTGGGCGATCGCCCTCGCGGCCAGCCTGCTCACGCACCCGATGGTGTGGTTCGTCATCCCCGATCTGGTCAGTCACCTCGCGCCCGACGCGAGCCACTGGTCCGCGATCGCCGTGGCAGAGACGTTCGCCGTGACGCTCGAGACGCTGTGGCTCATGGCCTTCGGCGTGAGGCACGCCTTCGCGCTCGCGCTCCTCGCGAACGGCGCGAGCTTCACCCTCGGCCTGTTCGCGTACGTCTATCTGGCTTGGTGATCAGCGCTCGCCGAGCGACGTCAGCTCAGGCCAGTGCAGGACGTGTCCGAGCGCACGCTTCACCTCGATCTCGCGCGCCGAAGCCAAGCGACCGATGCGCTCCACGAGGAGGGTGCGTGGCGTCTGGCGCAGCGCGTCCAGGTTCGCGACGCACGGCCGCGGCAGACCCTCGCGACGACCGAGCCGAACCTCTTGGGGGATGCCGCGGACCGTCGTCGTCACCTCCACGACGAGCACGCGATCGAGGTACGCGAAGGAAGGCGTACGACCGAGGAGCAGCACGGGTCGACGCCCGACTGGGAGCGGCAGCGAAGCCCACCAGATCTCGAACTGCCGCGGACGCCACGCATCGGATGCGACGATGACGCTCACGCGACGCGCTTGCCTGCTCGGCGCGGCGCGGTCTTGGTTCGCGTCGTGCGCTCGGCCAGCTCGTTCTGTTCGTCCCAGCCCTCGAGATCGCTCGCCTGCACGCCTCCGCTCAGCGGGAGGCTCCCGTAGGCGAGCGCCGTCTCGCGGTCGAGCGCCAGATCGATCGCACGCCGGATCGCGAGCCGAACGAACTCCGAACGCCTTCGGCTCTTCGCGGGCGCGACGCGCTCGAGATCCCGGGCATCCCGATCGTCGAGCTCGATCAAGAACTGCTTCATAGAGTGGAGTATATGCTCCGACCCATCACCACCGCAGCCTGTTCTGAGGAAGCTCGGGCGACGTTCAGCGGAGATCGACGGGGTCGGTGTCTCGCGCGTCGATCGCGGGCGAGGCGCGCGTGAGGATGTCGATGTCGGAGGCGATGTCGATCTCGCGGCCCGAGATCGAGCCGTGACAGCCGCCGCAGAGCGCGTTGAAGAACGGACGCGGCATCGACTGACGGATGTTCTCGCCCGGATAGAACTGCATCGTCTCGCGCTGGATCATCTCGCCGGTGAACGGCATGCCCGAGCTCGCGAGCGGGGCGCCCCCACTCCCCGAGAAGACGGCGCCGAACGTCAGCACCGTGCCCGCGGCGTCGGTCGGTACGAGCTGCATCGCCATGCCGCCGCGGATGCGGATGAACGCGGAGCCGTCGGCCTCGAGCGAGACGAAGCCGCGATCCTGCCGCTCGGCGTAGAACTGACCGAGCGAGTCCGTCACCACGTTCGCGAGGCCAGCGAACGAGCTCGCGCCCGCCGGCGGCGGCCGCGACTCGAGCACGCGGAAGCCGCCGACCTGATCGGCGATCGTGCGGCCGTTGCGCGTGTTCTCGAAGAGGAGCGTCGCGAGCATCGGGAAGTCGGTGACGAGCACGTCGGCGTCCGTCGTGCCCGAGCGGACCTCCGTGTGACCGTTGGCCTCGTCGGGCCGCGACGTGAACACCGTGCGCGGCACGCGCGGCACCACGGCGATGGCCTCGAGCTCCGAGGTTCCGTCCGTGCCCACGAGGCGCGTGAGCGCGCCGAGCGTCTGCGAGCCCTGCCTCGGATCGATCACGCAGAGATCCCAGTTCGTCACCGGCGCAGAGGCCGCGCACGACACGACGATCATCCCGTTCGGAAGCGGCGCGGGCGATCGGAAGACGCCGTCGCTCACGGGGAACGTGCGCGAGCCGATGTAGGCGCGGTCGGCCGGATCGCGCGGCGCCGACTGATCGGGGCCGATCGAGCGGTTGAGGATCAACAGGCGCCCCGCGCCGTCGACCACGCCGTTCGCCGCGTCGAGCTCGCCGCCGATCATCACGAAGTTGCGATCGAGCGCCTCGACGATCTCCGTGGCCGCGTCGAAGCCCACGCTCGTGCGCTGTCCGAAGAGCGGGTGGTAGTCGCCACCGTCGAGGTTCTGACGACGGCCCGCGAGCTGGTGGAACTCCGTCTCGCGCTTCTCGCTCGTCATGATGATGCGGCCGTCGGTCATGAACGACGGCTGGATCTCCTGGTTGAGGAGGAACGTCATCTGACGCAGGCCCGCGGCCTCGCGCACGAACAGGTTCGCGTTGGGCTCGAGGCGCGACGGCGTGCGTGTGGGTCCCTCGACGCCGACAGCCTCGCTGGTGAGGTAGCCGCGCGTCGACGCGAACACGAGGCGACCGTCGGCCGAGTACGCGGGATCGAAGTCGTGGATGCGAACGCCGCCGACCTCGTCGGCCGCGGCGGGAAGGCCCGTGACCTCGGCGCAGCCGGTGCCGTCGAGCGCCACCTCGTAGAGGCGGAAGCCTCGCGTCGCGGAGCCGCGCCCCGCGAAGCCCACGCGCGTTCCGTCCCAGCTCACCGCGGGTCCGCGGATGTCGGCGCTGCCGCCGAGGCCGCAGCCGGCCGAGAGATCCGTCTCGCCACCGATCGCGGTGAGCGCGCCCATCGCGTCGATGCCGAGGTCACGCGCGACCAAGCGCGCGCCCGGTCGGAACGTGTCGAAGTCGTCGGGGCGACCACCGCCGCCCGTCGCGCCCGACGGACGCTCGACGTAGACGATCGCCGTGAGCGAGTCCGCCGTGATGTGGCCCGCCGTGATCGCCTCTTCGCGCTCGATCGCGTGCCAGCGCTGGAGCACGCAGTAGGGGTGGATGAACATCGGATCGTCGCGCGTGAGCGTGAGATCGCCCGCGTCCGCGTCGACCATCGCGCAGTCGTCGGGCGTCGCGAAGTTCGGTCGACGGCTCACGACGTCGGGCGCGAACGACTCGAACAGCGCGCCGCCGCGGTGCGTGATGCCTTCGCCGCCGATCTCCTGCGTGGGCGGGAAGAGGTTCTTCGCGATGAGGCGGCTCTCGTTCGGATCGCTCGACTCCACCGCCAACATGTCGCGCGCCATGACGTAGTTGCGCACCGTCGCGAGGTGACCGAACACGCCGTTCGATCCACCGCGCAGGCGGAGGTCGTGGAACATCGTGGTCGAGTGGCAGTTCTGGAACGTGCAGCCGCTCCTCACGAGCGTGGGCTGCACGCGCTCGACGAAGTAGCGGAAGCCGCGCTCGCTGCCGTGACCTTCGGTGGCGAGCGTCGCTGGGAACGGCTCGGGGTACGCCTCTTCGGGCGCGCTCTCGACCCAGCTCGCGAGCGTGATGTAGTCGGGATCTTCGATCGATCCGAAGACGTCACCGCCCTCGTGGAACGCACCGCCGACCTGCACGCCGAGGGGACGGCGCAGGATCTCCGACGTCGAGCGCGTGGAGCCCGGCGCCACGAACTCCATCGCCACCCAGTAGTTCCACTGCGTCTGCTCGGCGCTCTCGCCGCACGACAGGAACATGTCCGCGATGGTGCTGCCGTGGCACGAGCTGCCCGCGCAGCGACGCTCCATCATCGGCTGCACCTGCGACTCGAACACGCGGTAGTGCGCCGAGTCCGTGTCGATCGAGCCCGCCACGTAGCCCGGCGCATGGCCGACGCGCGACGTGCACTCGCCGAGGTTCTCGCTCAGCACCGTGGGCGGCGCGCCCGTGCGCGAGTGGCCCTGACGGCTCCACTGCGAGAGGAGGTTGTAGGCCTCGGAGCTCAGGCCGAGCACGCGCCCGCCCGCGTGCTGCACGTCGGTGCGGATCGCGACGGGCATCGGGTCCGCGTCGCGCGGCCCATCGAACGGCATGCTGAACACGCTGAGATCGCGCGGCGCGCCCGCCTTGAGCAGCACGAGGCTCACGGGATACGGGCCATACGCCTCGAGCGCGTCGCGGCGCCGCATGAGCGCGTCGAAGCTCGTCACGTCGAGGTTGCCGAGCGCGACGCCGCGCTCGTTCGTCACGTGGCACGGCCCGTTCTGTCTCACGCAGCTGTTCGCGAAGAACGGCTCGATGCGCTCTTCGTAGTAGCTGCCGCCCGGAGGCTCGACGGGCTCGCAGCCCGCGCTCGCGACCAGCCCCCCCGCGACCAGCCCCCCCGTGACCAGCCACTGCAGCACCACGGTGTTCGTCCAAAGAGCACGCGCTCGCATGCGCATGACGGTACCTCGTTCGATCGGGCTGTTGATCGGCATTCGTCGTCGTCACGCGCCGCGCACTGGTGCGCCACACAGACGAAGGCCCCGCGCTCCGAGAAGCACAGGGCCAGCATCTGTCTGCCTCTCATCGGGGCGCCTCGCGGCGGGGTTGCGAAGCAACCCCAGGAGCGGGAGTCGAGGAGGAGTCATCGACGACGAGCGACGCGGGGTCCGGGGGCGCCTGAGCCCCCGAGCCGCGCCGAACGGCGCGTACGACTAGCGCGTTCGGAGCGCCATGCGGATCGCGTCGAGCACGCGATCGTCGGTCTGCGTCGGAGACGACTCGCCCTCGAGCAGCGCCTCACGCGCCGCCGGCGTGTTGAGACGACCGAGCGACCACGCCGCCGCCTGACGCACGCTCATGTCGCTGTCGCCGACGAGCATGGCCGCGAGGATCGTGACCGAGGCGGTCACGTGGTAGAGGCCGATCGCGCGCGCCGCCTGGCGACGGATGCTCGCGTCGGTGCTGCCGAGGAGGCCCATGATCGGCTCGACCTCGTCGAAGAAGCCGACCTCGGTGATCGCCTGGAGCGCCGCCGCCTGCACGGTGACGTCCGAGTCGCCGAGCGCCATCGCGATCGCGTGGCTCGCGCTGCCGATGTTCAAGCGGCCGAGGCTGCGCACCGCTGCCGCGCGCACGTTCGCTGCACCATCGCTGGTGACCGCGTTCGTGAGCGGACCGACCGCGTGGAAGTCCATCAGCGTGCCGAGCGCCTCGGCCGCGTACTGACGGCGCGTGTCCGAGCCATCGGTCGCCAGCGTGTCGCGCATCTGCACGAAGACCGCGCCGATCGCGAACGGACGTCGGCGAAGCCACCACGCGGCCGACTCACGGACCTGCGAGTTCGCGCTCGTCAGGAGGAGCCGCTGCACGGCAGGGACGCACGAGTAGCACTCCACGCGCTCGCTGTACTCGAGCATCGTGGAGAACCGCGAGGGGTTCTCGTCGGCGCTCGCGATCGCCGCGCGGAGCGTGGCGAGATCGGGGGCCTGCGTGTCGAGCGAGCTCTCGCCGCGTGCACGGTCGTGAACCACGACCTCGCCCTCGGCGTACTCCTGCGCGGAGCCGGTGCTGCTGATCGACACCAGCGCGCTGGCCACCACCAAGCTGCGGGCCACCATCATCATTCGGATGTTCTTCATGGCTGTATTCCTGATTGGATGAGGTGGTTGCTCAGTAGCGGGGCGAGGCCCACTCGCCCGAGTTCTCGGTGTTGAAGCGCGAGTAGTACTGGCCGCCGAGGTCCGCCATGTGGATGACCATCATGCGGTCCGCGCGCGTGACCGGCGCCGCGCCCGCCACGTTCTCCGGGTGCGAGGGCGTCGACCAGGCCCACGCCGTCGCGTCGTCGTACGCGTTGACGTTCATGTACTGGATGAGGCGGCTGTGGCGCGCCGAGCCGGGGTTGATCCACTCCACGACCTCGCGACCGTTGAGGTTCGTGGTGTCGATCTCCATCTCGCCCATCATCGCCGACGGCATGAGGAGCGACACGTACGACGCCGGGTACGTCACGACCTCGTTCTCGTAGTACGTCGTGATCGGACGGCTCGAGAGGTCGAGGTACGGGATCTGGAACGGCGGGAGCGGCTCCGTCGCGCCCTCGGGCGTCACGGTGATCTCGTAGTAGAGGCCCGCGAACGGGTCGCTCGCGCCACCGTCGTGGCAGCCCGCGCAGCTCGCGGTGAGCATGTCCTGGAGGTTGCGGACCGTCGTCGCGCCGGCCCACGGGATCTCCTGACGGTCGAGCACGCGGCGGAGCGTCGTGCGGTCGGCCGGCTGCACCTGCGCGGTGAGCGTCGGCGCGAGGTTGATCGGCTGAGCGCGGTCGCTGTGGCAGCCGCCACACGCGCGGTTCTCGCCGGGCATCGCCTGGATCCAGAGGAGCTGGTTGCGGATCGCGAGGCCGAAGCGGTCGATCGGCTGGAGGTGGTACGGGAGGTACGCAGGCACCTCGGCGCGCCAGCTGCCGTCGGCGTACACGGGCGTCTCGCCCATGATGGCCGCGCCCTCGTGCATCGTGAGGCCGAACATGCCGACGCCACCGATCTCACCCGAGAAGCCCTCGATGATGCGGACGTGCGTGGTCGCGTCGAGCGCCTCGTCGAGCGTCACGCCCTCGCCGAACTGCGCGCCCGAGACGGTCTCCTCGAGCATCGTGGTGCGGACGTCGGCACCCGCGAGGATCGCCGGACGTGCGTACATGTCCGCGGGGTTGCCCATCACGCCCTGGCCGATCACCGGCGGCTCCGGACGCACCTGAACCGGGATCGCGTAGAGGTCCCACATGTTGGGGGCATCGAACACGAGCGTGCGGCGCTGGGTCTCCGGATCGAAGTGGTAGATGCCGTAGCGGGGCGCGCTCTCGGCGATCTCGTTGCGGTCGTTGACGTCGCCGTCCGACCACGAGACGAGGAGGTCACCCGTCCACGTGCGCGTGTCGCCCTGCACGTCGAAGAGACCGCGCGGGTTGCGGTAGCGGCCGATGCCGCTCGCAGGCGAGCCCGAGCCCGTGGGCACGGCCGGCGTGAGCGACTCCGGGATCGCGCGCTGCTCGTCGATCGGGATCACGTCCGCGGTGCTCGTGCGGTTGCGCGCGTCGATGTGATAGAGCGCGCCGGACTGGATGGTGCGGCTGCGGCTCGTCGCGATCGACACGAACGTGCCGGGGTCGAGCTCGGTGGCCTGCACGAACGAGTTCGCCGGGAGGCCGTTGCGAACCATGATGCCTTCCATGCCCGAGCAGTCCGGGTTCATGCGGAAGAGCTTCACGTCGTTCAGCGTGCCGAGATGCTCCCAGCGCGAGAAGCCGATCTGGCCGTTCGAGAGGAGGAAGGGCTCCGCGATGTGCGAGAGGTTCTGCGAGCACACCGTCGGCGTGCCGCCCTCCGTCGAGACGACCGAGAGCTGCGGCGCCGCACCGCGCTCGTACTCGTCGCGGCGAAGGCCGAGGCGACCGAACGGGTTCTGCTCTGCCGGGAGCTCCGAGCCGAACTGGTACGTGCTGATGTACGCGACGCGTCCACCGGGCACGAAGATCGGGCGGAGGTCGTTCCACGGACCGTCCGTGATCTGGCGCGGCAGGGCCGAGCCATCCACGGGCGCGATGTACACGTGGTAGTTCTCGTCGTCGCCGTGACGCATGGAGAACACGACCTCGCGCGCATCGAACGAGAGATCGAGGCCCGCGATGTCGACGGCCGTGAAGTCGTCGGTGAGGTTCGTCAGCTCACCGTCCGGCGTCGGCGGGGTGAGGACGTACACGCCGCCGCCAGGCGTGTAGCGCTCGTAGTCGATGACCTGTCGCGTGCCGCCGCTGATGTCCTCGGTGCCATCGGCACGGAGGAAGGCGCGCTGCGCGAACACGAGCGACTGGACGCCCGGCAGCACGCTGTCGCCGCCACCGCCGCCGCCGCATCCGACTGCTCCGAGAGCGAAGACGGCTGCTGCGCCGACTGCCCCCACAGTCTTCCGACTGGAGTTCGTCTTTCCGGTGGTTCGTTCCATCGTCATCTGCCTCTCCTCGCCCACGGGAGTCACCCGAGGCCGACGCTCCTTCTGCAAGGCCGGATCCAGCGGGAATAGGGAGCGCAGCCTCGAAAAGACTGACGAAAATTGGGGTCAGACCCCGCCCCGAGGGGGCCCGCGCCCCCACGGCTAGATGATCACGAGGGCCTCGCCCCCCAAGCCCGAAGGCGTCGAGACAACCTCCCAGGCCGAACGGGCTCGCGGAGGGACTAGACGACCAACCGAACCTCGATCCGTTCATCGCTCTCGCGGACGACCGCCACGCCCCACGTCACCGTCCCGTCGTCCACGACGTGGCTCAGCCGAGCGCCCGAACCAGAGGCGCTCGCCGAAGGGAAGGCGACGAGCGCGTCCTCGTCACGGACGTAGTCGCGCTCACCACTCGGAATGCACACGACGACGTGCTGCGTCGCGACGAGAGCCCGAACGAGCCCGAGGCCCAGCGAGTGGCTGCCATGCCAGCAGACGCGCGCGTGCTGCGTGAAGTCGCCACCCTCGTCCACGGTTCGAAGCTCCACGAAGACCTCGAGCTCCTCGAGAGGCACGGTGTAGGTCCTGGGACCGCCGACGTCGATGATCTCCACACCTCGCGGTGCCACGCCGACGTTCGACAGCGCCTCGAACCAGGCGCGCCGGGTCAGGGTCGGCCGAACGAACAGATCGGCGCCACCGCCCTCCGTGAAGAGTGCCTCGTAGGGCAAGAGCATGGCGGCTATGTGCGTACCCTTCATCGCTCGACTTCTGTCGATTCAACCAGGCGGCGACGAACACCCGGGAAGAAGAGATAGAGCTCGAGCTCCGGTGCGGAGAGCTGAGTCGTAAGCTCCGACGCGACGTCCTCCCATCCTGTGACGAGCGGCAACTCACCGGCAAGACCGGCATACCAGGCGGCCATCGGGACATCCTCGTGAACCACGGCGCGGAGGAACTCCGCCAGGCATCCACTCCATGACGCGTTCGGAGCCGAAGACTGAGCGGCAAGCTCAGGCAGCAGCGTCGAATCGACGTCTTGGCCGTCGATGCCGACGACACGAACCCACGCGTGGCCGATCGCGCGTGCCTGCGGCGGCAGGTCGTCCGAGCCGATCGATGTCGTAGACAGCCGTGAGATCCACACGCTCGGCACCTTGCTCACGGCTACGACGAGCATCTCGCTCACGATCCACCGGTCTGCGTCTCGAAGTCGTGCGTCATGGGCAAGCCTCGTAGACCACTTTCGTCTCACGGCGGTGACCGGACCGTGAATCACCGGTTTGAACCGTCTTCTCGCTACTCACGGCCGGGGTCGCGTTCTACTGGCGTGGCGGCGATCGACTGGAACGTCCAGAGCGCGATCGTCGCAACGATGAAAGCGACAACGGCCTGACCAAAGGCGGTGGGGTCGACGAACGTGCTCAGCGAGCCAACCAGCAGGCCGGCGGTGGTCGCGAGCGAGAGGTGTGCGCTGGGGTGGCCGTCGCAATAGGCAGCGTTGGCAGCACCGAGCAATACGCCGAACGCGCCAAAACACGCGATGGACCACACGAGAAGCAGAGCGGCGAAGGCAAAGTCTTCCGCCAAAAAGCTGTAACATTCCGAGTCGAGCGTGCAGGCCGGGTTCACCGACTCCACCCACGCCTGGTAGCGGCGCGACGCCAGGCGGTCTGCACCGGTGATAAGGAACGAAGAGCACGGAAGCATCAGTGCCGCGAGCGCGGCCGCTCCGATCGCGGCCGAGACGCTGGGTGGCCTCTTTTGGCCTGTCGGGACCCGAGTCATGTCGGCGAATGAGGAGGCTGCGAATCACCCACAGCTCACTGCACCGTGAGGCGCCTCGCGGCGAGGCCGACCTGCACTGCGTCGGGTCCCGTGAAGTGGGCCGCGCCTGCGGCGACGAAGAAGGTGCCGGGCTCGTTCGCCATCAGCGTCGCGAGCACGTCGACCCACGCGCGGTTTCGCTGGATGAGCATCGCCTCGTAGAGCTCGGGCGCCTCGACGCGCATCTCGCCGACGAGCTCGCGCTCGAGGAAGGCCGCGTCGCCGCTCTGCCAGGCCGCGACCATCGCGTCGAAGTGCGCTTCGCTCTCCTCGATCTCGTCGAGCGACTGCACGAGCAGCTCGACCTGCACCTCCGTCGACAGATCGCCGATCGCGCGCAGCTGCGTCGGGATGTCTTCGAGGTAGCGCACCTCTTGGCCTGCCTCGCGGGCGCGCGCCGCGATCGCACGGTCGACGCCCGCCTCGGGATCGGCGCCGCGCTGGACCAAGCGCGTCATCGCGAGCGTGATCGCCACGATCCACGGGCGCATCGGCTCGAGCTGCGCGAAGGGGATGTTCGACTGCGTCGCGACCTGCTCGGCGCGCGTGCGCTGCTCGGGCGTGAGGAGCGAGGACAGCGTCACGCCGCTCGGGTTGAGCGCGAGCGACTGCAGGAGCGCGGCGTGCGGCGCGAGCGCCTCGGGCTCCGTGGGCACCTCGAAGTACACGGCGCGCGACGACGTGAGCGCAGCGGAGATCTCGTCGTTCATCCACTCGGTCGACGGCGAGAGCAGGTGCACCGTGCCGAACAGATAGACGGTGGTGTCGGCGTCACTGACGCGCAGGAGCCGCGGGCGCGGAGCGCTCGGTGCGCGCGCTGCCGTCGTGTCGCGTGCGTCTGTCGCAGTGCCTCCGCCGCAGCCGATCGACGTGAGCGCATGCGCGAGGATCAGGGCGAGCGTGAGCGTGCGGGCAAGTCCGTTCATCGGGCGCATCGTACCCGCTGTGACGCGTGCTCAGCGAGGCAGACGCCCCCATGCGCGCGCCATCGCGGGCCGTCGGGCGAAGAGGCTCGGGGCGCCCGTCTCGAAGATCTCCGCGGCCTTCGCGAACGTCGCGTGCTCGTCGGCGCGGGCGCGCGCGATCGTCCGCGCGAGATCGAGCGAGGGCCACTCGAGACCGAAGAAGTAGAGCGCAGGCGTGCGCTTGCTCGGGCCCACCCCGAAGCGGTGCTCTTCGTCCACGAGGCGGTTGCACATCTCGAGCGCGAGCCCGCGCTCCGCGAGATCGTCCGCGCCCTCGCGCAAGAGCGATCGGAGCACGGGCCGCACCTCGGCGCGCTCGCGGTTGAACTTGTCGCGGCAGGCAGGCGCGAGGATGCGCGCGTCGAACAGCGCCGCGAGGTGAGCGCGCGTCTTCTTCTCGTCGCCGCCTCGACCGACGACCATCGCCGTCTGGAGCTCGAAGGTCGTCGGCAGGATCGCGAGGGCACGCGCGAACGCGGCCACCTCGGGCGAGAGCGTGGCGAGCGTGGCCGCGAGCGCGCGCTCGACACCCTCGCCCGCTGCGGCGTCGAGCGCCGCGACGTACGCGCTCGCGTCGCGCTCGATCCCTCCGAGGAGCAGCCGCAGCGTCGTCGCATGCCCGGTCACCATGGGCACAAGGCGCTGCGGCTCGGGCGCGCCAGCCTTCGCGAGCGCCTCGAGCACGGCCTCGTCCGCGAGCAGCGGGACCACGCGCTCCACGATGCCTGCGCGACCGAGCGGCGCGTGCGTCGTGATCACCACGTGCGCGCCGTCTTCGCTGCGTGAGGCGGGCACGAGCGCGTCGAGGTGCGCGTCGTTCGGATCGCGCAGGTGGAGCGAGATGCGCTTGCCGAGGAGGGCGTCGTAGCGCGCGCGCACCTGCTCGACGTCGAGCACGGCGTCCATCTCGAAGAGGTGCACGAAGATCGCGCGCGCGACGTCCACGTCCATCGGCGCGCGGCCGCTCGCGCCGAGCTCCAACATGACGCCCCCCTCGCTCTCGTAGCGCGCGTCCTCGAGCGCGAGCGTCGCGATCGCAGAGGCACCCCAGCCGCGAGGTGCGACGAGCGCCGCAGCGCGCGGGAGCACGACGTCGTCGTCCGACTCCTCGCCCTCGGCGTCGTCCTCGTCCTCGTCCGTCGGTCCGTCGTCGAGCCCGAGGAGATCGTTCGAGACCTGCTCGATCATGCCGCTGCGCAGCGGGCCGTCGTCCGCGGGGTGGAGCTCGTGAGGCGCGATGGCGAACCGATCGATCTGGATCTGCGTGAGCTCGACACCGCCGCCGAGCGAGACCTTCGTGGAGGTCACGCCGACGCCGAGCGTCGACACGACGGGCGAGATCGCGGCGTTCGACGGCGCCCCGTTCGACTTCGGTGGTGTCGCCTTCGCCGGCGCGGCGTTCACCGGCCTGGCCAACGCCGGACCGGGCGGCGCGGGAGGCCGTGGCGGTGGCGGTGGCGCATCGACACTCCGGAACGCGGCCCGGGCCACGACGAGGAGGATCGCGACGATGACGACGAGCAGCAGGGCGCCCATGGCGCGCGAGGGTGCCCCTGCAAGTCGCACGGTTCAACGTCGCGACCGCACGAAAAAAGAATCGACGCGTGGGGCGCCCTGCGGCGGGGGAGCGAAGCTCGGGCAACTCAGCGCGAGACGTGGTCGACGACCTTCGCGATCACCGACGCGTCCTGGAGGATGCGGCGGTGACCGAGGCCCTCCGTCGCCACGAGCTCGGCGCCCGGCCACGCCGCGGCGATGGCCTCGCCGCGATCGAACGGCACCTCCTTGTCGCCGCGATCGTGCACGAGCAGCAGCGGCTCGGTGCGCGTGGTCACCATGCCGGGCGCGCGGATCGACTCGAGCTTCTGGCCGAACGTGCGCTCGAGCCGTCGGTGCACGGCGGCGCGCGTGGCCTCGGAGAGCCCGAGCATCTTCGTGAGCTCCGCCGTGAAGTCGCGCACGTCGTTGGGCGGGCAGATCAGCGCGTAGCGCGACGCGATCGCCACCTCGCTCGACGCGAGGATCACCGCGGCGCCACCCATCGAGTGGCTGATCACGGCGTGGAACGGCCCCAGCGCCGTGTGCATCGCGAGCACCGCGTCGCGGAACGAGAAGAGCGAGCTGCGCGCGCCCGGTGTCTCGCCGTGGGCCGGCGCGTCGAACGTGGCGACGCGGAAGCCCGCGGCGAGGAGCGGCTGCACGAACGTCGCGAGCTGCGCGCCGCGACCCTGCCAGCCGTGCACGAGCAGGACGAGCGGGCCGTCGTCTCCCCACACCCAGGCGCGGAGCGGCTCGGGGCCCGCGTGAACCGTCCGATCGGTCGGCACGAGCACGAGGCGCGCAGTCGCGAGCGCCTCGAGCTCGCGCGCAGGGCGCGGGAAGCGTCGCGGCTTGAGAAACAGGTCGAACGAGATGCGCGCCGCCGCCTCCGGCCAGTAGCGATCGAGCATGCCGAGCGCGGCGATCCACCGCGGACGTCGCGGCGTGGCGCCGCTCTTCTTGGAACGAACGATCGTGCTTTTTTCAGCGGGCGAAGTGTCGGAAGGCGAGGTCATTCGACGTTCTCCTGCGTTCGGGTCGGTGGTGGCTCGTCGTGCGGACGGACCAGGGATCAGCGCCAAAGGATCAGCGCGCCGGCTCGCGCAGCTGCGCGTCGCGAAAGACGCGGGTGATGGCGCGGTCGAGGCGCGCCTCGATGTCTGCGCCGGTCGGCAGTGTGCGCGGCTGGCGCTCGGTAGCGCGGAGGCCAGTCCGCACGAGGGTCGTGCGCACCAGGCGGCCGAGGAGGTGGTGGCCGTACGCGAGCGAGACGACCTCGAAGGCCATCTGCGTCGCGTCGAGATCCTTCTTGAAGTGACCCTCGCCCTGCGCGATGCGCACCGCCTGGGCGAGCGTGTCGATCCAGTCGAGCTGCGCCTCGACCAGGCGCGCGCGGACGGCGGGCTCGAGGTCGTCGATCTCGACGATCGCCGACACGAACACGCAGCCGCCAGGCATGAATTCGGCGCGCGCCCAGCGCTTCCAGTTCCCGAGGAGGGCCGCGACGCGCGGCTTGCCGCGAGGCTCCTTGAGCGCCGGCGCCACGACGAGCGCGATGAAGCGCGTGATCGCCTCCTCGAGGATCGCGAGCTGGAGCGACTCCTTGCTCTTGAAGTGCGCGAAGAGGCCGCTCTTCGAGAGACCGGCCTTGGTCGCGAGCGTGCCGATCGTCACCCCGCGCAGGCCCACGACGCTCGCCTCGGTGATGGCCTGACCGAGCACCGTGCTGCGCGTCTCTTCACCCTTGGTGCCGGCGCGCGCCCCTTCACGCGGAGCACGCACCACCGTCCGGCGCGCGGGCGCGGGTTTGGCGCTCTCGCCCCGACTTCCACGGGGGTTGCGTACGGAGCTGGTGACCACGCGAGGCATCGTGGCCGAGGAATAGCACGGTCGTGCTATTGCGCCAACCCCATCACCTCAAGAGCGCCTCGACGACCTGTCCCGACACGTCGGTCAGACGGAAGTCGCGGCCCTGCGAGCGGTAGGTGAGGCGCGTGTGATCGAAGCCCAGGAGGTGCAGCACGGTCGCTTGGAGGTCGTGCACGTGCACGCCGCCTTCGACGACGTTGTAGGAGAAGTCGTCGGTGGTGCCGTGCACGAGGCCGCCGCGCACGCCGCCGCCGGCCATCCACATCGAGAAGCAGCGCGGGTGGTGATCGCGCCCGTAGTCCGTGGTTCGAACGTCACCCTGCGCGAAGACGGTGCGACCGAACTCGCCGCCCCAGAGCACGAGCGTGTCGTCGAGGAGGCCACGCCGACGGAGGTCCGTGACCAGCGCAGCGCTCGCTCGATCGACGTCGAGCGCGGCCACGGGGTGCATCGACTGGACGTTCGAGTGGTGGTCCCAGTCGCGGTGGTAGAGCTGCACGAAGCGCACGTCGTTCTCGAGCAGACGACGCGTCATCACGCAATTCCACGCGAAGGTGCCCGGCGTGCGCGCGTCCTCACCGTAGAGAGCGAACGTGCTCTCTGGCTCGTCGGCGAGCGTGAGCGCGGAGGGCACCGCCCTCTGCATGCGATCGGCGAGCTCGAACGTCTCGATGCGCGCGTCGATCGAGGCGTCACCCGTGGCCTCGGCGTGGAGGGAGTCGAGCGCACCGCGCAGATCGCGCAGACGCTCGTGACGTGCGCGAGAGACACCCGCGCGCTCGTCGAGGTAGAGCACGGGCTCGCTCCCGCCGCGGAGCTGCACGCCTTGGTGGTTCGCCGGCAGAAAGCCGCTGCCCCAGTAGCGCGCGGTGAGCGGCTGACCGAACGGCACGCGCGAGTTCGACAGCAGCACCGCGAAGGTCGGCAAGCTCGCGGTGGGCGCGCCGAGGCCGTAGCTGACCCACGCGCCCAAGCTGGGGCGACCGGGGAGCGTGTGACCCGTCTGCAGGAGCGTCATCGCCGGGTCGTGGTTGATCGCGTCGGTGTGCATCGAGCGGATGATGCAGAGCTCGTCGACCACGCCAGCGAGGTGCGGGAAGAGCTCGCTCACCCACGCGCCACTCTCGCCGTGCTGCTGGAACGAGAACCGCGGCGCGACGACGCGCAGTCGATCTTGATCGGCCGTCATGCCGGTGAGCACTTGTCCGTCACGCACGGAGTCGGGCAGCTCGGAGCCGTCGAGCGCGGCGAGGCCCGGCTTGTGATCGAAGCTCTCGAGCTGACTGGGCGCGCCCGACATGAAGAGGTGGACCACGCGGTTCGCACGCGGCGTGAAGTGAGGGCTCGCGTGCGCGCGAGGCGCACCAGCGAGCGTCGCGAGGCTCGCGGTGCCGAGGACGCCCAGGCTCCCGCGGAGCAGCGCGCGCCGGTCGAGGCGCAGGGGCGATGCGTTCGTCGGTGGGCGTCTCACGTCATTCCCTCGTGATCGATTCGCTCGTGCTGAGCAGCGCGCGCGCGACGTGCATCAGCGCCACGTCGTCGAGCACCGCGTCGCGCGTCACGTCGGACTCGCCGACGTCGAGCAGCGCGCGCGCGCCGTCGATGTCGCGCTCGACGTCGACGCGCTCCGCGTCGTAGGACTCGCGGAGGAGCGTGTGCTCGGCGTCGGTCGGAGGTCGCGCGAGCACGCGGCGGAACACCTCGGTGATGCGCGCGTCCACGTCGCTCGGATGGAGCGCTCGCGCGCGCACCGCAAGCGCGCGAGCGGACTCGATGAAGTGAGGATCGTTCCAGAGCGCGAGCGCCTGCGTCGGTGTGCTCGTCTCTTCGCGCCGCGCGACGGCATGAAGGCGCCCAGGCGCGTCGAAGAGCGTCATCGAGGGATGCGGGAGGCTGCGTCGCCAGAACGTGTAGAGCGCGCGACGGTGCTGATCGACGGGGTCGCGCTCGATCGGATACGTCGTCATCGCGCCGAGGCCGTCGCCCGTGACCTCGTAGAGACCGTCGGGGTGAGAGACGAACGCGGGAGGACCTCCGAGCGTCGAGCCGAGGAGCCCCGAGGCCACGAGCGCAGTGTCACGGATGACCTCTGCGTCGAGCCTGCGTCGCTCGCCGCGCGAGAAGAACGCGTTGTTCGGATCGGCGAGCACGTGCTCCGCCGTGACCACGGAGCTGCGTCGGTAGGTCTCGCTCGAGAGGAGCTCGCGGAGGAACGCGCGCAGATCCCAGCCGGATCTCCGCAGCCGGGTCGCGAGCCAGTCGAGGAGCGCGCGCTGTGTGGGCGTGCCGCCGCGCGTGCCCCAGTCGTCTGGTGTGGCGACGAGGCTGCGACCGACGAAGAGCTGGAAGTAGTGGTTCGCGAGCACGCGCGACGTGATCGGGTTGTCGTCGCCCACGACGAAGCGCGCGAGCTCGAGCCGGTTCGCGACCTCGACCGGATGATCGATGCGGAGCGTCGCCGGCACGGCGCAGCGAACGCCTTCGCCGTTCTGTCCCCACTGGCCTCGCGCGAGGATGTGCGTGCGTCGGTCGGGATCGTCGTCGCGCATCACACGCGTGGCGACGGGCGTGTCGCCGCGCGCGAGCTCGGCGCGCAGGCGACCGAGCTCCGCAGCCTCGCGTGTGACCGGGCTCTCGCGCGCGGCGTCGGTGAAGATCGCACGCAGCGCAGCGCGCTCCTCGTCGCTGCGCTCTCCGGGCGCGCGGCCGAGCGCCGCACGCAGCGGAGCCGATACGATGGCCTGCTCGTCGCTCGACACCTGCACGCGGAGCGAGCCGAAGAGGGTCGAGCTGCCGTGTCTCTGATCGAGACGAACCACGAGCGACCCGCCCGCAGTGTCGATCGGCGCGCTGGGCACCAGCGTGACCGCGCGCGGCGCGACGAAGTCGATGCCGGTGGTGTTGCGTCGATCGATCAGCGCGTCGGCCGGCGTGCCGTCGTCGAAGAACGCGGCCGTCCACGTCACCCGCGTCCGGCCGGTGTCCGTGTCGACATCGGCCGTGATCTCGGTGAGCCACGGCGTGAGCGCGGTGCGGCCTTCGCCGAGCTCGAGGCGGAGCGCGCGGATCGGCGCACCGTGCTCGAGCGTGATCGTGAGCGTCTCGGCGATGGGGATCGCGCCGCGGATCCAAATGGTGCCGCCGTCTTCGACCTGAGCGCGGCTGATGCTGGGCTCCGCGTAGACCCGCGTGGGCACCACGAGCGACGGGTCCGCGCGAGGGAGCGAGGCTTCCCAGGCCGACTGCGCCGTGATCACATCGGCCTCGCCGACGCGCGCTTCGAGCTCCGCGACGCGCGAGACGATCACAGCGCGGCGCGCGGGCCAGAGCGGGCTCGTGACCTCGAGCGTCGGCACCTCGGTGTCCGGCGTGGTCACCTCGCCCCGATCGGCCACGCGATCGAAGCACGCGATGAGCGAGTAGAAGTCGCGCTGCGTGATCGGGTCGTACTTGTGGTCGTGACACTGGGCGCAGTGCACCGTGAGACCGAAGAGCTGCGTACCGACCGTTCGCGCGCGGTGCATCGCGGCGAGGAAGCGCTGCTCCTCGGGATCGACGCCGCCCTCGCCCGTCGTCGGGTGGAGGCGAAGGAAGCCTGTCGCGAGCACGTCGTCCGTCTGCGCGTCGGGGAGCAGATCGCCCGCGAGCTGCGCGACGATCATGTCGTCGAGCGGCCGGTTCTCGAGGAAGCGCGCGATCACCCAGTCGCGCCACGGCCACGCCTCGCGCGGGTCGTCGGCGTGGAGGCCGTTCGAGTCTCCATAGCCCGCGTAGTCCATCCAGTCGGACGCGAGGCGCTCGGCGTGCGCGGGCGACGCGAGCCACTGATCGACGAGCGTCGCGTACGCAGCGTCCGAGGGATCGGCGACGAACGCGTCGAGCTCTTCGGGCGTGGGCGGAAGTCCGCGCACATCGAGCGAGAGGCGACGCACGAGCACGGCAGGCTCCGCGCGCGGCGCGGGGGTGAGTCCTTCCAGGGCGAGGCGCGCGTCGACGAACGCGTCGATCGGATGCGACGCGCCGCCCGGTGCGTCCGTGTCGGCGATCGGCTCGAACGCCCAGTGTCGTCCGTAGGCTGCGCCCTGCGCGATCCAGCGGCGCAGCGTCTCGAGCTCGTGAGGCGCGACCGCCGTGTTCGGCGCTGGTGGCATGCGCGGCTCGGGATCGAGCAGCGACGTGCGCACGATCATGAGGCTGGCGTCGGGATCACGCGGCACGATCGCGGCGCGCCCGCCTCCGCGATCTGCGGTCGCGTCTTCGAACGTGTCGAGGCGGAGGTTCGCCGCGCGCGTGGCCGCATCAGGCCCATGACAGCCGAAGCAGCGCTCCGCGAGGATCGGCTGCACGTCGCGCTGGTAGTCGACGAGCTCCTGGATCGGCGGCGGGGTCTCGTCGCATCCAACCGCGAGCGTGGCGATCGCGATCGTGGCGGACGCGAGGCCGAGCGTGAGCGACACGACGCTCGCCGCCCTCCCCATGCTCGCTCGTCCGCCGACCATCGGCCCGAGGATACGCGCGCGTCGCCATCACGGCATGTCCCGCATCGAGGCACGCCGTCGCGTCTGGGGGAATTGCCGATCAGCGCGCTGGATCGAGGGGATCGGCGATCAAGGCATGCAGGGCGAGCCAGGCGCGGCGGGTCCCGGAATCGTGGGCGTTCCCGCGATCGCGCCGCGGAGGAAGCAGCCCCACTGGAAGCGCAGCTCGGGGACCTGCATGAAGACGTTGTGCGCGTCGCTGAAGCCGTCGCCGGCGCTCTGGATCACCGCGCCCGTGTACGCGACGCCGCCCTCGCTCTCGAGGTTGTTCGTGATCGGGTAGTCCTCGAAGCCGTCGAGGCCGCCCCACGCGAGGCGCGGCTGCATCGTGGGCCACACCTCCGTGCCTGCCTGGCGATGCCCGTACGCGAGCGCGATCGCGTCGAAGAGCACGGTCGGGAAGTAGCTGTCGCCTTGCCCCACGGGCTCGTAGATCGGCCGCGGCGAGATCCCTTCGAGCGGACGCCGCGAGATGCGCGGCATGAACACGATGGGGTCAGCGCCCTCCCACGCGAGCTGGAGGAGGTGCATCGCCGGGTGGAGGTGCGAGAGCGTGTCGCCCGGGACGCGCAGGATGCTGCCGAGCGCCGCGCGCGTGTTCGGCAGGAGCTCCGTCTCGAGGATCATGTAGCTCCAGAAGCCGCCTGCACCCGTCGGTACGAGCGCCGTGAGGCGACCGTCGATCGCGGCGAGCATGTTGATGTACATCGCGCCCATCGACTGCCCGCCGCCGACGAGGTGATCGAAGTCGAAGCGCACATCCGTCTGGCCCGCCGGCAACGTCACGCCCGTGCACGTGCCGAGCGACGCGAGCGGGATGCGCAGCGTGGAGAGCGCGTCGAGCAAGAGCGCCTGTTCGATCACGCCTTGATGGAACGTGAACGGGAACGCATCGAGGTTGCCGAAGTTGATGTACGCGATCGAGCTCGCGCCCGGCACGCGGTCGGGGCTGAGCGGCATGGATGCGCCCACGGCCGCGATGCCGTGCTCGGCGACGACGTGCGCAGGACCCTCACCGCGCGCCTCGATTCCGTCGCGCCCGTACGGACCGCGATCGACGACCTGCGCGGCGATGCCCCCCGAGCCGTGGACGTAGAGGTGCAGCGGAAAGCCGTCCGCCGGCATCTCGCCGCGCGGGATCGTGACGACGACGCGCGCCGTCTCGCGACGCTGCTCGATCGGGAGACCATCGCCGCCGATCACGAAGCGGCCTTCGGTGTCGAAGACGGGCATGCCCTCTTGGAACTGCGGCATCGACACGGTGCCGAGCAGCTCGCAGTAGCGCGGGTGATCGTCGCCATCGCTCGGATCGAGCGCGAGGCCCTCGATCGTCACGTCGTCTCGCGCGCGCACGCCCTCGACCGTGGTCCGCAGATCGGCGACGACGTCGGCCGTGGTGAACACCGTCGCGGTCGCGACGTCGTCCACCGCGAGGCTCAGCATCATCATCGTCTCGCGCAGCGGCGCGTAGAGCGCGGCGGCGTCGGCGCCCCACGACGCGGTGGGCGTCTCACCACGCAAGAGCGACTGGATCGTGGGCTCGGCCTCGATCGAACCGTCGTCCCAGCCCGTGGCGCTGCGCTGCACGACGAACGCGTACTGGCGGTTGGGATGGAGGACCCAGCCCGGCACCGCGGCCACCGCGACGAGGCTCGAGCCCGTGTAGCGGTCGGGCGCGAGCGTGACTGCGATCGTGGGGATCAGCGCGCCGCGCGCGTCCGAGCTCGGGTCGACGTCGATCAGCAAGAACGGCGACGTCAGCGCGCCGGGCATCACGTCGCTCTCGCTGCGAGGCGCGAGCGGCGCGTTGAAGCGAAAGAACGCGACCGGCACCGTGGGCCAGCGCGGTCGCGTCTCGGCGAGCTCGAGCAGATCTCCGACGATCGAGATCGTGCTCGACGGAAAACCTTCCATCGCGGGCGTTCCGTCGGCGTCGAGGCGCAGATCGGAGGGGAACGGGAACGCGAAGAAGTCGTCGTCGATCGCGTCGAGATCGAACAGCGCCCGGGCAGGACCCGAAGGCCCCGCATCCGGTACGACGAACGCGTCGTCTCGGGCGGGCGCGTCGGTAGTGTCGACGGCCGCGTCGGGCGTACCCGGATCCCCACAGCCCATCACGACCAACGCAGCCAACAGCCCGAGAGTGCGACGCATCCGGCCACCGTAGCAGGGCCACCAGCGCGACGGGCCGCAGAGACGTGCGTCCCTGCGGCCCGATCTCCTGGAGTCTGGGCTCGATGCGCCCGATCAGGTCAGAGCATCGTGTACTGGAGCGAGAGGATCGTCTGCGTGTCGATGCTGTCGCGGCCGGCGGGCGGCACGAGCTCGTAGAAGAAGTTGAAGCGCAGGCTGACGGCGAGGTTGTCCACGAGGTTCAGCGCGAGCTCGTTCTGCCAGTTGAGGCGGAAGTTCGCGACCGTCGTCGGGTCGCCGGTGATCGGGTCGCGGTCCGAGCCGATGAGCGCGCCGCCGAGGCCTTCCACCGTGGTGAGGTAGCGCCACTGCGTGTTCATGTGGTTGTCGTAGCCGATGAGGCCGCGACCCGAGTACTGCTGGCGATCGCCCGGGAGCGTCGCGACCGCGGGGCCCGTCGCGGGCATGCAGGTCTCGGTGCCGACGATCAGGGTGGAGCCCGGGGGGCAGAGCGGGTTCGGGTAGAGGTCGTCGTACGTCACGTCGGCGCCGATCTCGACCCAGAGGCGGTGGTTGCCGTCGGCCTCGCGGAAGAGGTTGCGGCTCACGCCGAGCTGACCCTGGAAGCGGAAGTCGAGGCCTGCGAACGGATCGTTACGACCGGCGACCACGGCGAACACCGACCAGTCCGGGTCGAGGAAGATGTCGTAGCGGATCTTGCCGTTGATGTTCTGCGCGTTGGCGTTCCAGCCGCTCCACACGCCGTTCGCGTCACGGAGCGACGCGATGCCGTACGTGAACGCCACGTCCATCGTGAAGAGGTGGATGTCGCGGCGCACGAGGAAGTGCGTGCCGCCCGCGAGCTGGAAGCTGCGCGTGTTGCCGTAGTTGAGCGTGCCGCCGAGCTGCACGTTCCACACGGTGTCGTCGGTGTCGGGCGCGGGCGCGGCCGCAGCCGTCTCGGCGAACGCGCCGGTCGTCTGAGCGTGCGCGGTGCTGGTGCCCAGCGGGCTCGAGCCGACGACCTGTAGGGCGAGGGCGACGACACCCAAGACGACGAGGGACTTCTTGCTCACGATTCCTCCGAGAAGTGCGGGCCTCCGCGATGGAGAGCCCAACGAGACAGCGGACGGGCGCGGCCCCGAGCAAGGGGCGTTCCCTCCACGCGCCCGTTGCTAGGCCCGAGGCACCGCGGGGTCAAGAGATCGGACCTCCGGACGGGGGCCGACACACGCGCCCACGCACGCTACAAGTCGCGAGGTGCAAGCGGAGCGACGACGTCGGACGAGCGCGCAGAAGCTCGCGTTGATCGCGGTCGGCCTCGCAGCGTCGCTCCCCTCGATCGCGCGCGCGGGCAACGAAGAGGGCGTGCTCGTCGGCAACGAGGCGGCGATGACCGGCGGCGCAGTGACGGCGGTGATCGACGATGGCACGGCCACCTGGTTCAACCCCGCGGGCCTCGCGCACGTGACCCGGACGCAGGTGGACGCGTCGGGAAGCGCGACGCAGCTCCGCATCGCCGAGACGCCCGAGCTGCTGAGCTCCGCGAGCGGCGCGAGCGCAGACGGCGGCTACGTCGAGCTCAACGGCATTCCGTCGGCCGTGACGGGCTCTCGGCAGCTCGAGCCGGGCCTCGTGCTGGCGTTCGGCTTGTTCGTGCCGAGCGCGGTGAACCACACCGATCGCGTGCGCCTCGACGACACCACCGCGGCCACGCCGACGACGTGGCACCTCGTCCAGCAAGAGAACGTTCAGCAGTACTACGCGGGCATCGCGCTCGCGTGGGCGATCACACCGACCGTGCGCTTCGGCGCCGCGGCGTTTGGCCTCTACCGACAGACGAGCACCGTCTCGCAGTTCTTCGGCGGTCGCGCGGGCGACGACGGCTTCGTCGACGGCGTGTCCGCGATCTCCACGCTCCAGAGCGCGGGCGCTGGGCTCTCGGTGGGCCTGCAGTGGGAGATGGTGCCCGGCCTCCACCTGGGGCTCGCGCTGCGCTCGCCCGCGCTCCAGCTCGGCGTGCTGCGGCGCTCGACGTTCACCGAGATCAGCGCGAGCAGCGGCGGGATCGTGTTCTCACCGGGCGACGACATGGGCCTCACGCCCCGCGTCGATCTCATCGC
This sequence comes from uncultured Sandaracinaceae bacterium, assembly GCA_964502175.1. Lineage (GTDB taxonomy): Bacteria > Myxococcota_A > Polyangia > Polyangiales > Sandaracinaceae > JAFLCL01. The sequence continues at coordinate 58,003 of CAZCVE010000004.1, forward strand.
CCCCGCACAGCTGCGTGTGGGCCTCGCGTGGCGCTTCGATCGAGGCTGGATCGGCATCGACGCGGATCTCTCGCACGAGCTGATCTCGCCCGAGCTCGGCATCGATCGACGCTGGCTCGTGAACGTGCGGGTCGGCGGTCGCTATGAGGTCGACGACGGCGTCTCCGTCGGCGCGGGCCTCTTCACCGACCTCTCGCCGATCCGCCGCATCCAGACGTACGGCGAGACGCGCATCGACTTCCTCGGCGGCTCGCTCGGCTTCGAGCTGCACACGCCCCACCGCATGGCGGAAGGCGAGCAGGCGCCGACGATCGTGTTCTCGCAGACGTTCGCGCTGCGCTACGCGCTCGGCATCGGACAGATCGGTGGGCTGCACTTCGACACCACGCAGCCGGACGGCAGTCAGGTCTCCGTGAACGCGACCCGCACCACCGTGCACGAGGTGGCGCTGCACGTCGGCAGCGCCCTCGATTTTTGACGTTCAGTTCGCAGCACCGGGCGAAGGCGTCGCAGGGGCCCAGTCCAGGGCGGGCGTGTCGCGGTCACACGCGTTGGGCGTGCGCGCGAGCGAGCTGCCCGCGGTGTCCATGCCGATCGAGGCGCTCTCGCTGATCGTGAGCGTCGTGAGGTCCTCGAGGCGCACGCTCGTGATGGTGCCCTCGTACATCGCCGCGTCGATGATGCCGTCCGGCCCGAGGAGGATCACGCCATCGGGTCCGTTCTGGAGCGCCTCGGGCAGCGAGAGCGTCGCGCCCGGGACCGTGCTGCCCATCGCGGTGACGAGGAGATATCCGCCCGCGGCGAGCGAGCCCGTCAGCGCGACACGTCCGTACTCCACAGGCATCGCGACGCCGTTGACCTGCACGAGCGAGATGCCCGTGAGCGAGATCGCGGCCGACGTCGGGTTGTGGATCTCCACGAACTCCGCCGTGTCCGTGCTCGGCTGGTCGTAGTCGACCTCGTTGATCACGAGGTGCGTCGGCGGCGGGCACATCATCGGCATCGGGCACGTGCCGACGACGATCTCGGAGGCGTTCCAGATCGACGGCTGCGCCGACGTGGTGAAGCGCCAGAGCGGCGTGCCGGTGAGTCGCACCTGGCAGCCGACGACGAGTCCGAGCGAGGCCGCGACGTCGTTCGGCATGCGGAGGCGATCGTCCGCGCTGGCGGTGGGCACGCCCGTCGTCGTGATCTGGAACGACGTGAAGCCGGTGCCCGCGCTCGTGCCTGCTGCGGCGATCACGGCATCCATCGAGACGATCTCACTCTCGAACACATCGATCATCGAGGGCAGCGCGAGAGCGCTCACGTCTTGCGCCGTGATGGTGCCGGTGCCCGCGGCCGACCAGCCGGTGATGGCGGTGACGCGGTGCTGATCGCCCGTGCTCGTCATGCCGCTCGCGAGATCGATCGTCGCGGTCGCGGAGAACGACACGAGCTGGCCGACCACGGGGGCCGTCGGGAACGCGGTGCGATCGTCGGGGCTGATCGCGAGGAAGAGCGCGGGCCCCGTCGCGCCAGGGCACTGCACGAAGACGCCGCGCGGATCGGTCGCGCCCGCGGGGAGGGCCGGCATCACGTAGCTGACGACCGCGCCCGTCACCGGGTACGCAGGCGAGAGCGCGCCGTTGGTCCCGCGGATCGACGCGATCTGCTCGCACGGCGTGGTGGCGAACGGCGCGTCGCGCGGCACGAACGCGTCCACGCTGAACGCGTCGTTCGAGAAGGCGTCGGTGCCCACCGTGAACGCGTCGTTCGAGAAGGCGTCCGGCATCCCCGCGTCGGTGCCGGGCGTCACGAACGCGTCAGGCATCTCCGTCGTGACGGCGTCGATCGACGCGTCGCTGCCGGGCGCCACGTACGCGTCCTCGAGGATCACGCGCGCGTCGATCGGCGGCACGGCAGCGTCCGTGCGGTTGCGCGGCGGATCACACGCGGCGACGAGCACGAGGGCCGAGCTCACGAGGGGGAGGGGCGCGAGGGCGAGGAGGGTCTTCTTCATGTCGTGGCTCCGTCGAGACGCGGCGATGTTGGCATGCGACGACGAGCCGTCGAGCGACGGCCGCGAAACGGTCGGGTGGCCAGGCGCGCCCCCGAACGACATCCTCGCCACGCCATGGCCGACGACGACACGCTCGACTGCCTCACGTGCGGCGCGTGCTGCCGCACGGGACACGACGGCCGCATCCTCGTGCCCGCCGACGACCTCGTGCGATGGCGACGCATCGGGCGCGACGACCTGCTCGAGAAGCTCCAGCCCGGTCACTTCGGCGAGATGGCGTTCGCGACCACGCCAGCCGGCGCGTGCGTGCACCTCGGCACGAGCGCGTCGGAGAACGCGTGCGCGATCTACGAGGACCGCGGGACGACGTGCCGCGAGTTCGAGCGCGGCTCGTGGCAGTGCCGCGAGTTCCGTCGCGACCTCGGCGTCGAGCCACGGCCCTGATCGCGGACGACGCGCGGCGAGCGCGTGCAGCGCGAGCCGTGACGTAGACTCGTGAGGCCGTGACCGCACCGTTCGGACGCATCAAGGGCTCGGCGATCCGCGAGCTCGTGCTCTGGTACGAGCAGCACCACGACGCGACGTTGGTGCATGCGGTCGCGCGCGCGATGCCGCGTGAGCTCGACGCGCAGCTCGATCCCGAGGTGCCTGGCCTCGGGATCCTGTCGAACCGCTGGTACGACGCGCGCGTCGTGCACCTCTTGCTCGACGCGACGGTCGCGAAGCACCCGCCCGCCGAGCGCGACGCCCTCGTCCGTGAGGGCCTGCGCATCGCGGTGGGTGGTGCGGCGCGCGGCATGTACGCGTTCGTGATCGGGCAGCTCGTGTCGCCCGAGCTCTACGCGCGGAACATCTCGCGCTTGTGGAGCCTGCTGCAGGACACGGGCGAGCGACGGATCGAGATCGTCGGCCCGCACGAGGCCATCTCGATCACGCGCGCATGGAAGGGACACCACCCGCTCGCGTGTCGAGTGAACCAGCACATGATGGCGACGATCCTCGAGATGATGGGCAAGACGCAGGTGCGCTTCGACAAGGAGCGCTGTGTCTCCGAGGGCGGCGTGGACTGTCGCTACCGCTTCGCTTGGACGGGCTGAGTGGCTCGACGCCCGAAGGCCGCGTGCTACCTGCACGCTCGAGGAAAGGAGACACACGCATGAGCCCATCGAATCACTGGTCGTCCGCGTCGCGTCTCTCCTCGCGCCTCCGATCCGCTCGTCGTCTCGTCGACGGTCGTTCGTGGGGCAAGCAGCCGCCGGGCTGACGGACTCCGTCGCCTCGACGCGACGTCGAATCCATCCCCGAGAGGAAGCGCGGCATCGATCCGCAGCGTCCTCGTCCGTACGCGCCACCTCGCGCGTCTCCGGTCTCGATCCCTTCCCCCTTCCCTTCCGAGGTCGTCATGTCCTCCGGTGTCGAGTCGAGCGAACGGTCGCTCGCATGGTCGAATCAACCCTTTCGTGAGCTCGTGCGGCTGGCCTGGCCGATCACGGTCTCGTTCCTCTCCTTCGGTGTGATGACGTTCGTCGACACGTTGTTCGTGTCGAGCATCGGCACCGCAGCGCTCGCAGGCGTGGGCCTCGCGGGCGTCGCCACCTTCGCGCTCTATTGCTTCTCGATGGGTCTCTTGCGCGGCGTGAAGGTGCTCGCCTCGCAGGCGATCGGCGCAGGCCGACGCGAGGATCTCGGCAGCTACCTCGGGGCCGGTCTGGCCACGGCGGTGGTACTCGGCTTCCTGACCATCGCGGTCGGCGAGCTCGTCGCGCACTTCCTCCCGCTGCTCGCGGCGAGCGAAGAGGCGGGCGAGGCCGCGCGCACGTACCTGCGCCTGCGCGTGCTCGGCGCGCCGATGATCCTCTCGTTCGTCGCGATCCGTGAGCTCCGCTACGGCGAGAGCGACACGCGCTCGCCGATGATCGCAGGGCTCGCGGGCAACGCGGTGAACATCGCGTTCAACTACCTGTTCGTCATCGTGCTCGCCTGGGGCGTGCGCGGCAGCGCGATCGCGACCTTGATCGGTCATGCGATCGAGCTCGTCATCGTGGCGTTCGCTCAGTCTCGCGTGGGCTTCGGCGTGCGCAGCACCAAGCTCTCGCACGTGCGCGAGCTGATCGAGGTGGGCGTGCCCACGGGCGTGCAGTTCCTCCTCGAGATGGGCAGCTTCTCGCTCCTCACCGTGATCGTCTCGACGATGGGTGAGGTGCAGATGGCCGCGCATCACGTCGCCATCCAGGTGATCCACTTCTCGTTCTTGCCGACCGTCGCGCTCGCGGAAGCTGGCTCGGTGCTCGCGGGACAAGCGGTGGGCGCAGGACAAGACCACCTCGTGAAGCGCGTCGCCCGCAGCGCCCTTGCTGCGTCGACGATCTACACGGGCGCATGGACGATCGCGCTGCTCGCGCTCGGCCCGTTCCTCGTGACGCTCTTCACGAAGGACGCAGAGCTCGCGAGCGTCGCGCTCGTCTTGCTCTACGTGGCGGCGGTCTTCCAGATCGCAGACGGCGCGGCGACGGTCGCGCGCGGTGTGCTCCGCGGCGCGGGCGACGCGAAGGTGCCCGCACAGCTCGGCGTGGTGTGCGCGTGGCTGTTCACGCCGCCGCTCGCGTGGGTGCTCGGTCGAGGCCTCGGCCTCGGCGCGCTCGGCGGCTGGATCGGCCTCACCGGCGAGATCCTGACGCTCGCGGTCCTCTGCTGGTGGCGCCTCGAGCGCGACCACTGGAAGCCGATGGCAGCAGCGTCTCGCGCACGCCTCTCGCTCTCCTCGCTCCGCGAGTCGAGCGACGACGTCGGGACCGCGACGGTCTCCTACAGCGGCTGATCGTCGACCGCGTCGCTCGATCTCTACGGATCGCCGAAGGGGTTGATGAACTCGTCCACACGATGGCTCGGCGGAGGTCGCTCCGCCGAGCCTTCCATCGTGGTGGTGTCCATCGTCGTGGCGGGCGGAGGTCGCGGGCGGCGCACGCGCGGGGTCTCGGGGTCTTCGCTCGCGGGCGGCGTCGCGATCGATGTCTCGGTCGGCGGCGTCTCCGTCTCCGTCGGCCCGGTCTCCGTGGGCGGGGCCTCGGGCTGCGTTGCCTCGGCGGTGACGGGCGGTGTCTCGATCACTGGCGCGGTCGGCGGTGGGGTCGGTGTGACGACGGGCGCCGTCGCGACTGGCGTCGTCGGAGGAGGCAGCGTCGCATCGGCGTCCATCATGCCGCTCGTGCGGGCCCACACGAAGAGTGCTGCGCCCACGAGGCCGATCGCGATCAGCGCGATCACGGCGACGAGGCGCGCGTCGAGCGACGAGCTCGCGATCGCCTTGGTGCCCGACGTGATGACGGCAGACGCGACGCTCGGCTGCGTGGGCGCCATGCGCTGTCGCGGGAGCACGCCCACGGTGACGGCGCCGGATGCGTTCGCAGGCGCGGGCCGGACCGCGCGGGTCTTCGCGGCGTCGGGCGCGTGGACGGGCGCGGGAGGAGGCGGCGCCACCATGCCGCCGTTCATCATCGTCACGCCGAGGCGCACGTCGGTGGCGATCAGCGCGTCGCGCATGGCGCCTGCGTCGGGGAAGCGCGCGCCCGGGTCGCGCGCCATCGCACGATCGACGATCGAGAGCAGCTTCTGCGGCAGCTCGGGCGCGCGGATCGAGAGCGGCACGGGCGGGCCGTCGAGGATCGCGCCGACGATCGCCGCCGGCGTCTTCGCGTCGTACGGCATCGCGCCCGAGAGCATCTGGTACATCGTCGCGCCCATCGCGTAGATGTCGGTGCGCGCGTCGACCTCGCGGCCCTCGACCTGCTCGGGCGCCATGTAGAGCGGCGTGCCGATGATCGCGCCGCGCTCGGTCAGCTGCTTCGAGGCGGGGCTCTCGCGCAGCTTCACGATGCCGAAGTCGAGCAGCTTCGCGAGGCGCGATCCGTTCGCGAGCGGCACGAGGTGGATGTTCTCGGGCTTGAGATCGCGGTGCACGACGCCCGCGCGGTGCGCGGCGGCGAGCGCATCGAGGACCTGGAGGGAGACGTCGGTCACCTCGCTCGCGGGCAGCTTCTGCTTGCGCGCGAGGCGCGCGCCGAGCGACTCGCCCTGGAGCAGCTCCATGACGAGGAATGCGCCGCGCCCCTGCACGCGGCCGAAGTCCGTGACGGCGACGATGTTGGGGTGACCCAGGCGCGCCGCCGTGCGCGCCTCGCGCTCGAGCCGCTCGATCTGATCGTCCGAGATCGCGCCGTGGGATCGCAGCACCTTGAGCGCCACGGGACGATCGAGCCCTCGGTCGCGCGCCTCGTAGACGACGCCCATGCCTCCGGCGCCGATGCGGCGCACGATCTCGTAGCGGTCGGACAGGCCTTCGAGCTCGGGCGCGAGCGGATCGACCGAGGCCCCCATCGGCGCAGTGGACCCGGATCTCGGTCTCTCCTCGGTGGCGCCCGACAGCTCGAGGGGCGCGCCGATGAGGACGCTGATCGCGTGGCCCGAACGCGGCGGCGGCGCCTCGAAGTCCCGAGGCGGTCCGGGCGGGGGGCCCGAGTTGCGCTGCGTCGGCTGCGACATGTGCGACTGAGACACGGTACACGAACGCACCGCCTCAGATCTCGCGCGAGATCACTCGGGCGTGACGGAGCATCCCGGATCGAGCGCGTGGATGGGCGCGGCCGCGCCCTCGGTGATCGAGAGGATCATGCCGCTCGCGTCGAGGAACGAGATGGCCTCGCCCTGGGGTTCGTGGAGGCGCGGCAGCATGACGGGCTCTCGCGCGAGCGCGTCGACCCACGGCTCGCTGCCCACGCGCGTGAAGAGGAACGCGTGGCGGTACGTGCGCACGGCGACGCGGGTGCCGTCGAACGAGAGGCTCGAGGCGGTGATCGAGTCCCCGAGATCCGTGGCGGCCAGCATCTCTCCGGCGCGCTCGAGCACGTTCGGCGCGCTCGTCTCGAGCGGCGCGTGCGCGACGAAGACGGGCGCGAGACCCGAGGCGACCTTGCCGAGCAGGTAGAGATCGCCGGTCGCGGGATCGACGAAGAACGCCTCGCAGTCGACCGGCGTCGACGGATAGCGGAGCTCGAAGCGATCGACCGGAGTGAGCGTCGAGCGGGCGGGCGCGGCGCTCGACGGCTCGGGCTCGGCGACACGCAGGACGTGGATCGACCGGCGCGCACCACGCCCGTTGCGCGCGTCGTTGTCGCCGATGTCGGCGAGGTAGATCGCATCGCGGCCATCACGGCCCGGGCCGATCGCGATCTCTTCGAGATCGAGCGCAGGCTCGGCGCCCACGGCGTACTCGGCGTGCACCGCGCCGCCCACGTCGATCGCGAAGAAGCGAGCGTGAGGCTCACCCGAGTCGTTGTGCACGTAGAGCACGCCCGGGTGCGCGCGGCTCGCGGCGAGGCCCGAGATCTCCGCGAGCCGAGGATCGAGGACGGTCCCGAGGACACGAGGCCCGACGTACTGCGTGCACGCGACCGCAGGCTCTTCTGGCGGCGGGTCGGCGGTGATCGGCTCGGTGGTGGTCGTCTCGGTAGGCGCGGGCTCGGTCGGCGTCGTGGCCTGCGAGGCGCGCTGATCGGGCGGCGCCGCGCCGCAGCCCGCGAGACTGCGTGCGAGCGTGGCCACGACCGCGAGCGCGGCTGCGAGCGAGACCGAGGCGCGTGTGCCGCTCATGCGAGCCCCCTCCTCACACGCGACGGCGCGTTCAGTTCGCGATATCCACGGCGCGCGCCGCGCGGTGCTCGACCATGAGGCAGCGATCTTGGACGACGTCGATGCCAGCCGCCGAGAGTCGCTGCGCGAGATCGTCGTGTCGGATGCCGGTTTGGAACCACACGACCTTCGGCTTGAGCGCGAGGATCTCGGCCTCGTGCGCCGGCAGATCCTCGGCGCGACGGAACACGTCGAGCACGTCCACCTCGCCCTCGATCGCAGCCAGGCCACGCACCACCGGCCGCCCGAGGATCTCGGTGACGTTCGGGTAGTAGATGGGCACGGGCACGATCTCGACGCCCGCGCGCGCGAGGTGCTCCGGCACGTAGAACGCCGGCTGGAGCGCCTGTTTCTCGGTCTTGATGCCGAGCACCACGACGCGCCGCGCACGCCCAGCGATGCTCCGGATCGTCTCGCCGTCGGTGATGATCATCGAGCGAGCATGTCACGCGCGCCTTTGATCGTGTGCCTGTCCAGATGGATACTCGACGCATGCAGCGCCTCGCGCCCCCGAGCCAGCCGCCCCAGGTGACGCCCTACCCCCAGGCTCCGTCCGAAGAGGGGTGGCTCGCGATGGACGAGGCGCACCGCGCCGCTGTCGTCGAGGCCCTCCCGGCGATGATGACCGAGGCGGAGATGACGCCGCCCGAAGGCGATCCGCACAGCGAGGCGAAGGAGGGCATCACGGGGACGCTCAGGGAGCACTTCCGGCGTGCGGGCCGCAGCGTCTACGTCGCGAGCGATCTGACGGTGTACTACCCGGGCGCGCCCCGGTTCGCGCCCGACGTGCTCGTGGTGATGGACGTCGACCCCAAGCCGCGCATGAAGTGGGTCGTGAGCCACGAGAAGCGCGGGCTCGACGTGGCGTTCGAGGTGCATGTCGCAGGAGACCGTCAGAAGGATCTCGTGCGCAACGCCGCGCTCTACGCGCGGCTCGGGATCCCCGAGTACTTCGTGCTCGATCGCGACGGCGATCGTGGAGCAGGAGCGACGGCTTCGCTGCGAGAGTCTCGGTCTCGACCTCGCGCTGGAGGGCGATCGCATCCGGTTCTCTCTGGGCAACGCGATCTTGCTCGAGATGCCCGAGGTGCTCGCACGCCTGCAGCGCACGGCCGACGAGGTCACCGCGCGCGCAGAGCACGAGGCGCAGCGCGCGGAGCGGGAGGCGCAGCGCGCAGAGGACGAAGCGCGCCGTGCCGATGAGCTCGCGGCGCGCGTCGCGGCGCTCGAAGAGGAGCTCGCGAAGCGCGAGACCGCGTGACCCCGCGGCGGAACGTCAGCGCGGACAACCGTCGCAGGGCTGGATGTTCGGGCGGCCCCCGACGGCGAGGTCGGTGATCGTGCAGCCCGCGCCCGACACGGTGACGTCGGCGACGCGCCAGAGATCGTTCGGCCCGGAGTCGATGAAGACGGGCCCGAAGGTCTGTCGCGGCTCGGTCGTGGAGCCACCGCAGTAGATGCGCACGGTGGTGTTGGCTGCACCGTTGAAGGCATCGATCGCCACGCGGTAGGTGCCGTCGATCGGGCTCTCGATGTTGATGTTCTCGGGGCCGAAGCCGTCGGTGTCGTCGATGTCGAGCGACGGATCGTCTTCGGTCCCGCCCGGAGGCCACATCAGGCTCCCTCCCTGACAGTTGCCGTAGAAGCAGTCCTCCTCCGAGAACCACGTGCTGCCGTCGGGACGCATGAGGTGCGTGTCCATGTCCGTGCCGTCGGTGTTCCAGAACACCTCGATGCGCAGGCCCTCGGTCGCGATCGCGCGCACGAGCGTGCTGCACGTCGCCACGTTGCCGTCGTCGTCGCGCACGAAGAGCTCGAGCGTGTACTCGCCCGCGAGCTGCGGCCGGAACGACGCGCGCGCAGAGTCGCCCGGCGTCGGCGGATCGGAGTCGGCGCCCATCGGCTGGCTGCGGAGCGACCAGCCCGAGGCGACGATGCTTCCGTCATCGACGCCGCTGCCCTCGAGCGTGACGGTGGCGAGCGGTCGCGTCTCGATCACCGCGGGACAGATCGCATCGGGCGGCGTGGGCTCCGCGATGACCGTGACCTCGCAGCTCGCGGTCTCGCCGAGCGCGTCGGTCGCCGTGAAGCGCAGCACGTACTCACCGCGGCGATCGGGCGTGAACGTCGTCGAGAGCTGATCGACGGGCGCGTTGGTCGCTCCCGAGCTCGCGGGTCGCGTGATCATGTCCCAGCGCACCGACGCGAGATCGTCGTCCATCGCGGTGGCGCTCACCGTCACGGGCTGCCGCGTGCGCGCGCCGACGGCGCCACCGCACGAGACGACGGGCGGCGCCGTGATGCGCACGCGCACCTCGCACATGTCTTCGCCGGACGCGTTGGTCGCGCGGAGCACGAACGTGTACGTGCCCGGCACCGTGGCCGAGACCTCGACGACGGTTCCAGCACCGCCGAGCACGCGGATGTTCGCCATCGACGGACCGCCGGTCTGCGCCCACGCCGCCGTCACCACGCCCGACGGATCGAACGCGTCGCCCTCGAGCAACACCGGATCACCGGCGCCCGCGACGTACTCGAGCTCGGGAGGACAGATCGCGACGACACCACCGCGCGCCTCGATGCGCACCGAGCACATGCCCACGTTGCCCACGCTGTCGCGCGCCTCGAACTCGAGCGTGTAGTCGCCCGCCGTGTTCACCGTGAGCCCGACGCTCGCGCCGCGCGGCGGCACCTCGAGCATGGCGCCCGCCGGCTGCTCGGTGACGCGCCAGCCCTCGCTCGTGATCGTCGCGCCCGTGGTCGTCGTCGCGCGAACGACGAACGGCCGACCCACCGCGACGCGCCGCACGGGCCGACCGCAGTCGACCTCGAGCACGGGCGGCACATACGCATCGACCGGCCCGCCGTCGGGCGGAGGCGTGGGCGCGAAGAGGGCGCCCTTCGCACCGCAGCCGACCAGAAAGAGACACGCGGCGAAGGCGCAGAACGCGAGGAGCGTGGTCCTCGCGTCGATCGACCTGTGAGCGGCACGCATTGGCATCGCGAGGGTAGCAGGCGAGTCGCGTGCCAGCCCACATCGCGACGTGACGGCGAGCTCCGAGAGTCAGAACTCGTCGTCGTAGATGGTCACGCCGCCGGTGCGGATGCGCATCACGCCGTCGTCTTCGTCGGACGGCGGGTCGTCCTCGCGCACCGTGGCGCTCGCCATCGTCGACATCGACGCGCTCGGATCGCGTCTTCGGCCCGTCGTGTCGTGACGACTGGTCGATCCCCCCGATCCGCTCTCTTCGTCGTCGGCCGCGGCGAACGCGACGCCGGCGTCGTCGACGATCTCGGGCGTCGTCGGGATGGAGACCGTGGTCGCGGGAGGCACACCGAGGGTCGTGGGAGGGAGCGGCGCGAGCGGCGTGACCGTCGGCTCGGTCGGCGGACGCGACATCACGTAGACGACGCCCGCGGTGGTGACCGACGAGAGCGCGACGACGGCGCCGCCGATCGCGAGCCAGCGCGCGGTGCTCGGTCGCGCGTCGGTCGGAGTCGAGCCCGGGGACACGGCCTGGAGCACCGCTGCGGGAAGGCGTGGCTCGCTCACCTCGTGATCAGCCGCGTAGCGCGCGCCCGGCGCGCTCACGGTCATCGTGCGGAGGATCTCGCCGCGCGCGATGTCGCTCTTCTTCGCGAGGCCGCGCACGTTGAGCCCCGTGACGCTCTCCGGCAGCGTGAGCCGACGCATCTCGATGTGCTCCCCGAGCACCGCGCTCACGACCTCGCCGAGCCGCTCCTCCGCGACGCCCGACGCCTCTGGATACGCCTCGTGCAGCATGCGTCGGAAGTCGCGGGCGGTGCGCGGACGCTGATCGCTCTTCGGCGACAGCGCCGCGAGGATCACCTGGTCGAGCGCGGGAGGGATCTCGGGGCTGTACGCGGAGGGCGCGAGGATCTTCGGGTTCCTCACCTCGTCGAGCAGCGCGAGATCGTTGGTGCCCTTGAACATCCGCTGCATCGTCAGCATCTCCCAGAGGACGATGGCGAGCGCGTAGATGTCGGTGCGGCGATCGATGTTCTGCCCGAACGCTTGCTCGGGCGACATGTAGCGGACCTTGCCCTTGAGCGAGCCGGTCTCGGTGCGACGCCCCTGCCCCGCAGCCTTGGCGATGCCGAAGTCGATGAGCTTCACGTGGCCCGTGGCCGAGAGGAGGATGTTCTGCGGGCTCACGTCGCGGTGCACCACGCCGAGTCGCTGCCCCTTGTCGTCGAGCAGCTCGTGCGCCGCGTCGAGGCCATCGGCCACCTTCATCGCGACGTGCACCGCGAGCTCGGGCGCGAGGCGTCGATCTTGTCGCGCGAGGGTGCCGAGCATCGTGGAGAGCGCGCTGCCGTGCACGTACTCCATCACGAGGAAGTAGGTGCCCTTCTCCTCGCCGAGCTCCTCGACGTGCACGACGTTCGGGTGCTGGATGCGCGCCGAGAGGAGCGCCTCGTCGACGAACATGCGGATGAACGACGGGTCCTCGGCGAGGTGCGGGTGCACGACCTTGATGGCGACGTGCCGCGAGAAGCCCGCTGCGCCAGAGCGCCGCGCGAGGAACAACGTGGCCATGCCGCCCGCCTTGAGGCGCGCGACGATCTCGTAGTCGCGAATGCGGCTCCCGACGTCGATGGCGATGGGCGGAGCTTATTACGAGTCGCGCGGGATGGCGCGTTCTCACCGCGTTCTCACGACCCACGGACCGCGCCCCGGTGTGGTGCGATGCTGAGCGGATGTCGCGCGCGCTCCTCGTCGTCGCCCCCGTGATCGCTCTGGTGATCACGCTGAGCGCGCACGCTGCCGCGCAGCCGCAGCCGCAGCCGACGACCGACGCCGCGCGTGCCAGCGAAGACGCGGCGATCGCGCGATCGCTCGAGCCCTCGTTCCTCGAGGCGACGAACGGCTGGATCGCCCAGGTGAGCGCGGAGCTCGCGCGTCCGCTCACGCTGGCGTCGCACGGCGAGCTCAGCCACACGAGCTGGGGCCCGTGGGTGATGCGCCTCGAGGTGAGCGACGGGACGAGCTCGGTGTCGATGCTGCTGCACGCCGACCGCTCGCGCAGCGCGTGGGGGTCGCCGTCCGACTGGAGCTCGATGTTCTTCGTCTCGCACCTGCGCGCAGCCTTCGCGCTCCGCATGGCCGCCGCGTGGCTCGCGGATCACCCGAGCGTGACGGTGCTCGAGCGTCGCACGGTGGGCGGCGGCACGACGGCGACCCGCATGCGCGACGAGACCGGAACGATCCTGTGCGTCGACGCGATCCACCCTCACGAGGCGCAGATCGCCGGCTGCTGGCGCGAGCCCGGCGAGGTGAGCGAGATCGACCCCGAGGCCTTCGACCACCACCGTCGCGGCGACCGCGTGACCCTCCGCGGCCAGTACCGCGCGCGCGTCGGCGCGCGAGAGATCACGATCGCGATCAGCGTCGCAGGAGACGGAAGGATCACGCGGCGAGAGGGTCGTCGTCCCGCGCGGCAGGTCGAGCCCGCGACGCCGACGCTCGGCCCCCTCGAGCACCTCGAGGCCCGACTCGACGGCCGCACGCTCGTGCTCGCGAGCGAGCTCGAGTCGATCACGTGCGTGCGCACCGACGTGTGGACGTGTGAGGCCGTTCGCCCGCTCACGGCGCGCTGACACGTCTCTCGCGGCCCCGCTCAACAGCGAGCGCGTGCGCTGGTAGCGTTGCGACCATGCGGGTCGTTCCTGTCGTGCTGTTCGTCCTCGCGTTGCTCCTCGGGCGTTCCACGGCGCGGGCGCAGATCGGCACGGAGTCGGTCGGCATGAACACGCACGTGCCGAGCGACGACGTGCTCGACGCGTCGCCGGACGCGGGCGTCGCGTGGATCCGCATCGACGCCAACTGGCGCGACATCCACCGCGGGCCGGGCGACTTCGACTTCGGCGAGATGGAGCGCGTGGTGCGCGGCGCGAGCGCGCGCGACCTCCGCGTCTACGTGACGCTCGCCTACACGCCCGACTGGGTGCCGCGCGTCGCGCGCTCCCGCACCGACACCTACGGCGGCAACGATCAGCCGCAGACCTCGAGCGAGTGGGTCGCGTTCGTCGACGCGATCGTGCGTCGCCTGCGGCCGCTGGGCGTCACGCACTACGGTCTCTGGAACGAGGCGAACCTCGACGGCTTCTGGGAGGAGGCCGCGGGGCTCGACGCGTGGATCGACACGATCGTGCTGCCCGGCGCGACCGCCGTCCGCAGCGCGTGCGCCGACTGTCTCGTGCTCGGGCCCGAGCTCGCGAACGTGGGCGAGAGCGACGTGGCGCTCGATCGGATCCTGTCCCGCACGAGCGCGACGTGGGACATCGTCACGCACCACACCTACCAGGGGCTCACCACGGGCGGCGGCTCGGACAGCATCGACAACGCGCTCGTGCGCCGACGCTCGCCGCTGTCCCGCGCGAGCTTGCGCGAGATCCTCGATCTCCACGGCGTCGACCGCGAGGTGTGGATCACGGAGACGGGCTACCGCGCCGCGCCTGCGGGCGACGCAGCCGAAGAGACGATGCAGCGCGCGTACGTGCTCGGCGTGCTCGATCGACAGCTGGCGCACGCGTGGTGGACCAACTCGTTCTTCTACGAGATCGCGGACTGCGGGATCGATCAGCCGGGCTGCGACATCGATGGGTTCGGGCTCCTGCGCGCGAGCCGTCCGATCACGACGGGCGCGCGGAGCTTCCCCGCGGACTACCGACAGAAACCTGCGTTCACGGCGCTCCGTGATCGGCTGGCGTCCGATCGCGCGCTCTTGGGCGAGGGGCCGACGCGCGCGTGCGCAGACGGAAACGACGACGACGGCGACGGGCGCACCGACCTCGACGACCGCGGCTGCGCGAGCGAGCACGACGACGACGAGAGCGACGACCCGGCGCGGCGCACGCTCGAGGCGCTGCGGAACCCCAGCCCCGTCGCGCTCGACGGAGCGCTCGACGAGTGGAGCGCCGATGGCTTCGTCACGCTCGACGCGGGCGACTGGTTCGCGTCGGCGATCGGTGTCTTCGGTCCGGTCATCGCGAGCGATCTGGGCGTGGAGCTGGGCGCGCGCTGGGAGGGCAACACGCTCTTTCTCGCCGTGCGCGTGACGGACGACACGCACGTGGCCGCGGAGCCCAACCCGCGCCTCTACCTCGACGACTCGCTGCAGATCGCGTTCGATCCCGCGGCGACGGGCGGACACGCGTACGACGCGGACGACGAGGAGTGGGGCTGCGTCGCGCGCGCGGGCGGGCTCGAGCGCTTCTCGGGCGACGGCGCGGGTGCCCTGTGCTTCGCGCGCCGCGAGGGGCGAGAGACGATCTACGAGCTCGCGATCCCGCGCGCGGCGATCCCCGAGGCGACCTTCGCGGCGGGCGCGCGCCTGCGCTTCTCGATGCTCGTCAACGAAGACGACGGTGGCACCACGCGCGACGGCACGGGACGCGAGGGCTGGCTCGAGCTGACGCGATCGATCGGCGCGCGCAAGGATCCGGAGAGCTTCGGCGAGATCGTGCTCGTCGATCGCGAGGCGGCGCGCGACGTGGACGCAGGCCGCCCCTCGACGCCCGACGCTTCGAGCGGCGAGGAGGTCGACGCTGGCATCCGCGCCGTCGAGCCGTCATCGACGTGTGGCTGTCGCGCAGCGCGTCAGCGCTCGGCGGCGTGGCCGGTGATCGCCCTGGCGCTCAGCGCGCTCGCCACTCTTCGTCGGCGGCGCGCTGGAGATCGGCCGCGAGCGCCGCGCTGATCGGCGCGCAAGGCCCCTCGGTGCAGTCCGTGGCGGGCATGTTTGTGAGGCCGATCGGGCTCGCGTCCATCAGCGTCGCCCAGATCACGAGCCCGGAGAGGTAGCTGCCGACGAAGCCCGGGTGACCACGATCCGAGTGGTAGAGGTCGAGGGTCGGATCGCGCTCCCAGGCGCGGAGCCACGCGAGGCCACCCGTCGCCACCTCCACGTCGAGCTCCGCGCCGAGCGCGAGCTGCGGGTCGGCCATCTCGGCGAAGCCGAAGCGATCCGCGCGCTCGACGTAGCCGGTCGCGAAGAAGACGGGGCGCGCGTCGGCAGCGCGCGACGCCTCGACGACGCGCGTGCCGTAGTCGACGAAGAGCGCAGGGAACGCAGGCCGCGAGTCGGCGAGATCGATCGACTCGGTGATGACGACCACGTCGTAGTCGCCCGTGGCGATGTCGGCCTCGAGCCCCGTGTTCTCCCAGAGATCGCGGAGGTTCGCGCCGCCCATCGTGTGCTTGGTGCCCACGACGCGCGGACAGCCCGCGGGCGCGCTCTCGGAGAGCGAGCTCACGAGCCGCGCCATGTTCCACACGTCGATCTGGCTGTTGCCCACGAAGAGCACGTCGAGCGTGCGCCCCGGCGCGCCGTCGCAGAGGCCACCCACGGCGATCGGCGCGTCGACGGGGGCATCGACGCCCTCCGACGCGTCGATCACCACCTCTTGTCCCGCGTCGTCGCTCGGCACGTCGGGCGAGGTGCCCGCGTCGGTGATCGGGGAGCCTCCGCCGCAGCCGACGACGAGGAGCAGGACGCTGATCGAGAACTGCGTGCGCACGGCCGACTATGAGACGCGGAAGCCCGCCGGTCACGAAGCCCCGTATGCTGCGCGTCGCACCCGTGGCCGAGAGCACCCTCAGCACGTCCGTCGGCGAGATCGTGCTCCACGAGTACCGCCTGCCGCTCAGTGATCGAACGTGGTCGTTCCTGCACACTCGCCGGCGAGCAGCGCTACCTGAAGCGCGAGCACGACGCGCTGCCGTACGGCGTGATGCTCTGGCCCGCGTCGATCGCGCTCGCACACGAGGTCGTGGCGCGGAGCGCTGAGCTGTCGGGCAAGCGCGTGCTCGAGTTGGGTGCAGGCACGGGCGTGGCGCGCCTGATGGGTGCGTCCTCTTCTCGGATCCGTTCCGGGAGCAGAGCGTGCCGATCCTCGAGCGGATGGACGCGAGCGGCTGGAAGGTCTCGCTCGCGAAGTACTCCATCCGACTCGAGGGCGGCGAGCGCGCGGTCGCGGTCTACGAGCTGACCCGGCGTCGGTAGGTTCTCGGGCGTGGTGTGCGTCGTCTCTCCGACGCGGTTTCTTCGGCGTGAGAAGGGAGGGCGCACGGGCGCGCGGCGTCGTGCTACCCCTCGCGCCCTCTATGACCGCCGAACGCGTTCGTTTCGCGCCCTCCCCCACTGGCTACCTCCACATCGGAGGCGTGCGCACTGCGCTCTACAACTGGCTCTGGGCCAAGAAGACGAAGGGCACGTTCATCCTCCGCATCGAGGACACGGACGTGGAGCGCAGCACTGCGGAGAGCACGCAGGTGATCTTCGATGCGATGAAGTGGCTCGGCCTCGACTGGGACGAAGGCCCCGGCGTGGGCGGTCCGAACGGGCCGTACTTCCAGACGAAGCGCCTCGAGATCTACAAGGACTTCGCCGACAAGATGATCGAGCGCGGCACGGCCTACCGCTGCTACGCGACGAAGGAAGAGCTCCAGGCCGAGAAGGACCGCCAGACCGCGGCGGGCAACCCGTACTCGAAGTATCCGGGCTGGTGGCGCGACAAGGGCCCGAAGGACTGGCTCGACGACAAGCCGTACGTCGTGCGCCTCAAGACGCCGAAGAGCGGCACGACCGGCTGGGTCGATCTCGTGAAGGGCCGCATCGACGTGCCCAACGACCAGCAGCAGGACCAGGTGCTCATCCGCCAGAACGGCATGCCGCTCTACAACTTCGGCGCGGCGATCGACGACCTCACGATGGGCGTGACGCTCGTCGCGCGCGGCGACGATCACGTGGTCAACACGCCGATCCAGATCCTCATCTACGAGGCGCTCGGCAAGAGCGCGCCGAAGATCGCGCACCTGCCGATGATCAACGGGCCGGACGGCAAGAAGCTCAGCAAGCGCAACGCCGCCGTGAGCGTCGCGGAGTACCAGCAGATGGGCTTCCTTCCGGACGCCGTCCTCAACTACCTCGCGCGGCTCGGCTGGTCGCACGGCGATCAGGAGATCTTCTCGCGCGCCGAGATGATCGAGCACTTCGACTGGTCCCACTGCGGACACACCCCCGCGCAGTACGACCTCAAGAAGTTCCAGTTCGTGCAGAGCTCGCACCTTCGCGGTCTGTCGGACGAAGCCCTCGGTGCCCTCGCGCGACCGTTGCTCGCCGCGGACGCGAAGCTCGATGACGACGCGCGCTACGCGAGCGCGATCGGCACCGTGAAGACGCGCGCGACCACGCTGGTCGAGACGGCGCAGATGGTCGACTTCTACTTCCGCGACACGCTCGCGTTCGACGACAAGGCCGTGGCCAAGTTCCTCGTGCCCGCGGCCGCGCAGGTGCTGAACGACTTCCGCGCGCACCTCGCCGCGCAGAGCGCGTTCGATCGCGCGAGCCTCGAGGCGGCGACGACCGCGTGGCTCACGGAGAAGGGCCTCCAGATCAAGGACGTCGCGCAGGCTGCGCGCGTCTCGCTCACCGGCAAGTCGCAGAGCCCCGGCCTCTACGAGGTGCTCGAGGTGCTCGGCAAGGATCGCTCGCTCGCGCGACTCGAAGCGGGCGCGGCCATGGCGAGCAAGCCCGCGGGCGCGTGACGGTGGCGCGAGAGAAGACATCGCCTGCGGAGCCGAGCGCGACGCCGCCGTCGCCGTCGACGGAGAGCGACGCGGCGCGCGCGGCGCGTCACTTCCGCAACGCGGCGATGGCGGTGCTCGGCGTCTCGATCGCGGTGACGCTCTTCGGCGCCGCGCGTGAGGTCACCGCGGCGTTCGAGATCGGCCTCGGCGTGGGGCTCCTCGCGTTCCTCGTGCTCGCGGCGACGTTCATCCCCGCGGCACACCCCCGCCTCGCGTACCTGCATCCGTCGAGCTTCTTCCTCGCGACGTGGAACGAGCTCGACGCCGAGTCGCGGCGCGAGCGCGAGGCCGACGCCGAGAAGGGCCGCTACGACTACCGCCCGCTCATCGCGCTGTCCGTGGGGGCCGTGTGCCTCGCGGTGATGGAGTACATCGGCCACACCGTTCACTTCAACGGCTTCGTCGACGACTGGGATCCCACGCTCCGCGAGTCGCAGTACTTCGAGCTGATGGGCTTCGCGTGGTGGTCGTTCTTCCGCGTGCTCGGCTACTTCATCGTCCCCGCGCTCGTCGTCGTGCTCGTGTTCAAGGAGCGCCTGCGCGATCACGGCCTCGAGACGAACGGCTTCTTCGAGCACGCGTGGATCTACGTGATCAGCTACGTCGTCGTGCTCGTCTGCGTGATCCTCGTCGCGCGCAACGACGCTCACTTCCAGACCTACTACCCGTTCTACGGCTACGCCTCGCGCAGCTGGGCGGACTTCTGGATGTGGGAGCTCCTCTACGCCGCGCAGTTCTTCTCGCTCGAGTTCTTCTTCCGCGGCTTCTGGCTGCGCTCGATGAAGCCCTCGATGGGCAGCTACGCGATCTACGCGATGGTGGTGCCCTACTGCATGATCCACTTCGGCAAGCCGTTCCTCGAGACGATGGCCGCGATCCTCGCGGGCTTGGTGCTCGGCACGCTCTCGATGAAGACGCGATCCATCTGGAGCGGCTTCCTCATCCACGTGAGCGTCGCGATCTCGATGGACATGGCCGCGCTGCTCGCGACGGATGGCTTGCCCACCGAGATGTGGCCGTGAGGGCACACGCGGTGCTGATCGGCATCGCGATCTTCGTCGAGGGTTGCTGCTTCTTCGGGCCACTCCCCGCTGCCCCGCCGTCGAGCGCGCCTCCGGTGACCCGCACGACGTCGACGCGCACCGCGCCGTTGCCGCCCGCGTTGGTCGACGGACTGCGGGTGCCCGTGATCGGACGCCAGCTCACGCTGATCCTCCCGAGCACGGCAGGGCCGCGCCATCGCCTCGACGACGAGCCCGGCATCGACGGAATCCTGGGCTGGGACGATGTCCGACTCGACAGTCAGTTCTTCCTCCAGGTGCGCGATCTGCCGTGCACGGCCACGCCCGACCTCATGGCGGGCGCGCTCGCGGAGATCGAGCGACGGCAGCGGACCGCGACGCCGATCGAGGCGCGCGCCGTCACCGTGCTCGATCCCACGATCCGCGTCGTGGAGCTGATCCCCGGCCTCGAGACGCGCGAGGGCGACTCGTACGTGTTCGCGTGGTTCGTGATCGATCTCGACGGGCACCTGATCCTGGCGACGCTGCACCGCTGGTTTCTCGCGGACGGGCTCGAGACGGCCTCGAGGGACGACGCGCGACGCGCAGTGGGCGAGTCGGTGATCCAGTCGATCGCGCGCGGAGACACGCGCTTCGTCACGCGCATCGGAGACCGCGGCACGTACGGCGACCTCTTCGACGAGATCGCCGCGCCACCCGACGGCTGGGTCGCGCGCCGCGGAAGCTGCTGCAACGAGGAGCCTCCGTACACCACGTTGTACGATGAGGTGATCCTGCCGCTGCGCGTGCTCGGGACGCCGGCGCGCGCGCGCATCTCGGCGCGGAGCGTCGGAGTCTGTGGGTCCGGACCTCCCGGCCCGAGCGGCACGATGTTCGGTCGACCGATGCAGTGGACGCGCGATGGATCGCGCCTCTGCTGGATCGAGACGCCCACCAGCACCGACGAGCGAGGCCTCACGTGGCACGTGCGGGGCGCGACGGACGCGGATCTCGCGGAGGCGCTGTCGATCGCGGCCACCCTCGGGCGGTGACTGCTCGGCCGCGCGCTTGGCCGCAGCGTGTCGCGACGTGCAACACTGCGCGCGCCTCGGAGGACACGAATGACGAAGACACGCCCCCTTCATCGACTCGCCTGGATCGTCGGTCTCTTGGCGTCGAGCACCCCATCGGTCGCCGCTGCGCATTTCATTCTCGAGGAACCCGAGAACTGGGTCGAGCAGAGCGGGCTCGGCGATCCGCAGAAGACCGGGCCGTGCGGCGATGAAGCCCCAACGCGTCCGACGGGCGCGATCACCGCCTACCAGACGGGCCAGACGATCACGATTCGGATCGACGAGACGATCTTCCACCCGGGTCACTTCCGCGTGGCGCTCGTGACCGACGATCGCAGCGACCTCCCGCCGATGCCGACCGTGACGCCCGACAGTCGCTCCGACTGCGGGAGCATCCCGATCATGGATCCCCCGGTGTTCCCCGTGCTCGCCGACGGCCTCCTGCCGCACACCTCGCCGCTGACAGGCATCCAAGAGATGGAGGTCACGCTGCCAGAAGGCGTGACGTGTGATCGCTGCACGCTCCAGATCGTGCAGTGGATGGCCGAGCACGCAGCCCCTTGCTTCTACTATCACTGTGCAGATCTCTCGATCAGCGACGTCGTCGTCGACTCGGGCCCGCCCGCCGCGGACGCCGCCGTGTCGAGCGAGGTCGACGCCGCGAGCTCTTCGGAGATCGACGCCGCGACGACGACAGGCACCGACTCGGGCGCGCGCATGGACTCGGGCGCGAACCGCGATGCAGGGCTCTCCGCCTCGTCGAGCGGCTGCGCATGCGCGACTCGAAGCTCTCGCGCGGGCGAAGCGCGCGCCGCCACGGTGCTCGCACTGATCGCGCTCGGCCTCGTCGCGCGTCGTCGTCGCCGCGTCGGCTGAGACCCAAGGCTGCGCGCGAGCGCGTGTACCATCGCGCGATGGCCCGTAGAACGCTCGCTCTGGTCGCGCTCGCCGCCCTCTTCGTCGCGATCGCGACCGTCGGCTCCACGCCGCGCGCCGAGGCTGGCGCGTGCGCCAGGCCGAACGATCCGATGGTCGCCGTGATGCCCACGGTCGACGACGTGATCCCGCGCGGCGAGGGCTTCCTCGTGACGCTCATGCCTTGGTCCGAGCGCTCGCTCGGGCCCGCAGGCGAGATGACGGGCGCGGGCACCGCCGCGATGTTCGAGGTGGGCGCGCACCTCGAGCGCGAGGGACAGACTGCGATCGCGCTGCACGTCGTCGAGATCGCTCCCTCCGTCGCACGGCTCGTGCCGGCGCGCACGCCTGCGCCGGGTCGATGGCGCGTCGTGTCGACACGGGGCGCGGCCGCGGGCGTGGAGCTCACGTTCGGCGCGTCATCCGCGGCGCCCCTCGCAGCGCCGCCGAGGCTCACCTCGGTCACGACGGTCACCGTGACCAACGATGGGCCCGGCAGCGGCGGCACGTACCGCTCCACGACCGCCGAGGTCGGTGCCGCGGTCGGCATGCCCGCGTGGCAGGGCGTCGTCGTCTACCAAGCGGCGAGCGCGACGAGCGAGTGGGCCGTGACCGCGCGCGCTCTCCATGGAACGAGCACGACGCAGCTGCTCTATGCCGATGCGGGTCGCTGTGGCTTCTACGTCCCGGGCCAGAGCGCGCCGGCCGGAGGCGCCCTGGTTCGCATCGCGCTCTATGACCTCTTCGGTCGCGTGAGCGCGCGCTCGAACCAGGTCCGCGTCGGCGAGTGAGCGTGAGCGCCCAGCGCGAGCGAGCGTCCGCGTGAGACGGAGCGTAGTGGCGTCGCGGGCCGCTCGACCCGCCGTGAGCGTACCGTCGAGGCCGGCCGCCCGACGCTCAGCTTCGAGTAGGACTGCGCTACCGTCGCGGCGTGCCTCCTCAACGCCTCTTCACTGCCGCCGCGCTCGCTGCCGCCATCGGCGTGTCGAACAGCGGTTGTCGATGCGCCGGCGACGAGCCCGCAGCGACGACACGCGAGACGCCCGTGGCCCCGCCCGCGGAGGTCGTCGCGACGACGACGCCGGAAGCTCCCCCACCGGCCATCGAGATCGGCGACACGAGCACGCCGAGCGCGCGCTGGAGTCCGGTGCTCGCGTTCGACGCTGCCGATCGTGATCTCTCGATCGCGAGCTACGCGCTCACGCCCGAGCCGGACCTCGCGCGCGCGAGCTCGTTCTCGCTCCGCTTCTGCCACGGAGACGATCCGGTGGGTCAGGTGCTCACGCTCGGCCTCTCGGCGACGATCGACC
This sequence comes from uncultured Sandaracinaceae bacterium, assembly GCA_964502175.1. GTDB lineage: Bacteria > Myxococcota_A > Polyangia > Polyangiales > Sandaracinaceae > JAFLCL01. Next base: position 80,604 of record CAZCVE010000004.1, read on the forward strand.
GACGCCCCGACGAGACGCGCGCGTCGCTGCGCTGCGGACGCCTGATCGCGTCGCAGACGCCGGAGACCGCGCGCATCCACGTGATCGAGCTCGATCGCGAGACGCGCGCGGGTCACGTGCTCGCGATCGCGACGACGCTGACGAGCCTCGAGCCCGTCGCGGCATCGCTCGAAGGCACCCACGCCGAGACGCTCGGCACCACCTCGCTCCTCTGTCTTCCGTTCGATCCGGGCCAGTGCGCGGAGCGCAACGACTCGCTCGACTTCGCGGTCGCGATCGTCGACGGGCACCTCTTCGCCGGCGCCTACCTGCAGCTCGCGAGGATCCTCGCTTGGGACGCGCGCTCGCGCCTCGTCGCGCTGCTGAGGCAGCTCACCGCGCGCTTCACCGCGCAGCCTGACGTCGAGGTCGACTTTCTCGCGCCCGGTGGCGCGTGGATGATCGGACCACGACGCTGGCTGCCGCTCACGGTGAACGAGGCCGCCGACGTGCTCGCCGAGGCAGTGCGCGGGCAGGCGCGCGCCGTCGCGTGGGAGCACGGCATGCGTGACGGAGTCGTGCTCGTGGCGCCCCGCTGCAGCGACGCGAGCGCTTGCCCCGAGGCCGCGGCGCTCGAGACCGAGCTCAGCGGCTACCACGCGTCGTGGCGCGGCACGGCGCCGCAGCGGCTCGAGGATCTCTTCGACGGCGCCACGAACGTCGGCTGCGAGCGAGACGCCGAGACCGCGCGCATGACGGCGATCTCGTCTGCGCACGTGACCCGCGACGGGACATCGTCGATCCTCGCCTACCGCGTGGAGGCGCCGAGCGTGCCGCGCTGCGCAGAGACCCAGAGGCTCGCGCTCGAAGGCGCCGCCGCGCGTGTGCACGACGTGCTCGGCGACCTCTGATCGCCCGACGCGCTCGGCGTCCGATCCGTGTCGACGGCAGGACACGGCCGTGGCTGGCCCGCCACGACAGACGCTGATTCACCCTCGATCGCGGGCCAATTCGCGAGCGGCATGCGCGCTGCGATGTGACGCAGCATGTCCCGCGCACGCATCGCTTCGCTCCCGGCCCTCGTCCTGACGCTCGCCGCCATCGCCATCCCCGCGCACGCCGCCCCGCGCTCCGCGAAGGTGCCGACCACGCCGACGGACAATGCGTCGATCACCATGACTCGGCCTTCAGAGGATGCGACCCCGACGGAGACCGAGATCGCGCCCGAGCCCGAGCCCGAGGTGCACGACGCGTTCGCGACGCACCTGCGCGACGGCCGAACCATCAGCGGGCTCTCCGCGCACCGTGCGCTCCACTTCACCTTCGACGACGGCCCGAGCGAGCACACGCCCGAGCTCCTCGACGTCCTCGACGCGCACGGCGTGCGCGCCACGTTCTTCCTCGTCGCGCGTCAGCTCGAGCACGAGCGCGGCCGCCGCATCGCGCGCGAGATCATGGCGCGTGGCCACACGATCGGTCTCCACTCGTACCGACACGACGACCTCACGACCTTCGACGCGCCCGCCCTGAGGCGCGATCTCGATCGATCGGAGCGCATCTACGAAGACGTCTTCGAGGCGCGCCCGAACCTGTTCCGTCCGCCGTACGGACGTCACGACGCGCAGCTCGACACCGAGCTCGCGACGCGCGGCTACACGCAGGTGCTCTGGAACATCACGACGAGCGAAGGGCACACGCACTCGAGCGAGGAGGTGACGAGCGGCTTCGTCTCCGCGCTCGATCGCCAAGAGCGCATGGCGCGCGGCCAAGGCGGCGTGATCGTCTTCCACGACACGCACCGCTGGGTGGTCGAGGCGATGCCCGCGATCTTCGACGAGATCGATCGACGCAACTGCGTCGCGCTCGCCGAGGGCGAGGAGCTGTGGGACGTGCGCGCCGATCTGACCGCATGGCACGAGCCGCGAGGTCGCGCGGCGAGCACCCGCTCGGCGCGTCGCATGCGAATGGACGAGGGCACGCTCGCAGCGCTGCAGGCCGAGCTCACCGAACGAACCGCCGCCCGCTGCACCAACGCGAGCTGAGCGCCTGCGCACGCGGTTCGTCAGCGGAGCGGTGGCTGGACGCCCGGCTCGGGCACCCAGTCCTCGAAGGGCGCGTCGCCCTCGCACTCGTAGCGATGCTCCCAGCGCTCGCTCTCTTCGCCCGAGTCGCGCAGCTCGCGGCGCGCGATCAGGTTGCCGCACGCGTCGTACTCCGCCGGATAGGTGAACACCGTCGTCGTGCTGGTGCGCTCGTAGCGACACTCCAGGCGCGACAGCGTGCCGTGCGCGTCGCGCTCGTGCGTGCACACGCGGAACGGCGTGCCACCGCTCTCCTCGCTCGTGGTGGCCACGCTTCCTTCGGCGTCGTGCGTGTACGTGATCGATCCCGCGCGCGTGCGGCGCGTGACGACTCGACCGTCGAGGAAGTGAGGCAGCGCCCAGCGCTCGTCGATCGCCACACGCCCCCCGGAGTCGAGCGTGAACCGATGCTCTTCCGGTGGGTTCTCGTGGATGCCATCGAGGCTCGTCTGCGTCTCGGTCGCGTTTCCCTGCGCGTCACGCACGTAGCGCGTCCACCCCGAGCCGCGCGGCGTCTCGCCCACCTCGCGCACGAGGAAGCCTCGCTCGTCGTAGTGGAACGTGCGACGCGACGTCCTCGCTGGTGAGTCCGCCCGCCGCGTCTCGCGCAGCACGAGCCGTCCGTCCTCGTAGGTGAACCGCTCGATCTGCGTGACGCCCGTGCGCGCCGAGGTCCACATCGTCTCGCACGGTCCCTCGGGATGAGGTCGACACGCGGCCGCAGCTGGCGCGAGCGAGGGCTCGCTCTGCGCGGCCGCGGTGCTCGTGCCCGCAGGAGATGGAGGCGCTGGATCGCCGCACGCCGCGACCGCGATCATCGCCAGGACGAACGAGCCCGGGAGCGTGCGCGCGAGCATGGTCGACCGTACCGCGGGAGCGCGCCGGTGATCAGCCGCGCGTGCCGACGAAGAGCACGTGCTTGTCTTTGTCGTGTCGATCGGCGGCGCCGACGCGCACGACGCGGGTCTCGAGCTTCGTCTTCTTCAAGCGCGCCTCGAACGCGCGATCTTCGAAGGCCGACCAGAACACCACCACGCCGCCGGGCGCGAGCAGCGTCGCGATGCGCGACAGCCCCGCATCGCCGTAGAGCCAGCGGTTCGACTTCGACGCGAGCGCCTCGGGGCCGTTGTCGACGTCGAGCAGCATCGCGTCGTAGCGCTCCTCGTCGCCGGTGCGCAGGTGCGCGCCGAGATCACCGAGCACGAGCTTCGCCCGCGCGTCGTCCAGTGGCCTTCCCGCGAGCGCGCCGAGCGGTCCCTCGCGGTGCCACTTCACGATGGCGGGGATGACCTCGCAGATCTCGACGACGTCGTCGGGACCGACGAGATCGAGCGTGCGGCGCAGCGTGTAGCCACAGCCGAGACCTCCGACGATCACGCGCGCCGGCGCGCGCTTCTTCGCGCGCTTGCCGGGGTCGAATTCGAGGTGCGCGCAGCCCACCTCGGCGAGCGCGTCTTCGGAGCCGTGGAGACGGCTCGACATGAGCACGCGCTCCTCGACGTGGATCGTCAGCTCGCCCTTCTCGCGCGTGAGCACGAGGTGTTTTCCGTCCGGTGTGCGCGACGAATCGAGGACCTCGAAGACAGTCACGCCGCTCTGTACGCGCATCCGCGACCGCCGTGATCACTCACGACCAGATCCGACGATGAATCACGAGGAAATACATTCGCGTGACAATCGCCGTGTCATACGTGGCGCGCTCGACACCTTCTTGGTCACGCGTTCAGGAATCGTGAGAGATGGCCGCAGCTGATTGGCTGCGTGGCCGGCTCGACGATCGACCAAGACCCCGAGCGACGCGAAGGAACCGATGTCCCCCACCGAGATCCTGCAGCTCGTCGTCATCGCGCTCTACATGACCATCCTGACGGTCCTCGCCGTCTACGGGTTCCACCGCGCGCAGCTCCTGTACCTGTACTGGAAGCACAAGAACCACGCGCCCCAGGCGCCGGCGAAGTTCGCCGAGCTGCCGCGCGTGACGGTGCAGCTCCCGATGTTCAACGAGATGTACGTCGCGGAGCGCCTCATCGAGAGCGTCGCGGCGCTCGACTATCCGAAGGACAAGCTGGAGATCCAGGTCCTCGACGACTCCATCGACGAGACGCAGAGCATCGCGAAGGCCAAGGTCGAGGAGCTCATCGAGCGCGGCTACGACGCCGTCTACATCCACCGCAAGGATCGCACGGGCTTCAAGGCCGGCGCGCTCGAGGCGGGCCACCGCGTGGCGAAGGGCGACTACCTCCTCGTGTTCGATGCGGACTTCGTCCCGACGCGCACGATCATCCTCGACCTCGTGCACCACTTCACCGACCCGAAGGTCGGCATGGTGCAGGCGCGCTGGGGCCACCTGAACCGCGACTACTCGATGCTCACGCGCGTGCAGTCGATGATGCTCGACGGTCACTTCGTGGTGGAGCACATCGCGCGCAACCGCTCGGGCCGCTTCTTCAACTTCAACGGCACCGCGGGCATCTGGCGCAAGAGCACGATCGTCGACGCCGGCGGCTGGCAGCACGACACGCTGACGGAGGACATGGACCTCTCGTTCCGCGCGCAGCTCAAGGGCTGGCGCTTCGTGTACGTGCCGGACGCGCTCGCGCCGGCCGAGCTCCCGTGTGAGATGAACAGCTTCAAGACGCAGCAGTTCCGCTGGGCCAAGGGCTCGGCGCAGACGGCGAAGAAGCTGATCCCGACGATCCTCCGCGCGGACATCCCGTGGAAGGTGAAGCTCGAGGTCGTGTTCCACCTCACGGACAACTTCGCGTACCTCTTCCTCCTCGCGCTCGCGCTGCTCCAGCTGCCGAACATGGTGCTGCGTCAGGAGATGAACCGTCCGGAGCTCCTGCTCCTCGACGTCCCGCTGTTCGCGCTGACGAGCGGCTCGATCGTCCTCTTCTATCTGACGACGCACCGCGCCCTCTACGGCAACCTCTGGGAGGCGATCACGCGCCTGCCGCTCATGATGGCGCTCGGCATCGGCCTCTCGCTCAACAACGCGCGCGCCGTCGTCGAGGGTCTCTTCGGAACGGACAGCGAGTTCGTGCGCACGCCCAAGCACGGCGTCACGCAGAAGACCGAGAGCTGGACGAAGAAGAAGTACCGCGCGAGCAAGGAGATCTTCTCCTGGCTCGAGGTCGGCCTCGGCCTCTACTTCGTCACGACGATCGGCATCGGCATCTTCATCGGCGCGTGGGCCAGCGTGCCCTTCGTGCTGCTCTTCATGGTCGGCTTCCTGTACGTCGGAACGCTGAGCGTTCACCAGGCGCGCTGAGCGCCACCCAGACCTTGCCTGGAACGGCCCGCGCGGTGACCACTGCGCGGGCCGTTTCGTTTCCGTCACGCGGTCACGCGCACAATGTGATCGGAGTGGCCGACGGGACTGCCTCGCGACGTTCGTCGCGGGCCGTTCCGGGTCCGCGTGCGGTAGGATGGCCGCGTGTTGACAGAGGTCCGTCTCCGAAATCTCAAGGCGCTCGCCGAAGCGTCGATCCCGTTGTCGCGGCTGACGATCCTCGTGGGTGCGAATGGCACGGGCAAGTCCACCGTCCTCCGCGCGATCCACGATCTCTCTCGGGTCATCCACCGCGCGCGCGGGGGCAGCGATTCTCCGGTCGAGGGCGTATTCGCCGGCTCTGACCATCACACGGCGATTCGCACGCGGAGAGCGGTGGAGGGGTCGGTGGTCCACGAGGCGGTACTGAAGGATCCAGACGTCACGCTGCGGCTCGAGCAGTTCGACGCGTGGGAGCTCGCACCGCTTCCGGACACCGACTGGCTCGTGCAGATCACGAGGCGCAGCGGGACCACTACGGTTGGCACAGCCCAAGCTCTCACCAAGGAGAGCCACCAACCGGATCTCGCAGGATTGTCCGCAGCGGTGCGACTGCACCTGTCTGCGGAGCGACTGGCGGCGGCGGTTCCAGCGACGGAAGCCACGCCCCGCCTTCGCCCTGACGGCTTCGGGCTCGCTGACCTCCTCGCGTGGATCGCGTCCGGCGACCCGGAGCGACGCGAAGCGATCGAGCGCGACCTGCGTGCGGTCGTGCCCGCGGCTCACCGGTACCGCGTGACGCGCGTGAAGGCGACGGAGGAGTTCGAAGACGACGTGGTGGTCGACGGCAAGACAGTCTCGCGAACGAAGTCCAGGGACATCGTCGCGAATCGCATCGAGGTGGAGATCGCAGACGCTGGTTGGGTACCCGCCGACCATCTGAGTGAGGGCACGTTGATCGCTCTCGGCCTCGTCACCGCACTGCGATCCACTCAACGCCCTCGCATCCTGCTGCTCGATGATCTCGATCGTGCGCTTCACCCCCGTGCGCAGCGTGATCTCGTCACGGTGCTCCAGCGCGCTCTCGGTCAGCCCGAGAACGCCGATCTCCAGATCATCGCAACGACGCATTCGCCGTTCATCGTGGACGCCGTCCCCGCCGACGACGTGCGCGTGCTGAGTCTCGGACCCCAGGGTCATGCTCGCTGCAAGGAGCTGACGGACCATCCGGACTGGCAGAAGTGGCGCGATCAGCTGAAGGCCGGAGAGTTCTGGAGCTTCGTCGGCGAGGAGTGGTTGTTCGGGAACCCGACGTGATTCGAGGAAGCGCGTGCCCGCCGACTTCCGATCCGTGGCCACTTCGACGGCCAGCCAGCAGCGCCCGAAGCCCATCTCTGGCGTGCAGTGTTCCATCTCGCGTTGGACCGCGCGGATGTCCCGGATGTCGTGTGGTCGCCGCGCGAGATGACGATGGGCACGCAGCTCGGGCCGAAGGACTCGAGCAAGCCCGATCGCTGAAGTGGCCATTTCTCGTGGTGCGAGCGATCGCGTCGCAGGAGGTGGAGGCATGGTTCGTCGCCGGCTTCGACCCCGCGGACTCCGAAGACCGGCGAACGCTCGCGAATGCATCGAGCGAGCTCGGCTTCGACCCGAGAGATCAGAGTGAACGACTGACTGGCGGGACGGCCCGGGACGCCAAGAAGCTTCTCGCGAAGCTGACTCGAGACGACGACGACCGCCGCGCACGCTGCCTCGAGTCGCCCCTCGACGTGATGGAACGCCGCGGCGCAGGCAATGGGCTCGGCCGCTTTCTGCGTGAGAGCCGCGACGCGATCCGCGCGATGGCGGCTGGATAGGTGCTCGGTACTCATCGAGCGGTGCGGTCGACACCGCGCGCACCGAGTTCCTACCCTCGCGACTCACAGGAGGATCGCGATGGAACAGTGGAAGCTCGCAGCGGTGATCGGTGTGGTCGCGCTCGGCGGCGTGGCCGTGGGTGGTTGGTTGTTCGGCGCGAACCACGCCGACGCGCAGGAGGCGCGGCCCGCCTATCGGGAGTGCTTCGTCGCCAGACAAGAGAACGTCGACACCAACGACCGGGGGCAGATCGAGGCCTTTCGGGAGGACCACGTGGTCCTCATTCCACCGGGCTGGACGCCCATCGGCGGTGGCGGCGCCGGCGCCAGCGGCACGCACGGCACACTGGTTCTCTGTCGGTGACGTGAACGGATCCTGGCGCGTGTCGCGCTTCGTGGGACAGAGGCGCGTCGTCGATGTCGTCGCCCACGACCAACTCCGAAGGTGCGCCGCTGCTCTCGCCGGGGCTGCGCGCGATGTTGTGGAGCGCGCTCGCGTTCAGCGTGATGTCGGCGATGGTGAAGATGGCGGGGTCGCGGATCCCGAGCGCGGAGATCGCGATCTTCCGCGGCGCGATCACGCTCGTGATCAGCGGCGTGATGATCTGGCGCGCGAAGATCGCGCCGTGGGGCAAGGACACGCGGTGGTTGCTCGTGCGCGGCTTCCTCGGGTGCATCGGCCTGCACTGCTACTACTTCGCGCTCACGGAGCTGCCGCTCGCCGAGGCGACGGTCATCCAGTTCCTGAACCCCGTGCTCGTCGCTGCGCTCGCGCCGTTCGCGCTCGGTGAAAAGCCTGGTCCGCGCGACGTGCTCGGCACGCTCGCAGGCTTCGCCGGTGTGCTCCTGATCGCGCGACCCTCGACGATCTTCGGGGGCACCGAAGAAGGTGACGTCGCGCTGTCGAGCACCGGTGTGCTCGTGGGCCTGCTCGGGGCGCTCGTCAGCGCGCTCGTCTACCTCGTGGTCCGCAAGCTCAAGGAAGAAGACGCGCGCGTCGTCGTCTTCCAGCTGCCGCTGCTCGTGATCCCACTGACCTTGCCGATCGCGTGGCCGATCTGGGTGTGGCCCTCGGGCTCCGAGTGGCTCGTGCTGCTCGGCGTGGGCGTCGCGACGCAGATCGGTCAGGTGAAGATGACCGAGGCCCTCCAGCAAGAGACGGCCGCGCGCGCGACCGCGGTGAGCTTCGCGCAGGTCGCGTTCGCGATGGGCTTCGCGGTGCTGCTGTTCCACGAGATCCCCACGCTCACGACGTGGATCGGCGCGGCGCTCGTCTTCGCAGGCACGCTGCTCGTCGCGCGATCACCCACGAAGCCGGCGTGATGGAAGCGCGACCGGGTTCCGCGCACACTCGCGGGATGAAGCGCGTGTCGTTCGGCGTGTTCTTCCTCTTCACGCTGGGTATCGCTGCGGGTGCGGCGCTCGCGCAGGAGCTCGACATCCCCGAGCAGGCTTGCCCCGACTGGCGCATGGAGCTCGTGCCTCGAACGGACGGATCTCGGGGCATGGGACTTCGTGTCGTGAACGTCGATGCAGGCGACTTCGACGTGCACCTCCAGCGCGACATCACCGTCGAGCGCGAGGTGAACGGCCGCTGGCAGCGCGTGAGCGTCGCGGGCCTCGAGCTGCGCGAGCGCTGTGCCGGAACGACGCCCGACTGCGTGACGATCGGGCGCGACAGCGCGATCACGATCGTTCCGTGGACGGGCATGCAGGGCGACGGTCAGTGCGTGTGCACGCGCTGCGCGGACGCGCCGGCGGGGCGCTATCGGTTCAGCGTGTCGAGCTGCCACTGCCAGCACCCGCGCACCACCTACAGCGCGACGTTCGAGCTCGGGCCGTCGCGATGAAGTGGTCGCGTCGTGCGTCGTGGTCCTCGCTCGTCGCGCTGCCGATCCTCGCCGCGTCGATCGCGATGATCGCGCTCGCACAGCCGCGACTGGCGATCCCCGAGCAGCGCTGCCCCCAAGTGCGCATCGATCTCGTGCCGCTGGCGCAGGGTCGCGGGATGTCGCTGCGCGTGACGAACGTCGACCCCGGCGACTTCACGGCGCGCCTACAGCGCGAAGTCCACGTGGAGCAGGAGATCGGCGGGCGCTGGCAGCGCGTCGGCACCTCTGGTTTCTACGTGCGTGAACGATGCACGGACAGCGCGCCCACCGACTGCGTCGTGCTCGCGCGCCGATCCTCGATCACCGTCGCCCCGTGGGACGGAATGCTCGGCGACACCCAATGCGACTGCCTCCGCTGCGCTCCCGCCCCGCAAGGGCGCTACCGCTTCGTCGTCGAGAGCTGCGGCTGCCAGCACCCGCGCACGACGTACAGCGCACCCTTCGATCTCGGGACGCCATGAGGGGCGCGCGCGTCAGCGCGATCGGGCTCGTGCTCCTCGCGTGCTGCTCGACGACGCACGAGCGCGAAGACGACGAGCGATTGGACGCGAGCGTGGTCACCGACACGCTCGTCACGAGCGACGCGCTTCGTCCGAGCGACGCGGCGACTCGCGTCGATGCCCCCGCTGATGCGCGCGCGACGTGTCCGACGTGGCCTCGCGCGGCGGTCAGCCCGCCGTCGGGCGATCGCACGTGCCTAGATCAGCGCGTGCGCACGACGACGGGCGTGAGCTGCACGAGCGGCGGAACCTTCATCGAGGTCACGTCGGGCACCGACGCGCCGATGCGGAGCGTGACGGTCACGCGCGAGCACGTGGAGACGAACACCCGTCTCTGCGTCTCGGCGTACGACGACTGCACGTGTCGCGACACGCAGTGCCTCGAGCCCGGTGAGTCGTTCGAGCTCCTCGGCGCGCACGCCTACCGTCGGCTCGTCATCGAGAACGACGGCGAGCCCGTGCGCGTCATCGTCTGCAATTGAAGGGGAGACCGCGCATCGGACGTGGGCACGTCGGGCCGCTACGCGTTCAGCGCGGCGCGAGCGCCGAGGTGATCGCAGCCGCCACCTCGGCGGCGTCGAGCGTGTAGTAGCGACCTTGTGTGCTGGTCTGCGTCGGGGGCAGCGCCTGCAACGTGACCGCAGCGATCGGAGCGCCGTCTCGCGACACCAGACGCACCTCGACGTGCTCGACGTCGACGCTCACCGGGCCGTACGAGTAGGCGCCGCGCAGTCGGTGACGATCGACGAACGCGATCCATGCGACCTCGCTCTCGGTGCGGGCGATGCGAGTGTCGTCGAGCGCCGCGAACGCGACGTCGACCCGCCGCCGACGCCCGGTCGAGGCGATGACACCACGCGCATCCGCCGCGGGCGATCCGCCGAACCGCTGCTGCTCGACGCGCATGTGCTCGTCGTCGTGGTGCGCCACTTCGGCTGGCAAGGCGGGACAGACGAGCGCATCGGCTGCGGCGAGCGCAGCCGCCGTCTCGTCGTCATCGAGGAACGCACGAAGCGCCTCGTCGGCCGCGCTCCGACGATGCTCGTTCCACGCGGATCGCGCCACGGGAAACCCGACGGCGCCGACCACCGCGATGATCAGCGCTGCGCCGAGCAGTGTGCATCCCACACCCGAGGACGAGCGCGTCTCGCCCTCGGCTCGAGCCGACGCAGCGTCGCGGTACCCCGGCTCACCCTTCGTCATCCCTGCCCCGCCATGCGCTCACTCGCTCTCGAGCGTCGCCTTCGCTTCGAGCATCGCTGCGTGTCGCTGCTCGGAGACCTCGGGGTACTCGAGGTCCATCGCGTCGAGGGTGCCGACGAGGATGTCCGCCACCGCGCGGCGCATGTAGCGCTTGTCGTCTGCGGGGATCGAATACCAGGGCGCCCACGGGCGCGACGTCTCGTTCAGCGCGTCTTGGTAGACGTCCATGTACGTGTCGAAGTGCGCGCGCTCGCTGACGTCGGCCGCCTCGAACTTCCAGTGGGCCTCGGGATCACCGATGCGCTCGAGCAAGCGCTTCTTCTGCTCGTCCTTCGAGACGTGCAGGAAGAACTTCACGATCGTCGTGCCGTTGCGCGCGAGGTGACGCTCGAAGTCTCGGATCGACTCGAAGCGCTCCTGCCACACCTTCTTCTCCTTCGGGAGCGCGGGGATCCGCTGGCCCTCGAGGATCGCGGGGTGGACGCGCAGCACGATCACCTCTTCGTAGTGGCTGCGGTTGAAGATGCTGATGCGGCCACGCTCGGGCGCGCGCTGGTGGATGCGCCAGAGGAAGTCGTGATCGAGCTCGGTCTCGCTCGGCCGCTTGAAGTTGTGCACCTCGCAGCCCGCCGGGTTGATGCCCGACATCACGGCCTTGATCGTGCCGTCCTTGCCGGCGGCGTCCATCGCTTGGAAGACGACGAGCAGCGCGCGCCGATCGCTCGCCAGCAGGCGTCCCTGGAGCTTTCGCATCCGGAGGATCGTCTCTTCGAGCGCGGCGATGTTCGCCTCGTCGTCGCGTCGCTTCTTCGCGGGCTTGGTCTCCGCTTCGCCGATGCGGAAGCCGCCGTCGAAGGGAACGAGGTAGGGGCTGTCCACCGTGACGAACCGCGCGCTCATGCGCCCGACGCTACCACCTCTTGCACGTGGCCGATCGCGAGGTCGAGCTCGTCATCGGTCACGTACGGCGCAGGACCGAGCCGCAAGAGGTCGCCGCGCGCGTCCGTCATCACACCGCGCGCCTCGAGCGCAGACACCACGGCGCCTGCGTCACGCACGCGCAGCGACACGAAGCCTCCCCGCTCGCCCGTCGACGTACTGGGTGTCGCGACGTCGAGACCTTCGAGGCCCGCGAGCAAGCGCGCCGTCTGTCGCTGCGAGATCGCGTGGAGCGTCGCGACGTCGAGGCCGTGACGATCGAAGAAGCGCGCGACCGCACGCGCGCGGTAGTGGCTCGTCGGATCATAGGTGCTGCCCGCGAACCGATCGCACGGGCGCGCGCCGTAGCTCACGACGCGGCCGTCGCGCGGCGCCGAGAGGTGCGCGAAGTCGGAGAACCATCCCGTGTACGCGGGGCGGCCTTCGAAGCTCGGCGGCACACGGAGGAAACAGTTTCCTTCGCCCCACTGCGCGTACTTGTAGCCGCCTGCCGTGACGAAGACGTCGCCTCCGACGTCGCCCACCGTGAACGGAACGATCGAGAACGCGTGGTAGGCGTCGACGAGCATCGACACGCCGAGGGACCGCGCGCGCTCCGCGAGCGACGCGAGGTGCGGCACGACGCTCGAGGTCTCGAAGAGCACGCTCGAGACGAGGACCGCCGCGGTGCGCTCGTCGAGCGCGTCGGCCAGCCGCGCGGCGAGCGTGCTCACCGGCTCGGGCGCGATCATCACGATCTCGAGCCCCTCTTCGCCGAGGCGCGAGAGCTGTCGGTGGATCGTGTGGAACTCGCCGCGCGTCGTGACGAGCCGCGGCCGCGCGCGGAGCGGCAGCGCAGAGAGAAAGCGCGTGACGAGCTCGTGCGTGTTGCCGCCGAGCGCGATCTCGTCGGGGGTGCACGCGATGCGTGACGCGACCGCGCTGCGCACGTCGTCCGCGGCCTCGAACGCCTTGCCCCACTTGTGATCGACGTGCGTCGCGGCGTCGTCGAACGCCTCGAGCTGCGCCTCGCGCGCGACGTCGGGCCACGCCTGGTGTGAGTGCCCCGTGAGCAGCACGCGACCTTCGCGAAGGAACGCGCGGTAGTGCGCACGGAGCGAGCCCGCGTCGATCTCGCGTGTGCTCATTCGTGCGAGGCTCAGACCGGGAAGCAGCCGATGAACGGCGCGCACATGATGAGGCACTCGGCCGCGCCACCGCAGGTGCACGAGCCACCCGTGCAGCCGTCTGCCGTGTCGCCGCACGAGTTCCCGCAGCCGCCGCAGTTGTTCTCGTCCGACGTCGTGTTGGTGCACGAGCCCCCGCAGCACTGCTGCGAGCCCGAGCACACGCGACCACACGCGCCGCAGTTCGCGACGGAGTCGGTGCGCGTGCACGAGCCGCTGCAGCAGCTCTCGCCGCTGCCGCATGCGCGAGCGCCCGCGCCCGAGCCGCACAAGCACTGAGAGCCCATGCACGTCGTGCCCGCAGGACAGCTCACGGTGCACGCGAGCTCGCAGCTACCGGCGGTGCACGAGCGACCCGCCGGACACGCCATGCCGCACATGCCGCAGTTCGCTGCGTTGGTGCGCGTGTCGACGCATCCACCGCCGCAGCACGTCTGCGTCGCGCTGCACGCGGCGCCCGCGCCGCAGCGGCACACGCCGGACACGCACGTCTCGCCCGTGTCGCACGCCGGCGTGCACGCTGGGCCGCCCGCGTCGCGCATCATGCTGCCCGAGTCGACACGCACGTTCGTGTCCGGAACGGGACCGCTGTCGCGCGGGAACGGAGCGTCGAAGCCGACGACGCGCGCGTCCGGTGTCGCGCCTCGGCCGGCGTCACGACCGCTGCCGTCGCCGCCGGTGGCGCATGCGCTCGAGGCGGTCGCGAAGATCGCGATCGAGAGGACGATGAGCTTTGCGGCGGGCCACGTTCGCATGGAAACCTCGACGAAGGCGGGCGCGAGAAGAAAGAACAAGGCTAGCCTCGCGCGGATGCAGGGATCAAGGAAGCACGACCATCTCGTCGGATACGAGCGCTCGAGTGTGAGCAAGCTCCGCGTGCCGCCGGTGTCGCCGCCCTTCCGCGTCGTGCTCGTCGAGCCCGAGATTCCTCCCAACACGGGCTCGGTCGCCCGCACCTGCGCGGCGACGCAGAGCGCCCTTCACCTCGTCGAGCCGTTGGGCTTCCGCATCGACGAGCGCTCGGTGCGCCGCGCGGGCATCGACTACTGGCACCTCGTCGACCTCCACGTGCACGCCTCGTTCGACGCCTTCGAGGCCGCGCACCCGGAGGCTCGGATCCACCTGCTGAGCGCGAACGGGACCCGCTCGATCTTCGACGCCGAGCTCCGCGCGGGCGACGCGTTCGTGTTCGGACGCGAATCCGTGGGCCTCCCGAATTCGCTCTGCGAGCGTTTTCCCACCTCGATGTGGAGCATCCCGACCAGCGGCGGCGTGCGCTCGCTGAACCTCTCGAACGCCGTTTCCGTCGTTGTTTTCGAGGCTCTACGCCAGGCAGGAGGCCTGAAACACGCAGGTCTCGTGGCTGATCCCCAACAGAAATAGGGCGATCTCGTGACGTTCGGGGCTTGCACACTCGAAGATCCGAGGTGAGTCTGCGGGCGCATGTCGCGCGGGCCGTGGATGATCGTGCTCTCGGGAGCTTCGCTGCTCCTGGCGATCGCTAGCGTGCGCGCGCAGGACCACGCGCCCGCCACCCCGAGCGGATCCACCCCCGCCGAGACGGCGAGCGCCGCCACCGCGCAGGCGCCGGCGGCCGTCCCGGCCCGACCCGAGGGCATCGAGTGGGGCCCGTCGAGCGGTCGCGACTGCCACGTCTTCCACGGTCGGCGCATGTGCGAGGGGCCGCGTCGTGTGCCCGTGCTCGAAGGCGAAGCGCTCCGCCGGGCCGAGTCGCTCGGCCTCGTCGGACCGCGCGTCGCGCGTCAGGCGACCACCGCCGCAGTGCCGGCCGCTTGGCGAGACGCGGCGCGGGCGGGCGGCGCGCGGACGCCGACCGACCTCTTGTGGCCCGTACCCGAAGGACGCCTCTGGCGCGGCTTCGGTCCGCGGCAGGGCTTCCGTCGCACGACGCGGGGTCTCGTCCGCACGCGTCGCCGGCACATGCACCAGGGCGTGGACATCGGGGCGCACGAGGGAGCGGTGATCGTCGCCGTGGCCGATGGCCTGGTCGCCTTCAGCGACAACCGGATGAGCGGCTACGGCAACGCGGTGCTGCTGGTCCACGCGGACGGCGCGGTGAGCATGTACGCGCACTGCACCGAGACCTACGTGATCCCCGGCCAGATCGTGCGCCGCGGTGAGGTGATCGCGGCGGTCGGCCAGACAGGCATCGCGCACGGCGCGCACCTCCACTTCGAGTACCGAGAGAACGGCCACCTCGTGGATCCGTACCGGATGTTCGTGCAGATCCCGGATCTGCCGCCGCTGTCGCGTCAGCGCCGCGCACGCGCCGGCACCGATCCTCGTCTGGACGAGGACGCCGCTGACCGCACGCCTCGCACGCCGACGGTCGTGGCCCCGAGCGTCGACGTCGAACCCGCCCAGCCCGCGGGTGCCGAGCCGCCGTCCGAGACCGACCACGACGACGAGCCGTGAAGGCCTGTCATCGTTCGAGGGGCTCTCGTGAACCCGAGTTCACTCGAGCGTGACGGGACCTCGACGCCATCCGGGGTCTGACCCTCCGCGATCCGCGTGAGAAACGCTGCAAATCAACTACGGATCGCGCACGATGCCCCCGTGGCACGATCGTCGCTTTGGTCCGCGGGCACTTGGCGACCTCGCTCGCCACGATGAAGGAGTCGATCATGCGTAGCCTCGGTAGCCAGGCCGGTCTCACCCTCGCGATGATGGGCCTCGCCGGCGCGTTGCTCTCCGGCTGTCCCGTGTACTGGGGCGGCGATGACGACTGCCGCGCGGGCCGATGCCGCGAGTGCGACGTCACCTCCGACTGCGCCGACGGCGAGATCTGCTCGAGCGGCTCGTGCGTGCCGGACGTCACCTGCGCGACCGAAGCCGACTGCGACTCCGGCGAGATCTGTGCGGGTGGCGCCTGCGTGCCCCGCGACGCGTGCCGCACCAACGGTGACTGCGCCGAGGGCGCGTACTGCGACGACGCCTTCTGCACGGGCTCGACGACGTGCACCGGCGACGCGGACTGCACGGGCGGCTTCTGGTGTGACTTCCGCTCCACCTGCGTGCCCCACGGCCCGAGCGACTGCCGCACCGCGGGCGACTGCGGCGCGAGCCAGCTCTGCATCGAGAACCAGTGCGTCGACACCGGCACCACCTGCCAGCTCGACCGCGAGTGCCCCGGCGGCCAGGTGTGCATGAACAACGAGTGCACCGTCGTGTGCAGCGGCGACGGTGACTGCGCCACCGGCGACACGTGCGTCGGCTCGTTCTGCCGCCCCCAGCAGGACTGCACCACGACGGCCGACTGCGAGTCGGGCGAGAACTGCGTCGAGGCCCGCTGCTTGGTCGACTGCATGGGCAGCTCCACCTGCTCGGAGACCGCGGCGTACTGCGCGGACGACTCCTTCTGCCACCCGACGTGGGAGCGCACGCCCTTCTGCACGCTCGACTCCGACTGCGCCGACGGCCGCCTCTGCCGCGAGGGTGTGTGCCGCACGCCTTGCGCGACGATGACCGACAGCCAGTGCATGGCCATCGACTCGCAGCTCCCGCTCTGCCGCGCCGCGGGCGCCGACTTCCTCTGCTTCTCGATGTCCGAGCTCGTCACCCCCGAGTGCACGACGCAGTCGCAGTGCGGCGCAGGCCGCGACTGTGTGAACGGACAGTGCCGCGCGCGCTGAGCGCGGCAAGGACGATTCCTCGCTCCAGCGTCTCCTCGACTCCCGACCGACCGACCCTTGCTTGACGACGAGCCCCGGCACCCACCGGGGCTCTCGTGTTTCCGTCGTCGTGATGGCGGCCGGGCAAACTCGGGCCCGAAACGATGGCCCGTTCCGATACCATCGGGGCATGCGTCGTCTCGCTGCCTTTCTTCTCCTCGCTCTCGCCGCCGTCACGCTCGATGCCAGCACGCCGAGCGCCTCACGCGCGTACATCAACCAGGCCGACGGCACCGTCGTGCCCGTGACCACGCGCCTCCAGCAGTGCCTCGATCTGAGCGAAGGCACGGCGCTCGCGGTGGACGCGGTCGCAGACGCGTCGATCCTGCCCGAGGCGTATCGCCCAGTGTTCGACGCGCTGAGCGGTCACTACCGCGTGAGCTTCACCGACATCGGTGAAGGTGCGGGCTACCGGAACACGTTCGGGTGGTTCTGGGTCGGCGAGGACGTCACGAACCCCGCGAACCTGCGCACGATCTTCGGCTGTCGTACGTACCCGACGTGCAACTGCCCCTGCACCACGACGCGAACGGTGTCGGTGGACTTCGATCTGCAGGCGGGCTTCAGCGCGGGCCGCCAGATCGGCTTCTGGCTCCGCTCGCCCGAGCGGCTCTCCGGCGGCACCAGCGAGAGCGGCACGTTCCCGAGCGGCTGCCCGATGGCCGTGGGCTGTGATCCGACGGGCTCGAACGTCGACGACTCGTGCGGCGGTCGCCTCGACACGCTCAACCGCATCTACTTCACGAGCGCGGCGCTCAACGACGACGGCGACTTCGTTCACTTCCTCGTGCACCGCAGCGTGACGCGCGCCGACACGTTCTACTTCGGCTTCGAGGATCTCTTCCGCGGCGGCGACAACGACTACGAGGACATGCTCGTCCGCGGCTCGGGCCTCGTGCCCGAGTGTGATCCGCGGCTGGAGGCGTGCGACGGAGACGACGACGACTGCGACGGCAACATCGACGAGGGCATCACCATGGCGTGCTCGACCGCGTGCGGCGCGGGCACGCGTCGATGCATGACGGGCACGTTCGGAGCGTGCAGCGCGCGCGTTCCCTCGAGCGAGACGTGCAACACGATCGACGACGACTGCGACGCCTCGACCGACGAGGGCCTCTCCCGCGCGTGCTCCAACGCGTGCGGCACCGGCACCGAGATCTGTCTCGCTGGCACGTTCGCGGGCTGCACCGCGCGCACGCCCGCGCTCGAGACCTGCAACAACGTCGACGACGACTGCGACGGGATGACCGACGAGTCCCTCTCGCGCGCGTGCGCGAGCGACTGCGGCAGCGGCACGCAGACCTGCGCGGCGGGCGTGTACGGCGCGTGCTCCGCGCCGACGCCTGGCGTCGAGACGTGCAACGCCGACGACGACGACTGCGACGGCCGCGTCGACGAAGGCTTGGTGCGCGACTGCAGCAACATGTGCGGCACGGGCACCGAGGTGTGCCGTGGTGGTGTGTTCTCGGGCTGCACCGCGCCCGCGGCGGGCGTCGAGGCTTGCAACAACCTCGACGACGACTGCGACGGAATGACCGACGAAGGCCTCACGCGCGCATGCTCGACCGCGTGCGGCGTCGGCACCGCGCGCTGCGTGGCCGGCATGTTCGTCGACTGCGACGCGCCGCTCCCCGCGGACGAGACGTGCAACAACGCCGACGACGACTGCGACGGCGTGATCGACGACGGCAACCCAGGCGGTGGTGATGAGTGCCTGCCGCTGCCGGGCGGCGGCTTCGAGCCTCCTCCCGACGCGGGCGCCGACCTCGACGGCGGCGTGATCTGCCGTGCGGGCACGACGCGCTGCTTGATGGGCGCGCTCGTGTGTCAGGGCGCGGCGAGCGGCGGCAGCGAGCTCTGCAACTGCCTCGACGACGACTGCGACGGCAACGTCGACGAAGAGACGTCGGCCGATCCGCTCTGTCCCGGAGGCGCGTGCGTCGCCACGGAGTGCACCTGCGCATCGCCTTGTGATCCTGGCGAATTCGCGTGTCCGCCGGGCCGCGTGTGCGACGAGTCGCTCGGCGACCCGAGCATGGGCATCCGCGGCTACTGCGTGGCGGGACGCTGCTCGGGCGTGACGTGCGACATGGAATCGGTCTGCAATCCCGAGAACGGCGAGTGCGAGAACCTGTGCACCGGCGTGACGTGCCCGAGCGGCTACGGCTGCGTGCGCGGCACGTGCGTCGAGGACAACTGCTACGGCCGCGGCTGCCCGAGCGGTGAGATCTGCCGGACCGGCGCGACGGGCGTGCCCGCGTGCATCGCCGACGCCTGCATGACGACGAGCTGCGCGACCGGCGAGTTCTGCCGCGACGGCGACTGCGTCGCGACGTGCGACGTGGTCTGTGACATCGGCACCGTCTGCGAAGACGGCGCGTGCGTCGATGATCCGTGCGACGCGTCCTGCGGCGCGAACGAGACCTGCGTCGACGGCGCCTGCGTCGACGACGTGTGCGGTACCGGCTGCGGACGCGGGCGCGTGTGCCGGGCGGGCACCTGCATCGACGACCCGTGTCGCAACGTGCGCTGCCCGGGCTCGCTGCTCTGCAGCGACGGCGAGTGCATCGATCCCTCGATCCTCCCGCGGCCCGATGCGATGCGCGGCCTCGCGGCGGGCGGCGGTGGCTGCTTCTGCAGCGTGGTCGGTGCGCCCGCGTCGGGCTCGAGCGCGCGCGGCCTCGCGATCGTGCTCGGCCTCCTCGCGATCGGGCTGCTGGCGCGCGCTCGCGGTCGTCGTCGCGTCTCGCGCCCGGTGACCGTTCGCGCGGTGGGGCGGGGGCGCGCGTCGCAGGTCGGGAGCGTGGCGGTGGCGGCGCTCGTCGCGCTCGGGACCGAGGGCTGCGGTGTCGACCCTTTCTGTTTCTCCGGCTGTGACGAAGAGCGGCTCGACGCCGCGATGATGACGGACGCCGGCCGTCCCGACACCGGCGGCGGCAGCACGATCGACGGCTGCGTCGTCTCGGGCGACGAGCTCTGTGACTCGATCGACAACGACTGCGACGGAACGACGGACGAAGAGTTCGACCTCGAAGGCGATCCGCGGAACTGCGGCGGCTGCGCCCGCGTGTGCACGCTCGATCACGCGTTCCCGGAATGCACGATGGGCGAGTGCGCGGTCGAGCGCTGCGAGATCGGCTGGGTCGATCTCGACGGCGTGCCCGGCAACGGCTGCGAGTACGGCTGCCCGCCCGACGGCGACGAGCTCTGTGACGAGCGCGACAACGACTGCGACGGCCGCACCGACGAGGGCTTCGACCTCACGAGCGAGATCGCGCACTGCGGCACGTGCGCGACGCAGTGCCAGTTCCCGAACGGCACGCCGGACTGTGTCGACAGCGTCTGCGTGCTCACGACGTGCAACGCGGGCTACGTCGACTCGGACGGCGATCCGTCGAACGGCTGCGAGTACGCCTGCACCGCGATCGCGGGCGGCGCCGAGGTCTGCAACGGCGTCGACGACGACTGCGATCGCATGATCGACGACGGCTTCGACACGGCGACCGATCCGATGAACTGCGGCGCGTGCGGACGCACCTGCACGTTCCCGAACGCGACGGGTCGCTGCGACGCGAGCGCGTGCACCTTCGGCCCCGCCGACTGCGATCCCGGCTGGTTCGACGTGGACGGCGATCCGCGCACGGGCTGCGAGTACATGTGCGCGCCGAGCGGCGCGGCCGACACCTGCAACCGCATCGACGACGACTGCGACGGCGCGATCGACGAGGCCGATCCGATGGTCGGCTCGACGTGCGGCGTGACGACTGGCGCGTGCGACTCCGGCACCAACGCATGCGTTCGCGGCGCGCTCACGTGCGTCGGCGGCATCGGTCCGATCAACGAGCTCTGCAACGACACCGACGACGACTGCGACGGGCGCCTCGACGAGTCGGTCGCGCCGAACCCGATCCCGAGCGTCGGAGATCGCTGCGGCGCGACGGACATCGGCATCTGCAGCTACGGCGCGGTGTCGTGTGGAGCAGGCGGCACGTTCGTGTGCACGGGCGAGGTCCGCTCAGGCACCGAGAGCTGCAACGGGCTCGACGACGACTGCGACGGCGCGCTCGACGACAGCCTCACCACGCCGGCCGCCGCGACCGTGCCGAGCTGCGCAGAGACGCGAGGCATCTGCGCGGGCCGCACCCCCACGTGCCGCGGAGCCGCGGGCTGGGCTTGCGATCTCCCGATGCTCTACCAAGCGGTCGAGACGCGCTGCGACACGCTCGACAACGACTGCGACGGAACCGCCGACGAGGGCTGCCTTCGCCCGACCGGCACGGACCTCCGCCTCGATCTCCAGAGCACGCAGAGCCAGACGAACTCGCTCCGCCCGGTGATCGCCGCGCGCGGCAGCAACGTGCAGGTGATCTGGACCGAGACGATCTTCCGCGACCCGGACCTCGACGCGCGCATCTACTACGCGGGCTCGACCACCAACGGCAGCGCGTTCAGCGCGGCCACGCGGCTCAACACGACGAACGGCGACACGTTCGGTCCGCAGGTGATGTTCGGCGGCAGCAACGTGCTGTGGGCGTGGGCCGACTTCCGCGGCGGCACGAACTACCGCGAGATCTGGACGCGTCGCTCGACCGACACAGCGGGCTCGACGCCCGCGGCCACCGAGATCCGCGCGAACGCGAGCGGGACCACGGCGACGACCGACTCCTACAACGTGAGGATCGCGCTCGCGGGCACGGCGATGTTCGCGACGTTCGAGGCGTTCACCTCGGCGCGCAGCCGTCACATCTTCCTCTCGCGCTCCACCGACTCCGGCGCGACATGGTCGGCGCCCTCGCAGGTCTCGACGAGCGTCGTGCCCGACTTCATCGCCGCCCAGCCGCGCATCGCCGCGACCGCATCGCGCGTGTACGTCGTGTGGCGCGACAACCGCTCGGGCTCGCTCGACGTCTTCCTCCGCGCGTGGAACGTCGGCACGAGCGCGTTCGTCGCCGCCGAGCAGCGCATGGACACGGGCACCACCGCGGGCAGCTCGTCGAGCTTCTCCGCGGACGTCGCGGCCGAGGGCACGAACGCGTACGTCGTGTGGGTCGACGATCGTGATCGCGGCTCGTTCGACATCTGGATGAACCGCTCCACCGACAGCGGCGGCACGTGGCTCGCGGGCGCCGTGAAGCTCGACGGTGACACGCTCGATCACGACTCGATCGAGCCGCACCCGATCGCCCCCGACACGGGCGACGTCCTCGTGTCGTGGATCGACTACCGCTCGGGCTTCCCCGATCCGTTCGTGTGTCGATCGACGACGGCCGGCGCGACGTTCAGCACGGCAGAGCGCGTCGACACGGGCACCGCCGCCGGCGCATCGGGCAGCTACGATCTCGCGATCGCCGGCGTGGGCAACGTGATCGCGATCGCGTGGTCCGACGACCGCTCGGGCCTGCTCGACGTGTACACGAACTTCTCGCTCGATCAGGGCGCGACGTGGCAGCCGCAGGACTACCGCCTCGACAGCTCGACCGTCGGCACGAGCGACAGCCAAGAGCCTGCCGTCGCCGTCTCGGGCAGCCGCATCCACGTGGCGTGGACCGATCACCGACGAGGCACGGACTGCCCGACGGGCGTCGCCGGAGACGCCTCGTGCTCGAACGGCGACATCTACTATCGTCGACTCGAGTAGGGACCCACCAAGAGGATCGATGAGCGACGAGACGCCCAAGAAGCCATCCGGTCCGCGGCCTGCTGCGCGCGCGCCTCGCAAGCCGGGCGAGAGCACGTCGAGCGGATCGCTCGTCGCTCCGAAGGTCGAGGCCACGACCGTGCCGAGCGCGAGCGGGGAGCTGCGCGCGTTCTTCGAGACGAGCGTGTCGCTTCCTTCGCCGCTTTCTTCGGGGCGCCTTGCGGCGGGGGAGCGCAGCTCCCCCTGGAGCAGCGAGGAGGAGGAGGAGTCTTCGACGAGCGACGAGCGGGGGGTTGGTGGGGGGCTCGGCCACCCGCCCTCGCGGCCGAAGGCCGCTGTGAGCAGCGCGGGCGATCTGTCGACGCCGCGCGTGCCGAACGACTGGGACGGCGCGGTGCTCGTCACCGGCATCTGCGGTCGCCTCGGTCGTCTCGTCGCGCGGGTGGTGCACCGCGAGGATCGCGTGATCGGCATCGATCGGCGGCCCTTCGCCGGCAAGCCGAAGGACATCGTCCACCACCAGTTCGATCTGCGTCGCAAGAAGACGCGCGACGTGTTCCGCGCGGGCGGCATCCGCGCGGTCGTGCACCTCGGCATCATGCACGACCTCCGCGCGAGCCCGAAGGAGCACCACACCTGGAACGTCGTCGGCTTCCAGAAGGTGCTCGAATACATGACGCAGTACGGCGTGCCGAAGCTCGTCGTGCTCTCGAGCGCGAACGTCTACGGACCGAGCCCCGAGAACCCGCAGTTCCTCACCGAGGACGCGCCGCTGCTCGGGGCGCAGCACTTCTCCGAGATCCGCGATCTCGTCGAGGTCGATCACCTCGCGCAGAGCTTCTTCTGGAAGAACCCGCAGGTGGAGACCGTGATCCTGCGGCCCTGCCACATCCTCGGCAGCGTGCGGAACGCACCGTCGAACTACCTGAGGCTCGAGCGACCGCTCAGGGCGATGGGCTTCGATCCGATGGTGCAGGTGATCCACGAGCGCGACGTGGCCGAGGCCGTGCGGCTCTCGGTGCGACGCGGCGTGCGCGGGATCTTCAACCTGAGAGGTCCCGGTGAGGTGCCGCTGAGCCACGTCTTCCGCATCCTCGGTCGACGTCCCGTCTCGGTGCCCGCGGGTCTGCTCGAGGCGGGTCTCAAGCGCGCCTTCCGGTATCGCATGACGTCGTTCCCCAGCCCCGAGCTCGATCACATCCGCTACGTGTGCATGGTCGACGACACGCGCGCACGAAAGGAGCTCGGCTTCACGCCGCGCTTCGGCATCGAAGACACGGTGCGCGCCGTGCTGGAGGTCGCATGACGACGATCGCTCCGAGGTGGACGTCAGGCGCTCCACGACGCGTTCGTGGCACCCGAGGGATGGACGCTGGGTGAGATGAC
Organism: uncultured Sandaracinaceae bacterium; assembly: GCA_964502175.1. Taxonomy (GTDB): domain Bacteria; phylum Myxococcota_A; class Polyangia; order Polyangiales; family Sandaracinaceae; genus JAFLCL01. The sequence goes on from CAZCVE010000004.1 coordinate 104,207, forward strand.
GTTCATGGGACGCGGCATGGCGGGACATGCCTCGTCACAGATCAGCGGATCGCCCACGCGCGGCGAAGATCGCGTGATCGTGGGCGTGATCGAGCTGCGTTCCTCCGACGTCCTGAGGGGGACCGTCGACCCCGGCGACGCGCCGCGCGCTCAGCGCGCGTCTCGGGCACGAGCCTTGCGGAAGGCCGTGTCCGAGGTGCGAATGAGTCCGCGAACGACGAGGCAGTTCTTCTCCGTGGTGTCGATGCTCGGCCTGCTCGGCGCGGTCGGCGCGTGCGAAGAGAGCCGCGGTGGCGTGCGACGAAATCCCATGCCGCGCGGCACGGACGCAGGCATCACGAGCGAGCTTCCCGATGCACCGTTCGGCCCGCGACCCGACGCAGGACCGCTTCCGGACTCGGGACCGTGCACACCTGGCGCGGCGACCGAAGACCTCGACGGTGATGGCTACACACCTGGGGACGGCGATTGCCTGGACTGCAGTCCTCAGGTCAATCCGGGGGCGTTCGACGACCCCACCAACGACGTCGACGAAGACTGCGATGGGACGATCGCGACGGAGATCGAGACGTGCGACGGATCGGTCGCGATGGCCTCCACCGATCCGCGCGACGCCGCGCGATCGATCGGTCTCTGTCGCTTCGCCGACGGCGCCGCGCGCGGCTGGGGCGTGCTCGACGCGCGATGGACGCGCGCCGATGGAACGGGCGCGCCCGCGAGCATGATGCAGCAGGGCAACGTCACGAGCTTCGGCGCGCTCACTCCGCGCGCAGGACGATCGATGCTCGCGCTCTCGTCGGGTGTCGCGCGCGCGGCAGGACAGCCGGGCTACACGTCGAGCTGCGACTGGATGAGCGAAGACACCGAGGGCTCGCGTCCGAGCGGTCTCGATCCCGAGTCGCGCGCGTGTCCGGGTGTGCGCACGGGGCCGGTCTACGATCCGATCGCGCTCGAGCTGCGCGTGCGCGCGCCGACGAACGCGCGCGGCTTCCGCTTCAGCTCGAGCTTCTTCACGTACGAGTACCCGGACTTCATCTGCTCCGAGTACAACGACTTCTTCGTCGTGCTGATGGAGCCGCGTCCGATGGGCTCGCCGGACGGCAACCTCGTCTTCGACGCCGACGGCAACAAGGTCAGCGTGAACAACAGCCTCTTGCGCGCATGCGAGCCGGGCACGCACGGCGGCCGCGCGTTCGCGTGTCCGCTCGGTCGCGGTCCGCTCTCGGGCACGAGCTTCGACGGCAGCGCGGAGTGCGGCGTCGATCCCTTCGGCTGGAGCGAGGGCAACATCGGCGCATCGACGGGCTGGCTCGCGACGGAAGTGCCCGTGACGGGCGGCGCGGAGATCACGCTGCGCTTCGCGATCTGGGACTCGAGCGATCCCGACCTCGACTCGCTCGCGCTGATCGACGGCTTCGAGTGGCTCGTCGAGGATCCGGGCATCGTCTCGACCGATCCCGAGCTGCTCTGACATCACGCGACCGAGATGTCGGGCGCTCGCATGACTATCGGCTCGCCGCCGCGCGCGTGAGGCTCGCCGCGGTCGCCACCCCCCAGTCGTCGGTGGCGCGATCGATCACGTGGAACGTGATCGGCGAGCGCACGAGACGTTCACCTTCGGCGTGCACGACGTAGCGCCACACGACGTGTCGCGTCGCGTCGAGCCACACGAGACCGAAGCATGCGAGGCGATCCTCGGCGTTGATCTGACACGCGGCCACGACACGGCTGCGCGCAGCGATCGGCGTCTGCTCGACGATCGCGCGACGCACCGAGTGGCCCGTTCCGATGCCGCACTGGTGCGAGAGCGAGCCTCGCTCGGCCAGCGGGGGTCCGGTGTGCACGTAGCTGGTCTCGAGCCGCACAGCGTCTTTCGTGTCGAAGAACGTCGCGATCTCGCGATCGAGCGCGGCGCTCAGCACGTGGCCCGGTCGCTCCCAGATCGCGCTCTCGCTCGCGCTCGGTTGCCACGCGTCGACGCGTGCGGCGTATGCGTCGCGGTCACCCACGTCGAGCCAACGCCATGCCGGATCGAGGAACACGTGCGAGATCGCGGCAGCGAGCGCGCTCGCCTCGGTCGGGTGGGTGATCGCGGCGCGCTCGATCGCCACCGTCGAGAACGGATTCGTGAGCGCAGCGAGCATGCGTGCGTCGCCTTCGCTCGTCGTCGCGTCACCCCCTGCGTCGGCGAGCGCGCTCCAGCCTCGCGAAGCGTGAGGCTCGCGCGAGACCCACGTGCGCGCCGTGACGGCGTCGGGGCCGAGGAGCTCGGTGCGTCGCGCGCAGAGCGCGGCCGAGACCCAGGTCATCGTGTCTCGAAGGGGCGCGGCGAGGAGCGCCCGAACGCGCTCGTGGTGACCGCTCGCGTCGAAGCTCTCGACCTGCTCGCGGACCGCGTGCGGATCCGCGTCGGTCACGTCGCGGTGGTTCGGCCACGCCTCGATCGCACGCGCTCGGATGGCGTCGAACTGCGCAGGGTCGAGGTCGATCAGGTGCAGGCGAACGACGCCCACGAGGCAGGGCTCCCAGTTGCTGCCGTAGAGCTCGGCGCGCCACCACGAGGGCTTGTCGCGCCACGGCGCAAGCAGCCTCGCCGAGATCGTGTAGCCGTAGCCGTCACGCGGGTTTCCTTCGCCACTGCCGACGACCCCGACGAGCTGCACCTCGCCATCGACGGCCCGCATCGCCCAACAGGCGCCGCGCCCGTCGCGATCCTCGATCGTCTCGCGCTCGACCTCGCGAAGCTCCATCGGTCGATGGAAGATCAGGGGTGCGATCGCGCGCAGCATCACGACGCACTCTTCGAGCCGTACGGGCGGCCCCTCGAGCACGACACCGAGGCTCACGAGACCAACAGCGCCGCGAGCGCGTCGCGCATCGCCTCGGGGATCGGCGTGGGCTTGCGATCGGCGCGGCCGACGAAGACGTGCGTGAAGTGCCCGTCGGCGACGGAGCGATCCTCGCCCGTGCGGAAGATGCCGATCTCGTAGCGCACGCTGCTCGTGCCGAGGTGAACGACCTTCAGGTGACCCTCGATCGCGTCGGGATACGCGATGGGCGCGTGGTAGCTCGAGCCGCTCGCGACGCAGAGGCCGATCGCGCCGCCGCCATGGATGTCGAGGCCGCCGACGTCGATGAGGTAGCGGTTGATGACGGTGTCGAAGAACGCGTAGTAGACGACGTTGTTCACGTGTCCGTAGACGTCGTTGTCGGCCCAGCGCGTCGTGATCGGGACGTGCCAGCGGTAGTCGGTGCGCAGCGTGGGCGCGGGGCGCGTGCTCATCGCCGAGCATCATCGCACGCGCGGGAACGCCCTTGGCCTCGTTCCAGGCCGAGGCGATGCTTGCGCCTCACGAGGAGCGACGACGATGGACTTCCGACTGACCGACGAGCAGACGATGATCCAGGAGACCGCGATCCGCTTCGGCAAGAAGTGGGGCGGGCGGATGGAGGAGATCAAGAAGCGAACGCTCGCAGACGGCGCATTCCCCGACGAGTGGTGGAAGGACTTCGCCGGCGCGGGCTTCACCGGCGCGCTGATCCCGGAAGAGTACGGCGGCTCGAACATGGGTATGGCCGCGATGGCGATCGCGATGGAGGCGATGGCCGGTCAGGGCTGCGGAAGCGCGCTCGTGATGCTGACGATGATGGACGCGCTGTGCATCCTCCGCGCGGGGCCCGACGAAGCGCGACGTCGGTATCTGCCGGCGATCGCCCGCGGCGACATGAAGATGGCGTTCGCGATCACCGAGCCCGACGCGGGATCGAACAGCTTCAACATGCAGACCACCGCCGTGCGACGCGGCGACGACATCGTGCTCAACGGCACGAAGACCTTCATCACGGGCGTCGACGTCGCCGATCGCGTGCTCGTGATCGCGCGCTCGATGTCGTCCGAGGACCGCAAGGAGAAGGGCCTGCCGAAGATCGCTGGCTTCAACGTGGTGATCGTCGATCCGAAGGCCAAGGGCTTCTCGATGACCGAGCTCGCGACGGAGGGCATCGAGGGCCTCAAGCAGTGGACGCTCCACTTCGACGACGTGATCGTGGAGCAGCTGATCGGCGAAGAGCACCAAGGCATCGTCCCGATGTTCGACGTGCTCAACGCCGAGCGCACGCTGGCGACGGCGAGCGCGATCGGGATGGCGGATCGTCTGCTCGATCGCGCGTGCAGCTACGCGCGCGAGCGCAAGGTGTTCGGCGATCGCGCCATCGGCAGCTACCAGGCGATCCAGCACCCGCTCGCGGAGATCAAGAGCGAGCTCGAGGCCGTGCGCCTGCTCTTCTACAAGGCCGCGGTGCTCTTCGATCAGAACGCACCGCCGCAGCAGATCGGGCCGATCGCGACGATGGCGAAGTACCTCGCGGGCGAGCTCGCGATCCGCGCGGCCGACCAGGCGCTCCAGACCCACGGCGGCAACGGCTTCGACCGCGAGTACGGCCTCATCCAGTCGTACGTCGACGCGCGCCTGCTCCGCACCGCGCCCATCTCGCGCGAGATGATCCTCAACCAGGTCGCCGAGCACGTGCTGCGGCTTCCACGCAGCTACTGAGCCGGCCGCGCAGCGACTGATCGCCGCCTCGTGGCACACGGCGGCGGGACTCTGTCATCCTCGTGAGATGGCCGACCCTGCCTCGCGACGCGCCACGTGGGCGGATCTCGAAGCGCTGCCGCGCGACGTGGTCGGCGAGCTGATCCGCGGCGTTCTGCACTCGATGCCGCGTCCACGGGCGCGTCACCAACACGCAGGCACTCAGCTCGTCGGTGAGCTGCACGAGCCCTATCGCCGCGGACGGAACGGACCTGGCGGATGGTTGTTCCTCGCCGAGCCCGGCCTGGCGTTCGCCGACCTCGATGTCGAGGAGGTCGTTCCCGACGTCGCGGGCTGGCGTCGGGAACGACTGAGTGCACTGCCGACCGACGGCTCCATCTCCGTCGCCCCGGACTGGGTCTGCGAGATCCTCTCCCCCTCCACTCGACGACACGACCAGCGGGTGAAGCGGCCGCTCTATGCCGAGGCACGCATCCCGTGGATGTGGATCGTCGACGTCGACGCGCGCACGGTGATGGCGAGCCGCAACGAGGGCGGGCGATGGATGGAGATCGGTGTGTGGGCAGACGACGAGCGCATGCGCGCCGAGCCCTTCGAAGCGCACGAGTTCGACCTGCGAGAGCTGTGGGAAGCCAGTTCGCCCTGAAGCCGAGGGGGAGACGTCGAGTCCTCTGGAGGGAAGATGGACGAGGTCCTGTTCGCGAACCGTGCTGTACGGGTCACCTCGAACACCATTCAGTTCTTGGACGGCGGGATCACCCATGCGCTGTCCACGATCTCGTCCGTCCACGTGGCGCGTGACGACAACCGCGCGATGAAGGTGCTCCTTGGTATCTCTGGCCTGCTCGCGGCGGTGAGCGCGACTTCGACGCTCGTCTTCCTCGTGTGTTCGGTGGTCTTCGCGGGGCTAGAGCACACGAGCGCGGCGTCCGGCGTGGTCAATGGCGTGATGACGCTCGCTGGCTGCGGCATCCCGAGCGTGCTGTTCGGGGTCGCGACTCGGTGGGCGTTCAAGAATGCCCAGCCCAGGTTCTGGCTCGTCCTCGAAACTCACACGGGTCGCGTGCGCCGCCTCTCGAGCAAGGACGCGGGAGCGATGGAGGAAGTGCGGAAGGCACTCGCCCTCGCGATGTCACGACGACCATGACGCTGCGCGCGGGGCTCCAAGCGCACGCGCTACCGTGCGGCGTCGTAGTCGAGCGCGCCTTCGAAGAGGGCGCGCATGCGATCGCGGTCGACGGCGCAGGGGGCGTTGTCGACGAGGCGCTTCTGCACGATCGCGCGATCGGCGAGCGCGTCGAGATCGCTCGATGCGTAGCCGACCTCGACGAGGCCGGCCGGGAGCTTCGTCGCGCGCATCAGGCCCAAGAGCGTGCTCGCGAGGACCTCGCCTGCGTCGTCGGGCGTTGCACCTCGCACGTCGGCGCCGAGCGCTTCGGCGCACGCGAGGTGTCGCGCGGGGCTCGTCTTCGCCGTCCATCGGAAGACGCTCGGCGCGTTGAGCACGACGCTCGTGCCGTGAGGGACGCGCGGCTCGTCGTCGGGGTAGCCGGGCGCCATGTAGCCCTTCACGAGGCCGGCGACCGCGTAGCTCATCGCGTGCGGCAGGTGCACGCCCGCGTTGCCGAACGCGATGCCCGCGAGCGTCGCGGCCCACATCAGCTCGCCGCGCGCCTCGTCGTCGCTCGCGTCGTCGAACGCGCGCACGAGCGAGCGACCCGCGAGGCGCAGCGCCTCGAGGCTGCCGAGGTCGCTCCACGGGTTCTGCCCTTGGCTCATCGGTCGCGTCGTGAACGGACGCGGCCGCGCGCGGCTCGCGAAGGGACGCGCCGTGTACGACTCGATCGCGTGGCACAGCACGTCGAAGCCGCTCGCCGCGACCACCTCGGCGGGCAGCGTGCGCGTGACCTCGGGGTCGACGATCGCGAGCGACGGCCGCAGGCGACGTGACGCGATGCCGGTCTTCACCTTCGTCGCGAGCAGATCGAACACGGCGATGCCCGTGCACTCCGAGCCCGTGCCGCACGTGGTGGGACACGCGACGTGTGGAGGCAGCGGGCCCGGCACCGCCCTGCCCTCGCCCAGCGGCGCGTTCACGTACGCGAGCAGCTCGGCCGGGTACGTCGCGTAGAGCGCTGCGGCCTTCGTGGTGTCGATCACCGATCCGCCGCCGAGCGAGACGTACGCGTCGAAGCGCCCGTCCCTCGCGAAGGCAGTAGCCTCGAGGAACGACGCATCTGTGGGCTCGACGTGCACGCGGTCGTAGACGACGACGTCGAGGCCCGCGCGCGAGAGCGACGTCCTCGCGCAGTCGAGGTGCACGAGCGAGGCGAGGCGGGCGTCGGTGAAGAGCGCGACGCGCGCGCCGCTCGTGAGCGTGCGCAGGTGATCGCCGAGCTCGTGGAGCGCACCGCGACCGAAGACGATCGCGGAGGCGTCGATCGAGAACGACGACTCGGGACCGAGATCGAGATCGTGCTGACAGCCGGAGGCCATGGCGCGGATCGTACGGGACGACCTCCACCTTCGACGAGCGGCGTCCGTGGATCCGTCGGGTACGCTGCGCGCGTGCTCGCGAGACCCGCCGTTCATCACATCCCCGTGTGCCCGTTTTGTCAGCGCCTCGAGATCCTCCTCGAGCTCAAGGGGCGTCGCGCCGACGTCGACTTCCACGTCGTCGACATCACGCGGCCACGATCGCCAGAGCTGCTCGCGAAGACGCGCGGCACGACATCGATGCCGATCCTCGAGACGACCGAGGGCACGGTGCTGCGCGAGAGCCTCGTCTTGATGCAGTACCTCGACGATCTCTTCCCCGAGCGCCTCGTCGCGCGGCGCGATCCGCTCGAGCGCGCGATCGAGAACCTGATGACGAGCCTCGAAGGGCCGTTCGTGTCGGCGGGCTACCGGCTCGTGATGAACCAAGACCTGACGCGGCGCGCGAGCCTGACCGAGGCGATGCTCGCGCAGTACGCCGAGCTCGATGCGTGCTTGGTCCAGTATGCGAAGGGCGACACGTTCCTCTTCGAGTCGTTCGGCTGGGCCGAGGCGGTGTACGCGCCGATGTTCGTGCGCTTCTGGTTCCTCGAGTACTACGAGGGCTTCGTGCTGCCGGAGACGCACGCATTCGCGCGTGTTCGCCGCTTCCGCGACGCGTGCCTCGCCCATCCAGCCGCGCAGCAAGTCGGCCGCGAGGAGATCGTGAAGAGCTACTACGACTACGCGAAGGGCGCGGGCAACGGCGCGCTCGTGGCGGGTCGCGCGCGATCGTCGTTCGCGTTCGAGCCGCACTGGCGCGAGCGTCCGTGGCCGCCCGCCGACAAGTACGGGCACTCCGCCACCGACGCCGAGCTCGGCCTCGTCTCGCACGAACAGGGGGCGCGATGACGTTCGTCGCAGGGGTCTCGACGAGCGCGACGGAGGGCCTCGTCTTCTTCGTATCGAAGGGACAGTCGCTGGCCGTCGAGCGCCACGAGGACGCGCCGCGCGTACCGTTCGGTCGCGCGCCGCGCGACGCGGTGTTCGTGGGCACGCTCGACGGCGTCGCGTGCTTCGCGGCCGACGCGAGAGAAGCGCCGGAGCTCGAGGTGGCGTCGGTGCGTCACCTCTACGGGGCCATCCCCGAGGAGCAGTTCGGCGTGGCGATGCGCGCGCTCGGCCTCGTCGCGTGGGATCACGATCACCGGCACTGCGGTCGCTGCGCCGCGCCGACCGAGCCTTCGACGACGGAGCGCAGCCGTGTGTGCACGGCGTGCGGGTTCGGCGTCTATCCGCGCATCTCGCCCGCCGTGATCATGCTCGTCGAGCGCGACGGCAAGGCCTTGCTCGCGCGGAGCCACCGCTTCCCGGTGCCGTTCTTCTCCACGCTCGCGGGCTTCGTGGAGCTCGGCGAGACGCTCGAGGAGACCGTCGTGCGCGAGGTGCGCGAGGAGTCCGGGATCACCGTGGCCAACGTGCGCTACTTCGGCAGTCAGCCGTGGCCGCTCGGCGGCTCGCTCATGATCGGCTTCAACGCGGACTGGGCCGAGGGAGAGATCGTGCTCGAAGAGGCCGAGATCGCCGAGGCCGACTGGTTCGCGCCAGACGCGCTGCCGACGATCCCACCGAAGCTGAGCATCGCGCGCGCGCTGATCGACGACTTCGTCGCTCGGCACACGCGCTGACGCGTCACGCACCCGAGTGCGTCGGCGGTGCCGGGGGGCGCGGGGCCGCGCGACCAGGAAAGCGGAAGAGGCCGCCTTCCTTGAACGACTGCCAGCCCCACTTCGTCCAGCGCAGGAGCGAGACGGCGAGCCAAAGCGCCCAGACGAACATGAGCACGCGGTAGACCCAGAGCGGCAGGCTCACGACGGTCGCGACCGGCAGCGCGTCGGCCGTGCGATCGACGAAGAAGCGCACGCTGCCGCTGGCGCACTGCGGTCCATCGATCTCCATCGCGGGATCGCCGAGGAGCCCCGCCTCGACGGCCCACACGAGGCACGCGAACGCGATGAGCGTGTAGCCCACGATCACGAGCTGACGCGCGGCGAAGTAGAGATCGTGCACCGCGAGATCCGTGCGCCGGTTCGACAGGAGGAAGAACCAGAGGACGACGACGATCGCGGCGAACGCAGGCACCTGCGTGAGCCCGACGAGGAGGAGCACCCAGTCGTGCGGCTCGAGCGGGACGTCCTTGCGACGCGAGAGCGCGAACGCGATGACGAGCGTGAGCGCGAGGTACGGCCAGAAGAGCACGGCCGGTCCCCACGCGGGGCCCGCGAGCCAGAGCACCCAGCGGTCGGACGAGAGCATCACGTGGAGCTCGACGTTGACGGCTTGGCTCCCGAGCGTGACGCGAGGCGTCTCGAGCACGCTGCTCCAGCCCGTGTCCGACTGCCACGCGAGCGTGAGGTCGTGACGCCCCGGCTGGAGGGACACGGTCACGCGATCACCTTCGCGCTGGAGCGGACGCGTCTGGCCATCGACGGTGAGCGACTGCACGTCGGCGCCTGCGGGGAGCTCGATCGTGAACGAGGCGCTGACGCTCGAGCGCACGCCGAGGGTGAGGCTCGAGCTGGTGAGGCGAACGCCGGGCGTGACGTCGAGGCGCGCGCTGTCGACCGTGAGCGACTGGCCCTCGGCGGCGTCGGGACGCGTGAGCGTGACCACGAGCGACTCGCCCGGCCACGGGTGGAACGTGGGCTGCCACGTGGTGCCGTTGCCCTCGTTCGTCGGCGCGATGCCGCCGTCGGCGACCGTCGGCGTCTCGCAGTGCCAGAGCGCGCTGCACGCGAGCACCCACACCTCGTTGCTCGCGCGGGCCGCGCTCGCGTCGGGCGCGGTCAGCGTGATGGTGTCGCTCGGCTCGAGCACCGACGTCCAGCTCGCCTGCGTGTCCTGCTGTCCGAGCGTGACGAGCACGGTGCCTGCCTCGACGGTGACCGCCGAGTCCGTCACGCGCTCACCCGGGAGGAGCGGCACGCGCGCCACCGTCGGCGCGTTGGCCGGCGAGCGACGCACGACCGTGGTGCGCACCGTCCAGCGCACGCCGATGTCGAGCGTGCGCTGCACCTCGAGCCAGGCCGGCAGCTCCGAGCGCGCCTGCGTGTCGACGGCCTCGCTCTCGAGCGTGCGGCGGAGCTGGATGGACTCCGCGACGTGATCGTCCGAGACGTGGCCGGACGCCTCCCAGCCATCGACGTCGACGTCGAGCGCGCGCGGCGGACGGCCGAGCGCGAGCGTGACCGCGTCGCGACCCGTGACGGGACCTTCGAGCGCGATCACGTGCGCGCCTTCGGGCACGCGCACGTGGAGGAACCCGTTGTCGAGGCGCACGAGCGAGCGGGTCTGTGCGCCGTCGATCGTGACGGACGTGGGCACCCACGTGTCGCTCGGGCCGGGCAGCGGATACGCCGAGACGTTGGCCGCGGCCACGTCCATGCGGATGCGGAGCACGTCGCCCGCGACGCTGATCTGCATGTGGTTGGCCTCGCTGCAGCGCTCGCCGCACGGAGCCGCGCGCGTGAGCCGCTGGCGGAGCGCGTCGATCGTCGACGTGTCCGGGATCTCCTGGGCACGTGCAGGCGCGGCCAGCGCGATCGAGAGCACGATGGCCGTGCTCACGGCGCCCATGAGTCCGTGCGACGACCTCTCGTGAACACGTCGGGCGTCACTGGCACCTTCACTGGCACCTTCATTGGCACCTTCATTGGCAGTGTCATCGGCCCTGTCATGGGTGCTGTCATTGGCACCTTGGGACTCACTGGCACCCACGGCGTCACTGGCACCCACGGCGTCACTGGCACCCACGGCGTCACTGGCACCCACGGCGTCACTGGCACCCAGGGCGTCACTGGCACTGGAACTGGCCCCCTCATCGGACCTCTCGGGCTCACGGGCCGATCCCGGCGACGGTCCAGGGCCGACTCCGCTCGCGGGAGGCGTGGCGGGCTTCTGAGGTCGGCGCATCACGATCGCGCCGAGGAGGGCGAGGAGGAGCGCTGCGCGGAGGAACGCGGCCAGACGGAACGCCCAGGGCGGGAGGAGGTGAACGGTGATCTCGTGATCGGCGCTCACCGGTCCGTCGAACGACAGCTGGTACTGAGACCACGTCCACGTCGGGAGGCCGAAGCCCGTCTGCACGACCGCGTTCGGATCGAGCCAGTACGAGTTCGCCTGCGCCTGCTGACGCATCTCACCTCCTTCGTCGTACGACGAGATGCCGTAGCGGCCACTGCCTCCCTCCATGTCGTCTGCCCACGCGGGCGCCGCCTCGGCCTCGATCGTCTGGCTCCGGGTCAGCGAGAGATCGAGGCCGCTCGTCGGCCACGACTCGCTCGCGTCCGCGAGCTGCGGGTAGAGCGCGTGCGTGAGCTGCTCGCCGGAGAACCACACCACGACCATCACCGCGAAGAGCGCGACGGCCACGTAGGCCCAGCGCACGAAGCGCTCGATCGAGCGCGCGCCGAGCGCGTGATGAAGGCCCGCGAGCGCCGCGAGCACGAGCCAAAGCCACTGCGGCGCGTCGTTCTCGTGGAACGCGAGGCCGACACCGAGGAGCGCGACGAGGCCCCACTGCCAGCCGAACGCACGCCCGACCGCTGCTGCGATCAGGAGCAGGGCAAAGACGCCGAGCAGCGTCCAGTGATCGAGCCACGTGCCCGGCGCGCGGTCGACGCCGCTCGCGTGCACGAGCGTCCAGCCGGGCGGCAGGTGCAGCGTGGTCGTGGAGCTCGCCGCGTCTTCGCTCCAGTTCACCGCGGGCAACGTCGAGCCGTCGCGATCCATCCGCCACTCGGCGACGAACGATCGACGCGTGTCGCGCAGCTCGACGCCCGCGCGTCCACCTTCGGTCGCGCGCGTGACGAGCTGGTCTTGTCCGTCGAGGCTGACGCGGCCGAGCTCGCCGCTCGCGAGCTCGAGGCGATGCACCGTATGCATCTCGACGCCGAGGTTGTCGCGCACCGTGTAGCCGCTGCCGTCCACGTCGAGCCACGCCTCGCGGGTGAGCTCGAGCCGGTTCGGCGGCGGGCTCGCTTGTCCACGACGGACCGTGTGCAGCGTGAGCGCGGTGCTCGCGTCGACGAGGTACGCCGAGCTCGTGCGCCACGCGTCGGGCAGCGAGGTGCGCTGCGGATCGATGCCCGACGCGCCCTGCACCTCGACCTGCCTGAACGCCTCGTCCGGCGACCACACCCACACCTCTTGCTCGGGCCACGGCGCGGGGATCTCGGGACGATGAAAGACCGTCTCGGGGTTCGCGGCGAGCGCGCGGATCGAGATCTCGAACGTGCCTGCGCGCAGCTGGATCGAGAGCTCGCCGGACGCGAGCAAGCGAACGGGAAGATCGGCCGTGACCTCCACCGGCACGACGCCCGCGGGCAGCACGTTCGGCAAGCGCAGCTCCCGCGCGCGACCCGCGGCGCGCACGACGATGCGCGTGGAGAGCTCGAGCGGTGAGCCGTCCTGGATGCGGCGGTGCACCTCGAGGCCGACCTCTTCCTCACCCGCGGGCTCGGACGCCGTGCCTCGCAGCCAGACCTCACCGCCCGCGCCGCGCGTGCCGTTCGTCGTCGTCCCGTCGCGCGTGAGCGAGATGCGCGCGATCGCATCGGGCACCGCGAGCGTGTCGGGCGCCACGTCCCACGAGAAGCGACCTTCGACGCGATGCGAGCCTGGCTCGATCCACACCACGGGCTGTCCACCGAGCGCGAGCACGACCGCAGCGCGGCCATCGACGCGCACCTCGATGGGCCAGTGACGCCCGCGGCCCGGCAGCGTCTGCGCGGCGCGTCGATCGCTCGTCACCTCGAGCGTGAAGCTGCCTCCGTCCGCGCCGACCGAGAGGCTCATCTCTCCCGGCCACACGCAGACGGGCTCGCCGCCTCCCGCGATCGGGTTCGCGTCGTTGCCCATCACGCCGTCACGCGCGGCGCACTGGTGGCTCGATCCCTCGAGCGCCCAAGGGATCCACGGACGCAGCGCCGGAGGCACGTCGCCCTCGGGCATCGGCTGCGCGAGCGCGCGACTTGCCGCGAGGGGGGCGGCGAGGGTGCATGCAAACAGCGCGAGCACGAAGGTGGCGAGCGCGCGAGCGCGCGAGCCGGGGAGCGAGGGACTCTGGGGCATGGTGTCGGATGGTACGCGCGACCGACCAGCGAATGCCGCGAGCCCCCTCGAAGCTTGACGATTCCTTTACGAACGGTCGCCGACGGGAACGAACGGTCGGAACGGCGACCCGCGAGACGTCAGAGATCGATGACGAGTCGCTGCGTTCGGCCCGAGCGGATCGTCACCGCGCGACGGATCGGCGCGGCGCCCGGAGGTCGCAGCTCGACGAGGTGACGCCCAGGGAGCAGCGAGATGCTGCGAGGTGTGCGCCCGGAGGCGCGACCGTCGATGTAGAGATCGGCCCACCCACCGCGCGCCGCGACGTTGATCGCTCCGCGACGCACGCGCGTGCCGGGCACGACGTCGGGTACGTCGCTCGAGACCTCGTCGCCGGTCGCGGTCTCGTCGTCGGTGACGGGGACCTCATCCCCGACGGGCACGTCGTTCGCGACAGGCAGGTCGTCTACGACCGGCACCCCGTCCGCGGGCAAGTCGACCGGACCCTCGCCGATCTCGGGCGGCGGATCGATGCCTTGCGCCTCGGGTCCCTCGCCCGTCGGCTGTGCCGTGGCGACGGTGGTCCCTGGGGGAGGCGTCGTCGTGCCGGCCGGCACACGCGTGTCCGAGGTCGGCGGCGTCCCGGTCACGACGGTCTCGCCTTCGAGCACACCGGAGGCGACCACGACGAAGACGCTCACGCCGAGCAGCACGAGCGAAGCGATCGCCGCGAGCATCCACTTCGAGCGTGAGCCGCTGCTCGGGATCGACGCGCGCAGCTCGCCGTCTGCGCTGGGATCGACCATCGCGGGCGCCTGCGACTCCGAGAGGTCGAGGTGCAGGCTCAAGCTCTTCTCGGACGGCGGCTCGAGCATGTCGGCGAGCGCCATCGAGCTCTGCGTGGTGGCCTCTTCCGGCACTGCGGGCTCGGAGATGGGTGCGCGCGTCGCGCCCGTGGGATCGCGCCTCGTCGCGGCCGCAGGCGGTCCTAGGGCCGGCGCGCGGACCGATGCGGGCGTTCGCGAGCCCGGTGTACGCGATGCGTTGCGCGGTGCCGCGACGCTGCCCGCGCTCGATCGAGGCTCGCCCGCGCGCGTGCGCTGGACTGCGCTCGTGTCCGAGAGGTCGAGCTCCTCGCTGCGCAGGATGTTCGCCACGACGTCGAGCTTGCGCGCGCGCTCCTCGGAGAAGAGCTCGCTCATGAGGTCCGCGACGTCGGACAGCGACGTGCTCTGGCCCGTCGTGCTCGCGTACTGGTTCAGCTCGCGCGCGAGGATGCGCGCAGAGTTCGTGCGTCGATCGGGATCGCGCTCGAGCGCGCGCATCGTGATCGCGTCGAGCTCGCGCGGCACGCCTGCGCGCACGAGCGAGGGCTCGAGGATCGGCTCGCCGCCGATCGCTTGCACGATCTCGATCTCCGAGCGCTTGCCGAAGAGACGACGCAGCGTGAGCAGCTCCCAGAGGCACACGCCCGCGGCCCACACGTCGAGGCGGCGGTCGATCGTCGCGCGCGCGAGCTGCTCGGGCGACATGTACGCGAGCTTGCCCTTGAGCATGCCCGTCTCGGTCTGGTGCACGCGCCCCTCGGCGCGCGCGACGCCGAAGTCGAAGACCTTCACCGCGCCGTCGTACGTGACGAAGACGTTGTGCGGCGTGAAGTCGCGGTGGATCACGTGGAGCGGATAGCCCTGCTCGTCGACGAGCTCGTGCGCCGCGTGCAGGCCCTGACACGCGTCGGCGAGGATGCGCGCAGCGAGCGCGTGCCAGCGCGGCGACGTGGCGAGATCGGGGCGCACCGACACCGCGCCGAGCACGCGCGAGAGCGGCTGCCCGACGAGGTACTCCATCGCCATGAAGTAGCTGCCGTCGGCCTCGCCGAAGTCGAGCACGCTGCAGACGTTCGGGTGCGCGATGCGCGCGTTGAGCCGCGCCTCGTCGAGGAACATGTCGACGAACGTGGGCTTGCGCGCGAGGTGCGGGTGGATGCGCTTGATCGCGATGGGCCGCTCGAAGCCCGCCGCGCCCGTGGCACGCGCGAGGTACACGCTCGCCATGCCGCCCGACGCGATCTCGTACTGGAGGAGGTAGCGGCCGTAGGCGCGCTCTTCGTTCGCGACCGGAGAGAGGCTCTCGGGCGTCTCGAGGCCGTCGATCTCGATGTCGCTCTCGGGGGCGGTCATCAGAAGCCCACCACCATCGGCAGCGTCGGCTGCGTGTCCGAGCTCGTCTGCGTGCCGAACACGAGGCCGAGCACGACGCCCGCGGCCACGAGCGCAGCGCCGCCGAGCCCGAGCCCGAGGCCCAGCGCGAGCCCATCGTCGTTGGACGCGACAGGCGCGATCTCTTCTTGGGGCGGGGGCGGCACGATCATGTCGACCACGGGCGGTGTGATCACCTGCGGCAGCTCGCCGTGCACGCTCGGGCTCGCCTCGCTCCCTTCACGCAGGAGCACCACGCCCCGCGGCCCGAGCACTTCGACCCACGCACCCACGAGCTGATCGGCGCCGTGGGACACGCGGACCTCGCGCGTGGTCGCCTCGCTCCACGCCGCGTCGCCCGCGCGCGTGTGCACGCGAACGCCGGTGACGATCTCTGCCGGATCGCGCACGACCTCGACCGTCAACGTCGAGCCCGCCGCGTCGTCGCTCCACGCGAGCGTCACGCCGAGGCCCCCGCCGGACTCGCGCACCGTCGTCGCGAGCGCCTCGCCGACCTCGGGAGGCACCTCCACCGGGAACGCGTGCTGCGGATCGAGAGACCCGAGGATCTGCAGGTCTCGCTGCGCGCGCGATCGCGTGCCCACCGCGAACCGCGCGATGATCCTGCCCTCGTAGAGCGACACGAGCTCGTCGCGATCGAGCCTCTCGCTGCGCTCGGCGCGGTCGAAGGCACGGATCGCGCGCTGGAAGTCGGCGGCGTCGAGGGCGCGTCGGCCCGCCGCGAGCTGAGCCTCCGCGGGCGCGCTCACGCCCCACGTGATCGCGGCCATCGTGGCCACGAGCAAGGCGAGACGGCCGGTTCGCTCGGCGAGCATGCTGATCGAGATGCTATCGAAACGGGCGCCGGAGATCACGAATCGGCCAGGTGACCTGAACGAATGACGCCGCCGAGGTCAGCTGCAGTGTCAGACGCAGAGACCGCCCACGCACGACATCGCTCCGGGGCACGCTTCACCCGTCCCGGCCACGGTCACGCCGCAGGTGCAGTCGCCGCCCGTGCTGCAGGTCTCTCCGGTGCCGCAGACGGTGCCGCACGCGCCGCAGCTGGTCACCACGGTGAACGAGCGCTCGCAGCCGTTGGTCCGCATCCCGTCGCAGTCCCCGAAGCCCGGGCTGCACGACGCGTAGTCGCAGGTTCCCGCCACCATCGGACAGGTGCGGCCCACGGCGTTCACGACCGTCGTGTTGCAGTTCGTCGCGCACGTGCCGCAGCGCGTGACCAGCCGGAGCGAGGCCTCGCAGCCGTTCGCGCGGTTGAGGTCGCAGTCGCCGAACGCCGTGTCACAGCTCGTGTAGTCGCAGCGCAGGGACGCGTTGCAGGTCTCGACGGCGTTGACGACGAGGGCGCACGCGTCGCCACAGCGACCGCAGTTCGGGATCATTCCGAGCGAGGCCTCGCAGCCCGTCGCCTCGATCGTGTCGCAGTCGTCGAAGCCGGTCGTGCAGGTGCTCAGCGCGCACGTGCCAGCCGAGCACGTCGCGCCGGCGTTGGCGAACGAGCAGGCGTTGGGGCAGGTGCCGCAGTGGGTCACGTCCGTCGAGCCGTCGATCTCGCAGCCCGTCGCCTCGAGCATGTCGCAGTCGAGACGACCCGGATCACACGTGCACGTGCCATCGACGCAGGTCTGCCGCGCGCCGCACGCGTGGCCGCAGCTCCCGCAGTGCAAGGGGTCGGTGTCGAGGTTCGTCTCGCAGCCATCGCCGATCGGTAGACCGCGCTCGAGCGACCGGTCGCAGTCGTCCCACGTGCCGCCCATCGGATCCGCCGCGCACGCGCACGCGAAGATCCCGCCGCCTTCGTCCTCGCCGTTCGCCACGCAGGTCGTGCGCGGACCGCACTCGAAGCCGCAGCCGCCGCACGACTCCGGCACGTCGATCGCCGTGAGCGCACCGCCGCAGCAGTCTTGGTTCGTCTGCGTCGTCATTCCGCACCCGCCGCAGTGCTCGTAGCTCGGGCGCGTGAGGTCGTAGTCGATCGACGCGGGGCTCCCGGCCGCGCGCACGCAGCCCTCGAACACGCCGGGGCTCGGATCACGCGCGCGCACGACCTCGTCGACGACGTCGTCGCAGTCGTCGTCCGCGCCGTTGCAGGAGTCCTCGTCGGCGAACGGACGCACCGCCGGGTTGAAGTCGTTGCAGTCGCCTCGGCCAGAGGTCGGGTGGCCGACGTAGCCATCGCCGTCGGCGTCGTCGGCGCACGGCTCGGCCGCGCCGCAGCTCTCGACCACGGCAGTCCTGCAGTCGTCGGGCGCGCCCGCGAAGACGCGGGGGTTCGAGTCGTCGCAGTCCATCCCGCCCATCGCGGCAGGCAGCTGGCCGTCGCCGTCGGTGTCGCCAACGGCGCACGGCTGAGCCGTTCCGTCGGCGTCTTCGTCGATCGCGTTGCCACATCGCTCGGTGCGCGTGGGCGCGATCCCGGGATCACAGTCGTTCGGATCGCAGTCGACCGTCGTCTCCGTGCACGCGATCACTCCGTCGCGATCCCGATCGCTCGGATCGGTGCAGCCCATCCCGTCGTCGATGAACGTGTTGCAGTCCTGATCGACGCCATCACCCACGGGCTCGCCCATCGGCCCCACCGTGCACGCGTCGCTCGCGGCCGACGCCATCGGCATGGCCTCGCAGCCGCGGGCGAGCCGATCGCCGTCCGCGAGGCCATACAGGCCTCGCAGCGAGACGTTCGGATGGACGCTCGCGACCATGTCGTCGCAGTCGCGCGCGTCGCCTGCGCTCGCGCTGTCAGGAAAGCCGTCGCAGTCGAGGTCGCACGCGTCGTTGGCTCCGTCGCAGTCCTGGTCCGCCGCGTTCGTGCAGGGATCCTCGGCGCCTGGGCGCACGCTCGGATCGTCGTCGTCGCAGTCACACGTGCCGGGCGCCTCGCCCGTCACGCACACGTCGAACCCATCGAGGTCAGCGTCCTCGGTGCGACACTCGCCGTCGTCGCAGCGCACGGCGTCGCAGGCCTGGGTCGACGTGCCCTCGTCGTCGAGCGTGTTCACGACGTCGGCCTGACCGGGAAGAGTGATCTCCACGCAGTCGTCGGCGAGCTGCACGCAGGTCGCGTCGTTGGCGCGCGCGTCGAAGCCCCAGACGCCTGACGAGAGCACGGGCGGCACCGGGCCCATCGGTGCGTCGGCGCGCACGACGACGCGAAACACCGGCACACCTCCGCAGCCGCCCCGGAGGATGCGCGCCTCGATCGTCCGGACGCGCGCGCGCAGCGCGGGGTCGACCTCGATGCTCCACGAGAGCGGGGTCGGCGAGAGCGCGCACGAGCTCACGAGCGCGGAGATCGCGATCGCGAGGACGCCGAGCGGAGCGCGCGCACGAACCACCATTCCGCGATGGTACGAAACTCCCGCGCCGTACGCAGGAATCCGCGCGAGGCTCACCGATCGCCCTGCTTGATTGGATTCCGGACAACGGCTACTCAGCCCCGGTGATCCGCTATCAGCTGTCTCACCTCCGCGCGCTCGAGCACGAAGCCATCCACATCCTGCGCGAGATGGCCGCCGAGCGAGAGCGACCGTGTCTGCTCTTCTCCGGCGGCAAGGACTCGATCGTCCTCTTGAAGCTCGCGGAGAAGGCGTTCCGTCCGGCGAAGTTCCCCTTCCCGATCATGCACGTGGACACGGGGCACAACTTCCCCGAGGTGATCGAGTACCGCGACCGCGCGGTGAAGAACCTCGGCGAGCGACTGATCGTCGCGTCGGTCGAGGAGTCGATCAAGAAGGGTCGCTCGGTCGAGGACAAGGGTCCGCGCGCGTCGCGCAATCGCCTCCAGACCGCGACGCTGCTCGACGCGATCGAGGAGCACCAGTTCGACGCGTGCATCGGCGGCGCGCGACGCGACGAGGAACGCGCGCGAGCGAAGGAGCGCATCTTCAGCCACCGCGACGACTTCGGTCAGTGGGATCCGAAGAACCAGCGCCCCGAGCTGTGGAGCCTCTACAACGCGCGCCTCAAGAAGGGCGAGCACTTCCGCGTCTTCCCGATCTCGAACTGGACCGAGCTCGACGTCTGGCAATACATCAAGCTCGAGAAGATCGAGCTCCCGAGCATCTACTTCGCGCACGAGCGCAACGTGTTCTCGCGCGACGGAATGCTCTACTCGCCCGCGCCCTTCATCGAGCACCTGCCCGGTGAGACGGTCGTGAAGGAGTGGGTCCGCTTCCGCACCGTCGGCGACATGACGTGCACCGGGGCGGTGCGCAGCCGTGCCGTCGAGCTCGACGACGTGATCGAAGAGATCGCGGGCTCGCGCATCACCGAGCGCGGCGCCACGCGCGCCGACGACCGCGCGACCGAGGCGGCGATGGAAGACCGCAAGCGCGAAGGTTACTTCTGAGCCCGACACGTCGCGTACGCTCGCGCCATGGCGACGATGCGACGGGGGATGGTTCTGTTGGCGCTCCTCGGGGGCTGTGACTGCGACGCGTCGGACGACGTCGCGAGCGAGCCAGAGGAGCGCAACGTCGCGGAGCCCACCGTCGCGGCCGCGGACGGCCCGACGCGGTGGGTCCCGCAGGTGCGACCCGCGCACGTGGATCAGCTCGCGTGGCTCGACGCGGATCGGCTGCTCGTCACGAACGGCGCGCGCGTGTACGTGTGGCGCGTGTCGACGGGCGACGTCCTCTCCATCGACTCGCTGTCGTGGGCGACCTCGACGATCACGGTGCAGCGAGGCGGCGCCCTCTACGGCAGCAGCCGCTGGGAGCGCGCGACGGACACCTGGCACGACCTGCCTCCCGAGGTGAGCCCCATCGCGAGCGTGATCTCGCCCGACCTCGATCGCGTGGCGGAGGTGGTGCGCGACGCGACCCATCGCGAGCTCGTCGTCCACGACCTCGACGGCGAGAACCCGGTGCGCGTCGACATCGCCGACGCGTGGTCGGCCTTCTCTCCCGACGGCACACAGCTCGTCACGTGCGGGGAGGATGGCGTGGCGCTGCGAGACGTCGCGACGCTCACGGAGCGCCGCCGCTGGCGAGGCTCGTCGCGCGGGTGCGTGTGGGAGCACGACGTCCTCCTCTCGGCGGACCTCGAGCACACCGTCCTCCTCGATGCTCGGACGCTCGAGCCCATCGGCGCGCCGATGCCCGAGATCCGCTCCGCCGCCGTGTCGCCCGACGGCCAGCACTTCGCGCTCGCGATCAGCGGCGAGCGCGAGGGCATCTCGGTGCGAGAGGCCTCGAGCGCGAGTGAGGTCGTCTTCCGAGAGATGCCGGTCCCGATCGCGATCACGATCGCGGGCGGCCGCATCGCGTACTCACGCCCCGACCCGAACGAAGGGACGGTCGGAGGCGTGTTCGATCTCGAGGGACACGACGTGCTCTCGCCGCGCGTGGGCTTCGCTCCGCAGGGGCTCGGGCCCGGAGGTGAGCTCGCGGAGATCGCAGACGGCATCGTCGTCGTGACGACGCGCGACGGCGAGACGCGTCGCTGGGAGGGTGCGGTCGATGCCTCGATCGCTGTGGGCCCCGATGCGCTGATGGCGACGGCAGGCCCGCATCCGATGTTGGGCTTCGGCTCCACGCTCGGGATGGAGCCGGCGCCGGCCCTGCCCGAGCGTCGCGCGATGCGCGTGGACGTTCCCGCGTTCACGACCCGCACGTTCGGAGCGTGTCCCACGGCGCGCGAGGCCGGCGAGTCGTTCACTGCCGCGCGAACGGTGTTGCTGAGAGACGGCGCGCGCGAGGCCCTGGTGCAGAGCGGGTGCTTCGCGCGCGACGACGGGACGAGCACGGCGATGGCGATCGAGCCCGTCGCGGGAGGACGCACCGTGCTCCTCTCCGCGTCGGCCGAGTCGCTCGACGTCGTCGGCCTCGACGCGACCTCGCGCGCCCAGCTTCGACTCGATCCGCGCGAAGAGCCGCCGTGTACGAGCACGAGCTGCAGCGTTCCGATCGGCTTCTCGCCGGACGACGCGCTCGTCGTCATGGCGCGCGGCCCGTTGCTGCGCGCGTTCGACACGCGCTCGGGCGCGCGCGTGGGACGCTCGAACGTCGCGGAGCGCACGACGCAGCTGCTGTTCCTCGGCGACGACCGACTCGTCCACCTCGGCGCCGACGGCGTGCGCACGCTGTTTCGTCTGCCGCAGCTCGCGCAGATCGCGCGCTGGGAAGGACCTCCCCCGCCGCGCGGCATGGCGCATCCGCTCCACGTGGTGGACGCGGGGATCTTGGACACGAACGGGACGACGTGGTCGCTCCGCGACGCAGAAGGCACGGTGCTCGCGACCCAGACCCTCGAGCCCGGTGACGTACGCGAAGGCGTGCGGGCGCGCGGCGCGGTGATCAGCGCGCGCGTCGGAGACGAAGTGCGCGTCTACGACGCGAGCTCGCTCGCGCTCCTCACGTCGCTGGCCGGGACCACGCTGGGCGTCGGACCGCGCGAGATCCACACGTGCACCACCGGTGTCGTGACGCGGCACCGCCTCGAGGGCACCGAGCTACGCGCGAGCGCGACCGACGCGCCGTGCGGCGAGACGTCGTGGATCGACGGCGGGTGGGTGCTCGTCGACGGCAGCCCGCAGCGCGTGATCGATCCAGCGGATCGCGCGGCCGCGATCTTCGTCGCGCTCGAAGGCGACACGGTGCGCGTCGCGTTGGTGGACGACGCGGGGCTCCACGGAGACGGCTTCGTGTCCGCGCGCCGTGGCTCTGGGCTCGCGCTCCTCGACATCCCGACGCTGGGGCCCGCGGTCGCGTGGCACGAGACTCGCTGATTGGTTCGCATGCGCTTCGCTGGCGCAGCGGTCGCACGAGGCTCGCAGCAGCGAGGTCCGGTGGCGGCACATGCCGGTAGTTCGCCACAGACTCGTCACGCGGCACACCCACGGACCTCTCACGAGAGCGTTGGGTGGGACGCGCGCGACGTGCGATGCTCGCATCCGTGCTGCGGTTGCTCATGCCGCCTTCGGTGGGTGTCGCCCGTGCGAGAGCGCGCGGCGAGCTGCTCGAGTCATCGCTCTCGATCGAGATGGGCGAGACGCTGTCCGTCGAGGTCGCGGAGGACTACCAGAGCATCGTGCGCGCCGTGCGCGAGGCGACGGTGGAGCTCGTGTGGGCGCCCTCGGCCACGTGCGCGGAGATCGAAGAGGACACGCGCGCGATCTGGAAGACCGTGCGGGAAGGTCGCTCGGAGTATCGCTCGGCCCTCGTGGCGCGCGCGGACGCGCGGCTCTCGCTCGAGCGTCTCCAGGGCAAGCGCGCGGCGTGGGTCGATGCGCTCTCGATCGGAGGCTACCTGCTCGTGCGACAGCACCTCGTCGATCGCGGGATCGATCCGGGGCTCACGTTCTCCGAGGAGCGCTTCCTCGGCACGCACCCCGCCGCGCTCGAGGCCGTGCTCGACGATCGCGCCGACGTCGCAGCCGTGTCCGTGCCGGGCCCCGACCAGGAGCACGTGACGCAAGCGCTGGCGCTCCACGCCGGTCGCGCGGGCGCCATGCGTCTCTTGGCGCTCGCGGTGACGGAGCCCGCGCCCAACGACGCGCTCGTCCTCACGCGCGCGCTCGACGAAGCGCGCACGCAGGCGCTCACCGCGCGCGTCTTCCCGCGCGGTCCTCGCGGCAAGCTCGCATCGCTCTGCCTCGCGATGGAGTGCGAGGGCTTCGATCGCGCGACGCCCGGTGAGTACGCACGCCTGCGCGCGCTCTCGTCGGGCGCCCGACGTTCCGTTCGTCCGTAGCGCCCGTCGTTGACGCACGACGGCCGCGCCCTCGACACTCCGCCTGTGACCTCTCCGCGCACCTCGCCGCCCGATGCTAGAGCGTCGCTCGGTCTGTTCTCGCGACGACGGCTCGCGCTCGGGGGGCTCGGAGGTGCGGTGATCGTCGGCCTCGGCAGCGCGGGCCTCGCGATGCAGTCGAGCCGTCGGCCCGCACCGCCCAGCGAAGATCTCTCGGTTCTCACGCTCGACGAGCACGCGATCGTCTGCGCGGTCGCGGCGCGCACGTGCCCGCCACCTGGTCCGGACGTGCCGGGCGCCGACGCGATCGGCGTGGGTCTCAAGGCCGATCGTCTGCTCGCGCGGGCGGAGCCCGAGGCGCTGGCCGACGTGAAGACCGTGCTCGCGATCTTCGAGAGCGGCCTCACGGGCGCGCTCTTCTTCGAGCGCGTGCGGCCGTTCACGCAGCTCGATCCCGAGGCTCAGGATCGCGTGATCGTCGCGTGGCGCGACTCGTCGGTGCTGCTCAAGCGCACCATCGTGCGCGCGCTCTCGAGCCTCACGACGGCGCTCTACTTCGGCGATCCGCGCACGTGGCCGGGCCTCGGCTACCCGGGGCCGCCCGATCACGAGGCGCTGCGGCGCGCGTACGTCGATCAGCTCGTCGACCTCGACGCGCTCGTCGCGCCCACCGCGGAGGGCGCATGAGCATCCACACGGGCGCGCACGTCACCGAGGATCTCGAGCTCGAGTGCGACGTCTGCGTGATCGGCTCGGGCGCGGGGGGTGCCGTCGTCGCGCAGCGCCTCGCGACCGCGGGCAAGCGCGTGATCATCCTCGAAGACGGCGGCTACCACGCGAGCGCGCGCTTCGAGATGAGCGAAGGCGTGATGTTCCCGCGCCTCTACCAAGAGGGCGGAGGACGCGCGACGGCCGACCAGAGCATGGCGGTCCTCCAGGGTCGCGCGGTCGGCGGCACGACGGTCGTGAACTGGACGACGTGCTTCCGCACCCCGCAGCGGGTGTTCGATCACTGGAGCGAGCACCACGGCGTGGAGGGCATCTCGCTCGAGGCGCTCGTTCCGCACTGGGACACGATCGAGCGACGCCTGAACGTGCAGCAGATGCGCCTCGATCAGGTGAACGCGAACAACCTCGTCACGTGGCGCGGTCTCGACGCGCTCGGATGGCACAAGGACCTCCTCTTCCGCAACGTGAAGGGCTGCGCGCACACGGGCTACTGCGGCACCGGCTGCGTGATCGACGCCAAGCAGAGCATGCTCGTCACGTACATCCCCGAGGCCGTGCAGGCGGGCGCGGAGCTGTATGCGAACGCGTGGGTCGAGCGCCTCGTGTTCGAGGGACGCCGCGTGACGTCGGTGATCGCGAAGGTCCGCAGCACCGAGACCGATCACTTCACGGGGCGCACGATCACGGTGAGGCCGCGCGTGACGGTGCTCGCGGGCGGCGCGATCAACTCACCCGCCGTGCTGCTCCGCTCGGAGCTCGATCCGAGCGGACGCACGGGCAAGCGCACGTTCTTCCATCCCGCGGTCGGCGCCGTC
The DNA here is from genome assembly GCA_964502175.1 of uncultured Sandaracinaceae bacterium. Classification (GTDB taxonomy): domain Bacteria; phylum Myxococcota_A; class Polyangia; order Polyangiales; family Sandaracinaceae; genus JAFLCL01. The sequence goes on from CAZCVE010000004.1 coordinate 128,801, forward strand.
GGCGTGCACGCGGAGCGCATCCAGCCCTTCGTCGGCTCGCCGCAGTACGTCTACTCGGACGAGTTCGCGACGCGCGACGAGGGCATGCCCTTCTTGATCGAGGGCGCGCCGATCTTCCCGATGACGCTGGGCAGCATCGCGATGGGCCTCGGCGCCGAGCGTCAGGCCTCGATGGAGCTGCTCCCCTACAGCTCGCTCACCGGCGTGCTCTGCCACGACGGCTTCGACACGAACGATCGCGACGAGGGCGCGACGATCACGCTCCAGAGCGGAGGCCGCGCGAAGATCGACTACAAGTGGACCGAGCGCCTCTCGAACGGCTTGCGCGACGCATGCGCCGCCGCGCTCCGCATCCAGCTCGCTGCCGGCGCACGACAGGCCTACACGTCGAACGGCCTCTACGTGAGGAGCCCCGACGAGATCGACGCGACGCTCGCGCGCGGGCGCTGGGGCCCGTGCGAGGTGCCCGTCTTCGTCGCGCACTGCATGGGCGGCTGCGCGATGGGCACGGACGAGCGCACGAGCGTCGTCGACTCGCGCACGCTCCGGCACCACGCGATGGACGACCTCTTCGTGATCGACGGCTCCGTGTTCCCCACGTCGTGCAGCGTGAACCCGCAGATCTCGATCTACGGCCTCGCGAGCTGGGGCGCCGACCACGTGCGCGAGGCCGTCGGATGATGCGCACGACGCTCACCGTGTGCGTGCTCGTGCTCGCTGGATGCAGCGAGACGCCCGAGCGCGATCCCTCGCAGTGGCCGATCACGCGCGTCGAGATCGAGCGGGCGATCCCCACGGACGATCCGGGGGAGCGCACCTACCGCGCGCACTGCATCGCGTGCCACGGCGTGGACGGCCGCGGCGCGGGCGGCGCGACCGGCGCGAATTTCACGTCGCCCGAGGGCCCGATGACGCGGCCCGACGAGGCCTTGCTGATCTCGATCCTCGACGGCCGCCGCGGCGAGATCGGCGTGATGCCCGCGCACCGCGACGTGCTCGGCGAAGAGCGCTCGCGCGAGGTGCTCGCCTTCGTGCGCACGCACTTCGGCGCCGGCATCGCGATCGCAGCGCCCGACGACGCGGGCCCGACCGACGACACGGCGATCGACGCCGGTGTGGCGGAAGACACGGGCCCGCTCGAGATCGTCGAGAACCCCGGCGTGATCCTGCCGACCGCGCCCTACCCCTGACTCAACCCGAAGCGATGCCGTGTCGGTGCGTGAGCGCGGCCTCGAACACGAGAAAGTCGGTCATCGGGCGCACACCGCTCGCGCGGAGGGCGGGGTGACCTTCGGGCGCGCCGATCCAGACGTCGCGCTCGCGCGCGAGCTTCTCGATCGCGCGCGTCTCGCGCCGCACCTCGAGCGGATCCTCGAGGTTGATCAACAGCGAGAGCACGACGAGGCTCGCGCGCGACCGCTCACACGCGGCCGCGAGCTCGTCGAAGGGAACGTCTGCGCCCAAGTAGATGGGACTCACGCCTCGCGTCGACGCGAGCACCGCGGCCATGAGCGCGCCCATCTCGTGCCGGTGCCCCGGCGGCGTGGCGAACATCACGCGCGGCGCGCCCGCTGGCAGCGTCGTGGTGCGCAGCAGCGTCGCGAGGTGGCCGCGGACCTGAGCGCTCACGGCGTGCTCCTCGGCGACGGTGAGGATCCCGGCGTGCCAGCGGTGGCCGACCTCGCGAAGGAGCGGAAGCACGAGCTCGAGCACCATGTCGCGCGGACCGAGCAGCTGCGACGCGCGCGTCAGGATCGCTTCGCCGCGGGGCAGATCGAGGCGCGACATCGCCTCGAGGTAGGGCTCGTAGACCGCGCGCGTCTGCGTCACGGGCTCGCTCGGGTCGGCGAGCGAGCGGAGGCGGGCGTCGGCGAGGTTGGCGATGGCGCCGATCGAGTGACCTGCGGCGATCGCGTCGCGAAGGCTCGTGAGCCGCGCGATGTCGACCGACGAGTAGCGGCGCGCGTTGCCTTCCGTACGCGCCGGAGTGATCGCGCCGTAGCGGCGCTCCCACACGCGCACCACGTCGGCGCTCAGCCCCGTCATGCGCGTGACCACGCGCATCGGAAAGGTCTGATCGCCCGCGCCCTTCATCACGTCGCAGGCTCCGAGGTCTGCGTCGACACGACCCGTCGCGGCACCGCACAGCCTCGCTCGTCGCACCGACCGGTGAGGCGCAGCCGGCGCGACGCGAACGCGTGGTAGGCGCGCTCGAGCAGGCGATCGACCGGCCGCGCGCGCGTCCACGACACGAGCGGACCGAGGCCGACGGCCTCGTAGAGCGAGCGAAACACGTCCACGCCCTCGATGATGTCGCCCGTGTCGAGCCGACGCCCGTGGATGCGATCCATCAGCACCTGCCACGCCGGCAGGCCCTCTCGCTCCGCATCGAAGTCGGGCGCGGCGATGTCGGTGAAGCGGACGCGGCCGCGTCGATCGAGGCGACGGAGCATGGCGATCTCGCGCACGCACAGCGGGCAGTCGCCGTCGAAGAAGACCTCGAACGTCTGGTCGGGCGCTGCGCGGTTGCCGTCAGAGAGGGGCACGAGCGGAGACACTGGGGCCCGTCGCCACGAACCGCAACGTCCAGAGATTGGATGGACGCGCGATCGCTGGGGTCACCGCTCGGAACGACGAAACTTTTCGTGCGCCGATCGGCGGCGGTGTGCGTTCGGGAGCCAGAAGGAGGTTCCCATGCGGACCATCGCCACGATCGCCCTCGCCCTCTCGTTCTCGTTTGCCCTGATCCCCGCCCCCCGCGCCCACGCGTGCGGCGGCACGTACTCCCGGTCGCCCGAGGACTACGTCGCCAGCGCGGCCTACGCGTATCTCCTGCAGCAGGAGACCCCAGGCCCAGACGTCACGTGGAGCGTCGAGGAGGTGTCGATCTCGGAAGGCACCGCCCACACGGTCGTCCGCTGGAACGGACGCATCCACACGCTGAGCCTGGTCGCGCGTGCCGACGGTGCGTGGGACGTGACCCGCTGGCGCGCGAGGCCTCTCCCCGCCGCTGGAGTCACGCCCGCGTCTTGAGCAGTCGCTCCACGCTGGCGTCGAAGTGACTGCGCACCAGATCGATCACGTCCTCGACCTCGCCCCGCTCGAGGTCGAGGCGTGCGCGCAGCGCCTTGCCCGTCTCGCGCTCCACCTGCGCGCGCGCGGCGGCGAGCTGTCGCACCACCGTCGCGCGGTGCACGCCGTACATCGTCGCGAGCGACTCGAGCCCGACCTTCCGCAGGTGGTGGAGGCGCAGCAGGTTCCGCGCGTGCGGATCGAGCGTCTCGATGGCCTGCGCGAACGCCTCGCGAAACGCCGTTCGCGCGCCGACCTTCACGAAGTCGAGCTCCGGCGTCGCGCCCGCGACGTCGTCCATGGCCTGCGCGTCGGTCGGTCGCTCGCGGCGCGCGTCGCGCAGCATGGTCAGCGCCGTGCGCGTCGCGGTGACCTTGAGGAGACCGCGCAGCGTGCCGCGTCCCGCGTACGCCAAGAGCCGGATCGGCCCCTCTTCGCGCACGAGGAGCTTGGCCTTGACGATCTGCCAGACCTCTTCGCGAACGTCGGGCTCGAGCTTCATCGCCACGAGCGCCGCCTCGACCGCGGGCGCGTACGCGAGCTCGAGCGCGCGCAGCGCTGCCGCGTCACCTCGGTCGCACGCGAGCGCGAGCACGAGCTCGTGGACGTCGTCGTCCGTGATCGACGCGAGCGCGCTGGGCAGCCTCCCGAGCGCGCGCGCGAGCTCGTTCGGCTCGACGGTCAGCTCGGAGCTCTCACCCGCTGCGAGGAGCGTCGCGAGCCGCGAGGCCTCGTCGCCCGAGAGCCTCTCCACGTCGCGAGCCGCTGCATAGGCCTGCGCGGCGTCCTCTGCTGGATCGGTCATCTCCCCCTACGATAGAACGAGGACGACGTGGCGTGCCCCGACGACGACATTCTTCTCGCGCTCCTCGAGGGTCGCCTCGACGGCGTGTCCCTCGCCGCGACCGATCTGCACCTCGATGGGTGTGAGAGCTGTCGTGACGTGGTCGCGACGCTCGCGTCAGGCGTCGTCGCGCGCAAGCCCTCCACGGACAGCACCCCCGCGCGCCTCGGGCGCTTCGAGCTGCGCGAGCCGCTCGGCGAAGGCGCGATGGGCACCGTGCACGCGGCCTACGACCCGGAGCTCGATCGCGAGATCGCGGTGAAGCGCCTCCGCACACGCGACGACGCGACGCAGCGCGCGCGCCTGCTCCGCGAGGCCCAAGCGCTCGCGCGTCTCTCCCACCCGAACGTCGTCACCGTGTTCGACGTCGGCGTGGAAGACGAGACGCTCTACCTCGCGATGGAGCTCGTGCGCGGCACGAGCCTCCGTCCGTGGATGAGCAAGACGCACGACGAGAGCGAGGTGCTCACGACGCTCTTGCCCGCAGGTCGAGGCCTCGCGGCCGCGCACGCGCGCGGCATCGTCCATCGCGACTTCAAGCCGGAGAACGTGCTGATCGGCGACGACGGACGCGTGAAGGTCGTGGACTTCGGCCTCGCCCACGAAGACGCGGGACTCGCGCAGGGCGACGCGCCGCTCGAAGAGCGCGCGATCGCGCACGTGGGCACGCTCACCGCGACCGGCGCCCTGATCGGCACGCCCGCGTACATGGCGCCCGAGCAGATCGATCGCGCGCTCAGTCGAGATCCCGACACGCGAAGCGCGAGCGTCGACGCGCGCGCCGACCAGTTCGCGTTCGCCGTGACGCTGTGGGAGGCGCTCGAGGGCGCGCGCCCCTTCGCAGGTGCGCAGCGCATCACCGAGCTCCGCGCGAAGATCGAGAGCGGCCCGCCGCCCGCGCGCCGCATGTCGCGCGCGATGGAGCGCAGCCTGCGCCGCGCCCTCGCGCCCCAGCCGAGCGCGCGCTTCGACACGATGGACGGCCTGCTCGCCGCGATCGCGCCGAGAGACGCTCGTCCGTCGTTTCTCGCGGCGGGCGCGATCGGCGTGGGCGTTCTCGGGCTCGCGCTCGGCGGCGCGGGCTTGTTCACCGACTCGAGCGAGGCGTGTCGCGCGAGCGAGCACGCGATCGACGCGCACCTCGGCGACGCGCGCCTCGCACGCATCGCCGACGGGCTGAGGCCCGCGCTCGTGCGCTGGACCACACGCTGGTCCGAGGCACGCGTTGAGGCGTGCGAGAGCACGCACGTGCGACACGAGCAGTCCGAGGCGCTGCTCGACGCGCGCGTGCAGTGCCTCGATCACCAGGCCGCTCGCGTCGCGAGCATCGCGGACGTGCTCGCGTCGAGCACCGCTGCCGCGCCCGAGCTGCTCGCTGCGCTGCCCGATCCGGCGATCTGCGGCGGCTCGCTCGCGATCGCGCCCGCCGAGACGCGCGGGAGCCGCGACGAACGCGCCCGTCAGGATCGCGCCACGATCGCGCTCGCCGAGGGGAACGCCGCCGCGGCCCTCGAGGCCCTCGGCCCCGACTCCGTCGCGCTCCCCACCGCGCTCCGCATCGAGGCGTCGATGCTCCGCGCGAGCGCGCTGCGCGCCGAGGCCCGCTACGACGACGCCCTCGGCGCAGCGCGCGCGGCGCTCTTCCTCGCCGAAGATCAGCACGACGCCTCGGGCACGAGCCGCGCGTGGCTCGAGGTGCTCCGCGTGCTCGGGGCGAGCGGTCGGTACACGGAGGCCGGCGACTTCCTCGCGCACGCCGAGGCCGCGCGTGAGCGAGGACCGCACCCCGCCGAGGACGACGAGGCTTTCCTCCGCGTGCGCGCGACGATCCACATCGGCCTCGGGGAGCTCGCCGAGGCGCGCACCGACCTCGACGCCGCGGCGAGCGCGATCGACGCGCGTCAAGGTCCTCGCTCGCTCGAGCGCGCGGTGATCCACGCGAGCCTCGGCAACCTCGCGAGGCTCGAGGCGCGCTTCGACGACGCGCTCACCGAGCACGAGACGGCGCTCGCGATCGATCGCGAGATCCTCGGCGACGCGCACCCGCGCGTGGGGCGCGATCTCCACAACGTGGCCGGGATCCTGCGCCGACTCGGCAGGCTCGACGAGGCGAGCGAGCGCTACGAGCAAGCGCTCGCGATCGCGGTGAGCACGCTCGGCGAGCACCACCCCGAGGCCGCGCTCACGCGGAACAGCCTCGGGCTCGTCGCGTTCGATCGTCACGATCTCGCGCGCGCTCGTGCGCTCTGGCGCGAGGCGCTCCCGGACCTGCTCGAGCACGATCACGGCGACGCCGCGCTGGTGCACCACAACCTCGCGCTGCTCGAGCTCGAAGAGGGACACGCCGAGGCTGCGCTGCTCCAGATCCGCGAGGCGCTCGCGATCGATCGCCGGCGCGTGGGCGTCGAGGCGAAGCGCGTGGCGAGCGAAGATCTGGTGCTCGGTCGCGCGCTCGCCGCGCTCGATCGCCGGAGCGAAGCGCGCGAGGCGCTCCTCCGCACGCTCGAGTCCGCCCAGACGCTGCACGAAGTGGAGCTCGAGAGCGAAGCGCGAACGGAGCTCGCACGTCTCGACGCTGCGGCGCTCGCCGCGGGCGATGAGCGCACGCCGCAGGCGCCGCGCGCCGCGACACCGCGCGCGATCGTGTCCCCGCACGGCAGCGTCGCACCGACCGCGAGCACCGACCCTCCGCTCGTCGCGCCTCCCCCGAACCTCCCGACGGCTGGCACGACTGGCGCGACCACGACCACCGGCACCACCACGGGCACCACCACGGGCACGGCGATCGAGCCCACGCCAGACACGGCCGTCGCCCCGCGAGCGGTGGAGACCTACCACCCGGCGGGCTCGGGCGCGTACGGCGCGCGCGTGCCCTGGGAGTGACGTCGCCTTTTCGTGCGCCGCTCGGTCGGCGTGCGCGTTCGGGGAGCGAAAGGAGCTCCCCATGCAACGTCGCCACCTCCTCCGTACCGGTCTGGGCTCGCTCGCCGCGCTCGCGATCGTCGGTCCTTCGCGCCTCGTCCTCGCACAGTCGTGCGGGGTCCTCACCGAGCCCAACATCGAGGGCCCGTTCTACCGACCGAACGCGCCCGAGCGCGCTCGCCTCACCGAGGAATGGCTGAGGCAGGTCACGATCCGCGGCACCGTGACCGACAGCCGCTGCCGCCCGCTCGCGGACACCACGATCGAGGTGTGGCAGGCCGACGCCGAGGGCGACTACGACCTCGACGGTGATCGCTTTCGCGGCGTGCTTCGCACGGACGCCGCGGGTCGCTACCAGCTCGTCACCAGAGAGCCGGGTCGCTACCTGAACGGCGGTCGCTACCGCCCCGCGCACATCCACGTGAAGGTGCACGCGAACGACAGGCCCGTCCTGACGACGCAGCTCTTCTTCCCGAACGATCCGGAGAACGACGGCGACCCGTGGTTCCGCAGCTCGCTGGTCCTCACCGACCTGCCGATGGGACCTCCGGGATGCCACCCGCGTCCGCGCCAGATGGCGTTCGACTTCGTCGTCTGACGTCGACGCGGGCAGGAGGCGCTCCTGCTTTTTCGCGTGGGGTCGGGCGCGCATGCGACCCTTTTCGCGTGAGAGGCGATGACGGCAAGCGATGGCTCGTGCGCAAGGAGGGCCAAGATCACGGGCCCTTCGCGGCGCTCGAGATCCTCGTCCTCGTGCGCAAGGGCGAGCTCGGCCCGGACCACGAGCTCGTCGACGTGAAGACGCGCGAGACCAAGCCGCTCAAGCAGTGGCCCGGCGTGCAGCGCGCGCTCGAAGACCGTGCCCGCACCGCGGCGGCCGAGGCTGCCAAGGCCGCGCGCGCGAGCATGGATCGTCGCTCACGCGTGCTGCACTGGCTGCGCACCGCGCTCGTCGCGCTCGTCGCGATCTCCGCGGTCGGCGTGCTCGTCGTGCGGGGCATGGGGAGCGAGGCGCGCCTCGACATGGTGATCGTCGGGCTGTCGGTGCTCTACGTGCTGATCCTCGGTGGGGTCGTCGCGTACCTCGAGCGCGACGGCTCGCCGGCGTCCGAGCAGGCCTTCCGCTCCGATCCGAGCGAGACGTCCATCGCCGTGTTCGGCGGTCTCGCGCTCCTCGTGTCCGCGCCGATCGTGCTGCTCGCGCCGTTCGTGTCGCTCGATCCGACGAGCTTCGGCGACGAGCTCGGACACGCGCAGATCGCGAACGAGATCGCGCGCTCCGGGCTCTCGCGAGGCTGGATCGCCGGGCCGCTCGCGGGCTTTCCCTTCGGTCTCCACGAGCCAGGGCTCGTGCCGCTCCTCGTGCGGGCGCTGATGGTGCTCGACCTCTCGCCGATCGCCGCGACGCACGTGCTCGGCACGCTCGCGGCTCTGCTCACGCCCTTCGCCGCGTACCTCGCCGCGGTGCGCGCGCACGCTCGCCCCAGCTACGCGCTCGCGGGCGCGTGCATGCTCGCGTGGACCGCGTCGAACACGCCGTTCGCGGGGGGCTTCGAGGTGTTCTTCAGCGCGGGCCTGCTCTCGACGGTGCTCGCGCTGCCGCTCTGCATGCTCGCGGCCGGTGAGATCGTTCGCGCCGAGATCCGCTGGGTCGCGCCGCTGCTCTTGGTGTTCGCCGTCTCGATCGCGCCGCCCCTCGCGCTGAGCACTCTCTTGCTGCTCGCGATGGGCAACGCGCTCGCCGCGCACGGCCCGGGGCTCCGCGAGACGCTGCGGGCAGCGCTCTCCACCGCCGCCGTCTCGATCGCGATCTATGGACGCGGCTTCCTCGATCTCCGCGTGCCCTTCGGTCCACCGGCCGAGCTCGCTTGGCGTCGCGTGGGCTTTCCACCGTCGCGTCTCGAAGACTGGCTCCTCGGCGGAGACCTCCTCGATGACGGCCGCGCTCCGGTGCTGACCTACCTCGCGATCGCGGCGGTCGCGGCGCTCGCGCTGCTCGTGAAGAAGCCCAGCGCGCGCGCGGGTCTGGCCGCGATCGTGCTCGCCATCGGCTGGCCCGTGCTCGCGCGCGTGGTGCTCGGAGAGAGCGCGACGCCCTCCGCCGCCGCGGTCGTCGCGTGGCTCGTCCCGGTGCAGGCGATCGCGCTCGCGCCCGTGACGCTCGCGATCGCGGTCGTGATCGCGCTCGAAGAGAGCGCGCCACGCGTGGAGCAGGTGATCGAGGCGTGGGCGCCGGAGCTCGATCGCGTGGCGGGCGTCGCCTCCATCCTCGTGATCGGCGCGCTCGTCGCGGTCTCTCTGCCGGAGCGACTCGCGTTCACCACGCAGACCCGCGACTCGCTCGCGTCGCGGCGCGAGCTGCCGTGTGGGCCGCTCACTCCAGAGGGCTACGCGCACGAAGACGTCGCTCCGCTCGTGCGTTCGCTCGAGAGCGGACGCCTCTGGTATGGCGACGACTCGCTCGTGGCCGCGCAGTGCGCGGAGCTCGACGGGCTCGTGCTCGAGAGCGGGGTCCCGCTCGCGGCGAGCCCGAGCGCGGGATCGCACGTCGGCAGCACGTGGCTCGCGTTCTCGCAGCTCGATCCGATGCGCGAGGGCGGCGCCGCGCGCGCCGAGGCGCTGGGCGTGAGGCACGTGCTCGACGCAGACACGAGCGAGCCCCCCGCGCCGTGGACGAGCAGCGAGACACACGGCGGCCTGCGGGTGTTGAGCCACGCGCCGAGCACGAACCTCGTGGGCGTCGGCTGCGTGATCGAGACGTGGCACGGGAGCGACGACGCGCTCCGCGATCACCTGCGCGAGACCCTCTCCACGCCAGAGGGCGTCGATCGCGCGCTCAGCCCGACCTCGCTGATCGCGCTCGACACGACCGACGGCGCGCTGCTCGTGACCGAGGAGCCGCTCGACGGATGCGACGCGACCCGCGCGAGCGTCACCGAGTCGCCGCGCGAGTCGGGCGCGCTCGAGGCAGACGTGGACACCGCCGCGCCGGTCGACGTCGTGCTGCGCGTGACGGCGTTCCGCAGCTGGGCGGTGCTCGTCGACGGCAGCGAGATCGACACGCTGCGCGAGGTCGCGCCCGGCTTCCTCTCGGTCCGCGTCGCGGCAGGGCGACATCGCGTGCTGGCGCGCGCGAACGGCCTCCCGTGGTTCTGGTCCGGCCTCCTGCTCGCGATCGTCTTCGCGACGCTCGTCGCGTTCGCGCGCCGCGAGTGGCTCGAGCGCAAGACGATCCCGATCGGCGATCGGCGCGATCCGTGGGCGCGCGTTCGTCGTCGCTGATCGCGCGCCGCGCGCTCAGACCATGAGCGGGAGAAGCGGGCCCTGGTAGTTGGCGCGGCCCGTGAGATCCCGATCGCCGAAGTAGGTCACGTCGTCGAAGCCCATCGCGTGCGCGATGCTCGTGAGCAAGAGGTTGTGCGGTACGCGCGCGTCGCTCGCGATGTCGCGGAGGCGCAGGTAGCGGCCGAGCTTGAGCACCTGCCCGCCACCGCCTGCGATGATCGCGGGGTGACGCGTGTGCTGGTTGTCGTGGCCGTCGTGGCCGAACTCGTTGTGCCAGAACACCACCGTGTTCGCGAGGATGGATCCGCCGCTCGGATCCTGCGGATCCGCGATGCCGTCGAGCTCGTCGAGAACGGCCGCGAACATCGACGCGAGCCAGCGGAGGCCCGACGTGTAGCCCGCGCGCACCGTCGGCCCCGCGGCGCCCCAGTAGTCGTGTACGAGGTTCTCGTGGAAGCGGTAGTCCGCCGCGTAGCCCGCGGCGCTCGCGGCCGCAGCGACCTCGGGAAGGAGCGTGGGCCAGTTCGGATAGTCGTTGAGGATCTGCAGCGTGGCGACGCGCGATCGGTTGCACGCGAAGGCCTGCGCGATGGTGCGTGCGTGCGCGCGCGTCACGGCCTCGACGTCGGCGAGCGAGCGGATGTTGCCGCCCAGCGTCGGCACGTCGGAGCCGCGGGTGGTGCATACGCCGCTGCCGCCGATGGTCCCGCTCGGGAGCAGGCGCATCATCGCCGCGAGGTGCGCTTCGACGCGCACGCGCTCCGCGCCGGTCAGCCGATCACGAAGCCGCGTGAGCCGCGCGATGTTGTGCTCGAGGATCAACCGCTCGCCGACGCTGGTGTCGACCATCGGCGTGCCGGGGTCGTAGTCCGCGGGGAAGGCGGCGCGAAACAGGGTGGCCGGATCGGACTCGGGGTCGCGCGGAAGGCCGTTGTCGTCGTAGCTCATCGCCTTCCACCCGCCGGTGCCCTCGACGCACGCGGTCAGCAGCGCGGGCGCGCCGAGGCGGCCGTGCAGGTAGAAGTCGAGGGACGGATGATTGTCGTAGTTCGCGCTCTCACGATCGGCGGGCGGCTGCGCGCCCGTGAGCAGCGAGCCCTGCTCCTGGTGGCCGTGGAACGTGCGTCGATCCGGCCGCGTGCCTTCCTTGCAGACCTGCGTGTCGAGGCCGTCGAGCACAGTGATCTGCGAGCGCCACGGCATGAGCGGCGTGAGGATCGCGTTGTCGTACTCGAACGTGAGATCGCCGAGCGCGACGTCGGTGCCGCGCGGATCGACGAGACCCGCCGTCTCCTTCGGCACCCAGTAGTCGCGATCGACGCCGTGCGGCGTGCGCACCGCGAGGAAGCGCGGCGGACCCCGCATGTCCTGCGCGGACGCGACGCTCGCGAGATCGCTCTCGAGCCAGCGGAAGAACGAAGGGCCCCCATACAAACGAGGACTGAGCGCGGCCGCGGCGGCAGTGCCACCGAGGAGCGTGCCGAAGACGCGACGCGAGACGACTGGCGGTAGCTTCTTCATCGCTGCCTCTCCACGAACGCAGGGTGACGGACCATCGCGACGAGCAGCTCTTCGAGCCGGTCGTCCTGATCGCGCATCGCGCGGTGCGCGTCGCGGGTCCACGTGAGCTGGTGCGCGGGGCCGAGGTCGCGGCCGAGCGCGAACGCCGCGAAGCGCCGCACCATGCAGAAGCGCGCGGCGCTGTCCTCGGTGAGCGCGGCGGTGAAGTCGGGCGCGCGATCGAACGCGCCGAAGCCCTCGAGATCGATCGATGGCTCCACCGGGCGCCCGTCGGCGTAGGTGTCCTGCCAGCTGCCGTCGCTGCGGTAGCTCTCGAACACGAGGCCCGCGGGATCGGCGAGGTGGTGGCAGCCCGCGCACGTGCCGGTCGTGCCTCGGACGCGCGCCACCTCACGCACGCTGGCGTCCGCCGGAACGAGCTCCGCGAGCGCCGCGACGACGTCGATGCCGGGGGCCATCACGTCGTTGCACATGATCTCGCGGTACACGTTCATGCCGCGTCGCACGACGTTGTCGCGTCCGCGCTTGCCGTGCGCCACGAGCCACGCGCCCTGCGTGAGGAGGCCACCGCGCTCCATCGGGTCGAGGTCGATGCGCTGCAGGCCCGCGCCGGGGTGCGTCGCGCCGTAGTGCATCGCGAGCTCGGGCTGCGCGAACGTGTACGACGCGGAGAAGAGCTCGCCGAAGCTGCCGTGCTGCTCGACGATCACGTCGTCGATGAAGGCCGCGTACTCCTCTTCCATCTGCCCGCGCAGCGTGTCGGAGAGGCCCACCTCGATCGCCTGCGATCGCAGCGTGCCCATGTGCAGCCACTCCCAGAAGAAGCGCTGCCACACGGCCCCAGAGCGCGGCAGCAAGCGCCGCAGCTGCGCCTCGCGCTGGTCTGGATCGGAGAGGTCGCCGCCCGCGGCAGCGGCCAGCAGCTCGTCGTCCGGCGCCTGATCGGTGACGGTGAACGCGAGCAGCGTCGCGATCTCGTGCTCGGTCAGCGTCGCGCGCGGCTCGGTGCCGCCGACCGGACCGAGCTCGGTGCGATAGAGGAAGTCGGGCGAGAGCAGCACCGCGCGCACGAGGCCCGCGTAGGCGAAGTCGGCGTCGATCGCAGCGCGCAGTTCGTCGTAGAGCGTGCGCAGATCGGCGCGCTCGTCCGCCTCGAGCGGCCTGCGGTAGGCGCTCTCGGGGAACCAATCGATGAAGGAGTCGATGCACGCGTCGGTGCCGAACGTGGCGCCGCAGCGCGAGGTCGTCGCGCCATTGTCCGCGGCCCAGACACCCACGCCGCGGATGCCCTCGGCGAGCACCGACGCGTTGCCATCGTCGATCTGCGCGCCCGCGGCGATGTTGGTGATGCCGCGATCGCCGGCGCCATCCGGGAGGATCACCTCGGGCGCACCCGGACCGAGCAGTCGCTCGATCTCGACGTCGAGCTGCGAAGGCGTGAGCCGCCAGACACGCACAGGCAGCCGATCGTCACGCGCGACCGACCCGCCGCCCGAGATGGGAGGCGCGTCGAGATCACCCGTGCACGCCGTGAGAGGGGCGAGCGTCAGACCGGCAGACAGCAGCGCGGCCGTAGAGCGTCGGAATCTCTGCATCGACTCCTCCGAAGAGGCGCGACGGGCGGTGTGCCCATCCGGAAGGTCGAGGGTACCGGACCTCCGGGCGCCGAGAAAGGAGAGCGTGGGGCGACGCCAGCTGGCGTTGCTCTCACGCGGTGGCGTCGAGCACGGAGTCGCGCACCGCGCAGACGTTCACCGAGCGGAAGATGACGTGCCTCGGCCTCCACCATCGCTGACAGATCGGCCATCGAGGGCGCCGATCTGCGATACGGTGCGCGCGTGCACGTCGATCCGACGAAGGCCGCCGTCGCGGTGCAGTCGCACCGTTTCCGAGGCGGCCTGTGGATCGGAGGGGCGCTCCTGCCGCTCGTCCTCGGCATCGGCGGGCTCGCGTTCGTGCTCGTCGCGATGTTCGACCCGCACAACCCCGTTCACCGGAGCGGCGACTACGCCATGCTCGCGTGCTGCGGGTTCTTCGGCTTCATCATGCCGATGGCCGCCGCGGCTGGCGCGTTCGTCGGCGCCCTCCGCGAGATGCGTCGCGGCGAGGCGATCGAGGCCCTCCTCGCGTGCATGAACGACAAGCGAGTCCTCGATCGCGGCGCGCTCACGTCGCTCGTCGGCAAGGCGCGCGCGGATCGGGCCGTGATCGACGCGCTCGCGCTCGGCGCGCTGACCGCCGATCCGCGCGGCCCCGAGAGCGCACCCGCACACCCACTCGCTCCGCCGCCGTACGCGCCCGCGCCGCACACACCCCACGCTCCGTTCGCGCACACGCCGCCGCGAACGCCCGCGTACGCGCCCACCGTCGCAGGGCCGTCCGTGCGTCAACAGGCTGCCGCTGCCACGCCAGGTCCGCCGATTCCGTCGGCTCCGGTGCAGGTCTGGACTCCGCCGGCGCCTGCGAGTCACCTGCCCGCCACGGCGATCGGCGCGCACGCGATGGCCCCGCACGCGAGCCCTGCCGCGTCGTCTCTCGCGCCCGGACGCACGAGCGCCGAGCAGCTCGTCGGCCACACGCTGCGGCAGACGTGGTTCGTCGAGGGCCTCCTCGCTGCGGGCGGCATGGGCTGCGTGTACACGGCGCGGCACCTGCGCACGGGCAAGCGCTACGCGGTGAAGACGCTACTGCCGGACGAGCGCATCTCCATCGAGTCGCTCCAGCGCTTCGAGCGCGAGGCGCGCGCCGCGAGCTCGCTCGGGCACGTGGGCATCGTGCAGGTGCACGACTTCGATCTCGAAGGAGAGCCGCGCTTCCTCGTGATGGATCTGCTCGAAGGCGAGACGCTCGAGCATCGCCTCGCGCGCATGGGACGCCTGCCCTGGCAAGACGCGCGGCGCGTCGTCCTCGAGGTGGCCGACGCGCTCGCGGCCGCGCACCACGCGGGCGTGCTCCATCGTGATCTCAAGCCGTCGAACGTCTTCCTCGCGCAGCGCGACGGCCTCGGCGAGCGCGCGGTGCTGCTCGACTTCGGCCTCGCGAAGCCCATCCGCGAAGGCGCGAGCGTGTGGGTCACGCGCACCGGCGCGATCGTCGGCACGGCGCACTACATGAGCCCGGAGCAGGCGCGCGGAGAGCGAAACCTCGACGTTCGAGCCGACGTCTACGGCCTCGGCGCGCTGCTCTACGAGATGATCGCCGGCATCCCGCCCTTCCTCGGCGCGACTCCGTTCGCCGTGCTCACGTCGCTGCTCACCGAAGCGCCCGTGCCCCCCTCTCACCTCATGCAGGGCGTGCCCCCCGCGGTGGACGCGCTCGTCCTCCGCGCGCTCGCCAAGCAGCCGCACGAGCGACCGAACGACGTGCCCGCGATGATGCGCGAGCTCACCGCGATCCCATGAGCGGCAACACGACCGCCACCTATCCCGTGCGCCCGCGTGCAGCTCCAAACGCCAGACAGCATGCCGGCGGAACTGGGACTGCGTGTCGACACGAACGTTCCAGACAACACGAGCGACGTGCGCGTGATCGCCAACGACGGCGCCGTCGCGGTGTTTCGTGACGAGCGAGCCCTCGTGTGGGTGATGGAGCTGGGCCCTGGCCAGCTCTACGTACACCTCGACCCACGGCCCATCGGACTTGCGATCTACGTCGAGCCCGACGGCCTTCACATCGGCGAGGCGGTCTTCGCGCGGAACACGATCTCGGGCGCCGACACCGCCATCTCGCTGGGGTGACGAACCGTCGCGCGTGAGCTATCCGGCGCGCCATGATCCCCCGCTACACGCCCAAGGACCACGAACGGCTCTGGTCTTCCGAGACGCGCTACCGCACCTGGCTCGAGGTGGAGCTCGCAGCGTGTGAGGCGATGGAGCGCGCGGGCATCGTCCCCGTCGGCACCGCCGACGCCGTGCGGCCCGTGATCGATCGGCTCGACGCGAGCCGCATCGACGAGATCGAGCTCACCACCAAGCACGACGTGATCGCGTTCCTCACGCACGTCGAAGAGCTCGCCGGCCCGCCCGCGCGCTGGCTCCACCGCGGCATGACGTCGAGCGACGTGCTCGACACCTCGTTCGCATTGCTGCTCGTGCGCGCCACGGATTCGATGATCGTGCGCAGCGAGGCGCTCCTCGCGGCGTTCGGCAAGCGCGTGGCCGAGCACCGAAAGACGCCGATGATCGGCCGATCGCACGGCATCCACGCCGAGCCGACGACGTTCGGCATCGCGCTCGCAGGACACCACGCCGAGATCGCGCGCGGCCTCGGGCGACTCCGCGAAGCACGCCGCGAGATCGCGTGGGGCAAGATCGCCGGCGCCGTCGGCACGTACGCGCACCTCACCCCCGCGATCGAGGCCGACGCGCTCGGACGCTTGGGTCTCCAGGCCGAGACCGTGGCCACGCAGATCGTCCCGCGCGATCGTCACGCGGCCCTGCACATGGCGATGGCGCTGCTCGCGGCGGGGATCGAGCGCTTCGCGACGAACGTGCGTCACTGGCAGCGAAACGAAGTGCTCGAGGCCGAAGAGCCGTTCACCGCGGGACAAAAGGGCAGCTCCGCGATGCCCCACAAGCGCAACCCGATCCTGAGCGAGAACCTCTGCGGCCTCGCGCGCATCGTGCGCGCCGCGACGATTCCGGCGCTCGAGAACGTGGCGCTCTGGCACGAGCGCGACATCAGCCACAGCTCGGTCGAGCGCATGGCCACGCCGGACGCCTGCGCGACGCTCGCGTTCATGCTCGATCGCACCAAGCGCTTGATCGAAGGCCTCGTCGTGTACCCCGAGAACCTGAAGAAGAACCTCGAGCGCACGGGCGGCCTCTGGGCCAGCGAGGGCGTGCTCCTCGCGCTCGTCGGCAAGGGCCTCCCGCGACAGGGCGCGTACGTGCTCGTGCAGCGCAACGCGATGCGCTCGTTCGCGGGCGAGGGCTCCTTCCGCGACTTCCTCGTCGCCGACACCGACATCCGCGCGCACCTCAGCGAGGTCGAGATCGTGGAGCACTTCGATCTCGATCACGCGCTCGCGCACGCCGACGCGATCATCGAGCGCGCCCTCGCTACGCGCTGACGCGGATGTGAAGAACCCTGAAGTCCTCACCTGCGGGGGCTTTCGCAACGATCCGTTCGACGGCAGCATCGTAGTGCTCCCTCGGAGGACCCATGCACCAGCATCTGCTTCGTACGTCAGCGCTCGCGTTCACCCTCGCGGCTCCCCTCGCAACGAGCACGGCGCTCGCACAGGACGCATCCACCGACGCCACCGAGGCCGACGCCGCGCCCACCGAGGCCGCGGCGACCAGCGAGGCCGCGACGGAGAGCGCGCCTGCCGCGGCGCACCAGCCATCGCACCGTGATCGTTTTCGCGCGCAAGCCCGCCAGCCCGGATCGACGCAGCTCCTCACCAGCGTGATCTCGACGATCGGCTTCGGCCCCGAGCTCACGTGGGGCGGCGGCCTCCAGCTGCGCCTCGATCACTACCCGACGGGCCTGCCGTTCCGCGTCGGTGGCTGGCTGCAGAGCGAGGTCCAGACCGACGGCGCCGTGCGCATCGCGGGCGGCATGCAGAGCGGCGCGTGGTTCATGGGCTGCCAGGTCGGCCTCGCGTACCGCTTCGAGAGCGATCGCTACTGGAGCACGCTCGGTGTGCAGCTCGGCAAGTCGATCGACTTCGGGATCTTCCAGCTCGGCGGACGCGTCGTGATCCCCGTGGCCGAGTTCTCGTTCCGCGACGCGCAGACGCCGACCAACCTGACGAGCACGGGCATCGAGGGCGCCGTCTACATGACCGTCGGTCTGCCCACGCTCCTCCAGGGCGAGAGACAGGACTGCGGCTGTCCGCACGGCCGCGGACACGACGACGAAGAGTGAGCCCCGCGTAGTCGGTCGCTCCCGAGAGCCCACGCCCCCACACGGCGTGGGCTCCTCCATTTCCAGACATTTCAGGCTCGGCACCCTGGTCGCCAGGACCCGTCACGGGGCATCCTGCCCGTTCGACGAGGGACGATGACCAACGACACGAAAGCTCCGACGACGAACACGACCCCGAGCGCACCGAGCGCGGGCAAGAAGTGGCTGAGGCGCATCGGCATCGTGCTGGGCGTGTTGGTGCTCGTGATCCTCGTCGGCCTCGGTGGCGCGTACGCCGCGAGCACGAGCAAGGAAGGCACGCACTACGAGGTCGGCGACGTGAGCTTCGAAGTCCCGACCGACGCGGCCTCGCTCGCGGAGGGCCAGCGCCTGTACACCGCGCGCGGATGCTCGAGCCCCGACTGTCACCTCGACGACGGCGGCGGTCGCGTGCTCGAGATGGGACCACTCGGAGCGCTGAGCGCGGCGAACCTCACGGTGCACTGCGCGGACTTCACGCCGGCGGACTGGAGCCGCAGCGTGCGACACGGCGTGAACCCCGAGGGAACGTCCGTGCGCTTCATGCCCTCGCAGGACTTCCAGGGCATGAGCGATCACGAGCTCGGCCTGATCGTCGCGTACGTGCGCTCGCTGCCGCGCGTCGATCGCGAGCTGCCGCCGCACCAGATCGGCATGCTCGCGCGCGTGATCGATCTCGCGGGTGGCTTCGCGCTCTTCCCTGCGGCGATCATCGATCACGGCGCCGTCGACGATCCCGATCCGACGCCGGGCCGCACCGTCGAGTACGGCGCGTACCTCGGCGCGGTGTGCATGGGCTGTCACGGCGAGCACCTCTCCGGCGGACCCATCCCCGGAGCGCCGCCCGAGATGGGCACGCCGCTCAACCTCACGCCACACGAGACCGGCCTCGCGGGCTGGACCGAAGAGCAATTCCGCGCGGTGCTCCGCACGGGCATGACGCCGAGCGGTCACCAGATCGACGCGAGACAGATGCCCTACCCCACGCTCGCGCACATGACCGACGACGAGATCGGCGCGCTCTTCATGTACCTGCAGTCCCTCCCCCCGCTGCCCGAAGGCAGCCGCTGAGGAACGATGCCCAAGTACTACGCGTTCGAGGTCTCCCTAGAGGACGTCCAGCCGCGCATCTGGCGCCGGTTTCTTCTGCGGACGACGGCGACCTTCGACCACCTCCACCACGCGATCCAGGACTCGTTCGGTTGGCAGGAATGTCACCTCTTCGAGTTCCGAGTTCCCACGCGCTCACTCGCTGGGATCCCGCACGACGACGACTTCGGTCCGCCGACGCCCGATGCCAAGCGCGTGAAGCTCTCTGCGTACTTCACCGGAAGGGTCGTGCTCGAGTGGTGCGAGTACGTGTACGACTTCGGCGACGACTGGGTCCACGAGGTGAAGCTGTTGGGACTCGTGACAGACAAGGAGTCCTTTCGGCGGCGGCTCCTCGGTGGTGAGCGCTCAGGGCCCCCGGAAGACTCCGGTGGCGTCCGTGGGTACGAGCGAATCGTCGAGTTCTTGCGGACAGGAGTCGATGCGCACGACGACCCCGACGGTCTCCGCGAATGGCTCGGCGACTGGCACCCAGACGCCTTCGACTCGAAGAAGGCCAAGCCCGAGTTCGATCGCTGACCGCGAGTGATCGGCGTCCATCCGTCGAGAAGCACGTGAGCGGCGCCTTCGTTCAACTTGTCGCGCCACGCGTTCGCGAAATGTGTTTCTCTGCCTCGCATGAAGACACGCGCCGCAGTCGCCTACGAAGCCGGTGAGCCCCTCGTCGTCGAGGAGGTGGATCTCGAAGGACCGAAGGCCGGCGAGGTGCTCGTCGAGCTCAAGGCGACGGGCCTCTGCCACACCGACGAGTTCACGCGCTCGGGCGCCGATCCGGAAGGGCTCTTCCCCGCGATCTTCGGCCACGAGGGCGCGGGCATCGTGCGCGAGGTCGGCGCGGGCGTGACGAGCGTGGTGCCCGGCGATCACGTGGTGCTGCTCTACACACCCGAGTGTCGGCAGTGCAAGAGCTGCCTCTCGCGCAAGACCAACCTCTGCACCGCGATCCGCGCCACGCAGGGCAAGGGCTTGATGCCCGATGGCACCAGCCGCTTCTCGATCAAGGGCAAGCCCATCCACCACTACATGGGCTGCTCGACGTTCGCGAACCACACCGTGCTCCCGGAGATCGCCGTCGCGAAGGTCCGCAAGGACGCGCCGTTCGACAAGATCTGCTACGTCGGCTGCGGCGTGACGACGGGCATCGGCGCGGTGCTCTTCACCGCGAAGGTGGAGGCCGGCGCGAGCGTCGTCGTCTTCGGCCTCGGCGGCATCGGCCTCAACGTGATCCAGGGCGCGCGCATGGCCTCTGCGACGCAGATCGTCGGCGTCGACATCAACCCCGATCGCGAGGCGCTCGGTCGCGCGCTCGGCATGACGCACTTCGTGAACCCCAAGGAGATCAAGGGCGATCTCGTCCCGCACCTCGTCGAGCTCACGGGCGGCGGCGCCGACTACAGCTTCGAGTGCGTGGGCAACACGACGCTCATGCGTCAGGCGCTCGAGTGCTGTCACCGCGGCTGGGGCGTGAGCGTGATCATCGGCGTCGCGGGCGCGGGCCAGGAGATCAACACGCGTCCGTTCCAGCTCGTGACGGGTCGCGTGTGGAAGGGCACCGCGTTCGGCGGCGCGCGCGGCCGCACGGACGTGCCGAAGATCGTCGACTGGTACATGGACAAGCGCATCGAGATCGACTCGCTGATCACGCACAAGCTCCCGCTCGAGCGCATCAACGAGGGCTTCGACCTCATGCACGCAGGCACCTCGATCCGCACCGTCGTCGAGTACCCGTGACGGTCGCGACCGTCCGATCCGAGCACGCAGCGTTCGGCGGCGCGCAGGGCTTCTACGAGCGCGCGAGCGAGGCGTGCGCAGGGCCCATGCGCTTCTCCGTCTTCCTTCCGCCGCAGAGCAAGAGCACGAAGGTGCCTGCGCTCTACTACCTCGCAGGTCTGACGTGCAGCGACGAGCACCTGCCGACCAAGGGCAGCGCACAAGCGCTCGCCGCGGAGCTCGGCCTCGCGCTCGTCGCGTGCGACACGAGCCCGCGATCGACGCGCTACCCCGGCGACGACGCGAGCTGGGACTTCGGCGTCGGCGCGGGCTTCTATCTCGATGCGACCGAGGCGCCGTGGTCACAGAGCTTCCGGATGGAGACGCACGTCACGAAGGAGCTCGTGTCGTGGGTGGAGGAGGACTTTCCGATCGCGAGCGATCGACGCGGCATCTTCGGTCACTCGATGGGCGGCCACGGCGCGCTCACGCTCGCGCTGCGTCACCCGAGCCTCTACGCGAGCGCGAGCGCGTTCGCACCCATCGTCGCGCCGAGCCGCGTGCCGTGGGGACAGAAGGCGTTCAGCGGCTACCTCGGGAGCGATCGATCGCGCTGGGCCGAGCACGACGCGTGTGAGCTCGTGCGCACCCGACCCCGCAGCGATCTCGAGCTCCTCGTCGATCAGGGCACGGGCGACAAGTTCCTCGAGCGCGAGCTCCAGCCCGCGCTGCTCGAAGCCGCGTGCGCGTCGAGCGGCCAGCGCCTCACGCTGCGTCGGCACGCCGGCTACGACCACAGCTACTACTTCATCGCGACGTTCATGAACGATCACCTCCGCCACCACGCGAAGGCCCTGCTCGGCTGAGACGGCCGGTCCGAGCTACAAATGAACGCCGGAGGGCAGGCGCCGCGAGATGGGGGCGCTGCCCCCAAACCCCGTACGACGATTCGATCCCGAGAAACGAAAGTTTCTCGGTCTCTCAGCTCTTCTTCGCCCGAGCCTTCTTCTTCGGCGCCTCATCCCCCGCGGCCTCGGGAGTCGTGGCCTCGGCCGTCGCCGCGGGCGCGGGTGTGTCGGCGCTCATCGCACCGCCCACGCGTCCGCTCGCGCTCTCGCTCCAGCCCTTCTTGATGTTGTCGACCAGCCAGCGCTCGACGTGGACACGCGCCTCGTCGAGCGTGGCCGCCGTGCGGAGCGTGCTCTGGAGCGGCTCTCGCCGGCCGATCGCGTAGTCGCTGAAGAACACGGCGAACGGCGGGTGCGTGCCTTCGCTCTCCTTGTTGGTCTTCACGACGACGTACTTGCGGACCGCGACCTGACCCTTGGTCTCTTTGGTGAAGACGCCGCGCAGCGCGATCTCCGCGGCCGCGCGCGCGCCGGCACGCACCGGATCGACGCCGACCTCCTCGAGGTAGCTCGTGATCTGCGACATGCCCGCGTCCGTCGACGTGGCCTTCTTGTCGGTGCGCTCACGGAGGATCACGGGATGGAGCGGCACCGCCGTGCGCAGCTCCGACACGGCCTCGTACTTGTCCCCGTCGAACGCCAGCGACATGCGGCGGATGGGCGCGTCCCACGCGTCGGTCACGAGCAGATCGCTCACGCGCATCTCGATCACGATCTCGGGGCGCACGAAGCGACACAGCGTGCCCTCGCGGTTCGCGAGACGGAACGCGCTCTTCACCTCCATCGCGCTCAGGCGCTGGTGCCAGCGCGCACGATCGTCCTCGGAGAGGCCCGTGCCGATCGAGCCGACGAGCTGGATCGTTCCGTCGTCGCGCACGAGGCCGACCTGGAGCTCGCGCACCTGACGCACGTCGCCCGTCACGCGCTCGCCGAACGCCACGATCACGACGTCGATCGTCGTGGTCGGCTTGATCTTGTAGGTGAGGCCGCGCTCGCTCCGGACGACGACGCCCTCGAACTTGTTGCCGATCACCCACTCGCGGTACCGCGACGCGACCGTCTTCGGCTCGCCGCGCTCGGTGAGCACGACGCGCACCTTCGAGTCCGCGGGGAGTGATCCCCCAGGAGACGAACCGAGCGCGCTCTCGATCCACGCGTGTCGCTGCTCGTACGGCGTGCCGAGGCGGTCTTGGCCAGCCTCTTCGATCAGATCGAACGCGTGGAACGACAGCGTCTGCTCGCCTTTCGGGTCCGAGAGCGCCGCGCCCGTGTGGAAGCTGCGCGAGCGCTCGGCGCCCGGCGAGCTCGACACCAGCTCACCTGCGACGACGAAGTCCGGCAGCTTCGCGACGTGCTCTTTCACGCCGCGGAGGATCGAGACGCCGTGGAGGACGCGGCCGTTGTACGCGCAGAGCGCGACGTCGCCGTCTTTCTTCACGAGGAACCAGAGCTCACCGTCGAGCTTGGGCGACAAGAGGAGTTGCTCGCTCGGGAGGAGCTGCTCGATCACGTCGGGCTCGACCACGCGGTAGCGCTTGGCGACTTGTCGCTTGTAGCGAGCGAGCTTCTCGAGGAGGACCTCGTCCGTCAGCGCGCCCACCGCCGCCTTGTGACCGCTGCCCCACGCCTCCGCCGAGGCGACCCAGCTCTTGATGCTCACGCGCCACCTCCCGCCTCGGGCGCGGCCTTGGGCACGGCGATGCGCTTGAGCTCGAGGTTCGAGAGATGGAGCACGAGCCGGTAGGCGTCGCCGTCGATGCGTCCTTCGAGAAAGCCGCGAAACGGTGAGCCGTTGGTCTGGAAGATCAGCGGCGCTTGACCCTTGGGGCCCGCGCCGACGAGCAGCATCTTCTTCTCGTCGTGGAGCGACTTCGCCATCTCGTAGAGGAAGTCGAACGTGAGTCCGTTCACGTGGCGCAGCTGGACCTTCCGCACGAACACGAAGCGACGCACGACGTCGCTCGCCGGCATCAGGCGTCCCGTCCAGAGGATCGGCGGCAGCTCTTCGCCGACCGTCGCCTCGACGTCGACGAAGTCACCGCGGCTCTTCTCCGAGCCATCGGGCGCCATCACCACCTGGAGCACACGCGCGGCGTAGAGCACCTGGCCACCGGGGCCCACGTGCACGCGCGTCGCGTGACCGAGGCGTCGACCGACCTGCTCGATCTCGAGCTCCGGATCGCCCTCGATCATGGCCTGTCCGAGCGCCTCGGGGCTCCCGTGCTTGGCCAAGAGCGCGTCGTACGAGCAGCGGTCGGTGCTCTTGATCAGGCGCTCGAGGTGGATGGGCGCGCCGTTCGCTTTGCTCACGTAGCGAACGGACTCGGCGCGCTTGGGCGAGTCGAGCTGGATCTGCGCGTCGCGCTTCTTGGCATCGGCGATGGTGACGAGTCTGGGCATGAGGACCTCGCGGTGGGCGAACGGGGAGGGACCGCTCGGTCCCTCGGGAAGTCAGAGCATCGAGAAGTCGAGGTCTGCGTCGAGGTCGTCCTCGCGCTCGGCGGTCTCGGGCTCGGGCAGCGCGTCGCGGCGCACGAAGTCGAAGCCCGTCGCGCGACCGATCATCGCGAACATGCCTTCGTCGTTCTTCACCAAGAACACAGAGTCCGCCGTGAGCCCGTCGCGGTAGAGGAACGGCGCCTCGAAGATCTTGCCGGCAGCGAGCGCGGCCTGGAGCGTCGGGCCGATCGCGTCGGTCTCGAGCTGGTAGACGACGCTCGTCGTGCAATCGAGGAGTCGATCGACCGAGGCCTCCACGAGATCTTGCGCGACGCCGAGCGTCGAAGGCTGCGTGTCGAGCGCGCGGCCCTCCGCGTCGACAGCGCGTCGCTCGTCTTGCTCGTACGCCGTCCACGCGTCGTCGACGTTCACGTGCGCGGTGCCGCCGCCGAGCACGAGCGCCGACCCATCGGCGGTGAGCCACGCGCTCGAGCACGCGCGCCCCTCGACGTCGACGATCACGCGCTCCTTCGAGCCGTAGAGCTTGTCGCGCTCGACCTTGGTGAACGCGAACGCGCTCTCTTCACCGCCCCAACGAACCACGATGTTCTTGGCCATGCGACCGGGACTCTACCCGATCGTCAGGGCGTCAGACCCAGCCTCGGCGGCGGAAGAAGACGAAGAAGCCGAGCGCCGTCAGCAGCATCGCGCCGATGGCGCCGACGTAGCCGTACTGCCAGTGGAGCTCCGGCATGACCTCGAAGTTCATGCCGTAGATGCCGGCGATGAACGTGAGGGGCAGCATGATCGTCGAGATCAACGTCAGCACCTTCATGATCTCGTTCATGCGGTGGCCCTGCATCGAGATGTACGCGTCGAGCGAGCCCGACACGATCTCGCGGAAGCTGTCGTTCAGATCGACGACGCGCACGAAGTGATCGTAGGCGTCGCGAAAGAACGGACGCTCGTCCGCAGGGATGATGTCGAAGTCGCCGCGGCCCAGGCGATTGAGCACCTCGCGCTGGTGGAGGCCGATGCGGCGCAGGCGCTGGAGCTTGTGCTTGATCTCGAAGATCTTCTCGAGGATGTGCGGCCCCTGCGACTTCACGATCTCGGTCTCGATCGTGTCGATGTCGTGGTCGAGCTTCTCCATCAGCGGGAGGTAGCGCTCGGTCACGTGCTCGATGACGAGGTACGCGACGTGCGCGGGCCCGCGACGCATGAGATCGAGCTTCTTCCGCACCTCCTCGTGCGCGACCTTGCAGGCGTCGAGCTGTCCATCGTGACTCGTGATCAGCCAGTTCTTGCCAACGAACATGTCGAGGTCGCAGGTCGTCACCTCGCCCTTCTTCTCGGCACCCGCGAGGAGGCCGTGGAAGACGAGGTAGATGTAGCCGTCGAAGCGCTCGACCTTCGGCGTCGGCGCATCGGACAGCATGTCCTCGACGACGAGGGAGTGGAGCTCGAAGACGTCTTCGAGGATGCGTCGCTCGGCGTCCTTCGGATCGACGAAGTCGACCCAGATGACCACATCGGGCTCCGAGAGCAGCGTGGGCAGCTCTTCGGCCTTCACCGCGAACAGAGAGCCTTCTTTGCGAAGCGCGAGGATCTGTGTGGTCACGGCACGCGAGGATACAGCGTCGCGACCCCGATGACGCGAGGCCCCGGATCGAGCGAGGATGCCCGTCCGCATGCGCACGTCGCCCACGCTCGCCTGCCTCGTCTCGGTGCTCCTCGCGAGCTCCGCGGGCCTGGCGCACGGCGAGCGCGCGGCGGAGGCGGCGCTGCGTGAGGGCGCGCCCACCGAGAGCGAGCTCGCCGCGCGCGAGCCCGCGTTCGACATCCACGCGCACGTGCCCCGCTTCTGGTCGAGCGAAGGCTTCTGGCACCGTCGCCTCGAGCCTGCGCGTCAGCGCCTCCGGATGCCCGCGCGGTGCCGGACGACCGGCGGCTACCGCGCGCACTGCTCCGGCCCGCGCCTCGTCCCCGAGCCCACCGGCGCACCCGCCGCGCTGGCGACCCACCTCGGCCTCGGCCTGCACGAGACCGCGATGCAGATCCTCGGACCGAGCGGCCCGTTCGACGCGTGGATCGCGGCGGTGCGCGATCTCGACGCCGACGCGCAGCTCGCGTACCCCGCGCCCGACGGTCGCAGCGGACGAGGCTTCGGCTTCGTGCGTCGCGGCTCGCTGCGTCGCGTGCGCCACGACGGCGTCGACATCCGAGCCACGCGCGGCAGCGCGATCGTCGCGGCCCGCGGCGGCCTCGTCGCGTACGCCGACAATGGCATCTCCGGCATGGGCAACCTCCTCGTCATCCTCCACGCGGGCGGCGACTCGACCGTGTATGCGCACTGCGAGCGCATCCTCGCGCAGCCGGGACAGCTCGTGTCCCGCGGAGAGACCGTCGCGGCGATCGGCGACACCGGCTTCGCGAACGCGCCGCACCTCCACTTCGAGTGGCACCAGCGCGGGCGAAGCCGTGATCCTCGCCGCGCCTTCGCGCCGCGAGCGCGGGTGAGCGCGACGCCGATCGCACGAGGCCCTCTCGGTCCATGAACGAGCGCGTGAGGTCGCTGCTGCGCGAGCCGCTCGTGCACTTCCTGATCGCCGGTGCGCTGCTCGCCGTGCTCGAGGCGCTCGCGCGCCCCGAAGACGCCGAGCCGGAAGGCGCGCGCGTGCTCGTCGTCGACGACCCGATCCGACGCGGCCTCGCGACCGAGTGGGAGCACGATCACGGCGCGGCCCCGAGCGACGCCGAGCTGCGCGAGGCGATCGATGCGTGGATCGACGAAGAGCTGCTCTTCCGCGAGGGCCTGCGCCGCGATCTCGATCGCGACGATCCCCGGGTGCGCCAGCGCGTCGCCACGCTCGCGATGTCGATGCTCGAGGCCGAGCACCCGATCGCAGAGCCGACGGACGACGAGCTGCGCACGTGGTTCGACGCGCACCTCGATCGGTACGGAGAAGAGGCGCGCTTCGACTTCGTGCACGTGTTCGTCGCGGGCCTCGACGACGCGGCGCGGGCCCGCGCCGACGCGCTGCTCGTGGATCTCCGCGCGGGCACGTCCGCGATCGGCCTGGGCGACACCTACCCCGGCGGTCGCCACTACCGCGGCCGCGATCTCGCCGACCTCACGACCGCGTTCAGCGGCGACTTCACCGACGGCTTCGCGGACGCGCGCGACGGCGACTGGACGCTGCGCACCTCCACCCGCGGCTTCCACCTCGTGCGCATCGACGCCCGCACGGCCGCGTCACCCGCGGACTTCGAGCGTGCCCGCGTCGACGTCGAGCACGATCTCCTCGAAGAGCGTCGCCGCGATCGATCACGCCGAGCCATCGAGTCGCTGCGCGAGCGATGGGACGTGGTCGAGCGATGACCCGCGCGCTCGCGCTGTCGCTCGTGCTCGTCGCCATCGGCGTCCTCACGTGCCCGACCGTCCACGCGCACGAGAGCGCGCCCGGCGTGCTCGGCGTGGAGCAGCAGGACGACGGCCGCTACCTCGTCGCGTGGACGGCGCCCGTCGACACGCGCCTACCTTCCGCA
The DNA here is from genome assembly GCA_964502175.1 of uncultured Sandaracinaceae bacterium. GTDB lineage: Bacteria > Myxococcota_A > Polyangia > Polyangiales > Sandaracinaceae > JAFLCL01. The sequence continues at coordinate 156,050 of CAZCVE010000004.1, forward strand.
GATCGCGTCGCGCCTCGGTTCCCCGATCACTGCGCCCACGAGGGCGCGGTGATCGACTGCGGCGCGCGCGGGCTCGAGGGTTCGATCGTGATCGACGGTCTCGAAGGACGCATGCGCGTCGCTGTCGTGATCGTGCGACGAGGCGCGCCGCGTCTCGACGCGGTCCTCGACGCCGCGGATCCGAGCGTCGAGCTCGACGACGAAGGTGGCGGGATCGGGCACTGGGTCGCGCTCGGTCTAGAGCACGTGCTCCTCGGCCTCGATCACCTCGCGTTCCTCCTCGGCCTCTTGTTCGTCTCGCGGTTGGATCGATCGCTCGTCCTGACGATCACGGCGTTCACCATCGCGCACTCGATCACGCTCGGTCTGGCGGTGCTCGATCGGGTGCACCCCTCGAGCGCGATCGTCGAAGCCCTGATCGCGCTGAGCGTGTTGTTCGTGGCACGCGAGGGTCTCGCGACCGACCGCGCGAGCGAGCCTTCGCGGTGGTCCGCGCGTCGTGCGCCCGCCGCGATCGCTGCGTTCTTCGGCCTCGTCCACGGCCTCGGTCTCGCGGGCGCGCTCCGCGAGACGGCCCTGCCGCGCGAGGCCCTCGTCCCCGCGCTCTTCGGCTTCAACGTGGGCGTGGAGCTCGGTCAGCTCGCGTTCGTCGGCTCAGCGGTCCTCGTCGCGCGCCTCCTAGGCGATCGATCGTGGACGCCGAAGGCGCGCACCACGCTCGTGTACGTCGGGGGCTGCGCAGCCGCGTACTGGTTCGCGATCCGCGCGGCCGCGATCGTCTTCAGGATCTGGGAGTGAACAGTCACGTGAGGGACGGTCGGGGGTGGGGTTGAGGGAGCGAGCCCGCAGGTGAGCGCCGAAGGCGCGAGACCGAGGACTGCGAGCGGACGAGGCCCCACCCCCGACCGTCCCGGCTCCGTCGCAACCGTGCTTCCCTGCATCAGGGGTCGGCGTGCGGGGCTCGTCAGGGCGCCGTTCGAAAACGCGCGACGGGAGTCTCGATCTCGTGCGTGCAGTCCGTGATCGTCGCGTACCACTCGTAGACACGTCCCGGCATCAGGCCGTCGATCGTCGCGCGTACGTCGTCGCCCCCGCGCACGGTGGTCACGTCGCGGAACGCGCCGCCCGCGCCGCGCAGATCCACGCGCAGCGTGAACTCGCTGTTCGCGTCGGTCTCCCAGCGATCGTGCGACGGCGAGTAGCTGCGCACCGTGAGCTCGTCGTTCGCGGGCGAGAACTCCCACAAGCGCAGGAAGCCGCCACCGCCTTCGGCTCGACTCTGGTAGTCCGCGAGCATCGAGTCGATGCGATGCCCCGCGTAGGTGTCGTTGCGCCGCTCTTCGTCCGCGATGTGAGCGCACGTCATGAGCTGGAGGTTCTGCACGCTGCGGAGGGCCGTGTAGATCGCTTGTCCCTGCGGCCCGAACTCGCCCGCCGAGTTGAGGATGTAGTGCGAGTTCACGATGCCGAAGGCCTCGGGGCGCGACTCGAGCACGCGGCGTCCCCACGTCGTGATCGCTGCGTCCTGCGTGGTGTCGTAGCGGAAGTTGACGACGACGAACTCGAGGCCGCCCGCCTGGAAGTGGATCCAGTTGTCGTCGTTCGTGTCCGCGTCGTAGGTGCCGCCGAAGTACGCGCGACCCGCGAAGCGATCGGGACCGAAGAAGCGGTTGTAGTTCGCGAGGCTCGCCTGCCGCTGCTCGTGGTTTCCAACGCCGAGGCCGTACGGCATCCCGTCGGGGAGATCGGCCGACTCCGCCTCGAGCAGGGCCATCGCGCGATCGGCCACGTTCCACTGCGACACGGTGTTGCCGTCGTCGACGATGTCGCCGTTGTGGATGACCGCGCGGATCCGATAGGCCTCGCGCTGCGCCATCACCCAGCGTGTCTGATCGGCGAAGAAGCGCGTCGATCGATCGGGGCGCGAGGCCGTGGGACCCGTCGTGTAGTACTGCGTGTCCGGCAGCACCACGACGGAGAAGTCGTCTTCTTCGGTCAGCTCGCGCACGTGGAACGTGGCCTCGTAGCCCGTCGGATCGCCGAGCGCGTCGCCGACGATCGCGAGGCGCAAGCTCGCGCTCGTCCCGGTCACCGTGTCGCCCTCCATCGGCGTCACGATCACGACCTCGGGCGGCGCGCCCTGATCGAGCACGGCTCCGGGGCGCACGAAGGTGGCGCCCGTGATCGTGCCGTTCAGATCGCTCGCCGTGTCGGGCGCGCCCAGGTCCTCTTCGTCGAGCGCCCAGTGCGCGACGAGACCATCGGCCTCGGTGATCGCCCTGCGCATGCTCGCCGCGACCTCGGCCGCCGTGCGCGCGTGATCCCACACGCGCACTTCGTCGAGATCTCCGTCGAGCCGTCCTGCGGCCACGCCCGTGGAGTTCATCGCGGTGCCGAGCGCGAAGTGCTGGATGCTGTCCGCGCGCGGACGCGCCATCCCGGTCGTCGCGCTGCCGTCTTGAACGCCGTCGAGGAAGAGACGCCACGTGTTGCCGTCGTAGGTGACCGCGACGTGGTGCCAGCGATCGCGCGAGACCGCCGTGCGGCCGATCACCGGATGGTTCGCGCCGGTGGCCATGTCCTCGAAGTCCGCGCCGAGCACGTCTCCGAAGAAGCCGAACGCGTAGTTGCAGTCGACGTTCGAGCCGTCGTTCTCGCCGCGACCTTTGCCCGCGATCGGCACGAGCGTCAGGCCACCGACGCCAGTGCCCATCGTGCGCCCGTCGCCCTCGCGGCGAACCCAGGCCTCGACGGTGAACGTCGCGAGCCCGAGCGCGGGCGCGCGTCCCATCGAGACGTGATCGTCCGTCCCATCGAGCGACAACGCGCTCGATCGGTCCTCGATCGTCTCGCACTCCGGCGGCATCGCCGCGTCGGGCGAAGGCATGCCGGCGTCGTCGCCCGGACGCACCATCCCCGCATCGCCCGTCACACGACGCGCGTCGGGACTGGCAGGCCCCGCGTCGCTGCCGGGAGGGCCGTCGAGCGAGCCATCACAGGCCGCGAGCGCGAGGAGGAGGGACGGAGCGAGGGCCTTCGAGAAGCGAGTCACGGCCCGCTCGTAGCAACGCATGCGCCCCGGCGTCATCCCATCCGCTGCCACCTCGAGGTCGCATCTGACTCCACGACGGGCTGTTTCGAGGGTGCCCAGTCGATCCATCCTGGCGCGCATGACGGGATCGTGTCCGAAGGTTGGTCGGCTGTCCGCGCTCGTCGGCCACGCCCTCGAGCGGCTCGAGCAGCTCGCGCGAGGCGAGCACACGCCGACCGACTGAGAGTCAGTCGTCGACGTCGCCGTCGTCGTCTTGCGCGGTGATGCCGTACTTCTTCATGAGCTTGCGGAAGTACTTGCGGTCGATCTGCGCTTCGCGCGACGCGTGGCTGATGTTGCCGTTGTTCCGCTTGAGGAGGCTCGCGATGTAGTCGCGCTCGAAGCCCGAGATCCAGCGCTCCTTCGCGTCCTTGAAGGTGCCGTCCGTGTCGGCGCGCAGCTCGGGGAGCGCCACGTTCACGTCCGTGCGGCCTTCACCTTCGGACTGCGGCGGGAGCACGCCGCGCGGCCATGCGATGTGCTCGGGGAGATCGGCGAGCTCGATCGCCTCGCCCTCCGCGAAGCTCACCGCGCGCTCGATCACGTTGTGCAGCTCGCGCACGTTTCCCGGCCAGTCGTACTCGGTCATGCGATCGAGCACGCCAGGCGCGAACTCCTGGATGCGACGGTTGCCCTCGCGGTCCTTGTTGAAGGAGCCGTTGTCGAGGAAGTGACGCGCGAGGAGGCGCACGTCCTCGCGACGCTCGCGAAGCGCGGGGATGCGCACGCGCACGACGGTGAGCCGGTAGAAGAGGTCTTCACGGAAGCGGCCCGCCGCGACCTCTTCTTCGAGGTTTCGGTTCGTCGCAGCCAGGATGCGCACGTCGACCTTGATCGGCTTGGTCCCACCGATGCGCTTGATCTCGCGCTGCTCGAGCACGCGGAGGAGCTTCGGCTGGAGATCGAGCTGGAGCTCGCCGAGCTCGTCGAGGAAGACGGTGCCGCCGTTCGCGAGCTCGAAGACGCCCTGCCGCGTGGACTGCGCGCCGGTGAAGCTGCCCTTCTCGTGTCCGAAGAGCTCCGACTCGATCAGGTTCTCGGGCACGGCGCCGCAGTCGAAGACCATGAACGGGCCGTCCTTGCGGCGTGACTGCGAGTGGATCGAGCGCGCGACGACGTCCTTGCCCGTGCCAGTCTCGCCCTCGACGACGACGGTCGCGTCGGTCGGCGCGATCTTCTCGAGGATCGCGTAGATCTCGCGCATCCGGCGATCGCGGCCGATGACCTCACCGAACCGATCGCGCTCGGACGGCACGATGCGCACGCGCTCGTCGATCGGCGAGAAGCGGATCTCGGTCGACCCGAGCGTGATCACCTGGTTCGGCGTGAGGTACGCGGACCGGATGCGCACGCGGTTGATGAACGTGCCGTTCGTCGAGTCGTTGTCGTTGAGGACGTACGCGTCGCCCTCGAGCGCGATCGCGCAGTGGTTGCGGCTGACGGTGTCGTCGTCGAGGACGATGTCGTTGTCGTCCATCGCGCCGATGGTGATCACGTCCTTCTCGAACGTGTGCTCGCTCAGCACGCCACCACGCGCGACGACGAGCTTGCACTTGCGCAGCGTGATCGTCGTCGGACGTCCATCGACGTACGCGATCTTCGTCGCGTTCCCGCGCGAGTAGTCGACCTCTTCGTCACTCATCGATCAGTCCGGATGAGTTCTCGACCAGTAGGAGACGACAGCGTTGTCGTCCACGATCCGCGAGTGGTAGTGGTCCCACACGTTCGTGAGCATCACGCACGCCGCGCTCTCGAGCTTCGGCGTGAGGTAGATGCCGTAGTAGTCGGCGCCCGAGCCATCGTCGACGCCGCCGAGCTTCTCGAGCGGCTTCTTCGACACGGGGCAGAACAACTCGAGCTTGGTGCCCGGCTTGATGTCGGTGAAGCCTGCCTTGCGGCGATCGCCGTGGATCGGCGAGAGGTGCACGAGGCCCTCTTTGCCGTCCGGACGTCGCACCAGCAGCGTGACCGCGGGGTAGCCGTCGAAGGCCACGTCGCTCAGGCCGACGAGGTTGGCGCCCGTCGGACCGAACGCCTGCGTCACGACGACCGTCACACCGCCCGCGACCGGCACGAGGCTGTCGCGCTGCTGCGGCAGCTCGCTCACCCTCAAGTTCTCCTCGTCGACGTGCTTGCGAACCATGGCGTCTCCTCGTCTACACGATGCGCTCGTGCAGCGGAGCAACGCATAACACGAGCCCACGAGGAAAGGCCATCGCCGATGATCCACCCCGGCGATCGCGCGCGACACGAGGCGACGCCGAGGGCGGCAGGCCGCGGCAAGCGGGGCTGGGGCCCCGCGCGCAGCACGAAGTGGAGCGGGAGGGGACCCGACTTCGTCGGGGAGGGGACGCACGTCCCCTCTGGCCAACTCAGCAGCGATCAGCGAAGCAGGCGGCGATCTCGGAGCGGCACGACTCCATGATGCAGGAGAGGTCGCGGCAGCCGTCGCTGATGGCCGAGTTGATCGCGCAGCTCGTCACCTGGTCGAGGAAGAAGCGCGAGTCCGGGCACGTCGCCGAGATGCACGAGCTCAGGCACGTGAGGCTGAAGCGCGGGATGCCACCGCCGCCGCCGCCGAAGTCGATGCAGCCGAAGGTGCACGTGAGGCCCTCCGCGCACGTGTTGAGATCGCACATGCCGCAGTCTTCTGCGCAGCTGATGCAGTCCTCGAAGCCGCCCGCGCTCTCGCAGCGCATGTTGCCGCAGAACGAGCAGGTGCCGCAGTCCGTGTCGCAGCTCGAGCACGTCTCGGTGCCGCGGCAGCGACCATCACCGCAGCCGTCGCAGCGACCGCAGTCTTCCGGACACGAGAAGCAGGTCTCGCCGGCCATGGCGTTGCACGAGCTGTCGCCGCAGCGCTCGCAGTTGCCGCAGTCCTCCGGACACGTGAAGCAGTCTTCGCCGGCCTCGGGGGAGCAGAAGCCGTTCTCGCACGCCTCGCAGATGCCGCAGTCACCGGGGCAGCTCGCGCAGCTCTCGGTCGCGTCGCAGGTGCGATCGCCGCAGCGACGGCACACGCCGCAGTCGACGGCGCACGTCGAGCAGTCTTCGCCGCCCGAGCACATGCCATCGCCACAGGTGCGGCAGACGCCGCAGTCTTCGGGGCAGCTCGAGCACGACTCGGTCGGGCTGCACATCGCGTCGCCACAGCGCTCGCAGCGGCCGCAGTCCGCCGGGCAGCTGGCGCAGTCTTCGCTCGCATCGCACGTGCCGTTGTTGCAGGTCACGCAGCGGCCGCAGTCGGCCGAGCACGTGGTGCACGTCTCGCCTGCCGCCGCGTCACAGCGCATGTCGCCGCAGGTGCTGCAGATGCCGCAGTCGCGCGAGCACGAAGCGCAGCTCTCGTCGGCGTTGCACGCGCCGTCGCCGCACGTCGCGCAGCGACCGCAGTCGTCGGGGCAGGTGCCGCACGTCTCGCCCATGTCGCAGGCGCCGTTCGGGCAGCTGGGGCAGAGGCCGCAGTCGGCGGGGCACGTCGAGCACGACTCGCCGGCGCCGCACGAGCCGTCGCCGCAGCCGGTGCACGACCCGCAGTCGGGCGCGCAGCTCGAGCACGTCTCGGGCATCAAGCACCGACCGTCGCCGCACGTGTCGCACGGGCCGCAGTCGCCTGGGCACGTCGAGCACGACTCGGTCGGCTGGCAGCGATCGTCTCCGCAGGTCGAGCCAGGCGCGTCCGGACGCATCGCGTCGATGCGCGCGTCGAACATGCCCGCGTCGATGCCCACCGTGGGCCCTCCGGTCAGGTTCGAACGACCACACGCGCCGACGAACAGCGCGAGGGACAGGAGGCAGAGCACGGGAAGCGGGCGGAAAGAAAGGCGCATGGCGGACCTCGACGTCGGGGGAAGGTAGAGGAACGCCCCGAAATCCGCCAGAGAGCGGGGTCACAGAGTCCACACCCGCCGGGTTACCCTCGCCGCATGGGAACACGGGTCGTGCGCCGGAGGGCACCTCTCGCGACCTTGGATCCCCGTTTCGACTTCGGCGGGCTTCCGCATCACGTTTGGGCCTTCGTGCGTCCCCGATCGACGTGGTTCGCGGCTCTCGCGCTGATCGCTGCGTGCGATGGCGGCGTTGCGTCCGAGGATGCAGGTCCGATCGATGCGCGGCTGATCGACGCGACGATCCTCGACGTCGGTGCGTTCGACGGATCCTTCGACGCGGCGCGCGCACCGAGCGATTCGGCGATCGATCGCGACGCGGCAGCGCCCGACCGATGCGAGGAGCCGCTGCCGGAGACACCGGGGCGTGTCCTGTTCGTCGGCAACAGCTTCACGTTCACGTCGAACATGCCGCGTACGTTCGAGCGTCTCGTCGAGGCTTCCGGCTTTCCGACGCCGCACGTGGAGATGCGCGCGGTCGGCGGGCGCACGCTCGCGTGGCATCGCGCAGACGTCGACGTGGCGGGCGCGCCGACGCGTGTGCGCGAGGGGTGGGACGTCGTGGTCCTGCAGGAGCTCTCGACCCGGCCGACCGATGCGCTCGGTGATCCCGAGCAGTTCATGGACGACGCGACGTGGTTCCACGACCTCGCGATCGAGACGATGCCCGAGACGCAGGTCGTGCTCTACGAGACCTTCGCGCGGCGCGCAGGGCACCCGTACTACCCCGGCACGTTCGACGATCCCGCGGACATGCAGGCGCAGCTGCGCTTTCACTACGTCGACTGCGCCGAGCGCTACATCCCCGAGAACACCACCGTCGTGATGGAGCGACCGGTGATCGTCGCGCGCGTCGGCGATGCGTGGGAGCGCGTCCTCGAGGACGGCGAGCCGCCACGCCTGCACGCGGAGGACGACTACCACCCGAACGCCGAAGGCGCGTACCTGAGCGCGCTCGTGTTCTTCGGCACGATCTACCAGCGGAGCACGGTGGGCTTGCCGTCGATGGGCATCGATCCCGTGATCGCGCTCGAGCTGCAGGAAGCTGCCGACGCGATCACGGGCGCGCGCGAGCCCGTGCCCGCGATCGCGTGTCCGCGTGAGCTGCCCGTGGGCGATGCGCTGCAGATCGACTTCGGCCCGAACGCGGTGGGCGAGTGGGCGACCGTGGACGAGGTGAACGAGATGGTCGGTCCGCTGCTCAGCGTGGCGGGCGAAGCGACGGATGTGCGCGTGAGCGTGCGCGGGTTCACCGGCGTGCAGACCGGCGGCCGCATGGACAACACGCTCGGCCTGCCCGGCGACGTGAGCGCGGACTCCCTCTGGGTCGGAAGCTTCGACGGCCACGCCGCGGCGCTCGCGATGCGCGCCGTGATCACGCTGACCGGTCTCACCGACGGCGACTACGACCTCGCGCTCTTTGCCTCGCGCGACGGGAGCGACTCGGGCAACGGCCGCCTCACGCGCTATGCGATCGGTGAGCGCAGCCTCGACCTCGACGTGAGCGACAACGCGGATCGCACCGCGACGTTCGAGTCCGTGCGACCCGACGCGAGCGGCACGATCACGATCGACGTGACGGTGAGCCCCGAGGGCATGGCCCGCTTCGCGTACGCAGGCAGCCTCGTCGTCACCCGCGCACGTTGAACGGGGGTCGAAGGTCAGCGACCGTGCATGCGTGGCGAGCTCGCGTGGAGGAAGCCGTGCAGCTGCTGCGCGGTGTGCGGTGATGCGAAGCGGAACGTGTTCTCTTCGTACTCATCGCCACCGCTCGGTGAGACGCTCGCGTGTACGTACGCGTCGCTGCCTCGCACCTCGACGCGGTTCACGTGCGGGTAGTGGAAGGTCTGGATCGTGGGCATGCGCTTCCAGAGCAGCTTCGTGAAGTAGACGGCGAGGAGGCGCGTGCTCGTGCCGACCAGCACGCCGGGCTCTTCACCGACGAACATCGCCTCGACCGCGCGCACCTGCTCGGACGGATCGAGCTCGAGGCCGAGGTTCTCCTGGATCTCGCGAGGGGCGGACAGGAGCACCGGAAACGTGGCCGCGAGGAGCGAGAGCTGCTGAGCGCCGATCATGGTCGCGGGTATACGACGAGGTCGTAGGGTTGCTTCCCCACGCGACTCACGGCGCGGAGACGAAGCTGCTCGCGTCGTCGCATCGCAGGATCCAGTGAGCCTCGGCGGCGTTCGCGGGGCGCTCGAAGAGCACACGACCGCTCGGATCCTCGGCGCGCCACACGTGCCCGACGAACGTCTGCTGTGTGCGCGTCTGGCCCGGGGCGAGCGTCGTATAGGGGCGTCGCTCGCAGGTGAAGTCGACCCACTGCATCTCGATCGGCGCGGCGCACGTGTTGGTCCACGCGAGCGTCATCGAGGCTCCGCCTTCGGTCGTGCAGCGACGTGGCGCGCCGCCGGGCGGAACGTCCGACGGTGGTGAGAGATCGTGGAGCGGATCGCCCGTCGGGCAGACCTCGACGTGCGTGCTGCCCTCCCCTGCGACCGACGTGACGAGCTCGCGGCTCTCCCCGCGCGGTCGTGCGATCCAGCGATGTCCCTCGAAGCTCGTCTGCGTGACGACGCTGCCGCGGCCGACGTAGCCATACCAGCGGAGCTCGCCCTCGAAGTCGATCCAGAAGAGCTCGATGGGCACCGAGCACGTGTTCTCGAACGTGACGTCCGCGGGCGTCTCGCTGCGCGGCGAGGGCGCGCGCGCAGGCGCGACGACGGGGGCGATCGGAAGCCGGGGATCGACGACGGGCGACTCCTCTCGCACCGTGGGTCGATCACGCTCGCTCGACGGAAGGGACGACGGGTCGCGCGGCCTCGCCGTGCCCTCGTCGGAGTCGGAGGGAGCGCTCGACGATCGACCCGATCGCTGCGGATTCGAGGGCGAAGACGACGCGGCATCCTCGCTCGCGGGACGCGGCGCTCGCTGCATCGCAGGCCACGACCAGACCCCGAGGAGCACGAGCGCGAGGAGGAAGACGACGACGAACAGCGCGAGCGCGATGCGCCTCGGGGTCACGCGCGAAGGACGCGTGACGTGCGGCGCGGCGTTCCCAGTCATCTCTCGATCGTTCGTTTCGCGGTCAGTCGACGCCAGCGGGGTGGAACGAGCAGAGATCGAGATCGCCCACGCGCTGGCTCTCGTCGTAGCGGACCTCGAACGGGCGCGCCTGGAGGATCACGAGGTGATGATCCTCGCCGGCGATCAGGTACTCGATGTCGAGCGCGTCGCTCGTGTCGACCGTCATGCCGCGCTGACGCCAGCGATCGCGGAAGTGGCAGTGCAGCGTGCGCAGCGTGCTCGCGAGCTGGAGGATCGCGGGCTCCGGGAGGAGCAGCGCGTCGGGAGATCGCGAGCTCTCCGCGAGGAGCTCGGACTCGATCACCTCGCTGTACACGTAGATGAGGTGCTGCTCGGGCACCTCGTTGCCGGCCGCGCCCGTGACCGATCCGCCGAGCGCCTGCGCGTTCACGAAGAAGCCGGGACGCCCTTCGAAATAAGGGTTTGCGGTGATCGCCACGCCGTTGGCCGACGCGCCGTCGACGAACGGCTGGACCAAGAGCGCCATCGCGACGCGTCGCTGATCGACGCGGAACCAGTCGCGCTCTTCGACCGCGGGGAGGAGCCACACGCTCGCCCACACCTCACGCATCGCGTCGGCCACCTGCGCGTCGGTCGCATCGGCAGGCACGATGATCGAGCGGTAGAGGCCTGCGCCCGTGAAGCCCGGGAGGTCCTCGGCGTTCGTCGAGCTGCGGAAGATGAAGCGACGACCGCGGCCGGTCTCCGTCATGCGCTGACGCACGCGCCGAAGGAGCGCCGGGTCGATGGGCGCGGCCTGGATGTGCTCGCGCAGCGTGCGGAGGCGCGCGTCTCGCGCGTGCGTGTCCTCGGCGAGCGAGGCGTCGTCGAGCATCGCCGTGAGCTCGGCGTCGAGGCCGCCGCGCGAGAGGTGCGAGAGGTAGAAGTGGAACGGCACCGTGAAGCCGCCGGGCGTGCGCACGCGCGCGCCGAGACCACACACCTCGCCGAGCTGCGCGGCCTTCGCGCCCACCGTGCGCACGTCGTCGAGGCGTACGTCGCACACCTGCCGGAGACGCTGCTCGGTCGCGTCGATCGGCGGCGTCAGCGCCTGCTGCGGACGACGGCTCGTCCAGCTCGCCTCGGCCTCGGGACGCGACGCGGCCCGCACGGTCCACTCCTGCGGCGAGATCGCCAGGCGCACGAGCTGTCCGTCGAGGCGCGCGAGCTCCTCGTTCGTCGTCGCGTCGCGCAGGCCCATGTTCGGCGTGCCGCGCGTCGAGCACAGGATCGCGATGTGACCGAGCGGCGCCTGGAGCTCTTGCGTGATCAGGCCGCTGACCACGGGGATCTCGTCGGGCAGATCCTCGAGCACGAGGATCTGATCGGGGCGCACGCTCGCGAGATCGAGCGCGCCGCGGACGATGCGCAGCGTGCCGAAGGCCTCGCCGTTCGTGAGCGGCTGGTAGCGCACCCCCGCGAAGACCTCCTCGGCGGTGACGACGGGGATGCGACCGGGGATCGTGGCGAGCGTCTGATCGTGCTGCGGCGAGAGCGCGCGGAAGCGCATCCGATCACCGAAGAAGACCTGACGTCGCACGTCCTCGAACATGCGGACGACGCGCTCACCGGAGAGGTTGTCGCCCGCGACCATCTCGAGCGCCCAGAGATCGGCGTCGACGTAGTGCACGAGCGAGCCCATCTCGAAGCGACGCTCCGGTCGCCGGTACTCGCGCGTGTTGAAGTCGCCGTGCGCCTGCCAGCCGCCCTGGATGCCGAGGTTCTCGACCGCGAAGTCGAAGTGGATGTCCCAGCGCTCGGTGTCGATGAACCAGAGGAGCCGGTCGTGCTGCGTGTCGAGGAGGAACTTCACGATCTCGGTGCGCGCGACGGTCGCAGTGGCCGGGCGCGCCGCGAGCTGGCTCCACGTGGCCGCGTCGGGGATGCCGTGTGCGGACGCGAGGCGCGGAAGGGTCGGGGTGGGCCCCGGCGGATCCTCACCGTGGGGCGGATCTTCGGGCGGTGGGAGCTGTGAGCGGCCCGTGGTGCCCGGCCCCTGCGGATCGGTCGCGCCGGTCGAGCCCGAGCAGCCGCCCGGAAGGCATGCGCCTAGCAGGCCCGCCATCGCGAGGAAGACGAGCTCGAGAGCGCGGTGGCGGAGGCGGAGGAGACGCGAGGTCGTACGCACGTGCCGGATCATACGGGCTTGGACGCGCGAACGGGCAGGAGGGCTTGGGCCTCCTGTGACGGGTCAGCGTCGCGGGTGCATCGCCGCCGCGATGAGCCCGAGGTTGTGCTCGAGCAAGCCCGTGGCGGACCTGAACTGGCCGAGCACACGATCGATGCCGTTGTGCTCGAGGCGCGGTCGATCGTCGGTGACTGGGGGCACGCCCGACACGAAGCGCTCGACGCCAGAACGGTCGAGGACGAACTGGATGCCCAGCTCCGCCTCGACGCGCGCACGCGCATCGCTCGCGAGCGGCGAGGGCGACATGACGACGAGACCGGTGTAGTCGCCGGGTGCGAGAGCGATCCAAACCTCTGCGAAGACCTCGAGCGACGCCGCCGCGATCGCGCGCGCGTCGTCCGGGGCCGTGAGGTGCATCGGGAGCCATTGGAGGAGAATGCCGTCCACTTCCAGGCGCGCGCGCGCGAGCTCGTAGTACTCGACGGAGTAGAGCGCAGAGACGCCCGCGAAGTGTGGGGGCATCGGCTCCTGCGTGATCACGTCGAAGCGATCGGTGCCCGCGCGAAGGAACGCGCGGCCGTCTTGGACGTGCACGTTCGCGTAGGCGAGTGCGTCCGCGTTGTCGCTCGAGCTCTCACCCGCGCACGCGATGACGTCCGGGTTGATGTCGACCACGTCGACGCTTCCTGGTTCGCTAGCGGCACGCGCCCGCGCGACGACCGCACGCGTGGTGGTGCCCGTGCCAAAGCAGATCACGAGCGCGCGATGCGGCGCCGAATGAAGGGCCATCGGCAGATCGCCCATGAGGCGCATGTAGCCCGCGGATGCGCTCGACCCAGCTGCGACGAAGCCGTCGATGAGCACGTCGACGCGACCGCTCGGCAGGTGCTCGAGCACCTCCGTGATCGCGCTGGGGCCTTCGCGATGGCAGCGCACCGCGTACTCGGCTTCGTGGTCGACGACATGCTGCGGCACGAGCGCGCCTTCACCGGGCGCGAGCCCGACGACCGGTCGCGCCAGCCACGTCGCGCCGACGACACCGATGCCGAGCGCGAGCGCGAACCCTGCGGCACGCGCACGTTCCGCAGTACGAAAGACGACGAACGCGCCCGCGAGCGCAGAGACGAACGTCACGATCGCGATCGCGCCGCGCACGCCCGCGAGCGGGATCAGGAAGAACGCGGCGCCGAGTGAGCCGACGGCACCCGCGAGCGTGTTCACGAGCACCGCCCGGCCGACGTCGTGACCCTCACGACCGGGCGTGACGGCGAACGCCGCGGCCAGCGGAAAGATGGTGCCCATCGCGATCGCGGAAGGAAGGAGCAGCATCGCCGCGACCATTGCCTCGACGGCGAGGCGCACGTCGTAGCCCACCTGGTTGCCGCGAAGCACGGTCACGATCCCGGAGACCTCGCCGAGCGCGGGCACGAAGGCGAGCGTGATGGCGCTGGCGAAGATCGAGGCCGCGCCGAGGTGCATGACGGAGACCTCGCGGCGCGCGAGCGGGCCGCTGACGAGGCGCGCACCGATCGCGAGGCCTGCGAGGTACGTGGCGAGCAGGATCGCGAGCGCATGCGACGTCGCGAAGAGGCCGTAGACGAGCAGGCGCGAGGACAGCACCTCGTGCGCGAGCACCGTGAAGCCGGAGACCGCCGCGAGGAAAAGCGCTTCGTGTCGGTGCCTCCCGGTCTGCGAGCTCGCCATCGCGTTCGGTGCTGCATCCGTGGCTGCGATCGCGAGCGGCGGGGTCTCGGGCTGGATGGCCCCGTCCTTCTCGTGCTCGCGATGGTCGAGCGCGATCGCGATGGCCCCGACGATGACGTTCATCGCACACCCGAGCGCGGCCGAGCGGATGTAGCCGAGTGACTCGACGAGGACGAAGCCCATCACGAGCGTACCCACCACGGCGCCTGCCGTGTTGGCGGCGTAGAGCCGAGACAGGCGCGCACGAAGGGTCGCGTCGTCGGTGCCCCGGACGGACGCGAGCACCGCAGGCAGCGTCGCGCCCATGAGCGCGGTGGGGATCGACACGAGGCCCACGAGGAGGACGACGACGAGCGGGCGCGGGAGCGATGCGGTGATCGACGCCGTGGGCGCGAGGTGGAGGAGGGTGGACGCGAGGCCTGCGCTGATCCCGATCCCGATCTCGAGCGAACCGTACGTCCGCAGCGGCCTGCGGCTCGCGTCGATGCGTGGAGCGAGCCACGCGGCACCGGCCGCGAACCCGACCATCGTGCTCGCAGTGACGATCGCGAGCCCCTCGGCGCTCGCGCCGAGCGTGAGCGTCAACCAGCGCGCCCACGCGAGCTCGTAGACGAACGCCGCGGCTCCGCTGAAGAAGAGCAGCGCGGCGGTCGGAGCGAAGCCGGCACGCGCACGCGGCGTCACTTGAAGAGGGCCCGGCCTTCGCGGTCCCACCAGTGGCGGTACTTGGTCTGCACCACCTCGCGTTCCTTGCGTGACGCCGCGGGGTGATAGCCGAAGTACTGCTGTGTGATCGCCTTGAGCTCTTCGCCCGCTTGAGAGCGGAGGGCTTCGTCGGAGGCGAGCAGCGCGTCCATCAGCCACTCGATGCGGTGGCGGCCCTCGTTCTTCTCGGACCACGCAGCCCAGCGTCGCGCGCTCTCTCCCAGGTCTTCGCAGGTGATCGCGACGAGCGCGTCGTGCGCGCCGCGGCGCACGTTCGCGTCTTCGTCTTCGAGCAGATCGACGAGCGTGCGGAGACCGCCTGCATCGCGCAGCGCGGCGAGCGCGGCGAGCGCGTAGAGGCGCCGCACCGGCTCCTTGCCGCGGATGCGCGCGGTGCGGCGCAAGAACACGAGCTGATCCTGCACCTCCGCGAACGCGCGGAACTTCGGCAGCACCTCGAGCACGAGCGCGCGCACGCCGCCGTCCTCGTCGAACACGCGCTGGACGAGCGGATCGACGAGCGCGCCCGATGGAATCTCCGAGGCCACCATCACCGCGTAGAAGCGCCGATCGTGAGCGCCGGCGCCCGCGAGCGCGCCCACATACGGCGCCGCGCGCTCACGGAACGCGACGAGCGCGCGAGAGACCGCGGACACGTCGCGACCACGCGGGAGCTTGCGGTACGGACGACGACGGTCGAACCACAGCGGGCCCGGAAACGCCTGCGCGAGCGCGGGGAGCGCGACCTCACCGACCTTGAGCAGCGCATCGACCGCGGGCGTGTCGCCGTCGGGATCCGAGTGCATCAGGTCTTCGACGAGCGCGTTGGTCGCCTCGCCCATGTCGACGATGACCGACGGCACCTCGCGATCGTGCGTGGGCTTGGCGCCGTCTTGTTCTCTGCCCTCGATGACCGCGCTCTTGGCCATCGCGCCGATGCCGCGCTGCGGCTTCGCCACGACCTCGACGGCCATCGGATCGGCGTCCTCGCGACGCGGGTCGTGACGGCGCCCCGCGGTGGGCCCGATCTCTTCGGACGCGACGGGCGGGATCGAGCGCTTGCGAGGCGGCTGCGAGTTGCGCGCGCCGACGTGCTCCACGACGTCGACGCCTGCGTCACGCAGGATGTAGCTCGGGCTCGCGCGACGCCTCAGCTCGATGGGTGCAGGCTCGTCGTCGTCGCCCTCGCCTTCGTCGCCTTCGTCGCCCTCGTCAGCGTCGCCGCCCACCACGAGCTCGGGCTCGTCGTCGGTCTGACCCTCGGCGAGGACGAGCTCGGGCGAGTCGTCGGCTCCGTCCGGCGGCGGGACGGGGATGGTCGTCGGACCACGCACCATCTCGTCGTTGGTGTCGCTCCCATCGATCGTGTCGTTCGCGTCGATGCCGTCGATGCCGAGCGACGCTGCGTCCTCGGTCGATCCCAGCGTGTCGATCGAGCCGAGCATCACCTCGTTCGTCGCGTCGCCCTCGAGCGGTGGCTCGAAGATGTCGCCGACGACCGGCGGCGGCGGCGCAGCGCGCGGGATGCCGAGCACGTCGCGCATCGTCTGCTTGCTGCGCGCGACGCGACGCCCCTGCGTGTCGCTCGCAGGCGGAGCGTCGATGGGCAGTCGCGCGATCTCTTCCGTGGGCCGGAACGCCTCGTTCGCGGCGGGCGCTTCTTGCGTCGTCTGGGCGAGCTCCACTGGCGCGGCCGACACTTGCGCGGCAGGCACGAGATCCACGAGCGTCGTGCGCTCGGCGACGGGGCGGAGCGGAGCGTCGACGGTGGCGTCGTCGAGCGCGCGAGACGCGAGGTCGCTGCCGTCCGCCTCCCTCGGCGACGGAATCGCGCCCGACGGAGGATCGGGGTCGAGGCTGGCTCTCGCGGCGGGCGGCAGCTCGGCCTTGGCGAGCGCATCCGCGAGCGAGGGACCGTCCGACTCCGGCATCACGGGCACGACGGCGCCGAGCTTCGGCGTGCTCCACACGTCTTCACGACGCGGCCGACCGCGCGATCCCGAAGCCGCGACGGGAGGTCCGCTGCCCGGACGCGACGGCGGCGGGCGCGTGGAGCTGCGCATCGCGCTCGCGGACGACTTCAGGTCGTCGCGGTCTTCGCCCTTGGGCTTCTCGAAGCGACCGCGCGCGCCGTCGCGCTTGCGTCGAAGGATCAACTTCTCGAGCGCGTCGGCCACTCGCCTCACGAAGCCGACGAGCTCGGGGACGTCGCTCAGCTCGAAGCGATCACCGCCGCGATCGCCATACAGGATCAGCACGGGGCGCGCGCGGATCACGACGGGATACGCGATCGCGAAGGTGCCACGCGGCCGCTCGATGACGGTGCCGAGATCGAGGTCGGCCGGGCTGCTGAGCGCGCCGAGCTGAGGCACGCCCGACTTGCGCGCGTTGGCGAAGAGCGAGGACTCGTCGCCCGCGATCGTGAGCGAGAGCACCCGGATGCGCGCGGCGGTGGCGCCTTCACCGAACGCGTCGCGGCCCTCGGCGCGATCGTCTTGCAGTGTGAACAGCGCGGCGTAGTCGAAGAACTGGCGGGCGAAGGCGAAGAACACCGCGACGATGCCGTCGCGATCACTCGCGTCCTCGAGGAGCTTCGCGGCCTGCGCGGCGGTGAGCGGCCCGCGCAGCCTGGGGCTCCGGCGATCACGCGCGGCGTGCGCCTCTTCGTTCGCGACGGCCTCTTCGATGGCCGCAGGCAGCTCGCTCGCGGGCGTGGCGATGGGCTCGCGCACCTCGATGCCCGCGGTCGCCGGTGAGCGCGACGTGGTGATCGGCGGCGGAGCCTCGCTCGGTGGCGAGTCGACGATCGGCATCACGATCGGGCGCACACGGTCCCCCGACGTGGGCTCGGGACGACCCGCCGGAGGTCGTGAGCTGCGTCGCACACCGACACCGACGATCGGCGCGACGGAGAGGCGATCACCGGTCTTCACGACGGGCACGCTCTGATCGGTCCGGGCCGTCGAACCAGACGGCTCTGCTGCGACGGCCGCAGCGCGCGTGGCCGCGTGCTTTCCTTCTCTCGAAGCGTCGTCGCGCGAGACGTTCTGCCAACCCGCGCTCCTCCGCGGGCTCACGGGCATCGACTTCGCGTCCGCCAGCGCACCCATCGAGGGCATCGCGCGATCGATCGTCGGCGGGCGCACCACGGCGCGTCCGTACGGTGAGGTGCCGCGCCCCTCGACGTCGGCCTCGGGCGGCGGAGGCGACGCCTCGGGCATGGTCATGCGCCCCTCGAGATCGCGCGTGCCCGGCGGGCTCGACCACGCCTCGGACACGGCCAGATCAGAGAGCGACGCGCCGACGAGGTTCGGGATCAGCGCGTCGCGCTCGGCGACGGTCTGCGCGACGGGCGGCGTCGCGTCAGGCGGCGTCGCGTCGGGCGCCGTCGCGTCGGGAGCGGGCGCGTCAGGAGGCGGTGCGGCGAGCTGCGGATCGGTGCTCTCGGCCTCGAGGATCACGGCCTCGACCTGGCTGCGCGGCACGCCGATCGGATCGGTCGTTCGTCGCTCGGGCGCCGGCGGCATCGACGACGGACGCGGCGGAGGTGGAGGCGGAGGCGGCTCGGGCTCGTCGGGCTCGTCGAGCCAGGCGCTCGCGGAGATCTTCTTCGAGACGACCCCGCGCTGCGCGAGGCTGAGCTTGCCGTGCTCGGCCGGTGCCACGTACGGCACCGTGCCTGCGTCGCGATGCCGAAGCTGCTCGATCAGCCGCTTCTGGCGGGTCGGCGCGTCGAGCCCGTAGTGATGGAGGAGCGCCGCCGAGATGCGCACCTCGCACACGATGCGGACGACGAGGTCGTAGCCGAGGAGAAAGCCGAGCTGGGACTCGACGTCGTGATCGAGCGGCGCGGCCATCGCGACGAGCAGCGCACGCCCATCGACCGCGAGGGGCACGAGCCGATGCTTCTCGGCGACCTCACGCGGGACGAGCCGGATCTGGTCGCGCTGAACGCGCATGACCTCGTCGCGCGTCGCGGGCAGCAAGGAATAGAGGGCGGCTTGGTACGCCGCGAGCGTGTTCTCCGCGATCGCGTCGGTCTCGAGGAGCACCGTGGCGATGTCGCCGCCCGAGACCACCTGACGCGAGAGCGCCTCCTCGATCTTGCGAACGGGAACCGCGTGATCCCGTGCGAGGAGCGAGGTGAGGGCCGACATCGTGAGGTGTTCCGTGGGGGGACGACCCCGTGTCGTGGGGTCGTGAGACGTCGCGAAGACCCAGCGCGACGAGAAACGCATGGTCGCCGTCCAGGCGCGCGCATGTCAACGCAATCGGCGGTCCAGACCCAGCCCGCTCTAGGGGTCGTGCGCGAGCACCGCGAGGGCGGTCGCGACGACCGCGGCCGTCTCGACGCGCATCACCGGCAGGGCCGCACGGCCGATCGCGCCGCCGAGCGCCACGATCTCGTCGAGCTCGGTGTCGCTGAGCCCACCTTCGGGGCCGAGCACGATCATGCGCGCCTCGGCGGCGCGACCGAGCGCAGCGCGGAGGTCCTCGCCGCGGCGCGCGTCGAGCCCCACGAGCGAGGCTTGCGACGGGCGCGACGCGAGCGCGTCGGCGAGCGAGCGATGGAGCGAGAGCGGCGGCACCCGCGCGCGCTCGCTCTGGCGCGCTGCTTCCTCGACGATGCGCGACCATCGCTCGAGCTTTCGCGCGGCCCGGTCTCCCTCTGCGTGCGCCACCGAGCGCGACGCCTCGAAGAGGCGGATCTCGCTCGCGCCCGCTTCCGTCGCGCCGCGGAGGAGCGGCTCGAGCACGGCTGCCTTCGGCATGCCGACGACGAGCACCACGTGCCACCGCTCACTCGCCCGACGCACCGCGAGCACGTCGACCGCGATCCCGCCCTCGACGGACGCGATGCGCGCGTCGGCCTCGCCGCCCTCGCCGTCGAAGAGGCGCACGGTCGCGCCGACGTCGAGCCGCAAGACGCGGGCGTGCTTGGCGGCCGCGGTGGAGAGGACCACACGCGCGTTCTCGACGAGCGCCCCGTCCACGCGGAAGCGCCGCTCGGTCATCGCGCGCGCTTCGCGATCGACTTCGCGACCTTCTTCGAAGCCTTCGCGACCTTCTTCGAAGCCTTCGCGACCTTCTTCGAAGCCTTCGCGACCTTC
>CAZCVE010000004.1:175865-259342 GCA_964502175.1 uncultured Sandaracinaceae bacterium
TTCGAAGCCTTCGCGAGGATCTTCCCCGCGGCCTTCACGCGCTTCGGCGTGGGCTTCACGGCCTTCTTCGGCGGCGAGACCTTCTTCGCGGGCGCCTTCTCGGCGGCGCGGCGCCAGACCATCGCGATCCAGTCCTTCTCGCGCGTCGTGCGCTCGTGCGTGAGGCCGAGCGCGCCGTAGACGTCACGCAGCTCCTCTTCTTCGTGCGAGAGCAGGCCCGAGAGCACGAGCGTTCCGCCGGGCGCGAGGCGCGCGGTGATCTGCGTCGCGAGCGGCACGAGCACGCGGCTCTCGATGTTCGCGAGCACGATCGGGAAGCTGCCGCGCACCTCACCGACGGGGCGCTTCGCGACGCGCAATCGCTGCGAGACGCCGTTCGCGGCGGCGTTCTCGCGCGAGGCCTGCATCGACTCGTCGTCGATGTCGACGCCCTCGGCGCGCGCCGCTCCGAACAGCAACGCGCCGACCGCGAGGATCCCGCTGCCGCAGCCGACGTCGAGCACGCGCTCGCCGCCGCGCACGATCGACTCGAGCTCCGCGAGCACGAGGCGCGTCGTCTCGTGGGTGCCCGTGCCGAACGCCTGCCCCGGATCGATCGTGAGGACGACGTCGCCCTCGCGCGCGTCGACCGGCTCCCACGACGGCCGCACGAGCAGGTGCTTGCCCACGCGCGTCGGCTTGAAGAACTCGCGCCAGCGGTGCTTCCAGTCGTCGCCGACGATCGCGACGACCCGCGCCGGGTAGGTCGAAGACTCGGCGACGATGCGCGCGCGATCTTCGTCGTCGAAGTGCGCGACCAGCGTCACGGTCCCTTCGACGCCGGTCTTGTCGAGCGTCGTCGCGTCGCGCTCCTCGACGCCCGTCGCGCCGAGCGCGAAGAGCATCGCGGCGACGTCGCCCGTCTGATCGTGAGGGACCTCGACGTGGACCGTGGGGTAGCGGGGCTCGCTCTGGGGCTCGCTCATGGGCGCGTTCGTGCACCGCGAGGGTCCACCTCGTCAATGGCGACGCGCCGTCGCTCGATCACTCGGGGATGGGCGCCGCGTCGATGGCGACGGGGCCACCTTGCTCCGCCTCCGCCGCACGCGGCTCTTCGATCCCGAGCGCCCGCTCGTCGCCGCTCGTCCACGGCTCGGTGACCTCCACCGGACGAGGCCCGCCGCCGCACGCCGCCAGCGAGAGCAAGACCGAGAGAGAAGCGAGAGCGAAGACGCGCGTGGCGCGCGGGTTCGAGGACATCTGGTTCATCGCGAGGCCTCCTGCGCCGTGTCGTTCGGGTGCGCGCCGAGCTCGATCACGCGCGCCGCGTGCGTCGTCATGCGGGTCGGCGAGGTGGCGTCGTACGCGACCACCCCGAGGCCGCGCACGCGGCCGGCACCGAGCCACGCAACGACGAGAGGCACGCGCACCGTGGTCTCTGCGCGCAGCGGCGCGAGCGTGAGGCGCACGACACCCCCGCGATCGGGCTCGGACACGTGCGCCACCGCCTGAGAGCGCGAGAGAGCGCCGCGCGCGACGACGTCGAGCGACGCGAGCGCGGGGATCTCGATCTCGATCACCGGCCTCACCACGTCGCTCGGACCCGCCGTGATCACGAGCTCGAGCGCGGACCGCGCGCCCGATTCGCCGAGTCGAGCGGTGTCTCCGAGCACACCCTCGACCCGCGCGTCGAAGCCCGCGTCGTGACGATCGGCGAGCTCGCGGAGGGCGCGCGACTCGAGCGCGACGACGACGGGATCGCCTCCCGAGAGGGCGATCGCGGCGTCGGAGGCCACGTCGATGCGCGCGCGGAGCTCCGCCCGCGTGAGCTCGCGCCGCGCGCCCGAGATCTCGACGGGCACCGTGGCGTCACTCGCTGCCTCGGCGCGCGAGTCGCTCCCGAAGGCGCCGAAGACGGACGCCGCGAGCAACCAGAACGGCCCCTCCGCGTCGGTGCGCGAGAGCAGATGGAGCTCGCGGCTCGCGGCGCGCGCGAGCGCATCCGCGACCGCGTCGTCGCCGACCTGCCGCGCGGCGAGCGCGAGCGCGAGCGTGCCGATCCAGCCGTCGCCGACGCGCATCGGATCACCGGGTACGACGCGCTCGCCGTGCTCGTTGGTCACGAGCGACTCGACCGCCGATCGATACAGCGCGCGGCCCGGTCCGTCGTCGGCGTTCGTCAGGAGGAGACCCGCCGCGACGCGCGCCATCACCGAGGGCACGCTGCGCTCCGTCGCGAGCGCGCGCCAGCCATCGGTGCGCAGGTTGGCGAACAGAGCTCCCACTCCGTCGCCCGACGGCGCTGCGCCCGCGGAGGCCACACCGGAGAGCGCCACCATCATCGCCGCGCGCTCGCGGAGGTCCGCTGGCGTGGTGCTCGCGACTCGCTGCCGCAGCACCGCGAGGGCCTGTGCGTGCTCGGTGGTCGTCGAGAGCGCGACGAGCGTGCAGACGTCCACGAGCGGGCGAGCGCCAGCCCTCAGCGCGCGCGCGGCGAGCTCCGGGTCGAGCCGCCCCTCGAGCGCGCGGGCCCACGCCAGCACGGCCGCGTTGGCGCCCGCATCGCCGGCGTTCCGCTGCTCGATCGCGGTGAAGAACGGGAGCTCGTCGAGCGCGCGCGGCGTCGCGATGGACACCGTGGTCCCGAGGTCGCGCGCGATCGAACCTGCGCCGCGGAGCAGCGCCACGGACTCGCCGCGCTGGATCAGCGCGCTCGTGTGCGTGGCCACCAGCGCCCCGCCCGGCACCACGCGCACGCGCCTCCGCACCTCGAGCGACTCGGCGTCGTCGCCGGTGCCCCGCCGCGCGGTGAGCACGATCTCCACGCTGCCCGCGTCGCGCGCGTCGAGCGCGAGGTCGGCGGTCGTCGAGCCGCCCTGCCCGCGCACGACGGCGCGCAGCGACCCCGTCACACCTTCACCCTCGAGCGTCATCGTGAGCTCGGGCGCGTCAGCCCCCTCGAGCTCGCTCGCGACCACCGGCACCGACAGCCGATCGCCCACGCGGAGGAGCTCGGGGATCTGCGTTCGGAGGGTGAGGCGCGCGCCTGCCTCGAACGCGTGCGAGGCCACGCGCGGTCGACCGTCGCGAGGCACCGCGATCGCGACCGCGGCGTACGGACGTCGCTCGGGCGGCAGCGTCCAGCGGTGCGCGCGCGTCGTCCCGAGGTACGCGCCCGACTGCACCGCGATCGGCACGTAGCCCCCCACCGGCGGCGGCACGGCGATGCGCGTCGGCGAGGCTTCCCACGCCTCTGCGAGCGGTCCGAGCGTCGCGGCCTCCTCGAACATCATCGCCTCGTAGTCGTTGCCGCCGCTCTCTTCTTCGAGCTGTGCGATCCACGCGCGACCGAGCGCGACGCCCGACACACGCGCGACCAGCGCGTCCTCGCCGACGGCATCGGCGTAGAGGCTCCCCGAGGGCACCACGCGCGCGAACGGATCGAAGACATCGTCGGGGTTTCCGTCGCGTCCGTCGGGCCCGAGGCTCGCGACCTCCCAGCCCTCGATCGCTGGCAAGAACGAGCGACGGGTCGTCGGCCGGAACACGAACGCACGTCCCCACGCGTCGAAGAGATCGTTCGTCTCGAGCGACGTCCCATCGCCGAGCGCGACGTCGACGAGGCTGGCGATCCACGTGCGCGGATCACCGCGGCGCGCCCACGGCAGGTCGAGGTTTCGCTCGTGCGTGATCTGTCGGATCGCACGGATCACGCGGAACAGGCGCGCGCGTGTGATGCGACGCGCGACGTGATCGAACGTGAACGTGGGCTCGAGCGCGACGAGCGCCTCGATGTCGAGCGGCTCGCCGTCGAGCGAGGCGCTGCCTTCGTCGTCGATGGCGGCCTCCGACACGGCCGCCGCGAGCATCTCGCGGTTCCACACCCAACCACCGGGACCCTGCGAGGCGACCTCTCCGAGGCGCGCGGGGATGCGCTGCTCGACCATGTGCTCCACGGCGAGGAACAAGCGACCGAGGCGACCACGCACGAAGCGCGCGCGCGTACGCCACGGATCGCGCAGGAGGCCGAACGCGACGGGGTCTTCGGGCATGGCCTGCGGCACGACGAGCCCACCACGCAGGATCGAGCTCGCTCCCGCGTCGAGCGGGACGCGCACCGCGAGCTCGGCTTCGAGCGCGAGGCCCTCGAGCGAGGCCATGCGCGCGTCGCTCGAGAGATCCCCCGCGAGCTCCGAGACCAGATCGATCTGTCCCGAGCTCGTGCCAGGCGCAGCGCCCGCGATCAGCACGATCACCGAGTCGCTCGGATCGCTGCCCGAGACACGCGCGCCCGTGCGATCCGCCTCGACGGAGAGCGACGCGGGCGAAGGCGAGACGCTCACGAGCGAGCTGGCGCCGCGCACGACCTGACCGCCGTCGACGATGACGCGCGCGCGC
This sequence comes from uncultured Sandaracinaceae bacterium, assembly GCA_964502175.1. Classification (GTDB taxonomy): domain Bacteria; phylum Myxococcota_A; class Polyangia; order Polyangiales; family Sandaracinaceae; genus JAFLCL01. Next base: position 180,243 of record CAZCVE010000004.1, read on the forward strand.
AGCCAGATCTCCCCGTTGGCCTCGGGACCGAGCGCGAGCGACAGCTGGCTCGCGTTCGCCGCGACGATCTCTTGCGCGATCGGCTCCCAGCCGCGCGTTCCGCGGCGGAGCGCCGTGACGATCATCGCCCGGCCTTCTGCGCGACTCGTACGCGTGATCGTGATCGGCACGGGAGCGCCTTGTGCGATGCGCGCGGGTCCGCGGACCGTGAGGAGCGCGTCGGGATCCACGGGAACGCAGAGCGCCGTTCGTTCGCCCTGGACGAGCACCTCGATGGAGGCCGCGGTCGTACCGCCGCAGTCGTCGATCGCGGCGTCCGCGACGCGCGGAACGTCGAAGGCCACGAGACCCTCGGCGTCCGTGCGCGCACGTCCGATCGGGGCACCGTCCACCGAGCCGAGGATCGCGCTGACGAGCTCCACGTCGCGCTGCGCGAGCGCTGCACCATCGGGTCCGACGACGCGAGCGTAGATGCGCGTGGGCGCGCCCGGCACGAGCACGCCGCCCGAGAGCGCGATGCTCGCGAACGTCGCGCGACGCGCGACCCGCACGGAGACGCCTTGCGACGTGCTGCCGAGCGCCGTCGACGTGACCTCGACGACGGCGCTCGCCTCGACGAGGGCGCCGGCCTCGAGATCGAGCGGCAGTCGCCACGGGTGGTGCGCGAGCCCACGCGCGTCCGTGCGGATCTCGGGCGCAGGCTCCTCGGAGTCCTCGGGCAGGGGATCGGTGGGGGGTCCAGCGACGAGCGCGCCTTCGACCGGCAGCCCGTCTGCGCCGCGCACCTCGACCGTGACGTCGACGAGCGCGCCAGGCGCCGCGACGGCAGGGTCGGTCGTGAGTCGCAGCGCGAGCGCGGGCGGGGTCGGCGCGCTGGCGAACGTGAGACCACGGCTCGCCGACGACGACGGCGCGTCCTCGTGCACCGTGATCGCAGTGACGTTGATGGGGTCGGTGCTCGCGCTGCCCGTCGTGATGCGCGTGGCGAAGACGCCAGACGCGTCGGTCACCACGCGACGCGGCGCGCCGATCGGCCCCGACTGGGACACATGGATGTTCACGTCGGTGTTCGGGATGCCTCGACCCGTCGCGCGATCGATCACGCGCCCGATCGCGAGCACCGAGCCGGCGGGCGACACGGTCGGCCGATCGAACGTGAGGATCACGCGCTCGCGGGTCGCGAGCTCGAGGTCCACGTCGAAGAGGCGCCGCACACCGCGTGGGCACGTCGCGTCGAGCACGAGGTGGGGGCTCTCCGCGAGCTCGGTGGTCATCGGCATCACCAGCGCCGCGCGTCCGCTCGCGTCGGTCATCACGCTCGTGATCGGCTCCGCGCGCTCGTGCGACGCCATCGCGCGCACGGAGCACGACGCGGCCGGCCGCAGCTCACGACGTCGCACGACCTCGTAGAGCGTGATCCACCAGCGCACCGGCGCGCCGGGCGTCGCCTCGAGCGTTCCCTCGATGCCCATCTCGAGGCCCGTGACGTCTCCGCGCGGCACCTCGCGGTGCATGGCGACCTGGGCCGACGCGTCGGAGAGCGGGCCTCCGATCAGCGACGCGGCGACGAGGACGAGCGCGCTCGAGAGCGCCTGCTCGATCGATCGTGCACGACGGTTCATCGCGCACCTCCTTCCCCGCGCGAGACGATGGTGACGGACCTCGGCGGGAGGATGGTCGCGCGGTCCTCGCGGTCCGCTGCGAACGCTGCGACGCCGAGCCCCACGAGCGTGCCTCCGACGCTCCACCGGATGGGCAGCGGGATCCGCCGCACGGCGCCCGGTGGCATGGGCAGGAGCGTCACGGTGATGACGTCGCCGCTGCGATCGGGCCCACGCGCAGCGCGCGCCGCAATGGCGCCGCGGCTCGACGCGGTGAGCTCCGCGCCGGTCGGCAGGTCGACCTCGATCATCGGCACGGCGATGGTGCGAGGCGTCGTGTTGCGCACGACGAGGACGAGCTCCGAGGTCGCGTCGAGCACGCCCACCTCGCCCTCGAGCTCGAGCGCGAACGGTCCGCGCACGACCTCGGACGGCCAAGGCGCGCCGTAGGTCACCGTCGCGCGCGCCGACACGAGCGCCTGCGCGTCGAGGCGGATGTCCAAGCGGTGCGAGCCGGGGGCCGACATCGCGGGCAGGTCGAAGCGCACGATGCCGTCCGCGGGGCGCCGCTCTTCCACGCCGTCGAGGCTCAACGTGAGCTCCCGCGCGCGACCCGCACGCGACGCGACCGCGGCCGTGGCGACGCGCGCCATCGTGCGCACCTCGTCGGTCATCGCCAGTCCACCCTGGGTCCAACGCGACAGCGTCGAGACCAGCGCGAGCGCGCGCGTCGACCGTCCGAGGCGAGCGTCCGAGAGCGCCAGGAGCGCAGACGCGCCCACGGCGTCGCTCGCGCTCGCCACGAACACGTCGTCACCGATCGTCACGATCGACCGCTCCGCGCGGCGCGCGAGCTCCTCGGCCAGCACGTCGTGGCCCTCTCCGCGCGAGGTCCACGCGAGCGCGGCAGACGCCATCACGAGCGGCATCGCCTCGTCGGTGAGCTGCGCCGCGCTCTCGGACGCCAGCGCGCGCGTCCTCGCGATGAGCTCCGCCAGACGCTGCCCCGAAGGTCGTCGGTCGAGCGTGTCCATGGCGGGCGAGAGCGCGAGCAGGAGGCGCGCGAACGTGTTGGTGCGCGAGATCGGATCGGTGTCTTCGGTGACGGTGCGATCGACCGCGCGGGAGAGGCGATCGATCGCCTCGCTCATCAGGCGCTCGTCGACGTCTTCTTCGTCCCAGCGCGCGCCGATGCGCCACGAGAGCTCGTCTTCGGAGGTCACGCCGAGCGGATCGGCCGGCTCGCGCGGGTCGCCCGACTCGTAGGCCCAGCGCTGGAAGAGCGGCGAGGACGCGGGCGCGATGAGGCCCTCACCGACGTGCACCTCCACCTCGCCCGTGCGCGCGGTGGCGTCGCTCGGGATCTCGAGCGCGAGCACGCCGCGACCCACGGCGAGCATCTCGACCATGCGCCGCACCCTGCGGGCGCGATGCACCACCTCGAGCGGCATCGTGATCGCGTCGAGCGCCTCGCCGTCGGTCGTCGCGACGGCCACGCGCACGTGGCCCCGGCCCTCGCGCGTCGGCCGCACGATGAACGACGTGACGCTCGCATCACCCGCGGGGACCTCGATCGTCCTGAGCTCGCCCGCCTCGATTCCGAGCTCGGGCGAGTCGAGCACCGAGACCACGAGCGAGCGCGCCGCACGACCGTGGTTGCTCACCCTCACCGGCAGCGCGATCGCGTCGTCGCTCCGCGCGATCTCGGGGATCGGCGCCTCGACGACGATCTCGCGCTCGACCTCGACGCGCGCGTCGCTCGACCAGATCCAGCCGTCGGTGCGCCAGACGATCGTCTCGATCACGTACGAGGTGACGGCATCGGCGAGGCGGAACTCGATGCTCGCGTGACCCGATGCGTCGAGCTCCACGGACGGCCGGAAGAGCAGCGTCGCGGGGAAGCGCTCGCGCATCACGCGCGCGAGACCGCGGAACGCGCCCACGCTCGCCTGACCCGCGCGGATCATCGGAACGCGCGCGCTGCGGCCGTAGCCCGAGCCGTAGCCCGAGCCGCCCCCGCCTCCCGCGCCGTGTCCGATCAGCCCGAGCCCCGCGAAGCCCAGCGCGCCCTCGCTCACGCCCGCGTGCACGGCGTCGCCGATCTCCTCCTCGGTCATCTCGGCGGTGATGCGGGTGTAGGCGTCTGCGAGCTGCTCGATCGCGCGCTCGTACGGCGAGAGCAGCGAGAGGCGGCGCAGGAGCTCGTCCTCGCCCGAGGCGACCGCGTACTGCGTCCCCGTGGTCACCACGCGCGCGAACGGGTCACGGAAGTCGTCGGCCGTGCCCGCTCGACCGTCGGGGCCAGGGCTCACGAGCTCGAGCCCCGCGGCGTGGTGAGAGATCGCGAAGCTCGGGCGGCTCACGCGGACGAGCACGAACTGACCGCCCCACGGATCACGGAGATCGGTGGCCGTGAGGAGCCCGTGCTCCACCATGCGCGGCAGCCAACGCTCCGAGGGCTCGCGTGCCGCCATGCGCGCCGCGACGGGCGCATCGTCACCCGGATCGAGGTAGCGAGAGAGCGCCGACGCCACGCGGATCCAGCGTCCTCGCGTCACGCGACGCGCGACCGCGTCGTAGTCGAACGAGGGATCGGTCGCCTCGAGGTGCGCGACGGTGAGGAGCCCTCCGCCGAGCGTCTCGCCCGCTTGATCATCGAGCACGTGGTCCTCGAAGCGACGCTGCGTCCCGCGACCCGTGGTGATCTCGTCGAGCGCGTCGTTCGAGAGCGCCTCGGTCAGCGTCTCCTCGATCGAGCGCATCGCGTCCGCCATCCCGCGCCGCTCGAGCTCGCGCGCCGTGGGAAACGGATCGCGCAGCACGTCGTCGCCGACGCCACCTTCGTACGACGCATCCGTGGGCAGGCCTAGCGGATCGAGCAGCGGCGGTACGTCACCGCCGACCTGGTCCATCGAGGCGCTCGCCGAGAGCGCCAGCGACACGACGCGCATGCCTTGCGGGGAAGGCGCGAGCACGGCCTCTTCGAACGCCCGCTCGAGGAAGAACGCGCGGAACGGCTGCTCGCCGTCGTGCGCGGCGAGGTCTCGCACCATCACCGCGGCGAACGCGCGCACGCCCGTCGGCAGCGCGCCGCCGGTCACGTCGAGGTGCGCCGTCTCGCCGACCAAGTAGCGCGGGTGCTCGGGCGCGATCGAGACGAACGCAGGCGAGCCGGGCACGACGAGGAACGAGTCGATCGTGCCGAGACCTTCGTGCCGTTCGTCGTTCTCGAGCGCGCGCACGCGCGCGTGCATCAGACCGAGTCGATCGGGCGTGATGTCGAAGCTCACGCGACTCTCGCCTGGGGCGAGGTGGCGGATCGCGAGGATCTCGTCGCCCGACAACAGCTCGGCCACGAGCTGTGCGCGCTGCACTGCGGGGCGCCTCAGCACCTGCACCTCCACGCGCGCGCCGGGCGCGACGAGCGGACGCTGCACGATCGGGAGCACCTGCGCGTCCGCCTGCACGGCGACGGACAAGCGCGCCGTGCGCTCGAGCGGTCCGTGGATGCGCGCGAGCACCGACGTCGAGCGCGCGACGCCTTCATCGCTGCCATCCGCGGCGCCTGGAGCCCACGTGCCCGCGGGCAACCGCGCGGGCACCTCGGCGATGCCCGACGCGTCGGTGTGCACGACGGCGCGGCCGCCTCGCACTGCCGGTCCTTCGACCTCGATCTCGACGCTCGAGCTCGGGGCCTCACCCTGCCCGTCCGTCAGGACGAGGAAGAAGCTGTCGTCGACCTCGGGCACCAAGCCTGCGCCGAGGCGGCTCGTCGCGAGCATGCTGAGCGCGAGCGGCACCGCGAGATGGAGCGCGCCGCTCGCGAAGACCTCGCCGTGCGCAGGGTGATGCACGCGCGCCATCACACCGAGCGCGCTCGTGTCACCCGGCATGTACGTCGGCGCCGTGAACGCGATGCGCGCCACGCCGGCCGCATCGGTCGCTCCCGAGACGTGCGTCTGCGAGTCGACCGTGAGCTCGACGAGCGCGTCACGCACTGGCGCGCCGCTCGGGGTCGTCACGGTCACGACGGCCGTCACCATCGAGCCGGGCTCGGTGAGCTCGGGCTCGACCACCATGGTGGCGAACAACCGAGAGTACGTGCGCGTGCCGACGCGCGGGTAGAGGTGCAGCACCTCGTCGGCGACCGTCACGACGACCGTGAAGTTGCCCTCCATCGATCCCTCGGGGAGCTCGAGCGTCGCGCTCGCGACGCCGTCGGCGAGCGTCGTGATCTCACGCACCGTCCCGGCGAGCGGGCCGTTCAGGATCTCGATGCGCGCGTGCTCGCCCGCGAGCGGGCGCAGCGATCGTGCGTCGCGCACGAGGGCCCACACGTGCACCGGCTCACCGGGCTCGTAGAGCTGTCGATCCGTGCGCGCGATCATCGCGTACGCCGAGGTGCCCGACATGGCGAAGTCGAAGCTGCGGGCCTCGTCGCCATCGTCGATCGACACGACCAGCACGAGCTGCTCGTCCCACGTGGTAGGCGGCGTGATGGTGAGCTCGAAGCGGCCCGCCGCGTCCGCGGTCACGTCGACGTCCGGACCCACCTGGCTCCGCTCCGTGCCCCACGTGAAGTGCGCGTGCACCGACGCGCGCGGATACGCCTCGAGGGTCGCGAGCCCGCGCACGCGGTAGGCGGTGCCTCGGTAGAGCATCGGCCTCCCACGCACGGCGACGTCCGGCCCGGAGAGCGCGAGCTCGACGCCCGTGGGCGCGAGGCCTCGGCTCTGCGCGTGCACGGGCCCGAGGTCGAGCGCGGCGGAGAAGAAGAGGAAGGAGGCAGTCAGCGCGGCCCAGCGCGCGGACCGTGTGTGACTCGGGTGACCCAGAGGCATGGCGGCTGGACACCGTACCGCGCCGCGGGTTTCCGCCTCGCGTCAGATCTCGAGCCGCATCTCTGTATCCTCACGCGATGCAATGGACTCCGACCGAGCTCGCGATCTCCGCGCGCGGGCTGCCGAGGTCGTCGGCGACGAGAAGCGCGTGGCGATGCTGCGCGCCGTCGAGATCCTCGCGCGACACGGCGGCCTGGCGCGGCCAGAGCGCCTCTTCCTCGGATGGCTCGCCAGCTTCTGGCGCGTGCCCAGCGTGGTCGGAGAGTACGACCTCGGTTCGTGATCTCTTCCCTCAGAGCGGATCGACGCCGAGCTCGGCGAGCATCCGCGTCACCGCCATGAGCGGCAGCCCCACGATCGCCGTCGCGTCCTCGCCGCGCGCACGCTCGAAGAGCGCTACGCCGAGCGACTCGATCCGGTAGCTGCCCGCGCAGTCGAGCGGCGCCTCGCGCGCCACGTAGTCCGCGATCTGCGCGTCGCTCAGCGCGCGCACCGCGAGCTCGTGCACGTCGATGTGCTCGCGCTCTTCTCCGGTGCGTCCGTCGATCACCACGACCGAGGTCACGAGCCGATGCGTGCGACCACGGAGGCGCGCGAGCTGTTCGCGAGCGCGCTCGGGCGTGCCCGGCTTGTCGAGGCGCGCGCCGTCGAGCACCGCGATCTGATCGCTGCCGATCACGATCGCGTCGGGCCGCAGCAGGGCGACCGAGCGCGCCTTGCCCCGCGCGAGGGCGAGCGAGAGCGGCTCGGGACCCAGGTGCGCGAGCTCCTCCTTGCCCAGCTCTTCGTCGTAGGGGGGCGCCACGGACTCGAACGGCAGGCCCAGTCGCACGAGCAGCTCGCGCCGGTAGCGGCTCGTGCTCGCGAGTACGACCGAGGGGCGTGAAGGCACCATGCCGCGAGCATGCCCGAACGGTGCGACGGAACGTGTGCGTGAGGTTGGGATATCCTCGACACATGCATCGCATCGCCTTCGCTTCGTGTCTGCTCGCGCTCGTCGTCCCCGCCTGCGACTTCGGTCGCGACAACGGCACCGACGCGGGCCGCCTCACCACCCTCGACGCTGCGCTGCCTCAGGCCGACGCCGACCTCGACGCGCCCGGCCTCGATGCTTTCGTGGCCGTCACCGACGACACGGGCACCGCACCGACGGACGACACCGGCACCTCGCCGACGGACGACACGGGCATGGTCGCGACCGACGACACGGGCACGATGATGATGGCCGCCGACACGGGCCCCGACGCTCCGCTCGTGTCGATGCCCTGCACCGCCGCCGGCGCGTGCGATCCGTTCGTGTCGAGCTCCTGCGGCGCGGGCATGGCCTGCCGCGGCGGCGCGATGGGCGCACCCACGGCGTGCGCGCCCACGGCCGCGATGGTCCGCGCGATCGGCGAGGCGTGCACCGTCGGCAACCAGTGCATCGGCGGCAGCGCGTGCCTCGACTTCGGCGACGGCCTGCGCTGTCAGCAGCTCTGCCCGATGGGATCGATCGGCGCGTGCGGCTCGGCCGCCGCATGCAACGGCACCATCACGGGCGGCGACGCGTGCATCCAGGTGTGCCGTCCGCTCGCCGAGCGCTGCAACATCTACACGCAGGACTGCGCCGATCCGCTCGAGGCGTGCACGTTCGCGACGAACCCGGAGACCGGTGAGCGCTACACGGGCTGCCGCACCCCGGGCACGCGCACCGATGGTCAGCCCTGCGGTGGCGGGTCGGGCTCGTGCGCGCGCGGCCTCGTCTGCATCACCGAGAGCGGCGTGGCGAGCTGTCACTTCGCGTGCGACCCGACCGCGAGCCCCACGACGTGCCCCGCGATGCAGGCCTGCACCGGCACCGCGCGCAGCTGGGACGTCGGCTACTGCCGCGGCGACATGTGATCGTTCGCGCGGCCGCGCCGACGGTCGACGCGATCGACGCGCGCAACACCCCTCTCTTTTTTGGTACGGTCGGGCCCATGCTCCTCCGCGCCGCGCTCTGCCTCGTGCTGTGCCTCGCCGCTTCGGTCGGCTCGCTCGCAGCGACGTCCGTCGCGCACGCTCAGCGCGCCGAGACGACGCAGGCGATCATCCAGCGCGGCCAGAGCGAGTACGACGATCTGCGCTTCCAGGAGGCGCTCCAGACGTTCTCCGCGGCGCTCGTCCGCGCAGGCAACACGCCCGCCGACCTCGCGCGCATCTACCGCTACCTCGCGCTCACCTACCTCGCGCTCGATCGTCGTGAAGAAGCCGAGGGCGCCTACCGCTCGCTCCTCGGCCTGATGCCCGACACGGTGCCCGGCTCCGACATGAGCCCGCGCTTCCGCGAGTTCTTCACGCAGGTCCGCGCGCGCTGGGAGTCGGACGGCATGCCCGGTCTGCCGCCGCCTGCGCCCGTCAACATCGCGCACCGCTCGCCGCCGCAGGCCGACCGCGAGCACGAGGTCACGCTGACCGCGTCGCTCGAAGATCCGGATCACCGCGCGGCCTCGCTCGTGCTCGCGTACCGCCAGGGCACGAACGCCGTCTTCCAGCGCGTGGACATGTCCCGCGCAGCCGACGGAACCTTCAGCGCCACCATCCCCGCGAGCGCCGTCTCGCCGCCGCTGGTCGAGTACTACTTCGAGGCGCTCGACGCGGGCGGCCTCCCCGTCGCAGGCCGCGGCGACGTGGCCGCCCCGCTGCGCATCGCCGTGCCCGCGCCCGGCGGCGACATCACGAGCGAGCCCGGCTTCTGGATCGCGATCGGCGGCGGCGCGCTCGTCCTCATCGGCGGCGCGATCGCCCTCGGCGTCGTGCTCTCGAACCAGGCCCCCGCGAACGGCACGCTCGTCTTCACCATCGACGACTGAGCCTCGCCCTCTCGGGCCGCCACGCGGGTACGACGTGTCGCCGATCGGCGACATTCGTCACATGTCGCCGATCGACGACATTGAGCGATGTCGCCGATCGACGACATTCACGCTACGCTGGCGCGATGCGATTCCGGACCTCCGACGACCTCGGTGCGCTCCTGCGCGAGCGACGGACGGCGCTAGGGCTCTCGCAGGCCGCGCTCGGCAAGGAGGTCGGCGCCAGCCGTCAGTGGGTGGTCGATCTCGAGCGAGGCAAGCCGACGCTCGCGCTCGGTCTCGTGCTGCGTGCGTGCGAAGCCCTGAAGATCGATCTCGGGGCGTCCTCTCCACCCCTCACGAGGACGGCGAAGCGCCCGAAGAACACACCCGCGAAGCGCGGGCCCACGATCTCGATCGACCCGTCCACGGTGCTCGCACACGTCCGAAGGCCCGCCCGGTGACGCAGACGCTCCTCCTCGTGCACGACCTCGGCGCGGAGGCCGGTGTGCTCACCCAGGATGGCGGGAGAACGACGCTCGCCTACGACGAGGGTTGGAGAGGCGGCGCAGAGTCCACGGCGCTCTCGACGAGCCTGGCGCTGTCGGCCCGGGAGCACCCGGCTTCGGCCGTCGATCCTTGGCTGTGGGGTCTCCTTCCCGACAACGAGCTCGTGCTCGAGCGCTGGGGCAAGGCCTTCCACGTCTCTTCGAGAAACGCGTTTCGGCTGCTCGCGCACGTGGGTGAAGACTGCCCCGGCGCGTTTCGACTCTCGTCTCCAGACAGGCGCGACGCCGACGATGCCGACGTCGCATGGATCACTCCGAGAGCCGTCGCCGAGCGGCTCGCCGCCGTCCGCGTCGATCCGAGCAGGACCCGCGAAGCGTCGGACCGAGGTCAGTTCAGCCTCTCCGGCGCGCAGCCGAAGATCGCCCTCTACCGCGAAGGTCGTCGCTGGGGCGTGCCGTCGGGGCGCATGCCGACGACGCACATCCTCAAGCCGCCGAGCGGGGACTTCGACGGCTTCGCGGAGAACGAGCACTACTGCCTCGCGCTCGCGTCACGCGTCGGACTCACCGCCGCGCGCTCCGAGGTGCTCCGCTTCGGCGAGGAGATCTGCATCGTGATCGAGCGCTTCGATCGCGTTCGCACGGCAGAGCTCGCCGAGGCCGAGCACCGAATGGATCGCAACGAACGGAGCCGTGCGCTGACGAAGCTCGCCGGAGCGCGCCCCGTCTTGCGTGTCCACCAGGAGGATCTCTGCCAGGCGTTGGGCGTCCACCCAGCGCGCAAGTATCAGAACGAAGGCGGGCCCACGCCGAAGGCGATCCTCGCCCTACTCCACGCGTCGAGCACCCACTGGCGCGACGACGTGACCGCGTTCGTCGACGCGCTCGCACTCAGCTGGATCCTCGGAGCCACGGACGCGCATGCCAAGAACTACGCCCTGCTGCACGGCGCGCGAGGCGCGGTCCGGCTCGCGCCGCTCTACGACATCGCGAGCGCACTTCCCTACCCGCGCCTCCCACAGCGAAAGCTGAAGCTCGCGATGAGCATCGGCGGTGAGTACGGCCTCCACACGATCCGAGCACGACACTGGGCGAGCCTCGCGAAAGAGGCGCGCCTGCCCGAAGCCGAGGTCTTCCGGCGTGTCGTCGCGCTTGCGAATGCCTGCACAGAGCACGCGCGCCCCCTCGCTCGCGACCTGCGCGCACACGGCCTCGAGCATCCGATCCTCGACACGCTCGCGCCCGCCATCGAGAAGCGCGCTGCGAGCTGCGCGCGGTGGATCGAGCGGTAGTCGTTGGTCAGGCGCCGTCGGCGATGCGCGAGAGCACGTCGAGCAAGAGGCGCGGGAGCTCCGCCACGTTCTTCATCGCGAGCTTCTCGCCACCGATCGCGGCGAGGAGGGCGTCGTGCACGGACTTCTGCACGTAGCCGTGGCTCGCCGCGAGGAGCGTCACGCCGTGATCGGCGATCGTGTGCCCGAGCGTCTCGATCTGCGGCAGCGGCTCGAAGAACGCGAAGTCGCTCAGCAGGAAGAGCACGCGCAGCGTGGCCTCCACCGTGGACATCTCGTCGGCCACGAACTGGAGCGCGCGATCCACGCACGTGCCCCCGCGCGCGTGGAGATCGAGGAGCTGATCGGCGATCTGATCGAGGTCGGCCTCGTCGGCGAAGCGCTTCACCACGTGCGTGTCGCTCTCGAAGAGCGCGAGGCTGATCTCGTCGGGCTTGAGCTTGCCGAGCAGCATCACCACGGCGATCGAGCACATCGCGAGGTCGGGCCCGCTCATCGATCCCGAGATGTCGATCAGGACCGAGATCGCAGCCTGCCCGCGCACGGTCTCGGTGATCACGAGGTCGTCTTCGCGCGCCTCGGACAGTGAGCGCCCGTCCTCGGCGAGGCGCTCGAGGCTCGCGTCGAGATCGAGCAGATCGGTGTCGTCTCCAGGACGCATCGGCCGCGTGCGGTGTCCCGGCAAGAGGCCGCGGTCCGCGTTGTCGGTGCCGCGCCCGAGCCAGTCGAACGCGAGATCGATCAGCGCCTCCTTCGCGATGGTCTTGATCGCGGAGCGGAGCGGATCGACGAGCTGGCCGCGGTGGGTGAACCACTGCTTGAGGAGGTTCGTGCCGCCGCCGATGCCCTTCACGCCGAGCGCGTCGGTGACCATCTCGCCGGGTACACGCGACGCCGCGCCGCCGAGATCCACGGCGAGCAAGGCCGCGATCGCCTCGAGGTTCGATCCCTCCACCGCGCAGGCCGCGATCTCGTCGAAGCGATCCTCGGGGATGCCCTTCACGCGATCGACGATGCGCGCGTAGCGATCGACGTCGTGCGAGCCGCCGAGGATCATCGCGCAGAGCTGCTCGAGCGCCTGACCGATGCGGTCGTAGACGAGGTCGGGATCGAGCCCGAGGTTGCGCGCCGCCTCGACCACGCGCTCGAGATCGTCGGGCACCACCGCCGCCTCGAGGAACGCGTCGAGCACCGGGATGAACTGCGTCGGCTCGATCACCAGACACAGCGTCTCGGTCGCGAGACCACGCGCGCCTGCGATCGCGTACGACACCTGTGTCTTCGATAGATCCTGCGCGAGCACGATGGCCTCGGCGATCGCGCGAGGGATGCCGTGCGCCTCTGCCTCCGCGTCGTCGCCCTCGGGCGCGTCCTCCGCGGGCTCGTCGTCGCGCGATTCGAGGTCGTCGTCTGCGCTCGCGAGCTCTTCGGTGATTGCGACGCGCATCTCGTGCACGTGCTGCTCGAGAGACGGCGGAACGAGCGACTTGTAGTCGGCTACGTCGAGCGCCACGTCGACCAGCTCGCGCAGCGCGGGCGTGCGGCCCTCGAGATCGGCGACCCACGCGCGCAGCACGTCTTCTTCGACGGAGTGGCCGAAGCGCTCGCGCAGCGTGCGCGCCGCGATCATCGCGCGACGCGGCTCGGCCCTCGCGGAGCTTAGGACGAGCTTTCGTCCCGGGTCGATCCAGTCCTCGAGGCCGAGGAGGAGCTCCGCGTGCTCGCTCAGGTCGCGAGGCCTGAGCAGCGCGGCGCGCCGTACTGGAACAGCGACGTCCCCATGCGGCGCGAGGAACCGGATGACCGCGCCCACGTCGCGCATCGGCGCGGTCCGCACGATCTCGTCCGTGTGCGGCCCGAGGTGCGCGTGATCACCGAGGCCCGCCATGAAGCCCGCGAGCTCCCACGGCGTGCGCGCCTCGCGTACCAGCTCTTCGCCGAGCCCCGCGCGACACGCATGACGCACCTGCTCCGGGGAGAGCGCACCGAGCCCACCGAGGAGCTTCTCGCGCACCAGCGATCGCACCGCGGGCACCGTGGTCGCGCCCACGGACGCCAGCTCGGCGGCGCCGCCGAGCGCCGCGACGAGCTCGCCGAGCGCGCGCTCGACCGTGTCGGCCGAGGAGTACAGCTGCTCGAAGAGCTCGAACGCGTCGAGCGCCGTGGGCGCCTTGGTGCCCTCGTCGATGAGGCTCTCGAGATCCGCGAGGTCGTCGAGCGAGGCGAGGTCGACGTCGAGCGCGGCCAGGTCACCGAGGATCTGCGCCGCGGCATCGAGCGGCGCCGCGGCCGTGCGCGTCACCTTCGTCGCCGCCGCGTCGTCGACGCCTCCTCCGCTGGCCTTGCCCAGCGTCCTCTCCGCCGCGCGCGGGAAGAGGAGGTCGCGCGCGACCTGCTCGACGATGGACTGGTCTTCGTGCGGGCTCGTGAGCACCGCCGCGTCGAGGTAGTCGTGCGCGACGAGGCGACGCTTTCGCGCATAGCGCGCGGTGAGAAAGCGCGGGATCGCGAGCGTCGAGCGCAGGCTCGGCGCGGCCGACATGCCCGCGTGCTTTCGAAGGCGACGCGTGAGCTCGACGGCGAACGCGATCGGGGTCCACGCCTCGACCTCGTCGTGCGCGAAGCGTCCGTGCTCGACGTCCTCGCTCTTCACCCCGCCGTCCCCAACGTCTTGGTGAGCAGGCTGTCGAGCCACACGTCGAGCTTGCGACCCGGCTTGAGCTTCACGGCCTCGGTGAGGATGAGACGAGCAGCCTGCGCGAGGAGCTTCGCGTCGACCGGAGCGCCCGTGCGGCGCGCGCGCTCGGCGGCGAAGCGCGCGATGCCGATGCTCGAGCGGATCGACGCGGGCGAGTCGACCGCTGGATCCGTCCGCGTCTCGGCCACGAGCTCGAGCACGCGCTCGAGCTGCGCGGGCGCGAGCCCGTACTCGCTGCAGTGCTGCGACACGATCTTCAGCTCCGTCGCGCGGTTCGGATACTCGAGCCGGATCCACACCTTGATGCGGTCGCGGATGGCCGAGCTCAGCCGCCGCGTGCCGCGGTTCTCGGTCGGGTTCATCGCGGCGATCAAGTAGAAGTCCTTGCTCACGCGGTACCAGCTGCGGAGCGCAGGGATGTAGAGGCGTCGCTCCTCGAGCGCGTCGAGCATCGTGTTGAGCACGTACTCGTCACCGCGGTTGAGCTCGTTCGCGAGGAACACCCCGCCTTGCAGCGCGGCGAGCGTGAACGGCCCGGGCACGAACGCCTCGGGCGAGTAGCCGTACTTGAACACCAGCGTCGGATCGAAGCTGCCGATCAGGTTCGCGGGCCGCACGAGATCGCTGAACGTCACCCACTCGAACGGGCGCTGCAGGTCCCGCGCGAACTTTCGACAGAGCGCGGTCTTGCCCGATCCGACGGGCCCGATGAGGCCCGCGTAGAGGCCCGCGTTGTGCGCGTCGAGCATCGCCTCGTACGCGTCGCGGTACTGGCCCTCGAGGATGATGTCCTGCTCGCTGCCGGGATCTTCGACCTTGGTGCGCGCGAGCAGCTCGACGTGATCCATGCGGTTCCTCTCGGTGGCGTGAGCACGTGGGGCACGTGCGATCGGTCAGTCGGCTCCGTCGCCAGCGTCGCCGGCGTCGCCTGCATCGGGCGTGCTCGCCTCGCCGGAGAAGAAGCGCTCGGTCGTCGTGGGCTCGACCACGCGCGGGAGCGTGAGCTTGATCTTCGCGCACGCCGACTCGAGCGTGGCGAGCTCGTCCTTGTCGAGCACCTTGCGACGCTCGAACCCGAGGCTCTTGAGCAGCGCCTTGCCGTGGTAGGTGCGAACGAGCCCAGTGACGTCGAAGCTCGCGCGCGACCGCGCGCCACGCTGCACGATCTTCGCAGACGCGAGCTCTCGCAGTCGGATCGCGGCGACGAGCTTCGCGAGCCACGGCCAGCCCGGCTGCGCCACGAAGCGATGGGCGAGCGAAGGCTCTGCCTCGAGCCGCGCGCGCAGCACCGTGAGCACGACCTTCTGCGCGCGACCCGTCGCGACGGCCTCGGGCACCGCCTCGGGCGGGCCCATGCCTGCGCGCACCTCGTCTTGCGTGAGCAGCTGGTCGCGTCGCTCGTCGACGAAGCCATGCAGCTCGTACCAGACGCGGTACGCGACCGAGCGCCACGCGAGATCGACGGCGGCCGCGTCGGCTGCAGGCTTCTCCGCGGCAGCAGTGTCGCCAGCGTCGGTCACGCCAGCACCTCGATGCGGCTCTGCTTTCCTTTGCGCGCGATGCGCACGTGCTTGCCTCCCACGTTCTCCGTCTCGTGGTGCGTGATGAGGAGGATCTGATCGGTGAGGCCCAGGCCCGCGATGCGCGCGAGCAGCGCGCGGCGTCGCTCGCGATCGAGGCCGTACGTCGGCTCGTCGAGCATGAGGAACGGAGGCCGGCCCACCACGCGACCGATCGCGAGCGCGAGCGCGAGGCCGAGCAACAGACGATGTCCGCCGCCCTGCGCCGCGCCCGCCGGGACCTCACGACCCACGTCCTTGGGCGTCACGAGCATCGCGTAGCTCTCGGGATCGAGGCGCAGCTCCGTGATCTCGCTCTCTCCCGTGCCCTGGAGCGCGCGGTGGATCTCGAGCGCCTCCTTCGCGAGCGCCGTCGCGGCGCGCTCACGAAGTACGGCCTGGAGCTCTTGGAACGACGCGCCGAGGACCCGCAGCTGCTCGGCGCTCGACGCAGCCTCTCGCAGCGTCTCGACCGACGCGCGGGTGCGCGCGAGATCGCGCTCCGCCTGCGCGAGGCGATCCGTGACGGCCGTGCGCTGCGCGCCGATGCCCGAGCGCGTGCCGCCCGAGAGAGAGCGCTCGGCCTCGATGCGCGCGCGTCGCTCGCGCAGCGCCTCACGCGCGCTCTCGATGCCCGTGCCCAGCGTCTCGAGGAGCCCCCCGGCGTCACCGCTCACGCTCGCGTCGACGTACGCGCGAGCCTTCTCCGCAGCCTCCGACAGCGCGAGCTCGGCGCGCGTCAGCGCCTCTTCGCGGCTCGCGAGCAGCTCGCGGGCACGCTCGAAGCGCTCTCTGTCAGAAGCGCGTCTCGCGGCGGCATCGGTCTCGCGACGCGCGGCATCGCGCAGCTCGTTCAGCGTCCCGTCGAGGGCCTCGAGCTCCGTCGCGATCGCCTGCGCGCGCGCGTCGAGCGCCGTGAGCGCGTCTCTCCACCCCGTGACCTCTCGCGCCGCCTGCGCCGCGTCGATGAGCTGTCCGCAGCTCTCGCAGCGCGCGTCCGCGCCCGCGTGCACGTGCTCTTCGCGACGTCCGATGCGTGCGCCGAGATCACCTCGCTGGCCCTCGATCGCGCGTCTCTCTGTCTCTCGCGCGCCGCGCGCCTCGCGGGTCACCTTGAGCTCGGCCTCGCGCGCGCTGGCCGAGGACACGCTCTCGCTCTCGGTCGAGGGCGCGCTCAGCTCGGGCGGTGCGGCCGCGCGAGCGTCCTCGAGCGCGCCCGCCGCGCGCTCACGCTGGACGCGCGCGCGATCGAGCTCGCCCTGCGCCGCGATGCGCGGCGCGAGCGACGTCTCCTCGGCCCGCGCGGCCGATGCTTCCTCCACGAGCGACGCCTCGCGCGCGGTGAGCGCGGCGAGCTCTCGATCGAGGCGAGCGAGCTCCTCCGCGCCGCCGGCACGCGCGGCCTCCATCGCGCGCAGCGTCTCGAGCACGATCGGCAGCTGCGACGCTTCCTTCTCGCGCTCGAGCGCCATCGCGCGCATCTCGTCCGCCGCGGCCACGGCAGCGGTCACGCCGAGCACGATGTCGAGCTCGCGCGCAGGGCCCTCGAGGATCTGCGCGATGGCGCCCTGCCGGATGTGCACGGCCACGTCGAAGTAGCGTCGCGTCACGCCGAGCGCCTTGCTCAGCGCGAGCGCGAGCGCCTCTTCGCGATCGGCGAAGTCGGAGCTCACCACGTAGCTCTCTTCGTTCGGATCGACTCCCTCTTCGGGCGGTGCGTCGAGGGGTCGCACGCTGCGCTTCAGCGTGAAGTGACCGATCGTCGTCTTGCGCGAGCGCGGCGGCAGCGCGTGCATGCGCTGGAGACGCCAGCGGTGTCCGTCGACCCCGCGCATCACGAGCTCGACGCCCATGCCCTTGGCCTTGGGGGCCATGAGCGCCGCGATCGTCTTGTGCCCCGTGACGCGGCCGAAGAGCGCGTACTCGATCGCATAGAAGAGCGTCGTCTTGCCCGCGTTGTTGTCGCCCTCGACGAAGCAGATCCCCGGCCCGAGCTCGAGCGTCTCGTCGCCGTAGCGGCGGAACGACTTGAGGCGAAGCGTGAGGATCATGTCGCGCCCGACTCGGGATCGTCGTCGTCGCTGGGCTCGGTGGCGTCGACGCCGAGCAGCTCGAGCGCGCGCTTGCGCAGCTGCTCCTTCGCGGCGCCCGTGAGGTTGCCCGTGCGCGTCAGGTTCTCCTCTTCGTCGAGCAGGTACTGCGCGAACCGGAAGATGCCGCGCGCCGGCTCGATCAGATCGGGACGCGCGACCAACGACGCCAGAGAGGCGAGCACGGCCTCGGGGCTGGTCTCCTGCGCCGTCGCTCGCGCGCTGTCGTCACCGCTCGACACCGCGCGACGCTAACACGCGGCACCGGCGCCCCTCCACGCGCGACGACGCGCCGCTGCCCTACAGCCGATGTACACGCACGTACATCCTTCGCGCACGCCCTGGGCCGCGACTGCGTTCTCCATGAGGATTCCGTGGCACCGCACGTGAAGTACACGAGCGCTCGGAGGTCGTGATGTTGGTGCGTCAGCTCGGGGGACTGGGGACCGTGTTGCTCGTCGTGGGCGGGCTCGTCGCGCACCAGCTCGGCTGGGTGGACGGGCCGTCGATCGCGCGAGCAGGTGCCGTGCTCGCGTTGGTCGTCGCGCTCGTCGGCGTGATGCGCATGCCGTGGGACCTCGTCTTCGAGGCGCGCGACGTTCTCGCGCGGCAGGCCCGCTCGCAGCGCCGCAACCTCGACGTGGACGCGGTGGAGATCGGCTTCGCGAAGGCGAGCGCCACGCGCGCCCTGGTGCTCGCGATCGCGCTGCACGTGATCGGCGCGGCGCTCGCGGTGGCAGCGCGAGGGCTCGTCG
Organism: uncultured Sandaracinaceae bacterium; assembly: GCA_964502175.1. Lineage (GTDB taxonomy): Bacteria > Myxococcota_A > Polyangia > Polyangiales > Sandaracinaceae > JAFLCL01. The sequence goes on from CAZCVE010000004.1 coordinate 198,398, forward strand.
GCGACGAGCTCGGGCTCGTGCTCGCGGTCGCGTTCGTCGGCTCGATGGCCGTGCGGCCCATCCACTCGTTCTACGTGCACACGCGCGTGCGTCTCGCGAGGGCCGCGAGGGACGCGGTGGTCCCGCAGAAGGACGCGCTCGCGCTGAACGAGGCGATCCAGGATCTCGAGCAGCGCCTGAGCGACATGAACGCCGAGCGCGAGACGAGCCGCGACGCGCTTCGCGCGCAGCTCGGCGTGATCGAAGAGCGCGCGAGAGAGGACGCGAGCGCGTGGCGCAAGAGCAGCAACGTCACCGACGAGAAGCTCGATCGCGTGCTCCGCGAGCTCGAGCGCACCGTCGAGAAGACGCAGCAGAGCGCCGAGGTCCTCGCGGGGATCCGCGCGTTCGTGCGCCTCATCCGCGAGAGCTGATCAACGAGCCTCCGCCGCAGTTCTCCGCGCTCGGCCCCGCCCCGCCCCGCCTTGTTGTCGCGACCAAACGACCTCACGGGGACCGGCGACCCGCGCAGCCCGGCCGCTCGGTTGGCCGCCGTCTTGACGCCACGATCCCGGTGGCCCCATTCTCCACGCGATGCCCGCAAGCGAGCGAGCCCCTGCATCCCGCGCTGCTGCCTGCGAGCCGACCGGTTCGCTCTGGGCTCCGGCTGAACGTCGAGCCGTGCTTGGCCTCGACAAGGTGATCGTGCGCGCCCCGACGACCGGCGAGGTCGCCGAGTTGCGCGCTAGCGCCGAGGAGGCCGACGCCACTTCGCCGTTTGTGGATGACGTGGCGGAGGAAGTTCTCCGCCGACCGTTCCGCTGACGTGACCCACACCGCCGAGAAGCTCGGGTTCGACACTTTCGACGCAGCCATGCCGCTCGACGGTCTCGCATCGAGCACGCAAGAACAGTACGTGCGCGGCTACCTCACCGACCACGGTGCGAAGGTCGTCGTGACAGAGCCGCGCTACTTCGATCGCGACTACCTGTCCGAATTCTCCGCGTTCTTCGGAGCGAGCGCGCGCGGGTACGTGAACATCTGCCGACGCCTGCACTTCTTCGCGAGCGCGCTCATCGATCGAGCACTTCTCACGCAGGCGCTGGACGGTGACGCTGCGGCACTCAACGCGATGAAGGATTCCTATCTCGGCTTCGTCGTCGTGCGCCCGATCGCGGCTACGCCCTTCGGTCGCAGCGTCCTGAAGATGTATCCGCCCGATGCGGCGCGCCCCCCGCGGTGCACGAACCCGCATCGCTTGTATCGCCCGCACCTTGCGGGGCTCGAACTCGAAGTCGAGGGCGTCGCGTGGCAACAGCAGGACGCCTCGGTGAGCACCTGCGCGACCGTCGCGCTCTGGACGATGCTGCAAGCGTCGGCGTTCGACGAGCATCACGCAATCCCGACAACCACGACGCTAACGCGCCTCGCGAACGACGCCGCGCTGTCCCGAGGTCGCGTCTTCCCGAGCGACGGCCTCACAGCGTTTCAGTTGTCGCGCGCGATCCGTGCGGCGGAACTCGAGCCGATGATCGCCGATCCGCGGCAGAGCCCCGAGGTGTTCTCCAGCATCATCGCGTCGCTCGTTCGGTCGCGCTTCCCAGTGCTCGTCACGGGCGACATCAAAGGCGACGGCCACGCCGTCTGCGTGGTCGGCTTCCGAGAGTCAGCCGTGTCGCCGCCACCACCAAGGCTCGTGACTCCACAGGACACTTCCCTCGAAGCTGTCTACGTGCACGACGACAACCTCGGGCCGAACGTGCGCTTCGAGATCAAGATGGCGCTCCCCCCGCCAGCGCCCGGTGCTCCGCCTGCACCCGCGCGCTTGCAACTCCACCCTGCACCGCCGATGCGCGCCATCGCTCGGGGCAGCGTGACCCTCTCGTACCCACCGCTCTCGGTCAGCCTCGTCGTCGCCGCGGTGCCGGAGGGTCTGCGCGTGAGCGTGACGGCTGTTCACCGCGTCGGCGCGCGACTCGCCGGGATCTTTCTCAACTTCCTGAACTCGCTGCTCGCGCAGGCTGGACAGCCCGAGGTCGGCTTCACATTCACCGCACGCTTTGCCCGCGTTGCCGAGTACCTCGCCGAAGTGTTGCCGACAGCCGTGCCCAAGGGTGCGCTCGGCCGCGCGCGGCTCGCGTTCGTCGAGACCGTCCCGCCGACGAGCCTCTTTGTCGCGATCGTCCGTGTTGGCTCGCCAGGGAATCCGCTGTTCGATCTGGTGTTCGACTCGACCGATGGCGATCACCATCTTCGAACGTGGTGCACCGTCGCGTTCCACCCCGTCGCGCACGGATTGCTCACGCGCCTGACGAGCAGCGGCTTCGACGACTTCGGCTTGATCGTGAACGCATCCTGATGGCGACCTTGGCGCGAGCACGCGCAGGTACTCCTGGAGCATCCGGCGTTTCCGATCGATGGCGGACCGGCATTCCCGACGTGAAAAGCGCAGCGGTGCGTCGAGTTTGCGGCGCCTCGCGATAGGTCCCGCAGAAGGACGCGCTCGCGCTGAACGAGGCGATCCAGGATCTCGAGCAGCGCTCGTGCGCCTCATCCGCGAGAGCTGATCAACGAGACACTGCGCGCGCCCACGCCGCGAGCAGCACCACGCGCCGTCGATCGTCGAGCACCGCGCTCAGGCGATCGACGCGCGCCTCGGCCTGCTCGATCGCGCCTGCATCGGCCCGCGTACGGGCGATCCAGAGATCGTCGTACGCAACCTCGCGCAGCCGCGACAGCGAGGTGTCCGACGAGCCGACCTCGCGCACTCGGAGCGCGAGCCAGGGGAGCAGCGCGTCGCGGTGTGCGCTCGCGGCGAACCACGCGATGCGCAGGCTGATCATGCGCTCGAGCGCGCGAGCATCACCGCGCATCGCCACTGCTTCTTCGAACGACGGCGGATCCTCGCGCTCGCGACGCGCGGCCTCGGCGAGCTCCTCCACCGTGCGGTAGTCGTGCAGGAAGGAGCGGTGGTGGCTCGCGGACACGAGCCGACGGAGGTGGACGAGCGTCGGCTCCAGGCGAAAGCGCGACACCATCCGAAGTTGGTGGGCGCCCTGCGTGTCAGCGGGCAGCGTCGTGCCCGCATCGAGCGCGACGATCACCGCGAGCTGCGTGAACATGCAGCCCTCGATGCGCGGTGGATCCTCTCCGGTGCGACGGTACGCGTGCATCGCGCGCGCCTCGGCCAGCTGACAGCGCGCGCCACCGACGTCCGTGTCCGTCTCGCTGCGACGCAGCGCGCCCTCGAGCGCGTCGCGGTGCAGGCCGTCCCACTGCCGCAGCGTGCCCTCGAGGAGATCCTCCGTGTCGATGCCATCGACGTGGACCCAGTGCCCCATCGGCTCCTCGCCGGACGACGCGAGCGCGCCCAGGCGCTCCTCGAGGCGATCGGTCTGCAGCCAGCCCGGCACGTCGTAACCGTTCAGCTCCGCGCGCAAGAGGTGACACGCGGACTCTCGCTCGGGCGCGACCGGTGTCGGCTGCCCCGCGGCCGTGAGGAGCGCCGCGCGCGCGCACTCGCGCGATCGATCGTTCGTGTCCGATCCGAGCAGCTCGACCGCATCCGCGTACTGCCCCGCCTCGATCGCGAGCTGCACACGAAACGCGCTCCACCACGCGGCGTCGCGCACATCGGTCGGCGGAGTCGCGCGCGCGGCCCATCGATGCGCCTCCTCGAGATGGCCGTCGCTCCGCTCGATCGCCGCCATGGCCCGCGCGACGTACCGCGCCTCGCAGCCTGCCGCGCGCTCACGCGCCTCGTCGCGCAGACCGTGCGACGCGAGCACGCCGAGCGCGAGGCTGCACCGACCGCGCGCCTCCCACGCGTCCGCCTCGAGCCGAGCCGACTCGAGCGTCGGACGCGCGAACGACGCGAGCTGCCCGATCCGCTCGAGCGCGCGATCGCGAGAGAGACCGAGGAGCGCCACGCGATGCGCGAGGGTGAGCGGCAAGAGGTGTGTGCGCGCCTCTGATCGCACGATCGGCTCCCCCACCTCATGCACGGCGCGCAGCGCGACGAGCTGCACGACACCGAGCGTGATCGCGAACGCCACGAGCCCGGCCCCGAGCCCGATACGCACGGACCCGCGCTCCTCGCTCGTCCCGACGACGCGAGCGTGCGTGAGGACGAACGCGCTCCCGCGGTAGTCGCTCGGCGCGTCGCTGACCGTGCCGTGGACCAAGACGCGATCCCCCGAGGACACGATCTCGGCGCGGAGCGCGGACAGCTCGTCGGCGCTCGCGCCGAGCTCCTTTCGCAAGGTCTCGAGCGAGGCGCCCGTGATCGTTGCGCTCCGAGCGCCATGGGCGACCTCGAGCGGTCCGACGATCGCGACGCTGCGCGCGCCCATCTTCAAACGACCACCTTCGCCGCGGGTGTCCACGACGTCTGAAGCGGCCACGGTGCGCGCTGACGACGCGAGGCAAGCACCGGTACCGTCGTGCGCCTGCACGCTGACGTCGGACTCGATCGTGCCACTGAGGAAGATCGGCTGACCGACGACGGCCGCCTCGATCCCCTCGACTCGTCCGAACGCGGCATGGAACGAAGCCCGACGGCGACGCACGTGCCATCGCATCGCGATCACCGCCACGGGCAGCGCGATCACGAGCGCGATCACCACCCCGACGAGCGGCCCGTGACGCACGAGAAAGACGTCGACCACGACACGATCGTCGAGCCAGCACCGCCCGGGGTCAATCGGCTCCGCTCACCGACGAGCGCGCGCGTCGATCGCCTCGAGCGTCTCGCGTGCGTGATGGACGATGGGCACGAGCTGATCGTCCGTGGCGTCGAGCGTCGCGAGCGCGGCGGCGAGCCCGTGGGCCTCGTCGATGAAGCCGTCCTCGAACAACGCTTCCGCGTCCACACCGAGGTCGCACAGCGCGAGGAAGCCATCGCGCGCAGCACGCCCTTCGTCGAGTGCGCTCGAGACGACGTCTCGCAGCTTCGCATCGGCCTTCTCGCGGCGGCCCTTGGCATAGAGCGCCCGCACGCCGAAGACATCGGGGCTCGTGTCCCAGCCCGCCCCTCGTCCCGCTCTCCGCAACATCGCGCCCGAGTCGCCCCGCTCGATCCCCAGCGCCGTCAGCCAACCCGGAACGATCCGTTGGGGTTCGAACTTCAGCTTCAGGAAGCCCGCGCGACCGTGGATCGCCGTGAGGGCATCGCGGTGTGCATCACACCAGCCGCGCCACGGGATGATCGAACGATCGCCACGCGCGAGCGCGACGAGGTAGTCGCGCACCGCGGGCGTGATCGATTCGCTCACGTCATGCCTTGGCCATCTGGCGCAGCACGTACTGGAGGATGCCGCCGTGGAGGAGGTACTCGACCTCGATCGGCGTATCGATCCGGCAGCGCACCTCGAAGCTCGTCTCGCCGCTCGGGCCTCGCGCGGTCACGCGCAGGGTCTTGCCCGGCGTGAGGCCGTCGGTGATGCCGTGGATCTCGAACGTCTCGACGCCCGTGATGCCGTGCGTGCTCGCGCTCTCGCCCGCGCGGAACTGCAGCGGCAAGACGCCCATGCCCACGAGGTTCGAGCGGTGGATGCGCTCGAAGCTCTCGGCGATCACGGCCTTCACGCCCTGGAGGTACGTGCCCTTCGCGGCCCAGTCGCGCGAGCTGCCCGTGCCGTACTCCTTGCCTGCGATCACCACGAGCGGAACGCCCGCCGCCGCGTACTTCTCGGCGGCGTCGAAGATCGCCATCACGGGCCCGTCGAGATCGCTCGCGCCGAAGAAGCGCGTGACGCCGCCCTCGGTGCCGGGCGCGACCTGGTTCTTGATGCGGATGTTCGCGAACGTGCCGCGGATCATCACGTCGTGGTGACCACGACGCGCGCCATACGAGTTGAAGTCACGCGGTGTGACGCCGCGCGCCTGGAGGTAGCGACCCGCGGGGCTGTCCGCCTTGATGTTGCCGGCCGGCGAGATGTGATCGGTGGTGATCGAGTCGCCGAAGAGACCGAGCGCGCGTGCGCCCACCACGTCCTTCGGCGGCGGCGGCACGTCCTTCGTGAGGCCCGTGAAGAACGGCGCCTTCGCGATGTAGGTGCTGTCTGCCTCCCACGCGAAGAGGTCACCGGTCGGCGCGACGGCCGCGCGCCACGCGTCCGGGCCGCGGAACACGTCGGCGTACTTCGTCTCGAACTGCGCGCGCGTGACGTTCGCGGACACGACCGCGGCGACCTCCTCGGGGCTCGGCCACAGATCGCGCAGGAACACCGGCTTGCCATCGGATCCGGTGCCGAGCGGATCGTTCTCGAGATCGATCGCGACCCTGCCTGCGATCGCGTAGCTCACGACGAGCGGCGGCGACGCGAGGTAGTTCGCCTTCACGTCGGGCGAGATGCGTCCCTCGAAGTTGCGGTTGCCCGAGAGCACGGCGGCGGCGGTGAGATCGTGCTGCTTGATCGTCTTGCTGATCTCGTCCTCGAGCGGGCCCGAGTTGCCGATGCACGTGGTGCAGCCGTAGCCGACGATGTGGAAGCCGAGCGCCTCGAGCGAAGGCAAGAGGCCCGAGGCCTCGAGGTACGCGGTGACCACCTGCGAGCCGGGCGCGAGCGACGTCTTCACCCAGGGCTTCACGCGCAGGCCCTTCTCCACCGCGCGCTTCGCGACGAGGCCCGCGGCGAGCATGACCGACGGATTCGAGGTGTTCGTGCAGCTCGTGATCGCGGCGATCACGACGTCGCCGTGGCCGAGATCGAAGTCGAGCTTCTTGCCGTGGCGCTCGAGCGAGACCGCGTGACGCGCGTCCTTCGTGTCGGCGGGCAGAGACGACGCGATCTCCTTCTGCCACGTGGCCTTCATGTCAGTCAGGGCCACACGATCCTGCGGACGCTTGGGGCCCGCGAGCGAGCTCACGACCGTCGCGAGATCGAGGCTCAGCGTGTCGGTGAAGCGAGGCGTCTTGCTGTCCTTGGTCCAGAAGAGGCCCTGCGCTTTGCTGTACGCCTCGACGAGCGCGACCTGTTCTTCGGGACGGCCCGTGAGTCGGAGGTAGCGCAGCGTCTCGTCGTCGACGGGAAAGAAGCCGACGGTCGCGCCGTACTCGGGCGCCATGTTCGCGATCGTCGCGCGATCGGCCACGGGCAATCCCGCGAGGCCCGCGCCGAAGAACTCGACGAACTTTCCGACGACGCCCTTCTTGCGGAGCATCTGCGTGACGGTGAGCACGAGATCGGTGGCGGTGACGCCGGGCTTCAGCTTGCCGCGCAGCTCGAAGCCCACGACCTCGGGGATGAGCATCGCGGACGGCTGTCCGAGCATCGCGGCCTCGGCCTCGATGCCACCCACGCCCCACCCGAGGATGCCGAGGCCGTTGGCCATCGTCGTGTGCGAGTCGGTGCCGACGAGCGTGTCGGGGTACGCCTGCTTCGTGCCGTTCCCGAGGTCCTTCGAGAACACGACGTGCGCGAGGTACTCGATGTTGACCTGGTGAACGATGCCGGTGCCCGGTGGCACGACACGAAGGCCCGTGAAGGCGCCTTGGCCCCACTTGAGGAAGCGGTAGCGCTCACCGTTGCGCTCGAACTCGAGCTTCACGTTCTCGTCGAACGATCGCAGCGACGCGAACGAGTCGACCTGCACCGAGTGATCGATCACGAGGTCGACTGGCTGGAGCGGGTTGATGCGCTTGGGATCACCGCCCATCGCCGCGAAGCCCTCGCGCATCGACGCCAGATCGACGACGCACGGCACGCCGGTGAAGTCCTGCAAGAGCACGCGCGCCGGCACGAAGCCGATCTCCGTCTCGCCCACGTTCTTCGGGTCGTACTTCGCGAGCGCCTCGACGTGCGCGCGCGTGACGTTCTTCCCGTCTTCGTAGCGGAGGAGGTTCTCGAGCAACACGCGGATCGAGAACGGCAGCGTCTCGATGTCACCGAGGCTCTTCAGCGCGTCGAGCCGGAAGATCTCGTACGTCGTGCCAGAGACCTCGAGGCTCGCCTTCGCCTGGAACGTGTTGGCCCGATCGGCACCCGATTGCGTGGTCGTCATGCGACCGGTCTATCACGCGCCCGTGAGCGGATCGCTCGCACCCAGACGCGCAGGGCTACGCAGCCCTACGCAGGGTCGGGCGGGCCGCACGATCGTTCATCCAGCCCAGGGCGAGGCGCTGCGCGATCGTCGAGCCTGCGAGCTTGTGTCGCATCAACCTCACTGCGTGACCAGAGCGGACCAGGTCGCCCGCGAACTTCGCCATACCGAGCGCGCGGCTCGACGACGCCATGTAGCGTGCGCGAGCAGTCATCCAGGTCGTGCGCGACGCGATCCAGCCCGAGTCGTTCAGTCGGTCTCGTATCCAGGCATAGAACGTCGCCCACTCGCGGTCGTCACACGTCCGCGCGAGGTGCGGCCCGCCGGCGACCGCCACGAGGTGCGCGACGGTCGCCGCGACGTCTTCGTAGACCTGGAGCGTGCTTTGATCGGCGACCGAAACCTGACTGGCATGCTTGCGGACGCGCACGAGTGGCGCCTCCACGCACGCGAGTCTTCCGACCCGCGAGAGCTCGAGCCACAGCATCTTGTCGTCGGCCACCCGGAAACGCCGGTTGTAGCCGCCGACGCGACGGACCGCATCCGTCCGGTAGAGAGCCGATGAATGGGGAAAGAATCGACGCAGGCGCACCAGGTTGTCGACGAGCGCGTTGTGACGAGTTGGGTACGTGTGCGCCTTCACCCGCGCCCCTGACTCGTCGATCTCGACGAAGCCCGAACCGATGAGGACGGCGCGCGGAAGGCACGCGGCGAGGCGCATCTGAGCAGCGAACCGATGTGACTCTGCGACATCGTCGGCGTCCAGCCGTGCGATCCAGGCTGCCCGGGCGCACGCGATACCGCGGTTCAGCGAATCCGCGAGACCCGTATTGGGCTTCGCGAGCTTCACGATGCGCGAGTCGGCGCGCTGATACGCATCGATGATCGCGCCGGTTTGATCGGTGGACCCGTCATCGATGAGGATGAGCTCGAAGTCTTCGAAGGTCTGGGCGAGCACGCTGTCGATGGCTTGTGCGAGCCAGCGCTCCGCCTCGTAGCAGGACATGAGGACGGTGATCGCGGGCGCGCACGACGCCGCGCCCTCTCCCACGCCCGGCTTCGGGGCATCCGGCGGCGCTGTCGATCGAACGGCCATCGTACGGCTGCTGGCGGTGAAGGAACGACGTTATCAGACCGACCGCGCGCAGCATAGCCATCCGAGCCTCGACCTCACGCCAGGCGCCAACTCGCGGGGATGAGTCCGGGGAATCCCCACGCGCCCTCTCCCCCACTGACGCGCGCGGGAGCCACAACCACCTTGTCGGGAGCCGCGCCGAGCCATGCGCTCCACCAGCCGAACGTGCTGTTGCCGATCACGAAGTGTCGACAAGCACGCATCAGCCAGAGGTCGACCCAATCTCGGCGCCATCGCTGTCGCACGAAGGTGACTCGCTTGGGAAGGAACCGGAGCATGGCCTGCGCGGCGTCGGCGTTCTCCGAGAACACGAAGTACTCCGGCGCATCGACAGACAGCTTCTCGATCGCTGCGCGGTAGTAGCTCTCCGGCACGTTGGCCCCGGAGGCGTCTCCAGGCGCACCGAACCAGCGAACGTGCACCGCCACTGCGTTCGAGCACGCGATGCGCTTCGCCATGTCCAATGCCTCCGGCTCACGCGGCGGCTGCATCCCCAGATCCTCGCGAATCGTGTCAGCCACATCCGCGAAGTACCGCTCGCTCTGCCAATAGCCGTCGAGGTACCTAGTCTGCCGAGGGACCAGCGTCATCAGCCGCGGCTCGTACGCGAGCGCGCGCTCGGCGACGTAGGCCGTTCGACCGAACGGACGCCGATACGACCACTCGCGCAGTAGCCGCCGCCGCACACGACCGAACGGCGCGAGGCGCTCAGATGCCGTCGCGGGACGGCCCGCGATGGCGAATGCGTCGAGGGCGTAGCTGCGGCCGTATGGGTCGCGCTCGAAACCGCTGGTCGTGTCGAGGACGAGCTCGGCTGAGCTCACGAGCGCGAGGCGTCGCGCGGCCGCATAGCAGAACAGCTGGTTGCCTAGGCCTCCGCGAACGAGCGCGATCACCTTCCGGTTCGTCGTGTCGGAATGCGTCGGCATCTACGCACGATCTACCACCTCGACAGACCGAAACACCCGCTCGTACGTTCGAGCCACGCGATGACCTCCGGCCCCACGCGCGTGCTCGCCCTCGCAGTGCCGAGGGAGGCCCGCTCGGCGTGGGCGGCATCGAGCTACGTGTCGCGCCGATCCCCGAGCTGGCGTTCCGCGCTGCGGTGGATCTCGTTTCGTCTGCGACGCGGCTAGCTCACGCCGATCGTGATCGCGCACGGCCTGCTCCCGATCGCGGGGCCCGTGTTCGTCGAGGGCGACGCGCACGTCGGCGTCGCGATCCCCGTCGCCACACCCGGCGTGCTCGGCGTGCCGCTCGGTGCGTCGCTTCGTGTCGGCGGCTGGCTGCGTCCGCTCCGCTTCGAGGCGACGGCCTCGCTGAACGGCATCACCGGCTCGCTCGATGCGACCTTCGCGCTGCGTCCCGCGGTCGCCGTCGCGCTCGATCGCATCGCAGAGATCGAGGCATTCGCCATGCTCGAGATCGCAGGCGGCTACGGCTCGACGTTCACCGGCGGTCCGTGGTCCGCGGGTCTCGCGCTGCGCTTCCCCGCGCAGCGACCGCTCGAGGTCGCGCAGTGTCACGGCGACGGCAGCTGCGGCGGCTGGGGCACGTGCGAGATCATCCCCGCGTGCGACATGTGCGACGGCGGGCCGACGTACTGCATCGATCGCGACGAGCCCAGCGGACTTCCTTCTGCGAGGCGGACTGATCCAGACGAAGCCTCAGAGGGTCGGCTGTAGAGCGCGCAGAACAGCCCGAGCCGTCGCCTCCCCATGGGGTCGCGTCGACTCGGGCTACTCGTCGTCACGCGAGGTGACGGCTCACGTGCGATCGATCAGATGCCGCCGGTGCGCGTCTCCCAGTTGCACTCCGGCACGCCAGAGAACGCGCTGGGTCGGACCGCGATCTGACCCGACGCCGGGCAGGTGACGGTCAGGCCGGGGCAGCGGCCGGTGTCGTCGTCGTTGCGGCCGAGGTAGCCGGGAGAGCTCGAGTCCACGCACTCGATCGCAGCGCCCGAGCTGCCGTCGCAGACGGTGATGATGGGGTCACCGACGCACGAGCCGAGCGAGCGCGAGCCGCAGCCGATCGTGACCTCGAGGCCAGCCGTGCAGCTGACGAGCTCCGCCCCTCGGCCCGTGGTGCCGGTCGAACATGCGCCCAACGCCGAGACGCCCGCGCAGAGCAGGCTCAGAACCACCGCAACAGTCTTCGTCTTCATGGATGTCCCTCCGCCCGCAAGCCGTGAGTCAGTCACGTCGGGGCGGCGCATCCTACGCGGCTCTCGGGGGAACCTTCCCGAGATTCGTTCAACGCTTCCGACCGGCTCTCGCCGCCTCACCGACGATGCGCACGGCGCGCACGAGCTCCTTCTCGTCGAGGGAGCCGAAGCCGAAGCGGGCGAACGGCAGCGGCCGCTGATCGAACGTGAAGTCCTTGCCCACGAAGAACATCACGCCCTTGGCGAGCGCGCGGTCACGAAGCCGCTCGACGTCGCGATCGATGCGCGCCCACACCGCGAGGCCACCCGAGGGCTCTTCGACGAACACGCGATCGCCGAGCGCGCGACGCAGCTCGCTCACGAGCACCTCGCGGCGCGCGAGGTAGACGCGACGCGCGCGGCGCACGTGGCGAGTGAGCTCACCGTCGTCGATCAGCGAGGCGACCGCGGCCTCTTTCGCGTGGTCGCCTTGTCGATCCGAGGCGAAGCGCACGCGCACGAGATCCTCGAGGAGCTCGCGCGGCGGCACGAGGAAGCCGAGACGCAGACCGGGCGCGAGCATCTTGCTCAGCGAGCCCACGTAGATCACCGAGCCGTGCGCGTCGGCGCTCGCGAGCGGGAGCACGGGACGCCCGCCGAAGTGGAACTCGTGGTCGTAGTCGTCCTCGACGATCGCGAAGCGGTGCTTCTTCGCGAGCGCGAGCAACGCCGCGCGACGCTCGGGCGCCATCACCGCCATCGTCGGGTAGTGGTGGTGCGGCGTGAGGTAGACGAGGCGCACGGGCGCCTCCTCGCAGCGACGCGCGAGCGCGGCCACATCGAGGCCGCGCGCGTCGACGGGCACGGGCACGAGCGTGGCGCCCGCGAGCCGGAAGGTGTCGCGGATCGGCGGGTAGCCGGGATCCTCCACGACGACGCGATCGCCGGGCCGCAGCAGCACGCGCGCGACGAGATCGACCGCGTGCTGACTGCCGTGCGTGACGAGCACGCCGTCTTCACCGACGGCGATCGCCCGCTCCTCGCCGAGCATGCGCGCGAGCGCGCGCCGCAGCGTGACCTCGCCGCGCGGATCGCCGTAGTCGAGGCGCGTGCGCGCAGACGTGCGGAGGATCCGTCGGTGCGCGCGCATGAGCGCCTCGCGCGGCACGAGCCGCACGTCCGGCACGCCGCCACCGAGGTAGATCGCGCCCTTGGGGATCGACTCGATCGAGAGCCCAGGCATCGCTGGTCGCGCGAAGGCCGCGCGCTCGGGCACCGCGACGCGCGTCGTCTTGGGCTTGCGCACGGTCTTCACCGGGAGCTCCGCGGCGACGAACGTGCCCGCCTGCGCGCGGCTCGTCAGCCAGCCCTCGGCCACGAGCTCGTCGTACGCGCGCACGACCGTGTCGCGCTCCACGGCGAGGGCGCTCGCGAGCGCGCGCGAGCCCGGCAGGCGCTGGCCCGCGCAGAGCCGTCCGCGCTGGATCTCGGACACCACGAACGACGACACGCGCGCCGCGAGCGTGGGCCCCTCGACGCTGCGCAGCGCGTCGACGACGTCGATCAGGGTGCTCTCAGCCCGCGGCATGTGGAGGTATCGTCTCGCACATTCTGGCGGGATGCGCACCTCCAGCGTCGACCACCTTCCGCGCATGACCGACACCTACCCCGTCTCCGACGTCACCAAGCTCAAGCGACACCCCGAGCGCGGCAGCTACGACCGCGCCGTGGTGCACGCGATCCTCGACGAGGCGCTCGTCTGCCACCTCGCGTACACGTTCACCGATCCGCGGGGTGGCGAGCACGTGATCGCGATGCCGACCGTGTTCGCGCGCGAGGGCGAGACGCTCTACGTGCACGGCGCCCGCGCCAACCGCTCGCTCGACGTGCTCTGCAAGGGCGCGCCGTTCTCGGTCACCGTGACCCTGATCGACGGGCTCGTGCTCGCGCGGAGCGCGTTCCACCACTCGATGAACTACCGCTCGGTGGTGATCACCGGGCGCGCAAGGGAGGAGGACGATCGCGACGCGAAGGTCCGCGCGATGGCGCTGCTCGTCGATCGTCTCTCGCCGGGTCGCAACGCCGAGCTCCGCGCGATGCACGCGTGGGAGGTCGACGTGACGCGCCTCATCGCGATCGACATCGAGCACGCGTCCGCGAAGGTCCGCTCCGGCCCGCCGCTCGACGCGATCGACGACGTGACCCACCCCGTGTGGGCCGGCGTGGTCCCGCTGCGACTGACCTCGAGCGCACCCATCGCCGACGAGCACGTACGCGACGCGGCCGTGCCTCCGATCGCGGCTCAGCTCACACGCTGATCACCCGGGCTCGCTGGGCGGCGACGTGACTCGGCACTCACCAAGTCACCAACGCGAGATCCCCGCGGGCCAGCGAACCGAGACGAGAAAGGAGCGCGTCGCGCCAGGCGTGCGCGTCGGCGAGCAGCGAGAGCGCAGCCACCGTGAGCAAGATGGCGCTGCCGAGCATGCCGACGCCGAGCCCGATCAACGGAACGTCTTGGTCGCATCGGAAGACGCAGATCGATCGGATCGATGCATGGACGGCCGTCACGATCCCCCCTGCGCCGAGCCCAGCCGCCAGGACGCCGAGCCCGTGCGCGATCGTCCGCTGCCCGTCGTTGCGCTCGAGCTCAGCGAGCGCGTGCGAGGTGGACCGCGGCGGCATGAGCAGCACGACGCGGGGGTCACCGCCCTCGTCCTGCACCCGCGACGCGAGACGGAGCCGTCGGGTGTACTGCGCGGCGTTCGACAGGTCGTCGACGTCGCTCTCTCGCGCCGCGCGCGCAGCAGGAAGAGTCTCACGAGCCTCCAGCGTGGGCGTCGGCGTGCCCCCGAAGTCCTGCGCCTCGAGGCTCGCCGCCCGCGAGCAGGTGAAGGCGATCAGCGTCGCGATCGCACAGCGTGCTGAAACGACCACACAGCGGACACGAATGTCGCTCTCCACCATCGTCCAACGCTGCATGCCCGACACGGCAGCAAGGCGTGTTCCGCCCGTGCGCTGAGCAGCGTCGACTCGCGCGTACGGTCAGCGCAGCAGATCCGCGATCGCGTGCGTGCCGGCCTCGAGCTCACCGTCGCGGGAGCGGCTCACCACGACGTTCGCGCCGCGCAGCGCGAGCGACATCGACACGTTCCCCTCGCAGTCGGCCTCTCGCGTCACGAGCGCCCGCGACCGCACGCGCGTTCCGTCGAACGAGACGAGGATCGTCGCGTGGTGCTCGAAGTCCATGAAGCCGTCCATCCGGCCGCACGCGCCACCGCCTGTTCCCGACACGGCGATGGCGGCACCGAGCGAGCCGGGCGCGGTCTCGATCGTGCGCGGTTCGTCGACCTCCATCCGCGCGCTGTTGTCTTCTTGTGACCACTCGTCGACACGCGCGACCACGACGCGGTCCTCTCGCGTCGCCACGACGAAGGCGCCGAGACCCGTGTAGCCACCCCGGTAGGAGATCTGCGCCGACACGAACAGCAGCGTGTCGCCGCGCGTGCTCACGGACGCGAAGTCCTGCAGCGCGTAGACGGCCTCGTTCTCGGTGCCCGCGAACATCACCAAGGCCGCAGCCTCGTCGTGCTCGGGTGTCTCGGGCACCAGCGCGCGCAGACGCTCGACGACGGACGGGTTGTCGCGCACCGCGAGCGAGCGGACGTACGCCGTCGCCGCCTCGGGACGATGCGCGAGGCCCTCTTCGGCGCGGCCGAGGTTGTAGAGGCACGCGCCCGCGAGCCGCCGCGTCGCGGGCGTGAGTGGGCGCGGGATCGCGGCAACGGCTGCGGTGGCGATCGTTCGGGCCTCTTCGTGTTGCGATGCGCCGACGAGCGCGAAGCTCAGCTGGCACTGGAGCGACACGTCCGTCGGCGCAGCCGCGACGCGCGCGCGGAGCCGCGCGACCGCGTCGACATCCTGCGCGTGGGCGTGGGAGAGGGCGAGCACGAGAACGAGCGAGCAGAGGACCGTGGCGAGCCGCATCGGCGAACTGTACCCGCCCGCACGCTCACCGCAGCGGCGTGTGAGACCCGCGTGGGCTCACTCGCGCGAGCTCGTGTGTGACGCTGGGCACGGTGCGCCAGGAAGAACGGTGCGCGAAGCGCGTAGAGTCGCCCGCATGCGCTCTCGCACGTCCGTCTTCGCGCTCGTCCTCGCGCTGGGCATCGGCGCTTGCCAGTCCGATCAAGAGCGAGCGCTCGAGCTCTTCCACGGCCCTGGCGCAGGCGTCGGTGCCTCTGCGCGCGAGGCGCTCACCGAGGCGACGCGGCTCGATCCTTCGCTGCGCGCCGCGTGGAGCCGGCTCGCGGACGTCGAGCTCGCGGACTCGCGCTGGGCCGAGGCCGACGCCGCCGCGAGCCGCGCGATCACGCTGTCGGACACGGAGGCGCACGATCACGAGACGCGGGCACGCGCACGCGTCGCGCTCGAGCGCTGGGCGGACGCGGAGCCCGACATCACGCGCGAGATCGAGCTCGGCGCGCCCGAAGCGCCTGCGCGCACGCGCCTCGGGAAGGTGCAGGAACACCTCGATCGCGCGGACGACGCGATCGCGAGCTACCGGCGTGCGATCGAGCTCGACGACGCGACTGTCGAGGCGCGCCTCGCGCTCGCGCGCATCCTGATCGGACGCCTCGAGACGGCCTCGGAGCCGGACACCTGGGAGGGCGACGACACGGGCCGCGCAGAGGTGCGTGCGCTGCTCCAGGCCGCGAGCGCACCGAGCGAGGGAACGCCGTTCGCGGAGGAGGCCACGGCGCTCTCGGCCGCCCTCGACTCGCTCGACCAGCGCGCGGCGATGCTCGCTGCGCGACGACAGGCGGCCGACCTCGGCATCTTCGCCGCGCTTGGAAACACGGCTGACTGGGGCGGAGGCACCTGGGGGCGCGAGAGCGGGCTCGACACCACTTCGGCGCTCTCCGCGCTGATGGGCGATCAGATCGGCGACAGCTTCGGCTTCGGCGGGCTCGGCCTCTCCGGCATCGGCGCGGGCGGCGGCGGCGAGGAGACGATCGGGCTCGGCAACATGGGCACCATCGGCCACGGCGCGGGCGCCGGCTCGGGGCAGGGCTACGGCTCCGGCAGCGGTGGGCTCGGTCGCGCTGCGCGCGAGGGTGAAGGCGCGCGCGTGACCGTGTCCGCGACGGCGAGCGGCGCGCTCGAGCTGGCGGTCGTCGAGCGGGTCGCCCGGAGGCAGACCGGCCAGCTCCGCCACTGCTACGAAGAAGCCGTCCGCGCACAGCCCTCGCTCACCGGCACGGTGCAGATCGACACGGTCGTCTCCGTGGCAGGAGCGGCCGAGGGCACGCACGCGACAGGCGTCGGCGACGCGACGCTGACCGCGTGCATGTCGTCCGCGATCGGACGCGCGGCGTTCCCGCCGTCGTCGGGCGCGACGCGCGTCACCGTGCGCGTCGTCTGCACGACCTCACCGTGAGCGTCGACTCATGAAGAACGCGTCGCTCTGGTCGATCACCTTCGTCGTCGCGTCGTCGCTCGCGATGCCTGTCTCCACGGCCGCGGCGCAGTCGTGCGTGCGCACGAGCGAGGACCTCGCGGTGCCCTCGATCCGCGTGGACGCCGAGGGACGCGCCGTCTTCGTGGCGCTCGATCACGCGCGTCTCTCGATCGACGCGGCGACCGCGCGCGCCGAGGTGAGCCGACCTCTCGAGCTCGTGGGCCTCGCGAGCGTCGCGTGGCGCACCACGCGTGCGATCGAGCTCGAGGGCGCGGTGTTCGTGCCGCGCGGTGTGGGCGTGAGGCCGAGCGCGCACGAGGGCTCGCTGCGCGTGGCGAGCGTGCCGACGGGCTACGGACGCGTGTCGGTGAGCGACATCCCGATCGCGTGCGAGGCGCTCGAGCTCGGCGATCCAGGCCACGGAGACGCGGCATGGGCTGCGGCGCGAGACGCCGACCGCCCCGCCGCGACCGGCGTCGTCTGGGCCGCGCGGTCGGGGAGCCTCGTCGTTCGCACACGACCCGACGCGAGCGCGACGGCGATCACGCTCTCGAACCTCGACTCCTACGTGTCGCTGGGCGAGATCGGTCGCGAAGGAAGCTGGGCGCGCTTGCTCCTGCAGCTCGGAGCGATCGAGGTGCGCGCGTGGGCGCAGGTCGTCGATCTCGAGCCGCCACCTCACGGCGGCGGCGGCATCGGGGGCTTCGGCGGCGGTCGATGCGAGAGCGCGGCCCCCGCGGACGTCGCGTTCGAGGGCGAGCTCGAGCTGCCCGCGGGCCTCGAGATCTTCGGTGCGCCAGGCGCCGCGCGGTGGGCGCGTGTGCCCGTCGCGACGCGGGCGCGCGTTCGCTACGAGATCGGGATCGAGGCCAACGGTGAAGAGTGGGCGCGCCTCCTGACGATCGAAGGCGTGCGGCCGATCGGCGGCGCACCGACCCTCAGCTCGCGCTGTCCCGCGACGGAGCTCGCCATGGCGTATGCGCGCGCGTCGGCGCTGCCGATCCCTGATCTCGCGGGCCTGCGTGCGCGCGCGAGCGCGAGCGAGCCTCAGCCCATCGGCGCAGCGGCGGTGATCGCGGCGCGCACGGATCGCGCGATCCCCCGGTCGCGCATGGCGATCGCGCACGATCACGGCTGCGTGCTCGTCGACGGACGCGTGCACTGCTTCGGCGAGGCGGCGCACGGACACCTCGGCGACGCAAGCACGACGGCGCGCGATGCGCTCGGCCCCGTGCCTGGCCTCGAGGGCGTGACGGAGCTCGCGCGCGTGGGCGGCGGAGCATGCGCGCTGCTCGGCGATGGCACGGTGCGCTGCTGGGGATCGCTCGCCGGCGAAGAGCACCCGCGACCCACGCCGATCGAAGGCGTCGCAGGCGCGGTGACGATCGCAGGCGGCCCGTCGCACGCGTGCGCGGTGCTCGAGGACGGTCGCGTCGCGTGCTGGGGCCAGGTGCCCGGCGAGGCCACGCGCGACGCGACGGGCACACGCGCCGCGATCGTGCGCGGGATCGCCGACGCGATCGGCATCGCCGCAGGAGGCGGACACACGTGCGCGCTGCGCGTCGATGGAACGCTCGCGTGCTGGGGCGCGAACGGCTCGCGTCAGCTCGGCGTCACGGGCGCACACCCACGCGTCACGGCGGTGCCTCCGATCGCCGACGTCGTCTCGGTCGCGGCCTACGGCGAGCGTACGTGCGCGATCGTGCGCGGCGGCGCGGCGCACTGTTGGGGCGAGCAATCCGGCGGGTCGCTCGGCACCGCGGAGCGTCCTCCTCCGACGAGCCCGACACCCGTGATCGATCGCGCCGTGGAGATCGCGCTCGGGCGCGACTTCGTATGCTTCCGCCGCGACGACGCGTCGATCGCGTGCTTCTCGAGCCACGGCAACCGTCACGTGCTCGCGGGCTCGTTCTCCGGCGTCGGGAGGCCAGCCACGATCGAGCTCGCCAACGCCGTCGCGCTCGGCCCCTCGGACACCGGCATGTGCGCGCTCGATGCGTCGGGCGCGACGTGGTGCTGGGGCGCGCGGCGCGCGCGATCCGCGACGCTCGTCGAAGGCGTCACACACGCGCGCAGCGTCGCGGCTGGCTACGAGGAGAGCTGCGCGGTGATGGACGACGGCTCGGTCAGCTGTTGGCCACACGACCCTCACGACTACATCCCGTTCACGAACACGCGCCGCCTCGCGCTCGGCGCGGGAGAGCGCTGCGCGATCGACGCGAACGGCGCGGTGCTGTGCAGCGGGATCTCGACGCGCGCGATGCCGGGGCGCGCCACCGCGCTGTCGGTGGGGACGGGCGCGACGTGCAGGATCGTGGAGGATCGCGTGCTCTGCGACGCGCGCGGCTACGACTCGCGCACGAGCGCCGAGGTGCCGGACGACGTGCTCGGCGAGGCGGTCGACGTGGCCGTCGGGAGCGATCGGGTGTGCGTGGTCGAGCGCACGGGACGCGTCGTGTGCTGGCGAATGGCGAGGGACGGCGACGAAGGTGCGCCGCCCGAGGTCGTGACGGGCGTGACCGATGCGATCGAGGTGGGCGTCACGTTCGGCTGGGGCTGTGTGCGAACGCGTGCAGGCGCGATCCAGTGCTTCGCGTCGCACGGGCCGCGCGAGCTCCGCGGGCTTCGCGGCGCGCGTGATCTGTCGGTCGGCGCGATGAGCGCGTGCGTGGTGCGCAGAGAGGGCGACGTGGCGTGCTTCGACTACGAGCACGGCCTGCGTGGCGCAGACGCGCGCTTCACACGACCGACGATCATCGCGGGCACGCGCGGCGCGACCGAGGTGTCGGTGGGCTACCAGCACGCGTGTGCGCGCTTCGAGGACGGCAGCGTGCGGTGCTGGGGAGAGGCGACCGGCGGGCGCGTCGACGGCCGCAGCGGACCGACGCGCGTGCCCACGCGCTGACGCCTCCACGTGACAACGGCGTGAGACCCGCGGCCGCGCGTCACGCGTACCATCCGCGCATGTGGTGGCGACCCGCGCTCGTGTTGCTCGTGTGCATGACGTCGGCGTGCGCCGATCCTCCGCGCGGCGCCGCGCTCACCGGCGGTGAGTCGGAGCCGACGACCGAACCGGCGCACGCGAACGGTGAGCCGACCGCGAGCGCGGAGCCCGCCGCGGAACCTCCCGAGACGACGACAACCGCGCCGACGGAGGACGCGATCGAGGAGGGCCCGTTCCTCACGCCCGACGACGCGCCCGTCGCGCCGTCGCGCGAGGTGCCGCTGCCGGGCGATCGTGCGGTGATCGTTCCCACGGGCCTCGGTCTCCCCGCGCGCGTCGGAACGCACGAGCTGCTGGCGCTCACGGGGGAACGATTCCTGTACCTGGACTCACACCGCCTCGCCGTGATCGACGGCGAGGCCGGTCGGGTGGTCGGCACGCGCGAGCTCGACGAAGAAGTGGAGCGCGTCGCGTGGGAGACCTCCTCGGATCGTGGAGGTCGCTACGTCGCGTTCGAGCGCACCGATGCGCACGTCTGCGTGTGGGATCTCGATCTCGATCGGGTCGACTGCACACCGGGCTACGACGCGACGCTGAGCCCGGGCGGACGCTCGCTGTTCCTCTCGACGGAGACCGAGCCGCTCGTGCGCCTCGACCTCGCGAACGCGCGTCGCCACGTGCTGGATCAAGCAACGCGCCCTCTGTCGGGTCAGGTGCAGGCGGTCTCTCCGAGCGAGCGGCGCGTCCTGGTCGCGGTGTCCGAGCGAAGCGTCCCGCACGGACAGCTCGGCGACGCGTGGCTCCTCGATGCGGCGAACGGCGCGCTCGTTCGACACATCGAGCGCGTGATCGTGCCGCGCGATCCGTTCCGTCCCGCAGGCGGCACGTGGGTGACGTGGTCGAACGGCACGCTGTCGTTCCGCGACACGCTCACCGGCGCGACGCGACGCCGCGAGCCGCTCGCGTTCGCTCCACAGCGCATGTACTGGTCGCCCGACGGATCGGCCGTGATCGCGTACCGCTACGAGTCAGGACGCGCTCGAGCCGTTCGCTTCGATGCCACGAACGGCGCGTCGCTCGGCGACGTCGCGCTCTCGCCGATTCCGCACGGCTTCTTCACGCCGGGCTTCCGCGCCGACGGCTCGTTCGACTTCTTCGGTCCGCACGAGGTGCCCAGCGCCACGGGACGAACGGGCGTGCGCATCGACGACACCGGGCTGCACACGCGACGCACCGACGGATCGGCCGAGCACCATCACGAGGACACATGGGAAGAGGACGTGGTGCTCGACGCGATCTCCACGCCGGAGGGGCTCGTGCTCGTCACTCCCTTCGCCGAGATCATCCTCACGCGCTCCGGGCTCACGAGTCGGAGCCTCTACCTGCACGACTTCGTCGAGGAGTCCGAGGACGATCCGCCCAACAGCGACGGCACGGACTGGACGAACTACGCCTTCGACGAAGCCGGCCTGCTCCCCGTCGGCGGGGGTGTGTTCGCCGAGCGCTACGGCGGTGTCCCGCGCACGCTCCGCGGCGGCACCATCGCGACGTGGCCCGTGCCCTCCATCCCTTGTGAGCCAGCAGAGGGTCGCGCGTGCTGCCTCGTGAGCGGCAGCATCGACGAGCGCAGTGGTCGTCGCGTGGTGCGCATGCTCGACCGCCTCGCCGTCTTCGACAGCGGCGGGGTGCTTCCACCACGGGTCACGATCTTGTCGTCGTGCGAACAACCCTGCGGCGATGGCGAGCAGTGCGACGGACAGGAGTGCACACGCGGCACGACCGACTCGCTGGGGTTCTGCATGCTGCGCCCCGACGAAGAACCTCGCTTCGATGCAGCCGGTGCGATCGTCGTCACCACGACGCACGACGGCGCGGTCGAGACGTTCGACGTCGCGAGCAGTCGACGCCTCGGTCGCATCGCGCGCGCGCGTGGTGAAGAGCTGCCGACGCAGGCGTTCGACCTCGCGCCCGATGGAAGCGTCGTGGCCTTCGCGCGCGGACGGAACCTGCATCTCCACGAGGTCTCCGGCGCACGCCGCGGCACGGTCGAGGCGCGGTTCGCGCGTCCGGTGCGGTTCGTCCGCTTCGTCGAGGGCGGCGCGATCCTCGCGGGCCTCGCGGACGACTCGCTCCACTTCGTCGACGCGACCACGCTCGCCGAGACGAGCACGATCGCGCGGCCCGGATTTCGCGCCGACGCAACGAACCGCACGGCGTCGGTGCTGTGTCGCGAAGGCACGATGCGCTGGCTCGAGCACCGACCCGGCGCCACCGCCGACGCGGCGCGAGCGCTCGGCCGGTGCGACCGTGACGCGCGCATGATCGTCACCGACGACCTCGCGTTCGTCCTCGAGGTGCAGGGCGCGCGAGCGCGGATCGTCCGCGTGGACGACGGACGCGCGATCACGGTGAGCGTCGGCCACCACACCGCGCAGCTCGAGCTCGACCAAGACGAGCTCGACGATGGTCGAGACGACACGCCGTCGATCCCGTGGGCGCTGGTCGCCGACGACGCGGGCGCGATCGAGGTCGCCCGCGAGACTGCCTACGGTGCGTTCGCGCGACGGACCGGAGGTGTGAGGCGCGGCGCGCTCTCGCCAGCGTTCACCTCCGCGAGCATCACGCCGATCGTGGGCGCGTTCATGACGCCGCAGACCGACGCGCCGAGCACGACCACCGACCCCACGAGCGTCGCGCCTTCACCTCCGACACCCGCATCGACACCGACACCGTGAGGCAGCGCGCGCTCGCGCGATCACTCCTCTTCGTAGGGTACGGAGTAGTCGGTCGACTCCTTCGGCGCGTGCTCCCCGCCTGCCGCGCACGAGCCGCCGTCTTCGGCCCACACGAGCGAGCTGCACTTCTTGCAGCGGCCCCAGCCGCCCTCGTCTTCTTCGTAGTCGTCGCTGCCGGTCTTCGCGATCGCGTACTCCTCGCTCTCGCTCCCGTCGTGCGTCTGGCCAGTCGCGGCGCACACGCCCGCGCGCTCGCCACCGTGGAAGAGGCCCTGACATGCGCGACACCAGCGCCACTCGCCTTGTCCGTCGATCGCCTCGGGGTCGCTGCAGAGCAGGTAGCCCTCGCTCTCGCTCGTGTCGTGCTTGCCACCCGCTGCGCACTTGCCCGCGGGGTCCTCGTCGTAGACGAGCGCTTGGCACTTGCCGCACCACGACCAGCCCGACTCCCACGCCGAGTCGTCCTCGTCCTCGTCGTCGGTCTCTTCGGCGTCGGCCGCCTCGAGCGCGGCCTTGCGCTCCGCCGCGCCAGCGAAGAGCTCACCGCACGACACGCACGCAGACTTCGTGTGCGCCGAGTGTGCGCCGCAGAACACGCAGGCGACGACGATCCACGTGCCGCACGCCACGCACTTGTCCTGACCTTCGGCGGACATCGTCGCGCACTTCGGACACCGGATCGCGTTCGCCGCAGAGGCCGCCTCGTAGGGCTGGCGGCAGTAGACGCAGATCACGTGGCCCACCTGTCGGGGCGCAGCGCAGTGAGGACAGCTCGTCGTCGTCATGGCGCGCGACGATACACGAGCCGCACGGCTTCAACCTCGGACGTCAGCGCTTCTTCACGACGCGCACGTGCCAGCTGTTGCCCTGCACGAGCTCGATCGTCGGGTCGCCGCCGAGCGGGTGGACGAGCTTCTCCATGTCGGTGCGCGTCCAGTAGTGCGCGATGTGCGGGAGCATCTGATCGAAGATGATCGACTCGACGTTCTTCTTCGAGAGCGTCTTCAGGTGGTTGTAGTACTCGGTGCGGAAGGAGACGCGCTTCATCACCGGCCACGCCACGGCCGTCGTCACCTTGGCCACCGTGTGCGTCGCGCCGATCGGGAGGCGCGAGCCGAGGAAACGGAACGCCTGGATCACCGGGAGGATCAGCTCGTTGCCGTTCTTGCCGTAGCACCAGAGGCAGAGGTCACCGCCGGGCGCGACCATGGCCCACATCTTCTCGAGCGCGCGCTCGGGCTCCGCGAGGTGATGGAGCACGCCGATGTTCGTCACGCGATCGAAGGTACCGAGCACCTTCGGGTCGAGGTCGTAGACCGAGCACTGCTTCACGGTCGCGCGCGGATCACCGCCCAGGTTCTTGCGCGCGGCGCCGAGCGAGCCCTCGTCGACGTCGACCGCGAGCATCTCCTTCGCGCCGTTCTTCAGCATGAAGAACGGGTTGCGGCCCATGCCGCAGCCCACGTCGAGACAGCGCTTGCCCTCGAACGACGCGAGCCCCGTGGAGCCCATCCACCGCTCGAGCTGACGCTCGTGCTCCGGGATGATCTGCGCGTAGTTCTTCCACTCGTAGCCGAAGCGATCGGTCGATCCGAGGGCGACGTTCGGCGCGTCGTCGTTGCTGGGGGAGCTCATGACGGCGCGCAGCCTACCCTCGGCGCCTCGGCCCCGCGAGCGCTGAGCGCACCGTCGCCGCGGCGCGGTATCGTGCGCATGCGTGAGCTCGACCGAGACTTGGGTGCTCGAAGACGCCGAGGCGGCCATCGGGCGGATCCGTGTGGTCGCAGGCCCTGCGGCGGGGGCCGAGCATGCGTTCGTCGATCCACGCGCCGTGCTCGGCAGCGGACCCGCCGCCGATCTCGTGATCGCGGATCCGACGATCTCGCGCCTCCACTGCGAGCTCTTCCACGAGCGCGGCCACGTGAGGCTGCGCGACCTCGGGAGCAAGAACGGCTGCCGCGTCGCCGGAACGCTCGTGCTCGACGCGCTGCTCGCGCCGGGGACTCGCGTGCAGATCGGCGCGAGCACCGTGGAGATCGCCGTGGCGCGCGAGCGGCGCAAGCGGGTGCGCTGGCTCGGCGGAGATCGCTTCGGCGAGCTCTTCGGCGCGAGCGTCCCCATGCAGGATCTCTTCGGCCTCGCCGCGCACGTCACGACGCTCGACTCGCCCGTGCTCGTGCGAGGCGAGTCCGGGTCCGGCAAGGAGCTCCTCGCGCGCGCGATCCACGCAGGAGGTCCGCGCCGCGCGGGCCCGCTCGTCGTGCTCGACTGCGCCTCGCTCACGAGCAGCGTCGCGGACGTGGAGCTCTTCGGCTACGTGCGCGGCGCGTTCACGGGCGCCGAGGGAGAGCGCCCCGGCGTGTTCGAACGCGCGTCGGGTGGAACGCTGCTCATCGACGAGATCGCAGAGCTCCCGCTCGAGCTCCAGACACGCCTCCTGCGTGCGCTCGATCGTGGCGAGATCCGGCGCGTGGGCGATGCGCGCTACCGCAGCGTCGACGTGCGCGTGATCGCGCTGACGAGCGCCGACCTCGAGCGCCGCGTGAACGATGGGTCGTTCCGCGAGGACCTCTTGCACCGGCTCGGCGTGATCGATCTGCGCGTGCCCGCGCTGCGCGAGCGGGGCCGCGACGTGGTCGCGCTCGCGCGAGAGCTCGCGCACGAAGCAGGCGCGCGCGACACGACGGTGATCGAGGCCGTCGAGCGTGAGATCGCGGGCCGCGTGGGGTACCAGTGGCCCGGCAACGTGCGCGAGCTGCGGAGCTACGTGCGACGGGCGATCGCGCTCGGCAGCGGCGAGGCGGGGCAGCCCGACGCAGGCGCGCGCTTGCCGATCGTTCGGCTCGACGTCGACTTCCACGAGTCGAAGAGACAGTGGCTCGAGTCGTTCGAGCGCCAGTACCTGCGCGCCCTCCTCGACGCGTGCGGCGGCAACGTGTCCGAAGCAGCGCGACGCGCCGGGCTCAACCGCGCGCACCTCCACGAGATGATCGAGAAGCTCGGGCTCCGGTGAGGGACGACGCGCGACGCGCTCACTGCAGCGGTACGACGAGGCGGCTCGTCTCACCCGCGACGACCGTCACTGGCATCCGGCGCTCTGCGCCTTCGGTGGGGACGATCCGCAGCACGTGATCGCCCGCCGACAACTGCACGCGGACCGGCGTCTGACCGAGCCGACGACTGCCTTCCCACACCTCGCCCCAGCCACCGACCGTGGCCACGCTGACCCAGCCGATCGATGGCCTGGTCAGGCTCGCGCTCGGCTGGCTCGAGCCCGTGGCGCTCGGCGGTGCGACGCTGGTCGGGAGACGCGAGCGATCACGTCGCGGGGCACGAGCGGAGGCTGGCGAGCCAGATGCCGAGCTCGGCGTGGGCTGGGGCGAGGGCTCGGCGATGGCAGGCACCGACGGCGACGGCATCGCTCTCTCCGTGCTCGACGCGGCAGGCAACGAAGGCGCTGCCGGAGCGCTCACGGTCGGGGGGATTGGGCGCGTGATCTCCGTCGCGCGATCCGCCTCGGGGCTCGCGGGACTCCATGGCCCCATCGCGATCCCGACCCACGCCGCGATCGCGAGCATCGACACGATCACGACCGCGCGCGTGATCCACCGCGCACCCTTCGCCCGCGGTGTCTCGCTCGCAGGTGGTTCCTGCTCGAACCACATCGCGTCGACCTTCACCGTCGGAGGCTCGGGCTTCGAGAGGAGAGGTGCAGTGTCGAGGTCTGCGACCGTCGGAGCCCGAGGGCTCGCTGCACCGGGGCTCGCGAGGTTGGGCATCGACGCGGTCACGTTGCCGGGACGCGCGCGCTCTTCGGGCGCTTCACGCGTCGCGAGCGCAGCATCCGTCGCCGTGCGCGTCGCCGACTTCAGGCGCAGCTCGGTCGAGACGTCGGGGCCCTGTTCGCTCGGGCCGTGCAGCAGCGTGTGGACGATGTCGCTCTTGTGCGCGCGCTCCTCACGGAAGAGCGGCGCCATGTACTCCGCGAGATCCGAGAGACCCGTCGGCTCTGCCGCCTTGCGCACGTAGGCCTCGAGCTCCCGCGCGAGGTCGCGCGCGGTGGCGTGTCGATCCGCGGGCGCACGCGAGAGCGCGCGCATCACGATCGCATCGAGCTCCGCCGGCACCGAGGCGCGCCGCGACGAAGGCCGCGGGATCGGCTCCTCGCTCACGGCCTTGATCGTCTCCATCGGGCTCGCGCGGTGGAACAAGCGCGCGCCGACGAGCATCTCCCAGAGGCAGACACCGAGCGCCCACACGTCCGCGCGTCGATCGACCGGGCCGGTCGCCGCTTGCTCCGGCGCCATGTAGCCGAGCTTGCCCTTCAGCGTGCCCGTCTGCGTCTCCTGGAACCGATCGCGCGCGAGCGCGATGCCGAAGTCCACGACCTTCACGGCGCCGTCGAAGGTCACGAAGAGGTTCTGCGGCGACACGTCGCGGTGCACCACGAGCATCGGCTGTCCCGCGTCGTCCTTCAGCTCGTGCGCCGCGTGCAGGCCGGACGCGGCGTCCGCGACGATGCGCGCAGCGAGCGCGTGCCAGCTCGCGTGATCGGAGCGCGGCCGACCCGAGCGCTCCTCGCGCAGCAGCGCGTTCACCAGCCGGATGAGCGGCACGCCGGCGAGGTACTCCATCGCGATGAAGTACGCGCCGTCGTCTTCGCCGAAGTCGTGGATCGCACACACGTTCGGGTGGTTGATGCGCGCCGCGATGCGGGCCTCGTCGAGGAACATCAGCGCGAACTCGCGACGTCGCGCGAGGTGTGGGTGCATCCGCTTGAGCGCGACCGGACGCGTGAACCCCGCGGGGCCGATCGCGCGCGCGAGGAACACGCTCGCCATGCCGCCGGAGGCCACGTGGTAGCGGATCTCGTAGCGTCCGATCGTGATCTGCTCGGACGGATCGACCCGCACGATGGCCGAGTCATCGGCCTCGTCCGCGGCCTCGATGCGATGCGGCTGCGCCAAGCACGGCGAGTCTATCTCACGCGGTCGCGCGACCACGCATCGGTGGGGCGGTGCTGGTATGGTCGCGAGCCATGCTTCGCGTCGCCCTCCTGGCGCTCGCCGTCCTCTCTTCGGCGCTCCCGTCCGTCGTGTCCGCGCAAGCAGCGCTCGCCGCGGTGCGGGCGCGCTACGCGGACGGTGACTTCGAGGGACTCCTCCACGAAGAAGAGCGTCTCGAGCGGGAGGGCTCGCTCACGCGCGACGAGCTCCTCGATGCGCTCGAGCTCCGCGCGCTCGCACAACGCGCGCTCGGCGACGAGCCCGGTGCAGAACGAACGCTCCGCATGCTCGCGTGGATCGCACCGGATCACGCGCTGGGCCGCGAGGTGCCGCCGGTCCTTCGCGCGCGCTTCGAGGCGCTGGTCGCAGGCGGCCGCGCGCCGTCGATCGAGACCGAGCCGACGACCGAAGGC
Organism: uncultured Sandaracinaceae bacterium; assembly: GCA_964502175.1. GTDB lineage: Bacteria > Myxococcota_A > Polyangia > Polyangiales > Sandaracinaceae > JAFLCL01. The sequence goes on from CAZCVE010000004.1 coordinate 226,260, forward strand.
GGCACGTTTCGTCTCGAGGCTCAGCTGCCCGACGATCCCGAGCACGTCGTGCGACGCATCGAGCTGCGCGCACGCGCCGAGGGCGGCGAGTGGCACATCATCGTCGACCGCCCGCTCACGCTGACCGCAGGACGAGGCACGCGCGTCGAGTGGGAGACGCGCGCGATCGGACCTGCCAGCGCGGGCGTCGCGACCGCACGCGGCACGACGACGATGCCCGGCGGCTCGGACGACACGCTCGTGTGGGCGCTCGTCGGGACGGGCGTCGGTCTCGCCGTAGTAGGCGCAGCAATCGCGGTGGTGGTGGTGTCGCTCGATCGCAGGATCGAGACGGTCGTCGAGGGTCCCGTGCTCGGAGCGCTGCGCTTCTGATGTCGCTCGCACGATCCGCCGCCGCGCTGTTCTTGGCCGTCGCCTCCTGCGCGGCTCTCGCCGCAGGCTGTGCCGAGCGTCGTGCGCTGCGCTGGGAGCTCGACATCGCCGACGACGCGACGCGTGATCGCGTGGAGCTCGTGCGCGCAGAGATCCGTGCGGGCACCTGCGCCGAGACGGGCGAGCGCCTCTACACCGCCGAGCCCTCGGTGGGCGGGATGGTCCCGAGCGTTCCTGCGCTCTCGGAGGGTCACTACGCGTTCGCGGCGAGCGCGCGCGACACGGGCTGCATCGTGGTCGCCGCAGGCTGTGAAGACGTGATCCTTCCCGCGGATCCCGACACCGTCGTGAGGACCGTGCTCGTGACGCTCGCCGCCGGTGAGCCCATCTGCTCCGACTGTTCCGGCGGCCGCTGCACCGGCGAGAGCGACGCCGGCACCGACGCGTATGCGCGGCCGGAGGACGATGCGGCACTCACGCCACCCGACGCATCGTTCGACGCAGGCGGCCTCGCGCTCCCTGCACCACGCCTCGTCGCGCCGTGGAACGGCTTCGCGAGCGGGAGCTTCCGCGCCGCGAGCGGTGGGGTCACGCGCGCCCCGCTTCGTCCGCGCATGGCCTGGGAACGTGTCGCGGGCGCAGCCCGCTACGAGGTCCAGCTCGACGACGGCTGCGCCGCGGGCGCACCGAGCGCGTGCGACTTCGCGCGTGGTCGCGTGCTCTCGTCGAGCGTGAGCGCGCGCGCCTCGGGTGCGTGGGTCTTCGTTCCCGCCGAGGATCTCGTGACCTCGGCCGCGCGCGTGCACTGGCGCGTGCGCGCGTGCGACGCGGCGAGCGTGTGCGGCCCGTGGTCGAGCGAGGTGCGCTGGATGGACGTGGGCCGTGATCGTCACGACGTCGACGGCGATGGCTACGGCGATCTCGTGATCGGCGCGCCCGGCGTGGACGCCGACGCGCTCGATGCAGGAGCCGTGTACCTCTCGCGCGGAGACGGCATCTTCCCCCTGCCGAGCGTCACTCGGATCGCGATCGCGTCGCGCGGAGAGGGCAGCTGGCTCGGGCACGCGATCGCGCTCGGCGATCTCGACGGCGACGGCCTCGCCGACGCAGTGATCTCCGCGTCGAGCGTCGAAGAGAGCGGCAGCACCACGCCAGGCGTCGTCATCGTGCTCCGCGGCGACGCGACGAGCGGCCTCGACACCTCGCGCCCGGTGATCCTCACGTCGCCCGATGGCGCTCACTCGACCTCGTTCGGCGCGAGCGTCGCGATCGTCGACGACACCGACGCCGATGGCTTCCGAGACGTGGTCGTCGGTGCGACGCGGAGCGGTGTCGCGGGCCGCGTGTATCTCTTCCGTGGTGATCCGACGAACGTCGTGCTCTCCGCGCCCGCGGCGACCTTCGCGGATCCCGAGGCCAGCACGTCGGGCCGCTTCGGCATGATCGTCGCGGCCGCGTACGACGTCGACGGCGACGGCTCCGGCGACGTCGCGATCGGCGCACCGTTCTCGGACGCAGGCGGCATGGACTCCGGTCGCGCGTGGGTGTTCCGCATGGCGGCGCCGAGCACGCCCATCGCGCTCGCAGGCGACGCCGGCTCGTACACGTACTTCGGCTACTCGATCACGGGCGCAGGCGACGTGGACGAAGACGGCTACGCAGACGTCGTCGTCGGCGCGCCCTACGAGGACTTCGACGCGCCCGATGGAGGCCGTGCCTACGTGTTCGGCGGCGGCCCCACCGGTGTCTCTGGCGATCGCGTGATGGCCGAGCTCGGACGGAGCACCGGCTACATGTACGTGTACGCAGGCTGGTCGCTCGCCGCGGGCGACGTCGACGGCGATGGACACGTCGACGTCCTCCTGCCCGAGCCCGCGATCGACACGGGCACGGGCCTCAACGATCGCGGCAGCCTCGTCATCCATCCGGGCGCTGGCGACGGCACGTTCGGCGCGCCCGTGCTGCTCTATCCCGACGTCAACCAGGCCTACATGACCTACGGGCGCACGGTCGCGGTGATCGACGTCGACGGCGACGGCCGCGGCGAGGTGATCGGCGCCGCGCATCGCTGGAACGCCGCCACCGACGACACGGGACGCGTCTGGTGGCACCGTGATCCGCTCGGCGCGAACACGCGAGAGGTGATCGCGTCGCCCGTCACGAGCGACGGCGCGATGTTCGGATGGGCGCTGCCCGACTCGATCGGACACCTCGCGACCAACCCGGAGTAGCGGCTCCTACAGACCGTGACGTCGGAGCAGCCGCTCGAGGCTCTTGCGATGAACCCCCGTCTCTGCGGCAGCGCGACCGAGATCGCCGCCGACGCGAGCGAGGACGTGCTCGAGGTACTGCCGCTCGAGCGTCTCGGTCCACCGGTCGCGCGCTTCTTGGATCGGCAGCCCCGCGTGGAGCTCGATCGACACACGATCCCCCGCGATCGCATCCTCGCTCGGCGCGTCCGGCTGCTGCTCGGAGGGTCGCGGTGACAGACGCAGTTCGTTCGCGCGCACGATGCCACCGGTCGCCATCAGCGCCGCGCTCTTCACGACGTTGCGGAGCTCACGCACGTTGCCCGGCCAGCGCCAGCGCTCGAGCGCCTCGATCGCCGCACCGTCGAGCGTGAGCGTCTGGCCCTCGGTCGCGGCGTGCTCGTCGAGCACGTGCTGCGCGAGCAGCGCGACATCCTCACGCCGCGCGCGCAGCGGCGGCAGCCGCACGATCACCTCGGCGAGCCGGTAGTAGAGGTCCTCGCGAAAGCGCCCTTCGTTCACCATCGCCGCGAGATCGCGGTGCGTCGCGCACACGAGCCGCACGTCGACGGGGATCAACGTCGTCGAGCCGAGGCGCTTGATCTCGCGGCGCTCGAGCACGCGCAGGAGCTTCGGCTGGAGATCGATCGAGAGCTCCCCGAGCTCGTCGAGGAACACGGTGCCGCTGCTCGCGGCCTCGAACGCGCCGATGCGCTTCTGATCGGCGCCGGTGAACGCGCCCTTCTCGTGTCCGAAGAGCTCGCTCTCGATCAGGCTCCCGCTGATCGCGCCGCAGTCGACGACGACGAAAGGCCTCCCCTTGCGAGGAGACCCTTCGTGGATCGCGCGCGCCGCGAGCTCTTTTCCGGTGCCCGTCTCGCCGACGAGGATGCTCGAGAGCTCCGTCTTCGCGACGCGCGCGAGCATCGCGAAGACCTCGTCCATCGCCGCGCTCGCGCCGATCAGCGCGCCGAACCGCCGTCGCGGAGCCGTCACGCGATCACGCTATCACGGGGCTTCGAGCGCGATCCGCTCCGTCCCGATCACGATCTCGGTCGCGCCCGCGGGCGCTGCGGCCGGAACGATCCACGTGCGTCCGTCGCTCTCGGAGAAGTCGAGCCGCGACACCTCCACGCTCTCGATCACACGACCGCGCGCGTCGATGAACGTCGCCGGCTCGCGCTCGCCCGGCAGCCGACGCAGCATCGCCGTCTCGCCCCACGACGCCTCGCCATCCTCGATCGTCACGAAGCGACGCGCGACCGCCTCGCCTGCGATCACCGGCCATCCGAGCGCGCGCATCGCCCTCTGTCGCTCGTAGATCGCGCGGTACGTGTAGTCGCTGATCCACGCGCGGCTGCAGTAGCCCATGAAGTCGCTCGCGACGGTCGGGCTGTGGAATTCACCGGTGCGACGATCCCAGCCCCACACACCGACGCGGCCGCTGGAGTACGGGAAGTCGTCGTCGCTCGAGCTCGTGCCGCACGGCGTGTGCGAGCGACCGTGTTCGTGGCCGAGCTCGTGCGCGAGCGTGCCGACGCTGTCGAGGTCGGCGAACCCGACACCGGAGCCCACGCGCGAGCCGCGCAGCGTCGAGACGTACGCCTGTCCAGTCACACAGCTCGAGGTGCGCGCGCAGTACGAAGAGCGCGTGCGGTCGGGCGCGATCAGGCCGTACCAGTACTCGTGCTCGGGCGCGCCCTCGTCGTCGCGCATCGAGATGAGGCGCGAGTTCACCGCGCCCCAGTCGACGCTGCCCGTGTAGCGGTTCGCGCGCGACCACGACACGACCTCGTGTACCCGAATCTCCACCTCGGCATACGGGAACATCGACGTGAGCTCCTCGCGAATCCGCGTGATCTGCAGCTCACCGACCTCGGGCATTCGTCCCGAGCCGTCCGTGTCGTAGCGGAAGGGCACGAGCACGAAGACGGGTCGCCCCGTGTCCTCGACCGACAGATCCGAGAAGCCGCTGTCGGGGAACGAGGCCTCGGGCGCGCTCGCGACGCCACCGCTCTCCACCTCGAGCCGCACGCGGTAGCTCGCACCGAGGGCGATCGCGGTGCCGGGCACGCGCACGCCGAAGACACTGTCGGGGTTCGAGTCGCTCGACGGCAGCTCGAGGATGCGTGTGTCGGTGAAGCGCGCGACGCCGAGGTCGTTCTCGATCTCGACGACCGCCGTGACCTCGTGCGCCGAGTAGCCCGCCAGCTCCTCGACGTGCACACGGAAGAGCGCCTCGCGACCGCGCACGACCGGCAGGCCGTCGCGATCCGCGCTCGCCCCCTCACGCACGAGCGGCACGCGCACGCTCTGGAAGACGTCGACGCTCGTGATCGCGAGGTCGTCGGAGAGCAGCCCCGTCGCAGGCGGCACGTACGCATCGGGCGTCGGCGCGACCCAGCCATCGGGCGACGCGACGTAGGCATCTGCAGTCGCGAGCGCGGCGTCGCGTCCGGGCTCGACGTAGAGGTACGCGTCGTTGCCCGGTGAAGTCGCGTCGACGCCGAGGGCATACGGAGCGTCCGTGGTCGCGACGCCTGCGTCGGTTCCAGGCATGTCGCGAGACATCAGCTGACCTTCGCATCCGACGAGGACGAGGGGACCGACGGTCAGGGCGGTGAGGATCGAGGACGTGGTGCGCATGCCGCCCCTAGCGCAACGGCCGTGCCGACCTGGGACGCGCGTCGAAGGGCCCGATCCACCGGCTCGCTGGGTACGGCGACGCCGACCTCGCGAGTCCCCAGCCGCACGATCGGCCCGAATTTCGGGCGATTCCGAGCGGAACCGCCGCGGTTCCCGATGTCGGGCGCACCGAACAGATCCGCTCCGAGCCAAGCCCGGTCGTCGGGCTTGCCGCGAAGCCGAAGCGCTCTCCATGCCCCGGGATTGGACCCCGGGGTGGCCCCGACCGCCTCTCATCCACCCTCGCACCCCGACTCCGCTCCGCTAACCGCCGCGTCGCACACACCGGAAGCCGATGTGCGTGAGCCCATGATCCGGATACGCGAGCCCGCGCATCGCGCTGCGGAACAAGCGCGGCTCGTGATCGAGCCACGACGCGCCGCGGATCACCGTCGAAGGCGACAGCGCCTCGGGCACGACGTTCGAGCCGAGCCCGTGCGCGGGCACGTACTCGGTGAGCGTCCACTCCCACACGTTCCCCGCGACGTCGCACACACCGAGCGCGTTGCAGCGCGCGCCGCTCGTCACGACGGGCTCGGTGCTCCCTCGACAGCCTCGCTCACTGCACGCCACGGAGCTCACCACGCGCGCCTCGTCGAACGAATCACCCCACGCGTAGGGCGAGCGCGATCCTCCGCGCGCAAAGGCCTCTCGCTCCGCCTCCGTCGGCAGGTCCATCCCGCGCAGCTGACAGAACGCGCGAGCAGCCTCGACGCTCACACACGTCGCCGGATGATCACGACGCGCCGACCCGACGTTGCACTGCCCCGTCCACTCGGCGGGCGTGTCCTCCTCACGCACCACGCGCGCCCTCGGATCACGCGCGACCACCTCGCTCCATCTCGCCTCGAGCGCGGCCACCGTGACCGGCGATCGATCGACGAGGAACGACGCGAGCACGACCTCGGTGAGCAGCCCCTCGTCCTCGTCGCGTCCCTCCTCGCTGTCCGGCGACCCGATCACCACGGTCTGCGCGGCGATGGCGACGAGATCGTCGTCCGTCTCCGCGACACGCGCCTCCTCGCGAGGCGTCGCGGCACCACATCCCGCGATCGAGCCGACGAGAACGATTGAGGCAGAGACGAGCTGCGAGCGAGAGCACATGCGCAGAGACCCTATCGCGGACGCGCTCACCTCACGTCGTCGCTCGTGCGATGAGACCGATGTGTCCATCACCAGCCGAGACACCGGTCGACGCGACGGCCATTCCGTGCATTCTGGGTTCGTGCGACCGCTACGCCTCACGCTCGTCCTCACCCTCGTCGGCGTGCTCGGTTGCGATCACGGCACGCCGACCCCGGCGCCGTCTTCCGAAGATCAGGCCGCGACGCTGCGCGAAGCCGTGATCCCGCCGGGTGCCCAGGTCACCGGCAGCACGATCACCACCGACGACGAGGGACGCACCGTGAGTGTCACGACGTTCGAGGCGCCTCCGACCGATGCGATCGATCTCGCCGCCCTGCGCGCATCGTGTGAGCGCGACGATCACGCGGCATGCGCGAGCCTCGCCGAGGTGCTGATCGGCTCGGACGACAGGCTCGAGGCCGAAGAGATCTGGTTTCGCAGCTGCATGGCCGGTCACGGACCGTCCTGCGCCGACCTCGGCTACCAGTACAACAACCCCTACATCCACCTCGCGCACCCCGAGCGCGCGCTCGACGTGCTGACGCGCGCGTGCGACGCGCCCGAGCACCCACCGATCGCCTGCGCGAGCCTGGCGGAGCGCTACGACGACGACTCCCAAGAGCGCTACGGCACGCCCCCCGATCCCGCGCGTCACCGTCAGCTCCTCGAGCACGCCTGCCGCGACGGTCACTACTGGTCGTGCGACGCCATCGGCACGCCGATGCAGATCCGCTGACGACCGGCAGGCTATGATCGCCGGGTGAAGTCGCTGCGAGAACAGGAGGTCGAGGACCTGCGGAACACGCCGCCAGAGGAGAAGCTGCGCCAGGCCCTGGACCTGATGCAGACGGGCATCGACCTCAAGCTCGCGGCCCTCCGTGCGCGACACCCCGACGCATCGACCGAGGCGATCGACGCCATGATGGACGTCTGGCTCCGCGGAGAGGACCGCCCGTGACGACCACACTCGAGGCCGAGCTCGGTCTCGCGGTCGAGCGCCTCACACGCCTCCGAGCTCCGTTTGCGCTCGTCGGCGGCCTCGCCGTATCGCTGCGAGGAGAGGTCCGGTTCACGCGCGACATCGACCTCGCAGTTCAATGCCCCACGGATCGCGATACCGAACGACTCGCCGCCGACCTCGCTGCGTCCGGGTACGAGATCGCAGCGCTCGTGGAGCACGACGTTCGTGAACGTCTATCGACTGTCCGTCTACGCTCGCGTTCGAAGATCTACGTCGATCTCCTCGCGGCGAGCTCCGGCATCGAGGCTGAGATCATCGCGTCCTCCACACACGTGGACCTTCCTCACGTTGGTCCGCTCCTCGTAGCAAGTGCCACCGACCTGCTGGCCACGAAGGTGCTCGCGATGTCGGACGCACGTCCGCAAGACCGCATCGATGCCCGAGGTCTGCTCCTCACCAACCCGTCTCTCGACGTGGAGGCCGTTCGCGCGCGACTCGCGTTGATCCGGCAGCGCGGATTCGATCGCGACGAGGATCTCGACGCCAAGCTCGACGCAGTTCTCCACTCCGTGCCTTGAGCACGAAGCGGTCGGAAGGGACCACCACCTCGGCCTCATCACCGCTCACTTGATGTCGTCCATCGTCCCCCACTGGCGATCCGGACCTGCCGACTCGACGGTCACGTCCTCACCGTCACAGGAGATGCGGAACTTCCGTTCCCAAGGATCGGCAGTCCTTGTACTCGACGAGAGGATGCCCCCGGAGACGAGTTGTCCGAGCGTGGGGCACTCCGCCTGCGGGTACTGCGCCAAGTACATCTCCGCGCGCACGAGCGCCCTTCGCGTCTCGAGCATGTCCAACCCGTAGTCGCGATACGGCACCGCGTGGAGACGCCCCGTCTCGCGTGTGCGATTCCCGGCTGAAGCGACCCACCCCCGCGCCTCAGCGGCGTAGCATCGCGCGCTCGTGTCCGAGCCGCTTCCTGTCCAGGCCCCGAAGTCCTCCGCCGTTCGAATCCCACCGAGGGAGCTCGCGATCGTCGGCGCCGTCAGCTTCGTCTACCTGCTCGTCGTGCGCGCCGGGCCGCTGTCGTTGCCGTACTTCTGGGACGAGGCCGACGTCTACGTCGCGGGGGCGCGGTGGCTCGCGGATCACGACATGAACCCCACGCCGGGCCACTTCCCCGACGACTGGTCGCGCGGGCATCCTCCGCTCCTCTACGTGCTCGGCTCGATCGCGTTCCGCCTCTTCGGGCCGAGCCCCTTCGTCGGTCACGCGCTGATGGTCCCGTTCGCCGCGCTCGGGCTCGTCGCGACGTACGCGGTCGGACTCGAGCGCCACGGACGACCCGTGGCCCTCGCAGCGACCGCCATGCTCGCGACGACGCCTCTCTATCTGACGATGGGCGCGTTTCTCCTGCCCGAGATGCCGCTGACGGCGCTCACCGCGGCTGCGCTGTGGGCGCTCCATCGCAAGAACCTCGTCGCCGTCGCCGTCCTCGGCGTGGCGATGGTCTGGATCAAGGAGACTGGCATCTTCACGTCGGGTGCGATCGGCATCGCGCTACTCGTCGACCAGTCGCGTACTGGCACCCTGAGAGAGCGTGCCAGTCGGCGAGCTCTGGCCCTCGCCACACTGCCGCTCTGGGCGCTCGTCGGCTTCTTCGTCTGGCAGCGTGTCTTCGCCGGATACTTCGTGTTCCCGCACCACCAAGGCCTCTTGGCAGAGCGGCACTTCGAGATCGCCAGTCTGTTCACGGCCGTGCCGTCGCTGTTCTCGTGGCACGCGCGCTTCGTCCTCACCGCGGTCGCCCTCGCGTGCGTGGTGGTGCTCCGGCGAGCGCGCGTGGCGTTCTTCGGCAGCGTCGAGGTCGCCGCGCTGCTGCTCGCGGGCTTCAACGTCGTCTTCTTCGCGCAGATGTTCTGGCTCGAGCGCTACGCGCTGCCGGCGCACCCAGGCCTCCTCGTGGTCGGTGCGGCGCTGATCGCACGCGCCCTCGCGTCGCTCGATGCCACTTCGGTCGTGCGTCGCTTCGCGCTCCCAGTGCTCACCACGCTCGTCTCGATCGGCGGGCTCGCGGGCGCGTACCGCGGCGCGCCGAACGAAGCGCCGGAGCTCACGTTCGACTACGCCGACGTCATGGCGAGCCACGCGATCGTGGGGCTACGCCTCGGCCTCGAGCGCGACGCGCTCGGTGGTGATCCACTCGTCGTGGGCGTGTGGCCGCTCACCGTCGAGCTGCGTGATCCGGTGCTCGGGTTCACCGAGCAGCCGTTCCGCACGCTCCACGTCGATCACCTCGGCGATCACCCGGACCAGCGGCCGGACCTCGTCGTGATCGACGCGAGCTCGCACAACCGCGACCGCCTGCACGCCCTCGCCGACGAGCTCGGCTTCGTCACGATCTTCGTCGTCGAAGAGGGCAACGCGCCCGCCCTCGACGTGCGCGGACGCCGCTGATCAGGACTTCATGCGCGCGAGCGTCTCGGCTTCCGTCCAGCGCTCGTGGTCGCCGGCGATCGCGTAGCCGTCGGGCTTCTTGTCGATGAAGATCTCGCGCGTGAGCTTGAACGGGCTCGCGTCGTCGAAGACGCCGATGCTCATCATGTACGCGTTCGCGCGGATGAACCGATAGAACATCGGCGTCCCGCAGACCTTGCAGAAGCCGCGCTCCGCCCAGTCCGAGCTCGCGAAGCGACCGAGCTTGTCTTCGGAGCGGAAGGTCACGCCCATCGCGTGCGTCGTGAAGAGCGGAGAGCCGCCCGACCATCGACGGCACATGCCGCAGTGGCAGGCGTTGTGTTCGGAGGCTGCCGACTCCGCGGTGAATTCGACGGAGCCACAGAGACATCGACCGGTCAGCATCGCGGGAAGGTCGCGCGCGCGACGCAGTGATGTCAACGCGCGGATCCGCGCATCGGATCGCGTACCATCGCGCCCCATGAAGACGCTCTCGGGCAAGGTCGTGGCGATCACGGGTGCAGCCTCCGGCATGGGTCGATCGCTGGCGATCGAGTGCGCGCGGCGAGGGGCCGACGTCGCGCTCGTCGACATCGACGTGAAGGGCGTCGAGGACACGGGCGCCAAGTGCCGCGCCGCGCGCCTCGGCACGCGCGTCGAGGTGCAGCGGCTCGACGTCGCCGACCGCGACGCGATCTACGCGTGGTCCGAGGCGGTCGAGTCGAAGCTCGGCGGCGCCGACGTCCTCGTGAACAACGCGGGCGTCTCGCTCTCCGCGAGCGTCGAGAAGATGACCGACGACGACCTCCGCTGGCTCTTCGACATCAATTTCTGGGGCGTCGTGAACGGCACGCGCGCGTTCCTCCCTCAGCTGCGCAAGCGCCCCGAGGCGCACGTCGTGAACCTCTCGAGCGTCTTCGGCATCATCGGCGTGCCCACGCAGTCGGCCTACTGCGCCGCCAAGTTCGCGGTGCGCGGCTTCACCGAGTCGCTGCGGCAAGAGCTCGCAGACACGAACGTGCGCGTCTCGTGCGTCCACCCCGGCGGCATCAAGACCGACATCGTGAAGCGCGGTCGGCACTACGAAGACGCGACCGGACAGGCCACGTCCACCGACGTCGTCGCCAAGAGCTTCGAGCAGGGCGCTCGCACCACCGCCGACGAGGCGGCGCGCGTCATCCTGCGCGGCATCCTCTCGGACAACCCCCGCATTCTCATCGGGGCCGACGCCGTCGCGATCGACGTGATGGCCCGCCTCGCGCCACGTCGCTACGACGCCATCGTCACGCGCGCGGCCAAGATCGGCGCGCGTCGCCCGAAGTGAGCCCGGCGACCGCGAGCCCCACGCACCCGAGCGGATTGGACGGGCGGACGCGTGATCGCCTGCTCGCCGCGCTCGTGTGGACTGGCACTCTCCTCGTCCTCTTCTGGCCGCTCGCGCGAGGTGTGCTGACGGGCGAGCCACGCTTCTTCGACTGGGACGTTCCCGAGCAGTACTGGCCTGATCTCGTGCGCCTCTGTCGCGGCCTCCACGAGGGCGACATTCCCTACTGGAGCCCTCACGACCGCGGCGGCTATCCGTACTACGCCGACCCCCAAGCCGCGCCGTACCACCCGATGAACTGGGCGATCTGCGCGGTCGCGGGTCCCTCCCCTTCTCTCCACTGGGCCACCGGGCGCGTCCTGCTCGGCTTCGTCGTCGCGATGATCGGCGGCCACGTCTGGCTGCGCCGGACCGAGGTGGGACGCGCAGCCCCCGCCCGCCCGCACTCGCACGCCGCGGCGGCGCTGGGTGCCTGTGTGCTGACGATGGCGCCGTTTCTCCGGCACAACTGGGAGCTCAACCTCACGCTCGCGATCGCATGGCTGCCGTGGGTGCTCTGGGCGATCGATCGCCTGCTCGCGTCGCCCTCCGCGCGCTCCGCCGCGCTCGTCGCGTTCACGTTCGCTCTCGGCGCGTGGAGCGGCTCTCCGCCCGCGCTGTGGCTCACTGGCACCTTCGCCAGCGGCTATCTGCTGGTGCGACTGGCAGCTCGCCTCCGAGGCGACGGCCTCGCGTCGTTCGCCGCACTGGCACCCTGGCTGGTGTCGACTGCGCTCCTCACTGCCCTCCTCATCGCCGTCGTGATCCTGCCGGGACAAGCGCTCTCTGCCCGCTCCGTGCAAGCCGATCACACGTTCGCGTCGCTCACGGCGGAGTCGCTCGACCCGGCCCGCCTCGTCGCCCTCGTCACCCCGCAGGATGGCAACCACCTCTTCCTCGGGCCCGTCGTCTGGCTCGCCACCGGCGCTGCGCTGTCCGCACGTCGCACGCGCGGCGCGGCGCTCGCCTGTGTCCTCACCGCCGCGCTGGCCGTGCTCCTGACGATGGGTGAGCACACGCCCGTGTTCCGCTTCTTCTTCGAGCACGTGGCGGGCTTCGATCGCTTCCGACTCCCGCACCGCTACGAGGCGTGGCTCGGCCCCGTGGCCGCGCTCGCGACGACCCTCGGCGTCGACGTGATGGCGAGAGAGCTGACGCTCACGCGTCCGTCGCGCGCAGTCTTCGCGTCGTGGTCGCTCGCGCTCACGCTGGCCGCGGCGCACGTCTCACTGGTCACGGAGCGACTCGACCCGGAGCGACACACGCGCGGTGGAGACCTCCCATGCCGCGACGACGACGACGAGATCGCGCAGATCGCTCGGGACACGTCCGATCGCGTGTTCGACGAGTTCGCGCTCGGCTGTCGGTCGGGCACCCGCCTCGGACACCGCGACCTCCGCGGATACCAAGACCCGTTGATGCTTCACGCGTACGAGCGCGTGCTCTCGCGCCTCGGCGAGCGCCCAGCGCTCTTGCGTCAGTTCGGCGTCCGGTACGCGCTCACCTCACCGCACTTCCTCCACGGCTGGGATCACCACTACCTCCCTCGCCCCGAGGTCCTCGCGAGCCTGCCCGGCGCGCACACGACGCTGCGCGACGACCAGCGGCGCGTGATCGAGCTCGGTGAGCCCGTGCCGCGCGCGTACGTGGTGCCGCAAGGCGAGCTCGTGTCCGTCGCCACCCGCGAAGAGGCGCTCGAGCGACTGGCACGCATCGCGCCCCGCCGCGTGGCGATCCTCGAGGCCGCGGGGGCGCAGCTCGAGGACGAGCACGTCTTCCGTGTCGCGTCGCACGACGGCGTCATGCGCGTGGAGGACCCAGACGACGACACCGTGGTGATCACGCTCGACGACGCACCCGCCGGCGTCCTCGTCTCGAACGACGTCTACGACGTGGGCTGGGTCGCCGAGGTCGACGGGCAGCCAGTCGAGGTCGTGCGCGTGAACGCCCTCGTCCGCGGCGTGTCCATTCCCACGGGAGCGCGCGAGGTCACGTTCCGCTTCGCGCCGCGCGACGGCCGAGCCACGCGCGCGCTGTGGGCGCTCGGCTGGCTCCTCGGGTTGATGGCGCTCGCCGCGCCGATCCGCAGACGGGCCGCGTAGACTCCCCTCGTGGTCGTCTTTCTCCTCCTCGCGATCTTCGGCGCGCTCGCCGTCGCCGGTCTGGTCGCAGTGTTCGCGATCTTGCGTCAGCCCGAGTCGAGCACGCGCGAGGGACCTCTCGCGTCGCCGCGGCCCGCGTCCACCGCCGTGGCCACGACCGCACCTCAGCCGGCGCCCAGCGGGCCCATCCCGCCAATCCCTGCGTTCCCGAGCCCCGCGCACCGCTTGAAGCCGGGCGTCTACATGTTCGGTCAGCTGTGGCGCTGGGACGGTGCGAAGTGGCACGCAGAGATCGGCGACGAGTGCGAGCCCGTCATGGCCATCTTCGACACGACGATGCTCGGCACGTGCGCGGTCACGTGGGACTCGGTGCATCGACGCACGAGCCCCGGCGGTCCCTGGACGCGCGAGTACCGCTCTCCCGGCGGTCGCCCGCGTCTGTCGGCGGGCTGGGGCCATCCGATCCATGGCCTCTTCGCCGGCGGCGACCGCGGCACGCTGCTCCACTCCAAGGGTGATGGTCAGTGGACACGCCGAGAGCTCCCCGAGGCACTTCGCAGCGTCATCAGCGCGATCTGGGGCGACGACGAGGCGCTCTATCTCGGCACGGCGGACGGCCGCATCGCGCGCTGCGCGTGGGCCTCCGGCGGAGAGTGGCAGAGCGCGGCCACGGGAGTGCGAGACTTCGTGTTCGACGGAATCAGCACCCCACGTGGTCAGTACGCGGTCTGTCAGTCGGGTGACGTCTTCTTCCTCGCGCGCGACGGCGCGCCCGACGCGTGGACGATCGACAAGAAGCTCGAGGGCGCCGCGAAAGGCCTCTGGGCCGACACGGCGGGACGCGTCTGGGTCAGCGGCGCCGAAGGTGTCTTTCGCTCGGAGGCTCAGGGAACGTGGCTGAGAGAAGACGCGACGGGCACCGTCGACGCGCTCGGCTCGAACGGCGCAGTGACGTGGGGCGGAGGGGCGCGGACCGTCCTCTCGCGCCGCGACGCGAGCGGCCACTGGACCTCGAGCGCCGCCGGCAAGTCGGGCTCCATCGTGAGCCTCTGGGTCGGCCCCGGCCAAGAGCTCCTCGTCGGCACCGAGTTCATGATCGACGTCGCCGAGGGCGGCCGAGGCACCGAGTCCGAGGTCCTCGGATCAGCCAACGTCGCCACCTGATTCCCGCCCAGAAGGTCAGAACGTCGGCCAGCCGCCGGGCACCTCGCTCTGGGAGTGAATCACGCGGATCGGACGCACGGCGCGGGCGTCGTCGACGATGCGGCGGTCGATCGCGTCTCGCTCGATCGAGCAGCCGGCGTCTGCGAACACGGCGTCTCGCGCGATGTCGGCGGACGTCGTGGTCACGGGGACCGTGCTGGTGAAGAGCGGTGTCGCGGAGACCTGTCTCCGCTCGGCGCTCGTCAGCGCGTCGCGACCTCCGCTGTCGGTGAAGACGAGGTCGGTCTCGGGGTCACCAGCGGATCGGTGAGGACCGATGTTTCCCGCGAAGTAGTAGAAGATGTTGCGCTCGACGCCGTAGCGGTCGTCGGCCTGGATCTCCGAGCGAGCCCGGTCGGCGTTGAGGTATCGATTGCCGACGAACTGGTACATGAAGTCGACGCTCGTGATCCGGTCGGAGGCGAGCTCGAAGCCCGTGCGGAAGCGCGATCCCGTGCTCTGGTACGCATAGACCACGTTGTTCACCGACTCGAACATCGCGTCGAACGCGGGAGACGAGCGCGGCATGTCGTTGGCTTCGAACTGGGGAGCGCGCATCACGAAGTGGGCAAAGAGATTGTGGTGGTAGGTGAGCGTCGCCGCGCTGTTGTTCGCCGCATAGGCGTGGTCGTCGCCATACGGATGCGCCATGGGGTTCGAGATGGGCTCGGAGAGTATCGACCACTGAATGGTCACCTCCCGGCTGTTGGTCACCGAGACGATCTCGTCGGTGCTCCAGCTCGCGGAGATGTGGTCGAGGATCACGTCACGCGCGCGGTCGATGTTGATGCAGTCGAGATCGATGGACGTCGAGGGGCGGCTGCGGCCGGAGTCGCGAACGCGTCGGAGCACGGCCGAGTCGCCGAGGCGCACGCGGAGGTAGCGAATGACCACGTCGTGCGTGCGCACGTCGATCGGATAGTCGCGGATCGTGATCCCTGCTTCGCCCGGATCGAGCGCGCCCCGGCCGTCGATCGTCAGGAACGGGTCGTCGATGTCGAGCGCGCTGCGCAGTCGGATCACGCCAGCGACGTCGAAGAGCACGATGCGGCGACCGCTGCGCTCGACCGCCCAACGAAGCGAGCCAGCGCCCGAGTCGTCGAGGTTCGTGACGCGATAGACGGTGCCACCGCGTCCGCCTTCGGATCTCGCGCCGAACCCCTCGGCTCCTGCGAACGCGAGCGTCGGATCGGCCGGATCGGGGTCGGTCGGGTCGGCGCCCATCGGGTCCGGATCGACCGGATCGGGCGGCGAGCCGCCTCCGACGCAGACGCAGTAGTCGGACGCGTGCCCGGTCTCCGCGCACGCGTACGGCTCACGGCTCGGATGCGCTTCGCACAGCGCAGGCGTGACGTCGTCGTGGTCGCGGAAGCTCGCGCCGCAGGTCATGCCGCCGCGTCGACAGGCCGCTGCGCAGCCGACGCGATCGGTGAACACGATGGTGCACGACGACGGCGTGGCTTCGCAGAGCTCACCTCGGGCGACGAAGCCCGAGCAGTCGGTCGGCGCTGTGGCCGCGGCATCGGACAAGGCTGTATCGCTGCCAACCACGACCGCGTCGGCCATCGACTCGGACGTCGCCGCGTCGAGCCCCTCTGTCGCGCGCGCCGCATCGACCGGACCAGCGTCGACGCCCGGAGGCAGAGCGGCGTCGTCGATCGCGTGAGCGTCCAACCCCGGCCGGATCGGTCTCGCCGCCATCTCGTCGCAGCCAGACTCCAGCGGGACGAGACCTGCCAACCAGGCGAACAAGACGAGAGACGAGCGCGAGCGCGACGGCGAGTGCATGCGCCGCCCTCATCACGTCCCGTGCCGCCGACTCTGCCGCGGCGCTCGCGCGATCCACGAGAGATCTCGACCTCTGGTGACGTGGTCTCCGAGCGCTCCGTCCGGTGCGCCGGACACTCGCGAGGTCGACGCTCCCCAGCCGTGAAGGCCCGCTCGCCGCGTGGGCATGAGACGTCTCGTGGATGGTGCCGACGGGAGTCGAACCCGCACCTCGCGGATTTAGAATCCGGCGCTCTACCGACTGAGCTTCGGCACCGACTGGCCCTCACGGCGAGCTGAGGGCCAGAGGAAGGTGTCTCACGAGGGTACGTGCTGAAGGCCCGAGCGCGATCGCCGTCAGCGCGTCGCCGAGATCAGGCTCGCGGAAGCGCGAGACCACGAGACCGTCCCTCGCGGCGCGCGCAGCGAGCTGGGCGAGCGCGGGCTCATCGGCCACCTCGAGGAGGACGAGCGTGTTGCTCGCCTCGAACCACGCGCGCTCGGCCTCGGGGTGGTCGGCCGCGAACTGCCGCATCGCGTGGCAGAGCTGCGCCGCGCGCTTGCCAGGTGACAGGTCGCGGCGCGCCACCAAGTAGAGCTTCACGACGACGACTCCCGCGCCGCGCGGCGCAAGGCACGGCGTTCCATCGCCGATGCGCGGATGCGCTCGACGTGCTCGTCGAACGCGACGCGCTCCGCCTCGGGCACGGGGCACTCGATCCAGACGCGCACGTTCTCTACCGTGGTGCCCGCCGCCTCGGCGACGGCAACGACGAGCTCGCCTCTCCGCTCGCGCGCGCGTCGCTCCTGCGTCCAGATCGGACGATCGCGCACCCACGCATGGGCCAGGTGGAGCGCACGAAGTGTCGCCTCGCCGCGCATCACGGCGCGCGCTGCCTCGCGACGTCGCGCGCCGGGCTCTTCGCCCTCGCTCGTCGCGCTCCAAGCGTCTCTGCGCTGGATCTTCAGGGCTCGCTGCTCCGCGGCCAAGCGCGCGAGCTCGCGCCTCCACTGTTCGCTCGATTCGAATTGGTACTTCACGGGGATCTCCTCTCTTCGACGGGGTTCGGAACGGATCACGAACGTCGAGGAGGGAGGGCCGCGGGCGCGGAGGAGCTACTGCAAGGTCATGCGTGCCAGTCCTTTGCGGGGTGTCGAGATAGGGACGCCGAGGGCGGAGCGTTCGGACACGTGCCGTCGAGGTGCGTTGAGCTTCCCCAACCGGAGCGCGGGCGCTGTTCTTCCCGTCGGTCGCCCCGTATGGTCGAACGGTGCGCGGCACGCTCTCCATCGTCACGCTCGCGCTCGCTTCGCTCTGGCTCGCGAACAGCCACGCGCGCGCCGACGCGGTGCCTCCGGAGCCAGAGGAGTGCCCGGCCGGCACCACTCCGCGGACCGACCACGGTGGGGCGCGCTGCGAGCCGAGGTTCTGTGGTCGCGACGTGTCACCGCCGGACTCCGTCGACTGCGGCCCGGGCGCGACGTGTCGTGACGGGCTGATCCGCTTTCATGCCGCTGCGCCCATCGACTTCACCCGGCCCGGCTCTCCGACGGTCAGCGCGTTCGAAGGTGACTGCGAATGTCCACGGGAAGACTGCGTGCGCGGCGAGGTGTGCGTGCCGAACGCGCTGCCAGTCCTCCGATGTCCTGGCGTCACGCCGCCGCGTGAGGACGCCGCGGCGCCACGCCCTCAGGGTGGATGTGCCTCGTGCGCCGTCGGCGCGCGCGCTCCTTCGTTCGCGTGGACAGCGGCAGCGCTCGGGCTCGTGATCGCTTCACGCGCCCGGCGGCGATCACGTCACTGACGATCGCGTCGCGCGCTTCGAATCGCGCTCGACATCGCCGGCACGCGAGGCGGCCGTGTACGCTCTCGGCATGATGATCCGCCCTGCCCTCCGCGCCGCGCTCGTGGTCTCTGGTCTCGCCGTCACGGCAGGTTGCGGCGGCACGGCGACGCTGCGCGAGGAGTCGAGCACGAGCAACGGCGAGTCTTCGACCACTGGCTCCCACACGACGACCTCGAACACGGTGGTGGCCACTCGCCAGCCGTGCGATCCGAGCGCGGAGCCCACGTCCCAAGCCTGCTGTGAAGAGGACGGCGGCCGCATGTGGGACGCGTCGAGCGGCACCTGCGTGTGGATGGCCGTCCCAGGTCCGTTCGTTCCTCCGTCCATCATCGGCTGAGCGGCGATGGGCCTGGGGAACCTCTTCGACGGCGCGACGGAGGACCTGATCCTCTACGTGCTCGCGCCCTCCACCACGATCGTGGTCGGCGCCGCCGTGGCGGCCGCGCAGTGGCACTTGTCGCGACGCTTCGCCGCGTGCGCCGACGGCTGGAGGGATGCGAACGCATCGCGCGTCACGTCGAACGACGCCGACTACCGCGCGCCCGCGTCGATGGCGGCGCGACCCGAAGTACCCAGCGCCGTGCGTGCCCTCGCCCGCGGCGGTGTGCTCTGGTGCGCCGCAACGCTCGTCTGGTTCGCCATCCTCTCCCTCGCGACCCACGTGCTCTTCGGCCGCACCGCCGCCGCGCTCGTCCCCATCGCCGCCACCTTCGCCGCGGTGAGCCTCCTCCGCGCCGTGCTCGTGCTCCCCGACCGCGCCGACCCGCGCGTTCAGCCCCGCGTGGCGACGGCGCGGACCGCGCTCGTCGTACACCACGTCGTCCTCGTGCTCGTGAGTCTCCCCGTGGGCTTCGCGCTCTTCGCATCCAACACGCCTCTGCCCACGATCGGCTTCGGGATCCTCATGCTGGTGATCATCCCGTGCGTCCTGGGCTCCGGAATCGCACACCGCCTCCGGGCGGTGCGCTCGCTGTATCCCCCGGCGACATGATCGGGCTGAGCAGGGCGCGATGCGACTCGGGCGCGCGCGGGATGCGCTAGCTTCCGCGCGTTGTCCGAGCCTCGTCATCCCGGCGCGCGCGTCGCGCTGCTCTACAAGAACCTGCGGCAGTCGCTCGCGCTCGCGCGGGACGTCGATCGGGGGCTCATCGCGCGCTACCTCGCCGTGGCGGCGATCGATGCGCTCTTGCCGATCGCGATCGCCTACGTGGGCAAGGAGATCGTCGACGCGGTCGTCGCGGCGCTCGACGTGCCGGGGGCGACGGCGGGCGATGCGCTGACGGAACGTGCGCTGACCTGGGTGGCGATCGAGTGCGCGCTCGTCGTGGGCAAGCTCGTGAGCGGACAGGGCATCGGGTACCTCGCGGAGATCCTGCGCGGCAAGCTCGCGCTCCACGTGGATCTGCTCGTGGCCGACAAGGCGTCGCGACTCTCGATCGCGCACTTCGAGGATCCGAAGTTCCTCGACGTGCTCGAGCGCGCCCGGAAGGACGCGAGCTGGCGGCCGCTCGAGATGATCACGCACGGCATCGCGCTCACGCGACACCTCGTGACCGTGGGCGGCTTCGCAGCGCTGCTCGTCGGCTTCAGTCCCATCGCCGTCGCGGCGCTGCTCTTCGCGTCGCTGCCGTTCTTCGCGGAGGCGCACTTCTCGGGCGTGGACTTCGAGCGGCGCCGCGGGCGCACCGAGTCGGAGCGCAAGGCCGGTTACTACGCGCAGTCGCTCACGAGCGATCACCTCGCCAAGGAGATGAAGCTCTTCGGCCTCGCGTCGCTCTTCCGCGCGCGCCTGGTCGCGATGCGCGAGGGCCTCCTCGAGGGAGACGTGGAGTTCGCCGGGCGGCGTGGTCTCTGGGTCACCGCGCTCGGGGCGGTGTCTACGCTGGTGTTCTATGGCGTGCTCGCGTGGATCGTGCTGCTCGCCACGACAGGCACGCTCACGCTCGGCGCGATGACGCTCTATCTGACGGTGTTTCGTCAGGCGCAGTCCGCCTTCCAAGGCGCGATGAGCTCGCTCGCGAGGGCGTGGGGCGACTCGCTCTACATGTCGAACCTCTTCGAGTACCTCGCGCTGCCCGACGCGCCCGGCGAGGGCGGCGGCGTCACCGACGTGCCGACGGAGCCGACGGAGATCCGCTTCGAGAACGTCGGCTTCTCCTATCCGACTGAGGGCACGTCGGGTGTGGCGCGGCGCTCGCTCGACGATGTCAGTCTGGTGATCCCGAGAGGGCAAGTCGTGGCGCTCGTGGGCCCCAATGGCGCGGGCAAGACGACGCTCATCAAGCTGCTCACTGGCCTTCACCGACCCACCGAGGGTGTCATTCGCATCGACGGCGAGGACGTCAGTGGGCTCGACCTCTCCACGCTTCGGAGCCGCATCGGCGTGGTGTTCCAGGACTTCGCCCACTACCACCTGACAGCGGCCGAGAACGTCGGCATCGGCTGGGCGCCGCGGATCGAAGATCGTGAGGCGATCGAGCGCGCCGCGACCGAAGGCGACGCCGACTCGATCCTGCGCTCGCTCCCGAAGGGCTACGACACGCAGCTCGGTCGCTGGTTCGGCGGCGAGCAGCTCTCGATCGGTCAGTGGCAGCGCGTCGCGATCGCGCGCGCGTTCATGCGCCGCAGCGGCCTCTTGGTGCTCGACGAGCCGACGGCCTCGCTCGACGCGGAGAGCGAGGCGCGCATCTTCGAGCGCTTCCGCGAGCTCGCGCGAGGGCGCACGGCGTTGCTCGTGACGCATCGCTTCTCGACCGTGCGCATGGCGGATCGCATCGTCGTGCTCGACGAAGGCCGCGTCGTCGAAGACGGTACGCACGGCGAGCTGATCGCGAAGGGCGGTCTCTATGCGCGCATGTTCGAGTCGCAGGCGGAGGGCTATCAGCTCGCCGGCGGAACGGGCGGGACGTCGGCAGGCGCGCCGCCGCCCCTGAACACGAAGTAGGCGGCGGCCACGAGGCACAGCGTCGCGTAGACGAGGTCCATCGAGAACGGCCGTCGCATGTAGGTCGTCGCGAAGATCATGAAGACGATCATCGTGATGACCTCCTGCATGACCTTGAGCTGACCGAGCTCGAACTGGCCTGAGCCGATGCGGTTGGCGGGGACCTGCAGGCAGTACTCGAAGAAGGCGATGCCCCAGCTCACGGCGATCGCGATCCACAACGGGCTCTCGCGCAGGTCGCGGAGGTGACCGTACCAAGCGAACGTCATGAAGACGTTCGAGAGCACGAGGAGCACGACGGTCTGGAGCCAGACGGGCATGCGCGGAGGATCGAGCGGCGCCGCGGTGGGCTCAACAATTCGGCCGCACCAGCTCGTTCGCGAAATCTGCGGTCAGGCTGCTCTCCCTTGCTACACCACGCGTCCGATGAGCGACTCCGCGCGGTTTCGTGAGCGACTCCCCGTGTTCCCCGACGTGCCGGCCGAGCAGCGCGGCCGCGGCGATCTCTCGTTCCGCTACGAGGACGTGACGCAGGATGGTCGCCTCGTCGCGCGCGCGGCGTCGCACGCGATCGGCGCAGCGGTCTGGCGCGACGTGCTCGAGCGTCATCCGCTCACGCCGACGCTCATCGGGCAGGGCATCCTCCCGATCCTCGCGCGACTCGTGGTGGTGGTCGGCGGCGGACCGATCGGCGTGCGCGCGAAGGTGATGGCCGAGGGCGGGTTCGAGATCGTCGAGGCCGTCGATGACGCGGGCAAGTCGCGCTTCCGCGCGGACATGTACGCCGACGTGCGCGGGCCGCGCGGTCGCACGTTCGGCACGGTGCCGGGCGATGGCGAGGAGATCGCGCTCGGCGCGATGTGGGGCGAGCACGTGATGACGCGCCCGTTCGCCCCGCCCGCCGAGCGCACGGTCGATCGCCTGCCCGAGGGGTTCGGCTCGGCGCGTCGCGTGGACTACGTCGCGCCGACGCGCGCGGTCGATCTGCCGGAGGGCGCGCGGTGGCTCGACGATGCGTGGGTCGACGACGCGACGCCGCTCGTGTTCGGCCTCGGTCACACGGACTCGAACCAGCACGTGAACTCGCTCGTGTATCCGCAGCTCCTCGAGGAGGCCGCGCTGCGGCGTCTCCACGCGAAGGGCCTTTCCACCGATCGCTTCGTGAGCCGCTTCGAGATGGCCTACCGCAAGCCGTCGTTCGCGGGCGACGTGCTGCACGTGCGCGTGCGCGCCTACACGCGCGCGGTCGGCGGCGTGGAGCTCGTGGGCGTGATGGGCGTCTTCGCGACGGCGGCAGAGCATGCGGGTGAGCTGGGCAGGGCCCGGGTGTTCGGCTCGGTCGAGCTCTCGCCCTGAGCGACGAAAAAGTTCGCGCGAGGGAGAAACTCGCAGCGCGCCCCGCCGATGAGGCGCGCCATGACGATCTCGTTCTCACGGCGTGACCTCGACAGCACGCTCTCCGGCACCCCACTCCCGCACGATCTGCTCGACGTCGACCCTGCGCTCGCAGGGCTCGGTCTCGATCGCGCGCTCCCACCGCTCGATCCCGCGATCGACACCGACGCGGAGCGCGACGCGATGTTCGACGCGCTCGATGCGCTCGACGGTCAGCGCGACGCGACGATCACGGTCGTCGATCGCAACGGCGCGATCACGGCCGCTGCGGATCCGCTGCGCACGCTCGCCGAGGCTGCCGGAGATCGCGCTCTGCATGCGCAGATCCTCGACGCCATGCGCTCGGCGCGACTCGATCCCCGCATCGTGCACGTCGGCATGCGCGAGGAGCCCTCGGAGCGAGAGGTCGCCGCCCTCCGACGCGAGGTGCCCGTCGTCGCGATCGGTGACGTCGCGCGTGACGTCGGTCTCGACTCGCTCGGGGTGCGCATCGGGAGCGCCGAGTACTCCCTCGGCAGCCGCACGAGCATCGACCAGTTCGTCTCGAAGCTCCGGCTCTCGCCCGCGGCCTCGCGAGAGGTCGCAGAGCTGATCGAGGCGACGCCGTCGCGGGGTCGTCGCGAATTCGCCGAGCTCGCGCGAACGCTCGCCGCGGGCGAGCGCGGGGAGCGGATCCCGCCGCGACTGATGCTGAGCGGACACGGCAACGGAGAGGAGATCTTCGGCGACGACGACGACTCGATCCGCGACCGAGAGATCCTCGCGCTCGCGCGAGCGCTGCCGCGGGGCGCCGCGCAGATCGAGCACCTGCACGTCGCGGCGTGTCAGCACGGGTGGGAGCCGCGCCTCGACGCGTTCCGCGAGGCGTTTCCGCGTCTCGAGTCGGCGTGGGGCTACACGGGCTTCTCGCCCTCGGGTGCGCCGGCGATCGCACAACAGCGCGTGTGGGAGCGCGCGACGCGTGACGGCGACGCACGCGATCTCGATCGCAGCGACGCGCGAGGTACGCGCCGCGCGGGCGAGATCGCGATCTGGACGCGCGAGCAGGGCTTCGAGGGCTTTCACGGTCGCGAGCTCTCGGTCGTCGATCGGGAGCTCCGCGCCTTCGAGCCGACGCTCGCCCGCTTCATGCTCGGCCAGCGCGAGCCCTCTGGGCCGGCCGACCCGGAGCTCGTGCGCGCCTACGGCCTCGTCCAGGAGGGCATCAACAACCCCGACTTCGACGATCAGAGCGAGGACTATCAGGCAGGCCTTCGCGAGCAGCGGGATCAGATCCTCCGCTTGCGGTTCTATGCGAGCGACGTCGCACCCCGCTTCGCCAGCACGTACCGAGAAGACATCGAGCTCGGCTACCGGGCAGCCGGGTTGCCCGTGCCGGACTTCGCGCGCCTCACGCGGCGCGAAGCGATGGCTGCGATCGACTCGCTCGCCGCTGCGCGGTCGACCGACCCTGATGCGAGACGGGCGCTGTCGCTGCTCGAACGCGGTCTGCGGCAGCTCGACCCGCACATCATCCAGACCTCGTGGTTGTGAGGAGGAGACGTCATGCAACGACTCGGCTTCCTGCTCCTCGTCCTCGTGGCTTCGCTCACGCCCTCGACGCGAACGCGTGCACAGCGTCTCGATGCCCCCGCTGCCCGCCCGACTTCAGCGCAGATCGAACGCTGCTATCGCGCCGTCTACGAAGGCCTGCGGCCGATCGCCCGCGTGCAGGTGCGCTCGCGACATCGGGACGCGGTGATCTTCGCGCTGATCGCGCGCGGGGCGTGTCCCGCGTGGAGCGCGCCCATCCGCGAGCTCGCACGCCTCATCCTGCGTGGTGACGCTCGGCGCCTCGTGAGGCTGCTGAACGATCACCAGGACGACCGTTGCAACGTGCTCGGCACGCGCGACGGAGCGTGTGCACCACATCACGTCGACGTTCGTGGCGTGGACGCGTCGCAAGGTCTGCACGGGAGCGAGGGTCAGGAGCGCCTCGTGCTCGTGAGGGCGGTCGATGAGCTGAGCGCGTATCCCGCGCTCGTACCGCTCGCCCAGCTCCTCTGGGGATTCGGGGACTACAATGGCGGCTGCGTGACGCCGGACACCGCGAGCATGCACTACGCCGTGCGACGCGGCCTCGAGCGTCGTGTGCTCTTCACCTCCCCTTCCGGGCGCACGCGGGCGGACGTCGCGCGCCAGCTGTATGGCTCGGATGACGAGGGCCGAACGACGCCGTAAGACAGCGGCGTGCTCCGACTTCCGCAGCTCTTCGACCACGACGCGGTGATCACGCTCGCCGCGCCGATCGACGAGCACGCGGTCAGCCAGCTCAGCGCCGCCGAGCTCGCGGCGGTGGAGCGCGCGATCGACAAGCGGAAGAAGGAGTTCGCCACCGGCCGCAAGCTCGCGCGCGCGGCGCTCGCCGAGCTCGATCACCACGGCGTCGAGATCCTCAACGGCGCCGATCGCGCACCGATCTGGCCGAGCGGCATCGCGGGCTCGATCAGCCACTCGGACCGCGTCGCCGTCGTCGCGATGACACGCGCCGAGCACGGCACCGTCGGCGTCGACGTCGAGCACCGGGACGAGCTCAAGCGCGAGCTGTGGAAGACCGTGTTCTTGCCTCACGAGATCACGGCGCTCGACGCCGACTTCGACGCGGCGATGCGCGGTCGCATGGCGCTCGTGCTCTTCTCCGCGAAGGAGGCGCTCTACAAGGCGCAGTACCCGCGAACGACGACGTTCATGGGCTTCCACGAGCTGCACGTCGCGATCACGCCCGATCGACGTGACCCCACGATGGGCACGCTGCGCTGCACGTTCCAGAACGACGTGGGCGCCCTCGATCGCGAGGGCTTCGCGCGCGCGTCGGTCGCGAACGGTCGCTACCAGCTCGACGCGACGCCGGGCGCCGAGGTCGTCACGAGCGTGTTCATCCCGCGTCGCTGATCAGCGCATCGCGCGCACGATCGAGGATGCATCGTCGTGGCCGTGCAGGCGGCGCACGGTGGTCGCCGTCGCCGAGAGGACGTCGCCCGCGAAGATCTTGTGCGCGAGCACGACGTGCCCTTCGCTCGTGGTGCCGGTGATCCGCGACTCGACGGTCACGCGCTGTCCGCCGGTGACGCCTGCGCGGTAGGTGACCTCCTCGGCCACCGGCGCGAGCGCCACGGGCGCGACGCCGCTCGCGTGGAGGCGCCGACAGAGCGCCTCGTCGCACCAGTCGAGATAGGCCGGGTGGTTCGCGTGATCGAGCGGATCCATCCACGTCCACCACGCGTCGAGCTCGAGGCGCTGCGCGGGCGCGTCGGCGATCGGCGTGGCGATCGCCGGCAGCTCGGGCGCGAGCGTGTCGTCCGAGGGCGCGCTCGGCTCGACGGGGAACGAGGACAGCAGCGACGCACCGCCGCGCGTCGGCTCGAGCGACGCAGACACGTGCACCCACTCTTGCCGCGCCGACGCGATCGGTCCGCGCTCGTCCGACGCGATGCGGACCTCGCGCGTGGAGAACATCTCGCGCCGCATGCGCGAGATCCAGCTGCGGCCCGAGAGCGCCTCGCCGTAGTACGGCTCGAGCGCGTGACGCACCGTCATCGTGCGGACGATGAACGCGGTGCCCTCGTCGCGGTAGCGCTTGGGCGGCCAGCC
Organism: uncultured Sandaracinaceae bacterium; assembly: GCA_964502175.1. Classification (GTDB taxonomy): domain Bacteria; phylum Myxococcota_A; class Polyangia; order Polyangiales; family Sandaracinaceae; genus JAFLCL01. Next base: position 252,363 of record CAZCVE010000004.1, read on the forward strand.
TGCGTGCGTGGATGCGTCGACGGCGATCTCTTGGAAGGCGCGCCAGACGTCACCCGCGCGCGCTGCGTCGCGCACGGAGAAGGCATGGCGCGGGATGTGGGCTCGGGTCTCGAACACGGCGGCGACTTATCACGCCTCAGAGGTCGTCACGCGACGGTTGGCATTGATCTCCACGGTGCCGCGGGCGAGCCTCGCGCTCCCGAAACATGCGGAGGACCCGATGAGCCTGAACCTCGCCACGCTCCTCGCCGAGAGCACGAAGCGCTACCCCACGAACCGCGCGCTGATCCTCGGTGACACGTCGATCGACTACGCGACGCTCGACGCCTTCTCGCGACGCTTCGCGGGCGCGCTCAAGGGGCTCGGCATCAAGCCCGGACAGCACATCGCGCTGATGCTGCCGAACGTGCCGCACTTCACGATCGCGTACTTCGGTGGGCACTACGCCGCGAACCCGATCGTGCCGCTCAACGTCCTGCTGACCGCGGACGAGATCGCCTACCACCTCGAGGACTCGGACGCGGTCGCGCTCATCGCGTGGGAGATGTTCGCCCCGCAAGCGCAGGCGGCCGTCTCGCGCGTCGCGAGCTGCAAGCACCTCATCATCGCCAAGGCCGATCGCTCGGATGTGTCGGCGCCCGAGGGCGCGCACTCGTTCACGCGGCTCGTGGCCTCGGCCGATCCCGTGACCGAGGTGCCCGCGACGATGCCGGACGACACGGCCGTCATTCTCTACACGTCGGGCACGACGGGACGTCCGAAGGGCGCGGAGCTCACGCACTTCAACCTCTTCTTCAACGCGCACTACGTGCGCACGATGCTGCTCGAGTTCACCGAGAAGGACCTCGCGCTCGTCACCCTGCCGCTCTTCCACAGCTTCGGTCAGTCGGTGCTGCAGAACGCGCTCCTCGGCGCGGGCGGCGCGCTCGTGCTCTTGCCGCGCTTCGACGCCGAGGCCGCGTTCGGCCTGATCCAGAAGCACAAGATCACCATCTTCGCGGGCGTGCCGACGATGTACTTCGGGATGCTGCACTTCCCGCGCGGCAACGAGTTCGACGTGTCGAGCTTGCGCGCTGCGGCGTCGGGCGGCGCGGCAATGCCCGTCGAGGTGATGTCGGCCTTCGACGCGAAGTTCAAGGTCAACGTGCTCGAGGGCTATGGCCTCTCGGAGACATCACCCGTGGCGAGCTTCAACCAGCTCGACAAGCCGAAGAAGGCGGGCTCGATCGGCCTCCCGATCTGGGGCGTCGACTTCAAGCTCGTCGACGACGCGGGAAAGACGATCGTCGATCCGATGGTGCCCGGCGAGATCGCGATCCGCGGCCACAACGTGATGCGCGGCTACTACAAGAAGCCCGAGGCCACGACCGAGGCGATCAAGGACGGCTGGTTCCACTCCGGCGACATCGCTCACCGCGACGAGGAGGGCTACTACTTCATCGTCGATCGCAAGAAGGACATGATCATCCGCGGCGGCTTCAACGTGTACCCGCGCGAGATCGAGGAGGTCCTCTACGGTCACCCCGCGGTCGCCGAGGCCGCCGTGATCGGCATCAAGCACGAGAGCCACGGCGAAGAGGTGAAGGCCGTGATCGCGAAGAAGGCGGGACACGAGAGCGTCACCGCCGAGGAGATCATCGCGTACACGAAGGAGAAGCTCGCGGCGTACAAGTACCCGCGCTTCGTCGAGTTCATGGACAGCCTGCCGAAGGGTCCGACCGGCAAGATCCTCAAGCGCGAGCTGAAGAAGTAGGCGCGAGCACCGTTCAAGGGAGATGACGTTGGCTTCGATCGCATCCGGTTCCGCGCGCGCACTGCTCGTGCTCCTCCTCACCGCGCTCGTCGCGCTCGGCCCGGCGACCGCCTCGCGCGCGCAGGCGCCCGATCTGGCGAGCGCGCAGGCGTCGCTCGCTCGCTACGACCTCGCGAACCCCGCGACGTACGACGCGCTCGACACGCTGCGCCGCATCGCGGACGCGAACGGTCCACAGGCGCCGACGGCGCGCGCGGTGCGTGCCTACGCAGCCGTGGATCTGCTCACCGCGGCGACCCTCCTCGGCGACACCGTCGCGCTCGACCGCCTCGGCGCTGCGCTCGGCACGCGTGATCGCGCTGCGATGAGCGCGATGCTCGACGCCGAGCTCGCGCGCACGCCTGCCGGTGCGCTCGCCGTGGCCGCGCGTGAGGCGCGCGCGACGCTCGCTGCCCTCGAAGGCCGACCGGCGGCGCACTCCGCGCGCAACGACGCCATCGCGCTCGTGCTCGCGCCGAGCGAGCTGCCTGCGCTCCGCGCGAGCGTGCGCGATCGCTTCGAGCCGGTGATCGACACGACGCTCGAGATCACCCCGGAGCACGCGAACGAGGCCCGGCGGATCATCACCGCGATGCAAGCGATCGCGACCGCGGTTCGTGCGGCCGAGCGCGGTGATCCGCTGCTCGCCGTGATCCGTCCGCGCATCGAGGCCGTGCGCGCACGGCTCGCGGAGATCGTGATCGCGGACGCGAGCTTCGCGGACGTCGACACGATCCTGACGCTGAGCCGCACCGGCCTCGCGTTCGGCTACGTGCCGCGCACGCGCGTGTCGACAGAGGGGCGACCCGTGCTCGACAGCGGCACGCCGAGCTGGCCGACGTCGACGGTCGTCGACCTCCCGACCGAGCTCCCCGCGATCGTGCGACCGATCGAAGGCCTCGCGACCAACGCTGCGATCACGGGCGCACGACCCGGTCGTGTCGCGCTGCGCATCGACGGCGAGGTGCCGTCGCATCTCGTCGCGCGCGTCGTGCGATCGCTCGAGGGGACGCCGCTCGCGATCACGATGTTGATGACCAGCGCCGGACGCATCCCGGTGACGTTCGTTCGCGAGGCCGCCGTACCCGCCGACGCCGCGCGCGTGTCGATCCGACCGGGCGGCTACGCCGTCGAGCGTCGCGCAGGCCGACGCGCGGACATCCCGCGTCTGCGCGTGAACGGGCAGTGGCGCTTCGATCGCGAGGGGCTCCTCCGCGCGCTGCCCGCAACGGGTCCGCGTGTGCTCGCGGCGAACGGCACCGCGCCCGCCGCCGAGCTGCTCGACACCGCGCGTGTCGTCGCCGTCGATGGGTCGATCACGATTGTCGTGCCGTGACCAGCGCCACGAGGCGCGCCCAGCGACCCAACGATCCGCGCGAACGACGCGGTCAGTGGTGATCGTCTCTGCGGCCGCCCATGTAGCCGCCCCCGTGTCCGCTCACGACCACCCCGCCGCCGCCGCCGTGATAGTCGGACCGGTAGCCGCCGCCGTAACCCCCGTAGTAGCCGGGCGCGTACCCGTGCGATCCGTAGGGGGCACCGTACACCGCACCGCCGTGGCCCCGGCCGTAGCGGTAACCGAAGCCATAGCCGCGGTGACATCCCGCCAGTACCGTCGTGGCGAGCAGCACACCGACGGACACGAGCGCGAACGAGCCGATGGACGAAATCCTGCGCTTCATGGTTCGAATCCTCTCTCGCGTCTGACCGCGGTCACTGCGGCGCCGCAATTGCGTGGAGCGATGCCGCCGCCTCACGCAGCGCGCCGACGTGAGCGTCGTCTGCTGAATAGAGTACGTGCAGCTGGCGCCCTTCGATCCCTTCGATGATCGCGTCGCTGCTCTGGTAGCCACCATCGTTGGAGTCGTACCAGGTCACCTCGCGACCCAACATGGTGCCCACCCGGGGCGTGGCCGTCGCGTGGTCGCTGACCGATGGTGACGCGCCAACGTAGATCTCCAGCTCGGCCGCCGGCACGTTGAACGGAAGCACGGGTACGATCCGGAACAGTTCGAACTCCGGCCCGTGCTCGATGATCAGATGGTGACGCTCGGGGACGACGATCGCGACGCCACCGAAGAGGGTGTGCTCGCCATGCTCGTCGTCGGCGTGCCGCTCACCCAGGCGCAGCCCCGCGGCGATCGTGCTTGCCAACGAGACACAGCCTCCCGTACGCGCGACCTCGGACGAGGTCACGAAGAGGACACGCAGAACGAGGCCTTGGTCGTCCTCGAGGTACGCCTCGAGGAGGTGGACGTCGCCGTTCGTGTCATGCAACTCACGCGGGACGGCGGCGACACCATGCGCGCCGAGCTGCGCGAGCTCGACGGGCGTCCACTGCGGCGGGAGCGTGCCCTCGAACCATGTGCCGAGGGGCTCGCCGCCGGAGTGACGCAGGAGCTCCTCGGCGATGATCGCCATTCGCGCCTCGCCGCTCGTCAACCAGATCAGCTCCGCATGCTCTTCGGATGGGGCTGCGGTCGTCGGCGCGTGCGGTAGTGCCTCGCGCTCGGCGTGGGCCGCTACCGTCACCCGCACCCGGTCGGCCAGGAGCTGGTGCTCGTGATCGCGCGCGAGCTCACTCAGCCCGCCGCACGTTCCCTCGGTCGGCGCCGCGAGGGCGACGCCCTGGTTCCCATGCACGGGGTGGCCCTGGTCGGGGTCCAGCGTCCCTCCGGACGAAGGCGAGCCGCCGCACGCGGCGGTCAAGAGGATGGGCGCGAGGCTGATCATGCGTCTCATGGGGTAGACCCTAGCGGGGCTCCAAGCTCCACGTCCAGACCGGTTCCTGACGCGCGGAGAACTCGCGGCCCTCACTTTGCCTCGCTCGTGTGGACACCCGTCCAATCGGCGGGTGGGGGGGCGGCGAGAAACGCGCGGGCGCGCGCGAGCATCGTGCGCGCAGCGACGTCGTGTGACCTCGACTCGAGGATCTCCCCGTACTCCGCGATCGCCCGCACGAAGTCTCGGGCGAGGTACGCGTCCAGCGCCGACTCCGAGAGCGCGCACAGACGACGTGTCGAATCGTCAGCGTCGTCGAGCAAGCCCACGATCTCGTAGACACGGACGCCAGTCGTCTTGCCCTTGACGGCGACGACGTCGATCGCACGGCCGAGCACGGTGCCGCGCGCACGTTCGTAGGTCGCCGCGGCCACGAGGGTCTCGCTTCCGTAGCTCTTGCCGAGACCCTCGAGCCGCGCCGCGAGGTTCACGACGTCCCCCATCGCCGTGTAGTTCATGCGTGTGTGGGTGCCGACGTTGCCGACGAGGGCGACCCCGGTCGCGACTCCGATGCGTGTGCGCGCGTCGCGGAGCCACGCGTGGCGTTCGTCCCGACGTAGCTCATCGAGGCGGAGTTGGCAGCGCACAGCGGCCTCGCACGCATGCGTCGCATGGTCGACGTCCGGCATCGGCGCACCCCAGAAGGCCATGATGCCGTCGCCGATGAACTTGTCGACGGTGCCACCGTTGCGAGCGATCTCCTCGGTCATCGTCTCGAGGTACCCGGCCAAGAGGCCCACGAGCTCCGTGGGGGTCACACGCTCGCCCAGCGTCGTGAACCCAGCGACGTCGCTGAAGAACACAGTCACCTCCAGCTGCTCGCCGCCGAGCGACGCCTGCTCACGACGTTCGACGAGCCGGCGGACGACATCGCGAGGCACGAAGCTGGCGAAGCTGCGGAGGCTGCTCTTCATGCCATCGAGCGCGCGCTGCATGGCGGCAATCTCTTCGAAGACGCTGGGCGATGCGCTGGAGCGTTCGAGCTCGAAGCGGCCGATGCTCTGCATCTGGCTCGCGATGTCGTCGAGCGGTCGCGAGACCCGGTGGGCGAACGCGAGCGCGAGCAGCACGGCAACGACGAGGGCAGCGAGCGTGATGGCGATCGAGACGCGCACGCTCTCACCGACGAAGCCGAGGAAGTCGCGCTCCGGCGCCAGCGTCACCACGCGCCACGCGGTGCCCTCGTCGATGGAGAACTCGTAGACACTCGCGAGCCAGCTCTCGCCTGCGTGCTCGAAGTGCAGGTGGCGGATGCCGGCGTCCCCTCCGTCGTCGTGCCCGTCGTCGCCCGCGCCGCCGTTCCCGAGCGTACGGAGCTCCGACGCGAGCGCCCGGGCCGCGGGATCGTCCATGCTCGACAGTCCGCCGAGTCCTTCCGCGACGGGACCGTGCGCGCCGTCGTTTCGATGCCCGGGATGTGCGAGGACAGCATCGTCGGCCTGCAGCAGGTACACGCGCGAGCGCGGACTCAGGTCCAGCGTCTGCACGAAGGAAGACAGCGATTCGAGATCCACGTCGACCATCAAGACGCCGAGGACGCCGTCGCTCGATCGCACGCGCTGCGCGCAGGTGATGCCGAGTGCGCCGGTCTCGGCGAGGCGGTGCGCGGCGACCCAGACCCGGCCATCCGTCGCGCTGGCGTCGCGAAAGGACGTCGTGGCACGCGGATCCCCGGCGACCTCGACAGACCCCGAGGCGTCGAGTCCACCGGTCCCCACGGCGCGCTCGATGATGCGGAGCGTGCCATCCGCGTCGACGTCTCCGATGTCCGCAACCAGTGGAGATGGATGGCCGGCGCTTCGATGAAGCGACACGTAGTGACCGTCCACACCGATGAAGGAAGCGCGCGCGACCTCGGGCACGGTCTCGACGACGGCCGCGAGCCGAGGCACGAGCACGTCCGTCTCGAGCGCGTCGGGGTCACTCGCGATCGAGCTCGCCACGATCGCCAGGATCCGCGCGAGCCCTCGCATCTGGCCGGCCGCACGATCGGCGGTCTCGTGTGTGACCTCCCGGAACAGCGAGTCGGCGAGGGCCTCGGTGCTCTCGAGCGTGGAGCTCAGGGTCCGAGCCGCGATCGAGCCGCCAGTCACCACGACCAGGAGGGGAATCGCGATCACGAGACTGACGCGAAAGGTCAGACGCATCCGTGGCCTGACGGTCACGAGGCGACGGTAGGAGACCAGGCTCGGAGTCGCAAGGCCGAGGTCGGCAGTGGCGATCTGAACGCGAGAGGGCCCGGCCCCCGACACGAGGTCGAGCGCCGGGCCCTTCGCGGCACCGCGTGAAGGCGATCAGTGACGGCGCCCGCCGCGATCCCAGCCCGCGCCGCCGTGCCCGCGGCCGCCGCCGCCACGGTCGTAGCCGCCACCGCCGCCGTGCCCGCGGTCGTAGCCGCCACCGGCGC